>JAUVXF010000018.1 GCA_030603695.1 Natronohydrobacter sp. | reverse complement strand
GGGGGTGTTCGGCGGCGTTGCGGCACGCGGGGGGGATGGGGGGTCTGTTGTGATCCTGACCGACGGGGGGTCATAACCACCCGGGAGCGGCCGGGCGCGCGCACGGGCCCTGCCGCTCCGCCTTCGCATGAGAATGAGAGAGATATGTCCTTCATCCTGATCACCGGCCTTTTGCTGGGGGGAACCTATGCGCTGATCGCCATGGGGTTGAACCTGCAATATGGCGTGGCGCGCATCATGAATCTGGCCAATGGCGAAATGCTGGTGGCGGGCGGCTTTGCGGCCTTTTGGGTTTATACCGCCGGGCAGGTTAGCCCGATTGCCGCGCTTGTGGTGGTGGCCCCTCTCGCCTTTGCAGTGAATTGGCTGATCTATCGGCTGATGTTGCAACCCCTTGTCAAACGCGCCAAATCGCGCGGTGCTTTGGAGGTGGACAGTATTCTGGCCACATTCGGGCTGTCCTTCGTGCTGGTGGGGATCATGACCTGGATGTTCGGGGGCGGGTATTTCAACTACTCTTATCTTGCGCAGCGGGTGGATATTCTGGGGGCATCCTATGGGCAAAACCGGGTGGTTGCCTTTTCCATCGCCTCGCTTATGGCTCTCGCGCTGTGGCTATGGCTTAGCTATACGCGCGCTGGCCTGCGGATGCGTGCTGTCGCCGTGAACCCGAATTCCGCGCGACTGGTGGGGATTGATGTGCCGGCAGTGTCGGCGCTTGCATTCGGGCTTGGCGGGGCTGTCACGGCCTCTGGCGGGGCGCTGATATCCATGTTTTTCACGCTGGATGCTTCTGTGGGTGTGATGTTCACCATGAAGGCGCTGATCATCGTGATCATGGGCGGGGTGGGCGATATTCGCGGCACGATTGTTGCGGCGCTTATTCTTGGGATTGCCGAAACATTCGTGGCGCGGGTGATTGATCCGGGCCTGACATTGGCGGCGGCCTATGTGCTGTTTCTGGGGGTTTTGTTGTTCCGCCCGCAGGGCCTGTTCGGGAGTAAGCCCACATGATCACCCCGCGCGACATTCGCAATCTGCTGCTGGCGGCGGCAGCGCTTGGCCTTGCGGCATTGCTGCCCTTTTATGATAGTGGCTATATCCTGTCCATTGCCACAACCATGGCCATGTTTACGGTTCTCGCCACCAGCTGGGCGCTGTTTTCGGGGCCAACGCATTACATCTCGCTGGCGACGGCTGCGTTTTTCGGGCTGGGAACATTTGTGACCGGCCTGGGCTTCCAAACCTTGCCCATGTGGCTTTTACCGCTGATCGCGGCAGGGATCGGCGCGGTGCTGGCGGCACTTGTGGGCATGGTTACGCTGCGCCTGTCCGGGGTGTATTTCGTGATTTTCACGCTGGGCCTGGCGGAGCTGGTGCGGCAGGTGGTGACATGGGTTCAAAACCGCACCGGGCAACGGGGCATGTATGTTCTCACCTCGATCACAGAGCGGGATATCTACTGGCAGTTGATCGGGCTGGCGGCGCTGGTGTTTCTGGTGGGCTGGCTGATCGGGCGCTCGCGCCTTGGCTTTGCGCTGCGCATCATTGGCAATGATGAAACTGTGGCCAAGCATTCGGGTATTGATACGGCCATGGCAAAGATTGTGCTGTTCATGATTTCGGGGGCCGTGGCGGCAGTGGTGGGCGCGCTTCTGGCGCCGCGGTATATCTATATCGAACCCTCCACGGCCTTTGCCCCGATCCTGTCTTTTCAGGTGGTGATCATGGCGCTTTTGGGGGGCACGGGGCGGCTATGGGGGCCTTTGGCGGGGGTTATCCCCTTCACGATCCTGTGGGAATTCATCTCGCGCCATGCGCCCAATCAAACCCTGCTGCTGTTGGGGGTTGCGTTTTTGCTGATCGTCTATGTGCTGCCGGGGGGCTTTGTTGGGCTATATGACAGGCTGCGGCGCCGGTTCGGGGCAGGGGGGCAGTAATGGCGCGGGTTGTTTTGGAAGTGCGCGATGTCACCAAGCGCTTCGGCGGCTTGGTGGCGGTGCGCGACATGGTTTTTGATGTGCATCAGAACGAGGTTCTGGGCATTATCGGCCCCAATGGGTCGGGCAAATCCACGATGATCAATATGATCTCTGGCACATTTGCGCCCTCTGCCGGTTCAATCCGGCTGAACGGCCAAGAGATTGCGGGAAAGCCCGCGCACCGCATTGCGCGCCAAGGTGTGGCGCGCACCTTTCAGTTGGTGCGCCTTTTGCCGGAATTGAGCGTGGTGGAAAATGTGGTGGCGGGTGCGGCCTTCGGCCATCGGCAGCGCTGGGGCGCAGAGGCGGAAAGTTTCGCGCGCCAGTTGCTGGAGCGCGTGGGCATGGGCCGTCAGGTGAATATGCCTGTGTCCAGCCTGACTTATATCAATACAAAGCGTGTGGAACTGGCCCGCGCCTTGGCCTGCGAGCCAGAGGTTCTGTTACTGGATGAATGGCTTGCCGGCCTGAACCCGACAGAGTTGGAGACAGGGATAGACCTGATAAAATCCCTGCGCGATGACGGGCGCACCATTATCTTGGTAGAGCATGTGATGGATGCCATTCGCAGCCTGTGTGATCGCTGCGTGGTGATGTCTTCGGGCGCAAAGATAGCCGAGGGCACGCCTGCGGATGTTCTGGCCGATGCCGAAGTGATCCGCGCCTATCTGGGGGCTGATGAAGATGCTTGAGGTCAAGGGATTAAGCGCCAGCTATGGCAAGCACCGCGCGCTAGATGGGGTCAGCCTGCGCGTGGCACCCGGCGAGATTGTGGTCATTCTGGGTGCGAACGGTGCCGGGAAATCCACGCTTCTGAAATCCATCGCGGGCATATGCGAGGGGCGCGTCAGCGGCTCTGTCACCATGTCGGGAGAGGCCATAACCGGCCTTGCGCCCCATAAGGTGGTGGAGCGCGGTGTGGCCCTTGTGCCCGAAGGGCGCGGCATATTTGGCGATCTGAATGTGCGTGACAATCTGATGCTGGGTGCAAACCCGCAGCGCGCGCGCGAGGATCAGGCGCAGATTTATGACCGTCTGGTGGGGCTTTTCCCCAAACTGACAGAACGCGCGGGGCAGGTGGCGCGCACCATGTCGGGGGGTGAACAGCAGATGGTGGCGATTGGCCGGGCCATGATGTCCAACCCCGTTATCCTGATGCTGGATGAACCTTCGCTTGGCCTGTCGCCTTTGCTCTCGAAAGAGCTGTTTCAAAACCTCAAGGCCGTGCGCGCGGCGGGCTTGGGGATTTTGCTGGTAGAACAGAATGCCAAGCTTAGCCTTGGGATTGCCGATCGGGGCTATCTGCTGGAAAACGGAACCATCCTGCGCGAAGATCGTGCCGACGTGCTGCGCAATGATCCTGCGGTGCAGGCGGCCTATCTGGGAGGTGGCGGCGCCAAAGGCCGCGCCAGCCCCGTAGCGCCTGCCCCTGTGGCAAAGCCGCAGCCTGTTACCCTGCGCCCGCGCCCCACAGATACGGTTTCTGCGGCCTCTGTGGTGGGGCTGGATATTGACGCGCTGGTGCGCCGTGCAGGCGCAAAGCCCGGCCCCCGCGCCGCGGTGCATCTGGCGCAGCCTGCCGCAACGCCCCAGAACCAGCCCGCGACTGCCCCCCAAAGTGACAGGCTGCGCCGCGCGCTGGAAGAGATAGAGACAGCCGCGCGCCAAAGCCGCGCGCCGGGGCGCGCACCCTTGGCCCCGCTGCGCCCCTCGATCCGCGACAGGGCCGCGCCCGTTGCCAAAACATACACGCCGCCCCCGCCAGAGGCAGAAAGCCCCCCGGCCCCTGTTGCGGGCAAGGTGGATGTCTGGCGCAGGCGGCCCGGTTCCGCACAGTTTGACAAGATGGAGAGCTGAGATGCTAGACACAAAGCCCGCCCGCGCGCTGCGCGGCATGTATATCGATGGTCAGTGGCGGCAGGGCGCGCGCAGTTTTGCCGATCTCAACCCGAATGATGGCAGCCTTTGGGCCGAAGCGCCGGACGGTGGCCGCACAGAAGCCGCGGCCGCGATAGAGGCCGCGCATCGCGCCTTTCCCGCTTGGGCCGCGCTGAAATATACCGAGCGTGCGAAATTGATGCATCGGATTGCGGATGTGTTTGAACGCCGCGCCCCCGATTTTATCGCGGCTGTGCAGGCAGAGGGGGGCGGCTGGTATGGCAAGGGCGCGTTCGAGGCGCATTATGTGCCCGAAGTTTTCCGCTCTGCCGCGGCGATCTGTTACGCTGCATCGGGAGAGATTTTGCCCAGCGATTACGGCAAACTGTCTACCGCAATCCGCTTTCCGATGGGGGTTATCTCTGTCATCAGCCCATGGAATTTCCCCGGCATCCTGACGGCGCGCGGCTTTGCCTTCGCGCTGGCGGCAGGCAATACAATCGTTCTCAAACCTTCGGAGGATACACCCTATCTGGGCGGCATCTTCTTTGCCGAAGTGCTGGAAGAGGCAGGTATCCCGGCAGGGGTGTTCAATGTCATCACCTGCTCGCGCGAGCGGGTGGCGGAGATGGGCGATGAGATGATTGAAAACCCGCTGGTAAAGGGCGTTTCCTTTACCGGCTCTACCCCTGTTGGCCGCGCGATTGCCGCCAAGGCAGGCGCGCATCTGAAGAAATGCTGTGTCGAATTGGGCGGCAAAGACAGCCTTATCGTGCTGGAAGATGCCGATATGGAGCGCGCCACTCAGGCCGCGAATTTCGGCAGTTTCATGCATCAGGGCCAGATCTGCATGAGCGTGGAAAAGGTGCTTGTGCAGGAAAGCATTTACCCCGAATTTCTGGAAAAATTCGCAGCCCGCGCCGCGCGGCTGAAAGTGGGGGATACGGCTGACAAGGCCAATGTCATTGGCCCCCTGATCAATGATCGCCAGGTGGCGCGTGTGCGCGCGCAACTGGAAGATGCGATTGCGAAAGGTGCCAAAGTGGTGGTGGGGGGCGGCATTCAGGGCCGCTTTGTGGAACCCACCATATTGGCAGGCGTTACGCCCGATATGCTGGTGTATCAGGATGAAACCTTTGGCCCTGTTGTGCCTGTCATCCCGTTTCGCACCGATGACGAAGCGATAGCGATCAATAATGACACCGAATACGGGCTTTCCGCCGGGGTGTTCACCCGCGATGAAGCGCGCGCATTGGATATCGCGCGGCGGCTGGAAACGGGCATGTGCCATGTCAATTGCAGTTCGGTGAATGATGAACCGCATGTGCCCTTTGGCGGTTCCAAAGCCTCTGGTCTGGGGCGGCATGGGGGGCGCTGGTCAATAGAGACATTTACCGAAACCCGCTGGATTACCCTTGATCGGGGTGGTCGGCCCTATCCGCCGGTATTCTAGGCCATGGCTATTCCCGCAATTCTGGCTGGCAAACGTATCGCGGTGCTTGGCTCTGCCTCTGGGCTGGGCTTGGCCGTGGTGCGCGCGGCGCAGGCGGCGGGGGCCGAAGTGCATGGCATTGACGGTGTGCGCAATTTCGAGGGGCTTTCAGCCTTTTACCGCGCTGATCTGTCTGATCCGGCAACGCCAGAGGCGCTGGCCCATAGCCTGCCCGATGGTCTGGACGGGCTGGTTCTGTTTCCGGCGCTGCCAGATACACGCCCGGCCGATATTCTGGCGCAGGGGCTGATTGCGCCGCGTGATCTGGCGCTGGCGCTTGGGGCAAAGCTGGCGCCGCGCGCCAGTATCGTGGTGCGCGGCGCGCCGGTTACGCACCATTGGGCCGAGTGCCTGCCAGAAACCCGCGCGGCCATGGCGCTGCGCCCCTCCGGGATTGCGGGCTTTGTTACCCGCTGGGGGCTGGATGCCGAACCCGCGCGCGCGCCGCGCGTGGCGGGCTGGGCGATGCTGGGTTTTGCAATGGCGCAGCGCTGGCGATGGGCCGCGCGCGATATCCGCATCAATGCGCTGATCCCGGCCAGTATGGACGGCTATCTGCCCCCTGAAATTTCTGCCGCGCGTGGCCATGATGGCGCGCGCGGGATTGTGGATGCCGCGCAAGCGGCGCTGTTTTTGCTGTCCGATCTGTCATCGGGGATGACAGGGGCCAATCTGGCCTCGGATGGTGGCCTGTCGGCGCAGATGAGGTGCCGCCATGATGGGCTGTAATACTCTCGAACTTGGCCGAAAAGGACAAAGAGGATGACATCGATTTTCTGGATCATCGCGCTGATTGTGCTGATAGCCGTGGTGATCGCCCTTGCGGCGGCCTTTTACGAGCGTGGCAGCAATGCCGTTTCGCTGGTGCGCACAGGCATTGGCGGGCGGCGTGTCGCGATCGAGGGGGGCTTGCTGGCGCTGCCGTGGTTTCATGATGTGGCGCGGGTGAATATGCAAACCATCCGTCTGGATGTAGAGCGCCGCGCCGACAAGGCCCTGATTACCCGTGACAAGCTGCGCATAGATGTTGGCGCGGAATTCTACCTGTCTGTTCCGCCGCAAGAAGGCCCCGTTGCGCGCGCGGCGCAAGCACTGGGGCGGCGCAGCTTTCAGGCCGAAGAACTGCGCGATTTGCTGGAGGGGATTTTCATTGACGCTCTGCGCTCTGTCGCGGCCACGCGCAGCATGGATGAATTGCACGAGGGGCGCGCCGAATTCATGGCCCGCATCCGCGAGGCTGTTGGCCCGCAAGTATCGGGCTATGGGTTGCAACTGGATGCAGTGGCCCTGACCGCGCTGGATCAGACCCCGTTTTCGGCGCTGGATGAAAACAACGCCTTCAATGCCGAAGGGTTGCGCAAACTGTCGCAGGTGATTGCCCAATCCAAACGGGAACGCGCCGAGATTGAAAGCGAAACCCAAGTCAGCGTGCGCCGCGCCGCAATGGAGGCCGCGCGCCAGCGTCTGGATATTGATCTGGAAGAGCGCCGCGCCGAAATAGCGCAGGCGCAACAGGTGGAAGCTTTGATCTCGGCGCAGTTGGCCGAAGTGGCCCGCGGCAAAGCCGAGGCGGAGCGCGCGGCGGCAGAGGCGCGTATAGAGATGGAGCAAAAAATCCAGACTGCCGATATTGCCCGCGAGCAAGCTATCCGCGAGGCGGAAATCGCCCGTGCCCGTGCGCTGGAACTGGCAGAACAGGAACGCGCGGTAATGATTGCCGCCAAAAGCCAGGATGAAAGCCGCGCCATGGCCGAGGCTGATCTGGCCCGCGCCGAGGCCGTTCGCGCGCAAGAAGCCGTTGAAACCGCGCGCGCCGAGGCAGAGGCAGAGCGTCGCCGCATCCTGTCGCGCATCGCCGCCGAGGCAGAGGCAGAGGCCAGCGCCCGCCGCGCAGAGATTGGGGCAAATGCCGCACGCAACACCGCCGAGGCACAGGCACAGACCACCGAAATAGAGGTGGCAGCCAATCTGAAGCGCGAGCAGGCCCAGATTGAAGCGCTGCGCGCGCGGATCGCAGCAGAAAACGCCCGCAGCCCCGAAACCCTTGCCCATGAGGCAGAGCTTGCCCGGCTGGAAGCCATGCCAAAGATCGTGGCAGAAATGGTCAAACCTGCCGAGAAGATCGGCAATATCAATGTCACGCAAGTTGGCACGGTAGAAGGCTCTCGCGGGGCGGTGTTGCAGGCGCTGGAATCGGTTCTGGAACAGACCGTCCACGCCCCCGGCCTGAACCGCCTTCTGGAACGCGCGCGCGATGACATGCGTCTGGATGATACCCGCCGCCGGCGCGAGCGTGAGGATTGATCGGGTTAAATGTATACATAGTGGGAATGTTATGGCCAAAATCGGATGATTATTTGCCTTAATCGCAAAATAGCGTATACATAAGGTAAGATGGAGGAGGCCACATGACATATCCCAGCATTTCCGCAGCCCAGATGTTGCAGGGCTATTCGATAGAGGTAATGCCGCGCACGGCCGCCAAGATTGCCGATTTCAAAGCCCTGCTGCCTGCGGGGACGCGCGTTTACATCGCCCATATCGATGGCACGCCGATTGAAGAGATGGTGGCAACTGCAAAGCGCTTGGCGCAGGATGGCTTTGAGGTGATGCCCCATTTCCCGGCACGCTCCATCCCCGATCTGGCCACGCTGCAAGATTGGATCGCGCGCTATCAGGGCGAGGCCGGGGTGGATCAGGCGCTTGTGCTGGCGGGGGGCAATGCGCGGCCTGTCGGGCAATTCACCTCTTCGATCGACATGTTGCAAACCGGCGCCTTTCACAAGGCCGGGTTCGCCCGCCTGCATGTGGCTGGCCACCCGGAGGGCAACCGTGATATTGCCGCTGATGGCAGCCACACCCCGTTGGATGACGCGCTGCGCTGGAAGGCGCGGCACGCGGCCGAGACTGGGGTCGAGATGGCGATTGTCACGCAGTTTCTGTTCGATGCTAAAACGGCCACAGACTGGATTGCCCGTTTGCGCCAAGAGGATATCGGCTTGCCGGTGCATCTGGGCCTTGCGGGGCCAGCAAAGCTGCAAACGCTGCTGAAATTCGCCATTGCCTGCGGTGTTGGGCCATCGCTGACAGTGCTGAAAAAGCGCGCCCGTGATCTGAGCAAATTGCTGCTTCCCTTCGAGCCTGATGACCTGATCGCGGCGCTGGCCCAAGAGGCACAGATCCGGCCAGAGGCCACGCCTGCGCAGCTTCATCTTTTTCCGCTGGGCGGTATTCAAACCTGCGCCGAATGGGCCAGCAGGCAGGGCGCAGGCCATCTGCGCCGCGTCGTAGGTTGATAGTCAGCACTTCTTAGGGGGCGATATGGTTACAATGCAGCAAAGTGCGATCCTCAAGGCCCCAGAGCGGTTTTTCATCAATGGCGAATGGGTCAAACCCGCATCAGACAAGCGGATAGATGTCATCTCGCCCGTGACAGAAGAAAAGCTTATCAGCTATCCCGAAGCCACGCATATTGATATCGATCGCGCGGTTTCTGCCGCGCGCATGGCCTTTGACGAAGGGCCATGGCCGCGCATGTCCGCGCGCGAGCGCGCCGCCTGCCTGCGCCGTGTTGCGACACTCATCTCAGAGAGGCTGGAGGA
The DNA here is from genome assembly GCA_030603695.1 of Natronohydrobacter sp. Taxonomy (GTDB): domain Bacteria; phylum Pseudomonadota; class Alphaproteobacteria; order Rhodobacterales; family Rhodobacteraceae; genus Roseinatronobacter. The sequence continues at coordinate 47,418 of JAUVXF010000018.1, read as the reverse complement.
AATCGCCTGGGCCTGGACAACACAGGTTGGCGCGCCCATCAGCCTGACGCGCAAGCTTGTGCCGCAAAATGCCACGCTCTTTTCCCATTACGCCGATCTGATAGAAGGCTACCCCTTCACTGATATCCGCCACCGCGATGATGGCGGAGAGGTGCGGGTGCTGCGCGAGCCTGTGGGCGTTTGTGCGGCCATTGCGCCCTGGAATGCGCCGATGGTTCTGCTCAGCTACAAGATTGCGGCAGGGCTGGCGGCGGGCTGCACGATGGTTGCCAAGCCCTCGCCCGAAACCCCGCTAGAGGCCTATATCCTGGCCGAGTGCATAGAGGCCGCGGGCCTGCCGCGCGGGGTGTTCAACCTTGTTCCCGCCGGGCGCGACGGGGGCGATTACCTTGTGCGCCACCGGGATGTGGAAAAAGTGGCCTTTACCGGCTCTACCCCTGTGGGCAAGCATATCATGCGCGTTTGCGCCGACAGGCTGGCGCGGGTCTCTCTGGAACTGGGGGGGAAATCCGCCGCCGTCTTGCTGCCTGACGCCGATTTCGCAAAGGCGCTGCCCTCGCTGATGGTCTATTCCATGCCGATCACAGGGCAAGTGTGTTTCTCGCTGACACGGCTGTTGGTGCCCGAAGCCCGCAAGCGCGAATTTCTGGATATGTTCGCGCCAGCGGTTCAGGCACTCAAGGTGGGTAATCCCGCAGATACCGCCACCCAAATGGGCCCGCTTGCCATGGCGCGCCAGCGCGACAGGGTGGAAGGCTATATCGCTGCGGGCCGGGCCGGGGGCGCGCGGCTTGTCTGCGGTGGCAACAGGCCGCGCGGATTGGACAAGGGCTATTATATCGAACCCACCATCTTCTCCGATGTCACCCCCGATATGACAATCGCACAAGAAGAAATCTTCGGGCCTGTCGTCTCTGTCATCGGCTATAGCGACGAGGATGACGCCGCGCGCAAGGCCAATGCCACGCCCTATGGGCTGAATGGCGCTGTCTATTCCGCCGATCCAGAGCGCGCCTTCGCCTTCGCGCGGCGGATGCGCACCGGCGGGCTGACAGTGAACGGCCTGATCGTCGATCCCAAACACCCTTTTGGCGGCTATCGCCAATCCGGTATGGGCCGCGAAGGCGGGCGCGAGGGATTGGAGAATTACCTGGAGGTCAAGACCGTGCATATGGCAGGCTAAACGCGATGGAGCTGCACACAGACCGTCTTGTCCTGCGCGCCCCATGCCCGGCGGATTATCCCGCGTTCAAAGCCTATTTCATGTCGCCCCGTGCAGAATTCACCGGCGGCCAGCCCGATCAGATCCTTGCCTGGAACCGTTTTTGCGTCACGCTTGGCCATCATGTGATGCGCGGCTATGGCGTGTTCACGATCCTGGATCGTGCCACCCATACCGCAATAGGCGCCGCCGGCCCCTTTTTCCCCGAAGGCTGGCCAGAACCTGAAATCGCCTGGCAAATCTGGGAGGGCGCCTACGAGGGCAAAGGCTATGCCCAAGAGGCCGTTCTTGCTGTCCGCACCCATGCCCGCCAATCCCTCGGCTGGACGCGCCCCGCCAGCCTGATTGCGCCCGACAACCACCGCTCTGCCAGGCTTGCGCGCCGCCTTGACTGCACCCATGAAGCGGATTTCATCCATCCCCATTTCGGCCTGTTGCAGGTCTGGCGTCATCCGGCGCTGTAATCTTTCATCTTGGCTCAAATATCCTCAGGGGGTGAATTGGGCCAAAGGCCCAAGAGGGGGCGCGAGCGCCCCCTTGCCCGGCCGGAATTTCAATACGGAAGGCCCGTGTAATTCTCCGCAAACATCCGTTGCGCGGCCGGGTTTATGGCAAGCTGCATCAATTCAACCCGTTGCATCTGGCGGTCATAGTCGGAATGCTCCGGGAAATGATGCATCATCGTGGTTACTTGCCAGGAAAACCGCATCGCCTGCCAAACCCGTGCAAGCGCTTTTTGGGAATAGTCATCCAAGCCCGCACTGTCTTTTTCACTGTAATGTGCAATCAATCCCGTGCTTAGATAATGCACATCAGATGCCGCCAGATTAAGCCCCTTTGCGCCTGTGGGCGGCACGATATGCGCTGCATCGCCGCAAAGGAACAACGCGCCGTAACGCATTGGTTCACTGACAAAACTGCGCAAGGGTGCGATGGATTTCTCGATCGAGGGGCCGGTGATCAGCCCTGACGCCATGTCTTCGGGCATGCGCGCGCGGAACTCTTCCCAAAACGCCGCATCAGACCAATCCTGAACCCTATCACTCAGCGGCACCTGAATATAATAGCGCGACAGCATCGGGTTGCGCATAGAGGCCAGCGCAAAGCCGCGCGGGTGATTGGCATAGATCAATTCCTCATGCAAAGGTGGTGTTTCCGACAGCACACCCAACCAGCCAAACGGGTAAACCTTCTCATATTCGCGCCGCAGATTTGCGGGAATGGCTGCGCGGCTCACACCATGAAACCCGTCGCATCCGGCAATGAAATCACACTCCAGTCGGTGGCTTTCGCCATTGCGTGTATAGGTGACATGCGGGCGGGCGCTGTCCAGATCATGCAGCGTCACGGCTTCGACCCCGTGAATATGCTGCGCGCCAATCGCGTCCTGGGCATCATACAGATCACGCGTGACTTCGGTTTGGCCGTAAACCATCACCTCTGCCCCGCAGGCGGCGGCAAAATCCATGCGGATCATCTGCTGATCATGGGTCAGGTAGCAGCCCGAATGCCGATGCCCTTCGCGCGCCATGCGCGCGCCAACGCCCGCGCGGTTCAGCAAGGCGACTGTGCCGCTTTCCAGCACGCCCGCGCGAATGCGCGACAGCACATAGTCCCGGCTTTGGCGTTCCAGAACCACAGTCTCTATCCCCGCGCGGTTGAGTAAATGTGACAGCAACAGCCCCGAAGGCCCGCCGCCGATGATGGCTACTTGTGTGCGCATCCGCGCCCCTCCCTAAATCTCAGTCTGGCATATATGATAGGGTTTTCCCCATTTTCGGGAATGGACGCATTGCCCCAAAGGTGGTATTTTTCCGCCATGTCAGCCATGCCCCAGATCCCTGCTTTCCAGCTTTATGGCGAAGATGTCGCCTTTCCCGATATTTTGCATATGGAGCAAATTCGCGATCGGGCAGCGGGGCTGGATTGGGTGATAAAGCCGCATCGTCACACGCATCTTTTCCAAATTTTTGTTTTGCTTTCTGGCCAGATCAGCTTTCAGGCAGATGGGGCGCATGACGGGCTGGTTCCGCCTGTGGCCCTGTGTCTGCCGCCCGGTGCGGTGCATGGATTTCGCTTTTCGTCAGATACCGAGGGTTGGGTGATCAGCTTGCCCGTCCAGCATTATCCAGACTTCTTTGGAACGGGCGCAGAATTGGCGGCGGCCTTGGCTGCGCCGCGTGTTATGGCCGTTACCGCCGATATGGGGCAAAGCGTGGCCGCGTTGCACGCGGTCTGGTCGGGGCAGGGGCGGTTGCGGCGGATGCAGTTGCGCGCGCGGCTTGCCTTGATCCTGGCCGAGATGTTGCACGATCTGCCGCGCACTGCGGATGGTGGTGCTGCGGCTACGGATGAACGGTTTGCCCGCTTTCAGGATGTGATTGCATCCCATGCCAGCGGGCATTGGCCGGTATCGTGGTATGCCGCGCAATTGGGCATGTCAGAGCGCAATCTTGCGCGGTTGTGCAAGGCCCAGACAGGGCTAAGCCCTCAAGCGCTAATAGAGGCGCATCTCATGCGCGAGGCCTCTCGCCTTCTGGCCTATACGCAAATGAGCGCGCAATCAGTTGCGCATGCTTTGGGGTTTGAAGATGCCAGCTATTTCAGCCGCCGCTTTCGGATTTTCGCGGGCCTCTCTCCGCGCGCTTATCGGCAGCGGCTGGAGCAGCCCTGACGCCTGCACCGCGCGCCTGTTTCGCAGGCGCTTAGGCGCCCTTGCGCAAGGCCCAAATGCGCAGGCGCATCGCCTCTGACGGGGCAGCGGCGTTTTGCGGAGAGAGGCAAATATCCCAATCTTCCAAGCCCCCCAAACTGGGGTTTTGGGCCAGCGCTTGCGCAAGTGTCAGCCCTTTGACCCGCGCCGTGGCGAGGGCGTCTTTGACATGTGCGCTTGCAGTGTCGCGCGCCATGTGGCGTGCAAGCGCAAAGCTTGCGGCCTCTGCCATGATAGCCCCGTTTCCTGCGTTCAGTTGCGCGCGCATGCGTTCTGAATCTGGCTGTAGGCTGTCGATAAGCTGTGCTGCTTGGCGCAGGCAAGCCGCCGCGGCGATGCCCATCTGGGGCAGGGCCAGCCATTCCAGCGCCCAAGCCGCGCCGTCGCGTTCTTCCAGTGGCATGGCGGCTTGTGCCAGCAACGGGTGCAGGCAGGCGGCATAGTGTGCCAGCGTTAAAATGGCCTCTGCCCCGACAGGGTTGGATTTTTGCGGCATGGTGGAAGACCCGCCGCCTTTGCCTGCGCGGATTTCACCAATTTCCGAACGCCCTGATAGTATCAGATCGCGCGCAAGCTTGCCCAATGCGGCTGTCAGCCGCACCAGCCAAGCCCCAAGCGCCTGCGGCCCCGTGCGATCCAGATGCCAGCACGGGGCAGGCGACAGGCCAAGGTGCTGGGCAAGTGCGGCGCCAAGGGCTTCGGATTGCGCGCCTGTGGCGCTGGCTGCCCCCGATGCGCCCCCATATTGCACGCGCAAGACCTGCGCACGCAGATGCGGCACTTCAGCTTCCAGCGCGATCAGCGGTTGCGCCCATGTGGCTATGCGCAGGCCAAGGGTTATGGGCGTTGCACTCTGGCTGCGGGTGCGCCCGGCCATCAGGGTTTGGGCCTGTGCATCGCTGCGCGCGCGCAGCGCATCCAGCAGCCGTGCCAGCCGCCCTTCCAGCAGCGCCAGCAGATCGCGCCATTGCAGCACATGCGCGCAATCGACAATATCCTGCGATGTCGCGCCCCAATGCAGCCCGTCGCCCGCGCGCCCCATTTCGGCGCGTAGTCTGGCCACAAGCGCGGGCACGGGAACCCCGGCACTGGCCATGCCTGCGCCAAGGTCTTGTGGCTCCAGCATTCGCCCGTCCAGCCGCGCGCAAATCTCTTGCGCCACCTCTGGCATGATCAGCCCGACTGTGCCGCAAGCGCGCGCAAAAGCCCCCTCCACCGCGATCATTTGCGCGATAAAGCGCGCATCTGACAGGATGTCCGCGGCCTCTGGATCCCCCAGTAACGGCGCTGTCAATGCGCTGGTGAAGGGTGCGGGCGTCATGCCTTGCCCTGTAGCCCCAAAATGGCGCGCGCCTGCGCCCATGTTGCCACAGGCCGCTCGTATTTCTCGCACAGGGCCACGGTGCGCGCGACAAGGGCCGCATTGGACGGGGCCAGCCTGTCACGATCCAGCCGCACATTATCTTCCAGCCCCGTGCGGGTATGGCCACCTTTGGCAATGGCCCATTCATTGACCACGATCTGATTGGGGCCAATCCCCGCCGCACACCACAAGGCATCTGGCGCAAAGCGGTGCAAGGTTTCGATATAGATATCCAGAATGCGTTCATCCGCGATCATGGCGTTTTTCACGCCCATCACGAATTGCACATAAAGCGGGCGCTTCAGCCGGCCATCTTCGGCCATTTTGCACGCCTGAATGATATGGCTCAGGTCAAAGGCTTCGATTTCCGGCATGACCCCGTATGTCAGCATTTCCGCGGCCAGCCAATCCACCAGATCAGGCGGGTTCTCATACACCCGTGTCGGGAAGTTGTTCGACCCCACAGAGAGCGAGGCCATATCGGGCCTGAGCGGCAGCATGCCGCCGCGCGCCTGCCCCGCACCAGAGCGCCCCCCGGTGGACAGCTGGATGATCATGCCGGGGCAGTGCTTTTCCAAGCCCTCTTTGAGCGCGGCGAATTTGTCCGGGTCGGAACTGGGCGTGCCGTCGTCATTGCGCACATGGCAATGCGCGATTGCGGCCCCTGCCTCGAACGCGGCCTGCGTGCTTTCAATCTGCTCTGCCACAGTGATGGGCACGGCAGGGTTATTGGCCTTGGTGGGAACCGATCCGGTAATGGCCACGGCAATGATGCAGGGGTTTGTCATTGGTGATGTTCCTGTATGGGTGGGCGCATGCGGGGTGGTCAGATATCCAGAAAAACCGTTTCGCCCGGCCCCTGCAAGCGAATATCAAAGCGGTAGCGGCCCGGCCCTGTTTTCTTGGCGATCAAGGTGTCCACTCGTGGGCGCTGTTCTATTCTGGCAAGAAGCGGGTCTGCGCTGTTGTCCTCATCCTCGAAATATATCCGGGTTTGCAGGCCGATATTGATACCGCGCGCCACAATCCAAAGCGAGATATGGGGCGCTTGCATCCGCCCGTCGCGCAAGGCCACGCGGCCCGGTTTGACAGTGCGCAAGGTAAATTCGCCGCTGTCGGCATTGGCGGCAAAGCGGCAAAACCCCGATACCTTGGGGTCTGCGCCTGCTTCGCCTGCAAAAAGGCCCTGTGCATCGGGTTGCCAGCTTTCAATCAGCGCATCGCGCATGGCCCAGCCTGTGCCATCATAGACAGAGCCTGTGATCTCGATGATCTCGCCCTTTGCGCCCTCTGCAACCGGGCTTTGCCCCAGTTCCAGATCAAATATCTGGCCATTGCCAGTGTAAGACGGCATCAGCCCGATATGCACATAGGGGCCTGCGGTTTGCGAGGCGGTCTCGGACAGCATTTCCAGTTTCTGAACCATGGCTCACATTCCCTCTGGCTTGTTTTCAAACATGCTTTGGCGGCGGCCGCGCAGCACGATATCAAACTTGTAGGCGATGTAATCCAGCGGTTTGGAATTAGCCATGTCCAGCGGCGCGACCAGTTGCTCAAGGCTGGCGCGGTTTTTCACAGTTGCGGCAATCGGGCAAAGCGGGATCAGAGGGTCGCCTTCAAAATACATCTGGGTAATCAGGCGCTGGCCAAAGCTGTGGCCAAAGACGGATATGTGGATATGCATGGGCCGCCAGTCATTGCCCCGATTGGGCCAAGGGTAAGCGCCGGGGCGGATGGTAAGAAACTGATAACGCCCCTCGGCATCTGTAAGAGTGCGCCCGGCACCGCCGAAATTGGGGTCAAGCGGGGCAAGATAGCCGTCTTTCTTGTGGCGGTAGCGCCCGCCTGCATTGGCCTGCCAGATTTCCACCAGCGTATGCGGCACGCCGCGCCCGAATTCATCCACCACGCGGCCATGCATCAAGATGCGCTCGCCCACGGCAGGGGCCGCGCCGCGTGTCCAGTTCAGGATAAGATTGTTATCCAGCGCCCCAAACTGGTTATGGCCGAAGGTTGGGCCAGTTTCCTCTGACGCGCTGGAATCCATCGACAAAAGCGGCAGAAGAGGCGCGCGCGCCATTGTGGTTTTATAGTCAGGGTCATACGGCACAGGGTGCAATGCGCGGTTGCGCGGGATAAGGGGGCTATTGGTCATCATCTTTTGCCGCCTCCATTTCGGCAAATGTCGCCTTGGCGAGTTTGATGGCGTGATTGGCTTTTGGGACGCCTGCATAGATTGCCACATGCTGAAAGGCTTCCATCACATCGCGCGGGCTTGCCCCGGTGCGCTGGGTCGCGCGGATATGCATCGGGATTTCTTCAAAATTGCCGGTTGCCGCCAGAATGGCCAGCGTCAGCATTGAACGCTCGCGCAGGGTTAGTGCGTCAGAGGCCCAGACAGTGCCCCATGCGGCCTCTGTGATCAGGGTTTGAAAGGGCGTGTCCAGCCCGTTGCGCAGGGCTTCGGCGCGTTCAACATGGGCATCGCCCAGCACCGCGCGCCGCACGCGCATCCCCTCCGAATAGCGCTCGCTCATGCCCCCTCGCTCATTCTCTCGCCCCATGGTGTTGCTGCATGACAGTTGAGTATGGCTGTGATGACACGAAATGCAATCAGGATAAATTATATTCTTGTGCGATTTGCATATCCTGAGGGTTATGTAATCTCAAAGCCATGCAGACCTGGCGCCGAAGCAACGCCCCAGTGCAGGCAGCTTCTGTTCCATTCACTTATGACCTTGCGCCGCTTTATGATTTGAGTGTGCAGGCCCGGTTTGGCACAAACGCCAGACAGCCGCAGACAGGAGTTCTTATGTCCAGCCCCAAAACCGCCCTTGTGATTTCCGCCCATGCCGCAGATTTCGTCTGGCGCTGTGGCGGGGCAATCGCGCTGCATGCGCAGATGGGCTATCAGATTACTGTTGCCTGCCTGTCTTTTGGCGAGCGGGGCGAAAGTGCCAAACTGTGGAAAGAAGGCAAGACGCTGGAGCAGGTGAAAGCCATCCGCCGCGCCGAGGCCGAGGGTGCGGCACAGGCGCTGGGTGTTCACCGTCTGGAATGCTTTGATCTGGGGGATTACCCCTTGCATCTGGAGCAGGCCGACAAAATGCGGCTGGTGGATCTGATCCGCGCGGTGCAGCCGTCATTCATGCTGAGCCATAGCCAGTATGACCCCTATAACACCGATCATATGTACACCACCCAGATCGCGCTGGAAGCGCGGATGATCGCGCAGGCCTGGGGCCATAACCCCGGTGAAAAAGTGCTTGGCGCGCCGCAACTTTACCTGTTTGAACCCCATCAAACAGAGCAGATGGGCTGGAAGCCCGATACATTTCTGGACATCACGCCTGTTTGGGAGAAAAAGCGCGCCGCGATGGAACAGATGGGCGGGCAGGTGCATTTGTGGGACTATTACACCCGCGTCGCCCAGCAGCGTGCCAACCATTTCAAGCGTAATTCGGGCGGGCAATCCGGCGGGCGGGATTGCACATATGCCGAAGCTTTCCAATCCATTTTCCCGCGCACAGTCGATCAGCTTTGAGGAGGCGTGTTCCATGACCATCCCCCCCAGTTTTGATATCGCCCATCTGGGCCATGTCGAGATGTTTACCGACAAGTTTGACGAAAGCCTTGATTTTTTCACCCGCATTTATGGCCTGAAACTGTCGGGGCAGGATGAAACAAGCGCCTATCTGCGGGCTTGGGACGATTACGAGTTTCACTCGCTCAAACTGACGCGCCACCACACCACGGGCGTGGGCCATATCGGCTACCGTGCTGCCAGCGAAGATGCATTGGCCCGGCGTGTGGCGGTGATAGAGGGATCAGGCTACAAGGTGCATGGCTGGCAGGATGGGGATTTGGGGCATGGCCGCGCCTTCCGGTTTGAAGATCCTTTCGGCCATATGTTTGAGATATATTATGACACGCGCCGCGCCGAAGCCGTTGGCGCGGATCGCCCGGCGCTGAAAAACACTGCCAGCGCCTTTACGGGTGCCGCGCCGCGCAGGATTGATCACCTCAATCTTCTGGCGGCTGATGTGTCCGAATTCCGCCGTTTTATGGAAACCTGCCTTGGCAGCCGGGTGACAGAATACATCCAGTTGGATAATGGCCGCATTGGCGGGTGCTGGTTTACCATCAACAACAAAACCTACGATCTGGCCTGCACCGAAGATCACGGGGGCGGCCATGGGCGCTTGCATCATGTCACCTATGCCACAGACCAGCGCGAAGATATCCTGCGCGCCGCCGATATCTTTTTGCAAAACGGGGTGCATATCGAAACCGGCCCGCATAAACACGCCATTCAGGGCACGTTTTTTCTGTATGTCTGGGAACCGGCAGGCAACCGGGTAGAACTGGCCAATGCCGGTGCGCGCCTGATCCTTGCGCCGGATTGGCAGCCTGTGCGCTGGACAGAGACAGACCGCAAGAAGGGCCAGGCCTGGGGCCTGAAAACAATAGAGACATTTCATACCCATGGCACACCGCCTGTAGCCAAAGGATAACAAGGATGGGTGTTGTTGTTCAGAATATCCCCCGCGCCCCCGCAGAGGTGATTGCGCGTTTGGCCGCGGCCGGTGTGGCCACGGTGCATGAAGCACAGGGGCGCACTGGCTGTATGCATGCGCAAATGCGCCCGGTCTGGCGCGGCCCGCGCCTTGCGGGCAGTGCCGTTACAATCTCTGCCCCGCCGGGGGATAACTGGATGCTGCATGTGGCGATAGAGCAGCTGCGCCCCGGTGATTTTATGGTTCTTGCCCCGACCAGCCCCTGTGACATGGGCTATTTTGGCGATTTGCTGGCCACATCGGCCATGGCGCGGGGCTGCGCGGGGCTGGTGATTGATGGAGGTGTGCGCGATATTCTGGAACTGGAAGAGATGGGCTTTCCTGTCTGGTCGACCGCGATTTCGGCGCAAGGCACCGTGAAAGAAACGCTGGGTTCGGTAAATGTGCCGATTGTCTGCGCGGGCCAGTTGGTGAATGCGGGCGATGTTATTGTTGCAGATGGCGATGGGGTGGTGGTTGTGGCCACGCAGCGCGCGGCAGAGGTGGCGCAAAAGGCCGAAGCGCGCATGGCCTCAGAAGAGGCGCGGCGCCAGCGCCTTGCTGCCGGAGAGTTGGGGTTGGACATATATGACATGCGCCCAAGACTGGCGGCCAAAGGGTTGAAATATGTCTGAGGGCATACCCTGCCTGTGGATGCGGGGGGGAAGCTCCAAGGCGGCGATATTTCTGGAAACGGATTTGCCGCGTGATCCCAGGGCGCGTGATGCGCTGTTGCTGCGGATCATGGGCAGCCCCGATCCGCGCCAGATTGACGGCATTGGCGGGGGCGATCCGCTCAGTTCCAAGGTGGCAATTCTCTCGCCGCCCAGCCGCAACGATGCCGATCTGGATTACCTGTTCTTGCAAGTGTTTGTCGATCAACCGCGCATCAGTGCGGCCCAGCCTTGCGGCAATATTCTTGCCGCTGTTGGCCCTGCCGCGATAGAGCGCGGACTTGTCGCCGCGCAGATGGGGGAAACCGCCCTGCGCATCCATATGCGCAACACAGGCGAAATTGCGCTGGCCCATATCCAGACGCCGGGGGGGCGTGTGGTGTATGATGGCGATGCCCATATCGATGGCGTGCCCGGCACGCATGCGCCTGTGCGCCTGATGTTTGAAAATATCGCCGGGACTGTGTGCGGCGCTGTATTGCCAAGCGGGCAGGCGGTGGATGTGATTGACGGGGTGGAATGCACCCTGATTGACCATGGAATGCCTGTGGTGGTTTTGCGCGCCGCGGATCTGGGGCTAACTGGATATGAACGCCCGGACGAACTGGAAGGCATGGCCGAGGTGAAAACCCGGCTGGAAGCGATCCGCCTGCAAGCCGGGCCTTTGATGGGTTTGGGCGATGTTGCTGCCTCTAGCGTGCCCAAGATGGCGCTTGTCGCGCCCGCCATTGGCGGCGGTGTCATTGCAACGCGGTCTTTTATCCCACACAGGGTGCATAGCGGGATTGGGGTACTGGCCGCTGTCAGCGTGGCGGCGGCCTGTGTGATCCCCGACAGCACGGCATATGGGCTGGCAGCCCTGCCATCTGACGGGTGTTTCCGGGTAGAGCATCCCTCTGGGCAAACCGAAATCCTGTTGGATCACACGGGGGCTGATATCCGCTCTGCCGGGTTTTTGCGCACGGCGCGCAAATTGATGGATGGGCATGTGTTCTCATAGCGCAAAAACGCTGCCTATCTGGCTTGCGCTGCATGATGGCGCGAAGCGCATCCCGGCGACCAAGCGCTGCGCTATGTTTTTCCCGATGCGGCGTTGCGCTGGCAAAGCTGGAACATGCCCAAACCCGCCAATCACCCCTCTGCAAGCGGCAGGGCAGGGGGCGCATTGGCAAGCAACTGGTTTATCCGCGCGGCAACTTCTTGGGGCGCCTCGACGCAAGGCAGATGCCCTGCGCCCGCGATGATCGAAAACGAAGCCCCCAGATATTCGGCTGTCTGCTGCACCAGATCGGGCGGAGTTGCACCATCTGCGCTGCCCGCCATGGCAATGGCAGGCACGCGCAGACTGCGCGTTTGCTGTGTCAGATCTGCGTCTGCTATCGCCGCGCAACAGCCCAGATATCCGTCCAGCGTGGTGCGGCACAGCATATTGCGCCACAATGCCAGATCGTCTGGCCGCGTGCGGTGAAAGTCGGGGCCGAACCAGCGTTCCAGAATGGGTTGGGACAGTGCCGCAATGCCCTGTGTTCGGATGGCGTCTATCCGGTCTTGCCACATCTGGGCGGTGCCGATTTTGGCGGCAGTATCCATCAAAACCAGCGCGGCCACCAGATCTGGCCGCTTTGCAGCCAGATTCTGCGCAATCATCCCCCCGATCGACAGCCCGACCACTGTCACATCGCGCAAGCCCAAATGATCCAGCAGGGCTGCGGCCTCTTCTGTCAGGGCGTCTATGGTATAAGGGGCGGGCACGGCGTCTGAGAGGCCGTGCCCCCGTTTGTCATAGCGGATAAGGCGAAGGCCGGGGCGCAAATGGGGCAAAAGCAGATCCCAGACCCGCAAATCGGTTCCCAGCGAATTGGCAAAGAAAACCGGCTGGCCCTGTGCTGGCCCCTGATCTGCATAATGCAGCATGTTTCCAAGATGGCGAAATGTTTTCATGGCAAAAGGGTTGCACAGTTTTAAAGATTGTTAAATTATATTTTTATCCCAATCCTATAACTTGAGGGTTATTTCATGGATCCCCGTTTGCGCCTGCGCCATTTGCGCTGCTTTCTGGAAACGGCCCGCCTTGGCGGGCTGTCGGCCGCGGCAGAGGCTTTGTCTGTCTCGCAACCTGCCGCTTCCAAAACGCTGCGCGAACTGGAAGAGATTCTGGGTGTTGCACTGTTTGATCGCAGTGCGCGGCGCTTGGTGCTTTCGCCGGCGGGGCGGGTCTTTCAGCAACATGCAGGAACGGCCATGCGCGCGCTGGACGCTGCGCAAAGCGCTGTGCGCGATGCGCCGGAACGGGTGACTAAACTTAATGTGGGTGTGCTGCCCACAGTGGCCACGGATTTACTGCCGCGCGCGGCGCTGCGGTTTAATCAGTTGCTGCCGCATTGCACATTGCATGTGACAACTGGCCCCAATTGGCTGCTTTTGGCGCAATTGCGCGAAGGCACGGCGGATTTGATGGTGGGGCGCGCACCTGGCGCAGAGCAGATGACGGGCCTGACCTTTCGCCAGCTTTATATGGAACGTGTTGCCATTGTGGTGCGCCCGGAACACCCTTTGCGCAAGATGGCGCATTTCACGCCTGCTCTGGCCCAATACAAGCTGATGCTGCCGCCCGCGCAAGCGCTTATCCTGCCCGGTGTGCGGGCCTGGCTGGTCAGCGTTGGCCTTGCGCATCTGGAGCCAGCCTTCGAGGCCGTGTCGCTGGCCTTTGGGCGTAAACTGGTGATGCAATCTGATATCGTCTGGTTCATTTCGGAAGGTGTGGTGGCAGATGAACTGGCCGCGGGCACTCTGGCCAAGTTGGAACCTGACAACGAATTGCCGATGGGTGCCGTGGGGATTTGCCAGCGCGCCAATTCTGAAACGACGACAGAAGCTGATACCTTTGTCAAAGTGCTGCGCGAGATCTGTGATATCGGGGCCGTGTTGCGCGCGCCTGCATCATGACAGAGGCGCGCGCCGGAAGAATATGGGCGCTTTCCCCTTTAGGCTGCGGCGCAATTGTAATAGGCCCCGCCCAACGCGGGCAATGTCCATAAAGGACGAAGCCATGTGCAGAGGATGCGGATGAAGCTGAAAATTGATCTGAGCATGGAGTATATAATCCAGTTTTCCGACCCTGTTTTGCTGGCGATTGCGCCAGTATGGGCTGAAAGCCAGACTGTGATTCAGAGTGATTTGTCGGTAGATAATGCCGCCCTGACTTGGATCGATGATGCAGGCGGGGTGGGGCAGCGCGTTTGGGTTGTAACAGGCTCTGAGCGGTTGCGCCTGCGGCTGTGCGCGCTGGTAGATGTTCACCGCTGCGCTGTGCCGTGGCGCGGGCTGGAAATGGATGCCTGGGAAACGCTGCCCCCCGATGTCTTGCCCTATCTTCGCCCATCGCGCTTTTGCCAGTCTGATATGTTCGCCTCTTTCGTGGGCAGTGAATTTGGCCATCTGCGCGGCGGCGAAAAGATGGATGCGATTGTGGCATGGGCGGCGCAAGCCTTGTCTTATGTGCCCGGCAGTTCCAATGCCGGAACAACTGCGATTGATACGTTCCTGACACGGCAGGGGGTGTGCCGGGATTATGCGCATATGGTTTGCACGCTGGCCCGCGCTGCCGGAATTCCGGCCCGCTATACAACAGGATACGGTGTCAATGTCTCTCCGCCTGATTTTCATGCGGTTGCCGAAGTGTGGTTGGGGCAGGCCTGGCATATTGCCGATGCAACAGGCATGAGCACGGCCCGGGATCTGGCGATTATCGGGACGGGGCGCGATGCGGGGGATATTCCCTTCATGGAAACGGCCCAGCCTGCAACCCCTGTTTATCAGGATGTGCATGTCGCCGAAGTGCTGTAACTTCGCCACGCTCTGTTTTCCTTTGGTCTGATTTGGCTAGGCTTTTCCATCCGCCGCCGCTAAGGGCATGATCAAAGGCCTTCACCGCTGCCCTGAAGCACGGGTTTGCCTTATTGCCGAAAGGGATATGGATGACAGCCACTGCCGCGCCGATTGATGCCGTAATCACATGGGTGGACGGTTCAGACCCGGTGCATATCGCCAAACGGCAGGCGCGGCTTTTGGCCGCCGGGGGGCGTTTGCATCCCAATGGGATCAATCCGCACCGCTGGGGCAGCAGCGATGAATTGACCTATTGCCTGACAAGCATTGCCAATCACGCGCCATGGCTGCGCCATGTCTGGCTGGTGACAGATGCGCAAACCCCCGATCTTTCGGCCATTCCGCAAGATTTGCGCGCTCGGCTGACTGTGATCGATCACCGGGTAATCTTTGCGGGCCATGAGGCTGTGTTGCCCACCTTCAACTCGCTTTCCATAGAAGCAATGCTGTGGCGCATTCCTGATCTGGCAGAGGCATTTCTGTATTTCAATGATGATGTGTTCCTGACAGCGCCCTTGCAGCGGGACGATGTGTTTCGCAAGGATGCGCCTGTGCTGCGTGGCAAATGGGTGGATTACAGCGCGCTGGCGCAAGACGAGGCCAAACGCCAAGACCCGGCGCTGTTCAACCATTATGCGCAGATCACGGCTGCGCAAATGGTGGGGTTCAGTCCGGCGCATATGTGGGCCAGTGCGCATGTTGTGCATCCTTTGCGCCGCTCGCTGCTGGCTGATCTGTTCGCGCGCAATACCGCCGCTTTCATCGCTACCATATCCAAGCCCTTCCGCGATCTGGCGCAGTTCCAGCCGATGAGCCTGCATAACCACGCAGCCATTCGGGCCGGGTGCTATGCGCCTGCGCCCGTGAAGGATTACATGCATATGCGCACGGGCGCAGTCATAGATTTCCCGCATGAAGAGTTGCGCGCCCATCTGCACCGCGCGGCAACCGGGGGAACCAAGTTTCTATGCGTGAATGATTTTCCGCAGTTGGAAGCCGCCTTGCCGGAATCGCGGGCCTGGATAGAGCGCGCAATCGGAGCGTGAGGCGGGCCAAACAGTGAGGGGTATATCATGGTGATATACCCCTAAGTTTTTCTCGCGCGCAGCAGGACATTTTCGCTAAAAACGCAAGCGCGGCCTTAGCACAGCAGGATAGAACTGCCGGTGGTTGCGCGCGCTTCCATCTGGCGATGGGCGTTTGCGACATCTTCCAAGCCAAATTCTTGCCCGATGAGGATTTTCACCTTGCCGCTTTCTACCATCCCGAACAATTGTGCGGCCATCTGCTGGCAGGTGTCGTGCTGGGCGATATGGCTGAACAGTGTCGGCCGCGTGATCTGCAATGAGCCTTTTGCCCCCAATATCCCCAGATCAAAGGGTGGCACTTTGCCTGAAGCATTGCCAAAGCTGATCAACATGCCCACAGGGCGCAAGCAATCCAGCGAGCGTTCAAACGTGGCCGCGCCGATGGAATCCATCACCACATCCACCCCGCGCCCGTTGGTCAAGTCGCGCACCCGTGCGGCAAAATCCTCGCGCTCGTAATTGATGGCGGCATCTGCCCCATGTTCCAGCGCCAGCGCGCATTTTTCATCTGTTCCGGCAGTGCCGATCAGCCGGATACCCGAGGCGCGCGCCCATTGGCAGGCAATCAGCCCCACACCCCCGGCGGCGGCGTGAAACAAAACCGTATCACCCGCTTTCAAGGGCACTGTGCGGTGAAAGAGGTATTGCACGGTCAGGCCCTGCAACATCATTGCCGCACCCGTGCGCAGGTCAATCCCGTCTGGCAGGCGGCAAACCTGCGCGGCAGACATGACGCGCAAATCGCAATAAGCGCCGGGCGGGGCTGCGGCATAGGCTACGCGGTCGCCCGTGCGCAGATGGGTCACACCATCGCCCACGGCCTCGACAATGCCAGCCGCTTCCATGCCCAGCGCATGCGGCAGCGCCATGGGATAGACGCCCGAACGCTGGTAGATGTCGATATAATTCAGCCCGCAAGCCTGTTGGCGGATACGAACTTGCCCCGGCCCCGGTTCGCCAACCTCGCGGTGTTCCAGTTTCAGAACCTCTGGCCCGCCGGGCTGTTCAAAGATGATAACCCTTGCAGTTGTCATTCGGCATTCTCCGTAAACTGTGCGGCATATTGCTGGCGCAATGCCGCCTTTTGCACCTTGCCCATGGTATTGCGCGGAAGCTCTGGCAAAACAATATATGCTTTTGGGTGTTTGTAGCGCGCAAGCTTTTCTGACAGGGCCGCTTTTATGACCGATATGTCGGGGCCTTGGCTCAGAGTGGCCAAAACGGCAACCACCCCTTCACCCAGATCAGGATGCGGCAGCCCAATCACCGCGCTTTCCAGCACGCCGGGCATATCATCCAACACCAGTTCAACCTCTTTGGGATAGATGTTATACCCGCCAGAGATAATCAGATCCTTGGCCCGGCCCACGATCTGCACATAACCCTGATCATCTATCAGCCCAAGATCACCGGTCATGAAAAACCCGTCTGCGCGAAATTCCGAAGCGGTTTTTTCGGGCATCTGCCAATAGCCCTGAAACACATTCGGCCCGCGCACTTCAATCATGCCGGTTTCGCCCTGCGGCAGGGGGGCACCCGTTTCGGGCTGGGTGATGCGCAGTTCCACATCGGGCAGGGGCGGGCCAACAGTGCCGGGGCGGCGCGCGCCGTCATAGGGGTTGGAGGTGAGCATATTGGTTTCGGTCATGCCATAGCGTTCCAGGATCGCATGGCCCGTGCGCGCAGACCATGCTTTGTGCGTTTCCGCCAGCAGCGGCGCAGAGCCGGAGATGAACAGCCGCATATGCGCCGTTGCGTCATGGTTCAGGCGGGGATCATCCAACAGCCTTGTGTAGAATGTGGGAACCCCCATCATCGCGCTGGCATGGGGCAGGGCGGCCAGCACGGCATCGGGATCGAATTTTGGCAGGAATATCATTTGTGCGCCTGCCAGAAGCACCACATTGCTGGCCACAAACAGCCCATGCGTATGGAAAATGGGCAGGGCATGCAGCAGCACATCTTCCGGGGTGAAGCGCCACAATCCCACCAGCGTTTGCGCATTGGAGAGAAGATTGCGCTGGCTCATCATCGCGCCTTTGGAGCGGCCGGTCGTGCCAGAGGTGTAGAGCAAGGCCGCCAGATCATCGGGGCTGCGCGGGATTGGGGTGAAATCCGTGCTCAGGCTTTGCGCCAGCGCATCCAGGCTGCCCCCCGGCCCAAGGGTTTCCAGCCGCACACCCAAGCGCGCGGCCAAAGGGCCAAGCGCCAGTTCCGCGCCCGGATCGACCAGCAAGAGCGACGCCGCACTGTCCGAGATGAAATATTCCAGCTCTTGCGGGGTGTATGCGGTGTTCAGGGGCAAGAACACTGCGCCGCAAGCCACAGCCGCGCCATAAAGCGCCAGCATTTGCGGGGTTTTGGCGGCTTGCAGCACAACCCTGTCACCGGGGCGCACCCCTGCTGCGTGCAGTGCATGGGCAAAGCGCGCGAGCATATCATGAAACGCGCCTGCGCTGATCTGGCCTTGGTCTGGGACTGTCAGAAAGGGCCTGTCCTGCCCTACCAGTGGTGCGAACAGGGCGTCATATAGCGGGTTTGGCATGACACGGGGTTCCTTTCTGGGCCACAGCGGCTAGGGGCATATGCGCCACGCAGGCTAACGCTTCAAGACCATGGGTTCCATGGGTTTTTCACCAAACTGCAGTACAAGGCTGGCTTGCACCTGTTCAACCCGCTATCACACGGAGACTGCCCAAGGACTGAGGAGACCAGCGTGGACGCCAATTTTGCCTCTATCTTTTATGAAATTGCGCTGCTTGTGCTGCTGGCCGCAGGGGTGGGCTTTGTGGGCCTGATGCTGCGACAGCCGCTTGTGGTGGCGTTTATCGCGGTTGGCGTGCTGGCGGGGCCGGACGCGCTGGGGCTGGTTTCCTCTGTAGAGTTTATCGAGACGCTGAGCCAGATTTCCATTGCCGTTCTGCTATTTCTGGTGGGGTTAAAGCTGGATGTCAGCCTTGTGCGCAATCTGGGCAAAGTGGCAGTGGCCACGGGGTTGGGGCAGGTTACATTCACCGCGTTTTTCGGGTTTCTGATCTGTCTGGCCTTGGGGTTGGATGCGGTGGCATCGCTTTATATCGCTATCGCCCTGACATTTTCTTCCACCATCATCATCGTAAAACTGCTGTCTGATAAGCAGGAAATCGGCGCGCTGCATGGCAAAATCGCGCTGGGGTTTCTGATTGTTCAGGATATTTTCGTGGTTTTGGCGATGGTTACGCTGTCTGCCATCGGTGTGGGAATGGGCGAAGAAAGCGGCGGGCTGTGGGATGTTGTGCAGGTGTTTTTGGGCGGTGCGGTGATGGTTGGCGTGGTTGTGCTGTTTATCCGCTATCTGGCCGACCCCTTGCTGCGCCAGATTGCGCGATCTTCTGAATTGATGGTGATATTTGCAGTGGGTTGGGCGGCAAGCCTGGCCGCGCTTGGCGATGTGCTGGGCTTTGGCAAAGAACTGGGGGGGCTGTTGGCGGGGGTATCGCTGGCCTCGACAGAGTTCCGCGAGGCGATCAGTTCGCGCCTTGCCAGCTTGCGCGATTTCCTGCTGTTGTTCTTCTTCATCAACCTGGGCGCGGGATTGCAGCTTTCAACCCTGGGCGACCAGATTGGCCCGGCGGTTGTGCTTTCGCTATTCGTGCTGATCGGCAATCCGCTGATCGTTTTGGCGATCATGGGCTACATGGGCTACCGCAAGAGAACCGGTTTTCTGGCCGGGCTGACAGTTGCGCAAATCTCTGAATTCTCGCTTATCTTTATGGCGATGGGCATTACCATTGGCCATGTCGGCAATGAGGCGATGGGGTTGGTCACATTGGTTGGCCTCGTGACGATTGCACTATCGGTTTACATGATCACTTGGTCGCACAAGCTGTTTGAAATCTGCGAGCCATATCTTGGCCTGTTCGAGCGCCGCCGCGCATTTCGGGAAGCGGATGATACCGAAGGCGCGGCAGAGTTGCGCGGGCATGATTTTGTGATCTTTGGGCTTGGGCGCTATGGCTGCCGCATCGGTGCGCGGTTGCAGGAACAGGGCTACCGCGTGCTGGGTATAGATTTCGATCCCGAAGCTTTGGCGAATTGGCGCCGCATGGGGCTGGATGCCACCTATGGTGATGCAACAGACCCGGAATTTGTGGCGCATCTGGACTTGGGCGGCGTGAATGCGGTGGTTTCTGCCGTGCCGCGCGATCGGGGCGCCCTGACAGAGGCTGACCCGCAACAAGCGCTTCTGCATGGCCTGAAATCAGCCAATTACAAAGGCCGCGTGTTTCTTTCGGTGCAAAAAGTGGCTGAAGCAGATGAATTGCTGCATCAGGGGGCCAGTGTGGTGCTAAAGCCATTCGATGACGCCGCGGACTATGCGGTTCGCCAATTGATTCAGGAACAAGAACCGAAGGGATTGGGCTGAACGCGCGCAATTTGGCGCTTGGCTATTTCCCGGAAATCATGGAAAAACTGACGCGATATTGATCCATACGCGCTTTGGTTCCCACCTTGCTGCCGGGCAGGGGGCTGGCGCTGCAACCTGAAAGACCTGTGATGATAAGTTATACATTGACCGTGACATGTGAAACCCGCCGGGGCATTGTTGCTGCGATTGCCACATTCTTGGCCCAACAGGGCTGCAATATCACCGATAGTTCGCAATTTGATGACCGCGAAACGGGGCGGTTTTTTATGCGTGTCAGCTTTGTTAGCGAAACTGGCACGGATCTGAATGCGCTGGAGAAGGGTTTTGCCCCGGTTGGCGCGGAACTGGGAATGTCTTATGCCTTTCATGACGAAAGTGTGCGTATGAAAGTTATTCTCATGGTGTCACGCTTTGGTCATTGTCTGAATGACCTTTTGTATCGTTGGCGCATTGGTGCACTGCCTATAGATATTGTCGCAGTGATCTCTAACCATATGGAGTATCAGAAAGTTGTCGTGAACCATGATATCCCGTTTCACTATATTCCTGTAACCAAGGAAAACAAACCGGTTGCCGAAGCGCGCATCATGGAAGTTGTAGAGCAGACTGGCGCTGAATTAATTGTGCTTGCGCGGTATATGCAGGTCTTGTCTGATGAGATGTGTCAGAAAATGTCGGGCCGGATTATCAACATTCACCACTCTTTCCTACCCAGCTTCAAAGGTGCAAACCCCTATAAACAAGCATTCGAGCGCGGTGTAAAACTTATTGGCGCAACGTCGCATTATGTGACCGCTGATCTGGATGAAGGCCCGATCATAGAGCAAGACACAGTCCGTGTGACACATGCCCAGTCGCCCGCGGATTATGTAAGCCTTGGGCGCGATGTGGAAAGTCAGGTGCTTGCACGGGCAATTCACGCGCATATTCACCGGCGTGTATTTTTGAACGGCAATAAGACGGTGGTTTTCCCGGCCTCTCCGGGTTCCTATGCGTCAGAGCGTATGGGTTAATCCTTTTCAGAAAGAACAAACGGCAAAGGGTTTGTGAAAATCACAATGCCCCTTGCCGTATTCTGGGCTTTGTTTGCCAATGTGGGTTGCGCTTACGAATTGGTGGTGCGGCCCGCGCTATAGGCCCTGCTTCAATGTTTTAACTGTAAGGGCAAGGCCAAGTGCTTCTGCGGTAAAATCTCTGCCCCGCCTTTGGTTGTGATGTATTTACGTCATGTTGTTTTTAAATTTTTATATTTCTTTTCTTTTTAGATGCAAAAAATACCCTCATGTAGTAGCCATATGGCTTGGCATTATACTTGGGGCATTTGGCATGTTTTACCACAGCAAAAATGGCCGGGAGTTTCTGGGCCTTCGGCTAATGCGCAATGGCCGCCATCAGGTTGTCTATGATGCAGCTGCTGGCGAGCGGGTTGTCGTGACAATAAAAGACCCGACCGCCTCTGCCAGCGTTATTGACGCGGCTTTGCAAGAAGGCATTCGGGCGGATAAGGTTTTGGCGGGTGTTCTGTCTGCGCTTAAGCTGCGCAATATCAAGTTTGATTTGCCCTGCCCTTAGCACATCATCGGCTTGCGCTGTGCAATAGCGCCATGGCGGCCCCAACCAGTGCCGCAATTGCCAGTGCAGCGCCCACCGTGCCGCCCAGAGCGACAGCCAGCCCCAGCATCAGCGGCACTGCCACACCGCCCAGATTTGTGATCAGCATTGTATATCCCAAGGCGCCACCTATCAGCGGTTGCGGCGCAATGCTGACAATCATGGCAAGATGCAGCCCCACAGCCGCGCAAACGCTGAACCCAAGTGCAAAGCTTGCGGCCACGGCCAGGGGTGCGCCGCCCCCTAGCGGAAGCGCGGCCATTGCTCCCGCGCCAATCAAACCCAGCCCCAAAAGCAGGTGCAGCGCTTGGGTGGCGTTTCCCTGCAAGAACCGGTCTGTCAGCGCGCCCCACAGCACGCGGCCCAGAAAGGTTCCCAAATGCAGCGCACCAAGGGACAAGGCCACTGTCGCGGCACCATTGGTCTGTGCGCGTTGCAATATATCGGCCAAATGCGCCCAGAGCGCGAATTGAAGGCCATTTGTTATCCCTGCCGCCAGGGCAGCGCGGCCAAGGCGCGGCAATGTCAGCACTGCACCCAGTTGCCCTGTGCGGGAAGGTGTGATCGGCTGATCGCGGTTCTCGCGTGGCAGAAGCAGCAAAAAGGCGATCCCGGCCAAGAATGTCAGCCCTGCGGCGGCAAAAATCCCGGCCTGCCACCCCCAGACCGGCCCCAAAACTGCGGTTGCGCTGCCAAGTGCTGCACCAGCGGGCACGCCGGTTTGTTTCAGGCTTAGAAGTGTTGTGCGCCATCTGGGCGTAAACCACAGGGTAATTGCGCGCCCTGCGGCGGGGTTTATCAGCCCATAGCCTGCGCCGCAAAAAACCATTCCTGCGCTGAGCTGCACAA
Source organism: Natronohydrobacter sp. (assembly GCA_030603695.1). GTDB lineage: Bacteria > Pseudomonadota > Alphaproteobacteria > Rhodobacterales > Rhodobacteraceae > Roseinatronobacter. Next base: position 25,046 of record JAUVXF010000018.1, on the reverse strand, counting down.
ACCCTGTAGCGCTTGCAGATATGCCCAAGCCTGTAGCGATGATGAAGGCCGCCGCTGTCAATGCGGCGCGCGTGCCCAGCCTGTCTGTTATCAAACCCGCCGGCAAAGATGCCGCTGCAAGCGCTGCGGAATAGATGCTTGCCAACCCGCCCAGTTGCAAAGGGGACAGCCCAAGCGCTGCCACCAGTTGCGGGCCAGCTGTCAAAACCGCCAGAACCGACATGGCCCCAAGCGCATGGGCCATGAAGATAAGGGCGAATTGCAGCCTTGCGCGTGCTTTGGGCGTCAGTTCAGGCATGCAGGGCGGGCAGGATCGGGGCAGCAGTTTTAGGGGCTGCACCCAGCGCCACGCGCAATGTGGCAATCGCTGCCGTTGTGCCATCAATGAGCGGCACAGGCACCGCCTCTTGCAGCCGCGCGGCAAGCCCGGCCAGTGGCCCGCCCCCCAGCACGATACTGCTTACCCCGTCCACCTGCGCAGAATGTTGACAGAGCGCCAGTAACTGTGGCGCAAGCGTTTCCTGTATCTCTCCGGGATCACCCCATGTTTCGCCCGTGACCATGTGCATCGCCGCCAGCCTGTCACCATGCCCATAGCCCAGTGCGGTTTTGCGCAGTGCCTCTGCCATGACAGGGGCGAAAGACACAATCGCCATGCGCGGCCCCAGAACAGAGGCCATGGCATAGGCCGCTTGCGCAATGCCCACAACTGGAACCGATGTTTGCGCGCGCACCGCATCCAGCCCCGTATCTCCGAAAGAGGCAAGGATTATCCCGTCCACCTGGCCCTGTTGTGCGGCCAATGTCCGGGTTACGGCGGCTTCTGCGGCCTGTGCATCTGCCGGGGTGACAATCAGATCGGGCGCGCCAGTGGCGCAGATGGTGCGTATGTCTTCCCCCGCCTGTCGCGCGGCCTGCGCGGCCGCATCTATCCGCGCCGTGACAGTGGCAGAGGAATTGGGATTGATGATCAGCAATTTCATGGCATCATCCCAACAGGATCGCGGGCAACCACAGAGAGATTGCCGGAAAGACATTGACCAATGTCAGTGCCACCAGCATCGCCCCGATGAACCACATCAAGGGTGGGATGATCTGGCTGATCGTGATTTTGGCAATCGAGCAGGTAATCAGCACCACAGAGGCGACAGGCGGTGTCTGCTGCCCGATGCCAAGATTAAGCGTGATGATCAGCCCGAAATGTACCCTGTCTATGCCCAATTGATCGGCCAATGGCAGAAAGATCGGAACCAGCATCAGGATGGCGGGCGTGCCATGCACGATGGTTCCCGCCAGCAGGAAGAACACATTTATTGCCAGCAGCAGCACCCAGTAATTTTCCGAAATGCCCAAGATGGCATTGGCGATATCCTGCGGAATGCGCTGATTGGTCAGATACCAGCCCAGAAGCGTGGATGTGGCCACAATGAACATCAGCATCGCACTGCGCTTGCCTGCTATGCGCAGCGTATCTATGAAGCTGGCCCAGCTGAGCGTGCGGTACACCACCGTGGCCATCACAATCGACCAGAGCGCCGCAACTGCGCCCGCCTCTGTTGCCGTGAAAATGCCGCCCAGAATGCCGAACAGGATCAGGATGGGCAAGGTAAGCGGCAGGGCTGCATCTTTGCCTGTGTCAATCACGCGGGCAAAGCTGAAAGCGCCCTCTGTCGGGAAACCGCGCCAGACAGCCAGCCCGTAAGCTGTCATCAACAGCAGAAAACACACCAGAAAGCCCGGCAAAATGCCCGCCGCGAAGAGTTCGGCAATAGAGGCATTGGCAACATATGCATAGAGGATCAGGTTCAGCGACGGCGGCACGATGATCGCCATCGTGGCCGATGTGGATGTAACAGCAGCCGCGAAAGCGGCGGAATAGCCGCGCCGCTTCATCTGTGGGATCATGACAGACCCGATCGCCGCCGCATCCGATGTGGCCGTGCCCGAAATCTCGGAGAAAAACAGGGATGTCAGAATGTTGACATGTGCCAACCCGCCCCGGATATGGCCCACAAGCGAAGACGCGAAGGCAATCAGCTTTTCTGCGATTTTGCCCTGATTCATGACTTCGCCCGCGATCATGAACAAAAGCGCGGCCACCAGAAGGTAGTTATTCGCCCCACCAAAGGGGATAAGCCCGATGATCATGGGCACAACGGCGGGATCAAGAAAGATCATTACCGTGGCCGTAATGCCCAGCACAAAGGCAATGGGAACACCCATTATCAGCAGGCCGACCAGCAGGATCAGAATGATATAACCGGGGGCGAGAAACATCAGCCATCTCCTTCTGGCAGCAATTCGCCGGGGTTGATCCGGCCCATGATCAGACCCGCAAGGCGCACAAGACAGATCGCCATAATCAAAGCCCCGCCAAGAGGGACAGCGCCGCGAAACAGGATCATAGGCAAATCCACTGAAATCAGAGTGCGCCCGGCAAAGCTGAGTGCCGCGCGCCCGCCAAACCACAACAGCGCCGCGCCAAACCCTGCCATGAGGATTTGGTTGATACAGGCAAGCACGCGCTGCATCCCCAGATTCAGGCTGCGCGCGGCGGAATCAAAGCCCAGATGCTCGTTCGTGCGTGTCAGATAGGCCGCGCCGATGAAGGTGAGCATGGCAAGAATATGTGCTGGCAGTTCTTCGCCCCAAGAAACGGAACTGTTCAGAATAAAGCGGGAAAATACTGCATAGTTCAGCAATATCAGAAGGATACCAGAAACAAGTATTGTGAATGTATCCAGCGCGCGGCACATCCAGCGGTCTAGCCAAAGCACGGCTTTTCCAAGACTGTCCATTCCAAACTCCTGTGGCTTGGGGAAGGGGGCCTTGCACAGGTTGCGCAAGGCCCGCAAGTGGGCTTAGTCCAGCCCCAGCACTTCGCGGGTAACGGCGATCATATCGGCGCCAATGGCATCTACGAAAAGCGGATCGTCATAAAGCGGCAGGGCTGCGGCCTGAAAGGCTTCGAAATCCACCTCGTTGATGGCGATCTTGTCTGCCAGATCGGCAATCACCTTGATATCGGTTTCCTCGCCCCAAGCGAATGTCCAGGGCGCGGTCTCAGCCGCAACCCGCAGCACGGTTTCGCGAATTTCGGGGGTTTGCGCGTTTAGCCAAGCCTGGCCAAACAGCATGAATGTGGGCAAATAGACATGATTGGACAAAGACATGTAGCTTTGCACTTCATACAGCCGCGCGCTATCGGTGATCTGTGCGGGGTTTTCCTGCCCGTCAATCACACCCTGATCCAGCCCCGAATACACTTCGCCAAAGGAAAGCGGCGTGGCATTGGCACCCAGCGTGTTGAACATGGCAACGCGCTGGCGCGATGTTGGGGTGCGGATTTTCAGCCCGGCCAGATCAGCGGGGGTGACAATGGGGCGCACGGAATTGGTGATCACGCGAAACCCGTTATCCCATAGCGCCGAAAGCACAATGCCACTCTGTGCAAAGCCTTCGGCCAGCAAATCAAACGCCGCAGAGGCGGCGAAAGCCTGCACCTGATCGCGGTTCTCGAACAGGTAGGGCAAGTCAAACACAGCCGCACGCGGGTTGATCTGCACGACGGCAGATGCAGACAGGGATGCATGATGCGTTCCAAAGCCAAGGCCCTGCAACACATCTTCTTCAGAGCCAAGCGTATTTCCCATGAATATCTGAACATCGATCTGGCCGGGAAGCTCTGCTTCCAAGCGCGTCTTGAACTCGGTCAGGAAGGCATGGGCAAAGCTGCCATCGGGCAGCGAAGAATTGATCTGCAAAACTGTGGAATGCGCCAGCGCCGGGAAGAAAAGCGCAACAGAGGCGGTGAGAGCGGCGATTCTGGAAGAGAAGGTCATCGGTTTACCTCTTGTGTTGGGTGGGCAGAGTGCCGAACGGGGGCAAGGAAAAGGTATTATTTTTTCCTGATACGATTACATGAAAAATTATTTACACAATCAGGAATTCTGCTTTTTGTGCCAAAATCGGGGATTTTGTAGGCAAGCAGGCCCTGATTGCTGGAAGAACAGGCGATTTTTGAACGCTTCGTTACAGCTCGTCCAGCGAATCGTGCAAGGCTTCAATGGCCAAAAGCCGCTTGCGTCCTGCTATACCAGACCGCTCCAGCGTGCGCGTGGCAAGGATATGGCACAGGGTCAGAACGGCAGCATGGTTGAATAATGGCCCCGGCGCTGCGGTTTGGACACGCATCCGCCAAGTGGGCGAAAGCGCCAGTTCAAATGCTGGCGCCTCTGTGCCCTGCTCTGACAGGACATCGGTAATCAGGGCAATCTTCGCGGGGCTGGCCCCCAGATCCCGGCACAGCGCAGGGAAGGGGCGGATGATGCGGCGCAGCGCAAAGACGATCACCACATCCGTTGGCCCAAGGCTGGCGAGGCTTTCCCCCAGGGTTTGCCCGGCCTGTGGCAACAGCGTTACATTTGGCGCAATCTGTCCAATCTGCGCCCCAAGATAAACGGCAAAGGCCTGGGCGGTGCGAAACCCGACAATCCAGACCCGGTTGGCGCGCAATATGGCATCTGCAAGATCGTCAATCTCTGCCAAGGCGATAGCGGTGAAACTGTTTTCCACATTCTGCCGCCCTTGGGAAATCTGGGCCATCAGCGCGGCCTCTGGCCCCTGATCACTGGCCGACACCCGAAATACCGCCGCGCCCGCTTGCTGCGTGGCACGCGCTGCCTGACGGGCGTGATCAAAGTTTTCATAGCCCAGACGGCGCACAAAGCGCGTAACTGTGGCATTAGAGACATTCGCCAACTGGGCCAGTTCGGTGGCGGAATAGCTGGCAATCTCTCCGGGGAAGGACAGGATTGTGTCTGCAAGCCGCCGCTCGCTGGGATGCAGCGAGGGAAGGGCGGCCCGAATGCGCGCAATGTAAGAGCCAGAAACTGTCTGTGTCACAACACAGACATAGCCGAGGTTTCGGGCCAAACGCCAGATCAAAGATTGTGCTTTTGCAATTGCACAGGCCCTGCGGGATTTTCTGCTTGCATTGAAAACTGCGCCAAGGATACAACTAAAGAGGTAAGATTATAACTATCGGGGATATGTGCCCTGATAGTCTGTTTGCCGGCGGAATGTGAATTTTGGCATGTCACAAATCACAGGGTAAGGGCAGGCGGGCTTTGAAGCCGCGCTTGTGCGGCAGCATGAAGCGCTGTGCCGGATTGGAAAAACAAGGCTGATGAGCTTGGGACGGTTGCCCCCCGATGGCTATGCCCGTGGGCAAAGGTGCCGTTTGCCTTGTGATCTGAAACACCGATGAAGGGCAGTGTGCGCGCTGTCTGGCCCATATTTGCAAAGAGATATTGAACGATGAAAATTGCGATGATCGGAACAGGCTATGTGGGCCTTGTTTCTGGTGTGTGCCTGTCGGATTTTGGTCATGATGTGGTTTGCGTGGACAAGCTGCCAGAGAAGATCGCACAGCTGGAGCGCGGAGAGATTCCCATTTACGAGCCTGGATTGCAGGCTGTCATGGCGCGCAATACCGCTGCCGGGCGTTTGACGTTTACCACCGATATCACACAGGCTGTCGCGGGGGCTGATGCCGTATTCATTGCCGTGGGCACGCCTACGCGGCGTGGCGATGGACATGCTGATCTGTCATATGTGATGGCGGCTGCTGTCGATATCGCGCACGCGCTGACAGGTTACGCTGTGATTGTCACGAAATCCACAGTGCCCGTGGGCACGAACCGCAAAGTCGCGGATATCATCCGGGCCACACGGCCTGATGTGGAATTTGACGTGGCCTCGAACCCTGAATTTCTGCGCGAAGGGGCGGCGGTTGATGATTTCATGAAGCCTGATCGCGTTGTGGTGGGCGTAGAGCGCGACCGCGCGAAAGCGGTGATGGGCGATATTTATCGCCCGCTATTCCTGCGCGATTTTCCCATTGTCTATACCGATCTGGAATCGGCCGAGATGATCAAATACGCGGCCAATGCCTTTCTTGCCACCAAGATAAGTTTCATCAATGAAATTGCCGCCTTGTGTGAACGTGTGGGCGCCGATGTCAAAGCGGTTGCGAAAGGCATGGGGCTTGATGGGCGCATTGGCAACAAATTCCTGCATGCCGGCCCTGGTTATGGTGGGTCGTGTTTTCCAAAAGATACATCCGCACTGGCCCGGATTGGGCAGGAGCATGGTGTGCCACAGCGGATCACAGAAACGGTGATTGCGGTAAATGACCAGACCAAGCGGCGGATGATCGCTAAGGTGCTGGATCTGTGCGGTGGGTCTGTCAACGGCAAGACAGTTCTTGTGCTGGGCGTGACGTTCAAGCCTGAAACTGATGATATGCGCGAAGCCCCTGCCTTGACCATCATTCCCGCGTTGATTGGCGGGGGTGCGCGCGTTCGCGTGGTTGATCCACATGGCCGCAGAGAGGGTGAGGCGCTGTTACCGGGTGTCGTATGGGAAGCAGATCCCTATATCGCGGCCCAAGGGGCCGACTGTGTTGTGACTCTGACAGAGTGGAATCAATTTCGCGCCCTTGATCTGAGGCGGATGGCGCGGAACATGGCCGTTCCCAGACTGGCAGATTTGCGCAACATCTATACCGCTACAGACGTTATGGCCGCAGGGTTTGTCGCCTATGACGCCGTTGGGCGCATAGGCGCGGCCGTGGGAACGCAGGGCGCGTTGGATGCCGCACAATGACGAATGCCCCATGCCGCCGCCATGGTATGCCATTTTTCCAGCACATCGTCCATCGATTGCGCCTGTTTCTGGCAGAGGGCGCAATCACAGCTTGCGCAATCGCGCATTTATTGCGAAAAAGATAATTAAAGAAACTTAAGATGCTTTAGCCATTGGGTAATTGCTGGGGGCGTGTTGAGGTGAATGAAGTTTTGATGAAGCTTCTTTCTGCGCGCCGAAGAACAAAGCGCGGGATACAGGTGTTTACCGATTGCGTGCTGTTGACAGCAAGCTTCGCTTTGGCGATGGCGCTAAGGCTGGAAAGCGTTGATTTCGTCTTTTCGTCACAGGTCTGGGTGGTGCTTGTTCCAGTGCTGCCCGTGGCAGTGGCCGTTTTTATGCTGTTTGGGCTGTATAAAACAGTCATCCGCTACATCACTGCACAGGCGCTTGGGGCGGTTGCCATTGGTGTGGCTGTTTCGGCGCTGGTATTGTTCCTGTTGGCCTATATCGAGGCCGCCCCAGTGCCGCGTTCCGTGCCGGGCATATTTGCGCTTTTGGCCTTTTGTTCTTTGGGCGGGGTGCGGTTTCTGGTGCAAACCTTGTTGCGCCAGCCAAAATTGCGGTTGCGCGCCCCTGTTCTGATCTATGGGGCTGGCACTGCCGGGCGCCAATTGCTGAATGCGCTGCAACATGCGCAGGAATATAGAATTGTCGCCTTTCTGGACGATGACAGAGAGTTGCAGCGCGCCATTGTGGGGGGCAAGCGCGTGTTTTCACCCGCTCATGTCGCAGGGCTGGTGGCCGAAGAAGGTGTTCAATCCATTTTGCTTGCGATGCCCAGTGCCAGCCGGGCACGGCGGCGCGAAATTGTCGCATGGCTGGAGCCATTGGGCGTAGAAATCAAAACCATCCCCGGAGTGGAAGACCTGATTTCCGGCAAAGCAACCTTTGGGGATTTGCGCGAGGTGCGCCCCGAAGATCTGTTGGGGCGTGACCCTGTGCCGCCCTCTGCGGATTTGATGGGCCGGAATATTTCCGGCAAAGTTGTTATGGTAACTGGTGCCGGAGGATCTATTGGCAGCGAATTGTGCCGCCAGATCATAACGCAAAACCCCGCCGCGCTGATCTTGTTCGAAGTTTCGGAATTTGCCCTATATCAGATATCCATGGAGTTGCGTGAAACCGTTGCGCAGCACGGAGGGGCTTTTCCCATCGAGGCGCTGCTTGGCTCTGTTCAAAACCCAGACCGCGTGCGCAATGTGTTGCGTGCTTTCAAGGTGCAGACTATCTACCACGCCGCAGCCTATAAGCATGTTGCCCTGGTAGAGGAGAATGTGGTCGAGGGCATTCGCAACAATGTTTTCGGCACCAAGGTTCTGGCAGAGGCCGCGCGCGATCTGGGGGTAGAGAATTTTATCCTCATTTCCACCGACAAGGCTGTGCGGCCCACCAATTACATGGGCGCGTCAAAGCGCTTGGCGGAATTGGTTTGTCAGGCGCTTGCGCCTGAAAGCGGGAGGACGGTGTTCTCCATGGTGCGCTTTGGCAATGTTCTGGGGTCTTCTGGCTCTGTCATCCCACGGTTTCGGGCGCAGATAGAGGCCGGAGGGCCAGTTACTGTTACCCATACCGAGATCACGCGCTTTTTCATGACTATCCCAGAGGCGTCGCAGCTGGTGATTCAGGCTGGCGCGATGGCACGGGGCGGTGATGTCTTTGTGCTGGATATGGGCGAGCCTGTGAAAATTCTTGATCTGGCCAAAAGCATGATCCGGCTTCATGGCCTGAAACCCTACATGATAGAGGCAGGCGACCAGAAGGGCGCAAGCCGTGGTGATATCGGGATAAAGATTGTGGGCCTGAACAAAGGCGAAAAGCTGTATGAGGAATTGCTGATCGGCAACAATCCCAAAGGCACAGACCATCCCCGCATTCTGACCGCGACAGAGCTTTCTGTCTCTCGGGCGGAACTGGATATGATTTTAGACAGGCTTTGGCGGGCCTGCCTTGCTTTTGATATGTCCACGATCCGCAATGTGTTGCTATATGCGCCGCTTGACTATCACGCATATGAAGAAACTGCGCATGATGCTGCGTGGATTGCGGCGCGTCGCAACGCCTCATTGCCGCCGCGCCGGCTGGAAGTTGTCAAAACCTGATGTCATCTGCCACAAACAGGGCGGCGTTATACGCCCTGTTTCTCTGGAACAAGCAAATGGCAGGCCGCCTCGCCGGTTGCTGTGGCGGTTGCTTGCGGGATGTCGCTGCGGCACCGTGGCATCACATGCTGGCAGCGCGGATGAAAGGCGCAGCCAGATGGCGGATTGATCGGGTTGGGGATTTCGCCTGTGACAGGTGTCCGTCTGCGGCCCGATAGGGCCAGATCGGGCACGGCATCCAACAGCATGCGCGTATAAGGGTGCTGTGGTTCCACAAACAGGCGCTTGGCATCAGCCACCTCTACCAATCGGCCCAGATAGAGAACGCCAATGCGGTTTGACATATGGCGCACCACACTCAGATCATGGCTGATCAAGAGATAGGTCAGGCCGAATTCATCTTGCAAATCGCGCATCAGGTTCAGGATTTGCGCCTGAACCGATACATCCAGCGCCGATGTGGGTTCGTCGCAAACAATGAATTCGGGCTTGGAGGACAGCGCGCGCGCAATCGCTATGCGCTGGCGCTGCCCGCCCGAAAATTCATGCGGGAATTTTTCGATATCATGGCGTGACAGGCCCACCAATTCCAGCAGGCGCCCCACTTCGTTGGTTATTTCCTGTCCTTGCAGCAAGCCAAAGGTGCGGATCGGTTCTGCAATGATATCCCCCACGCGCCAGCGCGGATTGAGGCTTGCAAACGGGTCTTGAAAGATCATCTGAAAGCGGCGGCGCAATTGGCGCATGGCCGCACCAGAGGCAAAATCCATCCGCGCGCCATCGAAGCGGATTTCCCCCGCCGATGGTTCCAGCAACCCCACGATCATCTTCGCAATGGTGGATTTGCCAGACCCGCTTTCGCCCACCAGTGCAAATGTCTCTCCGCGCCGGATTTCGAAATTCACATCTGCCGTGGCCGTCAGAAACTGCTTTTCTTCGCGCTCTAACAAGCGGTTCAGATAGGGTTTTGACACATCAAAGCGCCGTGTCAGCCCGGATACAGATAAAAGCACATCAGACATCTGCAATCTCCTCTGTGCGTTCATAAAGCCAGCATGCCACGTGCCGTGCACCGTCGCGCGCGATCAGTTCCGGCCTGTCATGGCGGCATTTTTCCATCACGCGGGTGCAGCGCGGGTTAAAGGCGCAGCCTTGCGGGATGGCGTTCAGCCGGGGCATGGAGCCGGGAATCTGCGTCAGCCTGTCTGCGGTTTGTGTCAGTGTCGGGATAGACCCCATCAGCCCCACAGTATAAGGGTGCTCTGCGGCCTGAATGACATCGCGCACCGGGCCAATTTCGGCCAAACGCCCCGCATAAAGAACCGCCACGCGATCTGCCGTTTCAGCTATCACGCCCATATCATGTGTGATCAACATGACAGATGCGCCACGTTCGGCGCAGATTTCTTTCAACACATCAATAATTTGCGCCTGAACAGACACATCGAGCGCGGTTGTCGGCTCGTCTGCTATCACCAATTCCGGCTCTGCGGCAAGGGCAAGGGCGATGACAACGCGCTGGCGCATACCTCCAGAGAAATGATGCGGATAGTCATCTATCCGCCGCGCGGCGGCCGGTATCCCCACGCGATCCAACAGCGCCACAGCGCGTGTGCGCGCCTCTTTCTCCGAGACATCCATATGTGTGCGGATCGTCTCTATCAACTGTTGCGCAACAGTGTAGAGCGGGTTCAGGCTGGTAAGCGGGTCTTGAAATACCATGCCAATCCGCCGCCCACGAATGCGGCGCATTGCTTCGCGCGGCAGATTGTCTATTCGCTGGCCGCGCAGCCAGATTTCACCGCCTGCCACGCGGCCCGGTGGTTCCAGCAGCCCGATGATGGCCGCGCCGGTCAGCGATTTGCCCGCCCCGGATTCGCCCACCATGCCCAGAACCTCGCCCTCGGCAATGTCAAAAGATACTTTGTCCAGCGCGCGCAGTGTGCCGCGCCGTGTGGGAAATTCCACCACCAGATCACGAACAGAGAGAAGCGGTTCAGCCATCAGCGCAACCTTGGATTCAGGGCGTCGCGCAGCCAGTCACCCAACAGGTTGACCGAGAGCGCCAGCGCCAGAAGCGTAATTGAGGGGAAAAGCAATATCCACCACTCCCCAGAGAATAGGAACCCCTGGCCAATTCGGATCAGCGTTCCCAGCGAGGGTTGCGTGGGCGGCACGCCAACCCCCAGAAATGACAGCGTTGCTTCGGCAATGATCGCCAATGCCAGCCCGATCGTGGCAATCACCAGCACAGGCCCCATCACATTGGGCAGGATATGGCGCAAGAGTATCTTGGCCGGGTGCGCCCCGATCACGCGCGCGGCCTGTACATATTCCTTACTCTTTTCCACCATTGTCGCACCGCGCACCACGCGGGCATATTGCACCCAGTCCGACAGGCCAATTGCCACGATCAGCACCCAGATGGCCATGGCATCGCGGTAAGCAGGCGGGATGAATCCGCGCGCCACGCCAAAGATGAGAAGGGCCAGCAAGATAGACGGGAAGGTAAGCTGCACATCGGCAACCCGCATCAAGAGGCTATCCACCCAGCCGCCCCGATAGCCCGCAATCAGCCCCAGCGTAATGCCCAGCACCATCGCCAGAAGCACTGCCATAAAGCCCACGAATAGCGAAATCCGCGCGCCATAAAGGATGGTGGAAAACACATCCCGGCCCTGATTATCAGTGCCCAGCCAATAGAGATTGCCGGTAAATTGGTTCGGCTCCATCGGGGGGGTGAAGCCATCCATCAGGTTGAGAGTGGCAGGGTTGAACGGATCATGCGGCGCGATGAATGGTGCAAAAACTGCCGCCAGAATGATCAGCAACGACACCAGCGCCGCAAGGATGGCCAAGGGCGATTTGCGGAAGGAATAGGCAATATCGCTATCCCATGTGCGCGCAAAAGCGCCGGGTTGGGGTTTGTCTGTCATATCACGCATCAGATTTCCCCTTCAATGGCGCGCATTCGCACGATCAATCCGCAAGCGCGGATCAACGGCGTAATACAGCAGATCAACGATCAGATTGATCACAACAAAGACCAGCGCAATCAGCATCAGATAGGCAGCCATCACCGGAACATCGACAAAGCGCACAGAGTTGATGAACAGCGCCCCAACGCCCGGCCATTGAAACACGGTTTCCGTAATGATGGAGAAGGCAATAATGCTGCCCATCTGCAAACCGGTGATGGTGATAACAGGCACGAGCGTATTTTTCAGCGCATGGCCAAAATGCACCGCGCGGTTGGTCAAGCCCCGCGCGCGGGCGAATTTGATATAATCGGTGCGCAACACTTCCAGCATTTCGGCGCGCACAAGCCGCATGATCAGCGTCATCTGATACAGGCCCAAGGTGATCGCGGGCAGAATAAGCGAGGCACGGCCAGATTCCGTCAATAGCCCTGTGCGCCACCAACTACCCACCTGCACCACATCGCCGCGCCCGAAAGAGGGCAACATCTGCAATTCCACCGCAAACACCCAGATCAGCAATACCCCGATCAGGAATGTGGGCAGCGACACGCCAATCAGCGACAGCGTCATGATAGAGCCTGAAAGCCAGTTGCCCCGCCGCAGCGCCGTATAGACGCCAAAGCCCACGCCAAACACAAAGGCCAGAATCCCAGACACAAGCGCCAGTTCCAATGTGGCGGGCAGGCGCGAGAGGATCAATTCCATGACCGGCTGTTGCAGCCGGTAGGAAATGCCGAAATCCCCCACAGCCGCGCGGGCTACGAAATTCCAGAATTGCAAAAGGAACGGATCATTCAGCCCCAGCATGTCGCGCAGGGCCTCGCGTTCGGCCAATGTGGTTTCCTGCCCTACCATGGAGGCAATGGGATCGCCCACAAAGCGAAACAGCGCGAAGGCCACAAGCGCCACTGTCAGCATCACAATCACGGATTGCACAAGGCGGCGCAGGATGAAGGCGATCATGTCAAGACCTCTGTCTGATGGCGGAATTGGTCAGACTTGCTGCCATAAATGCCAAGGCCCGCGCGGGGTATCCCGCGCGGGCCAAATGGTCAAGATAGCTTAGTCGAAGGTGACAGTTGTCATCCGCGGCTGGTTTTCGGGGTGCACATCCAGCGTGATCCCGTCGCGCATGGCATAGGCCAGAACCTGATTATGCACATTCAGGAAAATCCGCTCTTCCATCACCTCGGCCCAGATCTCGGCGATCAAGGCATCACGCGCTTCCAGATCTGTCATCGTGGCAAGGGCTTCGATCTTGGCATCCAGTTCCGGGTTCGAATAGCGCGAGCCGTTGAACGAGCCGTAGCTGCCTTCGCGGGTGTGAACCAGGAAATCGAACACATACTGGCTGTCAAATGTTGGCACGCCCCAGCCCAGCAGATAGAAATCGGTTTCCCAATTTTCGATCAGCGGGAAATGCAGCGACCGTGTCTGCGCGTTCAGATCCACCGCGATATTGATCCGCGCCAGCATTCCGACAAGCGCCTGACAGATCGCCTCATCATTCAGATACCGGTCATTCGGGCAATCCAGCTGCACGGAAAACCCGTTGGGAAAGCCGGCTTCGGCCATCAACTCGCCAGCGCGCGCCAGATCTGGATCACCAAAGGCATCCATTTCTTCTGTCCAGCCATTCACGAAGGGCGGCAGCGGCGCGGCAGAGGGTTGCGATTCGCCACGCATCACAACTTGCTGGATGGCATTGCGATCAATCGCCAGCGACATGGCTTCGCGCACCAATGGATTCGCGAAAGGGTTGCCCTCGGCATTGGACGAGCGCAGCGTTTCAGACGCCATGTCATAGCTGAAGAAGATGTTGCGGTTTTCCGGGCCGCGCACAACCTTTATGCCGTCTGTCTGCTCCAGCCGCGCGATATCTTGGACGGGCACATCCTGCACGATATCCACCTCGCCCGACAGCAGGGCGGCCACGCGCGTGGCTGCTTCAGAGATCGGGGTATAGATGATCTCGGTTACAGCAGGCGCTTCATCCCAGTGCCCATCAAAGGCGCGCAGAACTGTGCGCACTTCCGGGTCACGCTCTACCAGCATATAGGGGCCGGTGCCGTTGGTATTGCGCACGGAATAGGCTTCTTCGCCAGCGGCGAAATTGGGGGCCGTAACCACACCATTCGCTTCGGCCCAGGCTTTGGACATGATGAATGTATTGGTCAGGTTTTGCACATAAAGCGGTGCGGGGCCGGACATGCGCACATGCACTGTCATATCATCCACCGCCGTTACCTCTTGCACAGCGGCATGAAGCGCTGCCATGCCTGATGGCGGGGTGCGCGCACGATCCAGCGAGAAAACCACATCTTCGGCGGTCATGGGGGTGCCATCGTGGAAGGTGACGCCTTCGCGGATCTGGAATACCCAGACAGAATCATCCTCTGCGCTGATGCCCCATTCGGTGGCTAGGCGCGGGATCAGGCTGCCATCCAATTCGCGCCCCACCAGTGTTTCATAGATATGATGGTTCAGCGTATGGGTGGGGCCTTCGTTCTGGCTGTGGGGGTCAAGTGTCAGCGCATCGGCTACGCGGGCCCAGCGGATTGTCTCGGCTTCGGCCAAGGCGCCCGAAAGGACGAGCGCGGTTGCTGCCACACCCATCATCAGCCCATGGCGCGCGCTGCGCAGGATTGGTTTGGTAAACATCTTAGTCTCCCTGTTGTGTTTTCTCTCCGCATCGGAGCCGTCTCTCTGAGCGGAGAACTGCATCAAGTGTTCTGCCGTTTCCGCTACCATGTCAAGGTGGGCGATTTGGGGATTTCAAGGAATTTGGCGGGCTGTCGTGCGCAACCCTGTGCTGCGTGCTTTTTGCCAGATACAGGGAGGCCCCACCCGGTGACATACTATGATGAAAATAATTATTTCAATATGTTACGATTCAAAGCTTATGCATGATCTGCGACATTACCCGTGCCAGTTCCGGCGCAGATTCGACCATGGGCAGCAGGGCTGCGCATTATCCCGGCAAGGCGTGCGCGGCAACCGTTTGCAACAGCCCGATCAGACCGGCCACATAATGCTCGGCCGTGGCGTGCCCCTTGGCCGCGGTTGCATTGGCAGCGTTCCCGACTGTTCCATCTGTGTTCAGATCGCTCGATATCCAGCCATAAGAAATGGGGCCAATGGGGGATATACTGCCTGTTTCCGCGCTGGAGCGGAAATTTGCGGCAGCGGCCATATCCACCAATTGCGGGCGCAGCGCCAGCATGAGCGAGGTTTCCACATCACCCCCGTGAATGCCGAACGCCAGTTCTTCGGGCGGATACAGGCCTTGCGGCTGGCCAAAACTGCCCCATTGGCATTTTACTGCCAGCATGCCCGCCTGCACCCGCAATTCGCGTGAGAGAATGGAAATCAGATCCAGATTGCCGCCATGGCTGTTGACGATCACAATCTTCTTCACCCCCGCACGCGCCACAGACAGGCCAATTTCTACCCAGATACGCAGCGCGTTCTCCGCGCTTAGCGTCAATGTGCCGGGGGCGTGAAGATGCTCGTTCGATTTGCCGATGGCTTGGACTGGCAGAATGCGGATATCCAGATCCTCCGGGCAGCGCTGGCGCAAAAGCGCCAGCAAACCTTCGGCAATCATGGTATCCACGCCAACAGGCAAATGCGGGCCATGCTGTTCTATGGCGGCCGTGGGCAGAATGGCGATGGTGCGCATCGGGTCAATCTGCGTGTATTCCGTGGTGCGGTATTCCGCCCAATCCAGCCGTCGCATCAGTCCCTCATGTCTTGTAAGTGGCGCTTAGGCGCATGTGCAGATATTCGGCCCCTGTCACGGCAGGGTATTTTGCCGGGCCAGTCCCCGGCAGGGCGGTAATCAGCGCATCCGGGTTCGGATCAAGGAAGAACGCCACAGATTGGCGCGGGCGCGGCGGCGGAAGCACCCGATGCGGGGTCGAGACATAGAGATCATTTGTCCAGCGCATCAGGCAATCGCCAATATTGACGACAAATGCGCCGGGCACATGCGGCACATCCAGCCAATCGCCCCCGCGCGGGCGCACTTGCAGCCCCGGCGCGCCATCCGTAAGCAAGAGTGTCAGAGCGCCGTAATCTGTATGCGCGCCTGCGCCGATTTCCCCCGCAGCCCCGCTTGCGGCGGGGTAGGACAACAGGCGCAGCGTGGCCATTGGCGCATCAAAGGATGGGGCGAAATGATCTGGTGGCAAACCGAGATCACGCGCCACAGGCTGCAACAACCCCACCCCCAAGGCCCAGACATGGGTGAAATATGCCAGCATCGTTTCCCGAAAGCCCGGCAGATCGGGCCAGAGGTTGACGCCGCGAAACGGCTCTGCGGCCAGCACGCGCGGATCATCGGCGGCCAGATCAAGCCCTATGTTGAACGCTTCCTTCCGGTCGGTCTTGCCGGAATGTTCATCAAGCGATTCCGATCCCAGATAGGCCCAGCCCCGATTATGGGGGTTGGTGGTAATCGACAGGGGGCGCTTTGCCGCTTCGCTTTGGGCAAAGAAATCGGCAGCGGCGGCGAACACATCGGCAATCTGGTGCTCGCGCAGGCCATGGCCTTTGAGCAGGAAAAACCCCGTTTCCCGGCATGCCGCGCCAAGCTGGCTGGCAAAGCCTTCGGGGTTTTTCTGGTATTCGGCCCAATCCAGAATTGGAAATGTCATGCTGTGGCCTCTTGCGGTTTTGCGCCTGTGCCAATCAGTTTATCCATGGCACGGCCCACACGCGCAAGATGCGCCTTGCGGCTGGCGGGGGTAGAACTGTCCATCAGGTAATGCGCCGCAAAGGCTGTTCGGCAGGATTTGGCGCATAACAGCCGCACCCCGCGCAAGAGCGTGCGCTTGCCCGGCGCGCCTACCAGAAATGTCAGCCACCGGCTTGCGCCGCAGGTGGTAAAAACCCCCATGCGGGTAATCTGCGTCAGGCCGGGGCGGATGGTTCTATTCGCACCGTCTGGCATCAGAAAGGCCAGATCGGGCAGCATTACGCGATCCAGCCAGCCTTTGAGCATGGCAGGCAGGCCATACCACCACGTCGGATAGACAAAAATCAAAGTATCGCACCATTCCAGATCTTGCGCGAGATGGGCTACAGGGGCGCGATTATCGGGGCTATCAAGATAGGCCAGCCATTCGGCCTGTGTCAGGCAGGGCTGGAAGCCTTGGGCATAAAGATCATGCAGCCGTATTTCTGCGCCGGCCAAGCGCAGCTTGTCCACCACCACATCCCGGATGGCAGCGGTAAAGCTGGCGGGGTCTGGGTGGCAATAGATGACAAGGGCGCGCATCAAAACCGCTCCATCTCTTGGCCGACATGGGCCAGAAAACCGGCGCGCTGCGCCTGACTGGCGCGGTTCATGTCATAGAGCGCCAGATATCGCAGCTTGTCGGGGCGGGTGACATGCCAGACAGCGCGCTTGACGACATGGCGCGGCGGATCACCCGCCAGAAGCGCGCGCAGGCGCGTGCCGCCATAGGTGGTGACAGCCGCCAATTTGCGGATATGGGTCAGATTTGGGCGCACTTTGCCATTCTCCAACCGAAAAGAGACACCGGGCAGAAACACACGGTCGAAAAACCCTTTCAGAATGGCCGGATAGCCAAAATTCCAGACCGGAAACACCAGCACCAAAGCTTGCGCGGCGCGCAGCCTGTCCACATAGGCTTGGACAGGGGCCAGATTTGGCCCAACCTCGTGATAGCCGCGCCTTTCTTCTTCGGTCAGCACGGGCGAAAAGCCTTCGGCATTCAGATCGCAATCATCCACCTCCCACCCGCGCCCAGAGAGTGTGGAGACAACTTTCTCATGCAAGGCGGCCGAAAAGCTTTCGGCGCAGGGATGGGCAAAGAGGACAAGCGCGCGCGTCATTGCGCAGCCTTCATACCCGGATAGCTGTAGATGCGGTCAAACTTCCAGTTCGGATCATCCCAAGCGATCATCTTGCCGGGGTTCAGCAAGCCCTTCGGGTCTGCCTCGCGCTTGAAATTTAGCTGGCGGTCATCGACAGTCTGGCGCCCGCCTTCTTCCAGCGTGAAGCGATGGGGGTTGAAGATCATGCACCCGGCTTCTTCATGAAGGCGCACAATCTCGTCCAACCGCTCTTCGGTGGTGAATTTCACAAGGCTCAGCCCCGCGAACATCACCTTTCCTTGCTCGCGGATCACCTCCAGATGTTGCAGCACTTCGGGCGACAGCGCGGCGCGCATGGCGCGCACCTTCTCGGCATGGGTGGGGTAGCCATAGCGCACTTGCAGATAGGTGATCCTTGGATCAACCTTCAGCGCGCGCAAGGTGGTGTGGTTCCAGCCATATTCAAACACTGGCCCCGGATCGCGCGCCCAATCGCTTTCGCCAGAGTGGTAGATGACCTTTGCAAAGGGGCGGCGCGCGGTAAAGGTGTTGAACCCATCCATAGACTGCGGCGCAACCATCAGCCCCACCAGATGCGTGCCCTCGGATACATAGGGGGCAATGCGCTGGAAATAGCTATGCGCCGTGGGGGCCTCATAGACAGAGGCAATCTTGATCAGGATACCATCCTGATTGGCCAGTTCTTCCGCATAGCCAAGAGCGGCGTCAAAATCATCAAAGGCCACGAACAGGCCAACCCAGTCATAGGCAGGGGCAAGCGGCATTTCCAATTCGGTGATAATGCCATTTGTGCCGTAAGCATGGCTGACGCGCGCCAATTCCTCGCCGCGAAATTCCAGCACGCGGGGGGTTTCTTCCATGGTGACAACGCGCAGGCGGATGATATTGCCCAAATCGCGCAAACTGCCCCATGTGCAAGACCCAACCCCACCAGAGCCACCCGCGACAAAGCCGCCAATCGTGGCCGTGGCCCATGTGCTGGAGAACATGCGCAATTCTTGCCCCGAATGGGCTTTGCACGCGGCATCCACATCTTTCAGCAGGCAGCCCGGTTCCACGATTACCCGGCCCGGATGCACCTCTTTTACGGCCGCCATATTCTTCATATGCAGGATGCACCCACCCGCCATGGGCATGGCTTGGCCATAATTGCCTGTCCCCGCGCCGCGTGTGGTAACGGGCACATTATGGGCATAGCAGGTTTTCAGCACCTCTATCACCTCTGCCTCTGTGCGGGGGGCCACCACGAAATCCCCTTCCAGATGATCCATGCGCGGTTTCAGAACCGGCGAATACCAGAAGAAATCACGCGATTTGGCGCGGATGGAAACCGGGTTTTCATCCAGCTCCAGATGCGAGAGCGCGGCCTTGGCAGCGGCGAGATTGGGGGTCATGATATCCTCATCAGATGGTCAAGTTCGGCATAATCGGGCAGGGTGCGATCTATGGCGCGGCCTTGGCGCAGCACGACGCGATCTGATTGGGGGCGAGACAGGGCCTCTCCCCAGTTGCGCGCGCGCAAGATCACCAGATCGGCAGGCGCACCGGGCGCAAGGCTGGGGGCAGCAAAGCCGCAGGCGCGGGCGGGGTTGTTTAGGAAAGCAGTGATCCAATCAGGATCGGAATGATCCAGATGGGCGATGCGCGTGGCTTCGCGCAGCACTTCTATCATATCCAGATCACCATACGCATAGAACGGATCGCGCGTGTTGTCTGATGCGAAACTGACATTGATCCCGCGCGCCTTCATTTCATGCACCAAGGTCACACCGCGCCAGCGCGGGGTGCGCGCCGCGTTGCGGTCTTGCAAATACATGTTGCACATGGGCAGAGAAACGATGTTCAGCCCCGCCTTTGCCACCAGATCGAGGGTGTGGAGGGCCTCGGCCTCTGGCTGCACCGCCAGCGAGCAGCAATGCCCCACCGTCACAGGCTTGTCATAGCCCAGCTCAAGCACAGTTTCGGCAATCAGGCGCAAGGTGGCGGCGCTTGGATCACCGGTTTCATCGGCGTGAAAATCCACCTCCAGCCCGCGCGCTGTGGCCAGCCCGAAAAAGGCGCGCAGCCGTTCTGACAGCCCCGGAATGGGATAGGTCACAAGGCCCAAGACGCCGCCATGTTCGGCCACAATATCGGCTGTGCGGGCATAATCGCCCGACATGTCAATCCGATCCACCCCCGCCAGTGCTGCGGCTTGCAGATCAATCCGCCCCGCCCATGCCGCGCGCATTTCGGCAAAGACGGGCCATGAAATGGCGTCTTGCGGGGCAAGGCTGTCCAGATGGGTGCGGATGGCGCGGGTTCCATGGGTATAGGCGCAGCGCAGCGCAAAATCCATGCGCGCGCGCACATCGCCCGCGCTCCAGTTCATTTCACGATCCGCGCCCACAGTTTCCAGCGCGCCCATGAAACTGCCATCGGGATTGGCCGCGCGGGGCCAGATATGGCCCTTGTCCAGATGGGTGTGCATATCGACAAAGCAGGGCAGCACCATGGCCCCGCCCATATCTATAGCGGGCGCATCCGGGCTGGCGGATATTGTGCCCCCTTCTATCGTCAGGCTGTGACGGATCAAGCCGCCTTCCTGCCCCAACAGGCAGGCGGGCACAGTGATGTTTTCCAGCCGGAACGGGCCAGAGGCGGGAAGGGTTCTGAAATCTGTCATGTCTCTCGTTTCACGGCGCTTTCATGCCATTTGCGCAACAACATATGGCTTAGGAACGACAGGCCCGCAAAGATAATCACACCTGTTACAGCGATCAGGATCAGGGCCGCAAACATGCGCGGAATGTTCAGCCGATACCCCGCTTCCAGAATGCGGAACGCAAGGCCAGAGCCAATGCCGCCTGTGCCCGCCACATATTCCGCCACCACCGCGCCAATCAGCGCCAGCCCGCCTGCAATCCGCAAACCGCCAAGGAAATAGGGCAGGGCCGAGGGCAGGCGCAGATAGCGCAGGGTTTGCCAGCGCGTCGCGCCATAAATGCGAAACAGATCGCGCAAGTTGTGATCGGCCGAATTCAGGCCAAGCGTTGTATTGGCCAGCACGGGAAAGAACGCCACCAGCCACGCGCAGATCAATAGCCCGGCCGTGCGGCTATCGACATAGATAAAGATCAGCGGCGCGATAGAGACAACGGGCGTTACCTGCAAGATCACGGCATAGGGGTAGAAAGACATCTCTACAAGGCGGCTTTGGGTGAATAAAACCGCCAGCCCCACCCCGCCAATCACCGCCACTGCAAGCGCCATCAGGGTAATCTGCAACGTGACCAGCAGTGCATCAAACAGAATCGGCCAATCAGAGATCAGCGTTTGCAGCACCAACCCCGGACGCGGCAAGATGAAATGGGGGATGTTGTTCCAAACCACCAGCCTGTCCCAAAACCAGATCATAACGATCATCACGGCGACAGGCAGCAGCCATTTGCCAAAGCGCTCAAACCGCGCGGCGCGCAGGCGCTTGAGGTCTTCGGCATCATAAAGCGGCTGGTTGTCGGCAATGCTCATGCGTGCTCTCCCATTGCATCCTGTAGCGCTTCAGACGCTTGGCGGCACAGCGCGGCATATTCGGCAGAGGTGCGAAATTCCTCGTCGCGCGGATAGGGGGCAGGGACTTGCACCTCGCGGATCACCCGGCCCGGACGGGCGGCCATCACCACGATCCGATCTGACAAAAACACCGATTCAAACACCGAATGGGTGACAAAAATCACCGTGCAGCCGATCTTTGCCTTCAGCTTCAACAGATCATTGTTCAACCGAAAGCGCGTGATTTCATCCAGCGCGGCAAAGGGTTCATCCATCAGGATAAGGCGGGGTTTTGTCACCATGGCCCGCGCGATAGAGACTCGCATTTTCATACCGCCCGACAATTCGCGCGGATAGGCATCCAGAAACCGCTCCAGCCCCACAAGGCGCAGCGCTTCCATGATCTCGTCTTTGACAGAGGCATAGCTTTTGCCCTTCAGCCGGAAAGGCAGCCAGACATTTTGCGCGACTGTGGCCCAAGGCATCAGGGTTGGCTCTTGAAACACCACGCCCAGATCATTTTCAGATTGCCCGCCTGCCCAGCTTATCCGCCCCGAACTGGGGCTGGACAGCCCTGCGATCAGACGCAGGGCTGTGGATTTTCCGCAGCCAGACGGCCCCAGAAGCGAGATGAAATCCCCGGCATTCACGCCAAGGTTCATCTCGCGCAGTGCCACCACATCACCGTTGAAGGTTTTTGTCACATTGGACATGTCCAGCACGGCGGGGCGCTGCCCCAAGGGTAAGCTTTGCATGATGGCTCCGTCGTTTTGGGGGCAAACCTGTGGGCTGAGGGGCTTAGGGCCGCAATTCCAGACCCAGACCAGCATTCACGAAGTCAAAATTGACCGCAGATGCCCAATCCAGCCCATCTGCCACAACCCCGGCTTCCACCATAGAGGTATAGAACCCTTCCACGGCTTCTGCCGTCATTGCGCCAATCCCCAATTCCAGTGAGTCACCGCTATCGACAATGCCATTCTCGATCATCATCGAGATGGCGAAATCGATCTTGTCCTGTGTCATGTCCGGATTGGCTTCCAAAATCAGCGCATTTGCGCCTGCATTGTCGCCATACAGGTAGTTATACCACCCAAGGATCGACCCGTTCACAAAGCACTCCACCACTTCGGGCTTGGTGTCTATGGTGCTTTGCATGACTTCCACCGTGGTCGCATAGGTGGAATAGCCTGCATCCGCGATCAGAAAGACATTGGGCATGAAACCCGCTTCTTTCAGGATTGCATAGGGTTCGGATGACAGAAAACCTTGCATCCCCTTGCGCTTATCGGCCAGAAATGGGGCGGGATTGAAGGTATATGGTTCACGCTGCTCGACAGTGAAACCATATGCTTCGATCATCCATTGATAATAAGAGGCAAAGCCCGCATCGCCGATAAGAAGCGTCAGATCTTTCAACTCTTCCCATGTATCGGCCTCGCCGGGATGGGCAATAATGACCTGTGGGTGCTTCTGAAACGAGGCCATAACCGCAACAACAGGGATATTCTCTGCAACCGCGTTAAAGGCTTGAAGCAGATCGCCCCCCATATGAAACTGGATACGGTCTGCCATCAGCAACGCGCGGTTATTCACCTGCGGCCCGCCTGAAACGATGGTCACATCCAAGCCGCATGCGGCATAGGTTCCATCTGCAACAGATTGATAAAACCCGCCATGTTCTGCCTGAGGCAGCCAGTTTGTGCCAAATGTGACAGGCGTTAGCGCAAAGGCAGGCGTGGAGAGGGCAAGAAGGGCAGCGCAGCAAGTGGCAAGTGAACGCATGGGGGGAAATCCTGTTCTAGACCGCAGATGCCCCATCCTCTCTACCCGCGAGCCGTTTCCAAGGGGTTGCCTTTGCTGTAGGTCGCTGGCGCAAAACTTTGAATGTTTATTCAGCACTATGCGCATACTCTGCCCGAATATCGGGCAGAGTATGCGCTTTGTATGCAGAAGCGCCGGCAGAATCATCGTAAAGGGGGTACAGCACCCTAACCCCATTGAAAAAGGCGAGCGCCGATGGATTTGCTGAACCCCGAAAGCCTGCACCCGCCATTTGCGCGTTATGCCCATGGTCGCAGCCGCGCAAATATTTCGCGCCTGATTGTGACATCGGGGCAATTGCCCATTCGCAAAGATGGCACTGTGCCCATGGGCGCCCAAGCTCAGGCAATGCTGTGCTTCGAAAACATCGCCGCCATTCTGGCAGAGGCCGGGGCAGGGGCGGCAGATGTGCTGCGGGTAAACGCCTTTGTCACCGACCGCGCCCATATGGCGGGCTATATGGCGGCACGGGACGCGTTCTTTGCTCAGTGCGACATTCCACCTGCCTCCACATTGGTGATTGTCTCTGGCTTTACACGGCCGGAATTTCTGGTGGAGGTGGAAGTCACAGCCGCTCTGTGATGGGCAGATGCTGACTACAAAATCGTTAATCCGGCCGGGCCGGGTATCAGAGGTTTTCAGGGCGGCGCAATATTGCGCACTCGCATCAACCATCTGTAAGCAATTCCCGCGTATCATTGGCCTTCTGGTGGATCCTATTCTGCCGCTTCATGTCTGAAGTGGCGTTATGGATCGGTTATTCCGAGGGTGCGATTAAATGAAATTTGGTAAATATATGGTGTTTGCCGCGATGGCCTGTGCCGCGCTGAACATGGCTCAGGCCCAAGACCGCGAGGGTTGGCCAAATGCGATGACCCTTGCAACAGCCGGCGAGGGCGGCGTGTATTATGTGTTCGGTGCGGGACTGGCCGATCTTATCACCACTGAACTGGGTGTGCCCACAAGCCCGAAGGCAACCGGTGGGCCGGCACATAATGCCACCCTTGTTCAGATGGCGCTGAATGATATCGGTTTGGTAACAATGGGCCCTATGCTGGAGGCGTTGACGGGGCAAGGCGAGTTGGCCAATGGTGTGCCCCATGACAGCGTGCGGGCATTGTTCCCGATGTATGAAACTGTTTTTCAGGGTATTGCGCTTGCCGATTCAAATATCACGTCTTTGTCGGATTTGGCAGGGAAGCGCGTCAGCGTAGGCCCTGCTGGTGGCACGCCGGGCACGTATTGGCCCCGCATTTTGGACGCGTTGGACATATCTGTTACCATTAGCAACACAAACGCAACTGATGCGGCGGAGCAGTTGAAAGCAGGCGATCTGGATGCGTTCTTATTCGCGGGGGGGCTGCCGAATTCTACCTTCACAACCCTTGCCAATGAACTTGGCGCGCGCCCGTTTTCTGTATCTGCCGAGGAGCAAGAGAAAATCTTGTCTGCATTCTCTGAATTGGCGGGTGGAAAGGTTCCTGCAAATACCTATGTCACGCAAGAAGCAGATCAGACCACATTCGGCATGTGGAATTTTGCAATCGTGAATGCGGATATGCCAGAGAGCCTGGCCTATGAAATCACCAAGCTTGTGATGGAAAACAATGCCCGCATGCGCCAGATTCACCCCGCGAGTGTGGACACCTTGCCACGAAACCATGTTCACAACACATTTTTGCCCTTCCATCCCGGTGCTGCCCGATGGTTTGCAGAAAATGGCTTCGCGATCCCCTCGCACCTGACCCAATAGGACTGGGTGCACCGGGTTCGAAAGGGGGCACGGCGCGAATAGTTAGTCAGTGCCTACGACTGGTGCGACACTTACAGTTCGTTAGTGGGATGTGATTGAAGTATTTGGCCACAAGCCGGCGGCGCGCCATAGGCTATAAACTGCCGCCGGAACTCCCTTGGTGTCAACGGCGGAGTAAAATTGAGCCACGGGGCGGCGCAAAACTGGGCCACTTTGTATTTGTGTGGGACGCGCGCGGTGGGCGGCGGCCAGTCAGCCGCGCTTTCGATGTAGCTGGCGGCT
>JAUVXF010000016.1 GCA_030603695.1 Natronohydrobacter sp. | reverse complement strand
GACATAGCTGAACAGCGACCCGCTCGTCTCGTCCGTCCCGCGCATCATCACCCCCGATACTGCCGTGTAAAGGGTGAATCATGTTCTCAAACCGCTGTCGAGGCAGGACTATTTCAGCAGCCTGTTAATGCAGAATAAATTTGTCAGGGAGGAATTTGCAGATGCGCCTTTTGCTGGTTGAAGATGACAAATTCATGGCGCAGATGATTACTGCCTTGCTTGTCAAGAAAGATTTGAATGTCACCATCGTTCATGATGGCGCCACCGCAATAGAGACGATGCGCCTGTATCAATTCGATGCCGTGCTGCTGGATTTGCGCTTGAAAGACATGTCTGGGCTGGAGGTGCTTGTTCAAGCACGCAATATTGGAATTGAATATCCGATCCTAATCTTGTCGGGTGATATGGACACGGAGATGAAAGTGCGCGCGCTTGGGGCAGGTGCAGACGATTATGTGACAAAGCCTTTCAAGATTGAAGAATTGGCGGCACGGATTATCGCGGTGGTTCGCCGCCGAAATGGCTATCTTTCAACCTGCATTGAAGTTGGGCCTCTGAAGATGGATCTGACACAAAAGCAGGTTTATGCGCAGGATGTGCCGCTGAACCTGACACGCAAGGAATACGAAGTTCTTGAAGCACTTGTCCTGCGTTCTGGTCGGACATTAAGCAAGGATACGATGCTGAATCTGCTATATGGTGGGATGGATGAACCCAACCCCAAGATCATCGATGTGTTTGTATGCAAGCTACGCAAAAAACTTTCTGATGCGCTTGGTGGGGCATCCCCGATCCAGACGGTGTATGGCATGGGCTATTCCTATCGCGCATGATCGTGGCGACCTGCAACTGCTTGCCGGAGTTTCATTGCCCCTTGGCTTTTGGATGCGCTTGATCGCGGATGACCAACCACTCTGTGTTTTTGAAGAAGGCAAGGGCGCCATTACCTGAGACAGCGCTTGAAACGGGCCCTGTCGTAGCCCGACAAAGGTGGCAAGCCTGATACCGCCAAAGGCCGATGTCCGACACTGGGTTTACAACCGCCGCCCCTGCGCGGCAGGGCTTGCGCCTTTGTCTGGCGGTGGCAAAGTCGGGCGCGGTTCAGCGCAAATCGGGTGCGGCAAGTGAATGCTTGAAAGGTTGGCGATCCCCTATGCGCCAACGCGGCTTGGCCTCTCAAAATCGCAAATCGGTGCCCCGGCGCGCCCTTAAAGTGCTAAGCACCCGAACGCGCCGCCAGCCATCAGCGCGCGCCCAGGCTGCGATCCACCAGATATGCTTGCATCTTTGGGCGTGGCAAGACACCAGCTTTCGTTATGCGGCGGGCCAAGGCCATGATCACCGTTTTGGCCACAGAAGCCCGTATAAGGCGCCGCCCCCTCCATGCTTTGCGCCTTGCGCCCTGGCATGCCGTGCGACATCCGCCATTTCCGCGCAAGTTACCGCATTTCTGGAACGTAGCCTGCCGCCAGACGGGCCATAAGGGCTGCCCCTGCCTGACAGATTTGCAAGATGCTGATGAAGCACCCGCGCGCCGCACTCATTTTCAGGCCGCTTCCGCTGTGAAAGGCTGCGTCCACGCCTCTGGTTTTTACCTGGCAATGGGGCTAAGTCTGCGCCATGACCAGCCTTACACCGCTGCAAACCTGCCTAGACCATGCCCTTGCGGGCTGCGTTCCTGTTGCCCCGCAACAGGTGGCGCTGGCCGATTGTCTGAATGGTATATTGGCCGAGGCAGCATGCCTTGCCCAAGACATGCCGCAGCATGCCGAAGCCTTGCGCAGTGGCTATGCGGTGACGGCTTTGGATATCATGGGCGCAAGCCCGGATATGCCTTTACCGCTTGGCATGGCACAATTGCTGCACCCGGCCGATCCCCTTCCGCCGGGTTGTGATGCCATTTTACCCCCAGATGCCGTAGAAAATGGGCTTTGCGCCCTGCGCGCCCCCGCCCCCGGCGACGGCGTGCGGCGGCGTGGCCATGACGGGCGCGCAGGCACAGAACTTGCGCCTGCGGGTGCGCAGATCACACCGCGGCTGTGCCTGCTGGCCGGTTTGGCGGGGCATAGCGCGCTGGCCCTGCGCCGCCCAAGGCTGCGCGTTCAGGTGCAAGACCCCAATCAGGCGCGCTATGTCCAGCATTGGGCCATCGCATGCGGGGCGCAAGTGGTGGATAGCGATGCCGATCTCACGCTGGCCACAACCTCGGATCACAGCCCGAAACTGGCCTTCACCCCGGCTGAAAGCGCTTGGCTGTCTGGCGCGGGCGGCGGGCTGGTTTTGCATCTGCCGCGCCGCTTTGATGGGGTGGTGGCAGCACTTCTGGGCCTTGGCCTGCCCGCTATCGCGGCTCTGACAGGGGCAAGCCCGCGCCCCGGAACCCGCGAGTTGACGCAGAAGATCAGCTCTGCCGTGGGCCTGTCGGAACTGGTTTTACTGGCAGAAGACGGGGCTGGCATTGCCCCCTTCCCCCCCGGCGTGGTGACATTGGCAAACCTTGCCAAAGCCAGCGCCTTTGCCATTTTACCCCCCGAAAGCGAAGGGCTGCCCGCGGGGGCGGCCCTGGCCTGCACGGCCCTAGACCAGCCCTTTGGATAACCCCCCATGTCAGCCCCGACCCAAGACCAGTTTTTAAATATCCTGTCGCGCGATGCGGCCGAAGCGGCCTTTGTGGCTGCGTTGCGCCCTGCCCCTATGGGGCATGAGGTGATCGCGCTGGAGCATCTGCCCGGCCGCGTGTTGGCGCAAGATGTCACTGCCCCCGTAGATGCACCGCCCTTTGATCGGGCCACAGTGGATGGCTTTGCCCTGCGCGCCGCCGATGTGTCAGAGGCCTCGGAGAGCGAGCCAGTGCATCTGCGCCTGACCCCCGAAACAATTGCTTGCGGCACAGCCCCCACCCTGCCTGTTGCCGCTGGCACGGCGACGCCGATTGCCACAGGCGGGCCAATCCCGCGCGGGGCCGATGCGGTGGTGATGATCGAATACACCGCGCCCTTGGGTGCGGGAATTGCTGTGTCGCGCGCGCTGGCACCGGGGGCGCATGTGTCTTTTGCCGGGTCTGATATTGCGCGCGGCCAGACACTCTTGCGCCGTGGCACTGTGATCGGCGCGCGCGAGGTGGCGATGCTGGCCGCCGTTGGGCTGGATCATGCGGCGGTCTGGCGCAAGCCGCGTGTGGCGGTGCTGTCCACAGGGGATGAATTGGTGCAACCGGGCGCGGCCCTGCGCCCTGCGGCTGTCTATGATTCCAACGGCCCTGTCATCGCCGCGGCCCTGCGCGAGAATGGGTGCGAGGCC
Organism: Natronohydrobacter sp.; assembly: GCA_030603695.1. Classification (GTDB taxonomy): domain Bacteria; phylum Pseudomonadota; class Alphaproteobacteria; order Rhodobacterales; family Rhodobacteraceae; genus Roseinatronobacter. Next base: position 66,366 of record JAUVXF010000016.1, on the reverse strand, counting down.
GTGCATCTGGGCGCTGTGCGTGATCAGCCAGAGGCGCTGGAGGCCGCCATTCGCGCCGCCTTTGACGGGCATGATGCGCTGATCCTGTCGGGCGGCACATCCAAAGGCGCGGGCGATCTGACCACCAAAACAATCGCAGCCCTTGGCAGCCCCGGCATTGTGGCGCATGGGGTGGCGCTGAAACCGGGCAAGCCGCTGTGTCTGGCGGTCTGTGATGGCAAACCTGTTGTGGTGTTGCCCGGCTTTCCCACATCGGCCATGTTCACCTTTCACGAGTTGGTTGCCCCGGCGCTGCGCCAGATGGCGGGCCTGCCCCCGCGCGGTGCGGCGCAGGCAGAAGCGGTGGTGCCTGTCCGGCTTGCTTCGGAACTGGGGCGCACAGAGTTTGCGATGGTTGCACTCACCACTGGCCCGGAAGGGCTGGTGGCGCAGCCGGTGTCCAAAGGCTCTGGCGCAGTAACGGCATTCGCGCAGGCCGACGGGTTTATCACCGTGCCCGCGCTGGCCGATAGCCTGCCCGCTGGCACGCGTGCCGAAGTTACCTTGTTTGGGCCAAGGCTGGATATTCCCGCACTGGCCGTTATCGGCAGCCATTGCACGGGGCTGGATGGGGTGCTTGGCGAGATGGCCGAACAGGGCTTGCGCGCGCGGGTGCTTGCGACGGGTTCGCTGGGGGGGTTGGCGGCATTGAAGCGGCGCGAATGCGATATCGCGCCCATCCATCTGCTACAGGCCGAAACCGGGCAGTATAACGCGCCCTATCTAAGCGAGGGGATGCGCCTTATCCCCGGTTGGCGGCGCATGCAGGGGCTGGTATTCCGCAAGGGCGATCCCCGGCTGGACGGGCGCAGCCTGCAAGATGCGCTTGCGGCCCTGCTGGCCGATCCAGAGGCGGTGATGGTGGGGCGCAATCAGGGATCAGGCACGCGGGTTTTGCTGGACAGATTGCTGGGTGGCGCGCGGCCCCAAGGCTATTGGAACCAGCCTGCCGCGCATAATGCCGTTGCCGCCAGTGTGGCGCAGGGGCGCGCCGATTGGGGCATGGCCATCCGGCCTGTGGCAGAGGCGATGGGGCTGGGATTTTTGCCCGTGGCCGATGAGCATTATGATTTCGCTGTCTGGCAAGACCCGCGCGACCCTGCCGCGCTGGAGATGTTCGAGGCAGCGCTCGCCGACAGTGCCGAGGCTTTGCAGCGCTTGGGCTTTACCCCGGCGGGCGGATAGGACACGCCGCCTGACCAAAACGCGCCATCTGGCAGAGGCGATATGTTGCGGATGGCGGCTATCGCGGGGATTTGCTCTTTTGCGCGGAATCAAGGGCGTCAGCCCGCCGCGCATCGCTGGGCCGCCCCCCGGCACAGCGATTTGGCTGCAACCTGCGCCTAGCCAGAGTTTCGTTCGAACATTGCCGCCATAAAGTGACATAGCCTTGGCGCTGGATCGCCGCACCGCGGCCCAGCAATGTGCGGCTCAGCGCCCTCCCCGAATGTCCCCTCCCCGCTCCAAACTGTCAAAACTCGCTTGCCGCTGATGGCGAACACTCAGCGCCCCGCGCCCCCCTCATGCGGATCAAAGCCTGCCAGCACCACTTCGCGGGTGCGGCAATCGTCGCACATGCCCAGCAGCTTGCGGCGGCTTTCGCCTTCCGGGCCGGAGAACATCCAATGCCCCTCCAGCCGCTGCAAAACGCGATCGATGCTGGAGCGCGTGCCAAAAGCCTTGCCGCAAGATGTGCAGGCGAAAGGCTCTTCTTCCTTCAGCACGCGCTTGGGTGCGGCCCATGCGGCCAGATCAATCTGGGGTGCGATGGTAATGGCCTGTTCCGGGCAGGTGGACACACAAATCCCGCATTGCACACAGGCACTCTCGGTAAACCGCAGCATGGGCTTGTCGGGATTGTCCGACAGCGCGCCCGCCGGGCAGGCCCCCACGCAAGACAGGCACAGCGTGCAACTGTCCAGATCCAGATCAACCCGGCCAAAGGGCGCGCCTTTGGGCAGAGCAAACCGTTGGGCAGGTTGGGGGGCGGTGCGGATCATCTCTTCCACCGCCAGCACCAAAAGCCCGCGCTTGTCATCGGGTGGCAAAAAGCCAGAGCGCGCGGGCCGCGCAGGCGCGGCAGGCACCCAAAGAGCGGCCTCCAGCACATCGGGATCATCGGCTTGCACCAGCGCGCACAGACCCGGTTCATGGCCCACAGCCGCGCAGATATCGGCCATCAGCGCAAGGCTTGCGTCCAGCCCATCCAACGGGTGCGCAGGGCGCCCCTTTGCCAGCACGCGCACGCCCCCGGCCCCATAAGCCAGCGCGGCGGCCATCAGTTCCGGCCCAATCTGTGTCGGCTCATTCACCTGCACCGGGATCACATGCGCGGGCAAGCCGCGCCCAAACCGTGCGCTGGCATCTATCAGGGCCGCGCCGTGGCTTTCATCATGAAACAGGATAACAGGTGCTGTGCGCCCGCCAGCCGCAAACCATGCCGCCAGCCCCACCCGCAACCGCGCGGCAATATTGGTTGCCACAGGCAACGCATAGGCGGCAGCCCCCGTGGGGCAGGCAGCCGCGCATTGGCCACAGCCCGCGCAGATATTGGGATCAATCGCGACAGTATCGCCCGCAGAGGTGATGGCCCCTGTGGGGCACAGGTTCAGACAGCGCGTGCAGCCTGTCAGCGTGTTGCGCGAATGGGCGCATAGCTCTGGCGTGAAATCTATGAAACGGGGCTTGTCGAATGTGCCCACCATCTGCCCGGCCTGTGCCACCAGCTTTGCCACGGCCACCTTATCGCGCGGATCGGCACGGAAATAGCCGGGGCGCGTGGCATCAAACAGCGCCTGCCCGCCTGTCAGGTCTATCACCAGATCGCAGCGCGACACCGCGCCATCACGCGCGCCGTCAAATTCCAGCCTTGTGCGCGAGGATGGGGCGGGGCTGGCGTAATCATCCACCACCAGCTCAAACGCGCCCAAATGCCCTGCCACGCGCCGAATGCGCCCTTGCAGCACGGGCCATGTTGTCTGGCGGGGCGGGGTGACATCCGCACCGGGCTGCAAAAGAACCGTAATGTCGAGTGTTTCCGACAGGGTTGCAGCCGCCTCCACCGCCACCTGATCGCGGCCCAGAACCAGCGCCACGCCGTTGCTTTCCAGACTGACCACCTCGAAGGGCGTGGCCTCGGTTTCTGCCATGGCCAAGAGCGCCGCCATTTTCGGGCCAGCCTTTGCGCCCTCTTGCGACCAGCCCGCCGTTTCGCGGATATTGGCAAAGCGCAACCGCCCCTCAAAGCCCATATCTTCCGCAACTTCGGCAAATAGCGGCGCTTCTTGCGTGCAAGCGACGGTTATATCGGCAAATTCACCCAAAGCAGCACGAAAATGATCCAGTTGCGCGCGGCATAGCTGGCTGGCCGCGCGGTCTTGCCCCCCAAGACTGGCAGCATCAGGGGCCATGGTTGCTTCGCAGGTGCAGATAAGACGGGTTGTGTTTGGCTGGGGCATAGGACTTTTCTCTTGCCTCTGGCGTGACTATTTAGCAGGCATATAACCTGCCAAAGCGCCTAAGTGTAGCGCATTGGCAAAATGAAATGCAGGAGAGTGTATGGAAACCCTAGACCGCACAGCGCCCATTCTGCTGCCCCCGCCTTTTACCCTGCACAAAAGCCACGCGCGCGATGTGCTGGCCACGGGCACGGAACTGGCCCCAACCGAAGGGGCGGGCGCGCTTGTGCTGCATCAGTCGGCGGGGCTTTTGGCCTTTGCCGTGGTACTAGAACCGGAACAGCCGCTGAAAGAGGCGCAAATGGCCTTCGCCCTTGGCATGAGTGCGCTGGCCGATGCGCTGGCCGCGCATTGCCCGCCCGAACGCGCGGTGCGGCTGGTCTGGCCCGATGAGCTGCGCTATGACAAAGCCCGCCTTGGTGGGGGCCGCTTTGCTGTGGCGCCGGGCACAGGGCCGGATGATATGCCCGACTGGATGGTCTTTGCCGCCGAATTGATCGCGGATCGTGACCATCTGGAAGAACCGGGGCGCTTCCCCGAATCCACCTCTCTTAAAGAAGAAGCCTTTGACGCCGCAGAAGATATAGTGGCCACCTTTGCCAGCTACATGATGCTGTATTTTGACCGCTGGAAACATGACGGCATAGAGGCCGTGACAAACCGCTACCTGATGCGGATAGACCCGCCACTGTTACGCGGTGTGCGCCGGATAGAGGGCGACAGGCTGGTGGAAATCACGCCCTCTGGCGGGGGCAAACGGTCACGCCCGATGCTGGAAGAGATGGGCGCGACAGGCTGGCGCGGAGCGGAAGGGCCAAAACTGTGACCCGCCTGCCCCGCACCATCCGGCTGGATGCCTCGGACAAGGTGGTGTTCACCCATGCCGCAGAGCCGGGGGAATGGGCCGTGCCGGGAACATTTCTGTTCTGGGGCCGGTCGCCTGACAGCCTGTCGCGCAAGGAAGCAATCGCCTTCCGCTCTGGCTTTTTGGGGGTAGAGAGTTTTGGCTATTCCACGCTTGTCACCGTGCAAGAGGCACGGCCAGACGAACGCGCGGCACTGGTAGAGGGGCTTGCGCGGCAGTTGGTGGCCCATCTGGGCGCGCCCTCGCTGGACGCTGCACGCCCTGCCGCCGAAGAAGAAGTGGCGCTGGCCGAAAGCCTGTGCCGCGCCCATGGCCTGAATACGCTGATCGCGCTGCACCGCCGCCATGACGATGGCGCGATTGTAGAGCAGTTTCGCACGCTCAAACCCCGCGATGAAAGCGCCTTTTCGGGTGCGCATTTGCAGGGCCATGACCGCGCCTTTCATTTTGTCGAGGAGGTGGAGGATCATGTCGATCTGTTCACCCTCAGGGGGGAAGACTGATGCCGGAATTCTGGGTGGCCTCTGGCCATCATCTGACGCGGCTGGATGCGCAAGGGCGTATGCTGGTCACAGATGAGCTGATCCTTGCATGGCTGGCGCGGCCCGAAGTGCTGCCCCCGGCAGATGCCTGCGCGGCAGAACGCAGCCTGCATTCCCGCCTGATGCAGCACCCCCGCGCGAAAGTATCTGAGATGGAACTCACCGCGCTGAAAGACGCAGACGCACAGGAAAACTGGCGCTTTCTTCTGGGGCTGCGCGACAGGCTGCTTGCGGCTGGCACAATTGAAGAAGGCTATGCCCGCATTGTGCAAGAGGGGGTCACGCTGCCTGTGGTGTTCATGGGCCAGCTTGTGCAACTCATCTTGCGCAATGCGCTGGATGGCTGCGATGATCCGCAAGTGCTGCGCGCGGCAGAATGTTTCTTCCGCCCCCAGCGCAGCCATATCAAGGATGACAAGCTACTTCTGGCCGATGAAGAACTGGTGCAGCTTTTTGAGCAGGAAATGCACGCCTCGCCGCTGACAGCGATGTTTTCGGGCGGGTTGAACAGTCTGGATGTGCTGGGCGGCGGCAATGACTGGACATATTGGTCACGCTCTGACGCGCATACGATGGTGCTTAATTTTGGCGGCGATCCAGAAGCGCGGCGCGGCATGGCAGAGGCGATTGCAGCCTTTTTGCGCCATATGCTTGGGCTGGAATGCCGCGTTACCCCGCATACCCGCGCCGATGATATAGATTTGCGCTGGTTCATCGGGCTTGATCCTGCCGGCACAGCCATTGGCAACGCGCTTTGGGCCGGCAAGCCCAGCCCGGCCACATTGGTGGGCCTGTTCCGGCTGGATATAGACGATCACACCCGTTTGCGCCCCGATTTGCAGGGCCAGCCGATCTGGCTTATCCTTGGGCTTGGGGCAGATGGCGCAATCCGCATGAAACCCCAAAACCTGCTGACGGGCCTGCCACTGGCAGAACCCGTGCTGAATTAAGGGGCGCAGATATGCCACAAGATGTTTTGCGCATTTCGGTTCTTGCCCTGCGCCGCCCCCCTGTCACGAAATGGGGCACAGGCGAATTGCGCCCCTATGCGGTGCTGCCACAAGAACCCCAAGCCGCGCCCAATTCGCTGCTGTCCAGCGAGGACGGGGTGGAAACCTGGTATCTGGGCGGGCGTGATCTGACGCTGTATTCGGGCGATACCGGGCATCACCGCGACAATCTTTTATCGGGGCGGCCCTCTGTCTGGGTGGCCATGCGCGGCCAAGACCCACGAACCGCCGAAGTGATCGCCGTAACCGCCGATCCCTATGAGGGGGAAGGCTATGCCTCTGATCTGGATTTGACGGTCGAGGCCGTGCCCATGCCCGATAGCCTGCGCGCGCATATATCGGGGTTTATTGACAAGCATCATGTGGAAATGCCGTTCAAGAAGCGCAAGCGCCTGCCTGTCGATCCCAATGCCATGACCGCGCGCGCCCCGCGCGTGCTGCAAGAGGGCGACAAATGGGTAAATGCCCCGCGCAAAAGGTGAATGATGGCACAGCCCCCCCAAGATGACAGTTTTCTAGGCCGCTGGTCAAAGCGCAAACGCGCCGCGACAGAGCCACAACCACCAGAGCCACAGCCCGCGCCAGAGGCAGCGGCGGAGGCCGAGGCGCCCGCCCCGGAGGAAGAATCACTCTCTCCCGAAGAGCTGGCCGCCCTGCCCAGTCTGGAAGAGTTGACGCCGGAAACCGACATCCGCCCCTTCATGCGCAAAGGCGTGCCCCAGGCCATGCGCAATGCCGCGTTGCGCAAAATGTGGATGCTAACCCCCGCCATCCGCGACTACAAAAACCCCGCTGTTGATTACGCGTGGGATTGGAACACACCCGGTGGCGTGCCCGGCGATGGGGTGGCCCCCACGCCCGCCCGCGCAGCCGAAATGCTGCGCGAATTGATGGCACCTCGCCGCGATGCAGCAGCCGCCAACACGCCAGAAACTGAAGCAAAAGATATCCCAGCGCCGCAAGAAGCTGCGCCTGTTTCTGCGCCGCAGAATCCCTCTTCTGCCCCCGCTTCCCAGCCGCCGGCACCCACAGAGGCCATGCCGCAGGCGCCCGGAAAAGCCAAAGCAAATCAGTCAGGTACTGAAGCACCCCCACCGCGCAAACGCCATGGCGGCGCGCTGCCGGGTTAGACTTTGGTCGTAGATTTATCTTTCATCTGACGCGCCCGAAACACTGGACAGACCGCCCCCTTGTGTTTAACTTTGTATACGGTTGCATATTCCTGCAATCTGCGCGAACAGGACATGACACAATGCAAGATAGCCAGCCCGCTGCGGGGCCAGCCATCGACGCCATAGATGCCGCAAGAAGCGAACAGTATCGCTTTCTGGCGCGCTTATTGGTTGCGCCGCCCGATCAGGGGCTATTGGCGCAGATTGCAGACTTGCGCGGCGATGACAGCGCGATGGGGCTTGCCTTTGCGGCACTTGCCGAAGCTGCGCGCAATGCGCAGCCACAGGCGGTAGAGCGCGAATTCTTCGAATTGTTCATCGGGGTCGGCCGTGGCGAATTGCTGCCCTATGGCAGTTTCTATCAGACAGGCTTTCTGAACGAGCGCCCCTTGGCCGATTTGCGCGGCGATCTGGCGCGGCTTGGCGTTGCGCGCGCCGAAGGGCGGCACGAACCCGAAGACCATATCGCGCTGCTTTTTGAAGTGATGGCCGATATCGCCGCCGGAGAAATCCCGCTTAGCGCCACAGCGCAGGCAGCGTTTTTCAACCGTCATATCGCGCCATGGGCGGCACAATTCTTTGATGATCTCGCAATCGCGCCAAGCGCGCGATTCTATCAACCGCTGGCCGAAATTGGCCGGCTGCTAACAGATATCGAGTCGCGGGCGTTTTCGCTCGCGGCTTGAGCCAGTGTGAATATCGAAAATTGGATGGCGCAGGAGAGGGCCTGCACATCCGGCCAGATGGGAGGATCCGATGGCACATGACAAGCATACACCGCTAAGTCGGCGCGCATTCTTTGGCGTGGCAGCAACTGGCGCGGCCTCTGCTGCGGCCCTGACTGCTGGCAGCGCGCGCCCAAGTTTCGCACAGCAAACAGGCGACGAGCGCACGCGCGCACGCTACCAAAAGACAGAGCATGTCGAAACTTTCTACCGCACCAATCGTTACTATCCTCGGGGGGACAACTGATGCTTGTCAAACGCAGAACCCGTGAAGCGGCTTCTACAGGCCGCCTGTCACAGATGGCCGCTGGCATGGCCGCAAAGCCGCTGGATCGCCGCAGCTTTCTGCGCGCATCCGGCCTGACGGTGGGCGGGCTTGCCGCTCTCACAACTGTTGGCGCAGGCATGACCCGCCGGGTAGAAGCTGCTGGCTTCACTGATATGGGCCAGCCGATAGAGCTGAAAAAGAACATGTGCACCCATTGTTCGGTGGGCTGTTCAGTCGTTGCCGAAGTGCAAAACGGCGTCTGGGTCGGGCAAGAGCCTGCCTATGGCAGCCCGATCAACCGCGGCACGCATTGCGCCAAGGGCGCATCGGTGCGCGAGTTGGTGCATGGTGATCGCCGCATCAAATACCCGATGAAGAAGGTGGGCGGCGAATGGCAGCGCATCACCTGGGATCAGGCTTTGGATGAAATCTCTGCCAAGATGGGCGAAATCCGCCAGAATTCGGGCGCTGATTCCGTCTATCTGCTGGGTTCTGCGAAATTCTCCAATGAAGGCGCGTATCTGTTCCGCAAATTCGCAGCTTTCTGGGGCACGAATAACGTAGATCACCAGGCGCGTATCTGCCACTCTACCACTGTGGCCGGTGTTGCGAACACTTGGGGCTACGGCGCGCAGACCAACAGCTATAATGACATCCGCAATGCGAAAACTGTTGTCTTTATGGGGTCTAACGCCGCAGAGGCACATCCAGTTTCGCTTCAGCACATTCTGGAAGGCAAGGAAACGCAGCGCGCGAATGTGGTGGTGTTTGACCCCCGCTTCACCCGCACTGCGGCCCATGCCACAGAATATGTGCGCTTCCGTCCCGGCACCGATATCGCCGTTATCAACGGGATGCTGTATCACATCTTTGAAAATGGCTGGGAAGACAAAGAGTATATCGCCCAGCGTGTCTGGGGGATGGATCAGGTACGTGAGGTGGTGAAGGATTACACCCCCGAACTGGTTGAAAACATCACCGGGATTGACGGCGCAACGCTGAAACGTGTGGCCGAACAATTCGCGAAGGAACGCCCCTCTACCTTCATCTGGTGCATGGGTGGCACTCAGCACACTGTCGGCACGGCCAATGTGCGCGCCTATAACCTGCTGCTCTTGGCCACTGGCAATGTGGGCGGCGAAGGCAATGGCGCCAATATCTTCCGCGGCCATTGCAACGTGCAGGGCGCAACCGATTTCGGCTTGGATGTGGGCAACCTGCCTTGCTATTACGGCCTTGGTGCAGGCGCATGGCGGCATTGGTCGCGCGTCTGGGACGTGCCTTACGAATATTTCGTATCGCGCTTCGATGCGGTTCCGGCCAAAGGTGGGCGCGATGCGCGCACGCCAGAGCAGAATATGGAAGTGCCGGGCATCACCTCGACCCGCTGGTTTGACGCTGTGACAATAGACACGGATGAAATTGACCAGCAGGACAACATCAAGGCAATGATCGTGTTCGGCCATGGCGGCAACACTGTGCCCCGGATGCAGGATGCACAGCGCGGCATGGATGCGCTGGATTTGCTGGTGGTTGCAGACCCGCACCCCACCACCTTCGCGGCGCTGCATTCGCGCACCGACAACACCTATCTGTTGCCGATCTGCACGCAGTTTGAATGTGCAGGCTCGCGAACGGCCTCCAACCGCTCTATCCAGTGGGGCGAGAAGGTTGTCGATCCGATCTTTGAATCGGATAACGACTATGCCGTGATCTATGCGCTGTCAGAGCGTCTGGGCTTTGCAGAGCAGATGTTCAAGAACTATGAGATGGTGCAGGGCAAATTCGGGATGGAACCAACACCCGAATCCATTCTGCGCGAAATCAACCGTGGCGGGTGGTCGACCGGTTACACGGGCCAAAGCCCGGAGCGCCTGAAAGCCCATATGGCCAATCAGCAGCATTTCGACCTGATCACCCTGCGCGCGAAACCCGATGCGCCAGCCGAAATTCAGGGCGATTATTATGGTCTGCCTTGGCCATGCTGGGGCACACCGGAACTGCGCCATCCCGGCACGCATATCCTCTACAATACCAATCTGGCACCAATGGAAGGGGGCGGCGCATTCCGTCCGCGCTTTGGGCTGGAACGCGATGGCGAAACCCTGCTGGCCGAAGGCAGCTGGCCGCGCGGATCGGAAATTCAGGATGGGTATCCAGAATTCACCTATGCGCTTCTGGAACAGCTTGGCTGGGAAACCGATCTGACACCGCAGGAACTGGCGGTAATTCAGCGGATCGGCGGCGAAAATATTGGCGGTGTCAGCTGGTCAACCGATCTTTCGGGCGGCATTCAGCGCGTCGCATTGCAGCATGGCTGCGTGCCCTTCGGCAATGGCAAGGCCCGCGCCGTGGCATGGAACCTGCCAGACCCGATCCCTGTGCACCGCGAGCCGATCTATTCGGCCCGGCCAGATCTGGTTGCGCAATATCCCACAAACGCCGATCGCCGCCAGCAGCGTATGCCCAATATCGGCAGCGTGGTTCAGGCAGATGTGGTGGAACGCAAGGTGTTCGAGCAATTCCCGATCATCCTCACTTCTGGGCGCTTGGTGGAATATGAAGGCGGCGGCGAGGAAACACGTTCCAACCCGTGGCTGGCAGAACTCAAGCAAGACATGTTCATCGAGATCAATCCCGCAGATGCGCAAGCGCGCGGCATTGTCGATGGCGGCTGGGTCTGGGTTACAGGGCCTGAAGGCGGATCAAAAGCCCGCGTCAAAGCCTTGGTGACAGAGCGTGTGAATTCGGGGCTGGCCTTTATGCCCTTCCACTTCGCAGGCTGGTTCCAGGGCGAAGACCAGCGGGCCAAATACCCCGCAGGCACAGACCCGATTGTCTTGGGCGAATCTGTCAACGTTATCACCACCTATGGGTATGACCCGGTGACCGGCATGCATGAAGGCAAGGTTACGCTTTGCCAGATCGCAGCGGCGTAAGGGAGGAAAACAAAAATGGCACGGATGAAATTCCTCTGTGATGCGGATCGTTGCATCGAATGTCAGGCTTGCGTGACGGCCTGCAAAAACGAGCATGAGGTGCCTTGGGGCATCAACCGCCGCCGGGTTGTGACCATCAATGATGGTCTGCCGGGCGAGCGTTCGGTCTCTATGGCCTGCATGCACTGCACCGACGCGCCTTGCGCGGCGGTGTGCCCGGTATCGTGCTTTTACACCACGGATGACGCTGTCGTGTTGCACAACAAAGATACCTGCATCGGCTGCGGCTATTGCAGCTATGCCTGCCCCTTCGGTGCGCCCCAATATCCGCAAACGGCCAATTTTGGCACGCGCGGCAAGATGGACAAATGCACCTACTGCTCTGGCGGCCCAGAGCCGGATATGAGCCAGGCGGAATATGTCAAATATGGCGCCAACCGTCTGGCAGAGGGCAAATTGCCGCTTTGTGCGGAAATGTGCTCTACCAAGGCATTGCTGGCGGGGGATGGCGATATCATCGCCGATATCTACCGCGAGCGGGTGGTCACACGTGGCTATGGGTCGGGTGCCTGGGGTTGGCGCGCCGCCTATGGCGATACAGTGACAGTATAAGGGGCCAAAAGCATGACATATCTCACAAAACTGCTTCTTGCCCTTGGCGTGGTGCTGGCCTTCGGGCTGGCCGCGCCAGAGGTGCAAGCCCAAGTCAACCCGACCGAAAGATCGGTCAATGAAGATGCGCTGTTTCAGGCTCTTGGCAGCAATGCCCCAATCACTGGGCGTGTTACCATCCCAGATCAGGCCGCAGGCGCATTGATCAAGCCTGAAAACAAGGCCTGGGCCGTGTTGCAAGGCCAAACCCTGCATACATTGTCCATTTGGGCCGTGGTGGGCATGGTTGCTCTTTTGGCCGCGTTCTATGCGGTGCGTGGCAAAATCCGCATCGATTCCGGGCCATCTGGCCGCACGATCCTGCGATTCAATGCCATAGAGCGTTTTGCGCATTGGACGCTGGCGTCCACCTTCATCATTCTGGCGCTGTCGGGCTTGAACCTGATCATTGGCAAAACCATGATCCTGCCCCTGATTGGCGAGAATGCTTTTGGCACGCTGTCGGCCTGGGGCAAGATTGCGCATAACTTCCTGGCTTGGCCCTTCATGGCCGCGCTGATCATGATCTTCCTGCTTTGGGTTATACACAATGTGCCCAGCAAGATTGATCTGGAATGGATCAAGCAAGGTGGCGGGCTGTTCAAGAAGGGCGTTCACCCGCCTGCGCGCAAGTTCAATGCCGGGCAGAAGGTTATTTTCTGGGCCGTTATCATTGGCGGCGCAGGGCTTAGCTGGACAGGGATCATGCTGCTTTTCCCAGCCGAAGCTGGCGCACCTGCGGATTGGCAGTTCTTCCAGATCATTCATGCCCTGATCGCGGCGGGCCTGTCGGCCATTGTGATCGCGCATATCTATATCGGCTCTGTCGGGATGGAAGGCGCGTTCGATGCGATGGGTTCGGGCGAAGTGGATGAGAACTGGGCAAAAGAGCACCATTCCCTGTGGGTGGAAGAGGTGAAAACCTCTCAGTCGCGCAATAACGCGCAGGCCTCTACCCCGGCGGAATAACGCCACGTTGCCAAACCCAAAGGCCCGGCCCCGCATTGGGGCCGGGCCTATGTCCCCTCTCTTTGCAAGATCGCCTTGGCTCATGTCTGCGCACCCTTCCACATTGGATGATGATGTTCGCGCCGCCCTTGATGGCGTGATCCTGCCGGATGGCGGTAGCCTTGGGGCCTCTGGCCGCATATCCGGGCTAAGCGTGACAGGGGGGCGGATCAGCCTCTCTATTCAGATAGAGGCGCAAGAGGCCAAGGATTTTCAGCCCATCCGCGATACCGTGGAAAGACGCCTGCGCGCCCTGCCCGGCGTGACATCTGTTTTCGCTGTACTGACTTCGGAACGCGCAGCCCCGCCCAAGCTCTCCGCCCCCGCCCCCAAGGCCAAAGCCGATCCGCTGGCAGGCATTCGCCATGTGATCGCCGTGGCCTCTGGCAAAGGGGGCGTTGGCAAATCCACCACCACTGTCAATCTGGCGCTGGCATTGCGTGCACAAGGGCTGGCAGTTGGCATTCTGGATGCCGATATTTACGGCCCCTCCATGCCCACGCTGCTGGGCCTGCATGGCAAACCCGGCATGACAGATGGGCGCAAACTGAAGCCCATGCAGGCTTTCGGGCTGAAAGCCATGTCCATGGGCCTGTTGGTGGATGCCGAAACTGCGATGGTCTGGCGCGGCCCGATGGTTATGTCGGCGATCACCCAAATGATGGCCGATGTGGAATGGGGCGCGCTGGATGTGCTGTTGGTAGATATGCCACCGGGCACGGGCGATGCGCAGCTTGCGCTGGCGCAGGGCACAAAACTGGCAGGGGCGGTGATTGTCTCCACCCCGCAAGACCTGTCGCTGATAGATGCGCGGCGCGGGATCACGATGTTTCGCAAGGTAGATGTGCCAATCTTGGGCATTATAGAGAATATGTCGCATTTCATCTGCCCTGATTGCGGCAGCAGCCATGCGATTTTCGGGCAGGGCGGCGCACAGCAAGAAGCTGCGCGCCTGTCGGTGCCCTATCTGGGTGCGGTGCCGCTGACGCAGGCGCTGCGCGCGGCGTCTGATGCAGGCCAGCCGATCACAGCGCGCGACCCTGATGGGCCTTTGGGCCAGATTTACCAACAGATCGCCCGTGCCATGATGGCCGGGCTGAATGCAGCAGGAGCGGGCCAAAGCCCCGCCCTAAACATGACAGGAGACCCGACATGAAAGCCTTTCTGGCCGCAATCGTCTTTGCCATTATCATCGCCTTTGGCGCGGCGAATTTTCTGGATAGCGGGTTCCAGCAGCCCAGCTACTCGGCCTTCTCGACCGAGGGCGCACGGGTAGACAACCCCGGAACCAATCTGATCGGCAACTAAGTTTGCCCAATGCGCGCATGGCTTGTGCCCTTGGCCACGCTGTTGGTGCTGGCCCTGCCCGCAGCCACGCCCGCGCAGGATTTGCGCGGGCATGGTGGCCCTGTCGGCGCGCTTGATAGCGCCGGGGGTGTGCTGATCTCTGGCAGCTTTGATACCCGCGCGATTTTGTGGGATCTGGCCAGCGCCTCGGCCCGCACTATCACCCGCTTTCACGATGGCAATGTGACCGCCGTGGCGCTGTTGCCGCAAGGCGGCTTTGTGACAGCGGGGCAAGATGGGCGCATCGCCATTTGGCAAAAAGATGGCCGCGCGCCAGAATTTGCTACCGCACCGGGCATTTCCGCCATCGCCGCGCTGGATGTAGCGCCAGATGGCGGGCATGTTGCGGCGGGGTTTTGGGATGGGCGCGTGGCCTTGCTGGATATCGCAACCCAAAACATCACATTTCACCAGGCCCATTCAGACCGTGTAACAGGCATAGGCTTTTTGCAGGGTGGTGATCTGGTCAGCGTGGGGGGCGATTTTCGGCTGGCCCGCTGGAACAGGGCGCTGGAATTGCAGGCGCGGGCCGATTTGCCCGATTTGCCCAATGGGCTGGCAATCACGCAAAATCGTGTTGCAATCATCTTTGCCGAAGGGGCTTTGCGCCTGTTCTCGGATAGCGGCGAGATGCTGCCAGAGCGGTTTTTGACAGACCGCCCCCTTGTGGCATTGGCGGCCAATGGCACGGATATTGCCGCCGCCGCGATTGATGGCACGGTCTGGCTGTTGCAAGACACCGATCTGGTGCAACGCCAGATGTTTCGCGCCGCAACCGGGCCCGTCTGGGGGCTGGCGCTGGACGGCGACCAAGTGTTTACCGCCGGGGCGGATGGTGTGATCCGGCGTTGGTCATTGGCGGATGGCACGGCCCTTGGGGGGCAGGCGCTGGCCGAAGATGCGGAATATGCCGATGATAGCCGGGGGGCGGAAATCTGGCAGGCTTGCGCCGTGTGCCATTCCCTTGCGCCCAATGATCACAGCCGCGCCGGGCCAAGCCTGCACGCTATTTTCGGCCAATCAATCGCCACGCAACAGGGCTATGATTATTCACCTGCCCTGCAACAGTTGAACATCATCTGGACACCGCAAACCGTGGCGGAACTGTTTGAATTTGGCCCCGAAGCCTATACGCCCGGATCGCGCATGCCAGAGCAGCGCATATCCGCAGCCGAAGACCGTCAGGCACTGGTGGAATTTCTGGCCCGCGCGGCAGAGGCGGATTAACGCCGCCCTTCCAGCGCCGCTTTGACAAACAGGGCCAGAATGGCAATCAATGTCAGGGTTGATGCTGCCGCAAACGCCCCCACGGCATTCAGATCATTGAACAAGAGTTCCACATGCAGCGGCAAAGTATTGGTCTGCCCGCGAATATTGCCGGAAACCACCGAAACACCGCCAAATTCGCCCACCGCGCGGGCCGTGCACAGCACCGCGCCATATAGCAGCGCCCAGCGGATATTTGGCAGCGTGACACGGCGGAAAATCTGCCAGCCATTCGCGCCCAGTGTTACCGCCGCCTGTTCCTGCTCTGTGCCTTGGGCCTGCATCAGGGGCAAAACCTCGCGCGCGACAAAGGGCGCTGTCACGAACATTGTGACCAGCACAATACCGGGCAGCGCGAACATGACCTGCACCTCATTGGCCTGCAACCACGGGCCTAGCAGCCCTTGGCGGCCATAGAGCAACAGGTAGCAGATGCCTGCAATGATGGGCGAAATGGAAAAGGGAATTTCGATCATCGTGACCAGCAGCCCACGCCCCGGAAAGCGGTGCTTGGCCACGGCCCAAGCCGCCGCAATGCCAAATGCCACATTCAGCGGCACGACAATTATCGCAACCAGCGTTGTCAGCCAGATGGCGTGCAGCGTCATCGGATGCAGGATATTGGAAACATACACCCCCCAGCCCTGCGCGAAGGCACGCGCAAAGATGAAAACCAAGGGCGCGGCGATGAACAGAATGCTCAGCACAACCGCGACGCCAATCAAGACGCGCGCACCATGGCGCGATTGGCCGGGCAGAAGGATCGGGTTTGCAGCAGTCATCTTGCCCCCTCGCGCGCGCGTGCGGCCCAGAATTGCAGCAGGTTAGAGGTAAGAAGCAGCACCAGCGCAAAGCCCAAAAGCACAAGCGCAATGGCACTTGCGCCGTTATAGTCAAACTCTTCCAGCCGGATATAGGCCAAGAGGGCCGCGATTTCGGTCTGAAAGGGCAGATTGCCAGCGATAAAGACAATCGCGCCAAATTCCCCCAACGAGCGTGCGAAAGCGGTGGTGCACCCCGCCAGCCACGCGGGCAGAATGGCAGGGCATACCACACGGAAGAACACGGCCCATGGACGCGCGCCCAAGGTGATGGCAGCTTGTTCCAACGCGGGGTCCATATCTTCCAGCACAGGCTGGACAGTGCGCACCACAAACGGAACAGAGGTGAAGGCCATGGCCAGCGCTATCCCCCAGATGGTATAAACCACCGGAATTCCAGCGGGGTGCAACACTGCACCAAACCAGCCATTTGCCGAAAAAAGTGCGGTCAGCGACAGGCCCGCAACCGCAGTAGGCAGGGCAAAGGGCACGTCCATCAGTGCATCCAGCAGGCGCTTGCCCGGAAATTCATACCGCACAAGCACCCATGCCATCAGCACCCCGTAAACCGCGTTAAACACAGTCGCGATCACGGCGGCAGCAAGCGTGATCTGAAACGCCGCCACCGCGCGGGGGGAACTGACAATGCGCCAAAACCGCTCTGGCCCCATCTCTGCGCCTTTCAGCACCAATGCGGCCACAGGGATAAGCACAATCAATGTCAGGTAAAGCAGCGTTGTGCCAAGGCTAAGCGTAAAGCCCGGCAAAACGCGCTTTGCCCGAATGGGGGCGGCGATCACACTCATTGATTTACAAAAACCTGATCCAGAATGGCGCCATCGGCCAGATGATCGGCCCGGATTGCACCCCAGCCACCAAAGACTTCATCGACTGTGACCAAATCCAGCGCAGGCAGACTATCAGCATAGCGGGCAGCCACGCCTTCATCTGTCACGCGGTAGAAATGCTGCGCCACGATTTCTTGCGCATCTGCGGAATACAGCCATTCCAGATAGGCCGTGGCCACTTCGGTCGTGCCATTGCGTTCCGCATTTTGCGCCACCACGGCCACAGGAAAGGCCGCAAACAGGCTTTGCGACGGGGTGACACGTTGCAGCCCCTGTGCAGCGTATTCAGCGGCAATGCCGCCGGTTTCGGCCTCGAATGTGACAAGAACATCGCCGATATTACGCTCTGCGAATGTCTGGGTCGCTGCGCGCCCGCCTGTATCAAACACCGGAACAGAGGCGAAGATAGCCGCGACAAATTCCTGCGCGCCGGCATGATCGCCGCCATTGCGGGCCAATTCATAGGCATAGGCGGCCAGATAGGTGTAGCGCGCATTGCCACTGGTCTTGGGGTTGGGGAAAACGGGGGCCACATCTTCGCGGGCCAGATCTGCCCAATCCTGAATATTCTTTGGGTTGCCTTCGCGCACAAGGAAAGCAGGCAGCGAATACCACGGAGACGCCCCATTTGGCAGCAGATCGCGCCAGTTATCGGGCACAAGCCCCGCTTCTGCCAGAACCTCTATGTCGGTTTCCTGATTGAAGGTCACAACATCGGCTGGCAGCCCCTCCAGAATGGCACGGGCTTGGCGCGAGGTGCCCCCATGGCTCATGTCAATGGTTACGGTGCGGCCTGTGGTTGCCTCCCAATGGGCGGCAAAGGCGGGGTTCAGCGCCTCGAACAATTCTCGCGCAATGTCATAGCTGACATTCAACAGGCGATCTTGCGCAAAGGCGGGGGCCGCCCCCAAAGACAAGGCAAGGGCGGAAACAAGTAGTGTAGGTTTCATCTGGAAGACTCCAATTTGAGAGAGGTTTGCAAGGATGTGGCGACAGCGGCGCGCCGCTCGGCTGGAAAAAGCGCGCCTGCGTCTATGCGCAAGCGCGTCACTGCGCCGGGCACAAGCGCATCAGCCTGTGGGGTGCGGCGCGGGATATCGGCTTCGGCTTCTGCCCCGTTGGTATTGCGCAAGACCAGCCGCAAATGCGCGCCATTGGAAATACGGGATTCTATGCGCCACGGCCCCGCGCTGTCTGGCACTGGGCGGATATCTTCGGGCCGGGCAAAAAGCGTGCCCGTGCCATCGGGCAGCGCGCGGCGTGCAAGCTGTACAAGATCTAACCCCAGCCCTTCGGCACGGCCCGCAACAAAGGTGACAGGCAATTCCACTGTTGCCCCCATAAAGCGCGCCACAAAGGGGCTGGCGGGGTGATCATGGATGGCATCGGCATGGCCAATCTGTTCGATGCGCCCCTCGCCCATCACCACCACGCGGTCGGCAAGTTCAAAGGCCTCTTCCTGATCATGGGTTACGAATATGGTGGTGGAACCCGTGGCCTCGTGCACCCCGCGCAGCCAGCGGCGCAAATCGCGCCGAATGGCGGCATCCAGCGCGCCAAAGGGTTCATCCAGCAGCAACAGCTTGGGTTCAATCGCCAAGGCGCGGCCCAGGGCAACACGTTGGCGCTGGCCACCCGATAGCTGGGCGGGATAGCGATCTGCCAGATGGGTGATTTGCAGAAAATGCAACAATTCGTCCACCTTGGCCGCAATAACCGCTTTGCCCGGTCGCTCTGCGCGGGGGCGCACAGTCAGGCCAAAGGCCAGATTGTCCCGCACGCGCATATGCGGGAACAGCGCATAATTCTGAAACACAAAGCCAATCCGGCGGTCTTGGGCGGCCAGTTGCAGCCAATTCGCGCCATCCACATCCAGCCGCCCGGCATCGGGCCATTCCAGACCTGCAATGATTTTCAGCAGCGTGGTTTTCCCAGAACCGGAGGGGCCAAGTAGCGCCACAAGTTCGCCCTTGCTGATTTCCAGCTCCAAGCCGCGCAACACATCTGTTTGCCCGAATCGTTTTTGCAATCCTGAGATCGAAATCGCCATAACGCACCTGCCCTCTTACCTTTGCGGCAGGTAGCGAGGGCGCAGCGCGCCTTCAAGGGCAGCGCAAGGGACGGGCAGTTGGGCAGCGTGGCCAAAATTCTGGCCACCGCCATGGCCCCGAAACGGGTAATGCTGCAAATGGCAACTGCTGGAAAATTTGCGCTGAAAGGGCCGGAAAATGGGATTATATTTTTTATGTTCGCAATATTTCGGGGTTTTCGAAATGATATCCCCCCGAACCCCGATTGGCACAGCGCCGCTTTACCAAGGGGCGGTGGGGCGTTATGCCAGCGCCAAGCGTGATGTTTACATGAAGGAGCGGCCATGCCCTCTGCCGATCTGTCGTTTCAGGATGTGTTGGCCCGCATGGATGGCTTGGCGCAAGCTGCCCTTCCCCTGTGGGATCTGCCGCCCCATGCGCGGGCAAGGCGGATCAATGTTTCAGAGAATGTAACCTATCTGGTGGAAGCGGCGGGCGGGTTTCGTGCCGTGCTGCGGGTGCACCGCGAAAACTACCATTCCCGCCGCGCAATAGAGAGCGAATTGGCATGGATGGGCGCGCTGGAGCGCGAGGGAATTGTTGCGACGCCGCGGCATTTTCTGGGGCGCGATGGGCAGGCGATTCAGCGATTTCAGTATGAAGGCATTTCCGCGCCACGGTATCTGGTGCTGTTTCATTTCGTCCCCGGCCGCCATCCCGACCAGCGCGATGATCTGACCGAAGCTTTTCGCCAACTTGGCGCAATCGCCGCGCGGATGCACCTGCATGCGGTTGATTGGCCCCGCCCTGCCGGGTTTATGCGCCTGCTCTGGGATGAGACCGCCGTTTTTGGCCCCAATCCCATCTGGGGTGATTGGCGCGATGGGCCGCTAGTGGATCACGCCATTCGCGCCGTTTTGGAACGGGTGGAAACCACGTTGCAACACAGGCTGTTGGCATATGGCAAAGGGCCAGCGCGCTTTGGGCTTATCCATGCCGATATGCGACTGGCGAATTTGCTGATTTCAGACGCCGCACCACGGGTGATTGATTTTGATGATTGCGGTTTTGGCTGGTTCTTGTCAGATTTCGCCGCCGCCATCAGCTTTATGGAAACAGACCCCAGCATTCCGGCGCTGAAAGCGGCTTGGCTGGATGGATACCGGCCCATCCGCCCCCTTTCTGCGGCGGATGAAGCAGAGATGGACAGTTTTATCCTGTTGCGGCGTCTTGCCTTGCTGGCCTGGATTGGCAGCCATGCCGATGCACCAGAACCGCAAGCCCTGGCCCCGCATTTTGCGCAGGGCAGCGCCGAACTGGCAGAGCGCTGGCTGGCAGCCCAGTAACGCCCTGTCAGTAACTGCGGATCAATCCCACAAGCCTGCCCTGCACGGCCACCTGATCATCGCGCAACATGCGTGTTTCATAGGCCGGGTTCGCCGCTTCCAGTGCGATCATACCATTGCGGCGGTGAAAGCGCTTCAGCGTGGCTTCATGCCCTTCCACAAGAGCCACAACGATATCCCCATTATCCGCGGTCGTCTGTTCGCGGATCACGACGATATCGCCATCATTGATCCCCAGATCAATCATCGAATCGCCCTGCACTTCCAAAGCGTAATGCGCGCCACGCCCGCCCAGCATGCTGCCGGGTATGCTGATATCGCGCACCGAATTGTTGATAGCCTCTATCGGGGTGCCCGCCGCAATGCGCCCCATAACCGGCAAGGCCACCACATCGCCTTGCGGTGCGGTGCGGGGTTCAGGCTTGGGAAAGGGAACAACTGTCTCGGCCTCTGCCTCTGGCGGCATCAGGGCTTCGGGCAGTTTCAGCACCTCAATGGCGCGGGCGCGGTGGGCCAAGCGGCGGATAAACCCGCGCTCTTCCAGCGCGGTAATCAGGCGGTGAATGCCAGATTTTGATCGCAAATCCAGCGCGTCTTTCATTTCCTCGAATGACGGGGCAACCCCTTCGGCCTCCATCCGGGTATGAATCAGCCGGAGCAGTTCGATTTGCTTATGCGTCAGCATTGCAGCCCTCCTGAACAGGTAACATTACAAGAACACCCCTTGCGATGTTCTATCAATGTTCCAAAAACCTGTCAAGACGCTTACAAAGCGATATACCGCATTTGTTCGCCCGCATGGCGCGCCGGGTCATTTATGGGGCGGATCAGCAGGGCATCGGCGGCGCAAAGCACGCCGATCAGCGATGAATCCTGATCCACAAAGGCCGAAATCGTGCCATCCGGCCCCAAGGTTGCGCGCATGTAATGGGCACGCGGGCCATTGGCGGGCAAATCATGCAGCAGCCGTGCGCTGGCCGTGGCCAGCGGATAGGCCCCCAACCCTTGCAACGCGCGCAACGCCGGGCGCATGAAGAGATGCGCGCAGACGATGGAAGACACAGGATTGCCCGGCAAGCCCAGCAGCATCGCCCCCCCCATGCGCCCGGCCATCAAGGGCTTGCCGGGGCGCAGCGCCACTTTGTAAAAGGCACGGGTTGCGCCCAGCGCCTTGGCCACTGGCCCCACAAGATCATGATCGCCAACAGAGGCCCCGCCGATCGTGACAATCATATCGGCCCCGGCGGCCAGTTCGAAAACAGCGCGCAAATTGGCCTCGGTATCGCCTGCGATGGGCAGGATACGGGCGCGCGCGCCCTCGGCCTCTGCCATGGCTTTCAGGGCAAAGGCATTGGACGCGATAATCTGGTCGGGGCGCGGCGCTTCGCCCGGCATGACCAGTTCATCACCCGTGGCAATGATCGCCACATCGGGGCGTTTGCTGACGCGCAGTTGCGCGCAATTCATGGCCGCAATCAGGGCCAGATCCACAGGGCGCAGCCGGCGCGGGGCGCTAAGCTGATCCCCTGCCGCGAAATCTATGCCTTGGGCGCGGATATGGCGGGCCTTGTCATCCGGGGCCAGATTCAGTGTGATTTCCGCGCCCTGCGCTGTCACATGCTCTTGCATGATAACGCGGGTTGCCCCATCGGGCACAGGTGCGCCAGTGAATATCCGCACGGCCTGGCCGGGGGCCAGAGTGCCTGCAAATTCATGCCCTGCCGCCGCCTGCCCGATCACCTGCAACCGCGCGCCCTGCGCTGCGCATTCCGCAACCGCGTAGCCATCCATGGCCGAAGCGGTAAAGGGCGGCTGATCGCGCTGCGCAATCACGGGCGCACGCAGCACCCGGCCTGCGGCCTGCGCAAGCCCGATTTCTTCGCTCTCCAGCGGGGTTACAAGGGCCAGAACCTGTGCAAGGGCCTCTTCCACAGTGATCATGGCGCGGCCTCGTAGCGGCCCGATTTGCCGCCATCTTTTAGCACCACCCGCGTGGCGGTGATGGTCATGGATTTCTCTGCGGCCTTGAGCATGTCATAGACTGTCAGCGCAGCGACAGAGGCGGCGGTCAGCGCCTCCATCTCTACCCCGGTCTGGCCTGTGGTGCGCACTTCGGCGCGGATGCGCACGCCCGGCAAACTGCTGTCTGGTGTCAGATCAACAGAGACTTTGGTAATCGGCAGCGGATGGCAAAGCGGGATCAGATCGGCGCAGCGCTTGGCGCCCATGATCCCCGCCAACCGCGCAACGCCCAGCACATCGCCCTTTTTCGCGCGCCCTTCGGTAATCAGGGCCAGCGTTTCGGGCAGCATCTGCACGGCACTTTCAGCAACAGCCACCCGCGCCGTATGGGATTTTTGCGACACATCCACCATGTGCGCGTGGCCTTCGGCATCAAAATGTGTCAGTTTTTCCACATTACACCTGTTCTGGAAGCACCGGGTTTGCAAGCAGCGCGCGCGTGGCCTGTGCCACATCCTGCGCGCGCATCAGGCTTTCCCCAATCAGGAAGGAACGCGCGCCATAGCCCGCCAGATCGGCCAGATCGGCGGGGGTATAAATCCCGCTTTCGGCAATCAGGCGCTTGCCTTCGGGCACAAGCGCAGACAGGCGGCGCGTTGTCTCCAGCGTTACCTCGAATGTCTTGAGGTTGCGGTTATTCACCCCCAGAAGCGGCGATTTCAGCGCAAGCGCGCGGGTCAGTTCTTCCTCGTCATGCACTTCGACCAGAACATCCATACCCCAGCCGTAAGCGGCATCTTCCAACTCTTGCGCCTGCATATCAGAGACAGAGGCCATGATGATCAGAATGCAATCGGCATGCAACGCGCGCGCCTCTGCCACCTGATAGGTGTCATACATGAAATCCTTGCGCAGCGCAGGCAGATCCGTGGCCGCGCGCGCCTGTGTCAGATAGCTGTCAGCGCCCTGAAAGCTGGGGGCATCTGTCAGCACGCTCAGGCAGGTTGCACCCCCTTGCTGATAGGCGCGCGCCAATGCGGGGGGGTCGAAATCAGCGCGGATCAGGCCCTTGGAGGGGCTGGCCTTCTTGATCTCGGCAATCAGGCCATAGCCTGTGGCCTCTGCCCGCGCCAAGGCGGCGGCAAAGCCGCGCGGGGCGGGGGCGGCCCTTGCGGCCTCTTCCACCTGCTGCACGGAATGTGCGGCCTTGCGGCTGGCGATTTCTTCCAGCTTATAGGCTTTGATCTTGTCCAGAATGGTGGCCATTGGCGCTAACTCCGTCACGATTATCCGGCTTTCAGGGGGCTGATGCGGGCCAGCACTTCTGCCGCCTTGCGCGCCGCCCCTGTGTCTATGCTCTCGCGCGCAAGCGCAACGCCTGCGGGCAAATCTGCCGCGCGCCCTGCCACAACCAGCGCCGCCGCCGCATTCAGCAACACGGCATCACGGTAGGCGGGGCGGCCCGCACCTTCAAGCAGCGCGCGCAATTCGGCGGCATTTTCACCCGGTGCGCCCCCCAGCAAATCCGCGAACGGGTGCAGGGGCAAACCGGCCTCTTGCGGGTGCAGGCGAAAGGCGCGAATCTCGCCATCTTCCAGCGCGACAACATCGCTTTCGGCGGCGATTGACAGCTCATCCGTGCCATCGCCCCCATGCACCAGCCAAGCGCGCTTTGTGCCCAGCGCACGCAGGGTTTCTGCCATCGGGCGCAGCAAATCGGCACTGAACGCACCGGTCAGCTGGTATTTTACCCCGGCCGGGTTTGTCAGCGGGCCAAGAATGTTGAAAATGGTGCGCGTGCCCAATTCCATCCGCACAGGGCCGACATGGCGCATGGCGGGGTGGTGCATGGGGGCCATCATAAAGCCAATTCCGGCCTCTGCCAAAGCCTGTTCCACCACGGCGGGGCCGACCATCACCTCTATCCCCAAAGCGCCCAGCGCATCTGCCGCCCCGGATTTGGAAGAGAGGTTGCGATTGCCATGCTTGGCCACAGGCACACCCGCGCCCGCCACCACAAAGGCCGTAGCGGTAGAGATATTGAGCGTGCCCTTGCCATCGCCGCCCGTGCCCACAATATCCATCGCCCCATCGGGGGCGCGCACCTTCACGCATTTGGCGCGCATCACGGCGGCAGCGGCGGCGTATTCATCCACTGTTTCGCCGCGCGTGCGCAGCGCCATCAGGAAACCGCCAGTCTGCGCCGGGGTGGCCTGCCCCTCAAACAGCAGGTTGAAGGCCAATTCGGCCTCTGTGCGGGTCAGCGGACGGGTGGCGGCAATGCCGATCAGGGGCTTGAGATCATCCATCACGCACCCACCGCGATTTGATCCAGAAAATTGCGCAACATCGCGTGCCCATGTTCTGAGCGGATGCTTTCGGGGTGAAACTGCACCCCTTCCACGGCCAAATCCTTATGGCGCAACCCCATGATCAGCCCATCTTCCAGCCATGCGGTAATCTCCAGACAATCGGGCAGGCTGTCGCGCTCTACCACCAGCGAATGATAGCGCGTGGCCATCAGAGGCGAGGGCAGGCCCTTGAACACGCCCGCGCCCGCATGGTGCATCTGCCCCAGCTTGCCATGCACGATCTGGGGCGCGCGCACCACACGGCCCCCAAAGGCCTGCCCGATGGTCTGGTGGCCAAGGCACACACCCAAAAGGGGTATCCCCGCCTCTGCTGCCGCCAGTGTCAGCGGCAGGCAAATTCCGGCTTGATCGGGATCGCAGGGGCCGGGCGAAAGCACAATGCCAGAGGGCCGCAGGCCCATGGCATCTTGCACGCTTAGCGCGTCATTGCGGTGCACCTGCACATCCGCGCCCAACTCGCCCAGATAATGGACAAGATTATAGGTGAAACTGTCATAGTTATCGATCAGCAGCAGCATGCGCGTTTTCCGGGCAAAGAGCGGGTTTACCGCCTACATGCCTGCGCGCGGCCCATAAGGTCAAGGCCGCGAGGGCCATTAGGTTTGATCGGCACGCGGAATTGTGAGAGAAAAGAGCTGGAGGGGCGAAATAAGCCGAAAATATATTTTCATGCAAGTTATGAGGCAGAACGTGCAAACAAGTTTTCTGGCGGGTTTGGCTACAGGCACGGCAAGTATTTTTCTGCTCATGATCGGGGCAAGTCTGGGGTTTGCGCCTGTTGCAGAGACAGAGACAGGGCCTGAGACCCCGATAGCGCAGATTGCGCCGCTCCCTGAAACCGCCCCGCAACCCGACGGTTTTGCACGGCTGGATTTGCAGCAAGAGCAGGCAGCCCCCCCGATGGTGGCCACAATCCCACCGCCCGAAGCCCCGCCAGAAAGCCCCTTGGAGGGCATGGCGTCACAAGATTCGGCGCCGCAATTGCAGGTCACAGCCCAGACACCACCGCCCCCCCCAGTGCCAGACCTTGCACAGCCCGAGGCCCCCGCGCCGGATAACGCCCCGCCGCTGCCCGAGAGCCAAAGCACCACATTGCCTGCGATTTCGGGCCTCAATACCCCCGGCACGCCAAGCGATGATGGCAGTCTGGCTGCGCCCGCACCGCCAGAGGCTCTTGCCCCTGCGCCAGAGGAACAGGTGAGACGGCCAGCGCCAAGTGCCATGCCCGGAACCCCGGTGCCCGGCCGTGTGCCCGCCGCGACAAATTCCAATGCCAGCCCCGATGCGGCCGGAACCTTTCTGCCTGCCCTGCCGCGCGGGGGCATGACTGCGCTGGAACGCAACACCCAATATGATGGCACATCCGATGGCGCGCCAAAAATGGCGCTTATCCTGTATGACCCCGGCCTTCCCATGGCGCTGCGCCATGCGGTTGCAGCCTTTGATTTCCCCATCACACTGGCGCTGAACCCGCTTGATCCTTCGGCGCCAGAGGCCGCGGAGATGTATTTCAACGCAGGCAAAGAAATCGTGATCCTTGCCGCAGGCCTGCCAACCGGGGCCAGCCCTGCCGATATGGATGTCACTTTGGGCAGCTATCTGGACAGCTTTCCAACCGCTATTGGCCTTGTCGATCTGCCCACAGACGGATTTACCCGCAATGCGGGCCTGTTGCGCGATGTGCTGGCGATTTTGCAACGCGACGGGCATGGGCTGATTACCTTTGCCGGGGGGCTAAGTCAGGCCGCCCGCGCAGCAGAGGCCGCCGGCCTGCGCCATGCAGAGATTTTCCGCGTGATAGACCCCGGCCCCGAAAGCCAGTTCACCATTCGCCGTTTTCTGGATCGCGCCGTGTTTCAGGCCAGCCAGTTGGGGCATGTGATCGTCTATGGCGATGCCGCAAATGACGCGACAATGGAAGCTTTGGAGTTGTGGCGCAACGAAGGGCGGGCCAATCAGGTGGCGCTTGTGCCCGTTTCGGCCATTTTGCTGGAGCAGCGGTAGCGCGCAGCGCCGCAATATCAGCAGGCCGCGCGAATCTGCCTTGAGAACCGCGCGCCTTGTAGAGTAGAGAGCAGCCGTGGCCCCTTGCTGGAACTGGTAGACAGACCAGACTTAAAATCTGAGGCTCGTATGGGCGTGAGGGTTCGAGTCCCTCAGGGGCCACCATGCACCCGATGGCAACACGGCTTTCACCGCGCGGCGATCACACAACTTGGTATATTTGGTGCGGGTGGAGGGACTTGAACCCCCACGCCTTGCGGCGCCAGAACCTAAATCTGGTGCGTCTGCCAATTTCGCCACACCCGCATCTGGAATGCCCTCTAACAAATGATTTCAGCGGATGCGAGGGGAAAAACGCCTGTGCATTTCCAAAATGCCCTGCCTTACGCTTTACCTATTCCCGCCCGATTTTCGCCCCAGTTGCAGGGGATTGTCGCTTTCGTGGAAACAGTGCTGCCTTGCGGCCATGCGTTACCGCATTGTTACAATCGCGTGGCACAGCGCATGCAGGAGTTTTGGGTCATGTTTGCAGGCAATATTTCACTTTCCCCCGCCCTCGCCCCGCGCAAACCACATGTGCGGGCCACCGGGGCAGCCGAAGGCTTTGCCCTTGGAACGCGGCTGCGCAGCGTGGTGGGGCCACGCCGGGTAGAGGATTTGCGCGTTGGCGATCTGCTTTTGGATCGGAATGCGCGGGTGATCACTCTTCAGAGTATGCGCAGGCATGAAGGCGGAGCGGAACTGGTGCAGATAGACCCAACGGCCTTTGGGCTGGGGGTGCATCCGGCGCGTTTGCACCCGAAGCTGGTTGTTGGCGCGGGCCAAAAGCTGGGCGTGCGCGACTGGCGCACAGATATTCTGTTTGGCGCGGCCAGCCTTACAGCGGCACGCGCGCTGGTGGATGGGGTGCATGTGCATCGCATGGCGCAGGCCGCACCGTTGTTCCAGCTTGGGTTTGGCGAAGATGTCTTGCTGGATATCGGCGGGTTGATCGCGCAGGTGCGCGGCTGAATCAGGCAGGCGGAAAGGCGAAACGATTCGCGTTCAGACACCAAGCGCGCGCAAGACATCGGGCAGCGCTTCGGGCAAATCCTCGGCAATCAGACCGGGGCCATGGGCAAGGGCGCAGTCCACATGCAGCCAGACCGCCATCTTTGCAGCCTCGAACGGCGCAGCCCCTCTTGCAAGCAGCCCTGCAATAAACCCGGCCAGAACATCACCCGCCCCCGCAGTTGCCAGCCATGGCACAGCGCGTGCATGCAGGCTGGAATGAACCGCCACTTGCCCTTCAGGGGTGGCAATGACAGTATCTGCGCCTTTGAACAGCACATGCGCCCCGCACGCCTCGGCGGCGCGGCGCGTGGCGTCAAGCTTGGACAGGCCGCTTTGCGCCAAATCGGGCCAGAGCCGCGCAAACTCGCCAGCATGGGGGGTCAGCACACATCCCCGATGAAGCGCGGAACGTAAATCAGCGCTTTGTGCGATCAGGCTTAGGGCATCTGCATCCAGCACCAGCGCGCGCTTGCTGGCCAAGGCCGCCGCCACAAGCGCGCCCTCGCGCGCGCCAAGCCCAAGGCCGGGGCCAAGGCACAGCGCATTTACCCGCATATCGGCCAATACCCCGGCCAGCGCGGCAGCATCTTTCACAGGGCGCAGCATGATGGCATCCAGCCGCGCGGCGTTTTCAATCAATGCGGCAGGTGGGCACCCCAGCGTCACCAACCCCGCCCCAATGCGCAATGCCGCCCGCGCCGCAAGGCGCGCGGCCCCACCGCGCCCAACGCCACCGCTTGGAATAAACGCATGGCCATGGTCAAACTTATGCCCCTGCCCTTTCCCCAGCAGCGCCGCAGATGGCGCAGAAACCAGATGCGCAGGCCGCAGTTCTTGCGCTATGAGCGCCGCAAGCTGCGCACCCAGCCCGATATCCACGCATTGCAACAGCCCCGACAGGCCACCAGCAGGCATCAGCATATGGCCCAGTTTCGGGGTCTGGAATGTGACTGTCAGATCAGCCCCGCGCGGCAGATAGGCCCCTTCGGCCAAAACCCGCCCACTATCCGCACAAAGGCCCGATAAAATATCCACGGCCACAATGCGCGCCCCGCATGCCTGCGCCTGTGCAAGGGGCTGCCAAAGCGATGGTGCAAGCGGGCGCGCAAGCCCTGTGCCAAACAGCGCATCCACGAAGATCGCGCCCTCCAGCTGGTTGTCATCAAAGGCGGCTTGCACTGGGCCAATCTCAGCCCATGCTGCGGCATTGGCCTGTGCATCTGGCGTTGTTGGCGGCATGGGCGCGGCAAGTGCAACCTGCCAGCCCCGCTGCGCAAGCAGCCGGGCTATCACATAGCCATCGCCCCCATTATTGCCCGGCCCGCACAGCACCGCCGCGCGGCGCGGCGCATCGGGCCAGTGCGCAAAAATCGCAGCGACAACCCCGGCGCCTGCGCGCTCCATCAGTTGCAAGCCTGAAACCGCGCCCGACTCGATTCCGGCCGCTTCAACGGCGCGCATTTGTGCAGATGACAGGATTTCAGTCATTTTTATGCGTCGCCCGTTTTATTTGTGATTATTTTATCATCACTTCGCATATTTTTTAATCCGTTGCTGCTTTTACGGCCAGATCACAGCCAGACATCTACCCTATCAGATTGTCCAGCCGAGTCTAAAATGATCTGAACAAGGCAGATCGGTAAAACAGCCGGCCGCAATGCAGGAGCGAGGGATGAAAAAGATCGAGGCCATCATCAAGCCGTTCAAACTGGATGAGGTCAAGGAAGCGCTGCAAGAGATCGGTGTCCAGGGCCTGTCGGTGATCGAAGTCAAAGGCTTCGGACGCCAAAAGGGCCACACTGAACTTTATCGCGGCGCGGAATATGTGGTCGATTTTCTGCCCAAGGTGAAAATCGAAGTCGTTTTGCCAGATGAACAGGTAGACGACGCGATAGAGGCCATTGTTGCTGCCGCGCGCACTGACAAAATTGGCGATGGCAAGATTTTTGTCTCTCCGGTTGAACAGGCCATCCGCATCCGCACAGGCGAAAGCGGCGACGACGCACTCTGACCGCGCCGCCCAATTTGGGCCAAGGCCCGGACACACTCTGCTAAACAAAAAGGGAAAAAGACATGAGTTCAGAAAACGTTCTCAAACTTATGAAAGACGAGGATATCGCCTATCTTGATATCCGCTTTACCGATCCGCGCGGGCGCATGCTGCATGTGACCATTGTGGGCGATCTGGTGGATGAAGATTTCCTGGAAGAAGGCTTCATGTTTGACGGGTCTTCCGTGCCGGGCTGGAAAGGCATTGAAGCCTCTGACATGAAATTGGTGTTCGATTTTGATTCGGTCTATATCGATCCCTTCTATGCAGAAAAAACACTGGCAATTCATGCGTCTATCGTAGAACCCGACACAAATGAGCCTTACGAGCGCGACCCGCGCGGCACAGCGCAGAAGGCAGAAGCCTATCTGAAAGCCTCTGGGATTGGTGATGCGTCCTATTTCGGGCCAGAAGCGGAATTCTTCGTTTTTGACAGCGTGAAATACAGCGACAAGATCAATAAAGTGAGCTTCGAGGTGGATGCCGAAGAAGCTGCTTGGAATTCTGACACAACCTATGAGCATGGCAATTCCGGCCATCGCCCCGGTGTGAAAGGCCATTACTTCGCCATGAACCCGGTTGATGCAAATCAGGACATGCGGTCTGAAATGCTGACGACCATGAAAGACATGGGCATGAAGGTGGACAAGCATCACACCGAAGTGGCTTCCGCCCAGCATGAACTTGGCCTGATTTTCGGCACGCTGACAAAGCAGGCCGATGAGATCATGAAATACAAATATGTCGTGCGCAATGTGGCCGATGCTTACGGCAAGACCGCAACCTTCATGCCCAAGCCCATCAAAGGCGATAACGGCACAGGGATGCATGTGAACATGTCGATCTGGAAAGACGGCAAGCCGCTGTTTGCAGGCGACAAATACGCAGACCTGAGCCAAGAGGCGCTGTGGTTCATCGGCGGCATTCTGAAGCATGCCAAAACGCTGAACGCCTTTACCAACCCCTCGACCAACAGCTACAAGCGCTTGATCCCCGGTTTTGAAGCCCCGGTGCTGCGCGCCTATTCGGCACGCAACCGCTCTGGCTGCATTCGCATTCCCTGGACAGAAAGCCCCAAGGCAAAGCGCGTGGAAGCTCGCTTCCCAGACCCTGCAGCCAACCCCTATCTGGCCTTTGCTGCCCTGCTGATGGCTGGCCTTGACGGGATCAAGAACAAGATCGATCCAGGCCCCGCTTCGGACAAAGACCTGTATGATCTGCCGCCTGAAGAGTTGGAAGGCATCCCCACCGTTTGTGCATCCTTGCGCGAAGCGCTGGATTCACTTGCGGCCGACCATGACTTCCTGCTGGCTGGTGACGTGTTCACCAAAGATCAGATCATGGCCTATATCGATCTGAAATGGGAAGAAGTGTATGCCTATGAGCACACACCGCACCCGATTGAATATACGATGTATTACAGCTGCTAAGTGCAGGTGAGACAGATGAAAGCCCCCGCAATTTGCGGGGGCTTTTGTTTTTGGGTGGGTGTTTGGGGGTAAAGGAAGATTGGGGGGCTGCCGCCCCCCTACCCCCCTGCCTCAAGGGGGGCACGCCCCCCTTGAGAAACCCCGTGGATATTTAGACCAAGATGAAAGCCGCGTTCAGCGCGACAGGCCAGCAGCAAGGCCCGGCTGATCGAGGGATGCAAAGCCATAATGGCGCAGCCAGCGCAGATCAGATTCGAAGAACGCGCGCAGATCGGGGATGCCATATTTCAGCATGGCGATGCGATCGATGCCAAGGCCAAAGGCGAAGCCCTGCCACTGGCTGGGATCGATCCCGCCAGCCTGGAGCACTTTGGGATGCACCATGCCGGAGCCGAGGATTTCCAGCCAATCCTTGCCTTCGCCGATCTTGAGTTGCCCCCCTTCCCAGGAACAGCGGATATCCACCTCTGCCGAGGGTTCGGTGAAGGGGAAATGCGAGGCGCGGAAGCGCAATTCAACTTCTTCCACCTCGAAGAAGGCGCGGCAGAATTCTTCCAATGTCCATTTGAGCTGGGCCATGGAGATATCGCGATCTATGGCCAGCCCTTCGACCTGATGAAACATCGGCGTATGGGTTTGATCCATATCCATGCGGTATACGCGGCCCGGCGCGATCACGCGGATGGGGGCACCCTGTGCCTGCATGGCGCGGATTTGTACCGGGCTGGTATGGGTGCGCAAGACATGTGGCGGGCGATTATCGCCGGGCGCGCGATGCATGAAAAACGTATCATGTTCCTGGCGCGCGGGGTGTTCGGGCGCGATATTGAGCGCATCGAAATTATACCAGTCGGATTCGATCTGCGGGCCTTCGGCCACGGAAAACCCCATATCGGCAAAGATGGCGGTGAGTTCGTCCATCACCTGGCTGATCGGGTGGATCGTGCCCATGGGCCGGGGCCTGCCCGGAAGCGTGACATCCAGCCATTCGGCCTTCAGCCGTGCATTGAGAACCGCGTCTTCCAGACCGGCGCGGCGGGCCTTGAGGGCGGCATCTATCTCTGATTTCAGGCCATTGAGCGCGGGGCCTGCTGTTTGGCGCGCCTCTGCGCCCATCTGGCCCAATTCGCGCATCAGAAGGCTGATTTCGCCCTTCTTGCCCAAAGCGGCCAAACGCACGCTTTCCAGCGCCTCTATATCGGCGGCGCTGGCGATTTGTTCCAGATATTTGCCGCGAAGCCCTGCAATCGCTTCCATGTTCTGCCTCTTGTGCCGCATTGTGATGGCGTTTCGGGTAGCGGCTTGGCCAGAAAATTGCAACCCGCTCAGAGGCTGAGCAGGCGCGCGGCAATGGTGAAATAAATCAAGACACCCAGCACATCGGCAATAGAGGTGACAAGCGGGCCGGACGCGGCGGCGGGGTCACGATCCAGCCGGGCGAAGATGAAGGGCAGGCACATGCCGATCAGCGCCCCGACCATAACAATGGTGATCATGGCCAGCGCCACCACAGCTGCGATTTCCGGCCCCCCGCGCCAGACACCTATAACAGAAACGGCAAACGCCATTGTCAGGCCCAGACCCAGCGCGATCAGCACCTCGCGGGCCAGCAGGCGGCCGAAATCTGCGGGCCGCACATCGCCCGTGGCCAGTGCGCGCACCATCAGCGTGGCTGATTGCGTGCC
Source organism: Natronohydrobacter sp. (assembly GCA_030603695.1). Taxonomy (GTDB): domain Bacteria; phylum Pseudomonadota; class Alphaproteobacteria; order Rhodobacterales; family Rhodobacteraceae; genus Roseinatronobacter. The sequence goes on along the minus strand of JAUVXF010000016.1, from coordinate 33,475 downwards.
CGCATTCCCGCCAGAGGCGATGAGCAGTGGCAAGAAGAAGAGAAGTGACAGATGCGCGGCAATCGTCTCTTCGAAATAAGCGATGCCCGCGCCAGAGAAGATATTGCCAAAGACCAAGAGCACCAGCCAGAAAATACGCGCGCGATACAGCAGCGCGATAGAGGCTTCTGCCACGGACATTTCCAAAGGCTGCACGATAGAGCCTTTGTGGAAATCCTCTGTCACCTCTTCTTCGGTGACATCCATCGCGTCATCTGCGGTCACGATGCCCACAAGGCGGTCATTATTGTCCAGCACCGGCAGGGCCAGAAGGTCATACCGGGCGACAAGGCGCGCGGCCTCTTCCTGTTCGTCATCGGCGCGCACCCAGACGGGTTCTGTATCCATCACCTCGGCCACAGATTGGCGCGGGCGGGCGGTGAGCAGATCGCGCAGACTGACCACCCCAATCAATTTACGCTCTTCATCGATGATATAGGCGGAATAGATTGTCTCGGCCTCGATGGCCTGCATGCGCAGCGCCTCGATAGCCTGAGTTGATGTCATTTCTGGCTTGAGAGTAGCATAATCCGAGGTCATGACAGAGCCGACTGTCCATTCCTCATAGGCGGCAAGGCGGCGCAAATCCTCGCGCTCGGCTTTCGACAAGGCAGGCAGGATGGCTTCCTGCGCTTCCTCATCCAGTTGCTTGAAAAGGTCTGCGCGTTCGTCATGGCTCATGGCTGTCATCAGGGCCACCAGCTCGCGCCGGGGGATGCGCGTGGCCAGATCGGTCTGGGCGCGGGGGCGCAGATAGCCCAGCAACTCTGCCTGATCATGCAGGGGCAAAAGGCGCAGAACGGCCAAATCATCGCCGATCTCCAGCTCGTCTATCAGCGCGGCGATATCGGCCAATTCCTGACTTTCCAGAAATTCCCGGATCGCGGCATCCTGCTTTTCATGCAAGAGCCGGGCAACTTCGATCGCGATAAAGGCCGCGTCAAAGCCTGACCGATCGCTGTCAGCGCCAAAACGCATTTCGCTAAGTGAAGTCTGGGTGATCATCACCATCCCCCCTGTGCCTTGGCGCGCGGGGGCAGGTGCCGGCTTATCCCCGGCGCACAGCCCGCGACACGCGCGGATTACATTCTATCTGTGCTGCGGAACGTGTCTGCCACGCCCGACTGGAACTGCCGTCCATTGTTTTCCCATAAGATTGCATCGCGCCAAAGGGCCGACAGCCAGACAAATAGGGGGAAAGCGGCGGAGAGTCAAACACTAGCCGTGGTGCTGAAGGGCCATGCAGGGATGGCCGACCCAATGTTGCGCACAGCCTGTTCCGGCCAGAGAGAAATGCGACGAATTCCCCCCAAAGCCGCCATCTGGGCTTGGCCAAGGCCGGCTGTGTTACCTTGCGAACCTGCCCGATTTGCCATGCAGGTGCAGCGGGCCAAGACACGGCCTTACTTCTGGCTGCATGCGGTGACAGGCGCAAAATGGTTATGCCCAAGCAGCAAATGGCACCCGGCACAGCCTTAACACGGGGTCAGTACAAGCGGCTCTGACCCATCACCCACAACGCGGTTGCGCCCCTGCGCCTTGGCCTTGTAAAGCGCCCGGTCAGCCGCTTTCAAGATATCGTCCAGAGAGGTGCCGTCACGGCCCAAGCGCCCGATTCCGGCAGAAATGGTCACAGGTGGAAGTATTTGGCCAGTGATAACGGGGGTACTATCAGCCACAGCAAGGCGCAGCGCTTCGGCTTGGGCAAGGGTTTGCTGTTCGGTTTGGTCACAGCACAGGACAACAAATTCTTCCCCCCCAAACCGGCACAGATGCGCGGTATTGGGCATGGCGCGCGACAAGGCGGCCGCCACCTCTTTCAGCACCAGATCGCCGACATCATGGCCAAACCTGTCATTGAATTGCTTGAAATGGTCAATATCCAGCGCAATGAGGGCCAAAGGTTTATCGTCGCGCTCTGCCAACATGATCTCGCGCGCGGCATGTTCCGAGAACCAGCGCCGATTATGCAGCCCCGTCAGCGGATCGCGCACGGATTGTTCCAGCAATTCCTGCCGCAAACGCACATTGGCCACCGCAAGGCTAATTTGTTCAGCGCAGATCAGCGAAATATCCCAGCGGTTGCGCAGGGTTTCAGCCCGCATATGGCGCATGATCCCATCCTCCTCAAAGCCATCAAAGACGATATGCATCAGGCCAATGGTTTCACCATGCGCAATAATCGGCAGGCAGAAATAAGGGATGTTGGGATTATCCACATGATCGCAGGCAAATTCGATCGGTTTCAGGCCGTACGAATAGGCGCGCCCCCGGCGCAGCGCCCAGCAATCATCTGGCAGGATATGGGGCGCGAATGCAGGGGCAGAACCCCAGCTTGTGACCAGTTCCAACATGGAACGCGGGGTATCATAAATGTAAAGCGCGCCCTCCGCCTCTGGGATCAGGGTGTGCATGGCGCGTTTGATCACCATCAGCAATTCCGCGAATGATTTGGCGGAATACAGCCATTCGCTTGTCAGTGCCAAAAGCTGGCGCTCGGACTGGCGCAGGGCCTCGGCATGGCGCATTTCCTCATTCTGGCCTTCCAGCAACTTGCGTTCGGTAATATCGCGCATGATGGCAATGAAATAAGTGTGGCGGCCAGAATTGTCAAAAACCGGCGTCACGCGCAGATCAACCCAGACCAATGCCCCGGATTTGCCCTGAATGGGGGCATCAATTCGGATTTCGCGCCGTTCCGCCAAAGCTGCCTCTATTTTGCGGGTCACTTCGGGGTCGCTATCGGCAGCGCGCAAAACATCGGGGCAAAAGCGGCCAAGGATTTCTTCAGGAGCATGGCCGGTTTGCACTGCAAAGCCAGTGTTAACCCAGATTGCCGTGCAATCAGGCGCACAGATGATCACACCATCGGAGGAATGGCGCATAACCAATTCCGCGAAAAACCCTTCCGACATATCGGCCGCAGATGCTGTAATATCTTTCGCGCACATGATGGCGCCCTTCTGTTCCTGCCTGCTATGGCGATAGCCTCTCAGAACTTTCTTAACGTCTTCTTTCTTGACGGATGATTTTTCGGGCGCCACCCGCCCCCCGTGACATCCCGGCCGATCCCCGCTACCGTGCGCCCGGCAAAGCCCCGCAAGGGCCGCACGAAGAGAGGATATCTTATGCTAGACCAACCGACAGATCTGCAATCTGCGCTGAAAGACCCATCATTGCTGGAAGAGCGCGGCTTTATCGCCGGGGAATGGCAGCACGCGGATGATGGCGCGCGGTTTGAGGTGCGCAACCCCGCGCGGGGTGATGTGATCGCGCGGGTTGCGGATATGAGCCGCGCAGAGGCAGGCCGCGCCATTGCTGCGGCAGATGCCGCACGCCACGCATGGGCCGCGCGCACAGGCAAGGATCGCGCGGCAGTCTTGCGCCGCTGGTATGAGTTGATGATGCAAAACCAAGAGGATCTGGCGCTGATCCTGACTGCCGAAATGGGCAAGCCACTGGCAGAGGCGCGGGGCGAAGTTGCCTATGGTGCCAGCTTTGTGGAATGGTTCGCCGAGGAAGCCAAGCGCGTGTACGGCGAAATTATCCCCGGCCACCAGCCCGACAAGCGGATCAGTGTGATCCGCCAGCCCATCGGGGTCGCGGCCTCTATCACGCCATGGAATTTCCCCAATGCCATGATAGCGCGCAAGGTTGCGCCTGCGCTTGCTGCGGGCTGCGGATTTGTCGCGCGTCCGGCCACGGAAACCCCGCTTTCTGCCCTTGCAATGGCCGTTCTGGCAGAGCGCGCGGGGCTGCCCAAGGGGCTGCTCTCGGTCATCCCATCCTCGCGCGCCTCTGATATCGGCAAAGAGTTCTGCGAGAACCCGATTGTTCGGAAACTGACATTCACAGGCTCTACGGAAGTGGGGCGCGTCCTGCTGCGCCAAGCGGCAGATCAGGTGATGAAATGTTCCATGGAATTGGGGGGTAACGCGCCATTCATCGTGTTTGATGACGCCGATCTGGATGCCGCCGTGGCTGGTGCGATGATGTCGAAATATCGCAACAATGGGCAAACCTGCGTTTGCGCCAACCGGATCTATGTGCAGGCCGGGGTATATGATGCTTTCGCCGCCAAACTGAAAGCGGCAGTAGAGGCGCTGCGCGTGGGTGACGGGCTGGCAAATGGCACCGATCTTGGCCCGCTGATAAGTGAAAAAGCCGTCCTGAAGGTGGAAGACCATATCCGCGATGCGCTGGAAAAAGGCGGGCAGTTGCTGACAGGCGGGCGCAGGCATGGCAATGGCGGCACGTTCTTTGAACCCACAATCCTCACAGGCGTGACGCAATCCATGGCCGTGGCACAGCAAGAAACCTTTGGCCCGCTTGCCCCCCTGTTCCGCTTCGAGACCGAGGAGGAGGTGATCGGGCATGCCAATGACACCATCTTCGGGCTGGCCGCCTATTTCTATGCCCGCGATATCGGGCGGATAACGCGGGTTCAGGAAGCGCTGGAATACGGGATTGTGGGGGTGAATACCGGCCTCATTTCCACCGAAGTGGCGCCATTTGGCGGGGTCAAGCAATCGGGGCTTGGGCGCGAAGGCTCGCTTCACGGGATCGAGGATTATCTGGAGATGAAGTATATCTGCCTGAGTGTCTGAGCACATATGGCCCGAAGCAGGGTTGCAGCCTCGGGCCATGGGTGATGGCTAACCGCTGGGCGACACAGCTGATCATTGCGGCAAAGGGGCTGCAAGGCGCGCGGCGGTTATGGGGGAACATAGCCAAAGCCGCGCATTGATGGGCCGCGGTGCGGCAATCCGGCAGCAGTGCTTAGCGCTTTATACTGGCCACGTCCGAACGAAACTCAGGCTATGCGCAGGTGGCAGCCAAATCGCTGTGCCGGGGGGCGGCCCAGCGATGCGCGGCGGGCTGACGCCCTCGATTCCGCGCTTGGTGCGCTACCCGAATGTCTGCAACCCGCTTGTCTTATGCTGATGGTGGCTCTTGTGCGAATAAAGAGCCACTGCACGCCATTTATGGCGTGCAGTGGCGGTGGCTGGATCGTCACAGGCTTGGTCGTTAAGGACCGTTTTAGAGTGTGATCAGCCATCGTCTTCGCCTGAGGCCTGAACGGATACAGAGCGGCACGAAGCCCTCTACGACAAGCATAGGACACGCGAGGACAATGAAAGATACCATCGGAATCGACATATCGAAAGACACTCTCGACGCGCATCGCCTGATCGATAACGAAGCGCGGCAATTTGCGAACTCGGTAGCCGGCCTGCGGGCACTTCGTCGCTGGATCGGCGCCGCAATGCCGGATCTGGTGGCCTATGAGGCAACCGGTGCTTACCATGCCGCTCTCGAACGCGGCTTTGCAGGTGTCCTGCCGCTCGTGAAAGTGAACCCGCTGCAGGCTCGCCGCTTTGCGCAGGCCCGCGGGACAAGGGCCAAGACAGATGCCGTTGATGCGCGCGCCCTCGCCATGATGGGAGCGGCGCTCGATCTTGTGCCGGATGCGCCGGCGGACAAAAATCAGCCTGCCCTCAAAGAATTGCAGATCGCACGCATGGCTCTGATCAAGGAACGCACGCGATTGCTGAACCGATCTAAAACGCAGTCCTTGACCCTGCTTAAACGACAGGCCAAGGCCCGGCTTGAGCAGATCAAACGCCAGATCTCTGAACTGGAAGACGCGCTGCTGGACCTCGCGCGCCAGTGCCCAAAACGCGCACGCGCCTTTGATATTCTGTGCTCGATCCCGGGGCTGGGCCGGATCACTGCGGTCGCGATCCTGGTCGAATGCCCAGAAATCGGCACCCTGAGCCGCAAGCAGATCGCGAGCCTTGCGGGCCTTGCACCTATGACGCGGCAATCAGGGCAGTGGCGGGGTAAGGCGTTCATTCAAGGCGGGCGCAAATTCCTGCGCGATGCGCTATATATGCCGGCACTTGTCGCAGCTCGCTACAATCCGGATCTGAGGCAGAAATACCAAGCGATGACATCGGATGGAAAACCCGCAAAGGTCGCTCTGACAGCACTCATGCGAAAGCTCATCGAACTGGCCAACGCACTCGTCCGACAAGACCGCAAATGGACGCCAAAAACAGCTTGATCAAGACGGATACTCTAAGCTGTCATGCAGATCCTGCATCCGCGCTGCAAGCGGCGGTGCAGGGCTGGCTATGTCCCCCAGCCTGCGCCCCAGCTTACACATCCGCGCCCATCACCTTGCGCAACATTGCCTCTATCTGCTCTGGTTGCGCAAATTCCAGCCGCACAGGCAGGGCCAGCACCTTGGCGCGGAATTTCGCAGGCAGTCGCACGGCGTCTTTTTCGGTTGTAACCAGTTGCGCACCCAGCGCCTTGGCCTCGAATTCCAGCCGGGCCATCAGGGCCTCTGTCAGGGGCTGGTGATCGCTCAGGGCCTCGGCGCGCAGCACTTCGGCCCCTTCCGCGCGCAGCGTGGCAAAGAATTTCTCTGGCCGCCCGATGCCGGCAAAGGCCAGAACGCGCAGCCCCTGCCATGTCATGCCCATTTGCAAAGGCTTAAGGGCGGCGCGCAACACAGGGCGCGCAGGCAGGCCGGGGGCAAGGGTGAAACGGGCCTGCATCTCTGGCGGGCCGATGCTCAGCACCAGATCGGCCCGCGCCAGCCCCGCCGCCACGGGCTCGCGCAAAGGGCCGGCAGGCAGCACGCGGCCATTGCCAAAGCCTGTGGCCGCGTCCACCACAACCACCGATAAATCCTTGGCCAAGGCCGGGTTTTGAAACCCGTCATCCATGATCAGCACATCCGCCCCCGCCGCCACAGCTGCGCGCGCCCCTTCTGCCCGCGCCCGTGCCACCCAGACAGGCGCAAAGGCGGCCATCAATAGCGGCTCATCCCCCACTTGCGCGGCGCTATGGCCGCGAATATCCACCGCGACCGGCCCGACCAGACTGCCACCATAGCCGCGCGACAGGATATGCGGCTTATGCCCCATCGCAAGCAGCATCTGCGCCAGCGCGATTACGGTGGGGGTTTTGCCAGTGCCGCCAATGTTGATATTGCCCACGCAGATTATCGGGACAGGGGCACGAAACTCTGGCGCGCGGGCCACGCGCCGCGCTGTGATGCGTGCATAAAGCGCGGCCAAAGGCCCCAGAAGCCGCGCGCGCAGGCCCGGCGCATGGGGCGGGTTGAACCAAAAACCGGGCGCGCGCATCAGGCTTTTCCTTTCGAGGCCGCATATTTCAGCAAGGCCCCCATGATGGTTTCAGTTGCCGCAGACCCGCCGGAAATGACCTGCCACGCCCGATGTGCCTGATCTGCGGCCTGTTCAGGGCGCAGCGCTGTGCATAGCGCCGAACCCAAAGCCTCTGCACTTTGGATCATGCGGGTGGCGCGCGCTTCGCGAAGCATATCAAAAGCTTCGGAATAGCGGCCAAACATGCGGCCATGAATGATGGCACAGCCGAGGCCTGCTGGTTCCATCGGGCTAAGGGATGGCCCATCCGCCCCCAATGTGCCGCCCAGATAGCACGCCACGGCCAGCCGATACCACAAGCCGCGCTCGCCTTCGGTATCGGCCACATAAACTTGCGTATCCGGCATGACCGGATCATCCACAGAGCGCAGCGCGGTGACAAATTGCTCGGCACAGCGGGCGCGCAGTTCCGGCCCGCGCATCGGGTCTGCCGGTTGCAGGATCAAGCCAAGGCGGTGGCTTTCGCGCATCGCCTCGCGGTGGGCGGCCAGAACGGCAGCCTCTTCGCGCTCTGGCAACCCGGCTGCAAGCCACAGCGTGCGATGGCGGAACGCCTCGGACAGTTCCTCGCGCTCGGCCTCGTTGCAGCGCAGCGCCACCGGCATGCCAGACAAGCGGCCAGCCCGCACAATCGCATCATCGCGCATCCCCAAAGCCAGCCAAGCGGCTTTGCTTGCGGCTGTCTGCACGAAGACTGTCTCTACCCCGGCCAAAAGGTGACGGGTCATTCCCGGCAGTCTTTGCCAGCGCGACCCATGGCGCGGCTTGCCTGTTTCCACAATGAAAACAGGCACCCTGCGCAATGCCAGCGCACGGATAAGATGGGCGGGCAGGGTCTGGGCGGCAATCAGCGCGCTAGCGGGGCTTATGCGTTCCAGAATCTGGCGCGCTGGCTCTGGGTCATCATTGGCCAAGGGCAGGCAGATACGATTTGGCAATTCGGCCAGATCGGGCGGAAATTCCGGGCCGGTCAGCAAAATGCTGGTATTGGGGGCGCGCTGCAAGACAGTTTCGGAAAACCCCGCCAACATCTGTGTGGCGCGCAGATCATCGGCATGCAGCCAGATCAGGGGCGCAGATAAGCGCGAGAGGCTTGCAGGCAGTTCTGCCCCCGGCTTGCGCCCCGCAGAGAACATCTGATCAAGCAGAGAGGGGGGCGGCATTGGCGGCTTACCCCTGCGCGAAAATCGGCAGGCAGCACGCAAGGCGGGACGTGCCGGGATGGGGCCAGCCTGCGATCATCCTGTCATTCCCTTTCGCGCCAAATGCCTGACCCTGTCTTATCGCAACATTGCCCCGGTTGGAAAGCCCAAGGGCCGTTTGGCCTATGACTCCCGGTGCTTTGAACCTTAGGCAAGATATCCATAGGGCAGGTTTTGAGCCGTTAGGGGGCATTAGGGTAGCGCACCAAGCCGCGCAGCGCTGGGCCGCGGTGCGGCGATCCAGCGCCAAGGCTATGTCACTTTATGCTGGCCAAATCCGCGCGAAATCCAAGCTATGCGCAGGTTGCAGCCAAATCGCCGTGCCGGGGGGCGGCCCGGCGATGCGCGGCGGCCTGCGGCCTTGATTCCGCGCATGGCAATCAGCCCTGACCGTCCCCACCCCCGCCAAAGCTGCCCCTCATCGCGGAACCTTCCGGCTAATGCAGAACACTAGCGCGGCGGCGGCTGATCGGGATCGGGCGGCAGGCGGTGCGACAAAAGCGCCGCATGCAGCGCCGGCCCGGCGGCAAGAACACCATCGGCCACAAGATCGGGGGTGTTAAACTGCAAGGCCCCGCCACGCCCTGTGCTGACAACGCCCCCGGCCTCTGCAATCAAGAGCGCGCCTGCCGCAATATCCCAATGCCATGTCGGGCGCAGCGCCAGCATGGCATCGAAACAGCCTTCGGCCACAAGCGCCATGCGCCATGCCAGCGAGGGGCGGAAATGGCGTGTGACAGGCGGCACACCGCCCGGCCAATTCGCCTCTGCCAATGCCGGGCGGGCGGCCAGCACATTCGCCCCGGCAACAGCGCGGGGCGGGCTGACTTGTAGCCGCGTGCCGCCCAGATAAGCGCCTTGCCCGCGCGCGGCGCTATAGGTGTGCCCCAGCATCGGCAGATGCACCACCGCTGCAACGGGGATACCACCTTCAACGATGGCAAGGACATTGGCAAAACCCGTCTGCCCCTCCAGAAAAGCGCGCGTGCCGTCTATCGGGTCTATGATGAACACGCGCTCGCGCTCCAGCCGCGCGGGGTGATCTGCCGTTTCTTCGGACAACCAGCCATAGTCAGGACGCGCCTGCAACAGCCTGCCACGTAGCATGGTGTCCACTTCCAGATCGGCCTCTGACACCGGGCCAAGCCCCGCGCCTTTGTCCCAGAATTTCGGGCCATCGCCGAAATGGCGGCGCGCTATCTCTCCTGCCGCATGCGCTGCCGAAACCAGCAACGCCAGATCGGCCTCATTCTCCGGCAAGTGTCATGCCTTCTACCAGCAGCGAGGGGACAACCGTGGACAGATGGTCGCGCCCGTCATTGGCCGGGATAAGGCGCGTGAGCATCTCTCGCAGATTGCCTGCGATTGTGCATTCATTCACCGGATAGGCAATTTGCCCGTTTTCCACCCAAAACCCGCTGGCCCCACGCGAATAATCGCCCGTGGTGGAGTTTATCGTGGAACCGATCAGCGATGTAACCAAAAGCCCTGTGCCCATATCCGCAATCAATTCTGCGCGCGATTTTGGCCCTTGGGTAAGCAACAGATTGGATGTGGAGGGTGCGGGCGGCGCAGATGTGCCGCGCGCGGCATTTGCCGTGCTCTCCAACCCCAGCTTGCGCGCCGTGGCCAAATCCAGCACCCAGCTTTGCAATACCCCATCCGCCACCAGATCCTTGATGCGGCTTTGCAGCCCTTCAGCATCGAAGGGGCGCGAACCCGCGCGGCGCACCCGCAGCGGGTTTTCCGTAAGACTGATACCCGCAGGCAAAACCTGCTGGCCCATGGCATCGCGCAACCAACTGGAACCGCGCGCAATCGCTGCGCCATTGATCGCCCCCAGCAAATGCCCGATCAGGCTGGAGGCCACGCGCTCGTCATAAAGCACGGGATAAGCCCCGGTTTTGGGCCTGCGCGGCCTTGTGCGTTCGGCCGCCCGCATGCCTGCCAGCGTCCCCACGTCTTCGGGGCTGGGCAAATCGGCTTGAAAAATCCGCCCCTCGCCGCACCAATCGCGCTCCATCCCTGTGCCTTCGCCACTGATGGCCACAGCCGAGATATGGCGAGAGCTGCGCGCATAGCCGCCCTGAAACCCATTGCTTGCCGCAAGCCAGATCGCCTGCGTGCCATAAGCCGCAGAGGCCGATTGCACCTGCGCCACGCCGGAAACCGCGAGCGCCGCCGCCTCTGCGCGGCGCGCATCTTCTTGCAGCGTGGCGGGGTCTGGCTCTGGGGCGGGATCAAACAGTTCCAACCCCTCGGCGCTGCGCAACAGGGCAAGTTGTCCCGTCTCTGCCAGCCCTGCATAGGGGTCTTCGGGGGCCTCTCTCGCCATGGCGACGGCGCGTGCCGCCATCGCGGCCAGCGTTTCTGGCCGCGTATCGGAAGAGGAAATACAGGCCTGGCGCTTGCCGATAAACACGCGCAAGCCGATATCCACCCCTTCCGAGCGTTCGGCCTGTTCCAACCCGCCCTTGCGCACATCTATGGAAACAGAGCGCCCCTCTATCGCAATCGCATCTGCGGCATCTGCCCCGGCAGCCTTTGCGGCGCGCAACAGGGCATTGGCCACAGGGGCCAAGGTTTCAGTCAGATGGCGATCATGCATGACATACCTCGAAGCGCAAAATTACGGTTTTTGGTGATCTAATGCGCCTTGGCCTGAATTGAAATGCCTCTGCCAGAAAAACACGCGGCCAAGCAGCGCACCGGCTCTTCCGGCATGGTGGCAGCGCATGTTTGAAAAAGCCCAGAGCCGCCGCCATGAGTTTCAGACTGCGCGGGCCGCGCTCTGGCGTTGTGCCCCTGCCTACATCTTCCACAATTTGGGGCCGCTATGGAGGGGGACGGTCAGGGCCAATCGCCCCGCGCGGAACCAAGGCCAAAGGCCGCCTTGCATTGTCATGCGAAGGGACATCCCCTCTCACATGACGCAGCGCCGCGGCCCAAGGTTGCGCGGCTTGGTGCGCTGCGCCACTGTCCCCTAACCGTTCCTACCAGCCCATTCGGATATTGCCTAACGCGCAGAACCCTACCCGTTAGACGCCGCCAATTTCAGCCCGGCTGTGGCCCCACCACCACCGCCAGAATGGGTATCCATGAACCCCATCACCAGCGGTCGGATATTGTTGCGCCAGGATTTGCCGGCAAAAATGCCGTAATGCCCTGCGCCGGGTTCCATATGGCTGGCCTTTTGTTCGGGCGCCAAGCCTGTGAGAAGATCAAGCGCGGCATAGCACTGGCCGGGCGCGCTGATATCGTCTTTCTCACCTTCAACCACCTTCACGGCAACCTTGGTAATCTTGGAAAAATCCACCTTGTGCTTGCCCACCATAAAGGCATTGCGCGCGATTTCGCGGTCTTTGAAAATTCGTTCCACCGTGGACAGATAGAATTCAGCTGTCATATCCATCACAGCAAGATATTCGTCATAAAAGCGGTTATGCTTGTCACGCTCGCCGCCATCACCGCGCGCCTCGGCAGAGATTTTATCGGCAAATGCCTGTGCGTGGCGATCCATATTCATAGAGATGAAGCCGCCAAGCTGCAAAAGCCCCGGATAGACCAGCCGCCCCACGCCCTTGTATTTGAAGCCCACGCGCTGAATGGCCAGATGCTCCAACTGCCCCATTGTCACGCGGCGGCCAAAATCGGTTACCTCGGTTGGGGCGGCATCGGGATCGATCGGCCCGCCGATCAGCGTCAGGGTGCGGGGCTGGGCATCGGGGTGAAGCTCTGCCAGATAGGCGGTTGCGGCCAGGGCAAGCGGCACGGGCTGGCATACGGCGATAACATGGGTATCCGGCCCCAGATGGCGCATGAAATCCATCAGATAAACCGTATAATCCTCGATATCGAACTTGCCCTCGGAGACGGGAATATCGCGCGCATTGTGCCAATCCGTGACCCAGACTTCGCAATCTGGCAGCAGGCTGGCCACAGTAGAGCGCAAAAGCGTAGCATAATGGCCCGACATCGGCGCACATAGCAGCACGCGGCGGGTTTTTTCCGGGCGGCCATGCACCTTGAAGCGGGTCAGATCGCCAAAGGGGCGGGCCAGTTCCACCACCGCTTCCACGGTATGATCCCGCCCATCTTCGCCCAAAATATTGCTGATCCCCCAATCAGGCTTGATCACCATCCGGGCAAAGCTGCGTTCTGTCACCCGCCCCCATGCCGACATGACCTTGAACATCGGGTTAGGGGCCATTCCCCAAACGGGATAAGATGCAAATGCGCGCGCGGATGCCCCCATCCACTCGTTTGTATTTCGAATCGACTCCATCAAATCGTAAGTCGCCATGCCCTTCATGCGTGTCCCCATTCTTTGCTGACGACCATTCAACAGGAATCGTCGCTTTTATTCATCGCGTTACAGCGTTAAGATCATATGAGGGGTCTTTGCTGCACATGCGAAGAATACGGGGGATTTTGTTTCATGACAACTTCGGAATATGATGACGACAAAAAAGTCGAGCGTATGAAGGCCAATCTGGCCCGTATCGAAGAGTTGACACATCGCCTGACCGAGGCCTTGGCCCAGCGCAAGATGCCGCGGGCCAGTTTGCAGGCCCCTGATTCGGATTTATTCCTGCATGCGGCCACCGCCTATTGGACGGAAATGTTCAAGCACCCTTCCAAGGCACTGGAGCAGCAGTTGGATTATTGGGGCAAAGCGCTGAAGCACCATCTGGAAGCGCAGGAAGTGTTGCGCAAGGGCAAACTGGCCGCCCCCGAAGACAAGACACCCGATGACAAGCGCTTCACCAACCCGCTGTGGAAAACGCACCCGTATTTCAACTACATCAAACAACAATACCTGATCGCGACAGAGGCCATGACCGATGCCGTGCAAGGGCTGGAATCCATTTCAGACCGCGAAAAACGGCGTCTGTCTTATTTCACCCAGCAGATCAGCGATATGATGGCGCCAACCAATTTTCTGGCCACCAACCCCGATGCGTTGATGAAGGCGGTCGAGACCGAGGGCGAAAGCCTTGTGCGGGGTTTGGAAAACCTTGTGCGCGATGTGGAAGCGAACAAGGGCGATTTGCTGGTCACGCTGGCCGATAAAGATGCCTTTCGCGTGGGCGAAAATCTGGCCACCACACCGGGCAAGGTGATTTTCCGCAACCGCATGTTCGAGTTGATCCAATATGCCCCCAGCACGGAAAAGGTGCATCGCACGCCGATTGTGATCTTTCCGCCCTGGATCAACAAATTCTACATCATGGATCTGAAGCCCCAGAACAGCCTGATCAAATGGATTGTCGATCAGGGCTATACGCTATTCATCGTATCCTGGGTAAACCCGGATGCCACTTATGCCGATGTGGGCATGGATACCTATGTGGAAGAAGGCTATCTGGAAGCGATCCGCGTGGCGCGCGAGGTGACAGGGGAAAAACAGGTCAATGTGGTGGGCTATTGCATTGCTGGCACCACCCTTGCGCTGACACTGGCGCTGATGAACAAGCGCAAGGATAAATCCGTGCGCTCTGCCACCTTCTTTACCACGCTGACCGATTTCTCCGATCAGGGCGAAGTGGGTGTCTTTCTGGAAGATGATTTCGTCGATGGGATCGAAGCGGAATGCCAGACCAACGGGTATCTGGACAGTTTCTTCATGTCGCGCACATTCTCTTATCTGCGCTCGAATGATTTGATTTATGGCCCCGCCATCCGCGCCTATATGATGGGAGAGGCGCCGCCCGCCTTTGACCTGCTCTATTGGAACGGGGACGGAACCAATCTGCCCGCGCGCATGTGTGTGGAATACCTGCGCGGCCTGTGCCAGCAAGACCGTTTCGCCGGGGCGACTTTCCGCATCTGCGGCGAAGATGTAACCCTGTCAGATGTGAAGCACCCGCTTTGCGCGATTGCCTGCGAAACCGATCATATCGCGGCCTGGCGTTCCAGTTTCCGGGGCATGTCCAAGATGGGCAGCGCGGATAAAACCTTTATTCTGTCAGAGTCGGGACATATCGCGGGGATTATCAATCCCCCCAGCAAAAAGAAATACGGCCACTACACAGGCGAAGCCCCCGCAGGGCGGCCCGAAGACTGGCTGGAAGCGGCCCAATATAATGAAGGGTCGTGGTGGCCACTCTGGGCCGATTGGCTGAGCAAACGCTCTGGCGCGCAAGTTCCCGCACGCATTCCGGGCGATTCGGGCTATCCCGCCTTGGCCGATGCGCCGGGAACCTATGTTGTCAGTTCCAAAAATGACGCAATGTCATAGGGTTATTTTAGCCATTCAAAAAAATGCTGCGGCGCAGAAAAAATACTTGAAATGCTGCACCGCAGCATGCATATTGGGAACAGATGCAGAGAGCACGAAGCGATCTGCTCCACGATCCAATCAAGGAGAATAGACATGGCTGCTGCAACACCCGATTACACAAAACTGATGAAAGACATGCTGGGCGCGTTCCCGATGGACACATCCGCAATGCAGGACGCGTTCAAATCGCAAGCCGCTCTGGCAGAGAAAATGAGCAAAGTTGCTCTGGAAGCTGCTGAAAAATCCACCGAAGTTTCGACAAAGTGGACAAAAGCAACGCTGGCTAAAGTTGGCGAAATCTCGACCGTCAAGGACGATCCCGCAGATTACACCAAAGCTGTCACCGATTTTGCATCCGCTTCTGCCGAAATGGCCGCAGAGCATGTTGCCGCTTTCGCTGAAATCGCGAAAAAAGTCCAGATGGACACAGTTGAGCTGATGATGGCTGCTGGCAAGGACATTCAGGAAGAAGCTTCTGCTGCTGTCAAGAAAGCAACCGACACAGCAACCAAAGCTGCCAAAACCGCTGCCGCGAAGTAAGCTTCACGGATCGCAGGGCCAACCGTCCTCCCCGGTTAGGCCAGGCACAAGGGCGAGCGTTTCACGCTCGCCCTTTCCTTTTGTGAAAACCTCACCTAGTCTTGCTGCAACGCAACAAACATGCGCTAGGGGGAACCATGTCAGACACTGCGAAGCCACTTCTGATAAAGCGTTATGCGAGCCGTCGGTTGTATAACACAGAGACCAGCGATTATGTGACGCTGGAAGATATTGCAGGGTTCATCCGTGCAGGCCGCGAAGTGCAAATCGTGGATCTGAAATCCGGCGATGATCTGACCCGCCAATATCTGTTGCAGATCATTGCAGAGCATGAAAGCCGTGGCGAAAATGTGCTGCCGCTGGATGTGCTGACAGATCTGGTGCGCAGCTATACCAGCCAAGCGCAAAGCGTTGTGCCGCAATTTCTGGCGATGTCGTTTGAAATGCTGCGGGACGGGCAATCCAAGATTGTCGAGAACATGGCCCGCGCCAACCCGATGGCAGCCATGCCGGGGTTTGAGGAAATGCAGCGCCAGCAACAAGCCTTCATGAAAACCATGATGGCTGGCTGGCCGGGCATTCCAGCCGGGACAAGCGCCAAAAACGGCGATGATGATCTGGACGAGATCAAGAAGCAACTGGCGGAATTGCAGCAAAAGCTGAACAAGATGAATGGCTGATACAGCCTGAAACGGGGCGCGTAGCGACGCGACGCGCCCTATATTCCCAGCCTGTCGCGCAGGGAAAACCATGTCATTGCCAGCGCCAGAAGCGGGCTGCGCAGCGCGCGCCCGCCCGGAAAGCTGGGCAGCTTTAGCCCCGCCATCAGATCAAACCGTTCCGCCTGCCCCGCCACAGTATCCGCCATGATCTGCCCGGCAAGGCTGGCAAGCGCCACCCCATGCCCCGAATAACCAGAGGCCGACAGAATATTCGGCCCAACCCGCAAAAAGCAGGGCAAGCGCGTGCGCGTGATGGCCAAGGTGCCGCCCCAGGCATGGGTAATCTGCGTATCGCGCAACTGCGGAAAAACTTGCAGCATCGGTTTGCGCACTGTGCGCAGGATATCAGGAAAGCGGTAGCCATAGCTTTCGCCCCCCCCGAACAAAAGCCGCCCATCCTCTGACAGGCGGAAATAATTGATCACGAATTTGCTGTCAGCCACCGCCACATCACGCGCCAGCACTGTGCCTTGTGGCAAGGGCTCGGTGGCAATGATGAAATTGTTGATCGGCATAACCTTGGCCGCCACCTGCGGCACCAGCCCACCCAGATAGCCATTGGCCGCAATCAGCACATGCGCGGCCTCGACATGGCCTGTGGCCGTGTGCACCTGTGCCCGCGCACCGGGGCGAATTTCGGTGACAAGCGAATTCTCGCAAATCTGCGCCCCGGCCTTGGCGGCTGCACGCGCCAAGCCCAGCACATAGCGCAAAGGGTGCAGATGCCCTGCCCCATGATCCAGCACACCGCCCTGATAGACGGGCGCGCGCACAATCTCTTGCAACGCGGCGCGGCCAAGGGGTTCGAGATAGGGGTAATCATAGTCGCGCGCCAGTTTCTCGGCATAGGCGCGGGCATGGGGCAGGTTGCGCGCCTGCCATTCGGCATGCAGCACACCCGGTTTCCAACCGCAATCCATGCCATGCCGCGCAATCAGCGCTTGCACCAGATCACGCGCTTCCAGCCCGATATGCCACAGTTTGCGCGCATCATCGCGCCCGACCATGCGCTCTATCTCGTCCTGCTCTATGCGCTGGCCCGGCCCCACCTGCCCGCCATTGCGCCCCGATGCCCCGAAACCCACACGATGGGCCTCCAGCACGATAACGCTATAGCCCCGCTCCGCCAGATGCAGCGCCGCAGATAGCCCGGTATAGCCTGCCCCCACAATGCAGACATCTGCCTTATGCGCGCCATTGAGGGGCGCAAAAGGGGGCAAGGCCGTGGCAGTGGCCGCATAATAGCTGGGCGGGTATTCCCCCGCCCTGTCATTGGCATAGAGCAGATTCATACGTTCAAGAGCAGATGCTCACGCTCCCATGGGCTGATAACTTGCAAGAACTCGTTATATTCATCGCGCTTTACAGCCGCGTAAATCCGGCTGAATTCGGGATCAAGAATGTCATGCAGGGCCGTGGCATCATCGAACAAATCCAGCGCGCTGCCAAGGGTGCGGGGCAATTCATCCTCGTCCATATAGGCATTGGTGCGGCATTCCTCGCGCGGGCCGATCCGTTCTTTCAACCCCAGATATCCGCAGGCCAGAGAAGCCGCGATCCCCAGATATGGGTTGCAATCCATCCCCGCCAAGCGGTTTTCCACACGCCGCGCAGCCGGGGCAGAAATGGGCACGCGCAAGCCGGTGGTGCGGTTGTCATAGCCCCATTCCAGATTTATCGGCGCCGCGAAATCTGGCACATAGCGGCGATAGCTGTTCACATAAGGGGCAATCAGCGCCACGGCAGAGGGCAAATGGCGCTGCAACCCGCCGATGAAATGCATGAATTCATCTGTGCTTTTCCCCTCTTCGGTGGAAAAGAGATTGCGCCCGGTTTTCACATCCAGCACCGAATGGTGAATATGCATGGCACTTCCCGGCTCGCCCTCTATGGGCTTGGCCATGAAGGTGGCGAACATGTCATGGCGCAAAGCGGCCTCGCGGATCATGCGTTTGAAGTAAAACACCTGATCGGCCAGGTTCAGCGGGTCGCCATGGGCTAGGTTGATTTCAACCTGCCCCGCGCCCCCTTCTTGCAAGATGCCGTCAATCTCCAGCCCCATGGCCTCGGCAAAATCATAGATGTCGTCTATCACCTTGCCGTATTCATCTACGGCCGACATGGAATAGGCTTGGCGCGCAGCCGCCCGCCGCCCCGTGCGGCCCATGGGCGGGATGATGGGCATATTGGGATCAAGATTGCGGGCGACGAAGAAAAACTCCATCTCCGGCGCAATGACAGGCTGCCATCCTTCGGCGCGATACAGTTCCAACACCCGCTTGAGGACATTGCGCGGCGCGGTGGTGATGGGGTTGCCATCCTGATCTTCGGCGTCATGGATGATTTGCAATGTCCAATCCGCTGTCCAGGGCGCGGCAGTGGCCGTAGAGAAATCGGGCCGCATGATCATGTCGGGTTCCAGATCCGCGCCATCGCGGAATTCGGCCCAGCCCCCGGTTATGGTTTGCAGAAAGATCGATGTGGGCAGGTAGTATTTGGAGTTTTCATCAAATTTATAGGCCGGCATGGCCTTGCCACGGGCCACACCCGCCATGTCGGCAATGATGCATTCCACCTCGTCCAGGCGGCGACCTGACAGGAATTCACGCGCGGCTTCGGGAATCTGTTCTTTCCATAGGCTCATTGGCCCTCCGATCCGGCATGCGCGGGCGCATGCTGTTTGAAATGCGCGGCTATGCGCGCGGCGATCTTGTCACTGTCGCGCGGCTCGCCCTGTTGGGCAAGCGCGCTTTCAAGCAGGGTATCAGGCACAACGCCGCGACCGCGTGTGTCTATCAGCCCTTTGATAAAGCTATCCTCAAATTCAGGATGGGCCTGCACGGAAAACCCATGCGCGCCATAAGCCAGCGCTGCATGGGCGCAAAACGCGTTGGCTGCAAGGGTTTGCGCACCTTGGGGCGGGGTAAGCACCTGATCCTGATGCCAGGCATTCAGGGCCAGTTCGGTATCGCCAAACTGGTAGCGCTGCGCCCCCACGGCCCAGCCGCCAGCAAATTTTGCCACTTTCCCGCCCAGCGCCTGCGCCATGATCTGATGGCCAAAGCAGATACCCACCACAGGCCGCCCCGCGCCCAAGGCATCGCGGACAAACTGCTCTAGCGGCGCGATGAAAGGGTGATCTTCATACACCCCATGGCGCGATCCGGTAATCAGCCAGCCATCGGCATCCGCTATCGCGCGGGGGAATTCCATCGCCTCGACATGCCAAGTCTGGAATTCAAAGCCATGGCCCGCAAGCAGGCGCGCGAACATGGCCGGATAATCCCCAAGGGTGGTGCGCAGCACCTCCGGGGCCTGACCTGTTTGCAGGATACCGATTTTCATCTGACACTCTCATTAGATTTGATCAAATTTAGCATTGCACCCTCTGCCCTGACAAGGTGCCTCTATTCTGATCCGCGCACAAGATACCCAGAAGGCGGGTTTCAGCGGTTAGGGGACGTTGGAGCTGAGCACCAAGCGCGGAGTCAAGGCCGAAGGCCGCCGCGCATCGCCGGGCCGCCCCCCGGCACGGCGATTTGGCTGCATCCTGCGCTTAGCTTCCGTTTCGTTCGGACTTTGCCTCCATAAAGCGCATAGCCTCAAAGCCAGATCGCCGCACCGCGGCCCGACGCTGCGCGGCTTTGTCAATATCCCCACGCCCCCCATCTCTGCCCTGCATAACGGAACCTTCCCTCTGGGGCAGACCACTAGACAGATTCAAGATACAAGTCCAAGAGCTGCTGTTCCGACAGCGCCGCAACCCCGGCCATTTCCTGCCGCTTGGTGCGCACCATGTTATCTATCAGCACCGGATCGAATATGCGCCGCATATGGGGAGAGTGGGCGAAACTGTCCACCGCCTCTGCCCATGTACCCGGAATTTGCGGCAGGTTTTGCGAATAGGCGTCACCTGTGACAGGTGCGGGCGCGGTGATGTGATCCTCTATCCCTATCAACATGGCCCCCAGAACGGCACTCATCAACAGATAGGGGTTCACATCGCCCCCGGCAGTGCGGTGTTCCAGCCGCCGCGCCTTGGGTGCCCCGACCGGCACGCGCACAGAGGCCGTGCGGTTCTCATAGGCCCAAGCCACCCCTGTTGGCGCATGGGCATGCGGCACAAGACGCGCATAGCTATTGGCATGGGGCGCGAAGATCAGCGCAGAATCCGGCATGGCCGCCAATACACCGCCAATGGCATGGCGCAGCATGGCGCTACCCTCTGGCCCGCCATTGTCAAACACATTGCGCCCCGCGTCATCCACCAGCGATGCATGCAGATGCAGCCCGCTGCCAGAGGCCGCCGCATAGGGTTTGGCCATGAAACTGGCCGCCATCCCATGCGAGCGCGCCAAGCGCCGCACAAGGATTTTGAACAGCCATGTATCATCCGCCATTTTCAAAGGGTCATCGCCATGATGCAGATTGATTTCAAACTGGCCCGGCCCGGCCTCTGATGTGGCGGTATCGGGTTCGATCCCCATGGCCTCGCACCCGGCATAAAGGGCATCGAAAAAGGCGTTGAATTCGTCCAGCATCCGCATGGACAGCGTGGCCGCCCCCATTGCACGGCGGCCAGAGACAGGGCTTATGGGCGGCAAAAACCGCTCTTCCGTGTCATCTATCAAATAGAATTCCAGCTCTGTGGCCGTTACAGCGCGCAGCCCCAGCGCCTCATAGCGCGCCTTGATGCGCGCAAGTGCATGGCGGGGATCACCCTCGAACGGGCGGCCATCGGCGTGATACATCCACATTGGCAGCATGGCGGCATCTGGCCCGATCCATGGCATTGGCAAAAGCCCGCGCTCTGTCGGGCGCAAAAAGCCATCGGCATCGCCCGTTTCAAATACAAACGGGCTGTCTGCGATATCATTGCCCCAGATATCCAGATTAAGCGCCGAGAGGGGCATTTTCACCTCTCCCGCCATCAGGGCATTATATTGCACCGCAGGCACACGCTTTGCGCGCGCATGGCCATTCAGATCGGCCACAGCGACGCGGATATTGTTTAACAGGCGCGGATCAAGAGACATGCTTCACCGTAGATATTGCGGGCGGAACCGGTAGCGCGCGCGCCGCTCTTGCGGAAGGTGGCGGTTGAGATGGCGGTTCACAAGGCCAAATGCGCCGATAATCGACAGCGTCAGCACAACGAAATAGGCCGCAACCAGAGGATAGGCAAAAAACGGGTTGAAGGTTTGATCCACAAAATATCGGGCGTAATAAAACGCCTCGCCCGATTGCTGTCGCGCGGGAAAGGCCGAAAGAAAAACCAGCGTGGTGGAATGGGTTAGAAAAATGGCCTCATTCGTGTAACTGGGCCATGCCAACCGCAGCATAGAAGGGAACACAACGCGGCGGAATTTGGTGAACCCCGACATGCCGTAAGCATCGGCGGCTTCCAGATCACCTTTCGGAATGCTGCGCAGCGCGCCAAGAAAAAGCTCTGCCGAATAGGCGGTTGTATTGAGCACCAGCACCACCAGCCCCCCCACCTGCGCCGTGGTCAGGGCAGAGGTATTCACTGTCAGCGTGACAAAACCCAGCGGAATATCAATGCCAGAGCGCGGCAACAGCACAAAGGCCGAATAGAAGAAAAAGAACTGGATAAACAGCGGCGAGCCACGGAAGACAAAGATAAACCCACCCGCCAACGGGCTGAGAATACGGCTTTCGCCAAACCGCGCCACGGCCACGCCAACGGCCAGCCCAAAGCCGATTATAATTGCCAGCCCGGCAAAATAGATATTCCAGATCAGCCCGCTTGCGATCAGAAACACTTGGTCGCAGGTGGTGATATCCAAACCCCGCGGCAACAGGTTTTCCCCGTAATCACGCCCCAGTGCGCGCAGGATATAGGCGTCAAAACTTTCAGCGCAGGTTCTCATGCGGCGGCCTTTCGCATGCGCTCGCCCGCCGCCGTGGCCTGCCCGCGCGACAGCCGCGCATTCAGCCGCGCGAAGGCGCGCTCTGACCCCCATGTGAGGAACAGGTAAAAACACAACAGGCCCAAGAAATACCACATCCGCCAATCCGGGTGCGGATAGGCAAAGAGCGAGGTTTTCTGCCCCCCCAACTCGCGCGCCCAAAAGACAATATCCTGAATGCCAAGCAGGAATAAAAGCGGTGTGGCCTTGATCAGGATTTGCCAGATATTCGACAGGCCCGGCAGCGCATAGACCCACATTTGCGGCAGCACAATCCGGCGGAATGCTTGCGCGCGGGTCATGCCGTAAGCTTCGGCCGTTTCGATCTGGGCACGCGGCACAGCCTGCATCGCGCCATGCAGCGTATTGGCGGCAAAAGCCCCAAAGACCAACGCAAAGGCCACAACCGCCATCAGGAAGGCATAAAGCTGATAGACCCAAGCTGCCGAATTCAGGGGCGGAACCTTGGCCTCGCGGCAGACAATGAAATCATTACCCTGCCGGATGGGCTGATCCCAGTCCGGGCAGTTGATCTGGTGCATCACCCATTCAATCCCCTGCCCCAGCGCGATTGGCACGAACAGGAAAAACACGATATCGGGCACACCGCGCACGATATTGACATAGCCTTTGCCAAACCACACCAAAGGCGCAAACCGAGAGCGCAGCGCAAGCGCGCCCAACATACCCATGCCCAGCGCCACAGGGGCCGTGATCGCCAATAGCACCAGCACCACGCCAAAGGCGCGGTAGAATTGCAAATGGGTCGCGTTTGTCAGGTAACAGGCGAACCATTGCCAATCCGGCAGGACAGAGGGATCTGTGCAAAAGCTGAACATGGGGGCGGCAGGGCCGGGCAGCAGTTACACTGCCCGGCCCCAATTATCTTAGAATTTCGGATGATCAGGGCCGAACCACTTTTCAATCATCGCATTCAGCGATCCATCGGCCTTCATCTCGTCAATTACCGCGTTGAGCGTATCGCGCAGCGCATCATCAGACTGGCGCAGGCCAATCCCGATCCCGCCGCCCAAAATCACATCATCGCCCAGAAAGACCAACTCGCCATTGGAATCGGCAACATAGGGCGCAAGAAACGCCTTGTCGGCCAGAACGGCATCAGCCTCGCCATTGCGCAGGGCGGAAATGGTTTCATCCGGGGTGGGGAATTCCAGCAAATCGGCATCGCTATCGGCCACGAAAGCCGCCTGAATGGTGTTGGATTGCGCTGCAATCACACCAGTGTCGCGCGCGCTTTCATCGGTATCAGCCAGCCCGATAAACGCCGAAGGCTCTGGCAGCAGATAGTTTTGCGAGAAGGCAATCACTTCCATCCGGGCCTCTGTAATGCTCATGCCCGCCATGATGGTATCGTAATTGCCCGATACCAGATTGGGAATTATCGTATCCCAGTCATTGATCACCCATTCGCAATTCAGCTCTGCCCGGCGGCAGATTTCATCGCCCAACTCGCGCTCATAGCCATCCAACTCGCCAGTTGCGTCATTGATGAAGTTATAGGGGGGGTAGGCCCCCTCTGACCCCATGCGCACAACATCTTGCGCCATTGCGCCGGACGCCGCGAAAGCAGCGGCAATAATGGCAAAGGTTGTCTTTTTCATTGTAATCTCCCTAACTCGGTTTTGGGTTTGGGTTGCCTCATTCCGCCAAAGAATGGCTGAGGAACTGTTTTAGCCGCGCAGATTGCGGCGTCTTGAACAGGCTTTCTGGTGGCCCTTGTTCTTCAATCCGGCCATCATGCAAAAACACCACATGATCGGACACATCGGCGGCCATGCGCATATCATGGGTGACAATCAGCATTGTGCGCCCTTCTTCCGCCAGCGCACGGATGACGCGCACCACCTCTTGTTCCAACTCTGGATCAAGGGCAGAGGTGGGTTCATCAAACAACAGCGCCTCTGGCTGCATGCACAGCGCGCGCGCAATCGCGGCGCGTTGTTGCTGGCCACCCGACATTTGCGCGGGGTAAACATCGGCCTTGTCGCCAATACCCACCTTGTCCAGCAGCGCACGCGCGCGGCTTTCCACCTCTGCGCGATCTTGTTTCAGCACATGCACCGGGGCTTCCATCACATTTTGCAGCACCGTCATATGCGCCCACAGGTTGAAGCTTTGGAACACCATGCTCAGATTGGTGCGAATGCGGGTAACTTGCGCCCGGTCGGCAGGCTGGCGGGTTGCGCCCTGCCCTTTCCAGCGCACAGGCTCGCCATTGAACAAGATCTCGCCTTGCTGGCTGTCTTCCAGCAGGTTGCAACAGCGCAACAGCGTGGATTTGCCCGAACCGGAAGACCCGATCAGCGAGACAACATCGCCCTTTTGCGCGGCAATGCTGACGCCTTTGAGCACCTCTAGCTGGCCGTAAGCCTTATGCAGATTGCGAATCTCGATGACGGGCGTCTGGGGCATGATGTCCGATTTGATCAGATTTTCACCATTTGCACGCAGAGAGATGGCATTTGCAAGCCTTCACGCGCCCCAAAAGCCCATTTCACAACCGAAATCGGCACTGCGCACAAGCCTTGCGCGCCCGCCCTGCCCCTTGTAGGTGAGAACAAACCCCATTTCACGCGGAGCAAAGGCAATGGCGTCTTATCAATATGTTTATCACATGGATGGTGTCTCCAAGACATATCCGGGCGGCAAGAAATGTTTTGAAAATATCCGCCTGTCCTTTTTGCCGGGCGTGAAAATCGGGGTTGTGGGCGTGAACGGCGCGGGCAAATCCACCCTGCTGCGCATCATGGCGGGCATGGACAAGGATTTCACCGGCGAGGCTTGGGCGGCAAAGGGCGCGCGCGTGGGCTATCTGCCACAGGAACCGCAACTGGATGAAAGCCTTGATGTGCGCGGCAATGTGATGCTGGGCGTGGCCGAAAAACAGGGCAAGCTGGATCGCTATAACGAACTGGCCATGAACTATTCGGACGAAACCGCCGATGAAATGGCCCGCCTGCAAGATGAGATTGACGCCGAAAACCTGTGGGATCTGGACAGCCAGATTGATGTGGCCACGGAAGCGCTGCGCTGCCCGCCCGATACCGCCGATGTTACCACCCTGTCGGGGGGGGAACGCCGCCGCGTGGCGCTGTGCAAGCTGCTGCTGGAAGCGCCCGATATGCTGCTTCTGGACGAACCGACCAACCATCTGGATGCCGAAACAATCGCATGGCTGCAAAAGCACCTGATCGAATACAAGGGCACGATCCTGATTGTCACCCATGACCGGTATTTTCTGGATGATATCACAGGCTGGATTCTGGAACTCGATCGCGGGCGCGGCATTCCCTATGAAGGGAATTATTCCAGCTGGCTGGAACAAAAGGCCAAACGCCTGAGCCAGGAAGCCCGCGAGGACAAAGCGCGCCAGAAATCCTTGGAGCGCGAATTGGAATGGATCAGAGCGGGCGCAAAAGCGCGGCAGACCAAATCCAAGGCGCGCATTCAGGCCTATGAGGAAAAGGCCAGCCAATCAGAGCGCGAGAAGATCGGACGCGCGCAGATCATCATTCCCAATGGCCCGCGCCTTGGCGGCAAGGTGATTGAGATTACCGGCCTGAAAAAGGGCTATGGCGACCGCCTCTTGATCGAAGACCTAAGTTTTGCGCTGCCGCCGGGCGGGATTGTGGGCGTGATCGGCCCCAATGGGGCAGGCAAATCCACCCTGTTTCGCATGCTGACAGGGCAGGAACAGCCCGATGAGGGAACAGTGGAGTTTGGCGACACCGTAAAGCTGTCCTATGTCGACCAATCCCGCGATGCGCTGGATGCGAATAAAACGGTCTGGGAAGAAATCTCTGACGGGCTGGATGTGATTGTTCTGGGCGATGCAGAGGTGAATTCGCGCGCCTATGTGGGGGCGTTCAACTTCAAAGGCGGTGATCAGCAAAAGAAAGTGGGCCTTCTGTCGGGCGGAGAGCGCAACCGCGTGCATATGGCAAAATTGCTGCGCGCGGGCGGCAATGTGTTGCTGCTGGACGAACCCACCAACGATCTGGACGTGGAAACCCTGCAAGCGCTGGAAGCCGCGCTGGAAGATTTCGCAGGCTGCGCGGTGATCATCTCCCACGACCGCTTTTTCCTTGACCGCCTTTGCACCCATATCCTAGCCTTCGAAGGCGAGGCGCATGTGGAGTGGTTCGAAGGTAATTTCGCGGCCTATGAAGACGACAAGAAACGCCGCCTTGGGCCAGATGCCTTAGAGCCGAAGCGCGTGAAGTATAAGAAGTTTTCGAGGTGAACAGAAAATAACAAAAGCACCTTTAAGATGTTGTTTTAAAGCTATTTTTTAGAGACCGTAATGATAGTAACTTTGCCGCGCCAATTCAGGGCGGAGCAATTGTTCACACAAGTTGAACAACACTTCGGGCAGTTTGAACAACTGCCCGAAGAAATCAGTTTTGATTTTTCGCGCATGCAATTTTTGCGGCCTTCTGGTGTTGTCTTTCTAAGCAACCTTAGCCGCTACCTGAGTCATAGGGGTTGCTGCGTTCGATATTCCAATCTGGACGTTAACCGTTCGGCAATTCAGTTCCTGGATGATGCAAAGTTCTTTGAGCAGCATTTGGGAGAACCTCTCGCGGCCACATCCGGCATCAGACCCACCACACAGCCACTCCAAGCTATTCACCCCCAAGAGTCTCATGCTTGGCTCGAATTTACTCTGCTGCCGTGGTTGTCTGCACACTGCGGCGTGCCTGTCAGACATATGGCAGAACTCAAGACATGCCTGTCAGAGGTGTTTAACAATATCGCCGATCACACTGACTCAGGCCTTGGAAGCGTCTTTGCGCAATGGTACCCAAGAGAAGAAAACTTGGAAATTTGCATTGCAGATATCGGTCAGGGCATCCCGAACACAGTTGCGCGCATAGTGCAGGGACTCTCAGATTCAGAGGCAATCGCCCTTGCATTTGAAGACGGGTTCTCATCGCAAAGCTTGCCCACCAACAGGGGCGTAGGCTTGTTCTACCTGCAACAGAATGTCGTGCAAAACTTCTCTGGTACCCTGCGGTGTCTGTCGGCGGGTGGGGGTGTTACCATAGATAAAGTTGGCAATTTGGTAAGAAAAGTGCCATATAAAGTGCAAGGCTTCTGTCCCGGCACCATGATAGAGATGCGTTTCAGGACAGATTTGCTTTATCAGGCGGATGAGGAAGGAGACTTTGAGTGGTGATTTCAGTCAAAGCACTGGTCGCTGGGGGTGACACGGCAGCACAAGGCTGTATCGTTTACGACAAGCTATGTGCTGAGTTACAAGCCAGTAATACAGTCACAGTTGACTTCACTGGCATCATGAACATCACCTCATCCTTCGCCAACACGGCATTCGTACCACTTCTGGACCATTTTTCTTTCGATGCGATAAAGGCACGCTTGGTTATCCAAGGGGCAAATAGGCAAATTTCAAGTATGCTACGAGACCGCATGTCAAAAGAGAACGCAAAAAATAACCTCGCGGCCTAAGCACGGAAATGGGACGGCGCATGCCGGGGCGAGTACGGAAATGGCCGGCCCCGCCACCAGAATTTACAAACCCCCAAATCTGTCATAGCCTGCGTGTAACATCTGTTACGCGTCAGGCCCGCCAATGCGCAAAACCTTCATCGGCCCCCATCTGCGCCGTCTGCGCCAGGAGGGGGGAGAAACACAAAGCCAGATGGCCAAGCGCCTTGGCGTCAGCGCTGCCTATGTAAACCTTCTGGAAAACAACCAGCGCTCGGTTTCTGTGGCGCTGTTGTTGCGGCTTTTTGAACATTATGGCGTGGATTGGCATGATATCGCAGAAGATGGCACAGGCGCACAGCTGGCCGATTTGCGCGGGGCACTGCAAGATCCGTTATTTGATGATACCCGCCCAGATCTGCAAGAATTGCGCGGCGCGCAAACCCATGCGCCGCGCCTGATAGAGGCGTTTTTGCAATTGCATCGCGCGTATCTGAGTGCGTCTGACCAGCTGCTGACACTGGCCGCACGCCCGGATGATATGGGGCCGATCTTTGAAGCCTCTCCCGAAGGGGCAGTGCATCATTTCTTCCGCCGACAGCGCAACCATTTCCCCGCGCTGGAGCAGGCCGCAGAGGGGTTCTGGCCCTCTGGCCCGCCATTGACAGATGATCTTTATGCCGCGCTGAAAGCCCGGCTTGTCACCCGGCACGGAATTTCGGTGCGGGTGGTGCGGGTAAGTGAGATGCCGCGCAGCCTGCGCCAATATGACCAGCAGGGCCGCGCCGTCTGGCTCTCGGAAGCTCTGGATCACCCCAACCGGGTTTTTCAACTTGTCCACGTTCTGGGCCTGATAGAGTATCGCGACAGGCTGGATGCGCTTCTCGAACTTTCGGGCATTGACAGTAAACAGGGCCGCGCGCGTTGCCTTGTCGAGCTGACCAATTACTTCGCCGCAGCGGTGCTGATGCCCTATGCTGCGTTTCTGGCAGAGGCGCGGGCCTCGAAATATGATTTCGATTATCTGGCTACGCGCTTTGGGGTCAGTTTTGAACAGGCATGCCACCGCGCCACCACCATGCAGCGCGAAGGCGCGCAAGGCGTGCCGTTTTTCTTTTTGCGGCTGGACAAGGCGGGCAATGTGACCAAGCGCTTCAATGCGACAGATTTTCATCTGGCCGAATATGGTGGCGCCTGCCCCAAGCTGGATGTGCATATGACGTTCCGGCTACCGGGCCGGATCGTGCCGCAGCTGGTGGAAATGCCCGATACATCCCAATATTTCGTCTTTGCCCGCACAGTTGATCGCCCCACATTCGAGCGGCATGGACAGGATCACCGACTGACTGTTGCCATGGGTTGCACCATCGGCCATGCGCCCGAAATCGGCTATGCCGAAGGCGTGGCCCTGCAAGGCGCGCTCTTCACACCGATCGGGATCAATTGCCGCATCTGCCCACGCGCCGGGTGCGAGCAGCGCGCCCATCATGCCAGCGTGCTGACCACCCCCGTCGATGAAAGCCGCCGGGGTGCAACGCGCTATGATGCCTAACTTTCGTGGATGAAATGAATTTCCAGCGCACCAAGGCCCTGTGCAGCTTGGCACAGGGCCTGTTTGCGCCTCTGGCATGCGCTTTCGCGACAAGATGCTATATACTGCGCGGAATGATAGGGAGAATGCCATGACATCCGCACCCATAACGCAGCCCATCGCCGGGCTGCACCATGTGACAGCCATTTCCGGCCCCGCACAAGAAAACTTCGATTTTTATGTTCAGCGCCTTGGGACGCGCCTGATCAAGAAAACCGTGAATTTCGATGCGCCGGAAATGTATCACCTTTATTATGGTGCGGCAGATGCGCGGCCCGGATCGGTGTTGACCTTCTTCAACCGCGAAACCACAGCGCGCGGGCAGGCGGGCATAGGGGCAGCGCAGGCCTTTGCCTATGCTGTGCCGCAAGAGGCGCTGGAAGAGTGGCACACCCGCCTGGGCGGCACGCGCTTCACCCGCTTTGACGAAGAGGGGCTTGCCCTGCAAGACCCGCATGGCCAAGCCTTTGAAATGATCGCCACACCCGCGCAAACGGTTTGGGGCGCGTTTCACTCTGCAACGCTTTGGGTGGCCGATCCAGAACCTACAGCGCGCATTCTGACCGAAGTGTTCGGCTATCAGCCCCATGGGGAAGAGCGTGGGCCAGACGGCACGCGGTTTCGCTTTCACTTGCCCGGCAGCGCGCCGGGGCGCATTGTGGATATCTGGCGCTCTGACATGGCTGCAAAGCACCGCCCCGGCCCAGGCACTATCCATCATATCGCCTTCCGGGCGCGCGATCTGGCCCATCAGCAGGGGCTGCGCGATACGCTTCTGGCGCGCGGGGAACAGGTGACAGAGGTGAAAGACCGCCAGTATTTCAAGGCAATCTATTTCCGCGAACCGGGTGGCGTGCTGTTTGAAATTGCCACCGATGGCCCCGGCTTCGCTGTCGATGAGGCTATGGAGCATCTTGGCACAGCGCTAAAATTGCCGCCCCAACATGAACACCGCCGCACCGAACTGGAAGCAAGCTTACCTGCACTGCTGACAGACACGCACCACACACCGAAAGCATCCCTGCGCTGACATCCACCGCAACCCGATCACAAAGAGTGCAGCCATAGCCAAAGCCCTTTTCAGCCACCGCCCTAGCGTTCGCGCAGGGATTCTAAAGGGGCCGCTTCACACAGGGATTGGCACGCCCAAGACCTTCACCAACCGCCCTGCGGGCGATTGCGGGCGGGCAGCGCTGGCACATGCTGAACACTACCTAAATTCTGGAGCTTTGGGCCTGCTCCGCAACCTTGGGGCACGGCTTTGGGCAGTGGCTTGGCGTTGGGTCACAACACCAACCGTCACATAAAGCCCAAACCGGCCTTCCGGGGCGTTATGGCTGTGCAGAAGCAACCACTGTCTGCACTTGAATAAGCAGATCAACCCGCTGGTCAGCGCTGGCATCTGAACCGGCGGCCGCCGCAATTGATTCCGCAACACCGCGCGCACCCAGATTTATCCGCGTGGGCGTTACGCCCGAAGACGCAAGCGCATTCCCTGCGGCCAGCGCGCGGCGTTCATCAAGCCCTGTTGGCTCGCTCTGGCTGCGATGGCCTACAACATTGACCGCTAGTTCGGGGTAGCGCTGCATATACCCGGAAACCTCTGCAATAATCCCCTGAGAATCCGCAGATAGATCCGCCGTTCCTTGCTCGAAGAAGATGAAATAGGTATTCGGAATGGGGGCATTGCGCGCCGACATGCTGCCCAATTCCCCGCATGCCGCCAAACCAAACAGCGCAGTTGCAAAACACCCATAGCGAAAAGCTCGCTTTATCATACCGTTTCCAAGCATAGTTACCTTCTAGACCAAGTGTTCAGTTCAGTTCGAAACACTTATCGACAAGTTGCCCGCTGTGACCGACATTGTCCCGCCGCTGGTGCTTGTGCCGGTATTTGACGTTCCAGAGGATGTGCTGGTGTTTCCTCCCTCATTCGTCGCAGAAGCGGTTGCGTTTCCGGCTTCTGCTTCGGCTGTTCTGCCAGTGGGCGTCTGGCTTACAGAGGTGCTCGTATTGGTCGTAGAGGCACCAGCCGAAGAGGATGGCCCATTACCCCCGCCCGGTGGTGTGTCGGGCGGTGTGTCGGGCGGTGTGCCCGGCGGTGTTCCGGGAGGCGTGCCGGGTGGTGTTCCGGGCGGTGTGCCCGGCACTCCCGTTACGGGGGTCGGGGGCAATGTTTGACAGCGACCAAGGCCGTTTCTGGTAGAAGAAACAAGATAATCGCATGGGATCAAGATTGCAGGAACGGGCGCAGGCAGCGGTTGTGGGGCGGTCTTGCCGCTCGCGGAATAGGTCTGATCCGTAATCATCCCGAAATTCTCGCAGCCCGGAACCAGATGCAGGTATTCAGGCAACACATCGCGGCAGCCAACGCCTTCGTCCGCGCTGGTTCTGACCTGCCCGGTGGGGGCGCAAGCCGCCAGCAACAGCCCAACTGTTCCAACCAATGATAAACAGGTAATCTTTTCAGCATAGGGCATCGGGTTTCCTTCCAAGCCTTAATCTTACTTGTGGTCTTTTATCTGATGTTGATCTCGCAGCCTCTGTCCGTCAGAAGCGAAACAAACCCGGCGGGCGCGTTATTGGCCACCACAACAGAGCAGCCCTCGGCAACGCGTGCGGCGGGGCGCGCTGATCTGGACGGCGCCAGGTCTGAATCGCGGTCTGCGCGGCGTGCGGCAGGTGTGGCATTCGCGGCTGTCACGCTATTTACCGAAAGGCCCATCCGGGCAAGCGCGGGTTCCAGCAAGGGATCATCGCGCATCACTTCCAGCGCAAGGCGGCGCAGCACGGCGGCATCTGCCTCTGGCATATGTTGCGATGCGCCAATCAATGTCTGAATCCAGTTCCGGCGCGAACAGCTTTCATCGACAGAGGCCATACCCCCGCCAAGTGCGATACCCGCGATAGATGTGGATGCGTTGCGTTGCTCGCCAATACAGGGGCCGCCCGCAAAAGACCCAAGGCTTGGCGCATTCGGATTGGCTGTGCGCCCAGAGCTGGAAAAATCAAAGATATTACCGCCGGACATCGAACCAGCCGTTGGGCTGGCATTCAAATTCGTAGAGGTTTCCACATTTGCAGTGGTCGTCGCCCCGCCAGAAAGGCTTTGCGAATCCGCATTCTGGGCAACAATCGCGGATGTCGAGAGCAAGAGCGCGGCAGACGCGGCAATAACCCCTGACAAGGCTTTTAGCGCTATACTCTGTCCAGCTTTCACAGTCGCCTCCTGTATACTCTTTTACCTTTTCAGCCGCAGGAAAATTCATCTAAGCGGTAAAAAGATCGTCGCTTTATTTGCGAATATCGGGCGGCATTGCACCGCCCGAATTCTTTCAAGAATGTCTCATGCACCTGTAATATATCATACAAGGCATTGCTTTCAGGCATGCGCCCGAAAACCCAGACCTCTTGATTTATGGTGCTGATGTGATGTTGCCGAAATTCGAAGTTGCACCTGTGCCGAAGCCACCACCAAAGAAGCCGGTAACTTGTCCGCCAATCTCCATGGTGCCGCCGCCAAGGTTGGCAACTGCCAGATCCAGGCCACCAGCCGTTTGCTGGCTGTTGAATCCGGCGATACCGATTGAATCGGAGCCGGCGATAACACCCGGCGCTGTGGCCGATGGGCTGGTTCCAAGGTTAAAGCCTTCGAACGGTGCGATGACGATCGATTCAGAGGCCGAAGTGACAAAGTTTGCACCAACCGCGGCAACCTGATCAGTCGTTGTGTTCTCTGTCGCAAGCGCACCAACGAACCCGCTGGTCGCACCGATCATTTCCAGACCAAGCGTTGTCCCAGCGCGACCATCAATCGCTGCGCCGCTGCTCGAACTGGCCGAGTTTGAAGTCAGCTCTGGGTCTGCGGCAGCATTGTCGATTGTGCCAACTTCAGCTTTAGCACCAGCAAGCCCTTCAAAACCCAAAGTGCCAAGCGATGTCCCTGTTGCGAACACCTGGCCAACGCCGATGCCAGATCCAGACACTTGAACAGTGCGGTTGAGGGTAAAGTCAGACGCCACGCCAGAACCGGCAAAAGCATCTTCATCATTCTGCCCTGCCGCAGCAGCACCCAGCACGCGGAAATTCGCAGTTTCGGTATTTACAGACACAGCGCCCGACCCAAAGCCAGCCACACCAACCGAAGCGGTTTGCGAGAAGCCACTTGGCGCGACTACGCCGCTTACGCTGGCAGACAATGTCCGCGTTGACAGATCCTGAGCAAAAGCCCCACCTGCAAAGCCCAGCGAAAGCACACACAATGATGTGCATGCGAGATATTTATTCATAGTTTCTCTCCTTCCGTTGTGTTTGGCCGTTTTGTTTTCGGCCCACGACCTCAAGTTCTTTATTCGGCGTTTTCTCATTGGTTAACAGGTCGCTGAAATAGTCCCCGAGCCGGAACGCTGTCCCTTCATTTAGGCTGTGTCGCGCGTTGGCGCTGTCTGTCGGCGTGTTTGAAGTATT
Organism: Natronohydrobacter sp.; assembly: GCA_030603695.1. Lineage (GTDB taxonomy): Bacteria > Pseudomonadota > Alphaproteobacteria > Rhodobacterales > Rhodobacteraceae > Roseinatronobacter. Next base: position 30 of record JAUVXF010000016.1, on the reverse strand, counting down.
TGCCCTGGTTGGGTTTTCCGCGTCATGCGG
>JAUVXF010000009.1 GCA_030603695.1 Natronohydrobacter sp. | reverse complement strand
TGGGCGCAGCCGCTTGAGCTACTTGACGGCTCCGCGCCTGCGCCCATTGCTCACGCCGCCGAATGATGGCACACAAAAGGAGAACAGACTCGACTTACGAGTGGCCCTGAAAACAGGGGCAGGTCATAGGGATCCAACAGTGAAAGGGCCGTTTGAGCTTTGAAGAAAGTTGGGTGTCGAAGGCCAATAAAATCCTTCTACCGTTTCAAACGGGGAGAAATTTCCAAAGCTTATTAGAGTGTTTCCAGCACGATCCAAACTATCCATCGAAAAACCAATGGTGCAGGATGTGTCTCCCAAGGGAACCTGCGTATCGGTAAAGATGCCAAAACCATCCAATGCCAATGCCTGACCACCCGTCGACAAAGTTGCTGCCGCCGTCACAGCTGCCAGCGATATCGCCTTGATCCCGCTCCACACCCCCGCACGAACCGGCGCGCGGTTAACTTTCTTGCCTGCCGAAAGGGGCAGTTTTTCGATAGTGCCATTCATACCTGTTTCATCCTGCTCTGATCGGCGGCTTTGCCTGTTTTCAGGAAATCGCGCGCCATTGTAACTCTTGCAGGAAAGCGGTAATTCAATCCCAAGATTTAATCCTTATCTCTTTTTAGGGATGCTTTATTCTTCAAAAGAATTATCTGGCATTGTGGCGGCGAAAACACATCACTGTTAACTAAATATATCCACAAATACTCACATATTTCTCTTTTTATGTATTTTTAAAATTATTATGCAATTTATTACAAAAAAGTGTCCTTCAGGCTGGGGTTTAGCTGAACTCGGATCGCGTCGCCCAAAGCAGATCTGGCCTGGAGCGCGCCCTCAACAACACTCTGGGCATATCCCTTCCCTGGACGGCAAACCCTCCTCGTCAAGATCAAGACACTTGATCGCCTCAAAGCCCTTGAAACCCTCGGCAAGCATCTGGGCCTCGGTGACAAGGCGCAGGGAGAGCAGATGGACACGCTGTCAGCCGCTCTAATCGCCATCAGCAAGCAAGGCAGCGCTGCACCTATCGCTACAGCAAGAGACTGTGGGCATTGAACAATGGAAGCCAATGGACGGCGATAAGGACATGATGATCCAGCTTTTCACGACCAAAAAAACGATACTGCGTGCAGCGGCGGGCAAATCAGGTAATGTCAGGTGGCAAGACTCAGCTGAAGTGGCACCATGACCTTTTTGAACATTACAAACGGCTTTGCTTGGCTTGATGCTTTGGCATTGGCTGTGTTTCTTGCAGTTTGGTTGTGGCTTGGCTGGCGCATTGGGCATCCATCCGCCGCGCGGCCTTCGGTGACAGTGTTGATGTCGGATTACCGATTGCAGTGGATGGAGGTGATGGTCACGCGCCAGCCGCGCATTTTTGATGCGCAGACTATGATGAGCCTCAGGCAGAGCACGGCTTTTTTTGCCTCTACCTGCCTTCTGGCCATGGGCGGCCTGCTGGCCTTGATCGGTAACGCGGATCTGCTGGGCGGCGTGGCAACACGGCTGAGCAATTTTGAAAACACCAGCGCCGTGCTTCAGACAAAGCTATTCTTACCGCTCTTCATGCTGGGCAATGCATTCTTGAAATTTGTCTGGGCAAATCGCGTTTTCGGCTATTGTTCCGTCATTATGGGGGCCGTGCCCAATGACCCGGAACACCCTGATGCCAAGCCTTTGGCCATGAAGGCCGGAAAGCTGAACGGCCGCGCCGCCATGAACTTCAATGCAGGCCTACGATCCATGTATTTCGCGCTCTGCGCCCTTGCATGGCTGGGCGGAGCTTTGGCGATGCTGGTTGGCGTGGCCGTAACAGCATGGGTGGTTTGGAGCCGCGAGTTCTCCTCATCCTCGCGCGAAATCATCCTTGGGCGCGATACTGATGGCAAGCTGTGATCTGGCATATTGCTTAAGTAAAGCAAGAGGCCGTAAGGCTGCCGCGCATCTAGACCTACACCTCCGCAATCCAAGCTGCGATAAAGGCGAAGCGCTGTCGCTGACCGGTAAATGGAGGAGGGCTGCGGGATGGCATGAGAGCGAGAGCCCTGCAAAGTGGTCGCGCTGTGTGGGTGCAAGATACATCGGGTTGGTCGCAGAGGCTCATAATGCGGGCACAGCCCATATTTTAAAGTCACACTGAGGCAAGGTCTATTGAGACAGGCGGGGCGCTGGGCTGGGGAAGCTGGGGCGCGGCGGTGGTGGTGGATTGCGCCGGGGTCTGAGGCTGGGGGAAGGTGGTGAATGATTCTCAGATGCGCCTGAGGGGGGCCATGGGGGCAATAGGCCCAGCGCCCCCGCGTATATGGGCTTTCAGAAATTTTGCAGAAATATCGGGGCTAGAGGGTCCTATAGAGGGTCCCATGAAAAGGGGAAGTCCCACAAATAGTTGATTTTAAACGATTTTTTGGATAAAAAATAATCTGGCGGAGAGACAGGGATTCGAACCCTGGGTCCCCGTAAAGGGACAACGGTTTTCGAGACCGCCCCGTTCGACCACTCCGGCACCTCTCCGTGGCGCATGCGATATCCATATCTGCGTACGGGTGCAAGCGGAAATATCTTTGCGTGGTTGCTGCCTGGGGATGGTGGATATGGCAGGCTGGTGGAGCAGGCCCGTGGGGGAAAATTGTGGTCTTGATGCAGCGCAGCTGGGGTGCGATTGCCTTGCATCTGTGCAGAACAGTGGCGGGCGCAGAACGGCCCGCCACTGTCCATGCCCCCGGCGCCTTCAGACAGGCTGAAGCACCATTACAGCCAAAGTATAAACTGCCGTGCCGACGAAAAACCCAAGCACAAGCCAAAGGCGCAGTGTATCCATCTGCGATTTCCTTATTCCAAACGTCAAAGAACAGCCTGCATGGCAGGCCGGTTACATCATGTTGGGAAAACGTGCTGTGGGGGTGCTCTGGCCGGATGTGCAGGCGCAAGCTGATTTGCAAAAACCTGCGCGCGTCGTCGCATAGCGATATTGACTGCGGCGCGGTTTGCCAATGGCGCATCGCTGGCGCTGCGCTGCAAGTCCGTTTCTGTGTCATAGCCAGGGCCGGCGCCTTCGCGTAGCGGCGCATCTGACAAGGGCAGCAGGGCGGCATTGCTTGCAGGCGCCTCTGTCAGGATGCCTGATTTGGATATCCCCCAAGGCAGGCCAAGACCACCGCACAGCAAAAACAGCGACAGAAGAACGGCGACAAAGCGCATGGGCGTAGCAGCCTGTAAAAGACCATTCGCATCATTAGCCACAAAGCTGCGCCACTGTCCACTCTTGCGCGCGGCTGACACGGAAATTTGCGCGGCCTATTCTTGGCATGGCCCCAAGGCGCGGGCTACCCGCCTGTATGGCTCATATGGCGCGAAACCTGCCCATCCACGCGCTGGCGCGAATAATCGAAATCATGGCCCTTGGGTTTGCGCGCTATTGCAGCGCGAATAGCCTCTTCCAGCAGCGATGGTTCAGCAGAGGCCCGCAGCGGTGCGCGCAGATCGGCCATATCTTCCTGGCCAAGGCACATATACAATTCGCCCGTGCAGGTAAGACGCACACGGTTGCAGCTTTCGCAGAAATTATGCGTTAGCGGCGTGATGAAGCCGATTTTCTGGCCCGTTTCTTCCAGCCGCACATAGCGGGCAGGCCCGCCCGTGCGTTCTGCCAGATCCACCAGCGTGAATTGCTTTGCCAATCGCGCGCGCAGATCGCTTAGCGCCCAATATTGGTCTAGCCTGTCTTCATTGCCCAAATCGCCCATGGGCATGACCTCAATAAAGGTCAGATCCATATCCTGCGCGGCGCACCATTCTTGCAGGGTAAAGAGTTCATCCTCGTTGAACCCTTTCAGCGCCACAGCGTTGATCTTCACGCGCATCCCGGCCTCTTGCGCGGCGGCGATCCCGTCCAGCACCTGCGGAAGTTTGCCCCAGCGCGTGATATCGGCAAATTTCTTGTCATCCAGCGTATCCAGCGACACATTGATCCGCCGCACCCCGCATTCGGCCAGATCGCGGGCAAAGCGGCGCAGCTGGCTGCCATTTGTGGTGAGCGTCAATTCCTTCAACTGCCCGCTTTGCAGATGCCGTGCCATGGATTCGAAATAGGTCATGATGCCCTTGCGCACCAAAGGCTCGCCCCCGGTGATCCGCAATTTCTGCACCCCAAGCTGGATAAAGGCAGTGCTTAGCCTGTCCAGTTCTTCCAGTGTCAGCAATTCTTTCTTGGGCAGAAACGTCATGTTTTCCGCCATGCAATAAACGCAGCGAAAATCACAGCGGTCTGTTACCGAGACGCGCAGATAAGAGATGGGGCGGGCGAATGGATCGATCAAGGGTGCTGTCATGGCTGAAAACTAGCCATCACAGCGCTGTCAGGCAAGGGGCAAGCGCATTGTGGGACTGATGCTTTCGCAGTAGGCTATGCAATTATGAAAATATATCTCGCCATTCCAATAGCCTTTGCCGCAGTGCTCGCGCTCTCGGCATGCCAGAATATCAACTTCCTGTCGCGCAGTGGCGATGGCGCAGCGCGGCCCGATACGGATTTGGCTCAGCCAGCAGGCCCAGACACGCCGCGCCCACAAACGCGGCCCGCGAGTGGCATTTCCCGGCTTGGTGCAGGCGGGTTGCGGCCTGAAACGCTGGATCGCACCAGCGCCCAAGAGCGCGCGGCGGCGCTGGCCCCCGGCCCCGCAACGGGCGCGGCCTTGGGCGAGACATTGGCCAGCCTTGGTAGCCCGGCAGAGCCGGGCCTATGGCTGCGCACCGGGCTTGTGGGCCAAACCATGCCGGGGCGGATTGTGGTGCAAGATGGCGGCGCGGCGCTGCGGGTGGAGTTGCGGCCCTCTGGCGCAGCTGCTGGCAGTGGCAGCCAATTGTCACTGGCGGCCTTTACCACGCTTGGCTTGCCGCTGACAACTCTGCCAAGGTTGCAAGTCTTCGCAGAGTGACGCGGCCATGAAAAAGCCCCCCTGCCCTTGGGCAGAGGGGCCAAAGCATAGGACGAAAGCCTTAGTTGCGGGCCTTGTCCACCATCTTGGATGAACCGATCCAAGGCATCATGGCGCGCAATTTCGCGCCCACCTGTTCGATCTGGTGTTCGTCATTGATGCGGCGTGTGGCCTTGAAGAATGGCTGGCCAACGCTGTTTTCCTGCATGAAATCGCGCACGAATTTGCCGGTCTGAATATCGGTCAGAACCTCTTTCATGCGGGCCTTGGTCTCTGCATAGGGCAGAATGCGCGGGCCAGAAACATATTCACCATATTCGGCGGTGTTGGAGATGGAGTAATTCATGTTGGCAATGCCGCCTTCATAAATCAGATCCACAATCAGCTTCACTTCGTGCAAGCATTCGAAATAAGCCATCTCCGGCTCGTAGCCTGCCTCGACCAGTGTTTCAAAGCCCATGCGGATCAGTTCTACCAGACCACCGCACAGAACCGCTTGCTCGCCGAACAGATCGGTTTCGCATTCCTGACGGAAATTGGTCTCAATAATCCCCGAACGCCCGCCACCGATGGCAGAACAATAGCTCAGGCCGATTTCCATTGCCTTGCCGGTTGCATCCTGATGCACGGCAACAAGGCAGGGCACGCCGCCGCCCTTGGTGTATTCGCCGCGCACAGTATGGCCGGGGCCTTTGGGGGCCATCATGATCACATCGACACCGGGCTTGGGTTCGATCAGCCCGAAATGCACGTTCAAACCATGGGCGAAGGCAATCGCCGCACCTTCGCGCAGGTTGTCATGCACATATTTCTTGTAAGTGTCCGCCTGCAATTCGTCGGGCATGGTGAACATGATCACATCACACCAAGCGGCAGCTTCGGCAATGCCCATCACTTTCAGGCCTTCGCCTTCGGCTTTCTTGGCGCTGGGTGATCCTTCGCGCAGGGCGACAACAAGGTTCTTCGCGCCAGAATCGCGCAGGTTCAGCGCATGGGCATGGCCTTGGCTGCCATAGCCCAGAATGGCTACTTTCTTGTCCTTGATCAGGTTCACATCGCAGTCACGATCATAATAGACGCGCATTGGCCGTCCTCCTCTTGGTTGATTGCGCGCAGTATAGAGAGGTTCAGCTATTTTTGGTTTCAATTATCACATTATTTTGCAATATATGTAAAACTTCATGTGCAATACGCTAGATTATTGGATAAATCATGCGACTGGATGACAGCGACCGCCGCCTCTTGCGCCAGCTTATCGCCACCCCCGAAGCCAGCACGGCAGAACTTGCAGCCCGCGCGGGCCTCACAGAGGCGACCTGCTGGCGCCGGTTGGAAAGGTTGCGCTCAAGCGGCATCTTGCGTGGCCAACGCAGTATCATCAACTGGCGCGCCTTGGGGTATGAGGTCGAAGTCTCGTTGCGGATAACCTTGGACAAAACCAACCCACGCGCCTTTGATGATTTCATCGCGGCTGCACGGCTGGTGCCTGAGGTATTGGAAATCCAAACATTTCTGGGGCGTGTGGATGTGCGGCTGAATGTGATTGCGCGTGATATGGCACACTATCAACAAATCTACCGCGACCGTATTCTTCCCCTGCCCCATATCGCCGATCTGGAAGCGCTGATGCATCTGTCCGATATCAAATCTGTCGAGAGCCTGCCGCTATGATCGCGCTGGATGACATTGATCGTGCCATTTTGCGCGCGTTGGCAGAGGATGCCACCCAATCAGCGGGTGCGCTGGGGCGCAAACTGGGGCTAAGCCAGCCTGCCACATGGCGGCGCATAAAGCGCTTGCAAGAAGCAGGCGCACTTGCCGGGCAGCGGCTGGATCTGGATCTGGCGGCACTTGGCTTTGGCGTGACGGTCTTTCTGGGGATCAGCCTTGCCGCCAAGGGCCGTGTCAGCCTGCCCGATTTCGAGCGTGCGGTTGCCGCCATCCCCGAAGTGCAGACCGTCCAGCATGTGCTAGGGCTTTATGACTACCGTTTGCGCGTGGTCGCGCGCGATCTGTCGGATTTCGAGCGCGTCTTGCGCCGGCGCATCATGACATTGCCGGGCGTGGGCGCGGTAGATGCCAATGTGCTGCTAAGTGAAGAACGCCTTGCAGGCCCGCTCTGACCCGTTGACCTTGGCGCAAGCTTTGGGCATGAGAAGGCCATGCTGATTTACAAGATTTTCCGCCGCCCCGAATGGAACGCCCTTGTCGCCGCTGGCGAAAGCCTTGGCGCGCCGGTTGATCTTGCCGATGGCTATATCCATTTCTCCACCGCACAACAGGTGATGGAAACCGCCGCCAAGCATTTTGCTGGCGAAGGCGATCTTGTGCTTCTGGCCTGTGATGTTGGCCAGTTGGGCGAGGCCCTGAAATGGGAACCCTCGCGGGGGGGGGCGTTGTTTCCGCATCTCTACCGCCCTTTGCGCCTGTCTGATGTGGTTTGGGATACCTCCCTGCCACTGGGGGCCACGGGCCATATTTTCCCACAGGCCCTGATATGAGCATGCTGGAAAGCGCGGGCATGGCCCTTTTGCGCCAGTTTGATCCTGAAACGGCGCATGGGCTGGCGCTAAAAGCGTTACAGCTTGGGCTTGCGCCCCTGCCTGCGCCTGTGCGCTCTGGAAAGTTGCAAGTGCGGCTTGCGGGGCTTGATCTGCCCAATCCGGTGGGGCTGGCGGCGGGCTTTGACAAGAACGCTACCGCGCTTTCTGGGCTGGCACGCGTGGGCTTTGGCTTTGTCGAGGTGGGCGCAGCCACACCCCGCCCGCAAGAGGGCAATTCCCGCCCGCGCCTGTATCGCCTGACGGAAGATCGCGCGGTTATCAACCGTTTCGGATTTAACAATGAAGGCACAGAGGCGATTGCCGCACGGCTGGAAAACCGGCCCAAAGGCATGGTGCTGGGGCTGAATCTGGGCGCGAACAAGGATAGCGCAGACCGGGCCGCAGATTTCGCAACCGTTCTGCGCCGTTGCGGGGAAAGTCTGGATTTTGCCACTGTCAATGTCTCCTCCCCCAACACCGAATCCTTGCGCGATCTGCAAGGGGCAGAGGCTTTGGCGGCCCTTTTGGCAGGCGTGATGCAGGCGCGCGCGGGACTGGCCCGCCCAATCCCGGTTTTTCTGAAAATCGCCCCCGATCTGAGCGATGGCGAAATAGCCGAGATTGCCCAAGTGGCGAAGGCCACAAAGATTGACGCGATCATTGCCACCAACACCACACTTGCGCGCCAAGGTTTGAAAAGTGCACATTCTGGCCAGAAAGGCGGGCTATCTGGTGCGCCATTGTTTGAAATGTCTACGCGTGTGCTGGCGAAACTGTCGCATCTGACAGCGGGGGAAATCCCGCTAGTGGGTGTGGGCGGCATTGGCAGCGCCGAAGATGCCTATGCGAAAATTCGCGCGGGTGCCTGTGCGGTGCAGCTTTATTCGGCGCTGGTTTATGAGGGGTTGTCGCTGGTCTCGCGGATCAATCAGGGCCTGTTGGCGCTGCTGGCGCGCGATGGCTTTGGCAGCGTGTCAGAGGCCGTGGGCACAGACCGCGACCGCTGGCTTTAATCCCCGCGCGCCACGCGCCGCTCCAGGCTTGGGTAGAGTGCGGCCAGAAATACCCCGCGCAGCACATTGAGCACCATCAATGCCCCCCAAAGTGCCGGGTTGCCCCAAACGGGAACGGCCAGCCACAGTATAAGCCCATAAATCGCCACGGCCAAAACCACCGTATTGCGCATCTCGCGCGTGCCGGTGGCCCCGATAAAGATGCCATCCAGCATATAGGCGCCCACCCCCAGCACCGACAGCACCACCACAAACGGCAGATAGGCACGCGCTGCCGCGCGCACATCCGGGTCGATCGCCATCAGGTCAATCACCCAGGGGCCGCCCACCCAAAAGCCAAGGCCCATCAGCACCCCGCCGCCCAGCGCCCAAAGGCTGGCGCGCAGGCTGGCGGCGCGCATCATCGCCACGGCGCGCGCGCCCACCGCCTGCCCAACCAGCGCTTCGGCGGCAAAAGCAAAGCCATCCAGCGCATAGGCTGTGATCATCAGGAATTGCCAGAGAATCTGGTTTGCCGCCAGTTCCACATCGCCAAACCCGGCAGAGGTAAAGACAAATCCCGTCATTGCCGCTTGCAGCGCGACTGTGCGCAGCATGATATCTGAATTTACCTGCCACATGCGCAGCAGGCGCGCGCGGTCAAACACGCGGCCCCAATCGCGCCACTGCGCCCCGGCAAAGGCCGCGCGGCACAGCCACAACCCCAAGCCCAGCGCGGTGAGTTCGGAAATCAGCGTGGCTGCCGCCACGCCCTGCACGCCCCAGCCCAAGCCCAGCACGAACCATAAATCCAGTGCGATATTCAGCCCGTTCATCCACAGTTGCAGCACCAGCACGCCGCGCGTGCGCTCTGTGGCAATCAACCAGCCAGTGACCGCATAAAGCGCGATTGTGGCAGGCGCGCCCCAGATGCGAATGGCCAGATACGCGCGCGCCAGTGCCTCCACCTCTGCGCTGGCAGGCGCAATGCGAAAGGCCAGCGCCATGATCAGCGCCTGCCCCGCCACCATCACCGCCCCTGCGGCCAGCCCGATCATCACCCCGCGCGTCAGGATTGCGCCGCTTTCAGCCAGATCACCCGCACCCGTGGCCTGCGCCACAAGCCCGGTTGTGCCCATACGCAAGAACCCGAAAATCCAGTAGATTGATGTCAGGATAATCGCGCCCAAACCCACCGCGCCAATGGGGGCCGCCGCCCCAATCTGCCCCACCACACCTGTATCCACCGCACCCAGCAAGGGAACAGATATATTGGCCAGCATAATCGGAACAGCGATGCGCAGAATTCGCCTGTTGCTCAGGCCAGCGGTGTCACTCATCTGCGCTTTGAGGCATGACGAAATGCCCTGTGGCCTGGGCAAACAGGCGCGTGCGGTTATCCTGCCATGCCTCGACATGAACAGAGGCATAGCGCCGCCCCGACCGATTGACCCGCGCGCGCGCATAGGCATCCCGCGGCAGCCCGGTGCGCAGATAATCCACAGAGAAATCAATGGTTTTGGGCAGGCGCGGCAGGTTTTCGGCCATATCTTCAGGCCGCAATTCGCCGCTTTCCAGCGCATCCCACAGCATCGCCCAGCTAAGTTCAATGATCGCGGCGACTTCCAGAAAGGACGCAATCACACCGCCATGAATGGCGGGCAGGGCGGGATTGCCGATCAGCTTGTCATCATAGCGCAAAACGGCAGTCAACTCATCGCCGTGGCGTTCAAATTCAATGCCCAGAAAGCCCGCATATGGCACGGCATCGACCAGCGTTTTCAGGGCCAGATCGCGGCGATGTTTGACATGCTGCACAGGTTCGGGCCGGATCATGGGTGCGCCTTGCGATCAAAGGTGAAAGCGCCTGTGGCAGTCGCCACAGGGTTGGCGCTGTCATCATCATGGGCGGTTGCGCGCACAAAGGCCACACGGCGGGTCACATGGTAGCATTCGGCGCGCGCGGTGATGCGCTGGCCGGGGGTGGCCGCGCGCATGTAATCTATACGAAGATCAATCGTGGCCGTGGTGGTGGCGTCGGGATATGACAGCACCGCCGCCCCCCCGCAAGTATCCATCAGCGCCGAAACCGCCCCGCCATGAATAACCCCTGTGGCCGGATCGCCAACAAACCGCGCGTCCCAGGGCATGGAGATTTGCGCACGCCCATCGCCCAGCGCCTCCAGCGTCATGCCCAGAGCGCGTGCAAAGGGCAATGCGTTTATAAAATCTTGCGCGCTGATTTCGGTCATATGCTGGCCTGACTGTCTGCATTTACGCGCACTCTGTGCCAGAAATGCGACCAATGGCAAGAGCGCAAGCGAATTGCATCCGCCCTGCCCTATGCTTAGCATGGGCATCGCAGGGTTCGACATACAAAGGCGCAGCATGTCCGAGACAAGATTAAGCTTCAAGGAAATGTGCGCGCGCTTCGATGTGACACCGCGCACTTTGCGATATTATGAATATATTGAACTTCTTAGCCCGGAAAAAGACGGGCGCAACCGCCTTTACACCGCCCGCGAGGTGGCGCGGATGACGTTGATCATGCGCGGGCGGCGGTTCGGGTTTTCGCTGGAAGAAATACGGCAATGGCTGGAAATCTACCAAAAAGAAGGCACAAAGCCACAATTGCGGGCATGGCTGGACATGGCAGACCGCCAGTTACTGGCTCTGCGCGCACAGGCCGCCGAACTGCAAAGCGCCATCACCGATCTGGAAAAACTGCGCAAGGATGCCGAAGCCGCATTGCAAAAGCAGCCATAACACTATGTCACGCAGTTGTGCGGCACAGGGCTTAACTTTACGTTTACGTCAAGCAAGGTAGCATCGTATCGCTGCGGCGGGCGTCAGAACGGGCGCGCGGTGAAGGATATTGAATGCTGCACGATGTCAAAACGATTAGAGAGATGTGCGCCGAATACGGCGTCACCCCCCGCACTTTGCGCTTTTACGAGGCGGGTGGGCTACTCTCTCCTCAACGTGATGGGCAACACAGGCTGTTTTCACGGCGTGATGAAGCACGGCTGAAACTGATCCTGCGGGGCAAGCGCTTTGGCTTCAGTCTGGAAGAAATTGGCGAATTGCTGAACATGTATGACCGCGATGACAGCGAGTTGCGCCAATTGCGCAGAACCTGTGAAATTGCGCGCGCGCATCTGACAGAGATGGAGCAAAAGCGCGACGCGCTGGAAGAAGCGATAGAAGATTTGAAGCAAGAATTGGCATGGGGCGAAACCGTGCTGGCCACGGCTGGCGCACCCAAAGCCTGAGCGGGCCACCCCCAATTGGGTTAGGTCATGCGTGCATTCAAGGCGGCATAGGCCTCATCCACAGTTTGCGCCCCGAAGGCGGCGCGCCCGGCATCGCGGCAGATGGCGCGCCGATCAATGGCTTGGCGCAATTGCGCATGGGTCAGGCGCGGATAGCGTTGGGAATCTGCGGAAATGGTTTCAGCAAAGGGTGACAAGCACGCCTTGCTGGAGGCAAGCGCAAGCAAAGCGCCATTGATCTGAATGATCTGTTCGGCTGCAAAGGTCAGCATATGCACCCGCAAATCAGCAGTCATCGGCACTTTGCGAATGCCCTTGTAGCCCTCCAGCAACACAGCGGGGATCAGAACGAAAGGATCACCATAATGGGCCTCTGCCCTGTCGGATTCCAACACCAGTTCTTGCATGGGCAAGACCAGCATCTCTGCCCTGTTTCCCAGCGCCCCGGCGGGCACATGCATAAGATATGCCTTCGCTTCGGGCAATTCTGCGCGGCGGATGATTATGGCCCGGTTTTCAACAACTGCCTTCATTCCGTTATCGAAGGTCAGCAGGTGATCACCCGCCACGATGCGCTCAATCGCGCACCACCCTGTTTGCGTGGCGACTGCGGAACCTGCGATCAACCCAATCTCACGGATAGATGTGGTGACAGCAGGGGTAGGGTTGCTGGCTGGCTCTGTGCGCCGCTGCTCGAACATATTGGTAAGGCGAGCGGCGAAACCCTGAATCGATGAAGAAAGTTGCGGCATAAGACTCTCTTTGAGCGTTAAGGTGCGGGGCTGTGTTCCAAATATTTCGGCATCATGGTTAAGAATCATTGAACACACCCGTTCTGGCAAAATCGGGCAGAATTTGCGGCCTTTTCAGGGCAAGCCTGCCCAAACACGGTTTCAGCAGAATTGGCGTTCCAACCGCTGGCAGATTTCGTCCAGCGTTTGCGATCCAAACAAAGCATTGCTGGCATCGGGTTGGGATGCTGTGGGGCGCTTGTGCCAATCGGTCAGCATGCGCAATTGCGCCAAACTTAAGCGTGGATAATTTTCGCGCCGATCACGCCGTCTTTGTTGCTCTGCCTGGGCGGTGATCTGACGCGGCGCAAGTGCCAGCATGCCGCCATTTGTATGCACAATCTGTTCTGTGGCAAAAACAAGCACCGTCGTACAAACGCCCTCTTCGATCGGGCGTTTGCAGATACCATTATAGCCATCAAGCATCAGCGCTGGTATCAGCACGAAAGGATCACCATAGAGTGTTTCCGCTGTGTCGGATTCGAAGATCACTTCCTGCATTGGCATGACTTGCAAATCGGAACGGTTGCCAATTGCGCCCTTTGGCACGAACATCGAGAAAGCCTTGGTGCCTTGCCGTAGGGGCCGCTGCGCTTGAAGGCTGCGGGTTTCCAACACGCATTGCATACCGTGATCGAAGGTCAGAACCATATCACCGGGGCGAATTGTTTCTACCGCAGCCCAACCATTTTCGTTGGCAACCATCGCGCCAGCCATAAGCCCCGTTTCACGCAAGGCAGGTTTGTGGGGCAGGAATTCTACCCTATCCCCAACGGATAGGCTGTTCTCGAAATCATCGAAGCTGCCAAAACGCGCAGCGCACTGGGGTACTGAGGCGGGAAATGCATACATGATCTTATCCTCTGTCTCAGTTGGTGAAAGAAATCTCCTGTTCTAATGGGAATTGTTTGCAATCGCGAAACGGCGAAAGCGCGAAATTCTCTGGACATTTTAAGGGCACAACGCGTTAACTTGGGCACGGGGGAAACCGCAGCCAAGGGCCTATGGCACAAGCTGCGCGAGTATAGGAGAGGGCGCGCATGGGCTGGCTGGATGATGAAACCGGGCTGGAGAAATGCGCCGCCAATTACACGCCGCTTACGCCCCTGTCGCATCTGCGCCGTGCCGCTGATTTGTTTGCGGGGCGCGAGGCGCTGATCTATGGCCGCACCCGGCGCAGCTATGCAGAATATGCGGCGCGGGTGTCGCGGCTTGCCTCTGTCTTGGCGCGACATGGTGTTCAGCCGGGCGATGTTGTATCCACCATCCTGCCCAATATCCCCGCCCATGCGGAAGCGCATTTTGGGGTTCCCGCCTGTGGCGCGGTGCTGAACGCAATCAACACCCGGCTGGATGTGGATACTGTGGCCTATATTCTGGGCCATGGCGGGGCGAAAGTTTTGCTTTCAGACAGCGCCTTTGTGGAACTTGCACGCGCGGCTTGTGCCACACTGGACACACCCCCACTGATAATCGAAGTGGCAGACCGCGAGGCAGGCTTTGCCCCCTCTGGCGCGTTCCTCGAATATGAAGCGCTTCTCGCCTCTGGCGATCCGGGCTTTGAATGGGTCATGCCGCAGGATGAATGGGAAAGCCTAGCGCTGAACTACACCTCTGGCACAACCGGGCGGCCCAAGGGTGTGGTTTATCACCATCGCGGTGCCTATCTCTCAACGCTGTCGCAGCCCATGTCTTGGCGGATGACACTGTTTCCCCGGTATCTGACAATCGTGCCGATGTTCCATTGCAACGCCTGGTGCCACCCTTGGATGATCCCGGCTCTTGGCGGTAGCATCATCTGCCTGCGCGATATTACGGCGCGTGGCATCTATCATGCCATCGCCCAAGAAGGGGCCACACATTTCGGGGGAGCGCCGATTGTGTTGCAAACCCTTATCCATGCCGCAGAGGAAGACCGCCTGCCCTTTGCCCATATCGTAGAGGTGTTCACCGCAGGCGCACCGCCCCCGGCCGCAACACTGGCCGCGATAGAGCCATTGGGCTTTAACGTGACACAGGTTTACGGCCTGACAGAAACCTACGGCCCCGATACAGAATGCCTGTGGCATGAAGGGTTTGATGCGCTGGATGCAGAGGAGCGCGCAGAGGTGAAGGCGCGCACAGGTGTTGCCATGCCCTTCATGGAAGGGCTGACAGTGCTGACGCCAGACAGCATGCAGCAAGTACCACGCGATGGCGCGGCCTTGGGTGAAATCATGCACAAAGGCAACGGCGTGATGAAAGGCTATTACAAAAACCCCACTGCCACCGCAGAGGCATTTCGCGGCGGCTGGTTCCATTCCGGCGATATCGCCTTTCAGCACCCTGACGGCTATGTAAAAATTGCAGATCGCGCGAAGGATATCATCATATCCGGCGGCGAGAATGTCTCTTCCGTAGAGGTGGAAGGCGTGTTGATGAAACACCCCGCCGTGGCGCTGGCCGCTGTTGTGGCCAAGCCGGATGACAAATGGGGCGAAGTGCCTTGCGCCTGCATAGAGTTGAAATCAGGCGCGCAGGCCAGCGAGGCAGAGTTGATCGCCTTTTGCCGCACATGGCTGGCGGGGTTCAAGACCCCCAAGCTGGTGGTGTTTATGGAATTGCCCAAAACCTCGACCGGGAAAATCCAGAAATTCGACTTGCGCACACAGGTGCGTGATCTGTGACTTCTGGTCTTGGGATTGCCTTTGCTGTAAGCTGCCGCAAAACAACAAGAGCAGGCTGGCGGCATGACCGCACTGGAGAAGTATCGCAAGCTTGAAGGGCCGGGCCTGTGGGCCGCGTCCGAGCAAGACCAGCGCCGCGAGGTGGTGGTCGGGTTTGGCGATGCGACGCTTGTTATTTCTGACAGCCGCAGCATGGTGGTGCTCAGCCATTGGTCTTTACCTGCCGTAGAGCGGATCAACCCCGGCAAGCGCCCGGCCCTGTATCGTCCCGAAGGGGGCGGCGGGGAAGTGCTGGAACTGGATGACGATTGGCTGATTGATGCGCTCAAAGTGGTGCAAGGCGCACTAAAGCCACCGCGCGGGCTGCTGTCACGCCTGCGCCGGCCCATTCTGGCCGGGCTTTGCGTGCTGGGGGTGATTGCCTCGGCCCTGATCCTGCCGCCCGCGCTGCAAGAGCATACTGCCGCAGTTGTGCCCATGGCCAAAAGGGTGGAACTGGGCGAACAGGTGCGGCTTGATCTGGCGCAAATTGGCGCGCGCACCTGTAACAGCATCTATGGCGCGCCTGCGCTGGCCAGCTTGCAACGCCGCCTGTTCCAAACCCCCGCGCAACTGCTGGTCATGCGCGGGCTGCCGCAGGACATGCCACGCATTCAGCATGTGTTGGGCCGGATTTTCATCATTGATGCACGACTATTGGAAGACGCAACCAGCGCAGAAGCCTTGGGTGGGGCCTTGCTGATCGCTGCGCAGCGTGCAGCACAAGAAGACCCATTGCGCCCGCTTTTGCGCCATGCGGGCATTCTGGCCACGTTCCGTTTGCTGACATCGGCAGAACTGCCAGCCTCTGCCATGACAGGCTATGGTCGTGCCCTGCTGCGCGCGCCTTTGGCTGCGCCGGAAATAGACCCTTTGATGGAGCGCTTTGCCCGCGCAGAACTCTCCACCCGCCCGTTGGTGGATAATCCCAGCCCCCTCGACCCTAGCCTTGCACAGATCGGTCAAACCCTGCGCAACGCCGATCCGCTGCAAGGAGAGCCGCCAGCCCCTGCCCTTCTGACAGATGGGCAATGGGTGAGCCTGCTTAATATCTGCGACGGATAAGCGCGGCACCCAGCAGTATCAGGGCCAGCGCCAGCACAAGCGGCCAATCACCGTGGCTTGCGTAAAATGTAGGTGGCAAAGCGCCAGGAACTGGCCCATCCAGAACCCCCGCTTCATTCAGTGGCAGCGCAGATACAATCCCCCCGCGCGCATCAATAAAGGCCGAAACACCCGTATTGGCCACGCGCAGCACCGGCAACCCCTGTTCCACCGCGCGCAAGCGCGCTTGGGCCAGATGCTGATAAGGCCCTGTCAGCGCGCCAAACCATGCGTCATTTGTGACCTGCAACACCCAATCGGGCCGGGGCGTGGTGCGCAGATGGCGCGGGAAAATGGATTCGTAACAGATAAGCGGCAAAACAAGCCCCAGATGGCCCATATCCAGCACCACAGGCCCCGGCCCTGCCGTATAGCCTGACAGCGCCTGGCCTGCCAAACCGCCAATGGGTGTGCCAAGCAGCCATTCCGAGAAGGGGATATATTCGCCAAAAGGCACAAGATGGTGTTTGTCATAAACATGCGTCACCTCGGCTTGCGGGGTGAGAACTGCGAAAGAATTGAAAAACCGCCCGTCTTCCAGCCGCTGCACGCCAAAGCCCAGACGCGCCGCGCCGCCATGCACCGCCAGTGCATCGGCCATCATTGTCAGGCCATCACCGGGATATTCCAGCAAGAACGGCACCGCCGTTTCCGGCCAAAGCACCAGATCGGGCGCGGGATCGGCGGATGTGCTTGTCTGCTCCAACAACCGGTTGAAGAAAAGATAAATGTTTTCCTCGCGCCATTTCTCGGCTTGCGGCGCGTTGGGTTGGGCAAGGCGCACGCTTTCGGCCCTGTCTGGCGGCAAATCGGCCTGCATCCCGCCCCAGGCCCAACCCAAGCCAAGCACAAGCGCCGCCAGCCCTGCCCCTGCACCACGTTGCGCGGGGCTTGCGCCCAGTGCCGGCAGCGCGGCACAAAGCACCAAGAACAGGCTTAGCCCGCCCGCACCCGTGATCGCAGCAAGCTGCATCAGCGGAGTGCCGATCAGCCCATGGCCCAGCATCGCCCAGGGAAAGCCGGTAAACACCCACCCCCGCAGCAATTCGGCCCCAACCATCAGGCCGGCCAAAGCCACCAGCCGCGCACGCCCCGGCGCATAGAGCGCGGCCAGCGCCCCGGCCAACCCCCAGAACAGCGCCATGCCGCCCGCCATGAACACCAGCGCGAACGGGGCCATCCAGCCATGGATTTCAGGCTCTATGAAAAACGGCTCTATGATCCAGAACAGCGATGCCGCGAAATAGCCCAAACCCGCCAGCCACAGGCGCCCCGCCCAAAGGCGCGGCCCGCCCTGCGCGGGCAGCGCGGCCATGATACCGCCAAGCGCCAGAAGCGACAGCCACCACCAGCCCAAAGGCGCTTGCCCTGCCGCTGCAATGGCACCAAGCCCCACGTGCAGGGCCATGTGCCTGCGTGGCGATGAAAGAAACGTCACAACCCCGCCAACCTCAAGCTACCCGGCCGCGTCACGCAGCGATTGTGCCAGATGCACCCGCAGCCGCTTGATCCGGCGCGGCTCTGCGTCGATGACCTCAAACTCCAGCCCAGAGGGATGGGAAATCACCTCGCCGCGCACCGGAACGCGCCCGCAAAGCAAAAAGACCAATCCGCCCAGCGTGTCGATCTCTTCATCCTCGGCCTCGTCTGTCAGCGCAAAGCCAAGCTCTGCTTCCAGATCGGCAAGCGGCGCGCGGGCATTGGCCAGAAATGCGCCTTCGCTTTCACGGATGATATCGGCCTCTTCCTCGGTGTCGTGCTCATCCTCAATCTCGCCCACCACCTGTTCCAGCAGGTCTTCAATTGTGACCAGACCATCAACACCGCCATATTCGTCAATCACCAGTGCGAAATGCGTCCGCTCCGCCTGCATCTTGCGCAGCAAAACCGATAGCGGCATGGAGGGCGGCACATACAGAATGGGCCGCAAAATGGCCCGCAAATCTATATCGTGATAGCCATTGAACCCGTAGCGCAACGCCAGATCCTTCAGCAACAACAGCCCCAAAGGATTATCCAGCGTTTCGTCATATACGGGAATGCGCGAATAGCCCGATTCGCGGAATTGCGCGACAATATCGGTCAGATCGGCGCCTTGCTCTATCGCCACAATCTCTGCTTTGGGGATGGCGACATCCTGCACCTTCAGCCTTTGCAGATTGGCAAGGCCCGGCAAGGTTTGCCCGAGTTCACGGGCGCGCTCGCGCCCATCTTCATCATCAGGTGTCAAAGCATCGAACAACCGCCCGAAAAGGCCGCGTGTTTCACTTTCTCTTGGATCTTCCAGCGCGCGTTGCGCCGCACTAGATCCGTCACTCGTATCGCCCATTGTTCCTTTCCGGCATCACAAGGGCATCTCGGCCCCGTCCTCATATGGGTTTGCGACCCCAAGTTGCGCAAGTATCTGCAATTCAGTTTCTTCCATGAGTGCTGCATCTTTATCACGGATATGATCGTATCCCAACAGATGAAGCACGGAATGCACGATCAGATGCGTGACATGGGCCTCAAAGCTCTTGCCCTGCTCGCGCGCCTCGCGGGTGCAGGTGTCATAAGCCAGCGCAATATCACCAAGGGATTCGGGATCATCTGGCATGCCCTCTTCCGGCAAATCTGGCATGCCGCCGTCATCTTCGGCGCTCAGATCCCAGGCGGGCCAGCTGAGCACATTTGTGGGGCTTGGCTTGGCGCGGAATTCTGCGTTCAACGCGGCAATGCGGGCATCATCACAGGCCAGAAGCGCGATTTCAAACACATCAGCCGACAGCCCCAGATGCGCCAAAGTCGCGCGCGCCGCGCGTTCGGCCAAAGTGCTCAGATTTTCGGCATTCCAACGGTCATCTTCGCAAACCGCTTCCACCAGGGCTGTGTCAGACACTTTTTTCCTCATCCCGCTCATAGGCCTGAATGATCCGGGCCACGAGAGGATGTCGCACAACATCGGCAGAAGTGAAATAGCTGAAACCTATGCCATCCACACCTTCCAGAATACGTTCTGCCGCACGCAGGCCAGAGGCGACACCGCGCGGCAAATCCACTTGCGAGCGGTCGCCCGTGATCGCCATGCGCGACCCTTCGCCCAAGCGGGTCAGGAACATTTTCATCTGCATCTCTGTTGCGTTCTGGGCCTCATCCAAGACAACAAAGGCATTGGACAGCGTGCGCCCGCGCATGAAGGCCAGCGGCGCAATCTCTATCCGGCGTTCCTCCATCAGCTTTTGCAACTGCTTGCCGGGCAGAAAATCATTCAGCGCATCGTATAGCGGCTGCATATAGGGATCGACTTTTTCCTTCATGTCGCCGGGCAGAAAGCCCAGACGCTCTCCCGCCTCCACCGCCGGGCGTGACAGCAGGATTTTATCCACCAACCCGTCAGAAAACATCTGCACGGCCACCGCCACAGCGATATAGGTCTTGCCTGTGCCGGCCGGGCCAATGCCGAAATTCAATTCATGCGTCATCAGCGCGCGGGTGTAATCCTGCTGCGCCTTGGTGCGCGGAGAGATCATTTTCTTGCGCGTGCGGATTTCCAGCCGCCCGGTGCGGAACATTTCCAACTGTTCCGCCGGGGTTTCCTCGGATGTGCCCGCGCGGCCCAGACGGATCAGCGCGGCCACATCGCCCGGCTCTACGCTGCGCCCCTCTTCCAGCCGCTGATACAGCGCTTCCAGAATATCTGCCACCTGCGCGCTGGCATCTGCGGGGCCGATGATATTCAACTGGTTGCCGCGCCGGATAATCTGCACGCCAAGATGGCTTTCCAGATGGGTCAGGTTGCGATCATATTCGCCACATAGTTCTACCAGCAGGCGATTATCAGGAAACTCCAGATGCAAGGCTGCGTCGGAACCGGGGACAGGCGGGGGGGTCAAGGCGCTGATGCCCAAGAAATTCTCCCTTTGCGGCGGCAGGATTTGCCGCGAGTCGATACATTCATGCTGCCAAGGGCAATGCCATCGCGCAAGCCTTGATTTCTGAAAATGCGGTGAAACTTTCCAGATTCGGCAATATTAGGCGCGGCGAGCACAATATCTAGAGCGCGCCATTCTACAGCGCGCGTAAATCTCTCCGATATGTCGAAATTTCGGAAAAAGCTTTGTCGGGTTTTTGGTGAAATTGCTCTTACGTTCACCGTCTGCTCAAAACTCTCTCCATGTGGGGCAGCGATGGGGGGGTGGGGACGTTCAGGGGTGATTGCCCTGCGCGGAATCGAGGGCTTTAGCCCGCCGCGCATCGCCGGGCCGCCCCCCGGCACGGCGATTTGGCTGCAACCAGCGCATAGCCTGAGTTTCGCGCGGATTTGGCCGCCATAAAGTGACATAGCCTCAAGGGCAGATCGCCGCACCGCGGCCCAGCGCTGCGCGGCTCAGCGCCCTCGCCCAACGCCCCCTACCTGCTCAAACCAGCCTCTTGGGTATCTTGTGCGCGGTGCTGAACCTCACACCAGCACCCCCGCCAGCGAATTTGGCCTGCTTTCCACAATCCGCACGCGGGCGATATCGCCACTTTTAGCGCGGGGATCGGTGACATGCACGGCATGCAGATATTCGGATTTGCCCACCATCTGCCCGGCCATTCGCCCCGGTTTCTCCAGCAGAACCGAGACTTCGCGCCCGACCATCGCTTCCTGTATCTCGCGCTGTTGCTGGGCAAGCAGCGCCTGCAAGCGCGCCAGCCTGTCAGAGGCCACATCATCCGCCACGCCCGCACGCTCTGCCGCCGGTGTGCCGGGGCGCGCGGAATATTTGAAGCTATAGGCCTGCCCATAGCCAACCGCCCGCACCAATGCGAGTGTATCTTGAAAATCTGCCTCGGTCTCTCCGGGGAAGCCCACGATAAAATCGCCCGACAGCAGCAGATCAGGCCGCGCGGCGCGCAAACGATCAATCACGCGCAGATAGTCTGCCGCCGTGTGTTTGCGGTTCATGGCCTTCAAAATGCGGTCACTGCCAGATTGCACGGGAAGGTGCAGATAGGGCATCAACTTCGGCTCGTCCCCATGGGCGGCAATCAGATCATCTTCCATGTCATTGGGGTGCGAGGTGGTGAAGCGGATACGCTCCAGCCCCTCTATCCGCGCCAATTCGCGGATCAGACGCGCAAGGCCCCAGGCCCCGCCTGCCCCATCGCCATGATAGGCATTCACATTCTGCCCCAGAAGCGTGATTTCACGCACCCCGCGCGAGACCAGATCCTCGGCCTCTGCCAACACCCGCGCAACAGGGCGCGACACTTCCGCGCCGCGCGTATAGGGCACAACGCAAAAGGCGCAAAACTTGTCGCAGCCTTCCTGCACTGTCAGAAAGGCCGATGGGCCGCGCATGGCGCGCGGGCCTTTGGGCAGATGGTCAAACTTGTCCTCTTGCGGGAAATCGGTATCCACGGCGCGCGCGCCTGCGCGCACTGCCGCTTCCATCGCGGGCAGGCGGTGATAGGTTTGCGGCCCCACAACCAGATCCACCAGCGGCTGGCGGCGCATGATCTCTGCGCCCTCGGCCTGCGCCACGCAGCCTGCCACCCCGATTTTCAGGTCAGGATTTGCCGCTTTCAGCGCTTTGAACCGCCCCAATTCGGAATACACCTTTTCCGCCGCCTTCTCGCGAATATGGCAGGTATTGAGCAAGATCATATCCGCATCATCGGCGCTTTGGGTTGTGACATAGCCAGACGCGCCCAGGGCTTCGGCCATGCGTTCGCTGTCATAGACATTCATCTGGCACCCATAGGTCTTGATGAATAGCTTCTTTGGCTCGGCCATTCGCTCTCTCACACACAACAGGAAAGGTTAGCGGCTCACATAACCGCGCTTTGGGCGCGGGGCAAGCTTAGCCCCGCCCGAATGGGCAGATGATCCGATGCCTTGCGCGCCAAAACGCTGTCATGCGCGCGTAAATCCCGCAATTCTGCCTGACGGCAGGCGATGATCCGATCCAAGGGCAGCACGGGCAGTTGCGCAGGAAAACTGGGGATGGTGCTGGCAGAGCGTTTGACGGCCCGCAATTCACGCCGCAACGGCATGAGCGAACACCCCGCTCCCAGCCGCCATTCGTTGAAATCCCCCATCACCAGCGTGGGCCGCCCATCCCCGCCCATAATCTCTTGCGACAAAAACCGCGCCTGCAACAGGCGCGATTGGTGCAACAGCCCCAGATGGGCAGCAATAATGCGCAAGGGCTGGCCCTGCATGCGGATATCGGCCACAATCGCGCCGCGCGGTTCCAGCCCCGGCAGGGTGACAGCGCGCGCCTGCTCTACCTCTGCGCCGCGCAACAAAAGCAGATTGCCATGCCAGCCATGCGCCCGCGCGCCAAGCCGGTCTGTCAGCGCCACAGGTTCCAGCCCGGTTTCCGCGCGCAAAAGGCTTGCATCAAGCACACCTTTACGATCGCCGAACCGGCGATCCACCTCTTGCAGCGCCACGATATCGGCGCCAAGTTCGGCAATCACCCGCACAGTGCGCGCCGGGTCGCGCCGCATATCGGTTCCGACGGCCTTGTGAATGTTATAGGAACTGACAATAAGCTCGGACATGGGCCTTTTTGCGCAACTGGGCCGCTGGGGGCAATGGCGGGTGGCAATACTATGTGGGTTCACGGGCGGCACTACAATACACGCCCGCCATCAAAGAAGCGTTAAGAGTTGGGCATGATGCAAAAGGAAGCACTAGATGCGCTTGTGATCGGGGCTGGCCCTGCCGGGCTGATGGCCGCCGAGGTGCTGGCACGCGCAGGCCGGCGCGTTGTGATCTGCGAGGCCAAGCCATCACCCGCGCGCAAATTCCTGATGGCCGGCAAATCCGGGCTGAACCTGTTGAACGCAGCCCCTCTGCCCGCCCAAACCCTGCAATATCGTGACGCGGCCAACTGGCTGGCCCCGATGCTGGCAAGCTTTGGCCCGGCGCAGATTGCCGATTGGGCGGAAGGGCTGGGGCAAGAGTTGTTCACGGGATCATCGGGGCGGATATTTCCCCGGGCGATGAAAGCCTCGCCCCTGTTGCGCGCATGGCTGGCCCGGCTGGAGGGGATGGGCGTCACGCTGCGGCGCGGCTGGCGCTGGCAGGGCGGCAGTTTTGATTTTGCCACCCCCGATGGCGCGCGCAGCCTTGCGCCGCGTGTGACCGTTCTGGCGCTGGGTGGGGCAAGTTGGGCAAGGCTTGGCTCTGACGGGGCATGGGCTGCGCATCTGGCGGCAAGGGGCGTTGCGCTTGCCCCGTTCCAGCCTGCCAATATGGGCTTTCAGGTGGCATGGTCGCCCCATATGGCCGCACATTTCGGCCAGCCGCTGAAAGGGTGCAGCCTTGCGGCAGGCGGCGAAAGCCTACGCGCGGAATGCGTGATTTCCGAACGCGGGATAGAGGGCGGCGGGATTTATGCGCTCTCGCATCTGCTACTGGGCGGGGCGGGGTTGGAGATTGATCTTTTCCCCGATCTCTCTGAGGCAGAGATGGCCGCTCGGCTGGAACGCCAGCCGCGCAAGCTGAGCCTCTCCAACCGCTTGCGCCGCGCGCTGGCCCTGCAAGGGGTACGGCTGGCGCTGGTGCAGGAATGCGCCCGCCCATTGCCGCAGCACCCCACGGAACTGGCCGCAGCCCTGAAAGCCCTGCGCCCGCCCCTCTTTGGCCCCCGCCCGATGGATGAGGCGATTTCAACCGCTGGCGGCATTATCCGCACGGCCTGCACAGACGGGCTGATGTTGCGTGACTGGCCGGGTGTCTTCGTGGCCGGAGAAATGCTGGATTGGTCGGCCCCGACAGGCGGCTATCTGCTCACCGCCTGCCTTGCCACTGGCCATTGGGCCGGGGAGCACGCCGCGCACTGGCAGGGCTAGGCGCGTTCAAGCCGGACTTGCGCCCCACCAGCGCGCGCTGGCTTCAGGGCTATTTTACCGCGTGCCACTAGGCTTTGCACCTATCCCCCAGATGCAACCCAAGGTGGCCCATGTCCGAACTCTCCGCGCGATTGACCCTGCCCTACCTGCAAGCCGCGCAGGCCCAAAAACATGTCACCCTGAACGAGGCGCTGGAACGGCTGGATATGCTGGTGCAACTCAGCGTGATGGGATTTGACGCAATCACCCCGCCGATGGCCGTGGAAGAGGGGCAAATATGGGCGCTGGCCCCTGCACCAACAGGCGAGTGGGCAGGCGAAGGGGGCAAGCTTGCCATGCGCAGCGGTGCGGGCTGGCTGTTTGTCGCCCCGCGTCAGGGTTGGCTTGCCAGCTTCGGCACAGAGTTACGCATCTATGATGGCACAGGCTGGGCCAGCCCGGATGCCGCGCCGCTGCAAAACCTGCAAGGGGTTGGGATTGGGGCCAGCCATGATGCCAATAACCCCCTTGTGGTGGCCGGGCCAGGCAGCTTGTTTACGCATGCGGGCGCGGGCCATCAGGTGAAGATCAATAAAGCCGCCATGGCACAAACCGCAAGCGTGCTGTTTCAAACAGGGTTTTCAGGCCGGGCAGAAATTGGGACAGCGGGCAATGACGCGCTGTCGTTCAAGGTTTCGGCCGATGGCATGCTCTGGCATGAGGGGTTGGTGGTGGATGGCAGCACAGGCAGTGTTGCGGCCCCCATTGGGCTGACAGTCCAGAACAAAGATGTTGTGCATCTGGGCAATCTGGTCGGGAGTGTCAGTGAGAGCGCAGGCCAGCCCACAGGCGCTGTGCTGGAACATGGCGAGACAAGCAATGGCCACTATCTGCGTCTGGCCGATGGCACGCAACTGTGCTGGGCTGTGCTGAATGCTGGCAATCCCACCGCACTGGGGGCGGGCAGCTTTGCAGACCCGTTTCGCACCGCTGCGCAAAGCTGGACATTTCCGGCACCGTTTGCAACCCCGCCTGCCCTGACCGGGCATGCCACAACCAGCAGCGGGGCCGAGAATGACAGGCGGATGCTGTTTTACAGTGGCACCGTCACAGCCAATGGTGCAGACGCGCTGCAAGGCGCGCGTATGTCGGCGGCGGCAGGAACAGCGGATTGCACGCTGTCTGTCGTGGCTGTGGGGCGATGGGCCTAAGCGCCTTGCCGGGGCAAAAATGCCATGCCGGGCACAACCAAACTGACAATCTTCTGAAAGGCGCAAAAAATTCTTACATTTTGGCGCGGGCTGCCGTTTCCGTGTTTACTGAGCAAGAGAACTCTAGTGAGGGCCGCAATGAATCTGCAATTTGCACGGGAACAATATCGGCGTCACAGCCAACCCGAAGCGACAGTCCCCGATGATGCCCATGCCATCATCGCGCTTGTTATGGACGAATTGCATGGCGCGTTACAGCGGCTGTGTATCGCCAGTGAAAACCAAGCGGCTCTGCCAACCGATGCCATGGTGAAATCCATGTCGGCACTCTACATCTTGCAATCAAGTCTGGACATGGACAGTGACACCAACATCGCCGTTCCGCTTTTCCAAGTCTATGAATACTGCCGCCAACAGGTCATGGCCGCTTTTCGCAAAGATGCAGGTCATGGCGAAGGCTTGGGCAAGGCGCGCGACTTTATCGCCAGCCTGAAAGACGCGTGGGGCCAGATGGACAAAACCACCTTCGAACCCAAATCCACTGCAACCCAAGCCACAGAACCCACAGTCTAAGCCCGCCTTGCCTGCTGTTATGCCGCAATGGCCACATGCGGCCACCCCGCTGCCGCGCAAACGCCCCGAACAGGCGGATATAGCGCATGCTCAGGCGATAGAGGCGCGCGACGTCGGGCAGGGCAGCCCGGCGGGGCGCGCGTGCCTTGCTGGGCAGGGAAGAGGCTTGCGGGGCAACAGTGAGCATTAGAGCAGCACAAAGAACACATCGCTGCGCGCTGCGGCGGCGCGCAGTATTGCACCAAAGACACCACCCTTGCCACTGCCCCCGATCACGATGCGCCGTGTTTGCACCCCGCCACAGCCTCCTGCTGCGGCACTTCGCCAATTGGGTCACAAGCAGTCCAGATCGTCAGCTTGCCAATCCACAGCACCGCCCCCCTTGCGCTGCCCTGATTTTGTGGTCTGCAAGTTGCCCCCGGCAGCGCATAGGCAACCACTCTATGCAGCACATAAGACATAAGCGCGCGATTCAGCGTCATTGCGTCTGCTGACCCGCTCTGCCCTTTACACCGCAAGATCACCGCCCCCAATCCACGGCACGCGAGGCAGTGCAAAGATGACCGGGCCTTGCGGATTGTCTGTTGGCCTGTCTCTGGGCGCGCCGGGATCGCGCCACATGACGGCAGAACCCTGCCAGCGTTCCGCCGTAGTGCAAAAGCCGAACCGAAAGGATAGCCAAAGCGGTTGCCCCCCCTTGCCCAAGGCGCTTGCCAAGCGGTTGGCAAGTCCTCAAACGGCCTATGGCAGGCAGGGCGCGGCTCTGTTTGGGTGGCGCAAAACCGGGCTGGTGTGACGTGCTCTGGCTGGGTTTGCAGGGTGCGGCTGGGGGTGCCCCTTGACTGAGGGGGCCGCGGTCTTGCCCGCGCTGCAATGCATATGATTCGCCGCAGATAGAGACAGCCTGCCCGCCTATCTGGTGCCAAGGCTGTGGCAACAGGGCTTTGCCGGGGCGTCTGTGCGGGCGGTCGCAGCGCAATGACGCCGCCAGAAATCGCCCCGCTCCGGTTCCAAAAGCGTATTAGCGCAGATAATCAAACAACGATCTGGCTGTGATTTTCACAAAGCTTTGCTGTGCCGCCTGCTGGTTGAGAAGCAATGTCTGCAAGCGGGTGATTGCCTCGGCCACATTCACATCCTGCAAGCGCGATATTGCCTTGTCGAGGGTCAGGCGCGTATCCGCGATCCGCTCGATCCGGCTATCCAGCGCTTTGCCCATCGCCCCGACTGCCGCGCGCATTTCGGCCAGATGCTCTATCGCGCCAGAGGCCCGGCCAACCAGCGTGCCAGAAGCCAGATGCGCCGGGCGCAAGGCCGCGGGGGCATGAACGGTCTGATCTGCGTCTGTCAGTTGGGCCAAGGTCAGAAGCGGGCGCCGCGCCAGCCCCTCTGCTGGGCCTGTTTGATTGGACAGGGTGATATTGCCCGCTGTCACCAGCCGGATCCCCACCCCATCGGCCATGGCCTGCGCTTGAACGCCCGTAGTGGCGCTGGCGGCATTTATCGCGGCAATTTGCGCGGCTTGCCCACCAGCGCCAAGGGTAAGTGAAATATCTGCGCGGCCCTGTGGCCCTTCCAGTGTTATGCTAATCGTATCGCCCGGCCCCCCCACAGAATCGGCCAGTTCCAACCGCGCAAAAGACAGCGCCTTCACTGTGTCGCGCGCAGAGAGAACAGGCTCTGACAGGCTTCGCACCAGATCGTCGAGCAGTGCAAATGTGCTGTCCTGCCCCTCTCCGAACACGCGGGTGCCGGGCAAGGCGGTTGTCAGCTTGGCATGCCCCCCCATTTGCACAACCGTTGCTGCTGTATCGCCCTGATAGCTGACGCCATCTGGCCCAAGCACGAAGGCAGGCCCCGGCGCCGTGCCCGAAAACAAGGGGCGGCCTTGCGGATCAGTGGCATTGGCATTGGCCAAGAGCGTATTGCGCAAGGTCTCTGCCTGCACCCTGAGCGCCGCATGCGCCTCGCGGGTCAGTGTGTCATTGGCCGCTTGCAGGCTGATCGTATATAATTCGCGCACACCATCGCTCACCTCGTTCAGGGTGGCATCGGCAAGGGCCAGACGATCCGCGGCGGCGCGACCGATCACGGTTTGCGTGGCTAGATCCGATTGCAGATCGCGCAATGCAGCCAGTTCCATGGCGCGCGCCGGATCGGCCGAAACGCGGGGATCGCGCAGACCAGAGGAAAGCTGTTCCTGCAAATCTGCGATTTCGCGGTCTTGACGGCCAAAGCCATGAATAGCTTGCTGCGTAAAAAGAGCGTCTGTTATCATCACTCACTCCGTCAAATCATGCGCAAAAGCGTCTCAAAAAGGCTGCGCGCGATTGATAGCGCTTGCGCCGAGGCCTGATAGGATTGCTGCAACTGCGCCATCCGCGCAGCCTCGACATCCAGATTGACGCCGCCAAGCGCGGCTTCGTCTCGTTCGGCGCTGTCCAAACGGGCCTGAGCCGTGGCTTGGGCGCGCTGCGCGGCGGCGGTGCGCGTTCCAAGGTCGCCCTGCACCCGCGCCAGTTGATCCAGCATGCCCAGCGCCCCACCTTCGCCCCGCCTTTGCGCAGCCATGGCCTGCGCCACATCGCCATTGCCAGAGGCCGGGCCTGTCGGGCGCAGGCTGAATCTGTCGCCTGTCCGTGCTGCCCCAACCACTTGCAAATCCAGCCCCATCATATTTACCCGCCCATCCGCGCTTAGTGTTGCTGTTGCAAGAACCGCGCCATCCGGCACGGATTGCAGCGCCACTTCGCCCAAGGCCGCATCCGTAACCACGAAATCCAGGGGCGGGGGGGCGGTGCCGCCTGCGGGGCGGCCAAGTTCCAACCGGGCGCTGGTAGAGATACCTGGGGCCGGGGCGACTGTGGTTTCTGCCGAGGCCGCCAGCAAGCGCGGGTCAGACATGGCAAGGCGCAAATCCAGCGCGCGGCCTGTGACGGGCAACAGGGTAATCCTGTCACCATCTCTGGCCTGCCCCGCAATATCAACAGTCAGGCCCGGCAACAGCAACCTGTCCTGCCCACTGGCCAGCAATATGCCATTGGTGTCATGCGCCTGCCACGCGGCAAGGCTTGCATTGAACACAATCTCTACAGGCCCCTGCACGACCTGCGCATCGCCCAAGCGGATTTTCGCCAGCACTTGTCCAGCATTCGTCGTTGCCGGGGCCGCTGTCCAGCCATCAATGCGGAACAGATCCTGCCCCGGTTGCCCATCGCTATCCACACCGGTGCGATGCAGCTGGTTCAGCCCTTCGGCCAGATTGCGCGCCATTTGGTCAAATTCATGACGAGCCATGTCTATGGCGCCAATGCCCATGGCCAACCCGCCAAGGCGCCCGCCGGTAATCATGCGCGTTTCACGCTGGCTGCCATCAGGGCCGGTAATCTGGAGCGTCACCTGATCCGGGGCGGTGATGCTGAGGCGCGCGGGGCCTGTGTGATCCAACAAAAGCGGGCCAGCTTCTGACCCAAGGCGGATGTCCGGGCGGCCATCCTCTGCAAGAAAAACGGATATCGGAATTTCGCGCGCCAAATCAGCCAGAAGGGCATCGCGCCTGTCGGCCAAAGGGTGATGCCCATCTGTCTGGCGTGGGCCCAATTGCCCAAGCTGTTGGCCAACCTGATGCAGATCCAACAGCAAGTCTTGCGCGCGCGAGGCTGATAAACTGGCTTGTGAAACAGTATCTCTGCGCAATTGGAAAAAGCCATCTGCGGCTTCTGCAATGCCATCTGCCAGCGCCTGCGCCCCGCGCAACGCCTGGGTGCGAGAGGTCAAATCCGCGGGGCTGGCTGCAAGTTTCGCGAGACTGTCAAAAAACGCGCGCATTGTGCCATCTAGGCGGGTTTCACCAGGGATAAGCTGGGTCTCTATCCGTTCGGCCACACCCTGGTGCGCCAGAGTTGCCGCCTGCGCACTGGCCGCCGCGCGGCCACGTTCGGCCAAAAGATGATCAAAGGCACGGCGAATTTCGGTAACACTAACCCCCTGCCCGCTTGTTGGCAGAGTTTGCGGAGTCGTCTGCCCGCCCGCAGCAGTGACCGTGGAAACAGAGCGGCGCCGATAGCCTTCGGTATTCACATTAGCCACATTCTCTGCGATCACAGATAGGGCCGCACGGTTGGCCAAAACCCCGCTGCGGGCAATGTTCATCATGTCGCTCATGGCTTACTCCGCTTTTGGGCCGAACTGGCGCAAGATGGCCGCTGCCACCCCCAGCCCCGCCTGCCCCGCCGCATGCTGCGCCAGATGCCTGTCCAGCATATCCTGGGCCATGGTTACGCCCTGAGATCCTGTCAGATCATCGCCCGGCAAGCTGGCCCGCCCCCCTTTCAACACTTCCGCCAGAAAGAGCGATTCAAACCCATCTGCCGCCGCGCGCAGATTGGCTGGGGGGCTGGCACTGGGCGATATCGGCAGCGGCACCGATGCAAGAGGGGAAATATCCATGACCAGCTCCTAGATAATCATCAATTCGGCACGCAAGGCCCCGGCCTGACGCAGCGCTTCCAGAATGGCCACCAAATCGGACGGGCTGGCCCCGACTGCGTTTATCGCATCCACCAGCGAAGACAGCGACACACCGGGATCAAAGACAAAGGCGCGCGCAGGTTCCTGCGTGATATCGATCTGGGTGTCTGGAGTGACAACAGCCTCTCCCGGCACAACCACCGCGCCATTGTCCCCCGCAACCACGGTCGCGGCCTGATTGACATTGAAATCCTCGCTGACGCGCACGGTAAGAGAGCCATGCGTCACCGCCGCAGGCGTGACCCGCACATTGCCACCAATCACAACAGTGCCCGTGCGCGAATTGACAACTACCCGCGCAGGCGGCGTGTCTGGGGTGAGGGCGATATTCTCCAGCATCCCCAGAAAACTGACACGCGCGCCCGCATTTGCAGGCGCTTGCACCCGGATGGTTGACCCATCAATCGCCATGGCTGTGCCTGCACCGAAAGTGGCGTTTATGGCGGCCTCTGCCGCCGCGGCTGTGGAAAAATCGGCGCGGTGCAGGTTGATCAGCACATAATCGCCATCCATCAAGGGGGTATCAACCACACGCTCTACGGTTGCGCCGCCGGGAATACGCCCGACAGTGGGAATATTCACTGTCAGGAAAGACCCGTCATTGCCACCAACCCCCAAACCCCCAACCACAAGATTGCCCTGCGCGATGGCATAAATCTCTCCATCTGCGCCCAGAAGAGGTGTCATGAGCAATGTGCCGCCCTGCAAGGATTTCGCACTTCCCACGGTAGAGACAGTGACATCCAGCGACTGCCCCTCTTTCATGAAAGGCCCCAGATCGGCTGTTACCATCACCGCCGCCGCATTGCGCGCGTTCAGGTCGCGCGCATCCACCTGCAACCCAAGCCGCGAGATCAGCGATTCCAGCGATTGCAGCGTCAGCCCGCTATTGCCATCGCCGCTGCCAGACAGGCCCACCACAATGCCATACCCCACCAGCTGATTGATCCGCACACCATAAACCGAAGCCAGATCCTTCAGCCTGTCCGCCAGCGCGATACCGGGAATAATGCACAAGCAGGCCAGCAAAACCACACGCCCGATCATAGCGGATTGACCACAGTCAGCGCGCGCGACAACCAGCCCTGCCGCCCGGTATCGGCCACGTCGCCAGCCCCCATATAGCGGATATCGGCATGCGCCAGCCTGTCGGATGTGACCACATTATCCGGCCCGATATCTTCGGGGCGCACCACGCCGCGCAGGCGCACATATTCCGCGCCATTGTTCAGCGTCAGGCGCTTTTGCCCCACCACCTCCAGATGCCCATTTGGCAAAACGCGCGCAACAGACACGCTCAACCGACCTGTCAGCGAATTGGATTGAGAGGCAGAACCCCGGCCAGAAAAGCTTTGACGTGTGGAACTGCCAAAATCCCCAGAGGCCAATCCTCCCGGCAGAATCGAGGGCAATTCGATCTCGAAACTGGAATTGCGGCCAGAACTGGCGGATTGGGATTTGCTGGCCTGGAACTGTTCCACAAATTGCACCGTCAGCACATCGCCTACAGCGCGGGCGCGGCGGTCATTCACAAACAGGCCGCGCGCCTCGTCATGGAAAATCCCACCCGTGGCCCGCGCGGCCACAGGCATAGTTTCATGATAAAGCGGCGCATAATCCATCCCGGCCTTGTCTTCGAGATAGGTAGAGCACGCAGCCAGAGGGAAAAGCAGGATCAAAGGGCGCATCATCTTACCTCACAATCTGTTGGCCAAATATTTCAACATCTCGTCCGAACCGGAGATTGAGCGCGAATTGATCTCATAGGCGCGCTGGGTCTCGATCATATCGACCAGTTCCTGCACCACATTGACGTTGGAACCTTCAAGCGCGCCCTGCACCAGCTTGCCCATGCCATCCGCCATGGGCGCACCAATGACGGCCTCGCCAGATGCCGGGGTCTGGAGCAGCATATTTTCACCAATCGGGGCCAGACCACGCGGGTTGGCAAAGCTTGCAAGCTGGATCTGCCCCACCTCTTGCGCCTCTACCTCTCCGGGCAGGGTGACACTGACAATCCCATCACCAGAGATGTTGATGGCCAGCGCATCGGGGGGGATGTTGATCTGGGGTTCCAGCACATAGCCGCTGACAGTTGTCAGCGTGCCTTCGGCATTGCGCGACAAAGCTCCGTCGCGCGAATACCCGACACGGCCATCAGGCATCTGGATTTGGAAAAACCCCTGCCCGTTGATCGCCAGATCAAGCACATTCGATGTGGTATTCAGCGTGCCCTGGGTATGAATTTTCTCAGTCGCGACAATGCGCACCCCGGTTCCTACGGCCAAAGGGCTGGTCAGTGCCGTCTGATCGGCGGTTTGCGCCCCTGCGGGCCGGTATGTCTGATACAGCAGCGTTTCAAAACTGGCACGGTCGCGCTTAAACCCGGTGGTATTCACATTCGCCAGATTGTTGGCGATCACCTGCATCCGGGTTTGTTGCGCATCCAGCCCGGTGCGGGCAACATGCATTGCATTCGTTGACATGGGTTTGTCCTTTCACGGCCTGTTCTTACCCCTGTCTTGCAAGCCCCGTGCCGGATCAGCCCGAAGGGGGGCGCAATAATGCGGCGCCGGCTTCATCTATCTCGCGCGCGGTTTGCACCATGCGCAGGTTCAATTCGAACCGGCGCTGCAATTCGATAGAGGCAATCAATTCCGCTGTCGCATTCACATTGCTGCCCTCGCGCATGCCCTGCACCACGCGGGCTTGCTGGTCTGGGGGCGGCAGCGCTTCGCCATCCAGGCGGCGAATATGGCCATCTTCGGATTTTCGCAGCGCCAGATCATCGGCAGGATCAACCGTGCCCAGCATGGCCACTGGCACCAACGCGCCCGCTGCGCCATCAATCGGCGCAATCAGCACCTGGCCCAGATCATCCACAACCATTTCACGAAAGGGCGGCACGATGATGGGCGCCATATCTGCGCTAAGCATCAGATCGCCCGCGCCATTGCGCAAGCGGCCATCCGCGCCAACTTGCAGATCACCACGGCGTGAAAGAGCCATCTCGCCCCCGGACGCGGGTTCGATCAGAAAAAACCCTCTATCGGCGATGGCAATATCCATCGGGTCGCCCGTCTGCTCCAACGGGCCGGGGCTGCGCGAAAAACCATGCACCCCATGTTCCAGCTGAAAGGCCCGCGACGTTTGCGCGCCCAGCACTTCCAGAAACCGTGCCGCACCAGAATTGGGCAGATCACGCCGAAACCCAGGGACAGACATATTCGCAAGGTTCTGCGCAGAAACGATCCTGTCATCACGCAAATTCGCAAGCGAATTCAGCGCTGTATAGGCCAGCCTATCCATTCAGCCCCCCTTAGCTGCGCAGGTTCATAATGGTCTGCATCATCTGGGACGATGTTTCCATCGCCTTTGCATTGGCCTGGTAGTTGCGCTGCGCGGTAATCAGTGCGACCAGTTGATCGGTCAGATCAACATTGGCCATTTCCAGCGCCCCAGAGCGCAACCGCCCAAACCCAGTCCCCCCCGGAGAGCCAGCAAAGGGCGCGCCGGCATCAGGCGTCGCCCCGAAAGACGCCGCGCCCATCGGGCGCAAGGCGGCCTGGTTGGGGAAATTCACCAGCAGCAATTTGCCAATCGCCAAGCGCCCATCTGCGCCATAGGTTGCCCAGACTGTGCCTTCGGAATCTATATCCAGCGTTGTCAATTGATTGACAGTCAGGCCGTTGTGCTGCACGGCGGCCACCGAAAAGGGCCGGTTCTGCAATCTGGAACCATCAAAGTTGAAAGCCAGATCAGCATCACCATCGCTAAACTGTAGCGCGGTGGCAGGCGGAACAATACGCCCATCAGACCCAAATGTGATGGTATTGGGGCCAGTCGCTGACATCATCTGGCCATCACGCATGACAAAGGCCGCAAATTCTGTATTCGGATCGGTGGCAGAGGGTGAGGCCATGCGCACAAGATACAATTCCGCTTCTACCGCTCGGCCCTGATCATCGAAGACAGGAACAGAGGTGCGATGTGCCCATGTTGTCGGATTGGCAGGATCAAAGGCCGCCGTCGGAGGCACGGCATCTTGCGCGCCTGACATTGCCGCATCTGTGGGCAAGACCAAATCCAGCCGCAATTGCGATGTTGCAACCGGATTACCCACAGTCAGCGGCACGCGCATGGGCTGCGCAGTTGACAGCGCTTCGGACAAAACCTGCCCGTTATTTGCCGCAGGCCAACCCAATAATTGCTGATTGGCACCGTTCACCAGAAAGCCGCTTGCCGACATGTCAAAAGACCCCGCGCGCGAATAAAGTGTTTCATTCGCGACGCCCGGTGTGGTGCTTTGAGAGCGCAAGGCAAAGAAACCCGGCCCCTCTATCGCCATATCCAGCCGGTTTCCGGTGCCAACCACACTGCCTTGCGAGAAATTCTGAGCCACGCGGGAAATCTGGGTTCCTGACCCTGCCGTGGTGCGCGCTACGGAAAAGGGTGATTGGGTAAAGATATCGGCAAATTCCGTGCGCGACCCCCGAAAGCCCGTTGTGCCCACATTCGCGATATTATGCGATGTGACAGCGATATCTTTCTGAGCGGCGGAAAGCCCGGACAGGGCGGTATTCATGGACATGGAAATCTCCTTGCTTGCAGATCAGCGGATCGTTTCAATTTCAAGA
The DNA here is from genome assembly GCA_030603695.1 of Natronohydrobacter sp. Classification (GTDB taxonomy): domain Bacteria; phylum Pseudomonadota; class Alphaproteobacteria; order Rhodobacterales; family Rhodobacteraceae; genus Roseinatronobacter. The sequence continues at coordinate 56,843 of JAUVXF010000009.1, read as the reverse complement.
CTGTTGAGCTTGCCAAATCCCTCAACCTCGAAGGTGATATCATCGGCAGATTGGCCCAAAGTGGCCGAAAGGACGCGTGCATATACCAGGCTGGCCACAGGCTCTGTTACACCATCTGTGGTTACGCTGGCGGAAATGCGTAGCGCATGGCGCGCGCTCACCAAATCAGCGGGGGCATTTTCCCAAGCGAATTCCACCTGCCCGGCAGGGTGGCGGCCCAGAATCTGGCGATGCAGCAAAGCGCCGGTAAGATTATCAGAAAAACTGATTTCCACATTCTCTGCCGCGGCCGCCAGATTGACTGCCCCCCGATAGGCGCCAGTGTTGTCGGGGCGCGCCAAAGCGCCGGGCACAAGCACGGATTGGCCCACAAGTTCCGATGCCATGCCAAGGCGCATGTCCCGAAACCCCGCACCCAGCGCCAGCAAGTTATCATTCATCCGTTCTATTCCCGAAACAGTTGAAAACTGCGCCATCTGGCCCAGAAATTCGCTGTTCTGCATCGGGTTCAGGGGGTCTTGGTTGCGCAATTGCGTGGTAAGCAATGTCAGAAAATCTTTCTGGCCCAGATTGGATGTGGCAGACGCGGCGGGGGCACGCGCAGGGGCAGGCGCAGTGGCCGGATCAAAATTGGTTGCGGATTGGATCATCCTCATTCTCCCATGGACAAGGTTCGGGTCATCAGCACCCGCAGGGTCGACATGGCTTCCAGCGTGTTTTGGTAGCTGCGGCTTGCCTCCAGCATCTCGACCATTTCTTCTTCCACCTGCACGGGCGCTTCATAAACAAAGCCATCAGGGTCGGCATGGGGATGGTCGGGGCGAAACATGCGCGCAGGATCACGATCCAGCGCCACAATGCGATCGGCACGCGGCGCGGCAAGACCAGAGCCGGGATACATTTCATCCACAGAAAATACAGGGCGCAACGGGCGAAACGCGGTCTCGGCACTGCCAGAGACTGTGCCTGCATTTGCAAGGTTGGACGCGGCGGCATTCACACGTTGCATCTGTGCCGATAGCGCGCGGCCCCCCAAATCAAACACATTGCGGATTTCGGTCATGTCACTCTCCTCGGATGGCGGAACGCAGCCCGCTGATACGGCGGTTCAGAAAAGTAAGGCTGGCTTGTTGGCGCAGGGCGTTTTCGGCAAACTGCACCTGCTCCACCGATGTTTCTACAGTATTGCCATCCAGCGCGGCCGTGGTGGGAACGCGAAATCCCGGCCCTGACATAAGCGCGCCGGGATGGGCGATATGGCGCGGGTCTGTTACCGCCAGCGCCCCGCCCCCATGAACCCGCTGTGCGAGTTCGACGCGAAAATCTATATCGCGCGCCTTGTAACCGGGCGTTGCCGCATTGGCGATGTTCGAGGCAATGATCGCCCCGCGCCGTTCACTGATTTTCAGCGCCTCGGCATGCGTGGCAAGGTGGTTTCGCAGCAGCGTTGTCATCTGTGGCCCCCAAAGCTGGGATCATTATGTGGCAGGTTCTGGCCCAGGAATTGCAAGAACAATGCCAATGCCTGTTCAAACCCTGCCGAACGCTGAAAAGGAGTGCAGAAATGCCCAAACGCCCCAAAAGCTGGGTCGACAGCTTGAAACGCCGCACAGCCACATTGTCTGCTGCTGAAACAGAAACCTTGCGCGACCTATGTGGCACTGGCGAAATTGTGGGGCGCGGCGCACTGGCCTTGCGCATTGCCCTGTTGCATGCCGATCTGGCGCGCGCACCCGTTGCACCGCGTGCCAGCCCACCGCCACCACCGCCAGAGCCAGAGCCAGACCCTGTCATAGCCGAACTTCCCGCACAGCCAGAGCCGCCGCCCCCGCCAAAACCCATGAAGGCGAAGAAAAAAGTCAACTTTGGGGCAATCTCGCTTGATGATGCCGCAAGCCTGCTTTCGGCATTTGGGGGAGCACCCTCTGCCACGGACGATTCGCGCCCCCCCGAATGAACCGACGCCACGCTCTTTACTGAAACCTGCCATCACGCCGTCAATTTTGAGCAAAACATGCTCAAAAGATGGCCATTGCCAGACCTTAGCCTCGGACTCGCCATAATTCGTTGATACCGTTTTTTAACATCTGACCGTTATTGCTGGAACATATGCAGAATATCTGCCGAATCTCAAAGATAGGCATCCCAGAATGAGAGACCAAGTTGTGACAAAAATAGCCTCGATCCGCAGTGAACAGATTAGGGTTTTATTGGCCGATGATCATCGGATGATCACTGATATGATCCGGCTATTTCTGACCGAAACTGCCGATATGGATATTCATGTTGCAGAGTCGCTGGAGGATGCTGCGCATATTCTGCAATCCGAGGGCGGGTTTGATGTGGTGCTTTTGGATATGAACATGCCCGGCATGAACGGTATTGCCGGGCTGAAACGCATTATCCGGCTGAATGAAGGCAAGCCCGTTTCGATCCTGACAGGGGCAACCACACCGCGGATGATGCAAGAAATAATGACGGCTGGCGCCGCCGGGATCGTGCTGAAAAAAAGCCCCCTGCGCTCTCTCGCAAACGCGATCCGCTTCATGAATTCGGGCGAGCGCTATTTGCCGCTGGAACTGATCCAGCAACAATCCGCCCCGGCCTCTGCCAACCGGCAGGGCAATCTGAGCGATAAGGAAATGGCTGTGCTGCTGCAATTGTCAGAGGGCAAATCCAACAAGGAAATCGCCAATGACCTGACAATGGCAGAGGCCACGGTTAAAATGCATGTCACTGGCATTTGCCGAAAATTGGGGGCAAATAACCGCACGCGCGCCGTGATCCTGGCGAAAGAACTGGGTGTTGTCTGACAGCAAGGGGCCGCGCGGAAAGGTTTTCTTGCAAGAGGGCCTGCACGCCTAAAACCAGTTTGCGCCAAGCAGAGTAGCGCATCACCACAGCCCGCAATCGGTTGAGCTTTCAAGATGTAACGCCGTCACCCGTGGCCGATGAATGCTTTTTCTCGCTCAAGGCGCTTGCCCATCGGTTTGGTTTTGTGCTGGGCAGGTCTTGCGCCTTACCCTTCGGCCATCATCACCGCCATGGCCAGCTTGTGCTTGATATCCAACAGCTCTGCCAGAAAATCGGGGCGATCAGACGGGCCAGTGCAATAGGCAACCTGCTGTGACAGACAGCCTGTTTGCGCAGCACCCGCGCCGCCATTGCCAACAATCAGCACTGGCAGCGTTTCCGGCAAGCGCGCCTGCGCGCCGCACTGCGCGACAGGGGGCCTATCCAAAACCACGCAATCCCACATGTCAGGTTCTTGGGCATAGGCGCAAACTTCATCCCAAGAGTTACAGCGCTGCACAAACGCCCCTGCCCCTTGCAACGCCTCAGCCAGATCATGCGCCAGATCCGGGTCATCGCTTAGGACAAGCGCAGCCTCTCCGGCCCAAAGGCCCGCTGCCAGGGCTGTCAAATCCTCGCCCGCCCCCTCTAGCGGCCAAAGGATTGTAAACTGCGTGCCGCCATCGGGCCACGAAAGAAGCGCCAGCGCGCCGCCCTGTTTTTGGATAACGTTGACAACAATCGCCAGGCCAAGCCCCGTTCCCTCTGCGCCCTTGGTCGAGAAATAGGGCGTAAACATTCTGGCGCGTATCTCATCGCTCAGCCCTGGCCCGTCATCGGCAACCGTAATCCGCGCATAGCTTAACCGCTGATCAACTGTCCCGATATCAAAGCTTTGGGCAAGATCCTCTGCTGTGGCTTTGCTTAGCGCAACCCTGATCCCGGCCTTGGCGCGGATTTCGGATTGGGCAAGAATGGCATCGCGTGCATTGATCACCAGATTAAGAACCATCTGCACAATCGCTGTGCTGTCGGCATATGTTACAAGCGGGGTTGGGGGCAGATCAACACACAAGGTGACAGGTGCGCAGAGGCTGGGACGCAACAGCGATTCTGCATCGCGCAGGGGGCGACGCAGATCCAGCACTTCATAAGGTGTATCACTTTTCCCCAAAGAAAGCATGCGGCGCAGCAAACCACCCGCCTGATCGCAGGCATCCGAAATGCGCAGCGCCAGCGGTTGGGCAGTCACCAATTCATCTGCCTCTGAAATAATATTGGCTGCGGCGGCAATGCCGGCAAGAATGTTGTTGAAATCATGCGCCAGCCCCGCGGCAATTTGCGCAATCTCCTCTCGCCGCCGTGCAAGCGTCAGTTGCTCGCGCAAACGCTCGCGTTCGATCTCGTTCAGGCGCTGTGCCGTGATATCACGAAAGATGCAAAGCATCGTGCCATCGGTATTTTGGGTAACAGTGCTTTCAATTTCGATGGTCTCTTTGGTTTTGGTCGTGAAAAAGGATTGCCCTCGCCAGAAACCGGCCTGCGCAAGTCTTTCGCGCACCCCCTCACGCGCGGGATCGGGATGGCAGGGCAAGAGCACATCACACCAATCCCGGCCCAAAAGGGTATCTTCAGTTTCGCCCTGAAAAATACCGATTGCGCAGGGGTTGGCATATTCCAACTTCCCATCGGTGGAAACAAGAAACACCCCATCAACAGAGGTATCGAGTGCGCAGGCGCGGACAGCCAACCTGTGCGCCTCTGCTTTTTTCCACTCCGAAACATCAGAAAGGATGATAGCATACCTGCCATCGCACATCGGGTAGTGCGCTTCGCGATACCAGCGGCTGTGGAATTTGCGCAGCTTGGTTTGTGGGTGCCGCATGGAAAACTGATCCATCTTGCGCGCAATCCATATCTTACGGGCGCGATCGCTGCCGGGTGACTTCCGCCTTTGCAAAGCACAATGCAAAATATTCACAAGGGGTTGGCCCGGAACCAAGATATCGGCAAGATCGGGATACACCCCCCGGAAAGCAGCATTGCAGATCACCAGTTGCTGTTTGTGATCAAACACAGCCCAGGCATCTGGCCTCGCTTCCGGGCGAAACCCCGGATGCGAGGCCAGATCCGGCAGTGGCGCGCAGGCATCGTCCTGCGCTGCAAGATGAAACTCGGCACGTGCAATTTCCTTCAACTTTGCCCGATAGCCAGGGTTTGCACCGCTTGTGCCCCCCTCACCATTCAGGATTATGGCCAGATATCGCCGTTCCGTTGCGGCGACCGTAATTGACATGATCTGGCCATGCACCGGCACCCCCCAACGCAATCCCGCCCGAATTTGCGGGGCGATGCGGGAAAATTCTGCATTCAGGGCATGGATGATACTGCTGCCCGCCCCCCCTTTTTGCGCAGTTTCCTGCGTCAAAGGCGGGTGGAAATGACATGCCGTGATCGTCATATGGCCGTCCAATTCCAGCCAAAGCTCTGCATCAGGCGGGGTGGGCGCGATCAAAGCGGTGTCCTGCCTGTGTGGCGCCATATGCTGTGCACAGCAATATGCCAAAGCGCTGTCCCCGGATCGGGTTTTGCCACCTAGCGTGTTTTTATTGGGCTTTGGCAGCATCTCTTTAAACCCTAAACTATTTATTTTGCAAAAATCGCTGCGAACCAGATGTTTCATTCACCAACGGCATGCGCCCTGCCTTTGGCAACTCGCCTGCCCTATAGCCCTGCAAAATAGGTGCCACATGCTTAACAAACGGATACTGACCCGCATTTTGAACGGGCATCAGGCGTGAACACAGGCTGTCAAGCTTTGGCGCAACTCGGCAACATCCGCGCGGGCACAGGACACCAGCCTTTCGGCATCGGCACCGCTAAGCGGCAGTTCTGCGCGTTTGGCTTGCGCAAGATTACCTGATTTCACCATTCCCAAAGTCAGGGCGGCCCCTTTGAACGTATGCAAAAGATGGTCTTGCGCGCGCTGATTGGACGCAGCACAGCTTGCAGCCAAATCTTGCTGCAAAGTATTTATTTCATCCTCAAACTTTTCAATCAGGCCAAGAACCATCTCTACACCCAACGCAGAGACCAGATCAGCCAGTTGGCCAGACGGCACCTGCACCTCTTCCGTCCGCGCCAAAGATGCGCTTTGCACCGTGGCAAGCTGCGCAAAAACGCTGTTGGGCAGATTGGCGAGGGCACGTGTCAGCGACCCCCGTGTGATTGGTTTGGAAATGAAACCATTCATCCCGGCACGCGCACAATTGGCGCGATCGCGGGCAAAACTGTTTGCCGTCACAGCAATTATGGGAATTTCATACCCTGCTGCCCGGATCTGGCGCGTGGCCTCCAGCCCATCCATCCCCGGCATTTGCATATCCATAAACACCAGATCAGGACAGTCACGCGTGACACTCTCCACGGCCTCTCTTCCATCGCAGGCCAGTGCACAGCGATGGCCCATCTGGCTGAGATGCGCGGCAAGCACGTCGCGATTGATCGGATTATCCTCGGCGATCAAAATATGCAGAGGGTGCGGCAGGGCTGGCGGCAGCGGTTGCCCTTGCGCCTTGGGGGCTGGCCGCACAGGAATTTCAAACCAAAACAGGCTTCCTTTCCCTTCTTGGCTGGTTGCCCCAATAGTGCCGCCCATCGCTGCGACCAAACGGTGGCAAATGGCAAGTCCCAGGCCAGAACCGCCAAAGCTGCGGCTGAAAGATTGATCACCCTGCTCAAACGCCCGAAACAGTCGCGCCTGCAAGCGGGGCGAAATGCCGATCCCCTCATCCTGCACCTCTATGCGCAGCCGGGCCGGATCGGGCAGTTGGGCGCGCAAGGTAATCGTGCCACCATTGGTGAATTTCAGCGCATTATCCAGCAATCTGGTGATCACCTGGCGCAAAAGCGCTGCATCCGCCATCACTGCGATATCGGGCATTTCCACCTGCATAAGCAGCCCCGAAGCTTCGGCCTGCGTGCGGTGCGCAAGCCAGAGCGATTTCCCCAAAAGCGCCATGTCGACGGGTTCCAGACGCAAATCCGGCGGGCCCTTCTCCAAGCGCGAAAACTCCAAAATACCTTCTATAACACAACCCAGATGCTGCGCCGCAGCCCGAACCACTTCCAGCCGCGCCTGGTGCGGCGCCGCGGAAACGTCCAGCGCCATGTAATCCAGCGCGCCGATCATACCATTCAACGGCGTGCGCATTTCGTGGCTCATTGTCGCCAGAAACGCGGATTTTGCACGGCTGGCCGCGCGGGCGCGCAGCGCGCTTTGGCGGCTGCGCTTTTCCAGAACGGCCATGCGGCGCCCGGCACGCGACAAGTGGCGCAACTGTAGAATCAAGAGGCAGAAAATGCCCATAAATGCAGAGACAAGCACAACCATCTTGCCCGCGAACTGATCCTGCACGGCCGCGCGCAAGTCACGTTCCGCTCTTCGCACGGCATTCATGCCTGCATTCGCATCCAGCAACATGGTGTTTGTCAATCGGGGGTATGGGGCGATTTGTGCCAACAACACTTGAATTTGGCTCAAGTAGTCTGGCGCGTCTGGGTCAAGGGTATCGACCCAATTTTCCAACCCGGTGACAAATTCCGTCAGGCTGCGCGCCTTGTCTGTCAGCGCGCCCCCTTGGCCAAGGTTAAGATGAAACGTGCCGCGTTCCAACAAAATGACCCTGCTGTACAGGATATCATAGCTGCGCAGAAAAACGGCATGCTGATCTGGCCCACCCCCCCCCAGCGCGATGATGCGCAATTGCGTTTGGAAATCGCGCAAATGCCGGTCTGCCTGAAAAACCGCCCACATGGCATCTTCCCGCACCACCTCATCCATCTCGCGGCCGACATTGAGCAAACGGGCAAATTGCAAGGCAGCACCCAGCATGGCTGCCGCAGCAACCAGACTGAGCACAAACACCCCAATCCGGTTGCGCCGGGCAGAGCCATGGCCAAAGTGCCGGGTAGCATTCAAGGCAGAACCTCTATGCTCATCACCTGCCAGACAGAGCGCGAGAAAATGACTTCATTCTTCAAATGTGGCATTTCGCTGAAAGGATAGATCACAAAAAGCGGCCCTTTCTCGCGCAGGGAGAATTCCCGGCCCTCATGGCGCGACGCCAGAATGACAGGGCTGGCTTGCGTATCAGACACCGGCATTGTGGCGGCATAGTCATTGATCGCGACAATGCGCAGGGCTTGCCCCGTGGCGCCCACATGCGCCAGCAGCGCCGCAAGTGTGGGGCCAGTAAATTCTTGCGGCCCCTCATACCACGGGGTTTCTGTAATGGTTTGGCGCTGCTCCAAGGCATCCAGCATCGCCATGTCAAAAGCCGCAATGCCCGGTTTGTTGGTCTGGCTGATTGCGCCATGAATGCGCAAGATCACTTCGCCCTCTGGCGCGGGAAGGGACACAGCCAAAGCAGGGCTGAAAGGCATTAGCAGCACCAGAAGAAGTTTCAATTTTAGGAACATTGTTTGTCCTTTCGCAAAGGCATGCTGAAACAAAGCTGAAAACCGGCATACCCGCCCAAGATTTGGCACAGGATCGTTAACTACGATTTAATGCGCTGCGGTTTTGTCATCCCCTGCGCGGTTCAAGGGTGTCTGCTCTGTGCCATGGGTGTCATCTGCTGTGTATTTTCCGGCCCATCAGCGGGCTTGCATTCTCCAAGGCAACCAATGCTGTGCCGGGATGGGCCAGCAATCCGTCCAGATGCCTGGCCTCGCGGGTTCGGCGGGGCTGGGCGGGGGCGGGGCTGTCGGCCTGGATCGCACCGCGCATCTGGCGGCGCACGCGTTGCGCATAAGCCTGGCCGCGATCATGATCGGCAGAGTGATAGCGCATTATCGCCAATTCCCAATCCCCAAGATTTTGGTGCAAATCGCGCAGATAGCGCGCGGCGTAGCGGGTATTTTCCACGGGGTCGATCATCTGCGAAAGCGTGGCAAATTGCGCCCCGTGCCAATGCCAGTTGATCTGCATACAGCCCACATCGATATTGCGCCGGCCGGCAGACAGCGCGCTATCCAGAATGGCCAGGGCTTCGTGCTTGCTGGCAAGATATTGGCCTTGCCCGGCCTGATTCAGCGTCCATGGCCAAGCGCGAAATGCGCCCTGAACGGTTTGGCCGGATTCGACCCGCGCGATCGCACTTAATATCCCAGCAGGCACGCCCTCCATTTGGGCGGCGCGTTCGGCCAAGGCTTCGCAATCCGGGATATCGGCCTTGGCCAGTGAAAGGCATGCGAAAAGGCCAAAGAGAGAGGCAAAAACTGTTTTCATGCGGTCAGTTCAGCAAGCGCTGTGCCAGTTCACCCAGCCTTTTGGCTGTAATCCACAAAAATTAGTCCAGCACCCCATCCCTCTGCGTGCTTGTGCGATGGGGGATCTTTGCGTCAAGATTTCGGGTATCGCGCCGTTTTCGGCTGCTGCAACGCGCAAAACTTTGCGAACTGGCAATCGGCTGGCCCAGTTCTGGCATGTGAAAGGGAACCATGGCAAACGACATCCTATCCGTTCTGGTAGAAACTGTGCAGGATGCCTGTGTGGCCTCTGCTCAACTTAGCGATGCCCATTCTGTGCGACTTGTGCTTGCGCCGATCTGCGAAAACTGGCGCGCGTTGGACGGGGGGATAGCACAGGTTATTCCCACCGGCCTTGGCGCGCATCCTGCGGGCAGTGAACTGGCGCTGGCTGATTTCACGCTTACAATGTGCACCGCGCATGATGGCTATGTGACAGATCTTGTTGATCTGCATCTTGACATCTTGGCCGATACGTCAGGGCCTGTTGCGCGCCTTGTGCTTGAAGGGGTACCCGGTAGCTGGGCGTCCAAAGCACGGCGAAGCAGTTTGAATGCGGTCGCAAGAGTGGTGCGCGGCCAACTTGTGGCGCTGCGGGATACCCCGCAAATGCTTGCTGCGCAAATGCTGACACTGATAGAGCAACTCGTCGATCTGGATAATTCCGCGGCTTCTCCGGCGCTGCTGGGGCTGTTGCGCATTTTGGCGGGGCAAACCCCCAGTCGCGGCCAAATCATCGCCATGCAAATTGCGGGCCTTGTGGACAGTCCGGCCCCCAAAGCCCCCTCTGCTGTCTTCACCGTTACAGAAGCAGGGCGCAACCTGCTGCAATCCTCCGGGCTTGGGGGCTGGGGTGAAGGGGGCGCACCGATGGAACTTCCTGTATCTTCCGCAATCCAGCCGCCAGAACCGCAAACCCCGCCTGCGGGAGATGTGCTCCCATTTGCAAAATTGCGAGTGATGGAACGCGACTTCCTGATTGCCGACGCCAGTTGCGGGCAGCGCATGCTGTATCGGCAGCCAACCACCCCAGAGTGGCGCTGGCTTACAAATACCAGCGCCGATGGCTGGACGGCAGTTGCCGCGGAAATCATCCAATCCGATCTGAATCTTCTGGCAGAATATGTGGGGATGCATCTTATCCGACGGCGCGACCTACCGACAGAAGAAGTGGCCGAAGCTTTTGAGTTAATGGGGAAAATAATATGGCTGCGGCTTGACGAAGCGGGGGTTGAAATGCGCCTTGATGACCAGACTTGGCAAAGACTGGACGTAAGCAGCACAATCCCGCTGAAGGAACGCGCAATCGCCGCAGCGCTTGCCTTGCAGGCGCAAGGCCATATCTCGGCCGATACAGCAGCGCGGGACTGGGCAAAGCGGATGGCCCATGCGGCCCAGATCACCCCCTATATGACAATAGCAGCGCAGTAATTGCATTGGCAAAAACAAAATGTTTCGTGTATTGCAAGACAACATGTGAACCATCCCGCAGAGACCGGAAAGTCCATGTCTTGCAAACTGCACATGTGATCTCGCGCATGCGGTAAAAACTGCCGCAAACGATGGACGCCGCTCTTGCCAGCTGGGCATCACAGAGGGACATCCGCTCATACCTGATCGCTGCAACGGCAGCACCTTTCTGGCCGCCACTTTGTGCAGCCGTTGCAGCATGACGGCCTGTGGTCAAGATCAGACAGCGGCTTGGGCGCTGTTGCGCCAGAAGAAAAACCCCAGCCCTGTGGCTAAGCGCCTGGATGGATCTATCGTCGCTTCGCGGCCGCACGACAACCGCACCGCCCATGCACATGCCCAGTCGCGCGTGTTGCCACCAAAGCCGCCCCACATGGGGCCGCGTGCACAACCCGACTGTGGCGATTTCGCGGCCGCACGACAGCCGCACCGCCCATGCACATGCCCAGTCGCGCTTGGTGCCACCAAAGCCCGCGCCGCATGGAACTGCGTGTACAACCCGACCGTGGCGATTTCGCGGTCGCATGACAGCCGCGCCGCCCATGCACATGCCCAGTCGCGCTTGGTGCTACCAAAGCCCGCGCCGTATGGAGTTGGGTGCACAACCCGACCGTGGCGATTTCGCGGCCGCACGACAGCCGCACCGCCCACGCACATGCCCAGTCGCGCCTAGTGCCACCAAAGCCGCGCCACATGGGGCCGCGCCAGAATGCCCCTGTGGCGGCATTGCTGGCACGCAGGGACGCGCTGTAACCAAACCACGATGCGTGCGCCAGGCTGGCAGAGGCGCGAGATTTGAAAATAAGCGCGCCAATAAGCTTGGGCAGCTTCGGCCTTGTCACAAGCATCGCGCGCCAAGACCGGACGGAACGGGTTCGTGCAGCCAGTCAGCACAGGTATGGTCTGGCTGATATTGATCGGAAAATCACAGGTACGGGGCCTGTGGCACGCTGTTACCCGCCAGTGCAAACGCAGCCGCAATTCCGAAGCCCGATTCAGCACAAGATACGAGCGCGCCGCTGGGCACCGCTTCCGCAGGCGGCGACTGCCCGTTCGGGCCAGACCCAGCACAAGCGACCCCGATATCCAGAGGGCATGAAGAAAACCCGGCCATGGCAACCATGCCAAACCCCCTTAGCGGCGGGTGTTTTCCGCAGCCTCCATCAGCTTGCGCAGCCGTTCCATCGCCGCTTTTTTAATCTGGGAAACCCGGCCCGTTGTAACGCCCAGCACCGCAGCCACCTCATAGACGTTCAGTTCCTCGACATAGTATAGCTGCAAAACCAGTGCCTCGCGTTCGGGGAGTTCGGCAATCGCATCTTTCAGCATTGTTTTTCTGGCAGAAAGGGTCAGCTTCTCTTCAATATCCGGGCTATGATCGCGGAACAGAATTGAATGATCCGAGTAGATATCATCAATCGAAGCGACCGATCCACTCTCGATCTCGCCGCGCCATCGGGTCAGCTCGTCAAGCGAGAGTTGCAATTCGCCCGCGACCTCTGCCTCTGTCGGTTTGCGCATCAAGGCTTGTTCCAGACGCTGTTCGGCATTGCGCAGCCGGGTTTGCATCTGCAATGCACCGCGCGCCATCCCGGCCAGGCCGCGCAAATGATCCATCAACGCGCCACGAATGCGAATGCCCGCATAGGCAGAAAATGGGGTGTCGGGGCGCACCTTGTAGCGCCGCGCGGCATCAAGCAGGCCCAGATAGGCCACTTGCAACAGATCCTCTATTTCCACGCGGCGCCCCACGCGCCCATGGATGTGCCAGGCGATCTTGCGGGCAAGATCATAATGCGCCGTTACCAGCTTGTCCGGGCACGGGGCGCTTTCAGAATAGGCGCGCGGCAACATGCTTTACTTCCTTCTGTTCAGGGGCGCGGGCCAGATCTGGACTGGCGGCCTGGGGCGGGGTGCACAGGGCATCCAACAGGCCACCGCCCTGAGAGAGCAGTGCAATCGGCAGGCCAAATCGCTGCGGCAAGGCGCGGTCTTCCAATGTGAGGGGGCAGATATCGGCACGGGTGAGCACCAGCGCCTGCGCTATGGGCTTGAACGGCGGCACGATCCTGTCTTGCGCCTGCACATGCAGCCCGGTGGGCAGCACCAGCCAGCATTCTGCGCCAGCCTGCTGCAAAAGCGGGCCAGCGCAATCGCGCCCAAGCGGGCCAAGCCCAGACAAATCAATGATTTGCGGCACTGTGCCCAGTGGCAAACCCTGCCCGGCGCGCGGATCAGGCCAAAGGGGCATGGCCACTTCCAGCCCCAAAAGCCGCGCCTGCGCCGCAAGGGCCGAGGGCGGGGCCAGCATATCGGGGCGCGGGGCGAAAAGCTGACAAGGGGTATCGGGCTGGCGGCGCAGATGCAGTGCAGCCAGCCGCGCCGCCAGCCGTGTAACACCGGCCCCCGGCGGGCCAAGCAAGACCAGGCGAGGTGGCAAATCGGGCAGGCGCTGCGGCTTTGAGGGCTGTGCCGCGGGGGGCGCATTCGCTGGCATCTCTCCCCCTTCGGCCAGCGTGACTTCGACAAATCCGGCCTGCTGTGTGGTGGACAAGATCAGCGCATCCGGCCCAAAGCGGCGTGCGACCTCATTGAGGGCCGAAGCGGCATCGGCGGCACGAATGCGGATAACAGTCATGGGTTACACCCCTTTCCGCGTGCCGGGGCCAGGCAGCGCTTCTGGCAAATCAATGCTGCGGGCAATTTCGATCCGGCGCGTTTCGGGCAGATCACTTAGCCCAAGCACCAGCGCATCTGCCAAATGCGGCCGCAGGAAAGCGGCAAAACTGCGCCGCAGCACGCCAGAGACGACGATCACCAGCATTTGCCCCTGGGCTTGTGCGGCATCCTGCGCGGCGCCAATCTCTTGCAACAAGCGCTGCGCAAAACCGGGATCCAGCATCAGCCCCTCGTCCCCTTCGCGCCGGGTGCGCAGCAACAATTGCTCCAGCGCGGGCGAAAGGGTGACAACCGGCAAGTTGGACGCAAGTGGCGAGATTTGCTGCAAGAGCAAAGGCACCAGCGCGGGGCGCAGGGCCTCTGCCTGTGCTGCGATGCTCATGGACGAGCCTGCGAATTGCGCAAGCCCTTCCAGAATGCGCCGCATATCCGAAACTGGCAGTTTATCGTTCAGAAGCTGCCGGATTACAGCTGTAAGCACATGCAGCGGCACCAGTTTGGGGATGACAGTTTGCACCAGCGTTGGCGCAGCCTTGGCCAGCGCATCCAGCAGCGCTTGCACATCGTCCGGCCCGACCAGATCGCCGGCGTGGCGCTGCAAAACCTGCCCGATATGGGTGGCAATGACGGCCTCTGGATCAACAATGGTATAATCATCCGCCTCGGCCTCTGCGCGCTGATGGGGGTGAATCCAGATTGCATCCAGCCCGAAAGAGGGGTCTTTCACCTCTATCCCCGACAGTTTGCGCCGGGTGTTATGGCCGGGGATGGCCAATTGGCGGTCGGCATAGGCGCTGTCTTCGGCCACGATTGTTTGGCCAATACGCAAGCGGTAAGCATTTGGCGGCAATGTCAGATCATCGCGAATACGGATACCGGGAACCACAACTCCAAGAGAGCGGGACAATTCCCGCCGCATCGCCGTGATCCGAGAAACCAGCGCCCCACCGCTTTCTGGGCTGGCAAGGGCGATCAGGCCATAACCGATCTGTAAGGAGATCGGGGCAATATCGGTCACATCCTCTGGGGTGATGGGCTGGGCCTCTGGTGTATCGGGACGCCCGGATACAGGCTTTGCGCCCTGCGGGCCGCCAGTGGGCGCAGCCGTGCGGCTTTCCTCTGCGCGGGTTTCCTTATAGGCGAAATATGCGGCGGCCCCGGCCAGACTGGCACTGATCAGGAAAATCAGGTTTGGCATGCCGGGCACAAGCCCGATCATCAGCAGCACAAAAGCGGCAGGCCCCCAAGCTTGGGCAAGGTTCATCTGCTTGCCGATTTGCCCGCTCATGGTGGTGGCGCTGGAACTGCGCGTCACGATGATAGCTGCCGCCAATGACAGCAGCAGCCCCGGAACCTGCGCCACCAGCCCATCGCCCACAGACAGGCGCACATAGGTATCGCCAGCTACAGCAAAGCTAAGCCCATGCTGCACCATGCCAACCACAATACCGCCCAGAAGGTTGATGGCCAGAATGATCAGCCCTGCAATCGCATCGCCCTTCACGAATTTTGAAGCACCATCCATCGCGCCGTAAAAATCGGCCTCTGCGCCCACTTCAGCGCGGCGGGCCTTGGCTTCTTCCGATGTCAAAAGCCCCGCGTTCAGATCGGCATCTATGGCCATCTGTTTGCCCGGCATGGCATCCAGCGTGAAGCGGGCCGAAACCTCTGACACGCGTCCCGCACCTTTGGCGATCACCACCATATTGATGATCACCAATATGGCGAAAACCAAAATCCCCACAAAGAAATTGCCACCGATGACAAAATCGGCAAATGCCTCGATCACCTCGCCCGCAGCACCCGGCCCTGTATGCCCATCGGCCAGCACCACGCGGGTAGAGGCCACATTCAGCGCCAGCCGCAAAGTTGTGGCAATCAGCAGGATTGACGGGAAGCTGGAGAAATCAAGCGGCCTTTGCGCGTGAATGGCCACCATAAGCACCAATAGCGACAACAGGATATTGGACACAAAAAACACGTCCAACAGCGCGGCAGGCAATGGGATGATCATCATCGCCATGATGACCAGAATTCCCGCAGGCAGCGCCACAGCGCCGATTGTCAGCCCCATGCCCTGCCCCCGGCCTGCGGCAATCATGCGCAATGCCCCCCACATACGGTGGGCAAAGCTAGCTTGGGCTGTGCGGCAAGATCGGGCATGCGGGCACCTGTTGGCAGATTCTCTGCCCGTCTCCTGCAAATTCTGTGCCAGAGCCGGTTCAGGCCACCGCATATGCGGCTACGCGCGCAACTCCGCTCTGGCACGGCACTTGCACAGGCTAGGCCAACCCGTTGTCCCATTGCCGAGGTCATCATCATGCGCCCCGCTTCACGCCCACTCTTTGCCCGATCAAACCCGCCTGTCTCGCGGGCCGCATATTTTCTGCCTGTGGTCGCTGCCCTTGCGGCTTGCGGCGCTCAGGGGCCAAGGGCAACGGATTCGCTGCCCCCCGATGCCTCTGCCCAGACGGTGCAGCTTGCGCAGCTCAAGGATATGCTGGACGGGATAGAGCCGACGGTGGACGTAACAGCCAATGCGCTGCGCCCTGCGCCCCTGATCGGGCGCGGGTTTGCGCAAGTGGCCGCGCAGCCGGGCCAAACCCTGAACCAGCGCCGGCTTTTGGCCATGCGTGCAGCCCGAATGGAAGCTTTGCGCGATCTGACAGAACAGGTGCACGGGCTGCGCCTGCGATCCGACAGCCTGTTGCGCGATGCCGTGCTGCGCGATGACACTGTGGCCGCACAGGTGCAAGGCACGTTGCGCGGCGCGCGCACCACCGCGATAGAGCCGCGCGGCGAGGATGGCTATGTCGTGACACTGGAGTTGGACACTGACACTGTCGCCTATGTGCTGCGCGCGCTTGGGGAGCGGCCATGACGGGGCTAACCCGGCGCAGCTTTGGGCTGGGGGCCTTTGCGCTGGCCAGCACCGTGGCAACAGTGCCCATGCCAGCCCTTTCCAGCGCGCAATGGATAGAGGTAACGGGTGCTGCCCTGATCCATTCGGCGGCCGATCATGATGCCGCGCGCCGCCGCGCGCTGGCCGATGCGCTGCTTTCGGCTGCATTTGCGGGCGGGGCTGTGGTGCAGGGCCATTCTGCAATGTCCCTGTCGCGCATGACATCTGATGTCTTGATCGTTCGACCCGTTGGCCGGGTGCTGGGGTTTCAGATGCTCTCGCAACAGCAGACGGGCAACCAGTGGCAGGTGCGCATTCGGGCGCAAGTGGGTGCGCCCGCGCCGGGGCAATGCTCCGACAGGCGGGCCCTGTTGCTGACGGTTTATCCGCCCGAAATCCGCGTCTCGCCACAAGCGCCCGCATGGGCAGACGCCTTAGCACGCCAGATCGGGGCAGAGATGATCCGTCAGGCCAGCGAGCATCGCGCGGTATCCCAAGCCCGGCTTGCTGCCGCAGCCCCTGGGCCAAACCCGTCGCGCGACAATACCGATTGGCACAGGCTGACGCGCGGTGCCGGGCGGCTGCCAGACGGGGGGCACGGGCTGTATATGCAGCTGGTCATTGCACCAGAGGGCCAGATATTGCGCTTGCGTCTTGACCTGCGCCTGATTGGCCCCGCAGGCGAACAGATGGCGCAAGAACACGGTGCGACTATTCGCCTGCCCGGCCCCTCGCCCTTTGGCGCCTTTGCCACAGTTGCGCAGCATAGCCGCGACCAGTTGGCGCATGATCTGGGGCGCGGCGCTGTGCCTGCCCTGACAGCGCTGCTGCACCAGGCCGGCTGCCAGCCCGTGCGCGCCATCATCGTGCATGATGGGTCTGGCCTTAGCGTGCCCGCCGGGCGCGCGCAGGGGCTAAGCCGGGGTGCGCTTGCCTTCACCACCGACCGCGACCATACAACCGACATGCTGGAAATCACCCAACTGACAGACCGCGCCGCCCGGCTTTCACCGCTGGATCCTACGCAGCCGCTGGCCAGTTTTTCAGGCCGCCCCGTGCGCTTTATGGATATCTCTCAGGGGTTGGGCTGATGGGGAGATTGCATATCGCGCTTGCCTTGGCCCTTTCTGCCCAGACTGCGCAGGCAGAACCGCTGCAAGGCGCGCATATTGTGGCGCTGGTGGCAGAAAAACTTGCGGCAGAGGGCGTGGCGAATGTGCAGGTTCGCGCCCCGATCCGCGCATTTCCCGCCTGTGCGCACAGGCCCGATATTGCCGCGATAAATGGCAGTTGGTCGCAGATCGAATTGCGCTGCAAGGCGCCCCAATTCTGGCGGCGCGTCCTGCGCAGCGATGCGGCCACCAGCGCCACAACCGATCGCGGCGTATTGCAAGTGCCGGTGGCACCCGGTGCGGGACTGGTGCCAACCCTTGTGCTTGCCCGCCCTGTTTTGCGCGGCGAACGGATTGTGCCCGAAGATCTTCGCCTTGTGCAGGCCCTGCCGCGCCCCGGTGCACTGCATGAAACCACACAGGCACAGGGGCGCAGGCTGCGCGTCTCGCTTATGCCCGATCAACCCTTGCTGGATCGCCATCTGGAGCCTGATTTCGACATAGAGGAAGGGGCAGAGGTTGCGCTTCAGCTTGCTGCGGGTGGGATCGAGATCGGGATTTCTGCCCGTGCACTGGAAAGCGGCCGGATTGGCGATCGTATCCGTGTGCAGCCCTGGAATTCCACGCGCAGCGTTGTTGCAGACATCATCGCCGTGGGTCGGTTACAGGCCCGCCCTAACATTGTTCCCCATCCTGCCGTTAACAGGTGAAATCGGAGGCTGTCATGGTCAATAGCATCACCTCGAATATCTCTCAATTCCGCAGCATTTCGGAAACGGATCTGTCACGCAGCGGCAAGGCAACTTCCGGGGGGAGTGTTGAGCCGCCCTCTCCGGTGGCTGGAGCCGAAGATGTCCTTTTATCCTCGGCCGCGCGCAGCTTGCCTGCGGAAATGACCAAAGGGCCGCCCGTGAACGAGGCGTTGGTCGCACATCTGAGTTCGGAAATCGCCGCTGGGCGCTATCCGCTCGACCCCGGCAAGATCGCAGAGGCGCTCTCGTCCCAAGTCTCGCTCATCGCTGAATGAAAGGCATAAGATGACCGCCCCAATTCCATTTCTTGTTCCTGTGCTGGTGACAATCATGGCTTTGGCCATGCTGGGCTTTGGCTTCGGGGTGTTGCTGAGCTGGCGCGCCGCGCAGCGCCAGGCAGAGGCAAATGGCAACGCCATTCTCAAGGGCCTGGAGCAGATTTTGACCAGCCATTTACTACATATCAAAGCCATGATCGATGCTCAGGCCGCCCAGCACAGGGCCGAGGCGCAGGAAATCGCGCAGAACATGGAAACAATCCAATCCGATCTGGAATGGCTTGCAGGCGAAAAGATGATCGAACAGGCCATGCAACTTGTCCAAGATAACATGCCGCTGTCACAGATCAGCCAGGAAACTGGCCTGACACATGACACGATCCGCACCCTGGCCGCCTTTCGCACACATTAGACGGGGCCAATACGTCCAACTTCACATAGCATTAACCCATCTTCGGCACATGCGCTTCACCTTCGGTGAGGCGCATTTTGCCTTCGATATCGCCCCAAGATCGGGCGAAATTACATATTCGTTCAGTTTATATAAAGTTTTTGCTGCCACATTCGGCGCATGAAAGACATCGCAGGCAGGGCCTATGCGGATTGTTATTGTCGAAGACCATGCGATGATCCGGGAAATCCTGGTGATGACCCTGCGTCATTTCGAGGCCTATGACGTTGTCGGCTTTGCAACCGGCGAAGACGGGATAGCCGCCTGCCTGGAGAATGCCGATCTGGCAATTTTCGATCATCACTTGCCAGACATGACAGGCACAGAAGCTGTCAGACAGTTGCGTGCTGACACCCGCACACAACATTTGCCAATTATCGTTGTTACAGGCGAAGACGATACCGAAACGCGGTTGAATGCCATCCGCGCCGGAGCCACCGATTTTCTGGAAAAACCCGTAAATCTGGACGAATTGCGCCTGCGTGTACGCAATCTTCTGGCGCTGCACTGGGCCAAGAAAACGGCCAAAGACCGCGGCAATTTGCTGGAAACCCTGATTTCAAATTCTGATGCTGCGATTGCGGTGGTAGATGTAAACAGCCCCCAGCCCTTTTTGTTATATGCCAGTAAAGCCCTGCAAACCTTGCTTGGCATGTGCCCAAATCCAGCGCAAGAAAGCCAAAACGCCTTTTTGGGCAGGGCCGCAAAACTTACGGAAGAACGCATACAACTGGAAGCGGCGTTGCAAAACCGTGCGCCGGGGCGGTTTATTGTCCAGATCACGCCTGAAAACGGGTTGCCCTTTTGGGACGAAGTCAGCCTTCAGCCTGTGCCGGGGGCGGGGCGTGATGCGCAATTTGTGGTGATTAGCCACCAGAATATCAGTGATATGGTGCTGATGCGCGCAGATCTCAGCCGCCTTGAAGGGCGGCTTGCCGCCATCGCGAAGATGAGCCGCGCCTGGTTCTTTGAGATCGATCACAACCTATGCCTGTCCTATATGTCTGGCGGCATGATCGAGGATCTTGGACTGAAACCTGAGTCGATTGTCGGCTTGCATGTGGATAATCTGAACATCTCGCTGGATGAAACAAAGCAATCCAAAGCGACGATCAGCGAAACCCTGCTGCCCGTGCGTCAGCCTTTTCTGAACAATTTACGCAAAATCATCCTGCCGGATGGCCGCCAGCGAATTATGCAAATTTCGATGGCGCTTTTTCACGACGACAGTGGAAATTTCGCTGGCTATCGCGGATATGCCAGCGATGTCAGCACCTTGGCAGCGGCCAGAGACGCCGCACAACGGGCCAGCCGCGCAAAATCCACCTTTCTTGCAACCATGAGCCATGAAATGCGCACCCCCCTGACAGCCATCTTGGGCATGGCGGATTTGCTGGCCCAAAATGGCGCAAGCCCCCAGCAATGCGAGCATCTGGCGCTGATTACCAAAGCCGCGCATGATCTGAGCGATCTGCTGGGAGATGTGCTGGATATGTCATGGCTGGAGGAAGGGCCGCTGAAACTCCACAGCACAGAGTTTGACCTTCCTGCGGTTTGGCAAAAAATCACACATGCCCATCAGGCACTTGCCTTGGAAAAAGGCTTGGATATGCAGATCATCAGCCAAAGCACACAGGCACAGATGCGCCTTGGCGATAGCGCACGATTGGGACAGATTTTACGCCATCTGCTTTCAAATGCAGTGAAATTTACCGAAGCCGGTACAATATGCGCCGAAATGGATGCCACCGCCCCTGATCATATCCTCATCCAAATATCAGATACGGGAATTGGTATCCCGCCAGACCAGATGGAAATTGCGTTTGAACCTTTCGCGCAGCTGGATGACCGGGTTTCACGGCGCTTTGGTGGCTGTGGAACAGGGCTGAGTATTGCAAAATGGATCACAGAATCGATGCGGGGCAGCCTGACGCTCACCTCTCATGCTGGCATTGGAACGACGGTGCGCCTGTGGTTGCCCCTGCCCCAGACGAATACAAAGGCGCGCATCCCCGAAGATGTCGATCTGGCGGGCCGCGCAGTGCTTGTAACCGATGACAGCGCAACCAATCGCCGCTTGCTGGATTTGATGCTGCGCAATCTGAATGCGCAGGTTACGTTGTGCCCCGATGCCCAGGCGGCCTTGCAGGCGAATGCGCTGCGCGCATTCGATCTGGTCTTGCTGGATATCAACATGCCCAACATTTCTGGAACAGAATTGATCCGCGAAATCCGCAAGACAGAGGCCGCCGCCGGGCGACAGCCTGTACCAGCCATCGCGGTAACGGCAAATGCAATGCCCGATCAGGTGCGCGATTATCTGGCCGCGGGCTTCGACAGATGCCTTGCAAAGCCCTTCACATCACAAAGCCTGAAGGCAGCTTTGCACGATCTGATCTGATATTGCAGTTACGGCGCAGTGGGGCCAAGCGCCGTGACAAGCATGCACGGCGCGGGCGCATCCTCTGGGCGCCCGGCACACCATGCGACAAAGGCGGCCTTGGCCTGTGCCTCGGCGATGGGTCGCGCATCTGCGGGAAGCATTCGGCGCGTCTGGTCACGCGCATATGCGGCACCGGGTGTATCAATGGCAGCAGCGATGCTTTGCCACGCATGGGCCGCCAAAATATCGGGCACTGGGCGCAATAGTGCCAAAACCACGGCCAGCGCCAGCATCGCCTCGCCCTCGCCGGCCTCTGCCTGTGGGATTAGCCGCGCTTCCAACCGGGCGGCCAATATGCTGCGTTCCATCTCTGACAATTCCGCCAACAAAGCGTCAGACAAAGTTGCAGCCCGTTCCAACCCTGCCAAAAAGGCGATTAGTGCCCAATAACTTGCCTCTGCGTGGCTTTGTGGCACGCCTTTGCCCAAGGCAAAGAGCACGGCAAGATTATGGGCGGCGATTGAATCCCCCGCATCGGCCAAGGCATGAAACGTGACTGCAGCAGCGGCATGACGCCCCTGTGCGACATCTTCCAGCGCTGTATCCAAAGGGTCTGCATGGGCGGCGCAAACTGCAAGCAGCGCAACACCAACCCAAAGCGCCCTCATTTTCCCGCAACCATAACCAGTTGCAAATATAGCAGCCGGCGCGATTGCGTGCTGCGGGGCAGCCGTTCTGACACGACAACCATGGGGCGTGTTTGCCCCTCCGTCACCACATCCACCCCAATAGAGGCAGGAAGTTCTATCCGATGGGCGGCGAGAGTGGCGCGCGCATCGGCACAGAAACGGGCGCGAAACTCTGGATCAATCCAACATCGCGCTAGTGCCCTGCCCAGAATATCGGGCAGGTATCGTTCCACTTCGGCGCTGGTATTCAGCCGCGTTGCCTTGTCTGCCAGCGCATAAGGGTCGCGCAGCGGGTCTGACCGCCCCGGTTTGGGCGGAATAAACCGGGCTGGCAAAGTCTGTGCCACAGGCACAAGCGCAAGATTGGTCTGATGCGACATGAAAATTCCGTCGGGGGCGTTTCTATCTGAATGAAGAAACGGCATTTCGGAGCGCAGGTTTAGCCCCCATACGAAAGTTTGTGATTTTCAGACTTTTGGGCAAGTTCTGGCCGATAGCACAGTCGCTCATCCGTCAGTCACCTTGTTGTGAACAGGGAAATTCACAAAACTGACAGTGTGTTTTGAAGGATGTGTTTCATGGTTGCGCATTTTATCCCCCACCCCCTGACGCCCGAACGTGATATGCCCAAGCCAGACCCGGCCTGGTTGCTGCGCCGGGCAGAACATCTGATCCCCGGACAGGCGCCGGTCATGCACGCCATGCGGCAGATGATTGCCTTGCTTGCCCCGTCTGCCGCCCCGGTGCTGGTCTGCGGGCCAAGCGGCGCGGGCAAGGAATTGGTGGCGCAGGCCTTGCACAGCCTGTCAGGGCGCCAAGGCGCGATGGTGGCGGTCAATTGCGCGGCAATCCCGGCAGACCTGCTGGAGGGAGAGTTTTTTGGCACAGAGCGTGGTGCCTATACCGGTGCCGACAAGGCCCGCGAAGGGCTGATTGAACAGGCGCAAGGCGGAACGCTGTTTCTGGACGAGATTGGCGATCTGCCACTTGCCTTGCAGGCCAAATTGCTGCGGGTTCTGGAAACGCGCAGCCTGCGCCGCTTGGGCAGCAAATCCCCGGTGCAGCTGGATTTTCGGCTGGTGGCGGCCACGCATCGTGATCTTGCTGCCATGGTTGCGGCTGGCACGTTCCGCGAGGATCTTTATTTCCGGCTTTCGGTTTTCCCGCTGCGCGTTCCTGCCCTGTCCGAAAGGATGGGTGATCTTCCACTCTTGCTGGAGCATTTGATCGGAATGGAACTGCAAGGCCAGCTTGCACAGGCACAGCCTGTTTTCGATGCCGCGGCGCTGCGCGCCTTGGCCGCGCATCCCTGGCCGGGCAATGTGCGCGAATTGCGCACCCTGGTGCAGCGCGCCTGCTTACTGTTTCCGGGCAGGAAAGTGGGCGCGCGCGAAGTGGCAGAAAACCTGTTGCACTTCGCCATGCCCAAAGCCCAACAGACAGTTTGGCCAGATGCCCCACTGCCGCAAGACCCCGCGCATGATACCCCTGCCCGGTTTTCAGAGGTTTTTGCCCAAGGCGCAGGCCGCATAGATTTGCGCATGTATTTGCGCGACATAGAGGTGGTGATGATCACAGCTGCCATGGAAGCGCAGCAGAATTGCATTAGCCGCACCGCCGATGCGCTTGGCCTGCGTCGCACGACTTTGATAGAGAAAATGCGCAAATACGGCCTGACGCGCTGAAGCTATTTCAGCTTGCGTCATGGTCATGCTTGCGCCCGATCTGGCATGCGACACATCCCGAAAGGCGACGTGATGCGAGATAGGCACGCGTGGAAGCACTGGCCACAACCATCACGCCCAAAGTAGCTGCCAGAGCCTTTGCGGCACATGCGGACTTGGTGCACCCCGGCCCAACCTCTTTGCCGCAGTCCCAAAATGGGAAGAACCCTGCCTTGCGATACGGCTTGGGGCTTTCATAATCGGCATGGTTTCACAGCTGGGCCTAACGCTGTGGCCGCGACCACATATCGACAAGATTGCTTAAGTAGCTAGAGGTAGAGTTCATCTGCGAGACAACCTGCTCCATCGCGGCAAAGCGCGATAGATAGCGCTTTTCAATCAGGGCCGCGCGGCTTTCAAGCATCTCGATCCGCTCGCTCCGCTGGCTGTTCTGACGATCAATCTCGGTTTCGCGCCGCCCGATAAGCCCGTTACTGGACACCGCGTTATCCAGCAGAATGGCAAGAGATTCCGCAAAGCTGCGCCCAAATTGGAGTGTATCACTGGTTAGATCCGCAGGGGCAGTTACCGAGACACCGCGTAATGGCCCATCTAGAGCCGTGTGGCGAACGCGCCCATCTTCCAACGTGAAAGAAGACATGCGAAATCCGTCCAGTGTTGCCACCCCGGCCCCGTTAACGCGGAATGAATAATCGCCCCCGGCCAGGGCCTGAGACGGAGTTCCCGCAACTGTGGCACGGCCAGAAAGCGCTTGCAGCTTGTTGGAAAAAAGCGCGTCGAAATCACTGGCGCGCGCGGCAAAACTGCGATCAAAGGCTGGGGGATCAAAGCGCAGGCTGCCATTGCGTTCTGTCGCCATACCCAGATCCGCAAGCGAAATCGGACGCTCTGCAAAGCCGCGCAGCGGCTCTGATATCAGGCGGCGCAAACCGGCTTCCAGCGCTTGCAGATTGCGGTCGCTGGCCAACTCACCCGCCCCGGTGCCGCCCACGCCTGCGCGTGTCAGATCACGCAGCAACGCCAATGTATCATTAAGCCCGCCGATCAGTGCTTGCACATTCTGGCGGGCCGCGGTTTCACTACGATCCACCTTCAAGGTGCCCGTTGTTACGGACAGAAGCGAAACCTCTACCCCCGGCAGCACATCTGTCAGAGTGTTGCTTTCGCGGGTAAGTGCGATCCCATTGACCCACAGCCGGGCATCATCTGCCCCCTGAACCTGCCGTGCGGTGTTTGTGGCCGTGGTGTCAAACACTGTCAGGGAATCACCGCCACCACCTGTATCTTGCGCCGTCAGCCGCAAGGCATTTCGCGCCCCGGTTTCCGACAGCAGACCAAGCGAGAATGTCCCATCGCCCTTATCCAGAATCTGGGCAGTCACGCCCGGCAAACCATTCAGCCTATCGGCAAGATCCTGCAACGTGGTCCCTGCAACGATATTCAGCGAAATCGGGGCGCGGCTGGTATTGGCGGTGAAATCATTCGTTGCCCAAGCGCCGAAATCAACCGTGATCTGGCCCGCGGCAAAGCTTTGCATCCTGCTTGAGAACCCGGTGAATTCCAAAACTTGGGGCCGCGCCAGATTGGCCACATCAATCAACGCGCTGCTGGTGGTCAAAGCGCTGCTATCTGTCACGCGCGGTGCAAGTGCGGGGGTGCTTGTCTCAACCGTTAACACCGGGTTGCCGGCCGCGCGCACCAAGGCGCCGCCCAGCGCATCAAGCTGCGCGCGCACTTGCGCCAGGCCGGACAGGCGCAGATTGTCCACCTCTTGCCCGCGCTGTAGCCGGGTGATTTGCGGTGCGGTTTCCGCCGTTGCCAAAGTGCGCGACAATTCGCGCAGGTTCAGCCCGGATCCCCCTTTGTTCAAACTGCTCAGGATATCAGATGTCATGGCAGCCTCCTTCAGGGCATGTAACGACGCAAGCGCGCCAAATGTTAGCGGCCTTCGTCACGTCTGCCATATTCGAATACAATCTCGATCCGCCGGTTGGCCGCGCGCCCCTCTTCGGTCTCATTCGGGGCAACAGGTTCGGCTTCGCCGCGGCTGACCGCAGACAGATTGGCGGGATCAACCAACCCGCTGGCCCCCAATTCACGCACCACCGAAGACGCCCGCGCAGCCGCCAAACCCCAGTTATCGGTGAATGGCCCCCCTGTCAGAGGCACGGAATCCGTATGGCCAGTGACCGTGATTTGCGCATCGCTGCCAACCCCGGTCTGGGCAATGCGCGCCATGATCTCCATAGCCTCTGATGTCAGATCGGCAGAGCCAGAACGAAACGCACCGCCCGCCCCCACCGTCACGATGACCTTATCCTCGCGCTGCTGCACATCCACCAACCCTTCGGCCACAATCTCTCGCAGCGCCACACCCAGGCGCGCATCCGCGATGGCAGCGCGCGTCAGGGCCTCGCGGCCTGGCCCATCGGCCGGGGCCAAATCGGCAGCCATATCATTTTCCACCATCTCAGCAATTTCTTCCATCTCGGCTTGTGAAGGCTCGCCTTGCAAGGATGTATCGGTCGCAGACTCTGCGGGGGCGGTTTCTTCGGCCGGTGCGACTGCTGCAAAATTCTCCAGTGCCTGCGACAGCGCCTCTGCCATCGCGGCCACGCCTGCGCCATCAGGCAGGCGCAAGGAAACCAACCCATCAGAGTTGGACAAGGTCATTTCACCTTGCGCCATGGCTTCGGCCAGAATTTCGGTCAGCTGCTCCAGCAATTCCGCCTCTGGCCCGGCATTTTGTTGCGGATCGGGCGAATCCGCAGGTGACGGCGGGTTTGTAGCAGGGCGAAATTCCATTTTCACCATGGTAGAGCTTTGCGGATGCGGCAAGATATCCAGAATTTTCGTCCCGAAATGCTCGCGCAGGGCGCCCGTCATCTTTTTGAATGACACCTCATCAAAATTCGCGAATGCTATGATGAGCACAAAAAACGCCATCAACAGCGTTGCCATATCCGCAAAGGTTGCCATCCATGCGGGAACCCCCACGGGGGGGCAGCGTGGGCATTCCGGCTCTTCCTCATCATCTTCCACGAAGGCGGGAACAGTTTTGCGCGGCTTGGGCTTGGTGGCCATGCGTTACCCTTTCCGGCCTATGCTGCGGCGCGCAGCTTTTCCAGCGCAACCGGATCAAGCGCGGCTGCAAGCTGGTCTTCCACGCTGCGCGGGCTTTCGCCGCGCACAATGCCGCGCAACCCCTCGATGACCAGCAAACGATAGGCCACCTCGGCCTCGCTGCGCTGTTCCAGCTTTGTCAGGGCGGGGCCAAACAACACATTGGCCAGAAAAGCCCCATACAATGTGGTTAGCAACGCAATCGCCATTGCTGGCCCGATAGAGCTGACATCTGTCATGTTCTTGAGCATCAACACCAGGCCGATCAGGGTGCCGATCATTCCAAAAGCCGGGCCAATATCGACCCACGCCTTGATCACACGTTGTGCGGCGTAATGTCGGGCCTTCATTGCTTTCAGATCTTGTTTAAGCTGCTTGACCAGCCTGCCTTCATCAGCCCCATCGACCAGCATTTGCAGGCCGCGCTCCAGAAACTTGTCGGGCACGTCCTGGCCTTCCAGCGCCATCATCCCGTCCTTGCGGGCCAATGCTGCCAATTCCACCATGCGCGGAACCAGTTCGTCCGTTTTTAATGGAGATGGCTTCAATATCAGCTTGATAGCCTTGAAGCTGCCCATGAATACCGCAAGGGACGTTGTCGATAGCGCGGCAAAGGCCGTGCCCCCGAACACGATCAGGATAGACGGGATATCCAGAAATGGCCCCACCCCCCCGGCCACGATCATCGCACCGACAACCATTCCAATCGCGCCGACATATCCGATTATGGTCGCAAGATCCATTTTGCCCTCTACAATGGTGCCATGACACCCTCCAGAGTGCAAAACACATGCCAGTCAAATGGGGTGCTAAACTTTTTCTGAGGCTGCCGTTCTGATTGTCAGGCGCTGCAAGGCGCAGGTCTTCCAGAAGGAGTTTTCAAATGACCAGCATCAATACCAATATCGGCGCTCTGTCGGCTCAGGCCAATATGACCCGTGTAAACGACCAGTTGAACACTGCAATGACCCGTCTGTCCACCGGCCTGCGCATCAATGCTGCCAAGGATGATGCCGCAGGCATGGCGATTGGGGAAAAGATGACTGCGCAGATTATGGGCCTCAATCAGGCCGTGCGCAATGCCACCGATGGCAAAAACCTGATTGACACCACGGAATCGGCCCATGTCGAAGTATCTAACATGATGCAGCGCCTGCGCGAGCTGGCCGTGCAATCGGCCAACGATACCAACACATCCTCTGACCGCGGCAGCATTGTGGCCGAAAGCCGCCAGTTGATCGCAGAGATCAACCGGGTTTCGGAAACCACCACCTTCAACGGTATGAAAGTGATGGATGGCAGCTTCTCCAACAAGCAGTTCCAGATCGGGGCGGATGCCAATCAGACAGTCAGCGTCAGCGTGGAAAGCACCCGCGCCACCGATGTCGGTGCCTTTACAATGCGCACCGCCGTGAATGTGGCGGATACGGCAACCTCCGCTATCGCTGCGGGCACAAATATCGTGATCTCTGGCCATGCCGGTTCTGAACGGGTTACGCAAACAGCAGGGATGACGGCGCAGCAACTGGCCTCATCTATCAACGCAAAAACAGCCGAAACAGGGGTTTCAGCCGATGCGCGATCCGTAGCAAGCATCTCTGGGCTGAGTGGCGCGGGGCAATTGTCCTTCAGCATCAATGGCACAGATATTGGCCAAGTCTCTATCTCCAGCGCCAGTGACATGCGCAGCTTGCGCGATGCGATCAACGCCAAGACAACAGAAACGGGCGTTACCGCGCGCATGGGCGATACCAATGCCAGCATTACGCTGACAGACAATACCGGTGCCAATATCCGTATTTCGAACTTCGCCTCGGATGATGGCGCTGGCGCCACGCTGACCCTTGATGTTGCCGCGCGCAATGCAGATGGAAGCGCCGCACCTGCCGGTTTCACCTCCACCACCACAATTGACAATACCGCAGCCGTGGCAACGGTTACGGGCCAGGTTACATTGTCGTCCACCAAGAATTTCTCGGTTCACAGCTCGGCCATCACAACGGATGAGGCATTTTTCTCGGCGTCCAACTCCTCCTCATCTCTTGAAGCCCTTTCAGAGATCAATCTCTCCACAGCCGAAGGCTCTGCGCGCGCGATCAACATCATTGACATGGCGCTGTCGAAAGTCAGCCAGGCGCGTTCTGATCTGGGTGCGGTTTCCAACCGTCTGGACTCGACCATCTCCAACCTGACAAACATCTCTACTTCCGTAGAAGCTGCGCGCTCTCAGGTCATGGATGCTGATTTCGCCGCCGAATCTACCAACCTGGCGCGCGGCCAGATCCTTAGCCAGGCGGCAACAGCCATGCTTGCGCAGGCCAATGCCTCCAAGCAGAACGTGATGAGTCTGCTCCGCGGCTAACGGTTTTCTGACACCGCCTTCCCCGCCCTCGGCAACAAGTTTGCCGAGGGCAGCTTAACTCCATGAATCTCATAAAATTATCTAGCGGCGAATGTCGGAAACCCGTCATTTTAGCCCTGTCAAACAGATTTTTTGCCTTTTGTGCCAATATTGCAAAAATGGATGCGCACAGGAGGTACGACATGCATTTCACCCCATCGATTCTCGCCAGCCAGCGCCAATCTCTTGTTGTTAACCAGCAGCTGCAACAGGCCATCACATTTCTTCAGATGAGCAATGCTGAATTGCAGGCTTTCATCGAAAGCCAGGCGGATGAAAACCCCTTTGTCGCCCTTAAACACCGGTCAGACGCGACACTGCCGCGCTTGCCCAGCGCCTCTGGCACGGCGCAAGACTGGGATCGCATTGGCGCGCTGGCCGATGATGCCGGGCCATCGCTTTATGGCCATGTCACGGCCCAGATCGCCGCCCTTGGGCTGAATGCGCAAGATATCTTGCTGGCAGAGGTGTTTTTGGAAGCATTGGCGCCCTCTGGCTGGCTGGATGCCCCATTGGAAGACATCGCTATGCGGGCGGGCGTGCCTCTGGACAGGGCACAGCACATGCTGGCGAAGCTGCAAAAGCTGGAACCGGCAGGGCTGTTTGCACGCGATCTGGCAGAATGCCTGCGCTTGCAAGCGGCAAAACAGGGCCTGTTAACCCCGGTTTTTGCAGCAGTTCTGGACAATCTGCCCATGCTGGCGGCGGCCGATCTGGCAGGGCTTTGCCGCATTTGCCGCACGGATATGGACGCGCTGCGCCAGACACTGCGCGATTTGCGCGGATTGAACCCCAAACCGGGCGCGGGGTTTGATCAAGCCCCCATGCCCCTGCGTGCGCCCGATCTTTTGGTCAACCGCCTGCCAGAGGGCGGCTGGCGGCTGGAATTGAACAATTCCACTCTGCCCGCGGTGCTGGTGCGCGATACGGATCGCCCCGCGCGCCACACCAAACCCGGCGCGGAATATCTGGCCGAGCGGTTGTCGGTGGCGCGCTGGCTGTCGCGCGCGGTGCACTATCGCAACCAGACTGTTCTGAAAATTGGCGAAGAAATCCTGCGCAGCCAGCGCGCCTTTTTCGAAAGCGGGCCGGGCCATCTGCGCCCGATGATCCTGAAAGACATCGCAGAGGCTGTGGGCATCCATGAAAGCACGGTCAGCCGCGTGACAAATGCAGTCACCATTGCAACGCCGTACGGGTGTTTTGCGCTCAAGCGCTTTTTCTCTGCGGCGCTGCCCGCGCATGATGGCAATAGCGGTTCTGCGGAAGCTGTGCGCGAACGTATCCGCAAACTGATCCAAGCCGAAACCGCAGGGCGCCCGCTCAGTGATGAAGCCTTGGTGCGCCTGCTGGATGCAGAGGGTATTGCCGTAGCACGGCGCACTGTTGCCAAATACCGCGAACAATTGCGCATCCCGACATCTGCCTTGCGTCGCAGACAGGCGGTTATCTCATCCCAACTCTGAGGCCGATGCGCGCCCCTGCCCCTGCGGCGCGAAGCGAAACTTTGCATCCGGGCACATGGCCTGCCATGTCGTCGCTGCTTCTGCCTCGGAATGGGCGGCAATGATTGCGGCACGGCGAAACCCCTGCATCTGAAGCGCAATGCGTTGATGCGCGGCACCATCACGCCACAGATGCAGCCCCGCCACCAGCCAGATACAGGCTACCAGCGGCCACCCAACCGGAAAACACAAGGCAGAAGCGGCCGCAAAAAGGGCAAGCCCCGGCCAAAGCCGTGCCTGCGCCAGCCAGATTGGCGGGGCGACAAGCGCAAGCATCCCAGGTGCAGTGGCAAATAAATCATGATTGCCGCGCCTGTCGGCCATGATTTCCCAATTGCACAGCCCAATACCACGCGCGGGAACCGGCCCAAGCCCCTCTGGCGGGGCAATCTGGCGCCATTGGCCCAGATCGGCCCGCGCGCTTAGCACCGTGAACACAGCTTCGCCACGCTGAAAGCACAGCGCGCATTCTTTGCCCGCGCGCAAGATATGAGCCTGAAGCCTGACCGCGCTGCCGCGCCAAGGCGCACCATCCAAGCCAATCAGAATATCACCCGGTTTCAGGCCGAGTGCTTGCCCCGCATCCCCCGCGCGACACCGCGCAAGCACAAGCACCTGTTCTGTGGCGGGTGGCTCGGTCATGGCATCCTCGAACTTTGTCTTGGGTCAGGGATATCGGAAAGGGTTGGGCTGGGCGGCCGCAGCCGGGCGCGGGGCGGGGCGTGCCGTTGCCCGCGCCGGCGCAGGTGGCGCAACCTGGGGCTGGGCTGTCGCCTGGGGCAGTGGCGCAGCCAGTGGCAATAGCGTGGTTTGCGGCGTGGAACGGGCCAGATCCACGATCTGGCGCGACAGGTTCAGTTCCACTTCCGCCAGTGCGACCAGAAAATCTGGAAATTGTGTGGCCTGTGTTTCCGAAGTCTCTGCGCGTGTGGCCGCTTCGATCACGATCTCTTCCATGCGCTGATCCAGCCTTGCAATCACAGTGTTGAACGCCTCCTCGCGGTGTTCGGCCTGCGCCTGCACATCCAGTATGATGGTTTGCATTTCGTCCAGGGCCGCGTTCATCTGCATCAGATTTTCGATGAACCCGGCTGTGGCAGTGGCCTGCACATCTGTAACTTCGCGCAGATGGGCAGAGCTGCGCATCCAGAACACCCCCCCCAGCATAAGCACCAGCGCAGACGCCCCGGCAGCACCCATAGCCAGCAAGCGGGTTTGTTGCGCAACCTTGCCCAAGGCGGCTGCCGCGTCATTGCGCGCGCCAATCGCCGCTTCGGCCTCTTGTGCGGCCTCTGTCGCCAGTTGGGCCGCATCCAGCGCCTGTTTGGCAATCTCTTGCAGCCGCGTTTCTGAAATTTCGGTCATGGCCGCGCACCTTTGCCAGCTACCGAGCGGGCCAAAGCCTGCAATGCCCGCGCGATGGGATAGCGCAGCAACGCCATGGCCGCCATCATGGCGCAAAATAACAGCGCGCCCTGTCGCAGCGGATCTTGCGACGGGTCAGAGGCTGAAAGCAACAGCGCCAGCGCGAAGCCCGCAAAGAGGAAACTTGCCAACCGCCGGGCCTGTTGGCAGTGCTGGCATTCAGTCGGATTGCGCGCCATGGGCTGTCCTTTCGTGTCTGCGCCTGTGTCTTGCAGCACCAAGGATGCAAGGCGCGTGCCAGACTGCGCCACATTTGCCGCAAATGCCTTAGCCGCCCGGATGGCCATTCGCATCAAAGCGCATCTGTGCCGGCAGATCTATCTGGGGCAAATCCTCTTGCAGGCCACGTTCCAGCCGCCAGATATGGGCCAGAACCGCCGCAACCGCGCCGAACAACCCCTCATGAATGGGCTGGCCAATATCGCCCGTAAAATACAAGGCGCGCGCCAAAGGCGGCAGGCGCAGCACAGGAATGGCGGCCTGCTCTGCCCGCGCGATCACCTGCAACGCCAGCGCATCGCGCCCGGTGGCCAAAATGACTGGAACCTCATCGCTGTCGGGCAGATAGCGCAGCGCAACCGCGAAATGTGTGGGGTTTACAATGACAGCCGTGGCCTGTGGCACGCTGTCCAGCGCGCCACGCTCGCGCGCGCTGCGCTGGCTGGCCTCCATCTGCAAGCGGCGCATGCGGCCCTTCACTTCAGGAGAGCCGTTATCTTCGCGCGATTCACGCTTCACTTCGCTAAGTGTCATGCGCAATTTCTCGCGGTGCTCATAGCTTGACCACATCAGATCGGCAAAGGCGATCACCGCAAGAACCAAGGTAAGCCCGCCAAAGATGCCCAATGTCAGCCGAAACAACAGGTGCAGCGCCTCTGTGAGCGGGATCAGGCCCAAAATTTTCAACTGTTGCAGCCCGGCATACACACCGGCCAGAACAACCGCGCCAAGCAATCCCACCTTGCCCACCGCCTTGCCCAGTTCCACCAGCGCGGGCATGGAAACCATCCGCTTCAGGCCCTTGAACGGCTCTATCTTTTCGGGCTTGAAGGCAAAGCCCTTGACTGTCCAGTTCAGCCCGCCAATTGCGATTTGCGTTCCGATCATCAGCACCATGATGGGCACACCCACAATGGCCATGACCAGCAGCACATCACGCCCGCCCCGATGCACGGCCTGAAGCAAGACATCTTCGCCCAATGTGGCAGGCGCCAGCAGATAGGTTTGCCAGCGTGCCAGAATGGCCGTGCCCATCACGGGCAAGGCCAGCAGCAGGACTGTGGCTGCCGCGATGGCCGCAAAGACCAGCGTCTCTTTGGAGGTAAGCACCTGCCCCTCGCGCCGGGCCTCTTCCAGCTTGCGCTGTGTCGGTTCTTCCGTGCGTTCGGCAGAATCGTCTTGCCCGGCCATGTCGCTCCCTCCTTACGGGTTGCTGAGCGCGTCTTGCATATCGCCCAAGGCCTGATCCACCAGCCCGGAAAAGGCCACGAGCAGGTTGGGCGTGCCAAGCCATAGCAGCACGAACATCATCAGAATGGTGATGGGAAACCCCACCGAAAACAGGTTCAGCTGCGGGGCGGAGCGCGTCAGCACCCCGACAGACAGGTTCAGCACCAATAGCCCCGCCACCACCGGCAGCATGAGAGAGGCCGCCAGCGCGAACATGGATGCGCCCGCCATGATCCCCGCCAGCGCCAGCCGGGCGATATCTATCTCGGCCCCCGGCGGAAAGGCGGCGTAACTGTCCAGCACAATCCGCAGTGCGAGCAAATGCCCGTCCATGCCCAGAAACACCATCATCAGCGACAGGCTGAAAAACTGCGCCAAAACAGGCGATTGGCCTGTGGCAGCGGGATCAACCTGAATGGCAAAGCCCAGCCCGGCAGAGTTGGCAACATGATCGCCCGCAAGGCTGGCCGCACCAAACAAGATTGTCAGCACCAGCCCCGCCGTCACCCCCAGCGCAATTTCTGCCAGCACCATGGGGATAACAGACAGCGCGGCCAGACTATCCGCATCCGGCATCTGATATTGGGCCGGCACGGCCAGCGACAGGCACACCGCCGCCACAATCCGCACTGGCAAAGGGACAAACCGGCCACTGAAAATAGGCGCGGCCACCAGAAACGCGCCAACCCGCAACATGGCAAACAATTGCGCCGCCGCCAGATCGGCAAAGCGCGCGATATCAAGGCCCGGAAGGGTGAACGCAGCCCCCTCCATGGTCAGCGAATACCCTGAACCTGATCAAACACATACAGGAAGTAATCCGACAAAACCCCCAGCATCAGGCTGGAACCAAGCGCCATTGTGACAAAGACAATCGCCAGCTTTGGCACAAAGCTGAGCGTGTTTTCGTTGATAGAGGTCGCCGCCTGCAAGATGCCGATCACCAAGCCCACCGCCAGTGCAACGCCCAACACCGGGCCTGCCACTTTCAGAATGGTGTAATAGGCAAGCTGCAACTGGTCTGTCGCATCGGTATATTCCATCGCCTAGCCCCCCAACCCGTAACCCGCCGCAAGCGAACCGACCGTCAGCGCCCAGCCATCGACCAGCACAAAAAGCAACAGCTTGAAGGGCAGCGCCACCATCACAGGCGAGACCATCATCATCCCCAGCGCCATCAAGATAGAGGCGATGACGATATCAATGACCAGAAAAGGCAGAAACAGCAAAAACCCGATCTGGAAGGCAGTCTTCAATTCCGATGTCAGGAACGCAGGCAAAAGCACATGAAACGGCACATCCTGCGGGCTGGCAAACGGCCCCAGCCCGGCCATTTCCGCAAACATCATCAGATCCGTGTTGCGGGTATGGGCCACCATGAACAGCTTCATGATCTCTGCTGCTGCTGCAAGCGCCTCGGATTGGGGCATTGTCCCGTCCAAGACAGGGGCCAGGGCCTGATCATGCAGCTGCACAAAAACAGGCTGCATCACGAAGAAGGTCAGAAACAGCGCCAGCGCGATCAAAACCTGATTAGGCGGGGTTTGCTGCGTGCCCAGCGCTTGCCGCAGAATGGACAGCACGATGATGATCCGGGTAAAGGCCGTCATCCCCAAAAGCAGTGAGGGCAGGATCGTAAGCGCTGTCATCAGCGCCAGAATTTGCAGCGAGAGTGACCAACTTGTGCCGCCGCCATCGCTTTGCGTCATTGTCAGCGCGGGGACACCCTGCGCCCATACCGGCACAGGCAGCAGGATAAGCGCAAAGACAGCCAGCCGCATCATGGCTGGCCTGCATCATTGGGGGCAGTGGTGGCCAGCGGGTGCAGCGCAGGCGTGCCGTTTTTCCCGGTGACAAGCAGATATTCCCGCCCATCGACGGAAATCAGCGCAATCCGGCCCTGCCCGCCCAAATTCAGGCAATCGCCAAGCTGTAAACGCCTGTCGCGGTGCAGCCGGGCCGAAAGGCCCCGTTTGTGCCGATGCACAAACAGCCATAGCCCCCCCAGCGCCAGCATGAACAGCGCAAGTGTCAGCCCTTGGTCAAATCGCAGCATCTCCATGGGGTTCCCCGGTCAGGCAGGGCGCAAACCCGCCCCAGTAACCAAGAAGCTGCAAAGATCGTGCCACCAAAGGCGCTAAACTACATCGGCGCGTTCCTCTGGCGTGATGATCTGGCCAAAGCGAATGCCAAACCGGTCGCCCACCATCACAACCTCGCCCTTGGCGATGGGTGTGCCATTGACAAGCACATCCAGCGGGTCGCCTGCAAGGCGGTTCAGTTCAATGACAGAGCCTTCGGAAAGGCGCAGAAGATCGCGGATTGTCAGCTGTGTGCGCCCAACCTCTACTGTCAACGAGACATCGATATTTTCCAGAAGGCGCAGATGTTCGGGCGCAGCGCGCTTGGCATCATCAGTCATGGGGTTGTCCTTTCTTGGGCGCAGCGCCACTCATCGGGCGCAAGATTGCAACGGCGGAATGCCCACCCTGTTCGCCGGGTTGCGCCAGATACATGGGCACATCTTCCACCAGCACCTCCACAGAAGACCCAAGGAGAATGGGCAGCACATCGCCCTTTTCCAAGCGCATCAACCGCGCGATAGACACTTGCGGTTGGCACAGTTGCGCCGAAACAGTTAACGGAATGTTCAGAACCGCCGCTTCCAGCTTCGCACGCCAACTGCGATCTTCGGTCAGCTGATCAGACTGCATCCGAGAGCGCAGCAGGCTGGCAATGGGCCGGAAAATCTGGAGCGGGTAGAGAATGTCGAAGGTTTGAGCCTCAAACCCCGGAATTTCGACCATGAAAGAGCAGGAAACAACCTTTTCCTCATTCTCGGCAAATGCCACGAATTGCATATTCTCATCCCGGCTAAGCGCGCTGAAACTGACTTGCATCAGATCACGCCAGGCCAGTTGCAGCGCCGCGTTCAGCCGATCGGTGATCAATTCGATCACCCGGTGTTCGGTGGCCGTGAACTCACTGCGCCGCAGCTTTGGCCCGGCCACGCCACCGCCATAATAGGCATTCGTCAGAAGGGCGATAAACCCCGGCGGGATAACAATCATCTGGTTTCCGCGCAATTCATCCGAAGCGCTGATCGTGAGCGACAGGAAATTTTCCTGGCCGTTGCGGTAATCCTCAAAACTCATCAATTCTGGCAGAAAGCTGGACAAGCGCGGCTGAAAGCGCAGCATTGGCAGAAAGGCCGCGCGCGCCACGCGGCAGAACCGTTCGTGTACAATGCGCAGCCCGTGATATTCGCCAATGCCGGAATTCTGCGCGGCCGAAAAAGAGAATGGGCGCACAGGCTGGCCATTGACAAATTCGGCCTCGCTTTTGTCCGGCTTGACCTGTTCATCAATCAGCCCGCCAACAAGAGCGGCAACTTCGGTAGAGGAAAGTTTGCGCTGTTTTGCCATGGCGCGCCTATTGCAATACGAAAGACGGAAAGAACACGCCGTCTATGCCGCCCGCCCCTTCCAGTTGTTCCAACCGTTCATTCACCAGATCCCGCAAAGTCGCGGCCAAAGCTTCGCGCCCTTCACGACCTGTCATTTCGTCTTCGGTAAACCCATTCAGCGCTGTCAGCATATCAGACCGCAAAGCCGCTTGGTGACGGCGGATATGATCCATGATCACCGGGGCTTGCTGGGTGGAAAGTGTAATCGCCACTTGAACAAAGCGGCGCGACCCAAGCGGATTGGTTGTCAGCGGTTCATCAAAGGTGAAATAGGTTGTTTGCGGCGGCTGATCGTCCGGCGAGGATCGGAACGCATCCAGCAAGCCCCCGCGCCCCTCTGGGGCCGTGTTTTCGGTGTTTCGGTCAATCATGCGCAGGGCTTGGGACATGGGGGAATTCGCGTTGGAATAAACAAACCAGCCAGCCCCAAAACCCATTGCGCCAAATAGCGCAGCGCCCAAGGGCACACCAAGAAACAGGGCCAATTTGCCGCGCCTGCGCTTTTTGGGCGTGGGTTCGTCAAGGGCTTCGGAAGTTGGGGCAGCTTTGGGGGGCATGGAACGCCTTTCACGCAATCAGGTTAACCAGCCGCGCATTGAGGGGCACAGGACTGGCGGCATCAGGCAAATCGGCCCCGACAGAACCGGCCCCCCTGCCCGCCCTACCTTGCGGCCCATGCCCATGCCGGTCGGCACTTGCCTCATGTCCTGCAAGTGACATGCCAAATCGGGCCAGTTCATTGGCAAGTTGGCGCTCTGCCTCCAGCAACAGGCGCGCGGCCTCCGGCGTTTCCGTCAAAATGCGCACAGTTGCCATATCTCCCTGCACTGACAGGGAAATTGTCATACGGCCCAAATCCTCTGGTGTGATATCCAGCACCATATCGCCGCCAGCGGCATCCAGCAGCGCCGAAATAGGGCCAGCGACCAGACCTTCTGGCCAGTCTGGCTGCTGCATGGGAACCGTGGCCATCTGGGGTGGGGGCAGAATTTGCGGGGGGGCAGCGTTTGGGGGTGTCGCGGCAGCGGCCAGGGGTGCAGGGGTGCCAAAT
This sequence comes from Natronohydrobacter sp., assembly GCA_030603695.1. Lineage (GTDB taxonomy): Bacteria > Pseudomonadota > Alphaproteobacteria > Rhodobacterales > Rhodobacteraceae > Roseinatronobacter. The sequence goes on along the minus strand of JAUVXF010000009.1, from coordinate 18,917 downwards.
GCGCCTTCGCCAACGGGTGCTTGGGTCTTGGGCGGCTCCAGCACCAGAGGTGCGGGGGACAGCGGGCTGAGACCCCCATTGGCGGGGGCCGGCTGCAACGGCAATGCAGGGGTTTCCCCCGCAAGCTTTGCGCGAGGTGCCAAAACACGGGGGCCGGGCGCTTCGGCCACTGCGGAGCGCAGCCCTGCAAAGGCCGGGGCGTTTATCAAGGCGGTGCCCGGGGCGCCGGATAAGGGCACAGCAGGTGACATAGATTTTGGCGCAGGGGGCTGCGGGCCAACCAGAGATGCATGCTTGGCCAGTTCAGCGGCGGATGATGGGGCTTGCGGTGCAGATGCAGCCGGTGCGGGTGCAGCCGGGGCAGGTGCGGCAAGCTCTGCCTGCGCCTCCGCGCTCGCAGAAGGTTTGGCAGTCGCCACAGCATCCACGCCTTCAGATTCAGCCTTTGCGGCCAGGCTTTCATTGCCAGTATCGGCCACCACCATAGCCGATGGTTGCGCAACAAGCTCTGGCTTTGGCACAAGAACATGCTCTGGCTCGGTGGCCAAAGTGGTATCTGCTGCAATGGGCACAGCCATCCCCTCCTCTGGCCCCGCAGCAAACGGCATGACCTTGGGCGAAAGCACCTCTGCCACTTGCCCCGGATCAGATGCCACCACATCCACAGCAGGATTGGGCAGCAGGACTGCCGCGCCCGGCATCAGGGCGGGCATTTCGGCTGTTGCGGGCATCTCTGGCGCGACGGCGGGTTGCGGCGTGGCGGCAATCAAGCTTTGCACCTGTTGCGCAACCAAAGCCATGTCACAGGGCAATATACAATCGGCCGTGCCGCGTGGAAGTGCCAAAGGCAGTTCGGCCCGAAACTCTGCCTCCTCCAGCGCGCCTTGCAATTGGCGCAAGAATGCCCCCGGCGCGGCGGGCAAACCGGTGTCCGAAAATCCGCCCTGCCCGGCAGCTTTGCCAGTCATCCCGGCCAGATTGCCCAAAATTTCCATCTGTAAGGCCCCTTTGGTTCTGTCTGTGAACGCCTACTTGCAAAAACAATGCCGAATGCTGCTTAGGACGGTTTGCGCCATGGTGGGCGGGCGGCATCTTGGCGCTGTGCCTGTTCCAATGCTTCGGCGCGGCGGGCATCTCTGGCGGCGTCTTCGGCGCTGCGTTGCTGGCGCAACTGCGCCTGAATGGCGCTGCGCAGGGCCGCAGATTTCGCCTCTGCCTGCTCGGCAACAGCGATCTGGCGGTCTTGCTCTGCGCCCAGCCGGGATGCAAGCTGTGCCATATTGCGCAGATGCGCCACGCTTACCGGCCCCTGCCCTGCGGCTTGGCCAGTGCCAAGGCTGCCCATCAAATCTGCCAGCCGCGCTTCCATCGCCCGGCTTTGGCGGGCTTCATCTTGCTTTTCGTTCAGGCTTTGGGCCAGTGTTGCTACCCGAACAGAGGCACGCCGGGCCTGTAGTAAAAATAGACGGCTTCGCGGCATCAGGGGTGCTCCGTCAGATCAGGCTCTGGGCCACATAGCTGAAGCAGGGCCGCGCGGCTGGCCTCCAGCCCGACGGGCTGGCCGGGGTCTTGGGAAATCAGCGCGCGGATATCGGGCCACAGCTGAATGGCTGCATCCAGTTCCTTGTCCTGCCCCGGCGCATATCCGCCCATCATGACCAGATCACGATTGGCCTGATAGGCCGCGACCAGATGTTTCAGTCGCAGGGCGGCGGCCTGTTGGGCGCGGTCTGTCACATCGGGCATCACGCGGCTGATGGAATGGGTCACATCAATCGCGGGATAAATGCCCATCTGCGCTTGCGCGCGCGACAGCACCAAATGCCCGTCCAGAATGGCGCGCGCGCTATCCACCACGGGATCGGCCACAGTATCATCCCCATCGGCCAGCACTGTGCAAATGGCGGTGATTGTCCCTTCGCCCGGCAGGCCCGGCCCTGCGCGTTCCAGCAGCGCCGGGATAAGCGCGATCACCGAGGGCGGATAGCCCTTGGCCGTGGGCTGCTCGCCCATCGCAAGGCCGATTTCGCGCTGGGCATGGCCCACGCGTGTCAGACTGTCGATAATCAACAACACCCGCTGGCCCCGGTGGCGGAACCATTCGGCAATGGCAAGGGCGCGGCGCACACCGCGCAGCCGCAGCAAGGGCGAACGATCGGCAGGCACAGCCACCATGCAACAGCGCGCCGCCGCTTCGCCCTGCATCAGGCGCGCGGCCATATGGCCCACTTCGCGCGCGCGCTCTCCGATCAGGGCCAGTACCACGACATCGGCCTCGGCATTGCGGGCCATCATCTCGATCAGTACGGATTTGCCCACGCCAGACCCTGCGATGATCCCCATGCGCTGCCCTTCACCCAAGGTAAGCGCCGCATTCACAATGCGCACGCCGCAATCAAAGGGCTTGTTGACAGGCGTGCGCAACAAGGGGTTCAGGGGTTTTCCGGCCAAGGGCCATGTCTCGGTGACAAGGGGGGCGGGTCGGGCATCCAGCGGGGCGCCCTGGGCATCTATCACACGGCCCAGCAGCCCCGCCCCCACCCCAACCTCTTGCCCGCCGGGCAGCAGATGCACCCGCGCCCCCGCCAGAACCGGTGTGCCCGGTTCGGTGACAACCAGCTTGTTGCGCCCGTCATTATAGCCCACCACCTCGGCCAAGGTGCTTTGGCCCTGCGCGCCCGCCACATGGGCCAAAGCGCCGGGTTCGGCGGGAAAACCTGTGGTTTCCAGATGCAGCCCGTCATAGCGCAGCACCTGGCCCGAAATGACGGGTTGCAGGCGCGGCGCGGCGGCAAGACGCGCAATCAGTGCGGGAATGGGGCGCGGCGCAGTCATGGTGCGGCCATCGGTTGGATAAGATCCTCCAGCGCCAGCCCTTGGGCGCGCAGGCGGATATCGCCGCGCGCAAGCGCCGCATCGCCCTGCACCTGTGCCTGAAACAACCGCTCCAGCTGGGGGGTGGCCTGTAAGGCGTGGGCCGCTTGCAGCGCGGCCAGATCATCAGGGTTCAGCACCAGCACAAGATCCCCAAACCCTTCGGTAATCCGGGCCGCAAGTGCGCAGATGCGTGCGGCAAAAGCGGGGGGATCTTGGGTGATTTGTTGGCCCGCCCGTTCTGCGGCCAAGGCCCGCACCATATGCCCAAGGCTTTGGGCCAAGGCCTCTGTTTCAGCATCCAGCGCATTGCCCATCTGGGCCATGATCGCGGCCAAGGTTGCCGCGCCTTCTGCCAGTTGCGCGCGGGCCTGTTCCAGTTCGGCCGCAGCCTCTGCCCGGCCAAGGGCCTGCCCTTCGGCGCGGGCGGCGGCAAGGGCGGCACTCTGCGCGGCCTCTGACATGGGGGCCGCACGCGGGGGCGCCGGCGGAGGCGCCGCTTCGGCTGTCGGTTCCACATCGATCTGGGGTGCGGGCGGCAAGGCCGGGGCGCGCACCAGTTGATGCGGCTGGCACAGCACAAATCCCCCCTCTCCCAAGGCCGGGCCAAGGCCGGGCATGGGCGAAAACCCGGCTGCGGCACGGGCGAAAGGCATGGCCTGAAATTCTGCGCCCATCAGACCATTTCCTCGCCGCCGCGCCCGGCCAGAACGATCGTGCCTGCATCAGCCATTTCGCGGGCGGTGGCGACAATGCGTTTTTGCGCCTCTTGCACATCGGATAGCCGCACCGGGCCAAGGGCCTCCATATCGTCCCGGATACCGGCCGCCGCGCGCACCGACAGGCAAGACAACAACCTCTCGCGCAACACTTCATCCGCGCCTTTCAGCGCGAGAACCAGCAATTCAGGTTCTATCGTGCGCAACAGGGTTTGCAGGCTACGATCATCAGATTTACCAAGATTATCAAAGACAAACATATTATCCTGGATCGCTGTCATCAGATCCTTGTCATCCTTGCGAATGTCTTTGAGAATGCGCAACTCTGCCTCGGTGCGCATGAAATTCATAATCCGCGCTGCCGCCCTGACCCCCCCGATTTGCGATGCGCTGGAACTGCTGGACGCCTTGAACTTGCGCTGCAAGACCTGCTCGAGATCGCTAAGCGCCTCTGGGGTGATCGCGCCCAGCGTGGCTATGCGGCGCAGGATATCGGATTGGATGGCCTCGTCCAGCATACCCAGCACCGCAGAGCCGCGCGTGGCATCCAGACAGGCAATCACCAGTGCCATGATTTGCGGATGCTCGTCAGATATGACCTCTGCGATGGATTGGGGATCCATCCAATCCAACAGCTCTATCGGGCGTTCAAGGCTGAGCGGGTTTATACGCGCCAAAACCGATTGCGCGCGGTCTGCGCCAAAGGCATCGGACAGCACATTGCGCACATACCCGCTGGATCGGTGGGCAAGCCCGGTTTCATCGGCCAGCCGCATCAAGAAATCTTCAAGCACCCTGTCGGCCTGTTCTTCCGTGACTTCTTCGATGGAATAGACAGCCGCGCCCAGATGCTGCACCTCTGCCGGGGACAGGTTGCGCATGATCTCGGCGGCCAGTTCCTCGCCAAACATCAGCATCAGTATCGCAGCTTCCTGCGTGGCGGGGCCAAAGGGAATGGGAAGAGATGACATGCGGGCTTACCCTCTGCTATCAAGTTCAGGGCGGATCATGCGGTGCAGAACAGAGGCCACGCGGCCGGGATCATCCTTGGCAAGATGCTGCAAAACGGCCTGCTTTTCGGCACGGCTGGCATTGTTGCCCACCACGCTTTGGGCCAGATCGCGGTGGCGCTGGTTCAGTTTCTGTTCCACCTGTTGCAATGTGTCGCCCTCTGCCACCTCGACCATGCCAGAGGCATAAGGCAACGAACCGGGCTGCCCTTCGACGGCCTGCAACTGGCGCTGCAACAGCGGGCGCACAATCCCAAGGCCCACCACAGCCACAACCACAATCACCACCAGCGCGCGCAGCACTTCTGACAGATGAGGGAACTGCCAGGACGCAGGCGCACTTTCCGCGCTGGCAGGGAGCGCAAAGGGATGCACCGCAATTGTCACCACATCACCGCGCGCAGCGTCATGGGCGATGGCACTTTCCACCAGCGTTTGCAGCGATTGAACAAGGGCGGCTTGGGCGGCCATAGCGTCCTCCCCGGCTGGGCCTTGGGCGCGCAGGACGATTGCCGTGGACAGGCGGCGCAACTGCCCGGTTTCAGGCTGAGTGCTGGAGATGGTGCGGCTGACCTCGAAATTGCGCGTTGTGCCGACAGAGCTGCTGCGCGGTTCTGGCGGATCATCAGACCCTGTCGCGGGCATCTCTGCCAGATCTGCCTCTGGGGGGGGCGTGTTTGTCAATGCACCGGGAATGCCGCCCGCAGCAGGCCCGCGTGTCACGCTTTCCGTCACTTGCTCGCTGCGCAGGGCGTTGCCCTCTGGATCAACCCGCTCTTCCCGAATGTCGCGGCGGGTGAAATCCATATCGGCCGTCACCTCTACAGAGAAATTGCCATAGCCGACAATCGGGGTCAGGAGCGCTTCAATACGGCGGCGCAACAGGGTTTCCAGTTCAACCCGGTGGCGCAAATGGCGCTCTGCCAGCCGGGAAACATCATCTTCATCCCCGCGAGACAGCAAGCGCCCCGTCTGATCCACCACGCTGACATCGGCGCGCGCCATGCCCGGAACCGAGGAAGAGACAAGATGGACAATCGCCTCTACCTGTCCCGAATCCAGCACCCTGCCTTGCGCCATTGTCAGAAAGACAGAGGCGCTGGGGGAATGATTGTCGCGCAGAAAGGCAGAGCGTTCGGGCAAGGCCAGATGCACCCGCGCGGCCTGCACAGCGCCGATCTCTGTAATAGAGCGGGCCAAATCCAACTCCAGGCTCTGGCGCAGACGCGCCGTTTCCAAAGACCGGCTGGCGCCAAGGGGAATATCGGCCAAGGGGCGGTCGCCATCGGGCACGGCCTGCGGCAAACCCTGAGCCGCCAAAGCCAGCCGCGCACGGTGAAAATCTGCGGTGGGAACAGAAACTTCGCCTGTCATCTGATCCACCCGCGCATCAAACCCTGCACCAGACAGCGCTTCCACAACGCGGGCTTTCTCTGCTTCGGGCAGGCCAGGATACAGCGCACTGCGCGGTGCTTCGCGCCAGACCATCCAGGCCAACATCGCCACAGCCGCCGCAGCAACCAGCACCAGAGAGGGCAGCGCACGGCGCAGCGCGGGCTGCCCGGCAAAGCGTGTTACAAGACCGGGCAATCCCTGCATGCGCCCGATGACGGCATTTGGCCCGGTAGCGGGCATGTCATTTGGCCGAGGGGTGGGCGAAAGTGCCATTCGATCAACCTTTTGACTGCACTTAAACTGGCATGTTCATGATGTCGCGATAGGCGCCCAGCGCCTTGTTGCGCACATTCAGCGTAAGTTGAAACCCAAGCGAGGCGACCTGCTGCTCCACCATCACGGCGGCCAGATCGGTTTCCACACCCATTTCCCAGGCGCGGGCAGATTGGGTGGCCTGCCCCTGCGCGGCATTGACCTGCTCCAACGCAGAACTCAGCCGATCGCCAAAATTCTGCGTTGCCTCGCCCGCGCGCGCGGGCTGGACGGACTGCACCGAAGGCAGCGCGAAAGAGGTTCCAACCGGGCCGATGCTCATGGACTTGCCTCAGATCGCTGCGGCTCGCGGGCGTTTGAACGCCGTGGGCGCAGGTGTGGGCGCGGGGCGCGGTTTGGGGGCAAGCTGATCAAACAGGATGTCGGCCAGATCAATATGCTGGCCATCGCATAGCACGAGCGCGCGTTGCACCACGTTTTCCAATTCGCGCACATTGCCGGGCCAAGCATGAAAACGCAGCACATCCAGTGCCTTGGCAGAAAAAAGCGGCAATATTCCAGCAGGCGCATGACGGCGTAGAAACGCAATGGCCAGCGGCACGATATCTTCGGGCCGCTCCTCCAGCGCGAGGGTATATAGGGGGAAAACGTTTAGCCGATAATACAGATCCTCGCGGAACCGCCCCGCCGCAACTTCGGCGCGCATATCGCGGTTCGAGGTGGCCAGAACGCGCAAATCCACCGCCACTTCCTCGGATGCGCCAAGCGGCGTGACCTTGCGTTCCTGCAACACGCGCAGCAATTTGGCCTGCAACCCCAGCGGCATTTCCGAAATCTCATCCAGTAGCAGGGTGCCACCATCCGCGGCGCGAATAAGGCCCTGCCCCGCCGTAATGGCCCCGGTGAAGGCGCCTTTCACATGGCCAAAAAGCATGGCCTCCAGCATGTTTTCGGGGATGGCAGCGCAATTGATCGCAATAAAGGGCTTTGGCGCGCGGGGGCTGGCCGCGTGAATGGCACGTGCCAGAACCTCTTTGCCGCTGCCCGTGGGGCCGTTGATCATGACGGTAACATCGGTTGCGGCCACGCGCGCGGCAAGGTCAATCAGCCCGCCGGTTGCAGGATCGCAGGCCACCATGGGCCGGATGGGCTGGGCAATCACATCTGCGGCATAGGACAGCAGGGTTTCAGCAAGTGGAGTGTTGGTTTCAGTCTCTGCCAGGGGCAGCGAAATGCGGGTCAGGCTGCCGCCCATTTCGGGGGTAACAGCCAGTCGCTCTGCCCCCATTTGCAAAATGAAAACAGACCGAATTTTCGACATGCGCGCCAGTTGCACCAAGGCTTGCTCCTGCGCCGCAGTGGTAACGCAGCCCACCAGCGCCGCCGCCCCATGGGCCAAATCCGTGCCCCCCCGTGTCACAGCAATCCGCCGCCGGGCCATCAAATCTGCCAGACGATCCAGCAAGAGGGCAAGATCAGCTTCGGTCGGGGTATGAAAATGCAGGGTGCTCATCAGCGCGGATACCTTTTCAGTTGCTCCAACAAACAAGGCAGAAATCATGCCAAACCCCGCAACTGGACTATCTATAAAAATTATAAATCAATATCAGATACTTATGAAAAAATGACCCCTGTCATTTATCTGACATGTGCTGCTGTTTCTACGCGTCGCCACAAAGCGCGACAGCAAAAATGATGGGGGTTAACCGCAAAGGATTGAGCAGCGCATTCTATCGTCGAAAACCCATACTTTAGTCTGGCACACTCTCCCTCTGTCGGGGTCAAATCAGCAGGCATTGTGCCGTTCTAAGCTATGTTCATGAACTATGGGACACCATCAATGCTCTCAAAAACCTATCATTTGAAATTCCCAAGCCTGGATGCGGCACAAATTGCAGCCCCCTTTGTTGTCGAGACAATGGGAAACGCGATTCCTGATTGCAACCTTGTCGGGCTGAATGTGCTCATCTCCAAGGAAGGGGACGTCTCTATCAATGTATTTTTTAGCAATATCAACGATCTCAAGACATTTGAAAAAAAGCATGGCGGCTTCCTGGATACTATGAAGAAGACATTCCTCTTCAAATCCAATGGGTTCGAAGGTGTGTGCATTTTCAATTACGATTCCGCCGAAGATGCCGCGTAACGCCGGTTTGGCCTGAAATTTGCACAGCCAGACACAAATCGCGTGAAACAGAACAGGCCCTTCATGACTTTTGCTTTCCATGCCCTTCATTTGCCCAAGGATAAACCATGAATCAGGCGCGCGCGGATGTTGCCGCAGAAACCGGGCTGATGCGCGTCCCGTCAGAGCGTATCAGCCGGCTGATGGATCTGGTCGCCGAGTTGTCGCTCTCGGTGGCGGAAACTGTGCGTTCGCCCGATCTGGATGGTTTGGAACTGTCGCATTTCGAAACCGCCGTGCATCGGTTGATGATGATCGTGCATGAGGTGCAGGATGCCGCAACGGATATGCGGCTTGTGGCGATTGACGATGTGTTCAAACGGCTACGCCGCATGGTGCGCGAACTGGAACGCCAGACAGGCAAGAAAATAGATATACAGACCATCGGGGCCGAAACCCAGATCGACAAGCTGGTGGCCGACAGGCTGTATGATCCGCTGCTGCATGTGCTGCGAAACGCCGCCGATCATGGGTTGGAGCCGCCTGACGAACGGCTTGCAGCAGGGAAATCCGATACAGGGCTGATCCGGCTGACAGCGGCGCAAGTGGGCAGCGAAGTGCGGATCACGGTAGAGGATGACGGGCGCGGGCTGAATCGCAAAAGGATTCTGGCCAAAGCACGCGAACGCGGCTTTTTCGCCGAGGATGAAGAACCTGAACCCGCTGTTCTGTGGAAGGTGATTTTCAAAGACGGGTTCTCGACAGCTGAAACTGTGTCCAACCTGTCCGGGCGCGGGGTGGGCATGGATGTTTTGAACACCACCATGACAGCGCTTCGGAGGCGTATTCTGGTTGATAGCCAAGAAGGAAATGGCACACGCGTGGCGCTGCATATCCCGGTCTCTCTGGCCTTTTTGGATTGCATCATCTTGCGGCTGGCCGGGCAATTATTCGCTGTGCCAATTGATGTGGTTTCAGAAATCCTGAAACCCGATGCACGGCAACTGGCCGGCATTTCGGCCCAGAACGGTGCCGAGGTGTATCTGTGGCGCAACGGCAGCATTCCCGTTTGCAGGCTGACAGAGTTTTTTGAAGGGATGGATACCAAAAACCGCACGCATCAGTCCGGCCAGCAGGTGATCATCGTCTTCCAGACGGCCAACGGGCCGCTTGCGATTCCGGTTGATGAAATTCTTGATCGTCAACAAGTGGTGATGAAACCCCTCACCGGGCGGCTGGCACAGGTACGGGCCAGCTATGGCTGCGCGCTTTTGGGCAATGGCGATGTTGCCCTGGTGCTAGATTGCGAACGCCTGGTGCAACGCGAGGGCAGCGCATGACACAGTCTGCCTTGGCCGACGACACCAGCCTTGAAACAATTCGCGCATGGCTGGAACGGACTTGCGCTATCCATTACCCGCCGGGCAAACGCGCCCTGCTGCAACAACGGCTGGGCCGGGTGCAGCAAAGCCTTGGCATGCGCACTCTGAACGAGATGGCAAATGCCTTGCACTGCCCCGATTCCCGCGAAGTGCAGCTGGCAATCATGCACGCGGCCTCGACCAATCACACTTATTTCTTTCGCGAAACAGATGTTTTGGATCAGTTTCGAAAGGATTTTCTGCCCACATTGGCCACAAGGCCGGAAATCCGCCTGTGGAGCGCTGCCTGCTCGACCGGAGATGAGGTGTATACCCTTGCCATCCTGATCGCAGAAGCACTTGGGCCAGAAGCCCTGAGGCGCACCCATATTCTGGGAACGGATATCAGCGCCCCCGTAATTGAACGGGCCGAAGCCGGCATTTACCCCCGTGACCGGTTAGAGCAGATGCCCGCAGACCTGGTGCAGCGCTATCTGCGCCCTGTCGGCCTGAACCGGTTTCGTGTCACTGATGATATTCGCACAGCCTGCACGTTCCGGCGGATGAATTTAAAGAAATCTCCCTATCCATTCCAGCATATGTTTCAGGCAGTTTTCTGCCGCAATGTGTTGTATTATTTCACGCCATCGGATCAGGCAGAGGTTGTGAACGCGATTGCCGATGTGACAGAGCGCGGTGGCTGGATGTTCACCAGCGTTACCGAAAACTTGCGCGAATTGTCGCCACGCTGGCAGTATATCAGCAATGGCATCTCCCGCAAGACGGACAAATTGACATGATGGCGGCGCAGGCCAAACAGGCAAGGGTGCGCGTTCTGATCGTGGACGACTCCGCCATGATCCGTAAGGTTTTGTCACTTGGGCTTGCCAGAGACCCGGAGATCGAAGTGGTGGGCACCGCGGCAGATGGCGATCAAGCGCTGGATATGGTGCAACGCCTTTCGCCCGATGTGATCACCCTGGATATCGAAATGCCGCGCAGCGATGGTGTGACGTTTCTACGCCGCATGATGCCGAAATGGTGCGTGCCAACGGTGGTCATCTCTAGTGTAACCCGTGAGGGGGCGGATGTCACCTTGCAGGCATTGGAGGCTGGCGCAGTGGATATCATCGCCAAACCCGCACTTGGGATTGGCGAAGGGTTGCCGCAAATCATGACCGATATCTGCTTGCGCGTGCGGGCCGCGGCAGGCGCGAAACCAATCATGGGCCATTCGGGCGCAGTTGATCAGAAACAGGCGTCAGTGCCCTCAGCCTTTGGCAGCGGGTGGCCCCGGCACCATGTGGTCGTGATCGGCGCCTCGACAGGCGGGGTGCAGGCACTTTCGCATCTGCTGCCAATGCTGCCAGCAACTGCGCCGGGGATCGTGATCGTGCAGCATATGCCCGAAGGATTCACCAAATCCTTCGCAAAAAGGTTGGATGCCGTTTGTGCCATCCGCGTGCGCGAGGCGCAGAATGGCGATCCTGTCCGCCCTGGCACTGCATTGATTGCCCCCGGCGGCGACCGTCACATGTTATTACGGGGCAGCTGGCCAGATCTGAGCGTGACATTGGAACATGGCCCGCCTGTATGTTTCTCCATTCCGTCGGTTGATGTGCTGTTTCGAAGCGCCGCGCGCCAGATTGGCACGCATTGTGCAGCCGCACTTCTGACAGGCATGGGCAAAGACGGGGCCGAAGGAATGCTGGATATCCGCCGCGCCGGCGGGCGAACAATCGCTCAGGATGAAGAAAGCTCTGTGGTCTGGGGCATGCCCGGACAGGCCGCCTATATCGGCGCCGCAGAACAGATCCTGCCCCTGAAATACATCGCCGCCGCATTGCTTGACCCTCCCATGTCCGAGCACCCGCTTTTCAGAAAACACGAAGGATGGAGCCTATGACGCAACTCGCCACAGAACCCCGCACTCAGACCGTCCCCATGGGGCTGGAGGTGGAAGCCGATACTTTGGCCAATATGTATCTGACCTTTGATATCGGGGCCGAGGAATACGGGGTTTCGATTTCCGATGTCATCGAGATTGTCGGGATGCAGCGCATCATGCCAATCCCCGATTTGCCCCATTACCTGAAGGGTGTGATAAATCTGCGCGGAAAGGTCATTCCGCTTATGGATATCCGTCTGCGCTTCAACATGGCCGAGCGCGCCTATGACGAGCGCACCGTCATCATCGTGATGGAGGTGGATGACGCGCCGATCGGGTTGATTGTCGATGGTGTGCGCGAAGTCCGCGAAATTGGCGATGACAGGATCGACCGGCACGCCCAGCTTGGCAAATCCAGCTCTCGGCAAGTGATCGCCGGGCTGGCCCGCATGGAAGAAAGCGTGGTTGTGATCCTCAACCCTTCGGTGCTGGTTTCGGAGGATGATCTGCGCCTGATTCAGGACAAAAGCGAGGGCTGATGCGGATTGTCGTGCAAAACCAGAAAGGCGGCGTCGGCAAGACGACAACAGCGCGCAACCTGGCAAGTGCGCTGGTGCAACAGGGGCTTGCCGCCTGTGTGGTGTTGGCAGATCTTGACCCACAGGCGCATCTGAGCGCGATGCTGCCCTGTGCCGATGCCAGCGCAGGCGATGACGCCGCGCGCTGGCTTGCGGGCGCTGATGTGCGCGCAGCGCCGGTTGCGGGTGAAACCGGGCTGGCCCTGCTGCGGGCGGCCGCAGACTTGCCCGACCCGGCGCCAGCATTGTCAATGCCCGCAGGCGCAGACTGGATGATTGTGGATACCGCGCCTGGCTGGTCTGAGCTGACAGTAGCGCTATGCCGCTGGGCTGATCTTGTCCTGTGCCCGCTGGAGCCAGATTTTCTGGGCTTGTCCGGGCTGGCACGGCTGCTGGAACGGTTTACCCAATATGATTTGCCGCATGACAGGTTGCGCTTTCTGCTGTGTCGCCATTCGCCGCGCCTGAATCTGCACCGCGATGTTCAGGCACGTCTGGCAGAGCGATTTGGAGAGAGCCAACTCTTGCCTGTGACGATCAGCAATTCTGTGCGGATATCTGAATCGGCAGGATTTGGGCGCAGTGTGCTGGCCCATGCGCCCGACAGCGCTTGCGCCCTCGAATATCTCACGCTTGCCCGCCTTCTGGCGGGCACCCCTCCCATCAGCACAAAAAGGAGCGTCGCATGAGCGATCTGACACCCGCCAAGCCCGCGCCCAAGGCGCGGCGTAAAGCCTCTCTTGTCGGTTTGGGGGCAGATCCACTTGACAGGCTTGCCCAGCCCCAGCCCCTGCCCACTGATCCCGATCCGAATTCAGCCAATCCAGAATCCGCTGCCAGTGACACCGCCGCCCCCATTTCCGAAACCCCTACAGCCCCGACCAGGAATGATGACATGACCAAATCCAGCCTTCCTCCTGAATATGACACCCCGTATTGGAACAGGGTCGGCACGACCGAACCACTGAATATTTTATCCAATCCGCTGATGATAGCAGATAGCGAGAATGTAATCCGTTTCGTAAATGAGGCGGCTTTCAAAATGTTCGAAAGTATTGAAGCGGCCCTCCGCCGCGATCTGCCTCAGTTCAGCGCGCGCGAGATGGTTGGCAAATCCATCGATCATTTCCACCTTAATCCGCAGCACCCGCGCATTATTATCGAGGGGATGCGCAAACCACATACCAGCCAGATCGAAATTGGCGGCAAATATCTCAGCTTCAGCGGCACACCTGTTTTTGATTCAAAAGGAGAGCTTCAATGCATTTTCGTCGAATGGCGTGACCGCACGGATGTGGTAACCCAGAAACTGGAAATGGAACGGCTTTTCAAAGAAATTTCGGCCATGGGTGCGGCCCATTCACAGGGAAATATAAGCCATTTCATTTCAGTTGACGGGTTTTCAGACGATACCCGGCGCGTGGCCGAATACACGAACGAGATGGTTGCCGGGCATATCTCGATCAAGAAAAAGTTGCTGACCTGCATGTCAGAATTCGCCAATGGCAATTTCAGTGCGCCTTTGGAAGCCTTCGGCGGTGATCGCGCTTTTATCAATGAAACGGTGGAAAAAATCCGCTCGTCTTTCAAAAAGGTCACTGCGGAAATTGAACGGTTCTGCGTCGCGCTGGATCGCGGTGATCTGGCGATAGAGGTCAATCGCGATGGCTTTGATGGTGATTACCGCAAGATCGTGGATCTCATGGAAACGGCGCTCATCTCGCTCAATGGCACAATCAGCACGGCCAGCCAGCAGGTTGCGCAGGTGGCGATCACCGTGGAACAGATGTCAAAATCCAGTCAATCCCTGGCCACGAATTCGCAGATTGCCTCTTCTTCGGTGGATGACGTCTCTTCCTCGGCCGAAGAAACAAATATTCAGGTCAAGGCGAATGCCACATCGGCAGATAATGCGGCCAAATTGGTGGGCAGCACAGTTGCAGTGGCCAATGACGGGAACGAGAAGATCACTGAAATGGTGGCCGCGATGGATGGCATTCGCGTGTCGTCGCAGGACATTGCCAAAATCATCAAAGTGATTGATGAAATCGCTTTCCAGACGAACCTGCTTGCGCTGAATGCGGCAGTGGAAGCAGCGCGCGCAGGCCAGCATGGGCGCGGTTTTGCCGTTGTGGCCCAAGAGGTGCGCAACCTGGCAGGCCGTTCGGCGAAAGCCGCGCGCGAAACTTCGGAACTGATCGAAGATGCCGCAACCCGCGTTCAGTCGGGCGTGCGCATTGCTGGAGAGGCGCGGGAATCCTTCACGCGGATCGCAACAGACATTCAAGAAGTGCAAACACTGGTGCGCGATATTGCCGTGGCCAGCGAGGAACAGGCGCGCGGGGTCACACAGATCAATTCGGCGATCGGGGAAGTGGCGAAAGCCGCACTTGCCACCAGCCAACAGGCCGATGAACTGGCCGCAAGCGCCAGCCAGATGCGCTCTGCCACGGATGTGATCCGCCGCGATTTCGAGCGTTTCAATCTGCGCGAAGTCAGCAGAAACTCGGCAGAAAGCTTTGGCCTGACAGATATGTCACCCGAAATGATGGAACATCTGCGCGCCATGTTCACCGCCGAGATGGCGGGGCGGACAGCCCAGACTGGTGGCACGACCAAAAGCGCCGGGCCAGCCCCCCGCACGGGCGTTGATATGGACGAGCGCGGATTTGCAAATTTCTGACCTATTGCGCGGCCGGGAATGCCGGTCGCGCCTCATCCCAGGAGAATACACATGCCCTATAATGTCATGATCGTTGATGATGCTGCAATGATGCGGCTGTATATTGCAAGCTTTATCAAAAGCTTGCCAGATTTCAAAGTGGTGGCTCAGGCTGCAAATGGGCAAGAGGCGCTCGACAAACTGGCCGATGGCGCCGAAGTTGATCTGATTTTGCTGGATATCGAAATGCCGGTCATGGACGGGCTGGAATTTCTGCGCCACGCGAAACTGAAAACACAGGCGAAAGTCTGCATGCTGTCCTCGGTCGTGGTCTCTGGCTCGCCCCATGCGGCAAAGGCGCGCGAATTGGGGGCGGACGGTGTTGTGGCAAAGCCATCGGGCACTGTCTCGCATGATTTGCAAGAAAAGACGGGCGAAGAACTTGCCAGCACAATGCGCGCGCTGATGGCCGCGTGATCTGCTTCCCCCTGAACGCCGCCCCCTGAACGGAGACTGCCGCGATGTCGGATGAAATGGACGAAATCTGGGTTCTTTACGCCGATGATGGCGCTCAGGCGATGGATGCAATGGAAACCGCATTGCTAGAGTTGCAAGCAAGCAGCGCAGCTGAACAGCCCCCGCTTGTGGCGGCCCTGTTTCGCGCGGTTCATACCTTCAAAGGCAATTCCCGTGTTCTGGGCTTGGAAACAGTTGAAAGTCGCGCACATCTGGCAGAAGATCTCATAGGGTTGGTGCGCGACAAAGGGGTGGAACTGGACGAAGAAATCCTCTCGCTGCTGCTGGAAACTGGCGACCGGTTGCGCGAAATGCTGGAGGAAACCGCCCGCACCCGCGCCGATGTCGGCTCTGCCGATACCGAGGCTCTGGTCGCGCGTTTGCGCGACAAAATCGCGCGGTGCAGCGATGCCCCGCAAGAGGGTGCAGCAATCGCGCAAGACCAGAATATGTCTGGGCCTGCGGAAAGTCTTGCAACCCCGCTGCCGCAGTCGACGGCTCTCTCCAGCCCGTCTGCCGATATCGCAACCGAAAATGACAGCCCCACATCACTGGAGGCAGAGTCTGGCAGTAATCAGGTTGCTCCGTCCGCCAAGGCTGCGAGAGTGGAGGATAGCCCAGAGACAGTGCCTGCCGATGATACCACGGCAATTCCGTCTCAGGCAACGCCTGCGCCAAGCCCAAGTGTTGCCCCTGCCCGGCCAGAGGGAATAGCAGGTGCATCCTCTGCGACAGTCGGCACCGCAGCCTTGGCGCAGGATGCAACCTATCTGGCCATTTTCAACGAAATGGTAACGGAAGCTGTTACCAAGTTGCGCAAGGCGCATGCGGCGGGTGATGCTGGCATGGCCAAGCGTGTAGTGCCGGGGCTGGCCCATGCCGCAAAGCAGCTTGGGTTGCAAAATTGGCAAGAGTTGATCGCAACCCTACCCCAGGCGCCCACGCTGGATGAGATTGGCACTGTCATTTTCGCGATCGAAAGCATGGGCGGCACGCCCACAGTCGCTACAGCCCCCTGCCCGACGAAGGAAGACTCACAAGCAAGTTTCTTTGAACGCATTGCAATCCCGCTGGAAATGATCTCGCGTTTTGGCACAGACTATGCCCTTGGTGCCACCAACGATCCGCATGCCTTGACAGAAGCAGTGCGCCAGCTGACAGACGCCTCAGAGGCCGCGGGATTTGTCCGTGTCACATCTGCCGCACGCACCTTGCCTGCCGCCAGCGATGCCGCCGATTTCCGGCGCAGCGAATTGCGCCTTTATGAAGAGCTTGCCAGTGTTGAAATGGCTTTGGGCACGCAGGCCGAGTTTAAGGGGATCAGCCCCAGAACCTTGCTTCAAACCTGGTGCGCCGATCACGCCTTCGAAACCTTGGATGAACTTGACGCCGTGCTGGAACGGCTGCGGCGCGGCAGCGAGTCGCGCTCTGACCAGCGGGCGCTGGAACGGCTGATCAGGCTTGTGCACCATGCCTGCATGCACTTTCAGTTGACCGTGGCCTCTGATCTGGCCATGTCGATTCTGGATTTGTTCAGCCGCGGCTACGCATGTGGCGACAAGCCCGATGCGATTCTCATGCAAATCGCACGCGGGTTTATTGATACGCTGGAACTGGTCTTCGATTCCGTGCGCGGGGGCGAGGCCCCCGATACCCATCGTCTGGAAGAGTTGTTTCGGCAAACGGCTGATGCGGGGTTCAAAGGCGCGGGAACGCTGACTGCGGCAATGATTGAACGTCGCCTGGGACTGCCAGATGCGTTCCACCGCGTCCTCTCGCCGGAAAGTACGCGCGCGGCAGGCTTGGCGTTGGAGCAAGGCAAGAAATTTATCTGCTGCGAGCCGATATCAACTCTGATGACAGGCTTGCGGAAGGGTTGTTCGAACTGATCGGTTCTGGCACTGTCGAGGCGATTACAAATGTCACCGTTTTTGATGGCGACAATACGATATTCGATTTCCTCATCGCCTCTGAGCAGGATGAGGTGGCAATGGTTGCGGCATTCGCCCAACTTGACCCCAGTGGCAAGAAACTGGCACTGCTGCAACATCTGCGCCCGGAACATAGCAGCGCAGAGGATGATACCAGTGCGGCCGCCGGCGAGGATGGCAGTTCCGAGGTGATCCCTTCGGCCGAGATGTCGAGCGAGATGCTTGAGCAACTGGGCGAAGTGGCCGCGGGCCAAGCCATGTTGCAAAACATGCTTGGTGATCTTTGCGAGGCCGATTTATCAGAGACTATGGACACGATCTTGCGCCAGAATGGCCATGATCTGCGCGCAACCCGGCAGGCCCTGCGCGAAGTGGCTGGCCAGCTGAGTGACCAGCTGCGCGAGATTTCGCAGTTGGGCACGCAGATCATGGGCCATTTGTCAGAATTGCAACATCTGACAGCGGCTTTGCGCACAAGGCCCGCAGATACGATCCTGCGCCCGCTATCGGCTTTAGTGGCGACCCAGTCGCGCAAAAATGGCTTTGAAGCGCTGCTGTCCACCACAGGTGGGGATGAAGCGCTGGATGTCAGAATGCTGAACACGCTTCGCAGCCTGCCGTCGCAGTTTCTGAAAGTTCGGCTATCCCAGCCGACAAAGGCGCCACGGCGGCTGCATCTGGCAATTCGCAAGTTGGAGGATCAAGTTTCCACGATTTTGCAAGATGATGGCAGCACCATGCCAGAGGATAATCAGATCACTGCAATGGAAGAAGAGCTTGCGACTCATGGCGGGGCCTTGCGCGTGATCAAGCGGCCAGAGGGCGGTATTCGCCTGCATATTTTCTTGCCAATAAATCTGGTCGTCTTGGACGGCATGGTTGTTGGGGCCGAGGGCACGCGCTATGTGCTGCCTGTGAATGCCATCCGCAGCATTCTACAACCCGACCCAAGCGCTTTGATACATGTCTCTGATCCGGCCGGGCAGCAAATCTGGCTCAGGCTTGGTTCGGATGAGTTGATTCCGATTTGTGACATCTCCGGGCATAAACCGGGGCAAGGGATCAGGCGGAAACGCGGTGTGGACGGGAAGGAACGTATCCATGTCGTCCTGAACCTGCCAAATTCCTGCATTGCGGTTCCTGTCGATGAATTGCTTGGGCAACAATTGGTTCTTTCGCGCCCGCTGCGGGGCGTAATGACAGGATTGAACAGCATATCGGGCGTGGCCTTGTTGTCGCGCGGCGATGTTGCGATGGTGCTGTCACCTGGGGCCTTATACGGCGGAACAACCGGGGACGAATATTTCCGAAGCCAAGTAACTCATTGAGCCAAGGGCGTGCTCTCAAGAGATACCTACTTTCGGTTAAGCATATACCCGATTGGCAAGGCCGCCCAGACATATGCCCATGAATACCCGCCTTATGTGCCTTTGCGTCTTAAGCGTTTTGGAAAGATACTTAACAGGTCGCTGAAATAGTCCCCGAGCCGGAACGCTGTCCCTTCATTTAGGCTGTGTCGCGCGTTGGCGCTGTCTGTCGGCGTGTTTGAAGTATTTGCCCTGGTTGGGTTTTCCGCGTCATGCGG
>JAUVXF010000026.1 GCA_030603695.1 Natronohydrobacter sp. | reverse complement strand
GTTCCACGGTATAGATCTCCCCACCCTCCCTGCTGCTGCAAGAAGGGAAAAGTGGCAGAATTTTACTCCGCCCGCAGCGAGACGATCCCGCCGCTACCGTGGCCTAATTTTGCACCGCCGTTCCCAAAATATCCGCGCGCGCCAGCCCATGCAAGCCCCGATACAAGGCGGGCTGCGGCGCATGGGCAGGATAATTTCACCAATAGGCCCGCAATGCCGGATGTTATCGGTGAGGGCTGTCATGAACGGCACATCTTGCCCAAGCCGGAATCGCGCCCGATGGGAATACGGCACAATATCCAACACGTCCAAAAGCTGCCCCCAACATAGGTTGTTATTTTAACACCAAAGATATTTTTATTTATATAAATCATACATCATGTGCCATAGTTAATCTTAAGATATAATGCGCAAAATTCCTGTGGCGCACAAGACACGGGAAATTTTAAATTATATGAATAATAAATAAATTCTACAGATATAGCTGAGTGTTTCAAGCTGTTGACGTATCAGACCATCAAATGCACGCAAGCTGAGGTCGAAATTGATTTAGCGGGCATGCGTTGGTCACTCAACAGGATGAAACAAGTATGCGTACCAGAAAACTACCGACAATAACCATCAAAAGATATAAAACACGCGAATTGCAGATGTTTGATTCTGCTTTTGGCATCACCCGTTTTGCGGCCGCTGTCAGCGCAGCACTGCTGATCGCGCCTTCCGCCATGGCACAAGCCGTCCCTGACGAATGCCTCATGAATTCTACAGGGCCAGTTTTCGGCGATGCTGCGCCCTATGACGGTGGAATGTGCAATCTTGGCACGCTTGGCACAAATGCAAGCAGCAGCGAAGCTTTTGGCATCAGCGGCGATGGCCGTGTGGTGGTTGGTTTTGTGGAGGAGTCGGCCACAGCGCGGATATCTGCCTTTGCATGGACATCAGACGGAGGAATGATCGAACTTCCCCCTTTAAGCACGGTAGCTACTGATGTTCTCTGGCGCGCGCGCCGTAAATTTTGATGGCACGGTCATTGTGGGCAATGCGCGCAATGATAGCAATCGGGCGCGGCCTGTAAGATGGGTGAATGGCACACTCGAAGATTTGGGGACTTTGCTTGGCTTTGAAACAACTCCTGTTTCCCGCCAAGGAAATGCGTTTGGCGTAAATGCCGATGGTTCGGTAGTGGTGGGCTGGTCTAGAGGCGTAACAAATCAGCGGGCGTTCCGCTGGAAAGAAGGTGCCACCAATGGTGTCAGCGTTAATCCGCAAATGCAGGATCTTGGAACACTGCGCACCAATCAACTGGGGCAATCCTTCGCATTTGGTGTGAATGCTGAAGGCAATATCGTTGTCGGTGATGCCGAAAATGACAATGGCGAACGGCGCGCGTTTCGGTGGGTTGAGAATGGCACTGCCGGCGTAACCGCCAACCCCGAGATGCAAGACCTCGGCACGCTGCGCAGCGACCAGACAGGGACATCGCGTGCCTATGCTGTCAATGCAGACGGACAAACGGTTGTCGGAGGGGCCGATGGTGATTCAGGCCAAACCCGCGCGTTCCGCTGGCTTGAAAATGGCACTGCTGGCGTAGCCGCCAATCCTGAAATGCAAGACCTCGGCACGCTGCGCAGCGACCAGACGGGCGCGTCTTTCGCCTATGGTGTTAACGCCGATGGAACTGTGGTTGTAGGGCAGGCGATAACCGATTCCGGCGAAGCGCGTGCTTTTCAATGGGTCTTGGATCGGACAGGCGGCGCAACTGGCAATCCGCAGATGCAAGACCTTGGCACATTGCGCGCCGATCAGACCGGAAACTCTTTGGCCTATGGTGTTAGTGCGGACGGGAAAACCGTTGTTGGATATGCAGATTCAGATTTCGGCCCACGCCGCGCCTTTATCTGGCGCACCCAGATTCAGGATTTCGCAAACCTGAACGCGTCTTTCCCAATTCTGGCCAATGACGCGGAAATTGCGATGGCGCAGCAACAGGCTGTTGTCGGGCAGGTTTTGACAGAAACCTGTCTTGCCGGAGCAGGTCAGGCATGTTTGCGCGTTGGCGGATGGCTGGCAAACACCCGCGCCACAGAAGCGCAAAATATCGGCAGCCGCCGCAGCGGCATTGCAACGCTGACATATGGGCGCGGTCTTGACGGCCAGTTCACATTGGGCGGCACTGTCAGCATCTCGCACAGCACTCTGAATGCCAATGTTTTCTCCGTGGGCACTGGCGTTGGGGTTAGCTTGTGGGGCGAATATAGCGAAGGCGGTCTGGCCCGCACCGGCCTGCAAGCCGGAGCGGCCCTTGGTTGGGGCCGCGAAAGCGCCACGATTGTCCGGGGTCAGGGCTTCAGCAATGTCATGGTTGCCACTGGCGATGCGGCCCTTCAGACTGTCGCGGCCCGCGCCACAATCGGCTATGGCTTCGAAGCCGCAGATTGGCTGATTACACCAAGTGCGACATTGGCGCATTTCCGCACCAGCCGCAGCGCCTATACAGAGACAGGTTCGGATTTCAACGCAACCAATGATAACCTCGCGGTAAACCGCACAACCGCCATTCTGGAAGTCTTGGCAGAGCGGCGCGTTTCTGAGCAGGCTGTGCTTTCACTGGGCCTTGGCGTGGAACATGATATCAGCGCAGATCGCGTTGTGATGACAGGAACCTCTGGCATACCCGGCCTGCAAACCTTTGCTGTTGCAAGCACGCTGGAGCGTCGGCGCACGCGTGGTTTCCTGAATCTGGGCTATACCCATGAATTTGATGGCAATCGCACGTTATCCGCATCTGTTCGCGTTGGGCAGGCGGCATTTGGCACGGAACCACAAGTGATATTGGGGGTTCAATACGGTATCCGCTTCTGAGGCTGCCACTCATGAAGCGCTTGGCCCGCCCCTGTTCTCACAGGGGCGGGCTTTTGCTTTCGGCGCGCCTTAGCACCCTACTGCAATCTGCACTACGGGAAGGTGAACCGCCCCCGAATGGCCAGCATTTGCCCCGATTGCAAACGCTGTAGGCGGGCCGGTCTTGTGCCGCCCAATCGGCTAAGACCGACACCAAATCTGGCAGGTGCATCCGCATCAAAATGCGCCGCGCCCTTGACCAGAACGCGCCAGCATGGAGATTGCCCTTGGATGGCCAGCCGCCCCCCTTGCCACGGCGCGGCAGAGAGGGGCAGCCCGGCTTCAGTCTTTCAGCGCGGCGGTGATGATGATCTCTACGCGCAACTCTGCGCGGGCCAGTTTTGCTTCGCCGCAGGCGCGCGCGGGGGCATGGCCTGCGGGAACCCAAGCATCCCAGACCGCGTTCATTTCCGCGAAATCGGCCATATCGGCCAGCCAGATGATTGCTTGCAGGATATGGTTGCGCGATGATCCCGCCTGTTCCAGCAGCGCATCCACGCGCGACAGGCAATCGCGGGTCTGATCGGCCACGCTGTCACCTGCGCCAACCTGGCCGCACAGATAGACAGTCTGGCCGTGGATGACGATCTTGCTCATCCGGGTGGCGGTTTCCATACGGGTTATCATTTGGGATGTCCTTCTTCTGCATCTTCTGGGGCATTGACAGTGGATAATTCGCCCAAGGTTACGGGTTTGAGTGGCATCCGAATACGGTAGGCCCCAATCTGTGAGTGTGGCAGATTATGACTATGGGACAAGATTTCTGTAACGGTCAGGCCACAATACCGCCCCTGACAAGGCCCCATGCCAACCCGGCCAAAGGCCTTGGTCTGATTTGGGCCTTTGCACCCAAGTCCGGCCCAGTGGCGCACATCCCCTGCCGTGACTTCTTCACACCGGCACACCAGAGTCTTGTCGGCGGGGCAGAGGATTTGCGCTGCAACGGGATAGGCCGCTTCCAGAAAGGGGCGGATGCTGCGTTCTGCATCCAGCGTCTTGCGCGCGGGCTGTGCTTTTGCATCGCGCGCGGCCCGATCCAGCGCGCCAAGCTGACAGGCAATCTGCAACCCTGCCAGTTGCCCAGCCACAGCCGCCGCTTTCGCGCCGGCAATGCCAGCGCCATCACCCGCAATGAAAATACCGGGATGCGAGGATTCGCCCCAACCATCCGTGCGCGGCACAAAAGCGCGCTGCCCCGCGTGCCAGTCATGCGCCAGCCCAAGCGCGCGGCTGGCCTGCGTATTGGGCACAACCCCCTGATGCAACAGCACAGTATCGCAGGCAATCTCCTGCGCGCGTCCCTGTGCGCTGAAGCGCAGCCCCTCGGCCCGTCCTGTCCCGATAACTTCCAGATCACGCGCGCCTGTAATCCGCCGGATACCGTGGCGGCGCAATTCTGCAAGCAGCCCCAAGCCCTTGATCAAAATGCGCCAGCCCCGAATCCCGCCTGCCAGCCGGGGCGCGGCGGCAAGCTGATCGCGCAAGCTCTGTGTCTCTATCAAGGCAAGGGGCGGGCTGCCTGCGCGGGCCATCTGCACCGCAAGCAGATAAAGAAGCGGCCCGCTGCCTGCGAGAACCGCACGCGGCGCGACCATGCCCGACGCCTTGAGCAGGATCTGCCCTGCCCCGGCTGTCATGACGCCCGGCAATGTCCATCCGGGCAGGGGAACAGGGCGCTCCAGCGCGCCGGTGGCTAAAAGCAGCCGCTTTGCCTCGATCCGCGCGGGAATGCCCTTGTGGCTGTAGGTGATCGCGACACCACCCTCTTGCGGGGCAATGTCCCAGACAACGGCCTCGGTCAGATGGCGGGCCGTGCTGGCCTGCAAATCCTGCGCAAGGCCTGCACCTTCCAGATAATCCTTGCCCAGAATATCGGTGCGGGCCGCACCACCAGAGGCCACGGCGCGGTAAATCTGCCCGCCCATTGCGGGCTGTTCATCCAGCACGACCACAGACAGGCCCGCCGTGGCGGCAATAGTGGCAGCCGCCATGCCCGCAGGCCCGGCCCCGATAACACCAAGATCAACCTGCTCCATTGGCCCGCCCTTTGGGTTTGGCAATCACAAGCCCGGCTTGTACTTGCATCATGCAGGCTTGGCGGGTGGCGCCGGATATCTCTATCAAGCACTCAAAACAGGCGCCCATCATGCAATAAGGCCCCCGCGCAGCGCCACTGACAGGCGTGGTGCGGAACGCCCCCACCCCTGCCGCCAGCAAGGCCGCTGCCAGATTTGCCCCCTCTGGCAACATCATCTCGGCCCCCTCGAAAGTGACAGGAACCAGCATTTCCGCCGGGCTTAGATTATGAAAAGCGCTGTTCACCAAACTTCTCCAGATCAGGGGCGTTTTCTGCGCCCTCCAGCCATGCAGGCAAAAGGCGCGCATGTGCGGCGGCCAGCGTGATACCAGAATGGCAGGTCACAAGCGCCGCGCCGGGCATGGTGGTGGATTTCTGATAAATAGGCAGGCCATCGGGCGACATGACGCGCAACGCCCCCCAACTGCGCACAAGCTGCGCCTGCGCCAGCCCCGGCATAACCGCCACCGCACGCGCGGCGATGGCCGCGGTTGTGTGCAAGGTGGTGCTGTCATCCAGCCCCACTTCTTCCTTGCTGTCGCCAATCTGGATACCGCCTTCATCCACCTGACGGATAATCCCAGAGGGCCGATTCATCATCTTTGGCAATTTTTCGGTGATAAGCACTTGCCCGCGCTGCGGGCGCACAGGGGCCTTGAAGCCCAGCTTCGGGCCAAGCGCCATCGCCCCAAGCCCGGCAGAAAGCACAACCTTGCCCGCCTCCACCACATGACCAGAGCGGCAGATAAGCCGAAAACCATCTGGCTTTGTCACATCCTCGACATGCTCGGCACTCAGGATTTGTCCGCCAAGGCCCACGAAATCCGCAGCAAGGGCGCGCAACAGTTTCAGCGGGTTCACATGCCCATCCTGATGGTGCAAAATCGCCCCGGCCACCTTTGGGCCAACTTCCGGCTCCTCGCGGCGCAAGGCGTTGTTGCCCAACACCTCGAACGGGTAATCCCCGCCCAATTCATGGCGCAGCGCGTCATATTGGGCAACTTTGGCGGCCAGGCTCTCTTCATCCAGATGAAAATCATACCCGCCACGTTGTTCCAGCCGCAGATCCGTGTTGCTGCCTGCGCCCAGCTCTACTGCAAATTCCGCCCATAACCCGGCAGAGCGCTGCGACCAGCGCGCATAATGCGGCGCGCCAATGCCTTTGGATTGCACCCAGACCAAACCGAAATTCCCACGGCTGGCGCGGAAACTGCCATCATCACCATCAATCACGATCACCTTGTGGCCGCGCCGGATCAGCCCCCAGCCCAAAGACAGGCCAACCACTCCGCCGCCGATGATTGCGTAATCCGCCTGCATGTCGCATGCTCCTTCAGGTCGTCACCGGGCGCGCAGGATATCGCGCCCGGTTGTGCAAGGCGTCAGTCTTGCGCGATTTGGTCAAGGATCGCCTGACCCCATTCAACCCCGATATCTTCCAGCACCGCTGGCCAGACAGTCGCGCGCACATGCGCAGAAATCGCGGCAAGCTCTTCCTCAGAGATTTCGGCAATCACTGCGCCCAGATCCGCAAGGCGCTGCTCATTGGCGGCCTGATCGGCCTCGGCCGCTTCCCAGCGCAGGGCCTCGAAACGCTCTGCCTCTGCCATCAGGGCGGCGCGTCCGGCATCATCCAGATCGCCAAGGCTTTCATTCGAGATGATCATATACCAGATCTCGAAATGGCTGTTCACAGGGATATAGGTTTTCGTCACATCACGGAATGACGCATAATAGCCCTCGGCCCCGCCACCGATCACACCATCCACCACCCCTGTCTGAACGGCGGTAAATGCTTCGGAAAACGGGATGGGCGATGGAATATAGCCAAGGGCCTCGGCGGTCAGCTGAAACGAACGGATCGGGGGCACGCGCACCTTGATCCCGTTTGGAGCGACGCTGCCGGGGGCCGCCTGTTCAACATTCAGCGCGGTTCCGCCAAAATAGACCGGATAGGCGGCCAGCATCGTGATATCCTGATTTTGGTACAATTCGGCGACGGTTTCGCGCACAATGCCGCCGGGGCCATAGACGCGGCGCGCATCATCCCAGGTATCGGCCAGGTAGGGGAAGCTGGAAATCTGCATGCGGCGATCTTGGGCAGTGGCGGCAGGTTGAACCGCCATGTCGATCGCGCCAACGGAAATGCGTTCCTGAACCGTGGTGTAATCCCCCAGCGCCGAGGCTGGAAAAATCTCTACCCCGACAGCGCCGCCAGAGGCCTCGCGCAGGGCATCCGCAAAAGCGCGCACCTCTATATCAACTGTGGCCCCTTGCGGGCGCACATGGCTTAGCCGCAGATCGCGCGCCTCGGCGACAGATGACAGCACCATCAACGCTGCCGCGGCAGTCATAAGCATATGTTTCATGGATAGTTCCCTCCTTTGGTTGGATTTTGGTTTGGATTGCAGTTGTGTGGATTACTGGTAGCCGAACAGGCGCGGCAGAAAGAGCGCGAGGTCTGGCCAAAAGGCGGTCAAAACCAGAATGGGCAAATAGCCAACCGCGATCAAAAGCATGGCGGGTGGAATGACGGCTGTTACCTTCACATTCCCGATCCGCGCCCCAAGATAGAGAATAGAGGCATAGGGGGGCGTTACCCCGCCCATCGCCGTCGCCACCCCCATGATCGCGGCAAAATGCACGGGGTTTACACCAATCGCGCCCATCAATGGCAGCAGAAGCGGTGCAATAAGGATGATTGCGGTAATGTCATTGACCACCATTCCAACAAGGATCAGCAAGACAAGGATCATCAGAAGCAACAGGCTGGCATTCTCGGTAACGCCAAAGATGACACTCACCAGCCTTTGCGGCACACCTTCCATCACAAACATCTGGCTCAGGATCATGGAGAACAAGATCATGATCATGATCGCCCCTACGGCTGTCGCAGCCTCTTTGCCTGCGGCGACAAAGGTGGGCAGCGACAACCCGCGATACACCCAGAACCCCACAGGGATGGAATAGATCACGGCCACGGCAGCGGCCTCTGTCGGGGTCATGACGCCGCCATAAATACCGCCCAGAATGATGATCGGCATCAGCAGGGCAGGCAGGGCATGGACACCGCGCTTGCTGACATCCTTGGCCAGTGATTTTGCCGTGGGCCGCGCATCCAGCACCAGCGGAAATTTCCGCGCCATCACCAGATTTACCACAGAGAAGGCAACCATGATCATCAGCCCCGGCCCGAGCGTGGCCAGAAAACAGGCCAGGATAGAGGTATCGGTCACCCAGCCATAAACGATCATTGTCACCGATGGCGGGATCAACAGACCAAGGATAGAGGAATTTGCAATCAGCGCTGTTGCATAGGCGCGCGGATATCCGCGTTTTTCCATTTCGGGAATAAGAAGCGGGCCAATCGCGGCAATGCCCGTCAGGCCAGAGCCGGAAATCGCGCCGATCACGGCACAAGAAACCGCGGCAACCACGCCAAGGCCCCCCCGCACATGGCCGATAAACGCATTCACAAAGCGCAGCAGGCTGGCGGCAATCCCACTTTCGGACATGATTGTTCCGGCCAGCACAAATAGCGGGATGGCCAGCAATACAGGGTTGCCCAATTGCTGCACGCCCCACAGCACCATGCCGCGCATACTGGCATCACCCACGAAATACATGAACATGATCGCGCCACCAAAGCACCACGGCAGCGGCACACCCAATGTCAGCAGCAAGACCAGAACCGCGACAGATAACAGAGCGATTTCAACCATGTGCCGTTCCTTTCATCAGGTCGCGCAGATTGCCCAGCAAATGCCATGCAGAGAAAATCATCATCAGCACCATTCCAGTGATAAAAGCGACATCGCCCCAGAAAAGCGGGTAATACAGTGTCGGGCTTTCGCGCCAGACGCGCCATGACCAGCGGGTGAAATCCCAAACCCATGTGATCAGCCACAGGCCCACAATCAGGCTCAGGGTTTCGCCGATAATGGCCAGAACCTTATGCGCCTTTTCCGTGCTCAGGAAAATTTCCAGCACATTGGCGCGAATATGCGTGTTCTCGCGCGAGGCATTCACCGCACCAAGGATGTAAAGCCACAATGTCGGGTAAAGCATCGTCTCTTCCAGCCCCATAACCGGAACCTGAAGCACATAACGCGTGATGACCTGAACAAATTGCCCGCCTGCAACAAGGCAGATCAGCGTTGTCAAAAGAATTGCCGAAAACCTGTCCATTGCATCAGCCCTCTGTTCTTGCCGCAACTGTGCAAAACGCTTTCAATAAAAGCAAATTGGAAATATCTAAGACTCCATAAATATAACTTATACTCCGGAGCGCCCATGAATCTGACTTTCCGCCAGTTGCAGACCTTTCGCGAGGTCATGCGCGCCGGGTCTATTTCCGAAGCCAGCAGGGTCTTGGGGCGCACGCAGCCCGCTGTCAGTTCCATGATTGCAGGGCTGGAGCGTGAATTGGGCTTTGCGCTGTTTGACCGTGAAATGGGGCGGCTGAAACCCCGGCCCGAAGCGCTGTATTTTCTGGAAGAAGCCGAAGCCGTTCTGGCGCGTCTTACGCAAACGGGCCGCGCGATGGCGCAAATTGGTAAATTGTCGATGGGCCGCTTGCGGATTGCCTGTCATCCCGCGGCCGCAAGTTTCCTGCTGCCCAATCTGCTGGCAGAGTTCCTGCATGGCCGCGACCATGTCGAGGCGGCATTGATGATGCGCTCTTCCGCCATTGTGGATGATCTGATCGCGTCGCAGGAATATGACATTGGGCTTGCCGAAACGCCGTTGCCGCGATCCTCTGTCAAATCGCAGGATTTCATTCTGGACTGCCCGGTTGCCGTGCATGCCCAAAGCCCGCTTGCGCAAAAGACAGTCATCTCCCCGCAAGACTTGTCCGGTGTGCCACTTGCCACGCTCTTTGATGAACATTCCACCTGGAGCGATACGGTGCGCATATTTGAACGCGCTGGCGCTGTCATCAATCGGCGCTTTGTGTTGCGAACATTCCTGCCCGCGCTTCAACTTGTGCGGCGGGGGCTTTGCGCCTGTATCTGCGACCGGATCACGGCATCATCCTTTGATGACCCCGATGTGGTTTTCCGGCCTTTTCAGCCAGCCATCACCAGCCGGGTTTCCATACTGACCCCGGCGCACCGCCCCGATTCCCTGCTGTCGACAGAGTTTCGGCAAAAGCTGTTTGAAACACTTTGCGCCCTGCAAAAGACAGCATAGGCCGCGCATCGTGCATAACTGCGCGGCTGCGGGAAATCACTCCCGAACCGCCGCCGCAAGCGTTGTGATCTGGCCCACATCAACTTCGCCAATGATGGAATAATCCAGATCGGAATCTGTCCAATAGGCCATGCTGTCTTTGTCAAGCCGCACGACACGCAGCTTGTAATCTGACTGGCCGGGCGCGTGCGGGGTGATGGAGACAGTCACCCTTTTCCCCTGCGCATCGCGGAAATGGAAAATGGCTATTGGCCCGGTATCAGCCGATATCAGCCGCGCGGTTTCAACTTGATAGCCCAATCTCTCCAGCTTGGGGCTGTCAATTTTGCGCTGCATCTGCGCAGACATCCAGTCCAATGCTTCATCCAACTGTTCTGGCAGAAACTCTGCTTGCTGCAAAGATGCCTGCTGAATGACCTGATGCCCTGTCAGGGTTGCTGCCACGAATTGCGGATAAGCACCCCCTGCCATCTGTGTCGCGCTGCCATAAAGCGAATGTGCGCCCCAGCCTGCGGCAAAGATAAGCACACTGGCCGCAATCCGGCCCAGCGCTGGCCCGATCAGAAAGGCACGCCGCTTGCGCGCTTGCAGCTTTGCAACCAAATCACGTTCCAGCGCAGCAATGCGCATATTGACAGGCAGATCATCTGCCGCCTGTGCCATCTGGCGGATCAGATTGTCATGGTGGCGCCAACTGGCGGTGGCGGCGCGCGCCTCTGGGTCGCGCGCAAGGCGGGCCTCTATCTCGGCCATTTTTTCCGGCGCAAGCGTGCCGTCCACATAGGCCAACAGATCACCATCAAGACCCAGGTCTTGGTTGGATGTGGGTTCCTCGGTCATCACAGGCTTCCTTTGCGTTTCAGGACAGACAGCTTTCCTTTGCCAATGCCAGACACAATCTGGCGCAGGGCCTCGCGCCCGCGGCCCAGACGCGACATGAAGGTTCCCAAAGGCACATCCAAAGAGCGCGCGGCCTCGGCATAAGACATTTCACGCAGCGCAATCAGAATGATGGGTTTGCGTTGCGCATCTGGCAGCTGGTCAAGAGCTTGCAAAA
Source organism: Natronohydrobacter sp. (assembly GCA_030603695.1). Classification (GTDB taxonomy): domain Bacteria; phylum Pseudomonadota; class Alphaproteobacteria; order Rhodobacterales; family Rhodobacteraceae; genus Roseinatronobacter. Next base: position 27,355 of record JAUVXF010000026.1, on the reverse strand, counting down.
CCTGCTTCAACTCTAGCCGGGTGTGCTGGTGGTCTGGCACAACAGGATCAGGCAAATCCGGCGCGGCATCGCTGCGGGTTTTGGCACGCCGCAAATCACTGATATGGGTGTTGTGCATGATCCGAAACAGCCACGGGCGCAGATTTGTGCCCGGCTGCCATGTATCGGCCTTGTCAATCGCCTTGAGCAAGGTTTCCTGCACCAGATCATCCGCCGCAGTGGCATCACGCGTCAGAACCAGCGCATAGCGGCGCAAGCTGGCCGTGTGCTGTGTCACTTCAGTTTTCAGGCTCACGCCCCGCCCTCCGCATATCTGTTTGATGACATACGCACGGCACGCAAACTTCATCCCAAAAAAAATAAACTTTTTTCAAAAAACTCTGGCACCGGTTCGGATTAAACGCCGCGCGCACGCGTTATCGGGGGTGAAGTGCACGCATGCGGCCAATCGCAAGCGGCCGTGCAAAAGGGGTATATCATGGGCAATGAGTTGATCATCCGGCCACAGGTTCCGGCCAAAAGGCCGGAAACCTCTATTCCAGGGCTGGTTTTCGGAACCAAGCCGCGCGTGATCATGAAACGCGCATTCTGGATGCTGGTTGCTGTGTTCGTGCTGTATTTCGGCGTGCTTGGCAATCTGATGCACCGGATAGATGCCAATCTGGATTTCACGCCCCCTGCCCCGGTTGAAGGTGGAAGCCATGCTGTAAACATGGCCGAAGCGCTGATTATGCGCGAAGTGATCACCCATCGCTGGACAGCGAATGACCCGGTATTCTTTCCCACCGCATTCCATGACAACATGCCCAATTATCAGCGCGGCATGATGCGTGCGATCAGCCGCTTTACGCTGGAGATGGAAAACCAGATCGGGCGGTTGCGCGGGTCTTCTGCCATTGACAGCGATCTGGAACGCGCCAGCGGCCTGTTGCAATTTCCCACAGATGTCTGGATATTCGATCTGGATCAATCTTTCTTGCCCGTCCAGCCCGCCGAAACTCAGTATGAGGCCGCCGCCCGCGCCTTGCGGGCCTATAACACACGCGTGGCACGCGGGATGGCAATTTTTGAAACCCGCGCCGATGCGCTGGCCATGACGGTTGACAGAATGGCCAGCGAATTGGGGTCGCGCGCGGCGATCGTGGATGAACATGTCAGCGCCGATGGGTTCATTCTGGATACAGTTGCAGATGATATCTTTTATCTCAACAAGGGCATGGCCTATGCCTCTTATCTGCTGCTGCGCGAATTGGGGCGGGATTTTGAAAGCGTCATCGCGCAACAGGGCTTGACGCGCATCTGGCTGCAAGCGCTCGAAAGTCTGCGCGAAGCCTCTCAGCAAAGGCCGCTTGTCGTGCTCAACAGTTCCGGTGCGAACAGCTTTCTGGCCAATCACCTGCATTTGCAGGGGTTCTATCTGAAGCGCGCCATTCTGCAACTGGATGAAGTATCGCGCGTGATCCGGGCCACACGCTAGGCCGTGCAGCCCGCTACCGGGCAGCGCGCAAATGCAAGACATGAAAAAGCCGGGCAATCAGGCCCGGCTTTTTCCTTGTGGTGAGGGGTGTTTTCATTCTGCGGCAATCGGGCGGTTTTCCTCCCGCTCGTCCTGCATCAGTTCCAGAACCTCATGGACAATTTCGGCCTCGCGCTTGGCGCGCAGGGCCAAATCTTCCACATCCAGCGCCAGAGTGGCGCGCGACAGGCCCAGGCGGTTCAACTGCCGTTCTGACAGGCGCATCAGGGTGGCGGTAATAATGGTCATGTCACGCTCTTGCAGCCAGGCATCATACGCTTCGGGCTTGCGGTAGCGAAACCGCCCCCACAGGCTGATCATGCCATCTTTGCGAAGGCTTGGGCGGGCAGGCTGGGTTTGGTTGGTCGCGGTCAAGGACATTGCTTCCTCCTGTTGTTGACAAAGGACTAACGCCTGCGCGCCTGGTTTCATCCTTCGCTTTCCCTTTGGTGAGGTGGTTTTCTCTCCGACAGGGGGAATGCGCACAAAATCTTTGATCCTGAACCGATTTTTGCACGCATCGGGGATGAAATGGCGATCTGGGGCGTTCTTGGTGAAACAGCGCAGACAGACCCTGCGCAGCCCTGACATGTCTGGCCGCACGGAACGGACAGGCAGCCCCGCCCGCGCCCATGTCAGGGGACTGAACGCCACTCCGGCTGCCGGGAAAACCACATGTGCGCAACCTCTCCCATGCGCCAGAATGCGGGTGCGCGGGTGCAAACCCTCACGCTCGCAGACAGGCAAGACCATCCGCAGGCACAGGCAGTTCCTGCCCTGCGCCCCGATACCGGCCCCGACACTAGCCCCGACACTGGCCCCGACACTGGCCCCGACACTGGCCCACAGCGCAGGCAGCGCCTGCGGCGCTGGCTGACATCTGCACTGGTGCTGGCCGTGATTTGGGGACTGCTGACAAACTGGCGCGCAGATGCTGTCGTCTTTGGCCTGCCTGCGGTGGTGGTGGGGGCCACTCTGGGGGCTTTCTTGCCGCCTGCGCCGGGCTGGCGGCTGTCACTGCGCGGCGCGCTGGCGTTTGCGCTGTGGTTTGGTGTGCAATCGGTTCGCGGCGCCATCGATGTGGCGGGCCGCGCCTTTTCGCCCGATATGGCGTTGCGCCCCTGTTTCCGCCCCTATCCGCTGACACTGCCACAGGGTGCGCCACGGGTCATGTTCATAAACACGATCACGCTTTTGCCCGGCACGCTGTCTGCCGAAATCCATGGCGATACGCTGATCGTGCATATGCTGGATGCCCGCACAGCGCTGGAACCAGAACTGGCCGATCTGGAAAGCCGCATTCGGGCACTCTTTGCCCTGCCCCCATCCCCGGAGCATTCCTGATGACAAATTTCCTCTCCCTGATCCTGATCGTGCTGCTTTTATCCATCTTTGCGGGGCTGATCCGCGTCTTTCGTGGCCCTGCCCCGGCAGAACGCATGTTGGCCGCGCAGCTGTTCGGCACGGCCTCTGTCGCCATTTTGCTGGTGTTGTCGCAAGTGATGCAGATGCAAGCGCTGCTGGATGTCGCGCTTGTTTTTGCCCTGCTGGGGGCCGTTACGCTGGTGGCCTTTGTGGTGCTGGCCGAACGGGGGGCGCGCTGATGCTGGAGTTGCTTGGAGCGGGCCTTATCGGGCTTGGGGCTGTGTTCTTTGTTGCGGGCACTGTCGGGCTGTTGCGCTTTCCCGATGTCTTTTGCCGCCTGCATGCGCTGACAAAGGCAGACGGGCTGGGGCTGGCGCTGATTGCGCTGGGTGTGGCGCTTCAGGCCGGAACCGGTGGGGCCGTGTTTCGCATTGCTCTGATCTGGGGATTTGTGGCGCTGGCAAGTGCCACCTGCGGCCATCTGATCGCGCGCCATGCGCGCCAGATGGCAGGAGGGCGCCATGATTGACCCGCTGGTGATCTTTGATTTGCTGCTGGCGTTGGGCATTGTTGCGCTGGCCGTGGCAGCCCTTGCAACGCGCGAGAGCTTTGCCATGATTGTCGTGTTCATCGTGTTTGGCCTTGTCTCTGCGCTGGCATGGGTGCGGCTTTCCGCCCCCGATGTGGCGCTGGCAGAGGCTGCGATTGGCACAGGCGTTACAGGCGCATTGCTGCTCAAAACACTGCATCATCTGCGCTGCGCCACAGGCCAGCCGGGCCAGAATGCCACGCAGGCGCAGATATCTGCACCCCCTGTGCCGGTTGGTGTGACACTGGCCAATGCGGCCTTTTGCGGGCTGATAACGCTGGGGCTGGCTGTGGCCTTTCTGGGCGCTCCTGCGGCCGGGCCAGGGTTTGAAGGGCTGGTGGCACAGGCCATGCCCCAAAGTGGCGTGGAACATCCTGTCACCGCCGTTTTGCTCAATTTCCGCGCCTATGACACGCTGATGGAAGTGGTTGTCCTGCTGGCCGCCGTGATTGCCGTCTGGCAGATAGAACGCGGGCTTTCAGATGCGCCCGCCCCTGTGATGGGCGAAGTCTGGCAGGGTTTCGCGCGGCTGGCGCTGCCTGCGATTGTGGTGGTGGGAACCTATCTTTTATGGGTGGGCGCAGAGGCACCGGGCGGCGCGTTTCAGGGCGGCGCGGTGCTGGCGGCAGTGGGGCTGTTGCTGCTCTTGACGCGCGCCTATGTGCCGCAACCTGCCCATCGCGGCATTGCGCGCGGGGCCTTTGTGCTGGGCACGGCGGCTTTTGCGCTGGTGGCGCTCTTGGTCGCCAGCGGGGGCCGTGTGGCGTTTGAATACCCCTTGGCGCATGCCAAAACCCTGATCCTGCTGATCGAGGGGATGGTCACACTTTCTATCGCTGTAACGCTTGCTGCACTGTTTCACGGGCGCGAACCCATGGCACTGAAACACGAGGGCAAAGATGACACCTGATATGATTTATGGCGCGGCGGGGATTGCCGTGTTCGGGATTGGCCTTGTGGGTGCGCTTTGCGCGCAAGACAGGCTGCGCCGCGTGCTGGCGCTGAAGCTGTGTTCGGTGGGGGCAGGTTTTCTGCTGTTGGTGGGCGCATGGCGCGAACCACCCGGCACGCCCGACCCGGTGCCTCATGCGCTGGTGATTACGGGGATTGTTGTGATGGTCAGTGCCACTGCCGTGGCCCTTGCCCTGATCCGCCGCCTGCACAGTCTGGAGGCCGAAGATGAGCGTTGATCTCTCGCCCGTGATGCTGTCAATCTTTCTGCCCCTCTTTGGCGCGATTGTGGCCTTCATGCTGCCGCGCGCGGCAGGCGCAATCGGGCTTGCAACCCTGGCGCTGACCACAGGTGCCGTGATCGCACTTGCCCGCGATGTGCTGATAAACGGCGCGGCAATCCTGCCGCTTGGCGGCTGGGGCGCGCCCTTGGGGATAGACCTGCGCGCCGATGGGCTGAGCGTGGCCATGCTGGGGCTAAGCTGCGCGGTGGGCCTACTTGTCAGTCTGTCGGCGCTAAGCAGTCTGCGCGGCCCGGAAGACGCCCGCCAGCGGCAGTATTTCTGGCCCCTGTGGCTGCTGTTGCTGACCGGGATGAATGGCGTCTATCTTAGCACCGATATTTTCAACCTTTATGTGATGATAGAGGTGATCGCGCTGGCCGCTGTGGGCCTGACAGTCCTGAGCGGGACAACGGCGGCGGTGCGCGCGGGGCTGGAATATATGTATGCCTCTATTCTTGGGGCGCTGTTGTTCCTGATGGGGGTGGGGTTCATCTATCTCCAACTTGGGCGGCTGGATTTCGCAGGGCTGGCCGAGGCCGAACCCACAGGCGCGCTGATTGCGGCTATTGCCCTGATGTTTGTGGGGCTGGCGCTGAAAACCGCGCTCTTTCCGCTGCATTTCTGGCTGCCTGCGGCCCATGCCAATGCTTCTGCCCCTGCCAGCGCGCTGCTGTCGGGGCTGGTGGTGAAGGCGGCCCTTTATATCGTGCTGCGGCTGGCGCAGCATATGCCCTTCCCGTCTGAAACATTCCTCACGCTGGTGGGGGTCATGGGTGCGGGCGCGGTGATCTGGGGCAGCATACAGGCGCTGCGCGCAGAGCGGCTGAAACTGTTGGTGGCGTGGTCTACCGTGGCACAGATCGGGCTGATCTTTGTGGCCTTCGCGCGGGCCGGGGAACAGGGGCTAAGCGAAAGCTGGAAGGCGGCGGCGCTGCTTATCCTTGCACATGGTGTTGCCAAGGCGGCCATGTTTCTGGCTGCCGGGCGCATAAAGGATGAAATCGGGCATGATGTCATCCGCGATCTGGATCGCGCACCCATAAGGCCCACGCTGGCGCAATTCACCTTCGCGCTGGCCGCAATCAGCCTGATCGGCCTGCCCCCCTCGCTGGGTTTCATTGGCAAATGGGCCTTGATGGAAGGGGCAATGGCAGCGGGCTACTGGCATTGGGTGGGCGTGACAATGGCGGGCACATTGCTGTCGGTCGCCTATTTCAGCCGGGTTTTTGCAGGCTTCCTGCGCTTTGACAGGGTGCGCGCGCCCGTGGGAGAGCATCAGGGCTGGGCGCTGGCCGATGCCGCGCCGCTGACGCTGGCCATGATGGCCATTGCCCTTGGCCTGATGGCCGCACCGCTGCTGGGCTTTCTGGAAATCGGTTATGCTTTGGGAGAGGCGAAATGATGGATGCGCCCTTACTGCCGCTGTTCATTCTGCTGACATCGCTTTTGGCAGCACCCGTGCTGTTTGCCTTGCCAGAGCGCGCTGCAAAGCTGCGCACGGCGATCAATCTGGGCATGGCCGCGCTCAAGGTGGCGCTGGTGGCGTGGCTGAGCCTGAAAGTCTCGGAAGGGGTGATTTACGATCTGCGCTTTGCGGTGCTGCCGGGGCTGGAATTCAAGCTTCAGGCCGATCCGCTGGCCATTCTGTTCATCGCGCTTTCTGCCGTGCTGTGGCTGATTACCACTGTCTATTCGGTGGGCTATCTGGAACATGGCCCCCATCGTGCACGGTTTTTCGGCTTTTTCAGCCTGTGTGTGGCGGCAACCGTGGGGATTGCCATGTCTGGCAATCTGTTCACTTTCCTTGTGTTTTACGAATTGCTGACACTGGCCACCTATCCGCTGGTCATTCATCGTGGCAATGCCGAAGCGTTGCGCGCGGGCCGGATATACCTGATCTATACGCTGGCAGGCGGGCTGGTCTTGATGCTGGGCACGCTCGCGCTTTGGGTGCTGGCGGGCAGCACGGATTTTGTCGCAGGCGGCATGTTGGCCGATCTCGCGGCCGCCAATCCGCTGGCCGCGCAGCTGCTGTTTGTGGTGCTGATCGGGGCCTTGGGGATCAAGGCGGCACTCGTGCCATTTCACGCATGGTTGCCCATTGCGATGGTGGCCCCTGCCCCGGTTTCCGCGCTGCTGCATGCGGTGGCGGTGGTGAAGGCCGGGGCCTTCGGGATCATGCGCGTAGTCTATGAGGTGTTCGGGATAGACACCGCCCAAGCGCTTGGTGTGACAGCGCCACTGGCGGCACTGGCGGCAGTGACAATCCTTTACGGCTCGCTCAAGGCGATCACGCAAGATGACATCAAGAAGCGGCTGGCCTATTCCACGGTCTCGCAGGTCAGCTACATCACGCTGGGCGTGGCGCTGGCAAGCCCGATTGCGGCAGTGGGGGCCTTGGCGCATCTGATCCACCAGGGCCTTATGAAAATCACCATGTTCATGGCCGCGGGCAATCTGGCCGAAGGCCTGGGCGTGAAGCGCGTCAGCCAGATGAATGGCGTGGGCCGCGCCATGCCCGGCACGATGCTGGCCTTCACGCTGGCCGCGCTGGCCATGATCGGGCTGCCGCCTTTGGCCGGATTTGTCAGCAAATGGTATCTGGCCCAAGGCGGGCTGGACGCCGGGCATGGGTGGGTGATTGCGGTTTTGCTTGGCTCCAGCCTGCTGAACGCTGTGTATTTCCTGCCCATGCTGCACCGCGCCTGGTTCCGCGATGCCGCCCCGGACGGGGCAGGTGCCCCCGGACACCCGCGCATTGGCTGGATGCTGGCCGCCCCCCCTGTCACCACGGCTGTTCTGGTGCTGGTCGCGGGCAGCTTTGCCAGTGCCCCTTTCAGCCCGCTGGAATGGACGCGCTTCATTGTCGCCATAGAGTATCAGGAATAACCCCATGAGCTTTGTCGCCCTTGCCGCCCCCATCGCACTGCCCCTGCTGCTTGCGCTCTGCCTGACAGCGCCGCAGGCGCGCGCCCTGATCTGGCGCATGATGCCCTTCGCACCGCTGCCCGCACTGTCGCTGGCACTGCTGGCCGATCCGCCCACGGGCGCGCAGGCCGATTGGCTGGTGCTGGGCCTGCATCTGGGGCTGGACGAGGTTTCGCGCCTGTTTGTCATCTTTACTGCGCTGTTGTGGTGCGCGGCAGGGGCCAGCGCGCGCCACTGGCTGCGCGCGGATGCGCGCGCCACCAGTTTCGGGGTTATGTTCCTGATGGCGCAGGCGGGCAATATGGGGCTGCTGCTGGCACAGGATGTCGCGGGGTTTTATGCCTGTTTCGCGCTGATGAGTTTCGCCTCTTACGGCTTGGTGCTGCATAGCCGCGACAATGCGGCCCAAGGTGCGGCACGGCTGTATATCGGCTTTGTGGTGGTGGGCGAGCTGGCGCTTTTTGCCGGGCTGGTGCTGGCGGCAACGCAGGCGGGATCACTGCTGCTGATTGATCTGCGCGGCGCTGTGCTCTCGGATATGGCGGTCGGGCTGCTGATGCTGGGCTTTGGGGTAAAGCTGGGGATCATGCCGCTGCATTTCTGGCTTCCGCCCGCTCATGGGGCAGCCCCTGTGCCTGCCAGCGCTGTGCTTTCCGGCGCCATGATCAAGGCCGGGCTGTTTGGCATGATGGCCATTCTCCCGCTGGGGGCTGTCGCTTACAGCGATCACGGCACAGTCCTTATGGCGGCGGGCATGGTTACACTCTTTGCCGCCCTTCTGATCGGGGTGCAACACACCAACCCCAAAGCCGTGCTTGGCTTTTCCAGTGTCAGCCAGATGGGCATTGTGGCGCTTGGGCTGGGTGCAGGGCTGATGGTGCCTGCTGCATGGGGGGCCATTCTGCCAGTGCTGGTGTATGTTGCGGCGCATCACGCATTGGCCAAGGGCGCGCTGTTTCTGGGCACGGGCGCCTTTGCCGCGCAAACAGGCCATGCCGGGCGGCTGGGCGTAACACTGGCGTTGCTGTTGCCTGCCCTTGTTCTGGCGGGGGTGCCTGCCAGTTCTGGCGGGCTGGGCAAAGAGGCGCTGAAAGCCGCGCTGGCAAACGCATCCCCCATCTGGCTGCCTTGGCTGGTTGTGGCGCTTACGCTGTCTGGCATGGCCACAACGCTGCTGATGGCGCGCTATATTGCGCTGCTTTGGCTTTGCCCGCCCAAAGCCCCGGCCCAGATCGCACCAGAGGCCCTGTTGCTGCCGTTTCTTGCCGTGGCGGGTGGGGCGCTGGCGCTGCCGCTGCTGTGGCCCGTTCTGGCGCAGGAACTGGCCGCGCCAATCGCGCAGGCCGCGCCGGGGGGCATCTGGCCGCTGGCCGCAGGTGTGGGGCTGGCAGGGGCGGTGGCGCTCTATGCCCATGCGCGGCGCATTGGCCCTGCACTGTTTGTGGCCCATCTGACAGCACCGTTCCGCGCCTTTGGCGCGCGCGCCGACAGCCTGCTTGCCGCCAAGCGCCGCGCCGCGCGCAGGCTTGGCCATGCTGTGCCCAAAGCCGTGTCACAGACAGCAACGGATTGGCGGCTGGGCCAGACAGCGATAGCGGGCCTGATTGCCATCATCGTGCTGATCGAGATGGCACCAACCCTGCCCGCCCAACCCCTGCCCACCCAGACGTTGCCAGACCCGATGCCCCATTCCAGCATCCATCTGCCCCAAGACCAGACCCTATTCCCTGATTTTTGAAAAGGAGGCCGCGCCATGCGCCATGAGACAACCTTTCCACTTGCCACAGATATCGCCCCCCAACCCGCGGCCCAATCCGGCTTTACGCTGTTGCGCTACCGTGTCAGCAATTTCCGCTCGGTCATGGATTCGGGCTGGTTGGAGGCCGATACCGTTACCGCGCTGATCGGTGTCAACGAATCCGGCAAAACCAACCTGCTGATGCCCCTGTGGAAACTGAACCCCGCCAGCGGTGGCGAGGTGCAGCCCACTTCGGATTACCCCAAAGCGCTGTTTGCCACGATCCGCAATGCGCCCGAACAATTCCAGTTTGTCACCGCCGAATTTGATACCGGGCGCGAGGCCGCGCATCTGGCGGAATTGGCGAAAATCCCCCAAGCCAGCGCGCGGCGCGTTTCTGTCGCGCGGCTGTATGATGGCAGCTATCAGATTGCCTTTCCCGATTTCGCGCGGGACGATACCGCCGCCATCGGTGCCGCGCTGGCCGCGTTGCAAGAGGCGCGCAGCAACCTGGCCCAGCTTGCCGCAGACCCGCTGCGCGCCTCTGCCTGGGCCTTGGTCGAAAGCCTGCTGGAAGAATTGCAGGGGCTGGAGACAATTACCGGAAACGATCTGCGGCTTGCGCGCAACAGTGTGGCCGCGCTGATCCCCGAAGACCCGCCCGCAACCTCTCATGTGGTGCCCCTGCTGCGCGATCTGCAAAAGGCGCTTGGTCAGCATATGGCTGCCATGATCGCGCCAGACCCCGCCACGCGCGAAGATCTGCGCCGCGCTGTCATCGCGAAATTGCCGCGGTTTGTGTATTATTCCAATTACGGCAATCTGGATTCCGAAATTTACCTGCCGCATGTGGTGGAAAACATGGGCCGCGCCGATCTGGGCGCGAAAGAAAGCGCCAAAGCGCGCACCTTGCGCGTGCTGTTTGATTTCGTGGGTGTGCAGGCGCAGGAAATTCTGCAACTTGGCCGCGATTTCCGCGATATCCGCGACGAGGCCGAAGCCCGGATGATCGCAGAGGCAGGCAAGGCCGGGCTGATGCGCAGCCTCTGGGGCCGCGCCCGCGGCCAAGAGGCGCAGCCAGACCCGGAAATTCTGGCCCAGATCGCAGAAGCCAAGCGCACCCGCTCTATCCTGCTGCAATCGGCAGGCACAAAGCTGACCAAGCGTTTTGCGCAATGGTGGAAGCAGGGCGATTACCGCTTTCGGTTTGAAGCAGATGGCAACCATTTCCGCATCTGGGTGGCCGATGCCCGCCGCCCGCAGGAAGTGGAATTGGAACACCGATCAACCGGGTTGCAGTGGTTTCTAAGCTTCTTTCTGGTGTTCCTGCACGAAGCCGGGGGCGCGCATGACAATTGCGTGCTGCTGCTGGATGAACCGGGCCATTCCTTGCACCCCTTGGCTCAGCGCGATCTTTCGGCGTTTTTTGAAGGGTTGGCGCTGAAAAACCAGATCATCTACACCACCCATTCACCGTTTCTGGTAGATGCCGATCGCTTGGCACGCGCGCGCAAGGTGTTTGTGGGTAAGGATGGGTCAACCCGTGTCAGTGGTGATCTGTTAGAGGCAGAGGGCAGCGACAGCCAGCGCGGGGCAGGCTTTGCGGTGCGCGCCGCGCTGAATCTGGCGGTGGCCGAAGTCAGCATGGGCGGGGCGCAACCGGTGCTGGTGCAAAGCCGGATTGAACAAACCTATCTGAGTGTGATCAAGACATTAAGCATCGCATCCGGCCAATTCGTGCCACAGCGTGATATGGTATTCGCCCCCGCCTGCGGGGCAGAGGTTATGCAGGTCATGGCGCGACTGCTCAGCGAAACACAGGCCCAGTCGCCAAGGTTGGTGCTGGATGGGTCTGCATCCGGGCGCGCGCTTGCGGCCAGTATGAATGACACCGCCCATATTCTGGCACTGTCGTGCATTACCGGGCACGCGGAAACGACTGTGGAAGACCTGTTTCCCATCGCCGATCTGGCCGTGCAACTGGACAGGGTTGAACGCAGGCCAGAGCGGCTATTTGCCGATATCGTGGTGCAGGGCCAGCCCTTTGTGGCGCAGGCACAGGCATGGGCGCAGGCCGAAGGCATTGTTTTGGCAGATGACTGGCGGCTGCAACTGGCAGAACGTATGCGCCACAAGATGCTGGAAGCAGGCCCCGCCCGGCTGGAGGCAGCGACCCAAGCGCAATGGCGCGACTTGCTGGAAGGGCTGGTCAAAGACGCAAATCCCCCGGCCTGATCCCATACCGCCCCTATTACAAGATGCTGCCGCGCCCCGCGCGGCAGCATCCCTGCGTTTCAGACGCCAATTTTTCAATTTGCAGGTTGAAAATTTGCGCGCGAAAATATTACTGTAAACTCGGCAAGATTTACATTTGGCCGGGATATAAAGGGCGGGATCAGGTGAGCGGGCAGAAAATTCGGAATATGGAAGAATTCGCGGCCGTTAGTGGCATTTCGCGCCCGACAATTTCCAAATACTTCCAAGACCCAGACAGCGTGCGCCAGACCACGCGCAAGCGGATAGAAGCTGCGCTGGAGCATTATGATTTCCGCCCCAATATCTTCGCGATGAACCAAAATCGCAAATTGACCAAGATTGTGGGCGTGGTTGTGCCCTATCTTGCAGATCCCTTCTTTGCCGAAATCGCGCGCAAAATCGAACGGCGCTGCATTGATGCCGGGTTTTGGCCGATCCTGTTTTCAGCCCATGGCGAGCAACAGTTGGAAAACGCGATTCTGGACAGTTTGCGCGTGCTCAAACCTGCCGGGGTTTTGCTGGCGCCACTGGGGCGGGTGTCGGATCGGGCAGCAATAGAACGGTTTTGCGCCGATGTGCCAACCGTGCTTTTTGACAGCAATATAGACGGGGTGGGCAAAGTTTTTGTTGGCTCTGACAATAATGATTTTGTGACTCAAAGCGTGGAATATCTGGTGCGCACCGGATCATCGCCTGTGTTTTTTGAAATGCGCAATCCCGCCAACCCCAATGCAAACAAACGCCGCCTTGCCTATGTGGCCAATATGGAACGATTGGGGCTGGTGCCCCATATCATCAGAATCGAAGGCGAAGGCTGGGATTTCGAGCGTATTGGCTATGAAGGCGGGTTGAAAGCCATCAGAGAGAACGCCTTGCCCACCAATACGGTGCTGTGCAGCAATGATCGGCTTGCTGTCGGGTTTCTGACGGCCTGTTTCGAGATGGGGCTTTCGGTGGGATACGGCGAGAGCCACGCAATGCGGGTGATGTCGCATGACGATCATCCCGTTTCGCGCTTCACCTGCCCGCCGCTGACAACTGTCGCACATGATTATGACGCCGTGTCCAACAAGGCCGTAGAGGTGCTGTTTCACATGGTCGAAGATGGCACGATCCCCGATACGCGCGAAGAATTCCTGTATCCCACAAAGCTTGTCTTGCGGAAATCGGCATAAATTTATCGCGAGTAAAATTTATATTGACCGCGTGATAATATTTCCACTAATGTCCTAAGCACCCACATCGTTCAGGGAGGACTCAGATGGGACATGGAAAGTCACTTGTGGCATCAACGGCGATTGCGCTTGTTACGGCGTCAGGCGCCTTTGCCCAGACACTTACAATCGCAACCGTGAATAATGGCGATATGATCCGCATGCAGGGTCTGAGCAGCGAATTCACCGAAGCAACGGGCATCAACCTTGAATGGGTGATCCTGGAAGAAAACATCCTGCGCCAGCGCGTGACGCAAGATATCGCCACCAGTGGTGGCCAGTTCGACATCATGACAATCGGCATGTATGAAACCCCGATCTGGGCAGAGCGCGGCTGGCTGGTCTCTTTGGACGGCCTGCCCGAAGACTATGATAAAGATGATATCCTGCCCGCCATGCGCGCTGGCTTGTCCTTCGATGGCAGCCTTTATGCGGCACCGTTTTACGGCGAAAGCTCTATGGTGATGTATCGCACCGATCTGATGGAAGCGGCCGGGCTGGAAATGCCGCAAGAACCGACATGGGCCGATATCGAAGCCGCCGCAGCGGCCATGACCGACCGTGACAACAACATCAACGGCATTTGCATTCGCGGGCGTGCGGGCTGGGGCGAGAATATGGCCTTTATCACCACAGTGGCCAATTCCTTTGGCGCGCGCTGGTTCGATGAAGATTGGAATGCCCAGCTGGACAGCCCCGAATGGCTGGAAGCGGTGACATTCTACAATAATCTGCTGCAAAACTACGGCCCGCCCGGTGCGGCGAATAACGGGTTCAATGAAAACCTGACCCTGTTCCAGCAAGGGCGCTGCGGCATGTGGATTGATGCGACTGTGGCGGCCAGCTTCGTGACAAACCCCAACGATTCCACTGTGGCGGATCGCGTTGGCTTCGCACTGGCACCCAACAAGGAAGGGCTGGAAAAGCGGGCAAACTGGCTTTGGGCCTGGGCCTTGGCCATCCCGGCAGGAACGCAGCAGGAAGAGGCCGCGATGCAGTTCATCAACTGGGCAACCTCGAAGGATTATCTGGAACTGGTGGCCGCGCGGGAAGGTTGGGCAAATGTGCCCCCCGGAAGCCGCATCTCGCTGTATGAGAACCCGGAATATGCCAGCGTGCCCTTTGCGGACATGACCTTGCGTTCCATCAATGCCGCCGATCCCAACAATCCGACTGTTGATCCGGTTCCCTATGTGGGCATCCAGTTTGTTGCGATCCCGGAATGGGCGGGCATCGGCACATCTGCCGGGCAGGAATTCTCGGCCATGGTTGCCGGGCAACTGACACCAGAACAGGCCCTTGCACGGGCACAGGCGCTGGTGACAGATGAAATGGAAGCAGCGGGCTACTAAGCCTGCTTGCGCCGGGGCGGGTCTGGCCTGCCCCGGTTGCCCCCTCTTGCTTTGCCCATCACTGGCAAGCCCGGCTTGCCCTGAAGAAAGTCCAGTGCCATGTCCACAAAGGCTTCGCGCTTTTCTGCGCGGCTTATGCTGGCACCTGCGGTCATCCTGCTTCTGGGCTGGATGCTGGTGCCCCTCACGCTGACGCTGATTTTCTCTTTCCAGCGCTTCTTGCCCTTGCGGGGCGGGTTTCAGGGCTGGGTCGGTTTTGAAAATTACGCCCGGTTTGTCAGTTCCAGCGCCTTCTGGCCCGCTATTCAGGCCACTGTGATCATTGTGGGCGGCGTGCTGCTGATTACGGTTATCCTTGGCATTTTGCTGGCGATCCTGCTGGATCAGCCCATGTGGGGCCAGGGGATTGTGCGTATTCTGGTCATCGCACCCTTCTTTGTCATGCCAACTGTTTCCGGGTTGGTGTGGAAGAATATGTTCATGGACCCAAATAACGGGCTGTTATCGCATCTGTGGCGATATTTCGGGGCCGATCCGGTGATCTGGTTGTCGGATGCGTCCATGCTGTCGATCATCCTGATTGTGTCTTGGCAATGGTTGCCCTTTGCCACACTCATCTTGCTGACGGCCATTCAATCCCTCGACAGCGAACAACTGGAGGCCGCAGAGATGGATGGCGCCCCGGTGCTGTCGCGGTTCTGGCATATAATCCTGCCGCATCTGTCACGCGCCGTGACGATCGTGATCTTGATTCAGACCATCTTTCTGCTGGCCATATTTGCCGAAATCTTCGTCACGACCCAAGGCTCTTTTGGCACACGCACCCTGACATATCTGATCTTCCAGCGCGTGCTGGAAAGCCAGAATGTGGGGCTTGGCTCTGCCGGGGGGATTTATGCGGTCATTCTGGCCAATATCTTTGCGCTGCTTCTCATGCGCATCGTTGGCAAAAATCTGGATCGGTAAGGGGGAAGGCATGGCACGCTCTGTCACGACACAACGCAAGACCCTGAACACCGCTATCGCCTGGGGGATCGGGCTGGTGCTCTTTTTCCCGATCCTGTGGACAATCCTGACCAGCTTCAAAACCGAGGCACAGGCGATTGCCGATCCGCCCGTGTGGTTTTTCTTTGACTGGACACTGGAAAATTACCGCGTAGTGCAGGAACGTTCCAACTATAGCCGGTTTTTGTGGAATTCGATCATCATTGCCGGGGGATCAACGATCCTTGGCATGATCATCGCCATTCCTGCCGCATGGTCGATGGCCTTTGTGCCCTCGAACCGCACCAAGGACATTCTGCTCTGGATGCTTTCTACCAAGATGCTGCCTGCGGTTGGGGTGCTGTATCCGATCTATCTGATTTTCATCCAGCTTGGGCTGTTGGATACGCGCATCGGGCTAACCATCGTGCTGATGCTGATCAATCTGCCGATCATGGTGTGGATGCTCTACACCTATTTCAAGGAAATCCCCGGCGAGATACTGGAAGCCGCGCGCATGGACGGCGCGGGGCTGCGCGAGGAAATCTTGTATGTGCTCACCCCCATGGCAATCCCCGGCATTGCATCCACGGTGCTTCTCAACATCATCCTGGCCTGGAACGAGGCATTCTGGACATTGAACCTGACGGCGGCGCGCGCAGCCCCCCTGACAGCGTTCATTGCCAGCTATTCCAGCCCCGAAGGGTTGTTTTACGCAAAACTCTCTGCGGCCTCGACAATGGCGATTGCGCCAATCCTGATCCTTGGCTGGTTCAGCCAGAAACAACTTGTGCGCGGTCTGACCTTTGGCGCCGTGAAATAAGGAACAACTCTCATGGGACAAATCGTTCTGGAACAGGTGACGAAGCGCTTTGGTGATGTCACTGTCATACCGCCCTTGAACCTGACAATCGAAGATGGCGAATTCGCGGTCTTTGTTGGCCCGTCGGGCTGCGGCAAATCAACCCTGCTGCGCCTGATTGCGGGGCTCGAAGATGTCACCTCTGGCGAGATACGGATTGACGGCAAACCAAGCGCCACCATCCCGCCTGCCAAGCGCGGGCTGGCAATGGTGTTTCAATCCTACGCGCTGTATCCGCATATGACAGTGCGCAAAAATATTGCCTTTCCGCTGCGCATGGCAGGGCTGGACAAGGCAGAACAGGATCGCCGCGTCACGCAGGCCGCCGAAGTGCTGAACCTGACCGATTATCTGGAACGCCGGCCCGGCCAGCTATCGGGCGGGCAACGCCAGCGCGTTGCCATTGGCCGCGCCATCGTGCGCGAACCCGCCGCATTCCTGTTTGACGAACCGCTGTCAAATCTGGATGCCGCCTTGCGCGTTGGCATGCGACTGGAAATCAGCGAGCTGCACAAACGCCTGAAAACCACCATGATCTATGTTACCCATGATCAGGTGGAAGCGATGACAATGGCCGACAAGATTGTCGTGCTGCGCGCAGGCCATATCGAACAGGTGGGCAGCCCGCTGGAACTGTATCGCGCGCCGCGCAATCTGTTTGTGGCGGGCTTTATCGGTTCTCCGAAAATGAACCTGATAACAGGGCCAGAAGCGGCCAAGCATGACGCCACAACCATCGGTATACGGCCAGAGCATATCAGCATTTCCGCAAGCGAAGGCAGATGGCCGGGCGTTGTCGGGGTATCGGAACATCTGGGGTCTGACACGTTTTTTCATGTCCAGAACACCGGGCTGGGCGAGAGTGTGACAGTGCGCGCCGATGGCGAGGTTGGTTTCAAATATGGCGATCAGATTTATCTGACCCCGCGCGCGGACATGATCCACCGCTTTGATGCAGAGGGGCTGCGCATCGCATGACACGGTTGCACGGAAAAACCGCCCTGATCACCGGGGCCGCGCGTGGCATTGGTCTGGCCTTTGCCAAAGCCTATATCCGCGAAGGCGCGCGGGTGGTGCTGGCCGATATAGATATCGCACGCGCGCAGGCCGAGGCCGCCACTCTGGGGGATGGGGCCTTGGCGGTGCAGATGGATGTTACCTGCCAACAGAGCATTGATGCCGCCATCGCGGCAACTGTGGCGCAGTTTGGCCAGATTGACATTCTGATCAACAATGCAGCCATTTTCACCGCCGCCCCGATCGCAGAGATTACACGCGCAGACTATGCGCGCTGTTTTGATATCAATGTTTCGGGCACGCTGTTCACGCTTCAGGCTGTTGCAAAGCATATGATTGCGCGCGGGGGTGGGGGCAAGATTATCAATATGGCCTCTCAGGCCGGGCGGCGCGGAGAGGCGCTTGTGGCTGTCTATTGCGCCTCCAAGGCCGCGATTATCAGCCTCACGCAATCGGCAGGGCTGGATCTGATCAAATACGGGATCAATGTGAACGCCATCGCGCCCGGTGTCGTGGATGGCGAACATTGGGACGGGGTGGACGCATTCTTTGCGAAATATGAAGGCAAGGCGCCGGGCCAGAAAAAACGCGAAGTCGGCGCAGGTGTCCCGTTCGGGCGCATGGGCCTGGCCGAGGATCTGACGGGGATGGCCGTGTTTCTGGCCTCTGCCGAAGCTGATTACATCGTGGCACAAACCTATAATGTGGATGGTGGCCAATGGATGAGCTGATACCCCTGTCTGTGGCGGGATTGGGCCAAATTCCGGCCCGTGTATCTGTCCCGCAATATGACCGCAGCGCCCTTAGTGCGGGGATTGTGCATATCGGGCTTGGCAATTTTCACCGGGCGCATCAGGCTTGGTACACCCACCGCCTGATGCAAATGGGGCTGGCGCAGGATTGGGCGATACTGGGCGCAGGTGTGCGCCCCGGTGATGCCGCAATGCGCACGAAACTGCTGGCCCAAGATTGCCTGACCACGCTGATAGAGCTTGATCCGCTGGGCAAATCCGCCGAAGTCACTGGCGCAATGGTGGATTTCCTGCCCGTAGAAAGCGACAATGCCGCGCTGATCGCGCGCATGGCACAGCCAGATATCCGCATCGTTTCGCTGACAGTGACAGAGGGCGGCTATTACCTTGACCCCGAAACCGGCGGGCTGGATACAAGCCATGCCGATATCCGCCATGATGCAAGCCACCCCACCACCCCGCGCACGGCCTTTGGGGCCATGGTTGCCGCATTGCGCCTGCGGCGCGCGCGGGGATTGGGGCCGTTCACAGGGCTGTCTTGTGACAATCTGCAAGGAAATGGCGCCGTTTTGCGCCAGACAGTTGTAGGGCTTGCGCGCCTGTCCGATCCTGATCTGGCCGATTGGATCGCGGCGCAGTGCAGCTTTCCCAACAGCATGGTAGATTGCATTGTGCCCGCCACAGGGCCAAGAGAGATTGCCCTTGCGCAGGGCTTTGGCATTGCAGATGCCGCCCCTGTCACACATGAAAGCTTTCGCCAATGGGTGATAGAGGATGATTTTTGCGCGGGCCGCCCGGATTGGGGCCGCGCAGGCGCTGTATTCACCCCCGATGTGCATGCTTATGAAACCATGAAAATCCGCATATTGAACGGCGGCCATCAGGTGATCTGTGCCGCAGGCGAATTGCTGGGCCTTGGCACGATTGCCGCCACAATGGCGCATGCGGGCATTCGCGCGATGTTTGGCAAAATCACCCGCGAGGAGATTGCCCCGCATGTGGCGCCCGTGCCGGGGCTATCGGCCATGGCCTATATTGATCTGATTGAAGGGCGCTTTGCCAACCCCGAAATCCGCGATACCACCCGGCGCGTGGCCTTTGATGGCTCCAGCCGCCATGCGGGGTTTTTGCTGCCCTCCATCCGCGACGGGCTGGCGCGGGGCCTGCCTGTGGAAGGGTTGGCCTTGGCCTCTGCCCTGTGGGCGCGCTATTGCCTTGGACAGCGCGAAGATGGCAGCATCATAGAGGCCAATGACCCGCTATGGCCAAGCCTTCAGGCGGCGGCACAGGCGGCGCAGAAAACCCCTGCCGCATGGCTGGAACATCTGCCGCTATACCACGAGGTGAAGGACGCGCCGCGCTTTGCTGATGCGTTTTGCCGCTGGCATTCGCTTTTGGCGGCGGAAGGGGTGCAAGCCACGATCCTGCACTATGTGGCACGGCAACCCGCATGAGCTGCTATCTGGGCCTTGATCTGGGCACATCGGGCCTGAAAGGGCTGCTGATAAATGCCGAAGGTGCAATAGTCGGGCAGGCAGAACAGCGCATCCCGGTATCGCACCCCCATGATGGCTGGTCAGAACAGGAACCGGCAGACTGGATCGCGGCCTTGCAAAATGTCGTGGAACAGTTGCGCGCAGCCTATGCGGGATTTTCCGATCTGCGCGGGATTGGCGTTTCCGGGCAGATGCATGGCGCAACCCTGATAGATAAAGACGGCGCTGTGTTGCGCCCCTGCATCTTGTGGAATGACACACGCAGCCATCTGGAAGCCGCAAAACTGGATGCAGACCCGGCCTTTCGCCAGATTAGCGGGAACATCGTTTTTCCGGGCTTCACCGCGCCCAAGCTGGACTGGCTGCGCGCGCAAGAGCCGGATGTATTTGCCCGCGTGGCAAAGGTGCTTTTGCCTGCCGCCTATCTGAACTATTTTCTGACGGGGGATCATGTCGGCGATCTCTCGGATGCATCTGGCACATCCTGGCTGGATATCCGGGCGCGGGGCTGGTCGGCTGATCTGCTGGCGCGCTCTGGCATGATGGCCAGCCAGATGCCCCGGCTTGTTGAAGGCAGCGCAATAGCCGGGCAGTTGCGCCCGGAATTGGCCCGCGCCTGGGGTGTGAAAGCCTCTGTCACCGTGGCTGGCGGGGCGGGTGACAATGCCGCCACGGCCTGCGGTCTGGGGTTGCTGCAAGACGGGGCTGGCGCTGTCTCTCTGGGCAGTTCTGGCGTGGTGATGGTTGCGCGCGATAGCTGCCAACCCGCGCCGCAAACGGCTGTGCATACCTTCTGCCATGCCCTGCCCGACCGATGGTTTCAGATGGGGGTCATGCTGGCTGCGGCAGATAACCTGAACTGGCTGGCAAATCTGGTTGGGCAGCCGCCGCAAACGCTGGTCGCGCAGCTTGGCGACAAGCTGCACCGCCCCGGCCCAATCCTCTATCTGCCCTATCTGGCCGGAGAGCGCACACCCTATAACACCCCCCATCTGCGCGCCGGATTTACGGGAATTGGCGCAATGTCGGGCCGCGCCGACATGACACGCGCCGTTCTGGAAGGCGTAAGCTTCGGCTTGCGCGACAATCTGGAAGCGCTACGCGCCACCGGGGCCGCACCGCAGCGGCTGTATGCGGTGGGCGGGGGCGCGCGGTCTGACTATTGGGTAAGATTGCTTGCCACAGTGCTGGGCCTGCCAATAGACATCTCTGCATCACAGGCCGCGCATGGTGCCGCCTTGGGGGCCGCGCGGCTGGGGCTGCTGGCGGCAACGGGCGCTGCCATATCCGATGTCATCACCCCCCCGCGCGATACACGAGAGGTTTTGCCCGATGCCGCCCATGTTGCGGAATTTTCAGAGGCTTTCACCAACTTCCAAAGCGCCGCGCGCGCCACAAGCAAGAATGTGGCCAAAGGCCTGCCCGGCACCTGACCTGCGAGGAACCCATCTTGAGCGCATCCAAAACCTTTGATCCCCTGCCGCCCGATCTGATGGCGCGGCTGCGCGGCCCTAAGGGCCATGGGCGCAAGCTGGTTGCGGTGGCGGGTGCGCCTGCCAGCGGCAAATCAGTGCTGGGGGCCGCGCTGCGCGATGCCTTGCGCGGCGAGGGGCTACAGGCAGAGCTGGTTCCGATGGATGGCTTTCATCTGGACAATCGCATTCTGGATGCGCGCGGCCTGCGCGCACGCAAAGGCGCGCCAGAAACATTTGATGCGGCGGGGTTTTGGGCGCTGGTGCAGCGCCTGCGCAACAAGACAGAAGTGGTCTATCCCCTGTTTGACCGCGCGCGTGATCTGTCTGTGGCGGGTGCGGGTGTCATTGCGCCCGAATGTGAGATCGTGATCATCGAAGGGAATTACCTGCTTTTCGACGAACAGCCATGGGCCGATCTGGCCGCCCTGTGGGATCTTGCGATCTGGCTGGACACGCCGCAACATATACTCCGCCAACGCTGCATCTCGCGCTGGCTGGAACATGGGCATGATCTGGCGGCGGCACAGACACGCGCAGAAAACAATGACCTTGTGAATGCGCGCCGCATCATCGCGGCAAGGCTACCCGCGGATATTACAGTGTCAGACCCCGGCTAAGACAAAGCCCATGCGCTGTGTTGCGGTGGTGAAAGGGCCACGCGGGGCAAATGCGCCCGTCCTACTTGGGCAAGGCGCGGATTGCCGTTCAAACCACATCCCGCCAAGCAGGCACTCTACCTGCTTGAGATGGGTAACCCTGATCCATTTTCATTGGAATCCATTTCGGGGCCGTCAATCAGCTTGTCAGGCTGCGCCAATGCCGAAAGCTTTGCACGGTCTGTGATGATCACGCGCGCGCCGTCCATCTTCAATCCGTCATCTTCCAAGGCCCGCAGCGTGCGCGACAGGTTTTCCGCCGTCATACCCAGATAAGACGCCAAGAGCCGCTTCTCTACCGGCAGCACATAAGACGGCGCGCCCCCCGCAAGCAAGGATTGGCGCAACAGGTAAGAGGCGACACGCTCTCGCGAATTGCGCAGTTTCAATGTTTTGGCATTGCGCACAACAGAGCGGTAGCACGAGGCAAGCTCGTTGATGACAGAAACCGAAAACTCGCTATCGCGCCGAAACATGGCCCGCAAGTCAGATGACGGGATCAGAATGATCCGCGTGCGCTCCAGCGTGCGGGCAGACATCAGATAGGGGGCATCGCGAATGCTGGCCGCCAGAATGAATGTCGAGACCGGGCGCAACACGGCCATAGTGCATTCACGCCCCCCCCACCGGGCGAATAATTCCACCGAACCCTCCAGCACGATATGCAAAAAATCCGCGGGATCGCCCTGCCGGATCATTTCCAACCCTTGCGGAAAATTCTGTGCATAGGAACTGGCCATCAATGCCTCGAAATTCGCATGCGACATGTCCCGAAACAGGTGCAAATGGCGAATCTCTGGCAATTCTTCCGGTCGCATAACGCCTCCCTTATGGGCCTGATAAAAGTCAATTCCACGCTACATAAATATCATGGCGCCAAAACACAAAAGTTTTTCTCAAATAATATACCCATCAAGCCTGTTTTGTGCAGGTTTCAATCCAAGCGCGATTTATCGGCGCGTTTTTTTAATCTTGATCTGGATCAAGTTTTTTCGCGCCACTGCGTGACTGTGTCCTGCCGAACGGGTGCGCAATAGCATCCGAACCGCAAGGAGACGCCAATGCATGTGATGCTGGCCTATGACAATTCCCGCAATGCGCGGATCGCTCTGGAAACAGTGCGAGAGCTGCTTTCCGCGCTGAAACCGGCAATCACGCTGATTTCGGTAGTCGAGGATGTGGGCAGTGCGACCGCAGGGGCAGATGAGTTGTTTTCTGCGCAATATGCCGAACAGAAAAAAGGAACCGAAGCTGCGGCGGCCAATCTGGCGGCAGCGGGTTTTACAGCCTCTGTTCTGATCGCGGAAGGCGATGCGCGCAAAATGATCCTGCGCGCGGTGCAAGAGCGCAAGCCTGATCTGCTGGTCATGGCGCGCCACAGCCACAAGCCCGATCCCGGCCCGCTCAACTTCATTGCGCGCAAGCTGGATGCGCTGGTCGAAGAATTCGACCATATGACCTTCGGCTCTACCAGTGCCTTTCTGGCACGCCGCGCGCCTTGCCCGCTGCTGATCATCCCCACGCACGCCGACTGAGAGGACTGACATGCAAGTCAGCGATATTTTCCGTTTCAAGAATGCCGAGATAAAGGCGCTGCATCTGACATGGATCGCGTTTTTCATCTGCTTTTATGTTTGGTTCAACATGGCGCCTTTGGCGTCCTCCATGCTGCGCTCTGTGGATTGGCTGACGCGCGACGATATCCGCCTTTTTGCCATCGCAAATGTGGCGCTGACAATCCCCGCCCGGATTATCGTGGGCATGGCGCTGGATCGTTACGGGCCGCGGCGGGTGTTTTCCGTGCTGATGGTGCTGATGGCTGCGCCAAGTTTTGTTTTCGCCTTTGGCGATACGCGCGAAGTGCTGTTCATGTCGCGTCTGGTTCTGTCCTCTATTGGCGCAAGCTTTGTCGTGGGCATTCATATGACAGCGCTGTGGTTCAAGCCGCGTGATATTGGCTTTGCCGAAGGCTTTTATGCCGGTTGGGGCAATTTCGGCTCTGCTGCGGCGGCAATCACCCTGCCCACCATTGCGCTTACAATCTATGGCGGCGATGACGGCTGGCGCTATGCCATTGCCACATCGGGCGCGGTTATGGCGGCTTATGGGGTGTTTTACTGGTTTGCCATCACCGATGGCCCCAGCGCCGATACACATAAAAAACCGCGCAAGGCTTCGGCGCTGGAAGTTTCCAGCTGGCGCGATCTGATCCTGTTGTGCCTGTTCATCGTGCCGCTGGTGGGTATCCTTTCTATCCTCGTCTATCGCATTCAACTGATGGGCTATATAGACGCGATAACGGCCGCGATATGTTATGCCGCCATTGCGGTGGTCGTCACCTATCAGATCACCCAAGCCATCCGGGTGAACGCACCCATCCTGAGAAAGGGTGTGCCGGAAGATGACAAATACCCGTTCAAATCTGTTGCCGCGCTGAATGCCACCTATTTCGCCAATTTCGGGGCGGAACTGGCTGTGGTGTCCATGCTGCCCATGTTCTTTGAGGAAACATGGGGCCTGACAGCCGCTACGGCGGGCCTGATTGCGGCCAGTTTCGCCTTCGTCAACCTGTTTGCGCGCCCCATGGGTGGGCTGGTCTCTGACCGCTTTGGCAACCGCCGTTTCGTGATGCTGGCCTATATGTTCGGCATTGCCATAGGCTTTGTGCTGATGGGCCTGCTGAATTCCAACTGGCCGCTGATTATCGCCATTGCCATAACAATCGGCTGTTCCTTCTTCGTGCAAGGGGCAGAGGGCGCGACATTCGGCATCATCCCATCCATCAAACGCCGCCTGACCGGGCAGATTTCGGGCATGGCAGGCGCTTACGGCAATGTGGGTGCGGTGTTCTATCTGTTTGTGTTCATGTTCGTCACACCGCAGCAATTCTTCTTCATCATTGCGGCGGGGGCCTTTCTGGCCTGGGTGGTGTGCTATTTCTGGCTGGTAGAGCCAGAGGGCGGCTTTGGGGATGAATATATCATCTCTTCGGTTGACCGCGAGATTGCCCGCGAAGCTGCCGAGAAGAAAGCCGCCATCTCCGAGATCGAAGAGATCTTCGCCTCATCCGACAAGGTGGAACTGACCGAGCGCGGCGGCATCGTCCAGATCAAGGCGCAATTCAAATCCATCGACGATCTGCGCGCGGCCCTCCGGGGGATCGTGCCAGATCCGGCACTCTCCAAACAATCACCCAAAACCATCTGACCCATTGCCTTTGGCAGTTCCGCCCCACGGGCCAATGCCAAAGCTCCTGAAAGGTAAAAGACAATGGCAACTCCTTCAACATCGGCTGTCGCGTCCGGCACATGGCTGCCGCGCTGGGAACCCGAAAACACCAGTTTTTGGGAAGCGGGCGGCAAGCGCCAAGCCTGGACAACCCTGATCCTGACCACAGCCGCCCTGACCATGGCCTTCATCACATGGTTTCTGGTTTCGGCGCTGGTGGTGCGGCTGCCCCAGATCGGCTTTCAATTCAGCGCCAGCCAGCTGTTCTGGCTGGCCGCCATGCCCGGCCTTGCCGGGGGCACATTGCGCCTGATCCATATGTTCCTTGTGCCCATCTATGGCACGCGCCATGTCATATCTCTGTCCACCCTGTCGCTTCTCATCCCGCTGGTGGGCTGGTTCTATGCGGTGCAAAATCCTGCAACCCCCTATTGGGTGCTGATGCTGCTGGCCTTTCTGGCGGGGCTTGGCGGGGGCAATTTTTCCAGCTTCATGCCCTCGACCAGCATGTTCTTTCCCAAACGCCTGCAAGGCACGGCGCTGGCCATTCAGGCGGGGGTTGGCAATTTCGGGGTGTCGGTGGTGCAATTCGTGACGCCCTGGGTCATCGGCTTTGCCCTTCTGGGCCGCATGGCCTGGGTGGGAGAGCCGCAGACCATGACGCGCGCAGGCGTTGAAACGCAGATCTATCTGCAAAATGCCCCGCTGGTGATGATCCCCTTTGTGGCGGTGTTTGGCATAACCGCCTGGATTTTCCTGAAATCCGTGCCCATCACCTCCAACTTTCGCGAACAGTTCGATATTTTCAGATCGGGCCACACCTGGTCGCAAACCTCGCTCTATATCATGACATTCGGCGCCTTTTCGGGGCTGGCGGCCACGTTTCCGCTGCTGATCCGGCTGATCTATGGCGCATATGACGGCGCGCCAGATCCCTTGGCCTGGGCGTTTTATGGCCCGCTGATCGGCTCTGCCAGCCGGGTGCTGGCAGGCCCTGTCTCGGACAGGCTGGGCGGGGCGCGCGTGACGCATTGGGCCGGAATTGGGATGCTGATTTGCGCGGGCTTTGTGGCCTGGATCGTGACCGGCGTGGATAGTCTGGCCAGCTTTCCGATGTTCGTTGCGGGCATGCTGGCGCTGTTCTTCTTTGCCGGGATTGGCAATGCATCCACCTTCAAGCAGATGCCCATGCTCTTTGCCCCACGCCAAGCGGGCGGCGTGATCGGCTTTACCGCTGCAATTGCCGCTTATGGGCCGTTCCTGTTCGGAATGCTGTTTGCCTGGTCTTTTGCGGCGCAGGCGTCTGCCGCGCCTGTTTTCTGGGGGCTATCGGCGTTCTTCGCACTCAATGTGGTGCTGAACTGGGTGCTTTATGCCCGCAAGAACGCCCCTTTCCCCTGCTGAATGCCTGCGGGCGCGCACCCGCGCGCCTGCTAAATTCCTTAACCTGAACGGAGACAGCCATGAGCCATCTTCTAGACCGCCTGAACTTTCTGAAATCCACCCGCAAGGACACATTTTCAGATGGCCACGGCCAGACCACAACCGAAAACCGCGACTGGGAAGATGTCTATCGCGACCGCTGGCGCCATGACAAGATTGTGCGCTCCACCCATGGGGTGAATTGCACAGGCTCTTGTTCGTGGAAAATCTATGTCAAATCCGGGATTGTGACATGGGAAACCCAGCAAACCGATTACCCGCGCACGCGCCCTGATCTGCCCAATCACGAACCGCGCGGCTGTGCGCGGGGGGCAAGCTATAGCTGGTATCTGTATTCGGCCAACCGGGTAAAAACGCCGCTTGTGCGCGGCGCGCTGATGCGGCTATGGCGCGAAAAGCGCCAGCATATGACCCCGATAGAGGCATGGCGGGCCATCCAGACCGACCCCGCCGCGCGCGCCAGCTACACCCGCAAGCGCGGCACGGGCGGTTTTGTGCGCGCCACATGGGACGAGGTGACAGAAATCACCGCTGCCGCGAATGCCTATACCGCAAAGGAATACGGGCCTGACCGCGTGTTCGGCTTCTCGCCCATTCCGGCCATGTCGATGGTCAGCTATGCGGCCGGGTCGCGCTACCTGTCGCTTCTGGGCGGCACCTGCATGAGCTTTTATGACTGGTATTGCGATTTGCCGCCTGCCAGCCCGATGACATGGGGCGAACAAACAGATGTGCCGGAATCGGCGGATTGGTATAATGCGGGCTATCTGTTGCTTTGGGGTTCCAACGTGCCCCAGACGCGCACGCCCGATGCCCATTTCTACACCGAGGCGCGCTACCGTGGCACGAAATCCGCTGTCATCTGCCCGGATTATTCCGAGGCCGCGAAATTTGGCGATGTCTGGCTGAACGCCAAGCAAGGCACGGATGCGGCGCTTGGCATGGCCTTTGGCCATGTCATCTTGCGCGAATTCCATCTGGATCGGCAAGTTCCCTATTTTGAGGAATATTGCCGCAAATACAGCGATATGCCCATGCTTGTCCGTCTGGACAAGAAAGGCGAAACCTATGTGCCGGGCCGCCAGCTGCGCGCCTCTGATCTGGCCGATAACCTGGGCGAGGCGAATAACCCGGACTGGAAAACCATCTGCATAGATGAGAATTCGGGGCAGCTGGTGGCGCCCAATGGCTCTATCGGGTTTCGCTGGGGCGAACAGGGCATGTGGAACCTGGAGGAGAAGGCGAAAGG
>JAUVXF010000003.1 GCA_030603695.1 Natronohydrobacter sp. | reverse complement strand
CCTCTCAAAAACACCCCACACCCCTCGCGCTTGTGGCTTACTGTCGCGCGCCTCAGCAATAGCCCTACGCGCCGCGCGGCCCACATAGGGCCCGCGCGGCAGGTTTTCAGAATTTCACGATGGTTTCGAAATCCGTCATGCGCTGCGTGGTGGGCGCGATCAAATCCTCTACGCCCATGACAACTGTTGCACGCGTGCCATCTTCGGAAATCGTGGCGGTAGAGCTTTCAATCTCGCGCCCCTGAATGGTGAAGGTAATGGACATGCCCGCAAACATCTGGCGCATCATGGCCAGCATTTGGGGGTCGTCCTCTATCTCTGCCATGTCGTTGGTCATGCTGGACAGGGGCAGAAAGGCACGCACCCGGTTTTCGCCCAGATATGTCAGTTCGCCCTGCAAATCGGTAGGTGCATCGCTTTCGCTGTCAGATTGCATGATCTCGGCAAATGTGCCGGTTTGATCAAACTCGCAGCGGGCATGGGTTTCTGTCAGAACGAAAGTGCCGCCATCATCGGGGTTGCAAAACGTGGCATCCCCGCCCGACATCTCGAACATCTGGCGTTCCATCTGCATAAAGCCCGTCAGGCGGGCTTCATCTTCGCCCAGCACATCCACGGACATATCAACTTCGACACAGGCTGCCAGTGCAAGCGCCGCAGGAAGGGTTATAAATAGGGCACGCATCCAAGGCTCCTTCTGGTCATGCTTTCCGGGGGCAAGGGTAAACCGAAAGCACCGCTCAGGGCCAGAAGGAAGTGCGCCTTGTGCGTGGCAGCAACGCAAAGCTGTGTGTCGTCCAGATGCTGCGGCGGCAAAGGGTTGCCAAGGGGCAGAAGATGTCGCAGCCGCGCAAAGCCGCGCAGCAAGGGGCTGCGGTGCTTTGGTGGCCCCGGCCTGTTGCTCAGGCTATCTTGCCCTCGCGTCGCGGTATTAGCTGCCAGAGCAATGCGCCCCGCCCGGTGCCTGGCCAGAACCAAGCGCAAATGCGGGTGGTGCGGAAAACAGGTCTGGCGGCGCGCTTGTTGCCAGATCAACCGCCAAGATCAGCGCGATGCTCAGCAAGGCAAGAAACCCAACCACAGGCCGAGAGATGCGCGCGCTCATGCTGCCACCCCTTGCGCTGCGGCAGGGCGCAACACCCATGCGCGCAGTTTTATCCCGATAACAGAGCCAGCGAATGCTGCTACCATCCAGACCCAGCCATGCACCGAACCTGTGGAAATGCCGCTGAAAAATGCCCCCACATTGCAGCCAAAGGCCATGCGCGCAGAATATCCCAGCACCAGCGCCGCCAGCACCACCCCGCCATAAGACCCAAGCGTAAGGGCTTGGGTTTGTGCTCCGGGCTGTGCGCGCCAGCGCATTATAGCAAAAGCCCCGATCAACAGGCCAATATTGGTCAGCGATGTTACATCTGTCAGAACAGAGGCCGCCAACCGTTCGGCATTGCCCGGCGCGGCCCAGAATGCGCTTTGCGCCAGATCGGCCCCGCCAGCCTGCGCCACTTTAGCGCCCCATAGCCCAAGGCCGTAAACAATGCCCCAAGGCTGGCCCGCAATCACCAGATTGGCCAGCGCCAGCAGCGCAATCAGCGCCGCCGCAATCCACAGCCGCCGGGGCGGCAGGCGTTTGCCGGGGGCGGCGTGATAGATCGTCAGCGCCGCCACCAGTCCAAGCCCGGCCAATGTGACCACCAGCCCCAGATTGTCGCCGAAAACACCTTGCATGGAGACTGTGGGCAAACTGCCCAAGCCCACCCACCAGCCAAGATGCAATGTGCCTGCGAAACTGCCCGCGATAAAGCCAAAGAGTGCCAGCAACCCCACCAGATTGCCGCTGCCCGCATTCACCAGCGTGCCAGAGCCGCAGCCCATGACAATCTGCATTGCCGCGCCAAAAATGAATGCACCAAGGATCATGGCAAGGCCAACAGGGGCATGGGCCGGGGCCAGTTCTGCCCCATTGGCTGCCAGCAAAGGAAAGGCCACAGCCGCAACAAGGGCAATCGCGATCAGTTGCGCCAGCACGCCGCGCCCGTCGCGATCTGTCACAATCAACCGCCATGGCCCGGCAAAGCCAAAACGCAACCCTTCCAGCACAAGGCCAAAGCCAAGCCCCACAAGCACCAACAGCCCCGCACGCGGGCCAGCCATCAGAAACGCAAAGCCAAGAAAGCCAAGCGCAACCAGAACAACAGATGCACGTTGCAACACCATGAGTATGGGCCTTTCCAGATCAAAGATGTGCCGCGCGCGAATGTCGCGCGCGGCCAGAAGGAGTATGCGCAGGATTTGCGGCTTTAGAACAGTCCTTCCACCCAGCGCTTGGTGGATAGCCACAGATAGGCAACGCGGCTTGGTTCGTTATCCAGCGCATGGCCCTGGGCGGCATATTCGGCCATGCTTTCGGCATAAAGGCGGGTGTTTTCAACCCCGGCCAGTTCCGACAGGGCAAACCAGTTGATCGCGGCCCAATGCCCTGTATTGCAGAAAGACACTGTGATCGGCGCATCTTCCAGCCCGTTGGCCTGTGCGACCGCGCGCGCCTGCTCTGCGCTGACCATGCGATTGCCCTCAAAGAAATCGGCAAAAGCCACATTTTCGGCGCCGCGCACTGTGCCGGGGCGGGCGATTGACCATGTGATCCCTTCAAAAAATCCTTCGGGACGGCTGTCAATCAGGCGGGCTTCGCCGCGCTCTACCAGCTCTGCCACTTCGGCGGTGGAGATATACCAATCCGTTGTCCAGTTGCCTGTAAATTCAGAAGGCGCGATTTCGGCGGCAGTGGTGGAGACAGGCAATTGCGCCGCGCTCCATGCCTCGAACCCGCCATTGAGCAGCGCCAGATCCTGCACGCCCAATGATTTCAGCGTCCAGTATACCCGCGCAGCAGTGCCCATATCGGTTGGGTTTGCGCCGGAATGCACGATCACCACAGGGGTATCGGCATTGATCCCAAGGCGCGCGGCCTCTGCGGCATAGGTTTCAGGTGCCAGCAATGCACCGGGATTGGCGGGGCCACCGCGCCAATTGGCATAGGCCGAAAACGCCGCGCCGGGGATATGGCCTGCATCAAAATCGCCGCTGACATGGATGATGCGCAGGTTATCTTCAGCATCCAAAATGGCTGCCAGTTCCGCAGGCTCCAACAAAGGGCCCCAGCCTTGGGGGGTTGCGAAGGCGGCGAAGGGCAGGGTGGCGGCAGACAGGCTTAGAATAGCGGTGCGCAGCATTGGGTTTCTCCTTGCAATGCGAGGCGGTGTTGAGGCGGAGCTATAGCGGCCACGTGCATCGCGCAAGGGTGCACAGCCTTGCATGGCGCAGCGCGGGGCGGCGGAAATTTCGCCATCACCCGATTAAGGGGCTATATGTTCCCAGTCTGCTTGTATCTTGGGAAGACGTTCCAATCTTCTCATTGAAGGGAAAAATTATCGCCTTATTTCAACATTGGCAGGCATTTTCTTAAATCTTTTCCCGCAGGGCGCGGCCGTGCCTGCATGGCGGCGATAAACATGCGCCCCCATCTTGCCAATTCATGCCCCGCGCCTTAGCTGCAAGCGGGCACAAGAAGGGGCGCAACATGACACAAACCCTGTTGGATCAGGCTTGGGCAGAGTGTGAGGCTGCACCAGATGATGGTGCGCTGCGCCTGCGCTATTATGCACGGCTGATAGAGGCCGAAATCGTGCTGCTGCTAGAGCATGAGGCGACTGGCGACACGCTGACACCCAAAGTCTTTGATCTGGAAGATGGCCCGCTGGTGCTGGCTTTTGATCTGGAATCGCGGCTGACAGAGTTTACGGGCCTTGCTGCCCCCTATGCCGCAATGCCGGGGCGTGCGCTGATTGAAATGCTGGCGGGCGCGAATTTGGGGGTAGGGCTGAATTTGGGGGTTGCGCCATCTTCACGCTTGTTGCCGCCAGAGATTGTGGATTGGTTGGCGCAAATGATCTCAGAGCGCCCCGAAGAACTGAGCACGCGCATTTCTGCGCTTCATGCCCCCAAAGGATTGCCAGAAGCGCTGCTTATTGCGCTGGATCAGCGCCTTGCACGCATGGAGGGGCTGGCGCGCATGGCCTATCTGGTGGGCGTGGCCTATGAAAGTGGCGCGCGCGGGCATATGCTGGCCTTCATAGATGCCGCGCCCGGTGCCGATAGCGCGCTTGCGCGCGCGGTGCAGGCGGCGCTTGGCTTTTCCGGGGTCGAGGCCGGGATGCTGGATGTCACCTTTCTGACAGCGGATGACGCGCGCGCGGCGGAATGCGCGCGCGTGGGCCTGCGCTTTGATCTGCCACAGCCTGTGGTGCAAACTGACACACCCCCTGCCGCCCCCGGCACCGACCCCAAGCGCCCGCCACGGCTGCGCTAGGCGTCTGCGATGGCCGGAAATCAGGAAATATATGGGGTATTATAATACCTAAATTTTAAGCCATTGATTTAACTGTCATAATATGGCCATTGCCCGCTTGACCTGCGCCGCGAAATCGTTAGAAAGCGCACATCCCGCAGGGGTTGCCCGGCGGTTCTTTCTCCCATTCTCAAGGGTCTTGATATGAAAACCTACTCTCTCAAAGCCGGAGAGATCGAGAAGAAATGGATCCTGATCGATGCCGAAGGTATCGTTCTGGGCCGTCTTGCCTCGATCATCGCCATGCGCCTGCGCGGCAAGCACAAGGCCAGCTTCACCCCGCATTTGGACATGGGTGACAATGTCATCGTGATCAATGCAGACAAGGTGCAGCTGACCGGCAACAAGCGCAACAAACCAAATTACTGGCACACCGGCTATCCCGGTGGGATCAAGTCGCGCACAACCGGCCAGATCCTCGAAGGCCGCTTCCCAGAGCGTGTGGTCATGCAGGCTGTCAAGCGCATGCTGCCCGGTGGGCCGCTGTCGCGCCAGCAAATGACACATCTGCGCGTCTATGCCGGCACAGAGCATCCGCACGAGGCACAGCAGCCTGATGTGCTGGATCTGCGCGCGATGAACAAGAAAAACACGCGGAGTGCATGATCATGGCTGAAGATCTCAAAACCCTCGACGATCTGAAATCGGTCGTAACACCCGCAGCCGAAGTTGAAGCACCGCGTGAGCCTGTGCGCGACGCGTTGGGCCGCGCCTATGCAACCGGCAAACGCAAGGATGCAGTTGCCCGCGTCTGGATCAAGCCCGGTTCCGGCAAGGTCACTGTCAACGGCAAAGAAATCAACGCGTATTTCGCACGCCCCGTGCTGCAAATGATCCTGCGCCAGCCGTTCCAAGTGGCCGGTGTTGTGGATCAGTTTGATGTGCATGCCACCGTTAAGGGTGGTGGGCTTTCTGGTCAGGCAGGTGCGGTAAAGCACGGCATTTCCAAAGCGTTGCAGCTTTATGACCCCGCGCTTCGCGGCGCATTGAAAGCGGCAGGCTTCCTGACCCGCGACAGCCGCGTGGTAGAGCGGAAGAAATACGGCAAGGCCAAAGCTCGCCGCAGCTTCCAGTTCTCCAAGCGTTAATCGCTGGACAAAGAACAAAAAACCGCCCGCAACATCTTGCGGGCGGTTTTGCTTTGGGGGAAGGGAAGCGCCCGTTCAGGATGTTTTGGGCGGTTCCGGGGGTGTGGCCGGCTTTGGCGCGGGCAGGGCCTTGGCTTCGTCGGGCATTTGTTCGGGCAGCTCGATTGTGAACGTGCCTTCTTCGGGGTAAAGCGTGATCTTTGGCTTGGGCGACAGGGTGGCCAAAATTTCGTTAATCTCGCGCTGCGCCCGCACAAGTGTTTCGCGCTGGGTTTCGCGCTTGATTTCTGGCGCACTGGCCTTGTTGCCAAACAAAAACTTGAACACGGCTATCTCCCTCTCATGATACATGGCTTAACTTGGCTTAGCGAAGCGCGGCCCTTTGGGAAACCCCATGCGCCGCAATCGCCCAAGTTTTGCGCAATCACATATCTGTCACACAAATCCCGGTGCGGTGCGGATAGCCCCTGTCACTATCGCGCGCCGGTTCAGTTGCGGCCCCAGATAGCGCTGTGCGACTGGGTGCGTGGCATCCAGCCCGGCATGGCGAATCAACAGTGCGGTGATGGCCGCCTCTGCCGCGCGCACCCCGCCATCTACGATCTTTAGCGCAATTCCCAAACGCTCTTGGGGCAAGATTGCCACAAATACGGCTTCAGCGCCGGTTTTAACGGCGGCGCGACCGTTCAGTGCGCGCATCAGATCGGTACAGGCGCGGATTTCGCCTGCTACCAGTTCGGGATGCTGCATCATGGCGCTGCGCAGCGCCACCATCGCGCGCGCGCGGGCATCGCCGCTTTCTGACGCGCCGGCAAACTGCGCCATGGCAAGCCCAAGCCCCGAAAGCGCTGTGGCGAAATTCGGGGCTGAACACCCGTCAATCCCGTATCCGGGAGAGGGAAGGCCCGTCACCTCTTCGAATGCGGCGCGCACGGCCATTTGCACGGGGTGATCGGGCAAGACATATTCCGCATCCCCCCCCAAATGCCTGTTCAACGTCAGAAATCCGGCATGTTTGCCCGAACAGTTATTGTGCAACTGGCAGGCGGTTTCACCTGCGCGGGCAAGGCGCTCGCGCTCCGGGATATCCTCTGCGGCCTGACAACCGCAGCGCAGGTCGCTTTCGCCCAAGCCCAGATCACCCAGCCACCGCGCCACGCGCGTTACATGGATCGCCGCACCCTGATGCGAGGCACAGGCAAGTGCCAGATGCGTGCTTTCCAGATCGCGCCCCGCGCCTGTTTCCAGCAGGGGCAGCGCCTGCACCATCTTGCAGCTTGATCGGGGATAGATCAGCGCGTCAGGCCGTCCCCAGCTTTCCACAATCTCGCCCGTGTCGCGCATCACAACGGCATGGCCGCGATGCAGGCTTTCCAGAATATCGCCGCGCCACAGCTCTATCAGCGGCACGGCACCTGTATCTACAGTGCCAAAATTCGGCATTTTGTCGCTCATTTCGAAGTTTAATCCCTGCAATTTTCACGCCTGCGCGATTTCGTGCCAAGAGGGCTTTGAATTTCCATTGGCTTCACGATAAGACACGGGATGTTAGGCCCGATAGTCGCGCGTCAAGCCATGCGTGACGCAAAAACAGGGCCGGGTCAATTGGAGGCAGAGGGCAGATGGCGTTACATCGGTATTTCGGAACGACACTTGCAAGCACGGCGCTGATTTTGGTCTTGGGTGCATCTGGCATGGCACAGGCGCAGGAAAGCACCAACCGCGTAGCCGCGGAAACCGATTGGAGTGTCTTTGTCGAGGAAAGCCCGAAGGAATGCTGGGCAGTTTCCGCGCCACGCGAAACGGTGAATACCCGTGGTGGGCAGCCCGTGCAGGTGCGCCGGGGCAATATCTTGCTGTTTGCAACCTATCGGGGGGGCGGCAGCGCGCCTGAAATTTCTTTCACGGGGGGGTATCCTTTTGCGGGCGATTCCACCGTGGGCCTGACGATTGGCGCAAATGAATTTCAGCTTTTTGTCGATGGTGAATGGGCTTGGGCGGCATCACCAGAGGATGATCAGCGCATTTTCGCGGCCATGCGTGGCGGGGCGGAGGCTGTCTTGACAGCGCGCTCTTCGCGCGGGACAGCAACACGCGATACCTTCTCGCTTTTTGGCTTTAGTGCAGCATCTGACGAGGCCGGGCGGCGCTGCGCAAGCTGATGTCAGAAAACAGCCAAAAATCTACCCGCCCGGCTGTAATTGCCGGGCGGGTTTGTTATATGCTAAATCACACTCTCCCAAACGAGGCCAAAGGCATGGATGCTCCGATCACTCAGGATGTGCTGACCATTCCGCGCAAATTGCCGGAAGAGGGCAAGCGCAATCTTGTGGGCCTGACCCGCCCGCAACTTCTGGAGGCGCTGGTGGCCATTGGTACGCCAGAGCGACAGGCGAAAATGCGTGTGGGCCAGATCTGGCAATGGATATACCATTGGGGCGCGCAGGATTTCGAGGCGATGACAAATCTTGCCAAAGGCTACCGCGCGGACTTGGCGCGTCATTTCCAGATTTCCCGGCCAGAGATTGTCACCCGCCAGATTTCCGAGGATGGCACGCGCAAATATCTGCTGCGCATTGCTGGTGGGCATGAGGTGGAAGCGGTTTACATACCTGAAGAAAACCGTGGAACCCTTTGTATTTCCAGCCAGGTTGGCTGCACACTGACCTGTTCCTTTTGCCATACCGGCACGCAAAAGCTGGTGCGCAACCTGACAGCGGCCGAAATTGTGGGGCAAGTGCTGGTCGCGCGCGATGATCTGGGCGAATGGCCTGTGCCCGGTGCGCCAAAGGATGAAACGCGCCTTGTCAGCAATGTGGTGCTGATGGGGATGGGAGAGCCGCTGTATAATTTCGACAATGTGCGCGATGCGATGAAAGTGGTGATGGATGGCGAAGGCCTGTCCATCTCGCGCCGCCGGATCACGCTGTCTACATCCGGGGTTGTGCCGGAAATTGCGCGCACGGCGCAAGAAATTGGCTGTCTGCTGGCAATCAGCTTTCACGCCACCACGGACGAGGTGCGCGACAAGCTGGTTCCCATCAACAAGCGTTGGAATATCCAGACTTTGCTGGATGCGCTGCGCGAATATCCCCGGATTTCAAATTCGGAACGGATAACGTTTGAATATGTCATGCTGAAGGATGTGAATGATTCCGATGCAGATGCACGGCGGCTGGTGAAGCTGATTGCGGGTATTCCTGCGAAGATCAATCTTATCCCGTTCAATGAATGGCCCGGCGCGCCCTATCAGCGTTCCGATTGGGCACGGATAGAAGCGTTTTCGGATATCGTGCACAAGGCAGGATATGCCAGCCCCATCCGAACCCCGCGCGGCGAAGATATCATGGCTGCCTGTGGGCAGTTGAAATCGGCTACCGAACGCGGCCGCCAGCGCGCCGCCGATATCGCCGCACAGGCAGGGCTATAGCCCGTGCCGGTTGTGGTTCTTATTCTGGTTGGTGCATTGGCCGGGGTTCTGGCCACGCGTCTGATGAAGATGAATACAGATTTGCCCACTGCGATGGTGATCGGGGTTCTGGGGGCAGTGATCGGCGGGCTTGGCTTTCGCTTTCTGATGACCTCGGCCTCTTGGGTGGGAGCGTTCGTTCTGGCCCTACTTGGTTCGCTTGCGCTTTTGTGGCTGTGGCAGCGGTTTCAGGGGCGCCGCTAAGAGGATTTTACTGTTTATACTGAGTTGGTTAAGGTTATTTTTATGAATGTCTGATAGGAACACCGGCAATATTCCACTATGTGTGGTCAAATCGCTTGGCTGTGCTGGGTCTGCCTTTCTTATTACAGCGCAAGCTGTCGATAATCTGGTGGCCCATCTGTTTGGCCCTGGTGCATTTTGGCTGATTACATCGTTTTTGTTTGCTGGCGCTTGGGGAATGGAGTATTTCTGTATCCATGGGAAAAAACGCTGATCGCCAGA
Organism: Natronohydrobacter sp.; assembly: GCA_030603695.1. Lineage (GTDB taxonomy): Bacteria > Pseudomonadota > Alphaproteobacteria > Rhodobacterales > Rhodobacteraceae > Roseinatronobacter. The sequence continues at coordinate 209,568 of JAUVXF010000003.1, read as the reverse complement.
TAAAGGCCTTTTGTCTTCTTTGCTTCCTTTTGGGCAGTGTAGCCCCTTGGCTATTGCTGATAGCGGGGGCTGGGATGTCGATGTTTTGGGCGAGTGAGGCCGCGGGAGCAGTATCAGCTTGGTTGGTGTTGTCGGGGCTGGTCTTGATGGCGCTATCTGTGATCGTGTCGCGCACAGTTGCCACGCTGGGGCGATAGCCAACTGCCCCAATTTCAATTCCGTTTGGGCCGGCTTTTGTACACTGGCAAGCACCAGCCGAACAGCAGTGATCCCGCGCGCAAGGCGAATGTTGTGGCCCCGCATGCCAAAAGCATCATAAGGGCAGATGCCCCAAGATAGTCCAGAACCAGCGCCGCCAGTGCGCCGCTGAAGGCGGCGGTGGCGTATAGCTCTCCCTTTTTCAGGACAAGCGGCACTTCATTGCACACCACATCGCGCATCAACCCGCCAAAAGTGCCAGTTGCAACCCCCATGATCACCACAATCGCCGCTGATTGCCCCATGCCCATCGCCACCCCAACCCCGGCAGGCACAGCCACGGCCAGCGCCGCCGCATCGCACCATTCCAGAACGCGCAGGCGCGATTCAAACAAATGCGCAGTGAAAAACACCACAAAGGCCGCCACACAGGCCGAAAAGATCATGCCCGGATCTGAAACCCAGAACACTGCCTCGCGGTTCAGGATCACATCGCGCAGCGTGCCGCCGCCCACGGCTGTCAGGCAGGCGAGAAACAGAAAGCCAAGGATATCCAGCTGCGCGCGGCTGGCGGCCAAAGCGCCTGTCAGGCCGAAGATGAACACTGCCAGATAATCAAGCCCCTGAAGCAAAGTCATAATGCGGCCTTGAAAGGGGCCATGCCTTCGCGGGCAAGAGCATCTGCGCGCTCGTTCTCCGGGTGGCCCGCATGGCCTTTCACCCATTCCCAGATCACCTTGTGGCGGGCCTGTGCCAGATCCAGCCGTTGCCAGAGTTCCGCATTCTTCACGGGTTTGCGGTCTGCGGTGCGCCATCCATTGCGTTTCCAGCCATGTATCCAGTTGGTCACACCGTTTTTCACATAGGCGCTATCAGTGACAATGGTAATTTCACTGGGCTGGCTGAGGGTTTCCAGCGCACTGATGGCGGCCATCAATTCCATGCGGTTATTGGTGGTGTCGGGTTCGCCGCCAGAAAGGCTGCGTTCCTTCACCACGGTCTCGCCGCGCTTGGCTTGCAGCAGCACCCCCCAGCCACCGGGGCCGGGATTGCCCGAACAGGCACCATCGGTATAGGCAACAAGCGCTGGCATCACAGCGCCTCGAACCCGTCAAGCGCCTGCACCCGCGCGATCCAGTCTTGGATGGCAGGGAATTGCGCCAGATCATAACCGCCCCGCGACTGGGCCGAATGCGTATAGCCAAAGAGGCAGATATCGGCGAGGCTGATTTCCGCGCCCAAAAGCCAGTTTTGGGTTGCAAGCCTGTCTTCCATGATCTGCAACAGCTGATTGCCGCGTTCCAGCAGCGCATCCATACGCGCGGGCGTGGCCTCTGCGGCGCGGTGGGGGTAGCAGCGCAGCGCAGCGCGCACGGCAATCACGCCTTCATGCTGGTTTTGCTCCCAAAACATCCATGCCAGCATCTGCGCGCGGGCAAGCGGGTTTTGCGGGATGAAATCCGTGCCTTCGGCCAGAAAGCACAGGATCGCGTTGGATTCGGGCAGGGCGGTTCCATCCTCCAGCACCAGCACGGGCGCGCGCTCAAAGGGCAGATGCCCCGCGGCCTTGGCCGTAGCCAGGGCAGGTGTCTGATATTCAACATCTCTCAGCGTCACATCACGCCGCCCCAGAAGTGACAGCAAAAGCCGCACTTTGTAGGAATTGCCGGAAGAGGGCATGGAATAAAGGATCATGGAACAGGCTTTCAAAACAAGGGGGCTAGTCTAACCATAGCGCCAAGGACAGGGCCGCCACCACCCCCGATGTCAGCAGCAGGCGCAAAGACATCCACCATTTGGGCGCAAGCCCCCAGCGAGCGAATTGCAAATCCAGCACGAGCAGCAGCACAAAGCCGGTGATCAGCGCGCTGAGCGCCTGTTGCGCCCCGCCGCCCACAAAGAAAAACGCCCATAGCGCAGGCAGGACAGAGAGCGCATAGCCAACCCAATGTTTTTCCGCCGTCCCCCGCGCCGCAAACCCCCAGAGCACGCCGGACATGAAGCATAAAATCACGGTGCCATAGGCGATCAGCACGAATGGCCCGATAAAACGCGGCCCAACTGTATCCAGCGTGATCTGTGCCAAAGCGGGCGAAAGCTGGGTCAGAACGCCCCAGAGAAACGGCAAAAGCCCCGCAAGGCCAAGCCACAGCGCCGGACGCGGGATCATGCGGTTTCTCGCAAGACGCGCGGAACCTTGAATTCAACACGCTCTTGCGCGGTTTCCACCAATTCCAAAGTCACGTCATGGCGGGCGCGAAAAGCGTCTATCACCTCATTGACCAGTTCTTCGGGGGCAGAGGCCCCGGCGGTGATGCCCAGATGGCGCACCCCGTCCAACGCGCGCCAGTCAATATCTGCGGCGCGTTGCACAAGCTGGGCATAGGCGCAGCCTTTGGCGCGGCCCACTTCCACCAGCCGTTGCGAATTTGACGAATTCGGCGCGCCGATCACCAAAAGCGCCTGAACCTTGGGGGCAATAGCCTTCACGGCCTCTTGGCGGTTGGTGGTGGCGTAGCAGATATCTTCCTTATGTGGCCCGATGATGGCGGGAAAGCGGTCTTTCAAGGCGTCAACCACTGCGGCGGTATCATCCACCGAAAGCGTGGTCTGGGTGATATAGGCCAGTTTTTGCGGGTCGCGCACAGACAGCCCCGCCACATCGTCGGGCGTTTCCACCAACAGGACTTCGCCCTCTGGCAACTGGCCCATTGTGCCAATGGTTTCCGGGTGGCCCGCATGGCCGATCATCACCATTTGCAGCCCGTTGGCATGGTGGCGCTCTGCCTCTATATGCACTTTGCTGACAAGCGGGCAGGTGGCATCGACATAGAGCATCTGGCGCGCCTGTGCCTCTTGCGGCACAGATTTTGGCACACCATGGGCAGAGAAGATCACGGGCCTGTCGGGCGGGCAATCTTCCAACTCTTCCACAAACACAGCGCCTTTGGCGCGCAGCCCGTCCACGACATATTTGTTATGCACGATCTCGTGGCGCACATAGACAGGCGCGCCCCATTTTTCCAAGGCCATCTCAACGATCTTTATGGCGCGATCCACGCCCGCGCAAAAGCCGCGTGGCGCTGCCAGATAGAGGGTGAGGGGGGGAAGTGCGGACATGGCTGACCCTTCATTTCATCTGGCCCAGACTTAACGCTCCCTGCCGCCAGCGTCCAGCATTTAGCGGCAGGCTGCGGGGGGCTATGTGCCTTGTGTCTGGGGGGCTTGCCACGGGCCTGCCCGCACGCAAGATATGCAGGGCCGTGCGATCCCGCTAGTCCCCAACCGGGCTTACCTGCCTTTGCATATCTTGCGTGTGGCGCAGAAACCTACCCAATCCGGTAATTCGGGCTTTCGCGGGTGATCTGCACATCATGGACATGGCTTTCCTTCAGCCCGGCATTGGTGATGCGCACAAATTTGCAATTGCTGCGCATATCGGCCACAGTCGCATTGCCTGTATAGCCCATCGCCGCGCGCAAGCCGCCCACAAGTTGATGGATCACAGCGCCCGCAGCACCCTTATAGGGAACCTGGCCCTCAATCCCTTCGGGAACCAGCTTGTCACTGGCCGCGTCTTTCTGGAAATAACGGTCTGCCGATCCGCGCGCCATTGCCCCAAGGCTGCCCATGCCGCGATAGCTTTTATATGTTCGCCCCTGATACAGGATCACTTCGCCCGGCGCTTCATCTGTGCCCGCAATCGCGCTGCCCACCATCGCGCAGCTTGCGCCCGCTGCAATGGCCTTTGCGAAATCGCCCGACATCTTGATCCCGCCATCGGCAATGACAGGGATATCCCCCGCCGCCTGCGCGCAATCCAGAATGGCGGTCAGCTGCGGCACACCCACCCCCGCAACAACCCGCGTTGTGCAGATAGAGCCGGGGCCAATGCCCACTTTCACCGCATCCGCGCCCGCACCAATCAGCGCGCGCGTGGCCTCTGCCGTGGCCACATTGCCCGCGATCACCTGCACCGCGCTTGATTGCGCTTTTATCCGCTCCACAGCCTTGGCCACGCCTTCGGAATGGCCATGCGCGGTATCGATCACAACCAGATCAACCCCGGCCTCTATCAGCGCCATAGAGCGTTCAAACCCCGCATCCCCGACAGTAGAGGCCGCCGCCACCCGCAGCCGCGCCAGATCATCCTTACAGGCCGTGGGGTTAAGAACGGCGCGATCAATATCGCGCAATGTCAAAAGCCCGGTCAGGCGGCCCTGGGCGTCTGTGACCAGCAGTTTTTCGATCCGCCGCGCCTGCATGAGAGAGCGCGCCTCGTCCCTGTCGGCAGGTTCGCGCAGAATGGCCAGATTGTCTGATGTCATCATCACCTTTACGGGCGTGGCATCATCGCTGGCAAAGCGCATGTCGCGATTGGTGACAATGCCCAGCACGCGGCCCTTTTCATCCACCACCGGAAAGCCCGTCACATTGTAGCGCGCCTGCAATTCCTTTGCATCGCGCAAGGTTTGATCGGGGGTAAGGGTGATCGGGTTGAACACGATGCCCGATTCAAAGCGCTTCACGCGGCGCACTTCGCTGGCCTGCTGTTCGGGATCAAGATTGCGGTGGATCACCCCAATCCCGCCCGCCTGCGCCATGGCAATCGCCATGCGCGCTTCTGTCACGGTATCCATGGCCGAAGAGAGCAGCGGAATATTCATCCGAATGGATTTTGTGACAAATGTGGTTGTATCTGCCTGATTGGGCAAAACGCTGGATGCCTGCGGAACCAGAAGCACGTCATCAAAGGTGAGGGCCTCGCGAATCTCCATGATCGGACTCCTTGAAGGGTGGATCGCTTGGCAGTTTCCTTTTTCACGTCTGGTAAGAAATGAAAACCCCTCAATGCCCTCATGGCGGCCTGTTTCAGCGCTCTGGCGCGCATTTGCGGGCATGGGCCAGCAACACATCCCCGGCGGCGCAAAGATGGCTGTGCAGATCATCAAACCACAAGCCCCCAGCGCTGGTCTGGCGGCGCACCAGCGCCAGATGGCGGGCGGGTTCGGGCGCTTCAAAGCGGCGCAAGTGGATATGGGGGGCGGCGGCGGTTTCGGCGGCAAGGGCGATTTCTGGCAGGAATGTCAGCCCAAAGCCCTGCGCCACAAGCCCGCACAGCGTGGCCAGAGAAGAGGCCCCCAGATCCAGCCGTGTCTGGCGGCGATCCAACTGGCAAAAGGCAAGGGTCTGGTCGGCCAGACAATGCCCTTCATCCAGCAAGAGCAGATGATCGGGGCGCAATGCCACAGGCCGCAGCGCTTCAGAGCTTGCGCCCAGCGCATCCAGCCGGGCGGGCGAGCCAGCCAGAAGAAAACGGTCGCGAAACAGCGGCGCGATATGCAAATCGGGGTCGGGCTTGGGATCGGCCAGCACCACCGCATCCAGCCGCCCTTCGCGGAGCGCCATCAGCAAATCCGCGGTCTGCGCCTCTCTCAGGCGCAGATCGCGGGTGATATCGGCGGCGCGCAGCCGCGCCAATGTGCCTGCCAGCAGATAGGGTGCAACTGTGGGGATCATCCCCACATTCAGCGCCGCACCAAGGCTTGCATGCTGGGCCGAGGCTTCCAACTCCATCGCCTCTGCCAGCACGCGTTCTGCGCGCTCCAGCACAGCGCGGCCCTCGCGCGTGAGGCGCACATCGCGCGGCAGCCGTTCCACCAGCCGCATGCCCAAGACATCTTCCAACTCGCGTATCTGCATGGAAAGCGCGGGTTGCGTGACATTCACCAAATCCGCCGCGCGGCCAAAATTGCGCGTCTGCGCGAGTGCGCGGAAATAGTGCAACTGTTTGAGCGTGATTTTCATACAGCCCCGCGCGCCGCTATAGCCGCGCTATGCGTTCCAGAAGCAGCGCAAAAAACCCCTCTGCATCCACATCGCCCATGAAGCGCGCATTGGCCGAGCGCCCCGTGACGCGCCACCAATCAGCCACGGTCATGCCAAGGGTCAATTCCGATCCGGTCTCAATCTCCACATTTATCTCGCGGCCCGAAAACAGCTCTGGGCACAGCAGATAGGCAATGGTGCAGGGATCATGCAGCGGTGCGCCTTCAGAGCCGTATTTCTCCTTGTCATACCGCTCGAAGAAATCTGTCCAACTGGCCACAGCAGGGCCAACGCGGCCCGGCATGGCGCGAAATGCGTCCACCCGCGCGCGGTTGGTCAGTGCCTTGTGGGTGACATCCAGCGGCATGACGGTTAGCGGCGCACCTGCGCCAAAAACAATCTTGGCCGCTTCGGGATCAACATAGATGTTAAACTCTGCCGCGGGCGTAATATTGCCCACTTCAAAATAAGCCCCCCCCATCAGCACGATTTCCTGAATGCGCCCGATGATATCGGGCGCGCGCTGCATGGCGGTTGCGATATTGGTCAGCGGGCCGATGGGGCAAAGCGTGACAGTGCCCGCAGCTTCGCGGCGCAGGGTATCGATCAGGAAATCCACGGCATGTGCATCTTGCAGCGGCATTTCGGGATCGGGCAGGGTGATGCCATCAAGGCCGGTTTTGCCATGCACATGCTCTGCCGTGACCAGCGCGCGGGCAAGGGGTTTGTCACACCCTGCGAAAACCTTGATATCGGGGCGCTGCGCCAATTCGCAGACCATGCGCGCATTCTTGGTTGTCAGGGGTAGCGGCACATTGCCCGCAACGCAGGTAATCCCCAACACCTCCAACTCTGGAGAGGCAAGGGCAAGCAGGATTGCCACCGCATCATCCTGTCCGGGGTCTGTGTCGATAATGATCTTGCGCGCCATTTGGGGTTTCTCCGGTTGCAGCTTTGGCGGCAGAATGCGCCAGCGGCGCGGCAAGTGCAATTGGCAGCAGCGGGGCGCAGAGCGCAAATTTCATTTGACGCAGGGCCTGTGCTACGGGTAATAAATGAACAAGCGTTCAATTGTGGGAGGCAAGACGCAATGTTCACAGCATCCATGCAGTTTGATCTAGGCGAAGATATCGGCGCCCTGCGCGAGATGGTGCATCGCTGGGCGCAAGAGCGGGTAAAGCCCTTGGCCGCAGAGATTGACCGCGCCAACACTTTCCCAAGCGCGCTGTGGCGTGAAATGGGGGATCTGGGCCTGTTGGGCATTACCGTTCCCGAAGATATGGGCGGCGCGGGCATGGGCTATCTTGCCCATGTCATCGCGATAGAGGAAATCGCGCGCGCCTCTGCCTCTGTGTCTTTGTCTTATGGGGCGCATTCCAATCTTTGCGTCAATCAGATCGCCCTGAACGGCACGGATGCGCAGCGCGCAAAGTATCTGCCCAAGCTGATATCTGGCGAGAATGTGGGCGCATTGGCCATGTCCGAGGCTGGCGCGGGTTCGGATGTGGTGGGAATGAAACTGCGCGCGGAAAAGAAAAATGACCGCTATATTCTGAACGGCACAAAATACTGGATCACCAATGGCCCCGATGCCGATGTGCTGGTTGTTTATGCCAAAACAGACCCAGAGGCCGGCGCGCGGGGCATTACAGCCTTCCTGATCGAGAAATCCATGACCGGATTTTCCACCAGCGCGCATTTTGACAAACTGGGCATGCGCGGATCAAACACCGCGGAACTGGTGTTTCAGGATGTGGAAGTGCCGTTTGAAAATGTGCTTGGCCAAGACGGCAAGGGCGTGCGCGTGCTGATGTCCGGCCTGGATTACGAGCGTGTGGTTCTATCGGGCATTGGCACAGGGATCATGGCTGCCTGTCTGGATGAGATCATGCCATATCTGCGCGACCGCCACCAATTTGGCCAGCCCATTGGCAATTTCCAACTTATGCAGGGCAAGATTGCCGATATGTACACGGCCATGAATTCCGCCCGCGCCTATGTCTATGAAGTGGCCAAAGCCTGTGACCGGGGGTCTGTCACGCGCGCGGATGCGGCGGCCTGTGTTCTCTATGCCTCGGAAGAGGCAATGAAACAGGCGCACCAGGCTGTGCAGGCCATGGGGGGCGCGGGGTTCATGAATGACAGCCCTGTCAGCCGCCTGTTCCGCGACGCGAAACTGATGGAAATCGGTGCGGGCACATCGGAAATCCGGCGCATGCTGGTAGGGCGCGAGTTGATGGCGGCGATGGAGTGATTTGGCTTGCGTCATCGCGCAAGGTGGCGCACGCCTTCCTTTTTCACCCCAAAGAAGCGAGATTATTGCCGATGCGTTCCTTTATAGCCTTCGTTGCCTTGTTCGCCACGCCCCTTGCAGCGCAAGACATGTCTTTCACGCCGCAGGCCACAGAGACATGTCTTCTGAAGTCCGGGCATGGCCGCGACAAATCAGCCTGTATCGGGCTATCAGCCGGGCAATGCATGGCCACGGCAGATGGTCAGACCACCATGGGGATGGGGTTTTGTCTGGATGCAGAGCTTGGCTATTGGGATGAGATGCTCAATAGCGGCTATCAGCAATTACGCGCGGCAATGCAGGCATCTGATACGGATTTGCCAACACATCTGGCCATTCAGGCCGATGGCGTGCGCGATATGCAGCGCGCATGGATCGCGTTTCGCGATGCGCGTTGCAGTTTTGAAGCATCACAATGGCAGGGCGGCACAGGGGCCAGCCCGGCCTTTCTGGGCTGCATGATGACCATGACAGCCGAACAGGCGCTGTATTTGATGGGCGTTTTGTCCGGCGAGGGGTAAGCGCCCGACTGCGGCGCGATTGAAGGGGGGGGTGCATGAAATTAAAATCTGCCATTCTGACAGGGTCAGAGCAATTCCGCGCAAATCGTGATGCACATCTGGCCGCGCTGGCGGAAGTGACCGAGGCGCAGGCCCTTGCCCGCGCAGGCGGGGGAGAGACAGCGCGCGCCCGCCATATATCACGCGGCAAAATGCTGCCGCGCGACCGTGTTGCAAACCTGCTGGACAGGGGCGCGCCCTTTCTGGAATTGGGCATGACCGCCGCGCATGGCCTTTATGGGGGTGCAGCCCCCTGTGCTGGCGTAATCGCCGGTATTGGCCGCGTGTCTGGCCGGGATTGCATGATCATTTGCAATGATGCCACGGTAAAGGGCGGCACCTATTACCCCATGACCGTGAAAAAGCATCTGCGCGCGCAGGAAGTTGCAGAAGAAAACCATCTGCCCTGCATTTATCTGGTCGATAGCGGGGGCGCGAACCTGCCCAATCAGGACGAGGTTTTCCCCGATCGTGACCATTTTGGGCGCATCTTCTACAACCAAGCACAGATGAGCGCGAAGGGGATTGCCCAGATTGCCGTGGTGATGGGGTCTTGCACGGCGGGCGGGGCTTATGTGCCTGCAATGTCAGATGTCACGATCATCGTCAAAAATCAGGGCACGATTTTTCTGGCTGGCCCCCCTTTGGTAAAGGCCGCCACGGGCGAGGTGGTCAGCGCCGAAGATCTGGGGGGCGGTGATGTGCATACCCGCCTGTCCGGCGTGGCCGATTATCTGGCCGAAGATGATGCCCATGCGCTGGCACTGGCGCGGCAGGCAGTGGGCAGCCTTGGACCGATGCAAACGCGCAGCCAGACCGCCGCCAGCTATCAGGCCCCCGCCTATGATGCGGAAGATATCCTTGGCATTGTCCCCGCCGATCTGCGCATCCCTTACGATATCCGCGAGGTGATTGCCCGCGTGGTGGATGGATCAGAATTTGACGAATTCAAGCCGCGCTTTGGCGAAACGCTGGTAACGGGATTTGCCCATATCATGGGCCTTCCCGTGGGGATAATCGCCAATAATGGCGTGTTGTTTTCCGAGGCCGCGCTAAAAGGCGCGCATTTTGTCGAACTGTGTTCGCAGCGCTGCATTCCATTGATATTTCTGCAAAATATCACGGGCTTCATGGTTGGGCGCAAGTATGAGAATGAAGGAATTGCCCGCCACGGCGCAAAACTGGTGACAGCAGTTGCCACCACATCGGTTCCCAAAATCACGGTGCTGGTGGGGGGCAGTTTTGGCGCGGGCAATTACGGCATGGCCGGGCGCGCTTACAGCCCGCGCTTTTTGTGGACATGGCCCAATAGCCGCATATCGGTGATGGGCGGGGCGCAGGCGGCGGGCGTGTTGGCCACCGTCAAGCGCGATGCGCTGGAGCGCGCGGGCAAAGACTGGAGCGCGCAAGAGGAAGCGGATTTCAAGCGCCCCACGCTGGAGATGTTCGAGCGCCAGTCACACCCGCTTTATGCCTCCGCCCGGTTATGGGATGACGGTATCATTGATCCGCGCCAGACGCGGCAGGTGCTGGCCCTGTCGCTGGCCGCCAGCCTGAATGCGCCCATCCCGCAGACGCGCTTTGGCATTTTCCGCATGTAACGCCGCGCGCGCGGGCCAAAAAGGACACCAGCCATGTTTGACAAAATCCTGATTGCCAATCGCGGGGAAATTGCGTTGCGTATCATCCGCTCTGCCCGCGCCTTGGGGGTGAAAACGGTTGCCGTCTATTCCGATGCCGATGCAGGCGCGCTGCATGTGGCCCAAGCAGATCAGGCCGTCCATATCGGTGGCGCTGCGCCGCGCGACAGCTATTTGCGCGGCGATGCCATAATCCGCGCAGCCCTTGCCACAGGCGCACAGGCCATTCACCCCGGCTATGGGTTTTTGTCAGAAAACCCCGATTTCGTAGTCGATGTGGAAGCGGCGGGGCTGGTCTTTATCGGCCCTTCTGCCCGCGCGATCCGGGCCATGGGCCTGAAAGACGCGGCCAAGGCGTTGATGAGTGAGGCGGGCGTTCCGGTTGTGCCGGGCTATCACGGGGCCAATCAAGACCCGGAGCATCTGGCGGGCGCGGCCGATGCGATTGGCTACCCGGTGCTGATAAAGGCCGTTGCAGGCGGTGGGGGCAAAGGCATGCGCCTTGTGGCGGCGCCAGAGCAATTTATGGACGCGCTGGCCAGTGCCAAATCCGAAGCTGCCAGCGCCTTTGGCAATGCGGCGGTGCTGGTAGAAAAATTCATCCCCAAGCCGCGCCATATCGAAGTGCAGGTGTTTGGCGATGGCGTGGATGCCGTGCATCTGTTCGAGCGCGATTGCTCGCTTCAGCGCCGCCACCAGAAGGTGATAGAAGAAGCCCCCGCGCCAGACATGCCCCCAGAGATGCGCGCGGCGATGGGCCAGGCCGCCGTGCGCGCCGCCCGCGCGATCGGCTATAAGGGCGCGGGAACAGTGGAATTCATTGTTGATGGCGCGCGCGGGCTGCGCCCCGATGGGTTCTGGTTCATGGAGATGAACACCCGCTTGCAGGTGGAGCACCCTGTTACAGAGGCGATTACCGGGGTTGATCTGGTAGAATGGCAATTGCGCGTTGCCTCTGGCGAAAGCCTGCCGCGCAGGCAAGACGAACTGGCCATAGATGGCCATGCGTTTGAGGCCCGGCTTTATGCCGAAGATGTGCCCGCCGGTTTTTTGCCCGCCACAGGGCAGCTGGAACATCTGCGCTTCAGCGCCAATGCCCGCATTGAAACAGGGGTGCGTGCGGGTGATGACATCAGCCCGTGGTATGATCCGATGATTGCCAAAATCATCACCCATGGCCCAACCCGTGCGATTGCGCTTAAACGTCTGGAAGCGGCTTTAAGCGCGACCGAAGTGGCGGGAACAATAACCAATCTGGCCTTTCTGAGTGCGCTGTCGCGCCATGCGGGGTTTCAGGCAGGCGATGTGGATACCGGGCTTATCGCGCGCGATCTGGCCAGCCTGACGCATGTGCCCGCGCCTGCGGATTGGGAACTGGCCGCCGCCTGCGCCTATGCGGTGGGCTTGCACGGGCTATGTGATCCGCTGGCAGGGTTCAGCCTTGGCGGCCCGATCTGGCAGGATGTGGCGCTGGAGGGGTATTCGGATTTGCGCCTTGCCGTGCTTGGGCCTGCCCGCGCGCAGGTGCAGATTGCGGGGCGCGTGCTGGAGGTGGAGGCCGTGGCAGAGGGGATGCGCGTGGCAGGTGCGCCCGCACTTGTGGCTGGCGCGCGGCTGTCATCTGGCGTGGCGCTGTTTGGCGATGTGCCGCGCGTCTTTGCTTGCCCTGATCCACTGGCGCGCGATGCAGGCGGAGGGCTGGGCGCAGATATCGTGCTGGCCCCCATGCCGGGCTTGGTGAAGGTGGTTTTTGTGGCTCCGGGTGATGATGTGGCGCAAGGCGACAGGCTGGCCGTGCTGGAAGCGATGAAGATGGAGCATACGCTTGTAGCCGGGCGCGCGGGCCGCGTGGCAGAGGTGCTGTGCGCCGCAGGCGCGCAGGTCGAAGCAGGCGCCGCGCTGGTGCGGTTGGAGCTGGAAGAATGAACGCGCGCGCCGCCCAACCCAAAAGGGTGCAGCCATGATCCGGCTGTGGCATGTGGCGCAATCGCGTTCTTTCAGGGTGCTCTGGGCCTTGGAAGAGATTGGCGCCCCCTATGAGGTGATCCATTGCAGCTTTTTTGACACATCCTTGCGCAGCCCCGAACATTTGGCGCGCGCGCCCGCGGGCCGTGTGCCTGCCATAGAGATTGACGGTGAAACGCTGTGTGAAAGTGGCGCGATCCTTCTTTATCTGGCCGAATGCCTTGCCCCGCATCTGCGCCCAGCCGAGGGCACAGCGCCGCGCGCCGCGTTTTTGCAAGGGCTGCATTATGCCGAAACCTTGGGCGCGATGCTGTCCAATCTGACGCAGCATCATATTGTTTTGCGCAGCGCCGACATGCGCTCTGACACTGTGATGCGGTTGGAAGCGCGGCGGCTGGAAAATGCCCTGCGCAGCCTTGGCACGGATTGGGTGGCGGGGTCTTTCTCTGTGGCCGATATCGCGCTGGGTTACGGTGTTTTGCTGGCCAAACGCTTTGTCGCCTTGCCAGATGGCGCGGCGGCCTATCTGGCACAGGCCGCCGCGCGCCCCGCCTTTCAGCGCGCCTTGGCGCGTGATGGGCAGGCGCAAATTTATCTGCGCGATTTTTACCCGCCGCCAGAAAAACCACAAGAGGGGCAGGGGTAGCAATGGCATATGTCGAGATATTCGAGGTTGGCCCGCGCGATGGGTTTCAAAACGAAAAGCGCCTGATCCCGACTGCCGCCAAAGTGGCTCTGGTGGATTGCCTGAGCGGCGCGGGCTTTCGGCGAATGGAAGTGGCCAGTTTTGTCAGCCCCAAATGGGTGCCGCAAATGGCCGATAGTGCCGATGTTCTGGCACAGATCACACGGCGCGCGGGCCTGCGCTATGCCGCACTTGTGCCAAATATCACAGGGCTGGAACGCGCGCTTGCCGCGCGGGCGGATGAGGTGGCTATTTTTGGTGCGGCGTCCGAAGGGTTCAGCAAGGCCAATCTGAATTGCACCATTGCCGAGAGTTTGGCGCGCTTCGCCCCGGTCGCAGACGCCGCGCGCGCTGCGGGTGTGCCCGTCCGGGGCTATGTGTCTTGCGTGACAGATTGCCCCTATGATGGCCCGGTGGCGCCTGCGCGCGTGGCTTGGGTGGTGGCACGGTTGCGCGATCTGGGCTGCTATGAAATCAGCCTGGGCGATACCATCGGGCGCGGCACACCAGAGACGATTGCGGCCATGCTGCGCGCCGTGCTGCAAGAACTGCCCGCAGCACAGCTTGCAGGGCATTACCACGATACAGGCGGGCTGGCGCTGGCGAATATCGAAACCTCGCTTGAAATGGGCTTGCGGGTGTTTGATGCCGCGATCGGCGGTTTGGGCGGCTGCCCCTATGCGCCCGGTGCATCGGGCAATGTGGCCACAGAGGCCGTGCATGAATGGCTGACAGGGATGGGCTGGCATACCGGCCTTGATCGTAAGGTTTTGGCGCAGGCGGTGCAGATGGTGCATAACATGCGCCATGAAAGGGGTAGCGATGTTTGAAACGCTGGAGATGGAAACCGACACACGCGGCGTGGCGTGGCTGTATCTTAACCGCCCCAACAAGCATAATGCGCTGGATGCGCGGATGATTGCAGAGCTTCGCACCGCCGCCGCTCAGCTTGGGGCTGATCCTGCTGTGCGGGTGGTGGTGCTGGGGGCGCGCGGCAAAAGCTTTTGCGCGGGCGGTGATCTGGACTGGATGCGCGCGCAAATGCAGGCCGATGGCGCGACGCGCGCGAACAGCGCGCGCGCTCTGGCCGAAATGCTGGGCGCGCTGAACTCTTTGCCCAAACCGCTGATTGGCCGGGTGCAAGGCCAGGCCTTTGGCGGTGGGATTGGCATGATGGCGGTCTGTGATGTTGCCATCGGCGTAGAGGGCGCATGTTTTGGCCTGACAGAAACGCGCCTTGGCCTGATCCCGGCCACGATTGGCCCTTATGTTCTGGCCCGCATGGGCGCGGCAATGGCGCGGCGGGTGTTCATGTCGGCGCGGATTTTTGAGGCTGCCGAGGCGGTGACTCTGGGCCTGCTGGCCCGCACGACCCCGCCAGAGGGGTTGGATTCTGCGATAGAGGCTGAAATATTGCCATACCTGTCCTGCGCCCCCGAAGCCGTGGCGCGCGCCAAAGCCCTGGCCCGCCATCTGGGGGCAGGGATATCACCCCAAGATATAGATCATTCGATTGCCGAACTGGTGGCCTGCTGGGACGGGGAAGAGGCCCGCGAGGGAATAGATGCCTTCTTTGCGCGGCGTAAACCATCCTGGGCCAAATAGGCGCGGCGCCGGTGATTCTGCATTGCAGCGTTCGCCACCGGATGACGTAAGGGAAGCTTGGCCATATGCGGGGCTTCTTGCGGTTTTATAAGGGTTGTTTGGTATACAGTTGTATTCAGACCCATGATTTTTCCACCCGGATCGCATCTACTTTAGTTGACCCTATCGTCCTTCGGGAGTAGATGAAGGGCAGCCAAGTTGCGGCACGGGCAAGGCCCACCGCGCGTAGAAGGAGCCAAAGGTGGAAGACCTCATAGCATCCTACCTTCCTATCATGATTTTTCTGGCCATTGCTGTCGCATTGGGGCTGGTTTTGCTGCTCTCGGCAATCCTGATCGCGGTGCGCAATCCCGACCCGGAAAAAGTATCTACCTATGAATGCGGCTTTAACGCCTTTGATGATGCGCGCATGAAGTTTGATGTGCGGTTTTATCTGGTGGCCATTCTGTTCATCATCTTTGATCTGGAAATCGCCTTCCTGTTCCCATGGGGCGTAGCATTTTCGGAAATGTCGATGACGGCGTTCTGGTCTATGATGGTGTTTCTTGGCGTGCTGACTGTAGGCTTTGCCTATGAATGGAAGAAGGGGGCGCTGGAATGGGAGTGATGGCTGGTTCCAACACCGCTGGCGCGGATCGCGAGGTTGCGACGCAAAGCCTGAATCGCGAGTTGCAGGACAAGGGGTTTCTGCTCACCTCGACAGAGGATATCATCAACTGGGCGCGCAACGGATCGCTGCACTGGATGACATTCGGGCTGGCCTGCTGCGCGGTGGAGATGATTCACACCTCCATGCCGCGCTATGATCTGGAACGCTTTGGCACCGCCCCGCGCGCCAGCCCGCGCCAGTCCGACCTGATGATCGTGGCTGGCACGCTGACCAATAAAATGGCACCCGCCCTGCGCAAGGTTTATGATCAGATGCCAGAGCCGCGCTATGTGATTTCCATGGGCAGCTGTGCCAATGGGGGCGGCTATTACCATTACAGCTATTCTGTGGTGCGCGGCTGTGACCGGATTGTGCCTGTGGATATCTATGTGCCCGGTTGCCCGCCCACCGCCGAAGCGCTGCTATATGGTATCTTGCAATTGCAGCGCAAAATCCGGCGCACCGGAACATTGGTCAGGTAAGGAGAGCGCCCCATGTCAGAGGCATTGAACGAACTGGCCGCCTTGTTGGAAATGCGCATGGGTGACGCGATTGTGCGCCACGACATCGCGTATGACGAATTGACTGTCACCACCACGCTCTCGCATCTGGTAAAACTGGTGCGCCATTTGCAGCATGATGAAAGCCTGCGCTTTTCAACACTGGTGGATATAACCGCCGTGGATTGGCCGGGGCGGCGCAAGCGGTTTGAATTGGTGTATCATTTCCTGTCAATGTATCTGAATCACCGCATCCGGGTGAAGGTTGCGATAGGCGAAGAAGAGATTGCCCCATCCCTGACAGCGCTTTACCCCGCCGCGAACTGGTTTGAGCGTGAAGTTTTTGATATGTATGGGCTTCTCTTCTCTGGCCACCCGGATTTGCGGCGTTTGCTGACAGATTACGGCTTTCGCGGTCATCCGCTGCGCAAGGATTTTCCAACCACGGGCTATACCGAGGTGCGCTATGATGAGGCGCTGAAACGCGTTGTCTATGAACCGGTGCAACTGGTGCAGGAGTATCGGCAGTTTGATTTCATGTCGCCTTGGGAAGGTGCCGATTACATCCTTCCCGGTGACGAGAAGAAAGAGGGTGCGCGATGATGGACGGCTCCAAAGGGTTTCAGGACGCGCAGACATCTGAGCAGCGCATCCGCAATTTCAACATCAACTTCGGCCCGCAACACCCTGCCGCACATGGTGTTTTGCGTCTGGTGCTGGAACTGGATGGCGAGATCGTAGAGCGCTGCGACCCCCATATCGGACTGTTGCATCGCGGCACAGAAAAGCTGATGGAAAGCCGCACCTATCTGCAAAACCTGCCGTATTTTGACCGGCTGGATTATGTGGCGCCGATGAATCAGGAACATGCCTGGTGCTTGGCAATCGAGAAGCTGACAGGCGTGGAAGTGCCGCGCCGCGCCTCTCTGATCCGGGTGCTTTATTCCGAAATTGGCCGCATTCTGAACCATTTGCTGAATGTAACCACACAGGCCATGGATGTGGGCGCGCTGACACCGCCGCTTTGGGGGTTTGAAGAGCGCGAGAAGCTGATGATCTTTTACGAGCGCGCCTGCGGTGCGCGTCTGCATGCTGCCTATTTCCGCCCCGGCGGCGTGCACCAAGATCTTCCGCCCGCGCTGTTAGACGACATAGAGGCATGGGCGCATGACTTCCCCAAAATGCTGGATGATATCGACGGGCTGCTGACAGAGAACCGTATTTTCAAACAGCGCAATGCCGATATTGGCGTTGTGACAGAGCAAGATATTCTGGATTGGGGCTATTCCGGCGTGATGGTGCGCGGCTCTGGTCTGGCATGGGATTTGCGCCGCGCCCAGCCCTATGAATGCTATGACGAGTTCGATTTCAAAATTCCGGTGGGCAAGAATGGCGATTGCTATGATCGCTACCTGTGCCGCATGGCGGAAATGCGCGAATCCACCTCTATAATCTTGCAAGCAATTGCCAAATTGCGCGCGCCCGAAGGCCAGGGCGATGTGCTGGCGCGCGGCAAGATCACACCGCCGCCACGGGCCGAGATGAAAACCAGCATGGAAGCCTTGATTCACCATTTCAAGCTATACACCGAAGGATTCCATGTGCCGGCGGGCGAAGTTTATGCCGCTGTGGAAGCGCCGAAAGGTGAGTTCGGGGTCTATCTGGTGGCAGATGGCACGAACAAGCCCTACCGCGCCAAACTGCGTGCGCCCGGTTTCCTGCACCTGCAAAGCATGGATTACATCGCCAAAGGGCACCAACTGGCCGATGTGGCCGCCATTATCGGCACGATGGATGTCGTTTTCGGAGAGATTGACCGCTAATGTTGCGCCGCCTGCACCCAGACCAGCCCAAAACCTTTGCCTTTACCCCCGCCAATCTGGCTTGGGCGGAAGCGCAGATCACCAAATACCCCGAAGGCCGTCAGGCCAGCGCGATTATTCCGCTTCTGTGGCGCGCGCAGGAGCAGGAAGGCTGGCTAACCCGGCCTGCGATTGAATATGTGGCCAACATGCTGGGTATGGCATATATCCGGGCGCTGGAAGTGGCGACATTCTACTTCATGTTCCAGCTGCAACCCGTAGGTTCTGTTGCGCATATCCAGATTTGCGGCACAACAAGCTGCATGATCTGCGGCGCTGAAAAGCTGATAGAGGTGTGCAAGCAGAAAATCGCGCCGCGCCCGCATATGCTGTCACCAGATGGCAAATTCAGCTGGGAAGAGGTGGAATGTCTGGGTGCTTGCACCAATGCGCCTATGGCCCAGATCGGCAAGGATTATTTCGAGGATCTGACCGCCGAAGGCTTTGGCAAGATGCTGGATGACATGGCGGCGGGCAAGGTTCCGACACCGGGGCCACAGAACGGGCGTTTTTCCTGCGAACCTTTGGGCGGGGCAACCACTTTGAGGGATATGACAGGCGAGGGGCAGAATGGCTCTGTCGCGCTGGCAAGCCGCATTGGCGATACGCTGAAGCGCATTGATGGAACCGAAGTGCCGCTGATTGCGCCTTGGCAGGGCAAGCCTGCGCCCAAAGGCGCAAAAGGCAAAGCCACAGAGCCAAAACCAGCGGCGGCGCTGCCTGCTGATAAAACCGGTATCAGCAAGCAGGAAGCGCCTGCCACATCGGCTGCCAAGCCCGCGACGCAGGGCGCAACAAAGCCTGAAATGCTGGCAGAGCCGAAGGGCGCCGCGGATGATCTGAAAAAGATCAAAGGCGTTGGCCCGAAACTTGAAGCGCAGCTGAACACAATGGGCATATTCCATTTCTGGCAGATTGCCGCTTGGGGCCAGCAAGATGTGGCATGGATGGATGAGAACCTTGAAGGGTTCAAAGGGCGCGCCAGCCGGGATGATTGGGTTGGGCAGGCCAAAGCCCTGGCCGGAACGGCATAGGGCACTTTGGCAGATGAAAGGACAGCGGGCAGATGACCAAACCCACCAAGGCCGACATGGAACGCGCGCGGCAAGCCCGGTTTGCCGCGATCGTGATGTGCGTGGCGATTGTGGGATGGTTTTTGCTACAGCAGATCGGCCGGGAATATGGCTGGCAGGCGCGCTTTGCCTTTTTGATAGATTTCGCAGCGCTGGCGGCCTTTGGCTGGGCGCTGGTTGTGACATTTCGCATCTGGCGGCAGGGCAGGGCCAAGCGCTAGGGGCAAGGAAAGGGCAAGCTTATGCTTAAAGATCAGGATCGCATCTTTACCAACCTCTATGGAATGCATGACCGCTCTTTGAAAGGTGCGGTTGCGCGGGGCCATTGGGATGGCACCAAAAAGATATTGGAAAAGGGCCGCGACTGGATTGTGGATGAAATGAAGCAATCGGGCCTGCGCGGGCGCGGGGGTGCTGGCTTTCCTACAGGTCTGAAATGGTCTTTCATGCCTAAGGAAAGCGATGGTCGTCCGGCCTATCTGGTTGTGAATGCAGACGAATCCGAGCCCGGCACCTGCAAAGACCGCGAAATCATGCGCCATGATCCGCATACGCTGATAGAGGGGTGCTTGATCGCCAGTTTTGCGATGAATGCCCATGCCTGCTACATTTATATTCGCGGCGAGTATATCCGCGAGAAAGAAGCGCTGCAAAACGCGATTGATGAGGCCTATGAGGCGGGGTTGATCGGCAAGAATGCCTGCGGGTCTGGCTGGGATTTTGATCTGTATCTGCACCACGGCGCTGGCGCCTATATCTGCGGCGAGGAAACCGCGCTTCTGGAAAGCCTTGAGGGCCGCAAGGGCATGCCGCGCATGAAACCCCCGTTTCCGGCTGGCGCGGGGCTATATGGCTGCCCGACGACTGTGAACAACGTGGAGTCGATCGCCGTTGTGCCCACAATCCTGCGCCGTGGTGGGGCGTGGTTTGCAGGCTTTGGCCGGCCCAATAATGCGGGAACAAAGCTGTTTGCGATTTCCGGCCATGTGAACCGCCCTTGCGTGGTGGAAGAAGCCATGTCGATCAGCTTTGAAGAACTGATTGAAAAGCATTGTGGCGGCATTCGCGGCGGCTGGGACAATCTGCTGGCAGTTATTCCCGGCGGTTCCTCTGTGCCTTGTGTGCGCGGCGAAAAGATGCGCGATGCAATCATGGATTTCGATTACCTGCGCGGAGAGTTGGGGTCTGGCCTTGGCACGGCGGCGGTTATCGTGATGGACAAGCAGACTGACATTATCAAAGCCATCTGGCGGCTGTCCAAATTCTACAAGCATGAAAGCTGCGGCCAATGCACCCCCTGCCGCGAAGGCACAGGCTGGATGATGCGCGTGATGGACAGGCTGTTGCGCGGCGAGGCCGAGGTGGAAGAGATTGACATGCTGTGGGATGTGACCAAGCAGGTAGAGGGCCACACGATTTGCGCGCTTGGCGATGCGGCGGCATGGCCCATTCAGGGCTTGATCCGCAATTTCCGCGATGTGATTGAAGACAGGATTGCATCCCAAAAGGCCGGGCGCGCGGCGAAAGTTGCGGCGGAATGATGATGCGGGCCAACACCAAGCTTGCGGCGATTGTGCTGGGAGTGGCGCTTGCAGTTGCCGCGCCCACGTCCGCGGCGCAATCTCAGGCCGAGGTGAATGACACGTTGCGCAATACGCCCGCCATTTACAACGGGCTGTTTACGGCGGCGCTGATCAAGCATGTGGTGGATACCTGCCCTGCGGTTAGCCCGCCGGGGCGGCTGACACGCGTCAATTATTTTCTGTCGCTGTATAACCGCGCGCGCGCGCTTGGGTTTAGCCGTGCCCAGATCGAAGCCTTTGTGGAAGATGAAGCAGAGCGCGAGCGTTTGCGCGGGATCGTGCTGTCGCATCTGCGCCGCGCGGGCGTTGACCCAGAGAGTGAAGCTGAAGTTTGCGCTTTCGCGCGCACCCAAATTTCCGAGCGCACGGCGCTTGGTCGCCAGTTGCGGGAGAGGTAACGCATGTCCCAGTTGCGCAAGATCATCATTGACGGCAAAGAGCTGGAAGTTCCCGCCGAGATGACGCTTATTCAGGCCTGTGAAGAGGCCGGGATTGAAATTCCACGGTTTTGCTACCACGAGCGGCTGTCGATTGCCGGAAATTGCCGCATGTGCCTTGTAGAGGTCGTGGGAGGCCCGCCCAAGCCCGCTGCAAGCTGCGCCATGCAGGTCAAAGACCTGCGCCCCGGCCCAGAGGGCCAGCCGCCCGTGGTGAAAACCAATTCCCCCATGGTGAAAAAGGCCCGCGAAGGGGTGATGGAGTTTTTGCTGATCAATCACCCGCTGGATTGCCCGATTTGCGATCAGGGCGGCGAATGTGATCTGCAAGATCAGGCCATGGCTTATGGCGTGGATTTTTCGCGCTACCGTGAACCCAAGCGCGCCAGCGAAGACCTGAAGCTTGGCCCGCTTGTGGAAACTCATATGACGCGCTGCATCTCCTGCACGCGCTGTGTTCGGTTCACTACCGAAGTGGCGGGTGTCTCTGTCATGGGCCAGACAGGCCGGGGCGAGGATGCAGAGATCACCACCTATCTAGGGGCACTGATCGACTCCGAGATGGTGGGCAATATCGTAGATCTCTGCCCGGTGGGTGCGCTGGTGTCTGCGCCCTACAGCTTTACCGCGCGGCCATGGGAACTGACCAAGACAGAAACCATTGATGTGATGGACGCGCTTGGATCGAACATTCGGGTAGATACCAAAGGCCGCGAAGTGATGCGGATTTTGCCGCGCAACCATGACGGGGTGAATGAAGAATGGCTTTCAGATAAATCCCGCTATATCTGGGACGGGCTGAAGCGCCAGCGCCTTGACCGCCCCTATATCCGCGAAAATGGCAAGCTGCGCCCTGCCACATGGCCAGAGGCGCTATCTGCCGCAGCGGCCGCGATGAAGGGCAAAAGGCTGGCCGGGCTGGTGGGCGATCTTGCCTCTGCCGAGGCGGCTTATGCGCTGAAATTGCTGATAGAGGGGCAGGGCGGGCAAGTTGAATGCCGCCTTGATGGCGCGCATCTGCCTGCGGGGAACCGCTCTGGCTATGTGGGCACGGCGGCGATTGAAGATATCGACCATGCCAAGCGCATCTGGCTGATTGGCACAAATCCGCGCCACGAAGCGCCTGTTCTGAATGCACGCATCCGCAAGGCGTGGATGCAGGGCGCAGATGTGGCGCTGGTGGGTGAAGCCGTTGATCTGACATATGATTACACTCATCTGGGCACAGATCGGGCAGCGCTTGCGGCGCTGGTGACTTCGGCCAAGGCCAGCGATGCAGAGGGCGTTGTCATCATTGGCCAAGGCGCATTGCGCGAGGCAGATGGCGCGGCGGTTCTGGCTGCGGCAATGGCGCTATGCGATGCAACCGGCGCGCGGCTTTTGGTGCTGCACACAGCCGCCGCTCGCGTTGGGGCCATGGATATCGGCTGCACCACAGAGGGCGGGATCAAGGCTGCGGTTGAAGGGGCCGAGGTGATCTATAACCTTGGCGCAGATGAGATAGACATCGCGCCGGGCGCTGTTGTGATCTATCAAGGCAGCCATGGCGACAGGGGCGCACACCGGGCGGATATCATCTTGCCGGGCAGCGCCTATACCGAGGAGCCGGGGCTTTTTGTGAATACCGAAGGCCGCCCGCAGCTTGCCCTGCGCGCAGGCTTTGCCCCCGGAGAGGCCAAGGAAAACTGGGCCATCCTGCGCGCCCTGTCTGCCGAATTGGGCGCAACCCTGCCTTTCGATACAATCACCGCGCTGCGCACGCATCTTATGGTGGCCGTGCCGCATTTAGGCGAGATTGATGTTGTGGCGGAAAACGCTTGGCAACCGCTGGAGCAAGCCCCGCTTGGCAAGGCCGATTTCCGCAATGCGATTGCAGATTTCTACCTGACCAATCCCATCGCGCGGGCATCAAGCCTGATGGCCGAACTTTCCAGAATGGCGAAGGCGCGCAACGCCGCGCCGCTGGCGGCGGAGTAAACGGGTATGGCGCGCACTGTGTCCAGCCTAGTACTGGTCGGGGTCGCCTGTGGCGGCCTGATGGCCTGTGGCGAAGGGCAGGCCGCGCGCGCGCCAGTCACACCACCAAGCGGGGCACAGTATCTGGGGGTTGAAACGCGGCTTCTGGATGCAAACACTGTCAGCTTTCTGGTGCGGATGGACGGGGCGCGCAGCCGGGCAGATGTGGTGGCCTATGCGCGTTGTGCGGCGGCGCAATATGCGCTAATCCGCGGCTACAGTTTCGCGCAGCATGTGCGCACAAATGTCACGCGCCGGGGCACTGTTTTGGAAGCGGATGGCGGTTTCGTCATCTCGGCAGATTTGCCCTTGGGACTGCGCAACATGGACGCCGAAGTGATCGTGGATGATTGTCGGGAACAAGGCATCCCCACGGTATGAGGAATTGAGGGACGAATGACAGAGTTTCTGCAAACCGGATTGGGGATCACCGTGCTGATTGCGGCGCAATCGCTTTTGGTGGTGGGCTTCGTGATGATCAGCCTGATTTTTCTGGTCTATGCCGACCGGAAGGTTTGGGCAGCTGTCCAGATGCGGCGCGGGCCGAATGTGGTAGGCCCTTGGGGCTTGCTGCAAACCTTCGCTGATGCGATCAAATTTGTGGTCAAAGAGGTGGTTATCCCGGCGGGTGTAGACAGGCCTGTCTATTTCCTTGCACCGCTGTTGAGCTTCGTTCTGGCCATGCTGGCCTGGGCGGTGATCCCGTTCAATGATGGCTGGGTGCTGGCCGATATCAATGTCGCGATCCTGTTTGTGATGGCGATTGCCTCTCTCGAGGTTTACGGCGTTATCATGGGGGGCTGGGCCTCGAACTCGAAATATGCGTTCCTTGGCTCGCTGCGCTCTGCCGCGCAAATGATTTCTTACGAAGTGTCTTTGGGCCTGATCATCATTGGTGTGATCATCTCTACCGGCAGCATGAATTTTGGCGCGATTGTTGCGGCGCAGGATACGGGCTGGGGCGCGCTGGGGTGGTATTGGTTGCCACACTTGCCCATGGTGGTGCTATTCTTTGTCTCGGCACTGGCTGAGACAAACCGCCCGCCGTTTGATTTGCCCGAAGCGGAATCCGAATTGGTGGCGGGCTTTATGGTGGAATATGGCTCTACGCCCTATCTGCTGTTTATGGCGGGGGAATATATCGCCATTTTCCTGATGTGCGCGTTGATGTCGCTTTTGTTCTTCGGCGGCTGGCTCTCGCCCATTCCGGGGCTGCCTGACGGCTTTCACTGGATGTTCCTGAAAATGGCGTTCTTCTTCTTCCTCTTCGCCATGGTGAAAGCGATTGTGCCGCGCTACCGCTATGACCAGCTGATGCGTATTGGCTGGAAAGTATTCTTGCCGTTTTCGCTGGCTTGGGTGGTGTTGATTGCATTCCTTGCAAAGTTTGAAGTGATGGGCGGCTTTTGGGCACGCTGGGCGATTGGAGGGTGAGTCATGGGATTTGATTGGAACCGCGCGATCAAATACACGTTGATGACGGATTTCATCAAAGGCTTCGGTCTTGGGATGAAATACTTTGTCGCGCCAAAGCCTACGGTGAATTACCCGCATGAAAAAGGGCCGCTTAGCCCGCGCTTTCGTGGGGAACATGCGCTGCGCCGCTATCCCAATGGGGAAGAGCGTTGTATCGCCTGCAAACTGTGCGAAGCGATTTGCCCCGCTCAGGCCATTACAATCGATGCAGAGCCGCGCGAAGACGGATCGCGCCGGACAACGCGCTATGACATTGACATGACCAAATGCATCTATTGCGGGTTCTGTCAGGAAGCTTGCCCAGTGGATGCCATTGTCGAGGGGCCGAATTTTGAATTCGCCACCGAAACACGCGAAGAGTTGTTTTATGACAAGGCAAAGCTGTTGGAAAATGGCGAGCGTTGGGAAGCTGAAATCGCACGCAATCTGGAAGTGGACGCGCCTTATCGCTAAGGCGTGTCGCACGGGGGCCGTGCGGACACGATATTGCGGCCCGAAAGCCGCCCAAAGATTATAAAGGAACCCGAGGGACATGGGTATTGCCGATATAACATTCTACGCATTCGCGGTGACGCTATTGGGCGCAGGGTTTCTTGTGACCATTGCGCGCAACCCGGTGCACTCGGTTCTGTGGCTGATCCTGACATTCCTCTCTGCGGCGGGGCTGTTCGTGCTGCTGGGGGCGGAATTCCTGGCCATGCTGCTGATCATCGTCTATGTGGGCGCAGTGGCGGTGCTGTTCCTGTTCGTGGTGATGATGCTGGATGTGGATTTCGCCGCACTGAAAGGGGAAATGGCCCGCCATTTCCCGATTGCCAGCCTTGTGGGCATTGTCCTTCTGATGCAGATGGCGCTTCTCTTCGGCTCTTGGCAAGAGGCGGAGGGTGCCTTGTCCTTGCGTCAGGCCCCCACGCCGGATCTGGCAGAGATGCATAATACCAAGGCCTTGGGGATGATCATTTATGACCAGTATTTCCTGCTGTTCCAGACAGCCGGGCTGATTTTGCTGGTGGCAATGATTGGCGCGATTGTTCTGACACTGCGTCACCGCAAGGATATCAAGCGCCAGAATGTCGTGGCACAGATGCACCGTGACCCTGCAAAGGCGATGGAACTGAAAGATATAAAGCCGGGGCAGGGGCTGGGCTAAGGCCCTGTTGTTGCACGCCAGAATAACGCGGGCCGAAATGCGCCCCGATACAAACGGAACGAGGGAACCGGATGGTTGGACTTGAACATTACCTGACAGTGGCAGCGGCGCTGTTTGTGATCGGCATATTCGGGATATTCCTGAACCGAAAGAATATCATCGTCATCCTGATGTCGATCGAGCTGATGCTTTTGGCGGTGAATATCAATCTGGTGGCCTTTTCTTCCTTCCTGAACGATCTGGTCGGGCAGGTATTTACCATGTTTGTGCTGACAGTTGCGGCGGCAGAGGCGGCGATTGGTCTGGCCATTCTGGTCTGTTTCTTCCGCAACCGGGGCACGATCGACGTTGAAGACGTCAATGTGATGAAAGGCTGATCAGATGGCGGTTACAGTTCTTCTGGCGCCCTTGCTGGGCGCGATCATCGCAGGGTTGTTCTGGCGCGTGATTGGCGAGCGTCCGGCGCAGATTGTTGCAACGGGCCTGCTGTTCCTGTCGGCCTTTCTGTCTTGGGTGATATTCCTGACTCATGACGGCTCTGTGCAGCAAATCACGCTGATGCGCTGGATCGATAGCGGCTCGCTTGTGGCGGATTGGGCAATCCGGCTGGACAGGCTGACAGCAGTGATGCTGATCGTGATCACCACGGTTTCGGCGCTCGTGCATCTGTATAGCTTTGGCTATATGGCGCATGATGACAATTTCGCCGAAAATGAAAGCTATCGGCCACGGTTTTTTGCGTATCTGTCGCTCTTTACTTTCGCCATGCTGATGCTGGTGACGGCTGATAACATGGTGCAGCTGTTCTTCGGCTGGGAAGGCGTTGGTCTGGCCTCTTACCTGCTGATCGGGTTTTATTTCCGCAAGCAAAGCGCGGGCGCTGCCGCGATGAAAGCGTTCATCGTCAACCGTGTGGGCGATATGGGGCTTATCCTGGCCTTGATGGCGCTGTTCTTTCTGGTCGATTCCGTCCAGTATGATGATATCTTTGCGGCCGCACCGCTGCTGGCCGAAACCACTGTCAGCTTTTTGTGGACAGAGTGGAACGCCGCCAATCTGATAGCCTTTTTGCTGTTTGTGGGCGCAATGGGGAAATCGGCGCAACTGTTGCTGCACACATGGTTGCCGGATGCGATGGAAGGCCCGACCCCTGTTTCGGCCCTTATTCACGCCGCCACCATGGTCACGGCAGGTGTATTTCTGCTGGCGCGCATGTCGCCGCTGATGGAATACACGCCCGATGTGCTGGCGTTCGTGGTGCTTATCGGGGCGCTGACCGCGTTTTTCGCCGCAACTGTTGGTCTGGTGCAAAACGATATCAAGCGCGTGATTGCGTATTCCACCTGTTCGCAGCTGGGCTTCATGTTCGTGGCGATTGGTGTGGGGGTTTATTCGGTCGCCATGTTCCACTTGCTGACACATGCGTTTTTCAAGGCCATGCTGTTTTTGGGCGCGGGGTCTGTCATTCATGGCATGCATCATGAACAGGACATGCGGAATTATGGTGGTTTGAAAGATAAACTGCCTTACACGTTCTGGGCCATGCTGATCGGCACTCTGGCGATTACAGGCGTGGGTATTCCGCTGACGATGTTTGGCTTTGCGGGCTTTGTTTCCAAAGATGCGATCATTGAATCGGTCTTTGCCTCTGGCACGGGCTATGCGTTCTGGATTTTGGTGATCGCGGCCTTCATGACCAGTTTCTACAGCTGGCGGCTGATGTTCCTGACATTCTGGGGCAGCCCGCGCGGGGATCATCATACGCATGATCACGCGCATGAAAGCCCGATGGTAATGCTTGTGCCGCTGGTGGTGCTGGCCGTGGGTTCGGTTCTGGCGGGGATGGTGTTTTACGGGCCTTTCTTCGGCTCTACAGGGCAGGTGCGCGATTACTTTGGCGCGGCGATCTTCATTGCCGAGGATAACAACCTTGTTTCAGAGGCGCATTATGTGCCGAAATGGGTCAAGGTGTCGCCCTTTATTGCCATGCTGCTGGGGCTTGGGCTGGCGTGGCTGTTCTATATCCGCAATACCTCGCTGCCCAAGCGCTTGGCAGATACTTTCCCCGGCGCCTATCAGTTCCTGCTGAACAAATGGTATTTTGACGAGATTTATGAGGTGCTTTTTGTACGCTCGTCCAAATTCATGGGCCGCTTCTTGTGGAAAAAGGGCGATGGGGCGGTGATTGATGGCGGCATAAACGGGCTGGCCATGGGGATCATTCCCTTCATCACAAAATTGGCGGGCCGCGCGCAATCGGGCTTTGTCTTTCACTATGCGTTTGCAATGGTTCTGGGGATTGTCGTGATTGTTACCTTTGTCACGCTGGCCGGGGGGGCAAAATAATGCTGAACCTTCTGTCCATCATCACGTTCACTCCGGCCATTGCGGCGGCAATTTTGGCTATCTTCCTGCGCGGGGATGATGAAGCGGCGCAGAATAATGCCAAATGGGTGGCACTGGTGGCCACGCTGGCCACATTCGCGGCCTCTCTGATCCTGCTGGTGGGGTTTGATCCGCAAGATACCGGGTTTCAGTTCGTGGAAGAACACGACTGGATCATGGGCTTCACCTACAAGATGGGGGTGGATGGCATCTCGATCCTGTTTGTGATGCTCACAACCTTCCTTATGCCCATCACCATTGGCGCATGCTGGAATGTGACGCACCGGGTGAAGGATTACATGATTGCCTTCCTGCTGCTGGAAACACTGATGATCGGTGTTTTCACGGCGCTGGATCTGGTGCTGTTCTACCTGTTCTTTGAAGCAGGGCTGATCCCGATGTTCCTGATTATTGGCATCTGGGGCGGCAAGGATCGCATTTATGCGGCGTTCAAGTTCTTCCTTTACACCTTCCTTGGCTCTGTGCTGATGCTGGTGGCCATGATCGCGATGTATGTGGATGCGGGCACAACCGATATACCGACATTGTTGCAGCACCAGTTCAGCACTGAAACTGTCAGCCTTGCAGGATGGCAGATTATCGGGGGTATGCAAACGCTGCTTTGGCTTGCTTTCTTCGCCTCTTTCGCGGTGAAAATGCCAATGTGGCCTGTGCATACATGGTTGCCCGATGCGCATGTGCAGGCGCCTACCGCCGGGTCTGTCATTCTGGCGGCGGTGCTGCTGAAGATGGGGGGCTATGGGTTCTTGCGGTTTTCCCTGCCCATGTTCCCGATAGCGTCTGATATCTTTGCGCCCTTGGTGCTGTGGCTGTCTGCGATTGCGATTGTCTATACCTCGCTGGTGGCGCTGATGCAGGAAGACATGAAAAAGCTGATCGCCTATTCCTCTGTCGCGCATATGGGTTTTGTGACAATGGGGATTTTTGCGGCCAACCAGCAAGGGATTGATGGCGCGATTTTTCAGATGATCAGCCATGGCTTTATCTCTGGCGCGTTGTTTCTGGCGGTGGGTGTGATCTATGACCGCATGCACACGCGCGAGATTGCGGCCTATGGCGGCTTGATCAACCGCATGCCGGTATATGCGGCTGTGTTCTTGCTGTTCACGATGGCCAATGTGGGCCTGCCGGGCACATCGGGCTTTGTGGGCGAATTCCTGACCTTCATGGCGGTGTTTCAGGTGAATACCTGGGTGGCGTTCTTTGCGGCCACAGGTGTGATCTTGTCTGCGGGCTATGCGCTGTGGCTGTTCCGCCGGGTGGTCATGGGCGAATTGATCAAGGAAGCGCTCAAAGGCATCAAGGATATGGATCGGCGCGAAAAGCTGCTGATCGCGCCACTGGCGGCAATGACGCTGATCCTTGGCGTTTATCCCGCGCTTGTCACCGATATCATAGGCCCCTCTGTCACGGCGATGGTGGAGGGACATAATCTGGCATTGCAGGCCCAAGAGGCCGCATCCCAACTGGCACAGAACTGAAAGGGCTTGCGATATGATCGGAGCTGATCTGTACACGGCGCTGCCCGAAATCACCCTCGCCTTGTTTGCGATGGCGGCTTTGATGGTGGGTGTCTATGGCGGCAAGGACAAGCTGGCCGAGCCGATCCTATGGGCGACGGCGGCTATCATGGTGCTGTTGGGGCTTTATGCCGGTTCCAAAGGGCTGGACGCGCAGACCGCGTTCAACGGGATGTATATTGCCGATACTTTCGCGCATTTCTCGAAGATGATCATCCTGTTTTCGGCTGCGGTGGTTCTGGTCATGGGCCAAAGCTACATGGTCGCGCGGGGGTTGTTGCGGTTTGAATATCCCATTTTGATCGCACTATCGGTTGTTGGTATGATGCTGATGGTGTCCAGCGGTGATCTTATTGCGCTGTATATGGGGTTGGAATTGCAATCGCTGGCGCTTTACGTTGTTGCCACCATGAACCGCGATTCCGCACGTTCGACCGAAGCAGGATTGAAATATTTCATCCTTGGTGCACTGGCATCGGGCCTGTTGCTGTATGGCGCATCGCTGACATATGGCTATTCCGGCACAACGCTTTTCGCGGGCATTATCACCACGATTTCGCAAGAGGGGATGTCAGTTGGGCTGCTGATGGGCTTGGCCTTCATGCTGGCGGGGCTGGCGTTCAAAGTGTCTGCGGTGCCCTTTCATATGTGGACACCAGATGTCTATGAAGGAGCGCCCACACCTGTAACCGCCTTTTTCGCCACAGCACCCAAAGTCGCTGCCATGGCGCTGATCGCGCGTGTGGTGCATGAAGCTTTTGGCACAGTGCCGGGCGATTGGTCGCAGATCATCGCATTTCTTGCGCTCGCGTCCATGTTTGTGGGCGCAGTTGCGGCAATCGGTCAGCGCAATATCAAACGTCTGATGGCCTATTCCTCGATCTCGCATATGGGCTTTGCGCTGGTGGGTCTGGCTGCGGGCACGGCGCAAGGCGTGCAAGGGATGCTGGTGTATATGGCGATTTATGTCACCATGAATATCGGTGTCTTTGCCTTCATCCTCACCATGTCGCGCGATGGCAAGCCGGTAACAGATATTGACAGCCTGCGCCAATATTCCAAAGCCGAACCCCTGCGCGCGCTGGCCTTGCTGGTCTTGATGTTCAGCCTTGCGGGCGTGCCGCCTTTGGTTGGGTTCTTTGGCAAGTTCTATGTGCTCTGGGCCGCTGTCGAAGCTGGTCTGACATGGCTGGCCGTTGGCGGTGTCGTGGCTTCTGTGATCGGGGCGTTCTATTACCTGCGCATCGTCTATTACATGTATTTCGGTGCGGAAGCAGAGCCGCTGGATACAGTGCGCGCGCCTGTGCAGGCAACTTTGCTTGTGGCCTCTGCCGCGATTATGGTGCTGGGCGTGATCAACCTCTTTGGGGTTGAAGGGGCGGCGGCACTGGCGGCGAATGCTCTTGTCAAATAACTGGCCCGAAGGTGTGGGGCGGCTGGTGCTGCCCCAGATTGACAGCACCAATGCCGAGGCCGCGCGCCTTGCGCCCACGCTTGCGGCGCCGCATTGGATATTGGCCTTGCGCCAAACCCAAGGCCGGGGGCGGCGCGGGCGCGACTGGCACGACCCGGAAGGCAATTTTGCCGCCACTTATGTCAGCAAACCCGGCGGCCCGCCTGGCCTTGTGGCGCAGCGGTCTTTCATCGCGGCACTTGCCCTGCACGAAGCGCTTGTCACTGTCACCGGGCGGCCAGAGGCATTTGC
Source organism: Natronohydrobacter sp. (assembly GCA_030603695.1). Lineage (GTDB taxonomy): Bacteria > Pseudomonadota > Alphaproteobacteria > Rhodobacterales > Rhodobacteraceae > Roseinatronobacter. Next base: position 178,416 of record JAUVXF010000003.1, on the reverse strand, counting down.
GCTGAAATGGCCCAATGATGTGCTGCTGAATGGTGGCAAACTGGCGGGAATCTTGCTGGAAAGCATTGGTCAGGGCACAAATCTTGGCCATCTGGCGATTGGCATAGGCGTTAATCTGCGCGCCGCCCCACAGGCCGAAGCGGGCGCGCTGGCCCCTGTCAGCCTGATGGGCGAAACCGGGCTGGCCATCGCGCCAGAGGAATTTCTGGATATCCTTGCGCCCGCCTTCGCACGTTGGGACGCCCAGCTTGTCACCTATGGCTTTGCGCCCATTCGGCGCGCCTGGTTGGAACGCGCGGCGCGTTTGGGCGAGACGATCATCGCCCGCCTGGTCAATGAAAGCCATGAAGGCGTGTTCGAGGGCATAGACGAAAGCGGCGCGCTGATCTTGCGCGGCCCGCAAGGGCGGCGCATCATTGCCGCGGCAGATGTGTTCTTCTCATAGAAAACAGGGGTAGGGGCCATGCTTCTGACCATAGATTGCGGCAATACGAATACGGTCTTTTCGGTTTGGGATGGCAGCCAGTTTGCAGCCACCTGGCGCACATCTACCGATGTAAAGCGCACAGCTGATCAATATTTCGTCTGGTTGAACAGCCTTATGAGCCTGACCGGCATTTATGCCGATATTGATGATGTTATCATCTCTTCCACAGTGCCAAGGGTGGTATTTAATCTGCGCGTGCTGTGTGATCGCTATTTCAACTGTCGCCCGCTGGTGGTGGGCAAGCCTGAATGCCTGCTGCCCGTGCCGCCCCGCGTGGAAGAAGGGGTGCGCCCCGGCCCGGACAGGCTGGCCAATGCCGCAGGCGCATTTGATCGCCATGGCGGCGATGTGGTAGTGGTGGATTTCGGCACGGCCACAAATTTTGATGTTGTGGCGCATGATGGGGCCTATGTGGGCGGGATTATCGCGCCGGGGGTCAATCTGTCGCTGGAGGCCCTGCATCAGGGCGCTGCGGCGCTGCCGCATGTGGATATTTCGCGGCCAGACAAGGTGATTGGCACGAATACGATCGCCTGTATCCAGTCGGGTGTATTCTGGGGATATATCGGCCTGATCGAGGGGCTGACCGCGCGGATTAAGCGCGAATACGGCCGCCCGATGAAGGTGATCGGCACGGGCGGGCTGGCACCGCTATTCGCACAGGCCGAGAACCTGTTTGACAAGGTCGAAGATGATCTGACATTGCATGGCCTTCGCGTGATATACGACTATAACAAGACAGAGAATAAGCAGGAGCGGGCATGAGCAAGGACAGGCTGATCTATCTACCCCTTGGCGGGGCGGGCGAAGTGGGGATGAATGCCTATGTCTTCGGCTATGGCCCCAAAGGGCGCGAGCGACTGATCCTTGTGGATTTGGGCGTCACCTTTTCGGATATGGAGTCCAGCCCCGGCGTTGATCTGATCATGCCCGACTTGCGTTGGCTGGAAGAGCGCCGTGACCGTTTGGAAGCAATATTGATCACCCATGCGCATGAAGATCATGTCGGCGCATTGGGCCATATGTGGAGCAAGCTGCAAGCGCCAGTTTATGCCCGCGATTTCACGGCGCGGATTGCGCGGCTGAAAATGCAGGATGCGGGCCAAGACCCCGCGCAAGTGCGCGTTGTTGGCAAAGCACCAGAGGCGCTGGAGCTGGGGCCATTCCGGGTGCAATTCTTTCCGGTCGCGCATTCGTTGCCCGAAGCATCTGGCCTGATTATTGACACGCCTGCCGGGCGCGTGGTCCATTCAGGAGATTTCAAGGCCGACCAAAGCCCCTGCGTGGGTGAAGCGCATGATCCCGTCATGCTGTCCGAGATTGGGCGGGCAGGGGTGAAGGTGCTGCTCTGCGACAGCACAAATGTAATGAACCCCGATGCCGGGCGTTCCGAGGCCACGTTGATCGAACCCATCACGCAGTTGATGCGCGATGCCAAGGGCATGGTTGTGGCCACGACATTTGCCTCTAACGTGGCGCGGCTAAAGACACTGGCACTGGCGGCGCAAGATTCGGGCCGTTCGGTCTGCCTGATGGGCCGTGCCATGCTGCGCATGACCCAAGTGGCGACAGAGGCGGGCATTCTGAAAGACATGCCCGCCACAATCAGCCCGGAGGCCGCAAAGGATGTGCCGCGCGAAAACCTGCTCTTGATCGTCACCGGATCGCAGGGAGAGCGGCGCGCGGCCTCTGCCCAACTGGCGCGGGGCAATTATATGGGCCTGAGCATGAAAGAGGGCGATACATTCCTCTTTTCATCCATGACAATCCCCGGCAATGAGCGCGAGGTGGGACGCATTGTGAATTCGCTGTCGGCGATGGGGGTGGATGTGCTGGACAATGCGCAGCGGCGCTATCATGTCTCTGGCCATGCCAACCGGCCCGATCTGATGCAAATGCATGATCTGATGAAACCGCAAATGCTGATCCCGATCCACGGCGAACACCGCATGATGCGCGAACATGCCAAACTTGGCCTTGCAGGTGGCATGCGCGCAACGGTTGTGCCCAATGGCTCTGTCTGTGATCTGACGGGCGATACGCCAGTGCTGGTGGATGAGGTGCAAACTGGCCGCATCTATCTGGATGGCAGCCGCCTGATTGGTGCCATGGACGGTGTGATCCGTGACCGCCTGCGCATGGCGATGGGCGGGCATGTCTTTGTCACGCTGATCCTTGATGACGAGAATGAGGCACTTGGCGCACCTTGGGCCGAAGTTGCGGGCCTGCCCATACAGGGGCGTTCAGGGCGCATGCTGAACGAGGTTATCGAGGATGAGTTGGATGATTTCATCGGGCGTGCGGGCCATAAGGTGCTGGCCGATGATGACAAGCTGAATGACGGGCTGCGCCGCGTGGTGCGTCAGGTTGTGATGGAAGAGATTGGCAAAAAGCCCGAAGTGACAGTTGTTGTCAGCCGCCTGCTGAACGAATAACGCGCGGCCCCCATGCTATGAAGCTCCCAAGCGGCCTTGCCCGGAACCAGCCCGGCAAGGCCGCTTCTTTTACCGCCACAGATACGCATAGCTTGCAAACAGCCCTTGCAGCTTTGCGAGCGCGCGTAGGCTTGGCTTGTGGGGCGTTGCGCCTTGGGCCAGCCGTTCCAGCGCAACTTCGGGCGGGCAGGGCAGGCCAGTGATGGGATCAAGATAACGCGGATAGGCGATCAATACAGCATGGGCAAGCGCGCCCAGACTGGGGCGCGCGCTGCGCCGCGCCGGGATTTGCCCCAGATCGCGTGTCAGCCCCCATCCGGCATAGAAGGGCGCACCAAAGGTGGTGACGGGCACGCCGCGCAACAGGGCCTCGAACCCAATGGTAGAGGTGATTGTCCAAACCTCTTGCACCACCTCCAGCAGCGCGGCCGCATCAGTGCGGTGGATAATCTGGTTTGCATAGCGCAACGCCAGATCGGGCGCGATTGCGCCGGGGCGCAACCCCGCTTCCACATCGGGATGCGGTTTGTAAAGGATAATGGCATCAGGGTTTTGGGCGCGTGTTTCCGCCAGAAGCGCCAGATTGGTGGCAATCACCCCCGCCCCCAGCCGGATAGAGGCATCATCTTCCACCTGACCGGGAACCAGAATGCGGTGGCCATCGGGCAGAACCGGCAATGCGCCGGGCAGATTGTATTTGCTCAAGCCCTGCGCGCGAATGGTCGCAATCAGGGCATCTGCGCGCGCCTCTCCACCCGGTGGCAGGGGCGCTGCAATCAGCGCTTCCAGCCGCGAGGGGGTGCCTGGATCAAAATATATCCCCAGATCATCGCGGATCAGGGATATGGGCGGGGTGAGCTGCGCGCCAAGGCCGTGCGAGCGTAGAAAGCCATCTTCCACCCGGATTGCCCCTTGGGGCGCGGGTGCTGCCCCCCAAACCAGATTGGGCCTGTCTGGGCTGGGCTGGCGGCGAAAGCGCAGCTTTTGCCAGCGCCCGAAAAAGCCTTGCAAATGCGCGCGTTTCCACAGCCGCATATTCAGCGCGACATAGCCCTTGCGATCTTCGCGCCATGCGCGGCTGTGTGCCTCCAGATAATCCAGCGCCTGTTCAAAGCTGCACAACTGGTCTCGGCAGGGATCATACCACAGCGGATAGCGCAGCATCGCGGCGGCAAAAAGCTGCTGCGTGCTTAAGGAACGGCCCCGGCGGGGATGGGGCGTTTCATCCACACTCAGGCCCCAGCCCGCATAAAAGGGCAGCCCAAAGACGCGCGGGCGATGGCCTGCCAAGATCGCCTCGAACCCTAGCTGAGAGCAGACAGTATAAACCGCCACCGCCCCCGTCAGCAAATCCCAGCTGGATACCGGATCGCGGAGCAAGGCAATCCGCCCGGCCTTGGCATCTGCCGCGCTGTAATGCCCAGCACGGTGGCCCGCATTGGTTTCCGGGTGGGTGCGGATTATGATCTGGCTATCGGGGAATTCTGCACAGGCAGCCGCAAGCATGGTTTGAAAGATATCTGCGGGCAACGGCCCCGCCAGCCCGCCATGGCGCAAAGATGCATCGCCGCGCGTTTGATCTATGACCAGCACATAGCCGGGGGCGGGCGGCAAGATATCAGGGGCAAACGCCGCGTATTTTGTCAGCCGCAAGGCCCGCATCCGCGCAATTCCCAATTGTGCGCGCGCCAGAAGGGCCGGGTCATCCAGCGGATCGGTAGCAAGAAGGATTTCCAGATCAGAGGGTTGGCTTGGGTCGTAATGAATGCCGCCGCGATCCAGCAGAAGGCCGATTGTCGGCTCTCCGCCCCGTCCGGGAAAGAGCGAGCGCAAAAACGCATCTTCCAGCCGGATTAACCCCGCACCGCTGCGCGCGCTGACCCATTCCCCCCGTGCCGCGCGCTTGGCATGGCCCCAGACTGCCACGCATTCGCCTGTTTCCGGCCAGCCAAAACGCAGGTGATGGCCAGATAGCGCCAGAATGCGGCGAATGCGGCGGGCTTGGGCAGATGGCCCAAGCAGCCCGCCAGAGAAGGCATATAAGCGTTCATGCGGCAGGGTTTGCATTCAGCCTTAGTTGCTTGTGGCAGAGCGGCGGACGGAATTGGCCGCCGCCAGATTGCCTGTCAGCGCCGCGATTTGCCGCGCCCAAAGCACAGATGATGCTTCGGTGACAAATATTGTATCCCCATCGCGGATCTTGAAATCGCGGGCCTCGAACATGCCGGTAGGCGCTGTCAAATCCAGCACATAGACAAAGCGCGTATCCGTCAAGAATTGACCAAACCCCAAAATCTCGGCCGCAATTTCGGGCTTTTCATCGCGGAAGATGAATACACCTGTGGGATCAGCGCGCAGCGGGTTCAGACCGCCCACCATTGCCAGCGCATCAATGGCGGAAATCTGCCTTGTATCAAATGTCATGCGATTGGCGGCCCCTGTCGCCCCCAGCACCGAAAAAGCCCGCTGGTCGGCGCGCACAAGCACCCTGTCACCGGGGCGCAGTGCGATATCCAACGACGGGTCGCTATAGATATCTTGCAACCATGCCGTATCTTGCCGATTGCCGCGCGTAACCAGCACTTGTGCTGTTTCCAAAGGAATGCCCACCCCCCCAGCAGAGGCAATAAGCGTGCTCAACCGATTATTCGCGCGCGTGATCGGATAGACGCCTTGCGCATTCACCCCGCCTGCAATGGAAACCGTGGCCCCGTCCCCTTGCTGGCGGATAACTACAACTTGCGGATCAGGGGTTTGTTCATCCAGGGATTGGGTCAAAAGACGGCGCAAGGCATCCGGGCTTTGGCCAGCGGCGCGCACGCGCCCGGCATAGGGCACAAAGATAAAGCCGGCATCATCCACCTGCAAATCGGTCAGAACCGCGTTATTGGTGCCTGCGCCAGACAGCAATCCTTCGGGCACATTTTCAAAGACATTGATTGCAACCAGATCACCGGGGCGGATGGTGTCGCCGCCCATCAGTGCACCAGAGCGCAACGCGTGGCTAAAGCCCAAGGCATCAGGCCGCGCGGCAGCTTGGGACACACGCCTGTTTACCATGATGATATGCGCATCACCCGACCTGAGAACAGAGCCTTCGAAAATCTCGCGCTTTGTCGGGCCATCGCGCGGCACCCCACATGCGGCAACAATAAGCCCAACACTCAGAATGGCCAGAATCCGGCCCATGACAAAAGATGATGCGGTCACTGCTCACGCTCCTTTTGGAGGTTAAACCTCTCTTAGGGGGAAACCTACATCTTTTGCGCCTTCACGCCAAGCAAGGAATGCGGCCAGTCTTACCGCACCATGCGCAACTGTTGCCTTGGGGTCGCGTCTCCTTGGATGAGGGCGGTATAGGGATCTTGCTCTGCAAGCATCATATCTACCAGATGTCGCATTAATTGGCGCCGCCCCCCCAAAGAATAGTAGCCCCCCGGCACTTGAGAGGTTTCCAGCAGAAAATGGCGGTAATCCCGATAGGCCCGTGCATCTGGCCGATTTGGACGCGCAAAAAACCGCCTCAAGGGTTGTTTGGAAACAAATTCCGGCTTGTCATAAACCGCTTTGCCAAAAATACGCAGGGGCATTCCACGCCAAAGCACCTGTTGCGCGGCGGTGGAGTTGACTGTCACAGCCGAGCGCGCATGATTGAGAAGCTGCGCCAATTTGCCCCCGCGCAAATAATGCACGCGGCCATGCAGCGCGTGTTTCTCTGTCAGCGCGCGGATTGTTTGCCGAAGGGGCGCGCGCCCATCTTCCAGCGGATGCGCTTTTATTACCAGGTGATGATGCTGCGGCGCGCCTTCGGCAAAGCCGGAAAACACCTTTTCCAAAAATTGCACCTGCGATGTGAAAGGGCTATGGGCGCGAAAACTGCTGTCATGCTCCAGCTGCAACAACACAAGATGATAGGGAAAGCCGCCATTGCGCACCCGCCAGCTTGCAATTCGGCGTTCCAGCGAATGCCAGGGCATCAGGCCCAGCCGTTTGAGATAGAGGTGAAATTCCTGCCCCACTGACAAATCCCGATGCGGGCGAAAATTGCGGTAGCGCTGATTAAAGGCCATGACAAAGAAATGATAGAGCGCCCCATAGAATATGTGCTGGCGCATATCGCCCCAATGTGCGGGAGGATCGGGCAATTCCAGATCATATTTCGCCAATGCGGCGCGCATTTCCGGCAATTCTATCTGCATAAGCTTGGAATTGCCGTTCGATCCCTCGCGCTCATACGTCACCCAATAGGGGCGCAGATAGCCTTCTTCAAAAACATGGATCACCAGCCCCAACGCGCGCGCGATAGAAATGGCCTGTGCATGAATAGGCCGGATATCGCCATATAATGCGATATCTGTAATACCATATTGGGCAACAATGGCGCGAAACCGCGCGGGCCAGGCGTCTGGCGTATCTGTAAAGGGGATGTAGCGCGATTTGTCCTGCCAGAACATCGCATCGCCCTGATTGAACCCCACACGCCACACCTGCGCGCCCGCGGCGTGCAAACCGCGCCCAAGCTGGTTGAAAAACCAGCCATGCGGCCCTTGCAGGAACAAGATGTTCCTATTCGCGCCTGTATTCTGCATTGCCAATGCCCTAAACGATTCTGCTTTTGATATGCATTTTTTAAATTCAGATGTGGTAAACACACCCTGCCTGTCATGTCATCATAATGATTAAGAATTGCGGTGGTTTTGTGGCGCGCTTGCCAAGGGCTGCCATGCAGGCTAGCTCTGTCGCGAAAGCCTTGGGCGAAAGGGGTCTTAAGATGTTCACGGGGATTGTCACGGATATCGGGGTGGTGCGCAGCCTGACGCAAGAGGGCGATTTGCGCGCGCGTATTGGCACAGGCTACGATATGACATCTGTAGACATGGGCGCGTCCATTGCCTCTGACGGGGTGTGTCTGACAGTCGTGGCCAAGGGGCCGGATTGGTACGAGGTGCAGGTTTCTGCCGAGACGGTTTCAAAAACCAATCTCGGTGATTGGCAGGTGGGCAAGCGCGTCAATCTGGAACGCGCTTTGAAGCTGGGGGATGAACTGGGCGGCCATATTGTGTCTGGCCATGTGGATGGCGTGGCGGAAGTGGTGGGGCTGGCGCAAGAGGGCGACAGCACGCGCCTGCGCTTTCGCGCGCCTGCGGCTTTGGCGGGCTTCATCGCGCCCAAAGGCTCTGTTGCGCTGAATGGAACATCCTTGACAGTGAACGAGGTGGAGGGCGCAGAATTTGGCGTAAACCTTATCCCCCACACCAAACAGGTGACAAACTGGGGTGAAACTGCGCTTGGCGACAGGATCAATCTGGAGATTGACACATTGGCGCGCTATGTCGCGCGGCTGCGCGACTGGGAGCGCCACCTTTCCGCTGGATGATGGACAAAGCCCCCTGCGCCGCGCTAGGTTGGTGCGAAACAGGGGCCGCGCATGTCCGACACATTTGAAACAGATGAGACACTTGGCGCAAGGCTGGCAGCCGAAGCGCTGATCGTGGATGTAGAGGGTTTTGAAGGCCCGCTGGATCTGTTGCTCACCCTGTCGCGCACGCAAAAGGTAGATTTGCGGCGTATTTCGGTGTTGGAACTGGCCGAGCAATATCTGGTATTTGTGGAAAAGGCGCGGGCGCTGCGCATTGAACTGGCCGCAGATTATCTGGTGATGGCGGCATGGCTGGCCTATCTGAAATCTCGCCTGCTGCTGCCGCCAGACCCAACCGAGGAAGGGCCAACAGGCGCAGAACTGGCAGCGCATCTGGCATTTCAGCTGGAACGCCTGCAAGCCATGCGCGAGGCGGCCGCGCGGTTGATGGGGCGCGACCAGAAAGGGCGCGATTTCTTCGCCCGCGGTGCGCCGCAGGCGCTGGCCGTTGCACGCAAAACAGTGTTCGAGGCCAGTTTGATTGACCTGATGCGCGCCTATGCCCGGCTGCGCACCCGCGATGAATTCCGGCCCTATGCGTTTGATAGGACAGATATTTACCCCTATGAGGTGGCGTTGGAGCGATTGATGGCCATGGTTCCCGGTGCGCTGGATTGGACAAGCCTGCAAGCCTATCTGCCCGAAGGTTGGCGCGGGGCGCCGGCACGAAAACGCTCTGCCATTGCCTCTACCTTCGCGGCCACGCTGGAATTGGCCAAGCAAGGCCAGATAGAATTGCGCCAATCAGATACTTTCGCGCCCTTGCAATTGCGCCGCAGATCAGGGCTATAACCTATCCATGACCGAACACAGCCAAGCCCCCCTGCGCAATCCTGATAGCCCCAGCCTGTTTGCCGCCCCTCCGATTGCGGAACAGGAACGTATGGTGGAAGCAATCCTTTTTGCCTGCGCCGAGCCCCTAAGCCTGGCCCAGATCGGCGCGCGTTTGCCGCAGGGCTGCGACGCCGCCGAGGCACTGGCGCATCTGCGCTCGCGCTATGCCGGGCGCGGGGTAAACCTACTGCGCGTTGGCGATAATTACGCCCTGCGCACCGCCCCTGATCTGGGGTGGCTGATGCAGGCTGAACGGGTGGAAACGCGCAAGCTGTCGCGCGCGGCGATAGAGACATTGGCAATCATCGCCTATCACCAGCCCGTCACCCGCGCCGAAATTGAAGAAATCCGGGGCGTGGCCGTTTCGCGCGGCACGATAGATCAATTGCTGGAACTGGAATGGATCAGGCTGGGGCGCAGACGCATGACCCCGGGCCGCCCTGTGACATTTGTTGTGACTGATGGATTTCTGGATCATTTCGGATTGGAAAGCGCCCGCGACCTGCCGGGGCTGAAGGAATTGCGCGAGGCCGGGCTGCTGGACAACCGCCCACCTCCGGGGCAGGCAAGCTTTCCATCGGATGAGGATGATGACGACGATCCGCTGGGCCAATCTGAATTATTCGAGGATTGAACCAGTCGCTTTTCAACTGGGTTTTTATACCATTGCAAACCCAAGTGGCCATATAAATACTGCCAAATTGACAGAGGTGAAAATAGCCCTCTGGGGGACCGAAAGTAATCAAAGCGCTTTGCGTCTGTGCCAATACTTCAGATTTGGCGCCGAATTCAAGAGTATTTATCTTGATATAAATAATCAAAACATGATCTTGCGGTCGCTTATTAAGGCAAAAGCCAATCAGGCTTGACTCCGGGCTTATGTCCTAGTCCATTTAGGTTATGGGGCGTGGACTTGCGCGCGACAGCGTGCGCCCACACCCTCAAGCCAATCTGCAAGACTGGCATTCACATCTTGGAGGACATCATGAACAATCGTTTTACCGCAGGCTTCGTTGCTGTAGGCATGCTGATGGGCACATCGGCATTGGCGCAGGAAACCTTCATCTCCATAGGCACCGGCGCGGTGACGGGCGTCTATTATCCGGCTGGTGGTGCGATCTGTCGCCTTGTCAATCGTGACCGGGCAGAGCACGGCATTCGGTGCGGTGTGGAATCCACGGGCGGGTCAATCTTCAACATCAATGCCATCCGCTCTGGCGAGTTGGAATTCGGGGTGGCGCAATCTGACTGGCAGTTCCATGCGTTTAACGGCACCTCGCAATTTGAAGAAACCGGCGCATTTGAAGGGCTGCGCGCTGTCTTCTCGTTGCACCCGGAACCCTTTACAGTGGTTGCACGTGCGGATGCCGGGATCACAAATTTCGATGATCTTGCCGGAAAGCGGGTCAATATCGGCAATCCCGGTTCGGGCCAGCGCGGCACGATGGATGTGGTCATGGAAGCGATGGGCTGGACATTGGACACATTCGCCCAAGCAACCGAACTGCCCCCGGCAGAGCAATCCCTGGCGCTGTGTGACAATAACGTAGATGCCATCATCTACACTGTGGGCCACCCATCTGGTGCCATTCAGGAAGCGACAACCGCTTGCGATACAGTGCTGGTGAATGTGGATAATGACGCAATCCGCGCTTTGGTAGCAGATCGCCCCTATTACCGTATGGCCACTATTCCCGGTGGCATGTATCGCGGTTCGGCAGAGGATGTGACCACATTCGGCGTAGGTGCGACCTTTGTTTCTTCGGCGGATGTGCCGGAAGAAGTGGTGTATCAGGTCACGCGCGCCATTTTTGAAAATCTGGATCAATTCACCTCGCTGCACCCGGCGCTGGCAAATCTTGATCCTGCGGAAATGGCAAGCGATGGCCTGTCTGCCCCGCTGCATGATGGCGCTGCGCGCTATTTCAGCGAAGCTGGCCTGATTGACTAAGCGATAGCATTGGTGCGGCGCAGCCTTTGGCTGTGCCGCACCTGATGCGCCGTAAAAGTATGAATGAACGAGACAGGGAACACGCGCATGTCGACTGTGCTGAAATCCAAAGGGCGCAAGCTCTCAGAACAAGAGCTGGAAGAACTGGTCGCCAGCACGGATTCCGGTGGGCGCAACCCTGACAATCGTTCCGTCGCGCTGCTTATCGCAACGATAGCCTTTTTATGGTCTGGCTTTCAAATCTGGATTGCGGATTTGCAATTTCAGTGGGCACAACACATCCCTTATGTGCGGGTTATCGGATCGGACATGACCCGGCCCATGCATCTGACATTCGCACTGTTTTTGGCGTTTCTTGCCTATCCCGCTTATAAATCCGCGCCGCGCCGCTATATCCCGTGGTATGACTGGGCGCTTGCCTTCCTTGCGGCAGGTTGTGCTTTTTATGTTTTCTGGTTTTCAAGAGAGATATCTTCCACCGCGCGTTCCGGTTTGCCCACGCAAGAGCAGATAATCGTGGCCGCAATCGGCCTTGTTTTGTTGCTAGAGGCCTCTCGCCGCGCGCTTGGGCCTGCGCTGACAATCGTGGGCAGTGTGTTTCTGGCCTATAGTTATTTCGGGCAAGGGTGGCTTATCCCCGATCTGATCGCGCATGAAGGGCGCAGCCTGACCGCAATATTGAACACGCAATGGCTGTCCACCGAAGGGGTGTTTGGCATTCCGCTGGGGGTATCCACGGCCTTTGTGTTTCTGTTCGTTCTGTTTGGCGCGCTGTTGGACAAGGCAGGCGCGGGCAATTATTTCATCAAACTGGCCTTTGCGGGCCTTGGGCATTTGCGCGGCGGGCCTGCGAAAGCGGCTGTCGTTGGCTCTGGCGCTACCGGGCTGATTTCTGGCTCTTCCATCGCCAATGTGGTGACAACCGGCACGTTCACCATCCCGCTGATGAAGCGCGTGGGCTTTAGTGCCGAAAAGGCTGGTGCGGTAGAGGTGTCCAGCTCTGTCAACGGGCAGATCATGCCGCCAGTGATGGGGGCTGCGGCCTTTTTGATGGTAGAATTTGTAGGGATTTCCTACATCGAAGTGATAAAACATGCCTTCATTCCGGCAGTGATTTCTTACATTGCACTGGTTTATATCGTGCATCTGGAAGCGCTGAAAAACGGCATCCCCGCTTTGGGCACCGGGGCAAGCCTGCTGACGATGCTGTGGAAAACGGCGCTTGGATTTGTGGTTTCCGGGGCGGCGTTTTACGGGGTGATCGCCGGTGTGGGCATGTTGAGAGAGGTCGCGCCTGCACTCTCCGGGGCGATTATTTTGCTGTCAGTTCTGGCGATTTATCTTGGCTGCTTGTGGGTGGCGGCGCGCCGGCCTGATCTGGCCATGGATGATCCCAATGAAAAGAAGATCATTCTGCCTGTGATGCGCGAAGTATTCCCGACTGGCCTGCATTATTTGCTGCCGATTGTCGTACTTGTCTGGTTTTTGATGGTAGAGCGCCAATCGCCTGCGAAATCTGCTTATTTCGCTGTGCTGATGATGCTGTTCATCATCCTTACCCAACGCCCTATAAAGGCGCTTTTGCGCGGGCAAGGGGGGCTGTTGGGCGAAGTGCGCGCGGGCGTGCTTGATCTGGTAGATGGGATGATCGCGGGCGCGCGCAACATGATCGGGATCGCGGTTGCAACCGGCGCGGCAGGGGTGATTGTGGCCACTGTTACCCGCACCCCCATTGGCACAGAACTGGCGGGGCTGGTGGAAATGCTGTCTTTGGGCAACCTGTTCTTGATGCTGCTGCTGGTGGGTCTTTTCTCGCTTGTTCTGGGTCTGGGGCTGCCAACTACGGCGAATTACATCGTCGTGTCCTCTTTGATGGCGACAGTTGTTGTCAGTCTGGGCGCGCAAGAGGGGCTTATCATTCCGCTGATTGCGGCACATCTGTTCGTGTTCTATTTCGGGTTGATGGCGGATGTCACACCGCCCGTGGGTCTGGCCAGTTTCGCGGCCTCTGCCGTTTCGGGCGGTGATCCCATCAAGACAGGGTTTCAGGCGTTTTTCTACAGCCTGCGCACTTTGGCGCTGCCGTTTTTGTTTATCTATAACCCCACGCTTATCTTATACGGGGTTGATCTGGGCACATCTGCCGGGCTGGCGCAGGCTGCCTTTATTTTCGTTATTGCAACCTTTGCCATGCTGCTTTTTGCCGCCGCCACACAGGGCTATTTTCTGGCGCGTTCAAAACTGCATGAATCGGTGGCTTTGTTGCTGGTGGCGTTCACGCTGTTTGTGCCAAATTTCTGGCTGGATCGGATTCAGCCAGAATTTGAATCTTTGCCGGGCCTTCAATTTGAAGACATCCTGCAAACGGCGGATGCAGGCGATCAATTGCGGCTGGAAATCATCGGGCCGGATTTCAACACGGGCCAGACACGCAGCCTGACACTGGTTCTGTCTGTGGAAGATATCGCACCTGATGCGCGCATGGCGCAAACAGGGCTGTTCCTGATGCCAGAGGCAGATCGGATGGTGCTGGATGAACCGGCTTTTGGGTCACCTTTACAGCGTGAGCTTGGGAATTTTGATTTCTATGGCCGCGAGCAGGTAGAGCTTGTTTCTGTGCTGCGCCCCGCAGACAGGCTGCCAGAGCAGATTTTCTACCTGCCTGCGCTGCTGCTGTTGCTGGGGGTTATCTTGCTGCAACGCCGCCGCCAGACACAGCCAGCCTTCTAGAGCGTGCCGCGTGTATTCACAGTCACGCGACCCACTCTAAATTAAGTGGTCGCATGTCTTTTAGCGCAAAACAGGTTCCCAGTTTTGCGTGACATGCGCCAAGCACAACCGCGCCTAGAATATCGCATGTTCGCCCAGATCGGCCCGGCCCTCGCCCCGGATAAGGGCTGCGTAATGGTCGCGCAGGGTATCTGCGCCAAAGGCAGGGGTTGCGCTTTCATCATAGCGCTGCGCCTGCGCGTCCCAGACCAGCATGGATTCGGTCGCATAATACCGCCCGATCCGCGCAAATTGGGCCTTTTCCGCCATTGCAGGGCTAAATCGGCCCAAGGCCCCCAGCGTGGCGATTATGCCATCCATCAGCGCCACAGGCACTTTGCGAAAGCGGGCTGGTTTGCCCAAGAGGTCAAACAACATCTCGCCTTGCGCGCGCGGTGTCAGGGCAGGGCCGGGGCCGCCGATGGGCAGAATGCGGCCCTGCCGTTCGGGCATATCCAGACAGCCAACAATGTAGCGGGCCAAATCCCTATCGCTGATGGGGGTGCAGGCCGTTAGCGTGCCATCACCGAACAGCAAAAACGGCTTGCCCGCCTGCACCCGCGCCACCTGCCCGGAGAGGGATTTGAAAAACGCGGTCGGGCGGATGATTGACCACGCAAGGGGCGCGGCCTGCAATTCGGCCTCAAAGGCCAGTTTGGCGCGCTGAAATTCCAGTTCGGGCTTTTGCACGCAGATGGCAGAGAGAAGGATAAACTGGCCCACGCCCGCAGCCAGAGCGGCCTTCAATACTGCCATATGCGCGGCATAATCTACCGCCCATGCATCTTGTGGGCGGCCATTGCGCGAGGCCATGCAAGACACCACCGCCCCCGCGCCAGAGGCGCGCAGCGCCTGCGCCACATCGGCAGGATTGGCGAAATCAACAGTCAGACAAGTTGCGCCATCGGGCGGCGTGCTGCCTGTGCGCAAAAGGCATGTCACAGACTGGCCCTGCGCGCGCAATTCGCGCAAGACCGCGCGCCCGATTGTGCCGGTTGCACCCAGCAGAAGCACCGAATTGGGGGAAGCGCGCATATAACACCTGTCATGTATTCCTGACAGTGTTGCGGCTTTTGGGAAAAGGTGCAAGGGGCAGCCTGCCCGATTCAGCCCCGGTCAGGGTGCCTCGATCCGCCCGTAGCCCCCTGAAAAGAAGCTCAACCCAGCGCCGGGCGCTGTGCAGACGCGCAACACTTCGCCCACCACAATCGCATGATCGCCGCCCGGATAAACCGCATGGCGCGCGCATTCAAACCGCGCCAGACAGCCAGAGAGAAGCGGCACATTGCCCAATCCCTCTGTGATATCGGGGCCTGTGAAATCATAGCCATTGGCCGCGAAATGCTGCGCCAGCGGCAATTGATCTGCGGCCAGAATGTGAATGGCGAAATGTTCGGCCTCTGCAAAAGCCGCAAAGCGGCGCGAAAACCGCCCCGGCGCCCACATGACCAAAGGAGGTTCCAACGAGAGGGCGGCAAAACTGTTGGCAGTGATGGCCACAGCCCCTTCGGCGGTGCGCGTTGTAACCACTGTCACACCCGTTGCAAACCGCCCCAAGGCATCGCGGAAGGCGCGCTGATGGGCGGCATCGGGGGTAAAGCTCTGCTCGCTCATGATCGCACCGTCCATATGTCGCCCCTTTGCCGCTCTGTTTGCTGCGCGAGAAGTAAATCACGCATGCCATGCGGCAAGATCAATCATCGTCCTTTTGCGCAGCGGGTTTGCCAAAAACCGCCTCTTGCAAGCTGGCCACATGCGCGGCCAGTCGGGGCAGGCGGCGCATGACTTTGCGAATTTCCAGCTGTGTTTCCAGTTTGGTGGCCGGATCGCCCAAGATGGTGCGCCCGGCGGGCACATTGGTATATACCCGGCTGGCCCCGCCCACGATCACATCATCCCCGATGAAGATATTGTCATTCACGGCAACCTTGCCTGCCAACAGCACCCGGTTGCCAATTTGGGCAGAACCAGCAACCCCGGCCATGCCGCACATCATGCAATCTTCGCCCATCTGCACATTATGCCCGATCTGGCACACGGAATCGATCTTTGTTCCCGATCCGATCACAGTGTCGCGGATTGTGCCCCTGTCTATCGAACTGTTCGCGCCCAGTTCCACATCATCGCCAATCCGCACCGCCCCAAGCGATTGGATGCGGTGCCAGCGCTGCGCGCGCAACTGCCGCTCTCCCGATAGCGTGGCGCGCACATCTTCGGCGCCCGATGGCTCTGGCGTGACAAAGCTGAACCCGCACCCCCCCACCACCGAATTGGGCTGCCCGATATAGCGATCCCCGATCACGCAGCGCGCCCCGATCCGCGCACCCGCATGCAAAATCACATCCGTGCCAATCACCACATCTTCGGCCACAGTGACATTGGGCGCAATCCGCGCGCCTGCGCCAATGCGCGCCCGCGCGCCAATGCTGGTAAACGGGCCGATTTTCGCGCCTGCACCAATTTTGGCGCTGGGGTGGATATAGGCTTGGGCGTGGATGCCCTCGCCAAAATCATAGCCCGGATCAAGCAATTCACAGACCCCGGCCATGGCCCAGCGCGGGCGGGGTGCGAATATCGCAGCCTGCAACCCAAGCGCGCGCCAATCCGCGCCCGCCCATAGCATCGCGGCGCGGGCCTGGCCTTTGGCCAGCCCTGCCGCATATTTTGGCGTGGTGGCCATGGCCAGCGCGTCAGGGCCTGCATGCGCAGGCTCTGCGGCATGGGTGATGGTCAGATCCAGCGCACCTTCGGCTTGCAGGCCAAGGGCGCGGGCAATTTCGGCAATCGTATGGGGCATGGTGCGATCCCTGTTGCGTCTTGGCCCTTGTCATAGCGAAAGGACGCGGCGGGGGCCAGCCCCGGCAGTGGGGCTTGAATTGCGTGGGCTTTCCTGACAGGAGATTTGCAAAGACAAGGAACAGACCGATGCCCGATAAACCCGCAAAACCCGACCGCCCCAAACGCCCGCAACAGGTATATACATTGCTGGTGGAACTGGGGCGCTCGGCGGATGATGATCTGCCCAAAGGGGCCACAGGGGCCGCACTTCTGGTCTATGCCACGGGCGTGGACGAGGCAGAGGCCGTGCGCGAAACCGTGGCCGTGCTGAAAACCGCAGATGTCGCGCCGCTGAATGTCACCAGCTATGGCACATTGGAAGAGCGGATTGAGGCTGGCGATACAATCCCGCAGGAAGAACGCGATCTTATGGCGCGCGCTTTGGCAGAGAATGCGGTGATCGTTGCCCAAAAGACATGGTTCACCGACGAGGCAGAGGATGACTGAACCTGTCTGCCCCGTTGCCCTGACGCGCGATCTGATCCGCTGCCCCACTGTCACACCGCAAGAAGGCGGCGCATTGGTGCTGTTGGAAAACCTGCTTGGCGGCGCGGGGTTTGACTGTGTGCGCGTGGATCGCAATGGCACGCCAAATCTCTTTGCGCGTTGGGGCGCAAAGGGGCATCCGCGCAGCTTTGGCTTTAACGGGCATACAGATGTCGTGCCTTTGGGCAATCCCGCCGATTGGACGCGCGCGCCTTTCGGGGGCGAACTGGCAGAGGGCCGCATCTGGGGACGCGGGGCGTGTGACATGAAATCGGGGGTTGCAGCCTTTGCGGCGGCGGCGGTGGATTTCGTGCGTGCTACCCCGCCAGATGGGGCTGTGATCCTTGCCATCACAGGCGATGAAGAAGGGCCGGGCCATGACGGCACAATTGCCATTCTTGAGTGGATGGCCACACAAGGAGAGACCATGGCCGCCTGTCTGGTGGGAGAGCCAACCTGCCCGGCGCGCATGGGCGAGATGATCAAGATCGGGCGGCGCGGGTCACTCACCGCGCATGTTACGGCAATAGGCGTTCAGGGCCATGCCGCCTATCCGCACCGCGCGAAAAACCCGCTGCCCGTGCTGGTGGCCTATCTGGATGCGCTGGCGCGTCATAGCCTAGATCAGGGCAGCGCGCATTTTGACCCCTCCACATTGGCCCTGACAACGATTGATGTGGGCAACCCGGCGTCCAATGTCATTCCGGCGCGTGCCAAAGCCACATTGAATATCCGCTTCAATGATTTGCACAGCGGGGCCAGCCTGTCAGATTGGCTGCGCGATCACGCCGCGCAGCACAGCGCGGGCAGCGGCGTGCGCCTTGATCTAGAAATCAGCATCTCTGGCGAGAGTTTCCTGACACCGCCCGGCCCCTTGGTGGATCTTGTCGCGCAAGCTGTAGAGGCGGAATGCGGGATTGCGCCTGTTCTGTCCACCTCTGGCGGCACATCTGATGCGCGATTTGTGAAGGATCATTGCCCGGTGGTGGAATTTGGCCTTGTGGGAAAATCCATGCATCAGGTGGATGAATATGCGGAGATTGCCGATATTCACAGATTGAAGGCCGTTTATACACACATTCTAAGGCAGTATTTCGCATGAGCTTGCAAGTCAAACTGACAGATGATCTGGCGCTATGCCATGCGTTGCGCCGGATTGTGTTCATAGAAGAACAAAGCGTGCCAGAGGCCGAAGAGGTGGATGGGCGCGACGCGGGCGCGCTGCATCTGCTGGCGCGGCTGGATGGGCTGCCTGTAGGCTGTGCGCGCTTGTTGGTGATGGGCGATACTGGCAAGATCGGGCGCGTTTGCGTGCTGCAAGACTATCGCGGGCAGGGGATTGGCGTGGCCCTGATCCAGAGCGCGCTAGAGGTATTGCGCGCACAACCGGGCGTGCTGCGCGCGAAACTTGGATCACAAACCCATGCCATCGGGTTTTACGAGAAGCTGGGGTTCACCCCGGTGGGGCCAGAGTATCTGGATGCCGGGATCGCGCATCGCGACATGGTGCTGAGTTTCACGAATTGGCCGTGACGCTGGCTGCCACCCATGCTAGGGGCAGGGAATGACACGCACCGTTTATTCCCTCGCTTTCTTGCGCTTCCCATGCGCGCTTTGTGCGGCTTTGGCCTTAGGGGGCAGGGCATGAAACAGCTTCCCTCGCTGGATGATCTGCGCCAATGGCTGGCGGAAAACCCCGGTTCAAACCGGCGCGACATTGCCAAAGCTTTCGGAGTCAAGGGCAGTGCCAAGATTGATCTCAAGGCCCTCTTGCGCGATCTGGAAGCAGACGGCACCCTTGCCCCCCGCCGCTCTGCGCGGGCAAGCGGGGGCTTGCCGCCTGTCACAGTGCTGGAAGTGTTAGCCCCGGATGCCGAAGGCGATCTATTCGCGCGCCCTGTCGAATGGCGCGGCGATGGTGCGGCCCCTGTCATCCTGATGATAACGCAACCCGGTGATCCGGCTTTGGGGCAGGGCGACAGGGTGCTGGCAAAACTATCTGAAATCCGCGGCCCCGATTATGATTATCAGGCCCGCGTGATCCGCAAGATTGGCGCAAATCCCAGCCGTATTCTGGGTATTTTCCGCAAGGAAACCCAAGGCGGGCGTATTGTGCCGATTGACAAGGGCGCAGACAAGTTCTGGACAGTGACCGATACTGGCGGCGCGATTGATGGCGAATTGGTGCATGCCGAACCTGCGGGGAAATCCCGCTTTGGCCCCATGCGTGCCAAGATCATCGAACGGCTGGGCGATCCGACCGCGCCCAAAGCCGTGTCTTTGATTGCCATCCATCAGCATGGCATTCGCGATGCGTTCCCAGATGCCGTGATTGCCGAGGCCGATGGCGCAGGCCCAATCTCTGCCAAGGGGCGGCGCGACTTGCGCGCGCTTCCTTTGATGACGATCGACCCATGGGATGCCCGCGACCATGATGATGCAATTTATGCCGAGGCAGACCCAGACCCCGAAAACCCCGGCGGATTTATCCTTTGGGTGGCGATTGCCGATGTGGCGGCCTATGTGCGCCCCAATTCCGAACTGGACAGAGAAGCGCGCAGGCGCGGCAATTCCACCTATTTCCCGGATCGTGTTGTGCCCATGCTGCCCGATATCCTGTCGGGCGATTTGTGTTCGTTGCATGAAGGGGTAGATCGCCCCTGTATCGCGCTGCGCATGGTCATAGATGCCGCTGGCAACAAGCGCGCGCATGAATTCCACCGCGCGATGATGTGCTCCAAAGCCTCTCTCACCTATGAACAGGCACAGGCGGCAGATGGTGGCACGCTGGACGAGGCCACGGCCCCGCTTGCACAGGCCCTGGCCGATCTTTTCGCCGCCTACCGCGCGCTTCACACTGCGCGCACGCGCCGCCAGCCGCTGGATCTGGATTTGCCAGAACGTCAGATCATCCTGTCGGATGAAGGGCGCGTGACCTCGGTTGCCTTCAAAGAGCGGTTTGATGCGCATCGGCTGGTCGAGGAATTCATGGTGCTGGCCAATGTGGCCGCAGCCGAAACATTGCGCGAAAAGGGCAGTGCGCTTCTATACCGCGTGCATGAAGAACCCAGCGTAGAAAAGATGGACTCCTTGCGCGAATTGGCGCGGGAATCGGGCTTTGCGCTGGCCAAGGGCCAAGTATTGATGACGCGCCATTTCAACCAGCTTCTCAAGCAGGCCGAAGGCACGGAATTTGATGAATTGATCAATATGGCCACGTTGCGTTCCATGACGCAGGCGTATTATGCACCGCAGAATTTTGGGCATTTTGGGTTGGCCTTGCGCGAATATGCGCATTTCACCTCTCCCATCCGGCGCTATGCCGATCTGATTGTGCATCGCGGCCTAATTTCGGCGCATGGCTGGGGCGCAGATGGGCTTAGCCCTTGGGATATCGAACATCTGGACGAAACTGCCAAAGCGATATCCGAGGCGGAACGCCGTTCCATGGCCGCTGAACGTGATACAGCAGATCGCTATCTTGCCGCCTATCTGGCCGACAGGGTGGGTGCGGAATTTACTGGCCGCGTTTCTGGAGTGGCCCGGTTTGGGGTGTTTGTGAAGCTGGATGAAACCGGCGCGGATGGGTTGGTTCCGATCCGGGCCA
This sequence comes from Natronohydrobacter sp., assembly GCA_030603695.1. Lineage (GTDB taxonomy): Bacteria > Pseudomonadota > Alphaproteobacteria > Rhodobacterales > Rhodobacteraceae > Roseinatronobacter. The sequence continues at coordinate 157,590 of JAUVXF010000003.1, read as the reverse complement.
TCGGGGATGAATATTTCCGCCATGACCCAGAGGCGCAAATGCTGGAGGGAGAGCGCACAGGCTTTCGCATAGTGCTTGGCCAGCGCGTGAAGGTGAAACTGGCAGAGGCAGAACCTGTAACAGGTGGTATTGCGCTGGAATTGCTGGAGGTGGAAGGCGAAGCCCCCACGCGCAGTTCTGGGCGGCGCGGGCGCGGCGGGCCGCGTGGGCGTGCCGCAGGCAAGGCACGGGCAGGTGTGGCGAAGGCCAAGAAAAAGCTGAAGCGCCAGCGGGGCTAAGCCTGAAACGGATGTGAACAAGAGGGGAACATTTGGCTTGACGCCTGCGTGCGAGACGATATGTCTTGCGCCATGACAGCCCATACAACGCCCCCTGTTCTTGTCTGGTTCAAGCGTGATCTGCGGATTACGGATCATCCGGCCTTGGCCTTGGCGGGGCCTCATATTCTGCCGCTATATATCATCGAACCCGATTACTGGGCGCTTCCAGATACATCCGCGCGCCAATGGGCCTTTACGGCAGAGGCGTTGGACAGCCTGCGCGCCGATCTGGCGGCCCTTGGCCAGCCGCTTATCCTGCGCAAGGGCGAGGCTGTGGAGGAGCTTGCGCGCCTGTGCAAGGCGCATCACATCACCCGCATGATCAGCCATGAAGAAACAGGCAATGCCTGGACATATGCGCGCGATAAACGCGTGGGCGCTTGGGCGCGGGCAAATGGGATTGACTGGCAGGAACTGCCGCAATCGGGGGTGGTGCGGCGGCTGGAAAGCCGTGACGGCTGGCAGGGCCAGCGCAACCGCTTCATGCGCCAGCCCCTTGTCCCTGCGCCAGAGGTGCTTGCGCCACTCGCAAGCGAAATTTCCGGGCTGGAACATCTGCCCGATGCCCGCGCCTTTCGCATGGCCCTTGATCCTTGCCCGCATCGCCAGACAGGGCATAGGCGCGCGGCCCTTCATGCGTTGGACAGTTTTCTAGCAACGCGGGGCGCGCGCTACCGTGTTGCCATGTCTTCGCCACTTACGGCAGAACGGGCCTGCTCGCGCCTCTCTCCATATCTGGCGCTTGGGGTTGTATCTGTTCGGCAAGTGGAACAGGCCCGCGCGGCCGCACGCGCCGCCCATCCCGGCGCGCCAGAATGGGGGGCCGCGCTGAACAGTTTCGCCAAGCGTCTGGCATGGCGCGATCATTTCATCCAAAAGCTGGAAGATGAACCCGCGCTGGAATGGCGCTGCCTGCACCCTGCCCATGAAACCCTGCGCCCGCGCGAAAGTGACAGCGCCCGTTTGCGCGCTTGGGAAATGGGGGAAACAGGGGTGCCCTTTGTCGATGCCTGCATGCGCTATCTGCGCGCGACTGGCTGGCTGAATTTCCGCATGCGCGCAATGCTGATGTCTTTTGCAAGCTATCACCTGTGGCTGGATTGGCGCGCCACTGGCCCAATCCTTGCGCGGCTGCTCACGGATTACGAGCCGGGAATTCACTGGTCACAGGTGCAAATGCAATCGGGCACAACTGGGATCAACACGATCCGCATGTATAACCCGGTAAAACAGGGATATGACCAAGACCCGGATGGCCAGTTTATCCGCAAATGGCTGCCGGAATTGGCGCATGTGCCCGGCCCTTATCTGCACACGCCTTGGGCATGGGGCGCGGGGGCGAAGGCGTTGCAAGCCCGCTATCCCGCCCCGATTGTTGATCTGGCCCAAGCCGGGGCGGCGGCGCGCGATGCCATCTGGGGTTTGCGCAAATCTTCAGGGTTTCGGGATGTGGCGCGGGCGGTGGCGTTCAAGCATGGGTCACGCGCATCAAACACAGATCGCGCCTCTGCCGGGGCTATGCGTGTGGCAAAGCGCAAGCAGGCCCATCCCGATCAGCTGAAGCTGGATTTATAGGCTGGGTTATCTGCCGCATCACAGGATTTGTCGGCTTGCGCAAAACCTCTTTTGGTCATGAACTGGGACAGTGCCAAAATAATCCCTTGACCTTCCACAAGATGGAACCTCCATCTAGGGTGTAATCCGTCCATAAAGGGATAACACCGCGTGAATACCATGACGCCGCCTATCAAAACCACTGCACCCAAACCCGCCACGGAATTGCGCTTGCCAATCGGCAATCTTAGCTGTGCGGGCTGTGTGCGCCGGGCCGAGGCTGCTTTGGCCACTGTTCCGGGTGTGACAGAGCCTGCGGTAAACCTTGCCACCAGCGAGGCGGTTTTGCAGGCAAGCCCCGATCTGGATATGGCCGCATTACGGCAAAGCATGCAGCGCGCAGGCTATCCCTTGCGCGTGGCCCAGATAGAGCTGGCCTTGGAGCGCATGACCTGCGCCTCTTGCGTCAGCCGGGTTGAAACGGCGCTTCATGCTGTTCCGGGCGTTTTGCGGGCGGATGTAAACCTTGCCACCGGGCGCGCGCAGGTGGAGCATCTGGCCGGGCAGGGCGATGCAGCCGCGCTGATTGCGGCGGCAACCCGGCTTGGCTATCCGGCGCAGGTGTTGGGCGCAGACAGCCCGCCAGAAGACCCCCAAAGCCGCCATGATGCCGAGGCGCGGGCAATACGCGGCAATCTGATTGCCGCAGCCGCCCTGACATTGCCTGTCTTCATTCTGGAAATGGGCGGGCATGCGGTGCCTGCCTTTCATCACTGGTTGCATGACTTGGTTGGCATGCAAACGCTTTGGCTGGCGCAGTTTTTGCTAACCACCCTTGTGCTGATCGGGCCGGGGCGGCGTTTTTATACGGTCGGGCTGCCCGCGCTGATACGTGGCGCACCTGATATGAACAGCCTTGTTGCTATTGGCACATTGGCGGCATGGGCCTATTCCACGCTGGCCACTTTCGCGCCATCGCTGCTGCCCGACACTGCGCGCGCGGTCTATTTCGAGGCTGCGGCGGTGATTGTCACGCTCATCCTTCTGGGCCGCTGGCTGGAGGCGCGGGCCAAAGGGCGCACGGGTGCTGCCATTGCGCGGCTAGTGGGGTTGCAGCCGCGCACAGCGCGGGTGATGCGCGCGGGCGAGGTGGTGGAAATCGCCATCAGCGATCTGAAGGGGGGCGATATCGTGCATATGCGCCCCGGCGAACGTGTGCCCGCCGATGGCGTGCTGATCTCTGGCAGTGCGATTCTGGATGAAAGCATGATCACGGGAGAGCCGATCCCCGCCACCAAACAGCCCGGCGACATGCTGATCGGCGGCACTGTAAACGGGGCAGGGGCGTTGCAGATGGAGGTCACGCGCACCGGGGCGGAAACTGTTTTGTCGCAGATTATCCGCATGGTGGAAAGCGCACAGGGGGCAAAGCTGCCGGTTCAGGCGCTGGTGGATCGAGTAACAGCCGTGTTTGTTCCTGTTGTGATCGGGGTGGCGGTGCTGACGGTGCTGATCTGGCTGGCCTTTGGCCCTGATCTGAGTTTCGCACTGATTGCGGGGGTCTCGGTTCTGATTATTGCCTGCCCCTGTGCCATGGGGCTGGCCACGCCCACCTCTGTCATGGTGGGCACAGGGCGCGGGGCAGAACTGGGGGTGTTGTTTCGCAAAGGAACAGCCCTGCAACTGCTGGACAAGGTAGATACTGTCGCCTTTGACAAGACAGGCACCCTGACAGAGGGCCGCCCTGTGCTGACGGATCTGCAAACTGTGCCCGGCTGGCAGACAGATGCCGCCCTGCCGCTGGCCGCCGCGCTGGAGCAAGAGAGCGAGCATCCCATTGGGCGCGCGATATTGGCCGAGGCTGAAACGCGTGGCTTGGCACTGCCGCAGGTAAGCGGTTTCAAATCCCTGACGGGTTTGGGTGTGCGCGGCGATGTGGAGGGCGCGCGCGTAATCTTGGGTGCGGCGCGTCTGATGGCGCAGGAAGGGGTTGATACAGCACCCCTGGCCGCGCAGGCAGAGGCGCTGGCAGAGCAAGGGCGCAGCCCTTTGTATCTGGCCGTGGATGGCGCCTTGGTGGCGCTGATCGCGGTGGCTGATCAGCCCAAACCCGGCGCAAAGGCGCTGATTTCTGCGCTGAAAGCGCGCGGCTTGCGCGTGGTGATGATTTCGGGCGATGCGCGCGCCGCCGCCCATGCCGTTGGTCGCGATCTGGGCATTGACGAGATCGTGGCCGAGGTCATGCCCAAAGGCAAGGTAGAGGCGCTGGCAAAGCTGTGCGAGACTGGCGCACAGGTTCTGGCCTTTGTGGGTGACGGGATCAATGATGCGCCCGCGCTGGCCGAGGCCGATGTGGGCATCGCCCTTGGCACGGGCACCGATATCGCCATGGAAACCGCCGATGTGGTGCTGATGTCTGGCGCGCCAGACGCGGTGCTGACCGCGCTTTCAGTGTCCAGCCGGACAATGGGCAATATCCGGCAAAATCTGTTCTGGGCCTTTGCCTATAACACGGCGCTTATTCCGGTTGCGGCGGGGCTGCTATATCCGGCCTTCGGGCTGTTGCTGTCGCCCATGCTTGCGGCCGGGGCAATGGCACTCAGTTCGGTCTGTGTGCTGTCAAACGCGCTGCGGCTGCGTTACATCGCGCCGGACAAGCTGAAGGGGAATGCGGCATGAATATTTCCGAAGTCGGCAAACGGGCAGGGCTGCCGCCCAAAACCATCCGCTTTTACGAGGAGATCGGGTTGATCACCCCAAAGCGCGAGGCGAATGGCTACCGCGTTTTCTCTGAAAACGATCTGCACAGGCTGGCATTTTTACGCCGCGCCCGTGCCCTTGGCTTTACGGTGCAGGAATGTCGCCAGTTGCTGCACCTCTACGAAGATGAATCGCGCGCCAGCGCAGATGTGAAATCTTTGGCGCGCGAGCATCTGGCCCGGATTGACGCGCAATTGGAAGAATTGCACCAAATGCGCACAACTTTGGCAGAGCTGATAAATGCTTGCATGGGCGATAACCGGCCCGATTGCCCCATTCTGCGCGATCTGGCGCGCTGACCAAACCTTATGCCGTAACGACAGCAGCTGCGGTTTTTGCTTTCACGACGGCGGGTTTTGCAGGTTTGTTGGCCGCTTTCAATGTGGCTTTTACCGCTTCGGCTTCGCGTGCCAAGCCGGCAGCGTTTTCCTGCGGCAGTTTTTCGGCGAATGCGCCCAGCATACGGATATATGCTTCCTGCTGTTGCTTGAACATCTTCATCCAGAGCACAGTCCCTTGCATCCATAGCGAAATCGGGTCAAACATTGTCTCTCCTCCCAGTGTGATTATCGTTCGGCACCATAAGTTTTACTCGTGCGAGGTCTTTGCCAATTGGTCAATCATACTGCATGCCCGGTAACAGGTAATTGACACAGTGTTAGCGCCAAGCGATAGATTGCGCTGTCATATGACACAACCAAAAGGCGAAGATCATGTCCAAAGCTTACTGGGTGGCTCATGTCGATGTCAAAGATGTTGGCGGTTATGCAGCCTATATTAGCGCCAACAAAGCTGCTTTTGACAAATTTGGTGCAAAATTCATCGTTCGCGGGGGCGCGCAAGAGCAATTGGAAGGCAAAAGCCGCGCCCGCACTGTGGTGATTGAATTTCCCGATCTGGCCACGGCCCGCGCCTGCTATGACAGTGCCGAATATCAAGCGGCCAAAGCGTTGCGAGAGCCTTTTTCCTTTGCCGATCTTGTTATTGTGGAAGGCTATGACGTCTGATCATCCGGCGCATGGCCGTTTCAGCGAATGATGATATCATCCGGGCGGGCAAGCCCCAGCACATCACGCGCGCGCTCATCCAGCAAATCCAGATCCAGAAAATCATCCGAAAGGCGGCGTGTGCGGTTTGTGACCTCTGCAAGCTCTAATTGCAGGCTATCACGCTGCGCGCGCAGCAGATCACTTTCGGCTTCCACCTGCACCCGGTTGAACAGGCCAAACGCGCCTTGCACAGCAGCAAAGGTAAAATACAGCCCCAAAACAACCGCGGTTCCAAAGTAAAAAAGTGGCCCAATCGCCGGAGAACTGCGCTTCATCTGCCTTGCCTGCCGTTATGCGCCATTCTGAGGGCGCGATTTGTTGCAGTATGGCACATTTGCCCGTGCTTGTGAAAGCAGAAGTTTAGGGCATTATTTCAGAAAAATCCCGACAACCACCATCATCAACCCAAGGGTTGAAACAGCAAGTGCGGCAAAATTGATCATTACCGCGCGCTGCATGCGCGCACGCATCTCTGTGTCATCCAAAGTCAGGCGGCGCAGTTTCAACACATACAGAATGCACCAGCCCAAACCCAAAACACCTGCCAGCGAAATCGCGGCCCCGATCCAGATCAGCATATCCATCGGTCTTACTCTTTCTCTAGCGCGGCAACGCCGGGCAGGGTTTTGCCTTCCATCCATTCCAGAAAGGCGCCCCCGGCTGTGGAAATATAGGTAAAATCTTCGCCCACGCCAGCACGGTTCAGGGCGGAAACCGTATCGCCCCCGCCAGCAACAGAAATAAGATGCCCCTCTTTCGTCAGGCGCGCGGCGTCTTGCGCAGCGGCATTGGTGGCGGTGTCAAAAGGGGTAAGTTCAAACGCGCCCAGCGGGCCATTCCAGACCAGTGTTTTACACGCACCAAAGACCTGCGCAATCGCGGCCACAGTTTCTGGCCCGGCATCAAGGATCATGGCATCTGACGGGCAAGCGCTTGCAGGCAGGATTTCATGCGCGGCATGGGCGGCAAATTCGCGCGCCACAACGATATCGCTGGGCAGATGCAGGGTGCAGCCTGCATCTGAGGCGCGCGCCATGATATCGCGCGCGGTGTCTGTCATCTCGCGCTCTGCCAGGGATGTGCCAATCTCTATTCCCTGGGCCGCCAGAAATGTATTTGCCATGCCCCCGCCGATGATCAGGTGATCCACCTTTGTGATCAGGTTGGACAACAGATCCAGCTTGGTGGAAACCTTCGCCCCCCCCACAACCGCGGCCACAGGGCGCGCAGGGTTGCCAAGTGCTGCCTCCAGCGCCTGCAACTCTGCCGCCATCAGGCGCCCGGCACAAGCAGGCAGCAAATGCGCCAAACCTTCGGTCGACGCATGAGCGCGATGGGCGGCCGAGAAGGCATCATTTACATAGATATCGCCCAAAGCAGCCATAGAGGCGGCAAGCAGCTTGTCATTCTTTTCCTCGCCCTCGTGAAAGCGGGTATTCTCCAACAGCGCCACATCCCCAGCCTGCATGTCGGCAACCACGCGCTTTGCAGGCCCGCCGATGCAGGATTCGGCAAAGGCGACAGGCTGGCCAAGCGCCTCTTCCAGCGCCGGGCGCACCAGAGCCAGCGACATATCCGCATTCGGCTTGCCCTTCGGGCGGCCAAAATGCGCCAAAAGCACCACTTTGCCCCCGGCATCCGCAATATGGCGAATGGTTGGCACAATGCGCCCGATTCGGGTTGTATCGCTCACCACGCCATTTTCGATTGGCACATTGATATCAACCCGCACCAGCGCAGTTTTGCCCGCGAAATCGATATCATCAAGGGTTTTGAAGGCCATGACACGAAACTCCCATTCTCACATTGGCGCTATCTGGCGTGAAAGGGGGGGTATGGTCAATGGTTGCAACCGTGTGAGGGGGGTTTTCCTGACAGGATTGGCGCAGTAGGGTGCGCCCAGACCAAATAAAGGAGTGCCATAGATGGCCGAGATCAAAGACCCGGAAAATACGATCCTGATGGAACTGAAAGGCGGCACAGTGATAATTGAACTGCTGCCCGATATCGCACCGGGCCATTGCGCGCGCATGAAGGAACTGGCCCGCGCCGGGGCCTATGACAATGTTGTGTTTCACCGCGTGATTGATGGTTTCATGGCCCAGACAGGCGATGTGGCCAATGGCAACACCGAAAACAACTACAACCCTGGCCGCGCGGGCACTGGCGGATCTGACCTGCCCAATCTGAAAGCCGAATTTTCGGGTGTCCCGCATGATCGCGGCACGCTGGGTGCGGCGCGTTCTGCCAATCCTGACAGCGCCAACAGCCAGTTTTTCATCAATTTCAGCGACAATCATTTCCTGAACCGCCAATACACCGTCTATGGCCGTGTGATCGCAGGGATGGAACATGTGGATGCCATCACCCGTGGCGAGCCGCCTGCAAACCCCGACAAGATGCTAAGCGTCAAGGTGGCCGCAGATGCGTGACAAGCTGATATTCGGGGGATTGTTTGCGCTTGGTCTGGGTATTCTGGGGGCAAGCTGGCTTAACCTGATGAGCGTCAATGCCGATACCGCCGTGCCAGAGGGCCATTCTGGCCCTGTGATGGTGATAGAGGTTGCAGGCGAGGCAAATGGCGCGATTCGGATTGCGCTGCGCGATGATCTGGCCCCGCAGCATGTGGAGCGGATTGTCACCTTGGCAGAGCGTGGCGATTATGACGGGGTGGTATTTCACCGCGTGATTGATGGCTTCATGGCCCAGACCGGAGATGTCGCAAATGGCACGCAATCAGGTGATCCGCGCCGCTGGGGCACAGGCGGATCGGATCTGCCCGATCTGCCTGCCGAATTTACCGCACAGCCCTTCGAACGTGGGGTGGTGGGCATGGCGCGATCACAAAACCCGAACAGCGCCAACAGCCAGTTTTTCATCATGTTTGCCCCCGCGGCCCATCTGAATGGGCAATATACTGTCGTGGGGCAGATGATTGAGGGTTACGATGTGCTGGATGCCATCAAGCGGGGCACTGGCGGCAATGGGGCGGTTATTGGCACACCCGACCGCATGGAACGCGTCACAATCGAGCGTTAAAAGACACACCGGGGCCATCTTGGCCCCGGTGCGCGCCGGCAGTTATTCTGCAAAAGCTTCGGCAAAGCGTGCATCAATGCGCGCGGCCAGATCGGGATCGGCGGCAGCCGCTTCACCAATGGCGATGTATTCATCAATGCTGATATCCGGCGTTGCATCCACCACATCCAGAATTGCTGCATCCGCTTCCTGAATGATTTCCATTTGCGCGGCCTCGTCTGTCACAGTCTCCAGCTGCGCGATATAGCGTGCCCGTGTTTCAGACACTGCAAGCGCGGCTTCGATAAAAGCATCGATCTTGCCATCTTGCGCGGCAATCTCTGCGCCCATCTCGGCGTCTTGTGCCATGGCTTGGGGGGCCAGCAGCGGCGCGGTTGCCAGTGTTGCAGCAAGCAGTGTCGTGCTCAGAAGGCGGTTCAGTTTCATAAGTCTCTCCTGTATCAAGCGCATGGGATTGCGCCCATGCCTGAGGCAGACCTATGGGGCCGCGCATGGGATTGCAAATTGGCAGGCATTATTTCGCTTATAGCGCTATAGGTTATGCAGCGAAGTTAGCGTGACAGAAGTTTTATCCCCTGCGAAATGCCTGCAAGGGTCATTGGCACCATGCGCCCTTCAAAAATCTCTGAGATCATACCAACCGACTGAATATGCGGCCAATTCTGCGCAGGTGTCGGATTGATCCAGAGATGGTCTGGCCATTGTGCCCGCGCGCGTTGCAGCCAGATTTCACCTGCCTCCGCGTTCCAATGCTCATTGGCGCCGCCGGGCGACATGATTTCATAGGGTGACATTGCGGCGTCCCCCACAAAGATACATTTCCAATCACTGCCATAGCTGCGCAGCATATCCCAGGTTGGCAGGCGTTCATTCCAGCGGCGCGCATTGTCGCGCCAGACAAATTCATACAGGCAATTGTGGAAATAATAATGTTCCAGATGCTTGAATTCAGCTTTGGCGGCGCTGAACAGCTCTTCCACGGCGCGCACATGGTCATCCATAGAGCCGCCGATATCCAGCAAAAGCAGAACCTTAACAGCGTTTCTGCGCTCTGGCCGTGTCTGGATATCCAGATAGCCATGCTCTGCGGTGGCGCGGATCGTTCCGTCCAGATCCAGTTCTTGCATGGCCCCGTCACGCGCCCATTTGCGTAGCCGTTTCAGCGCGACTTTGATCGTGCGCGTGCCCAGTTCCACTGTATCATCCAGATTGCGGAATTCGCGCTTGTCCCAGACTTTAACCGCGCGCCGATGGCGAGAGCCGTCTTGCCCGATCCGCACCCCTTCGGGATTATACCCATAGGCCCCGAAAGCCGATGTTCCGGCTGTGCCAATCCATGTGTTGCCGCCCTGATGGCGGCCCTTCTGCTCTTGCAGCCGCTGGCGCAAGGCCGCCATCAACTTGTCAAACCCGCCAAGCGCCGCAACTTCGGCGCGCTCTTCGGCGCTCAAATGCTTTTCGGCCATTTTCTCCAGCCAGTCGCGGGGCAGCTCTATCGCGTCCAGCACCTGCGCGGCGCTGATTTCTTCCAACCCTTGGAAACTGGCGGCAAAGGCGCGGTCAAACCGATCCAGATGGCGTTCATCGTTTACCATCGCCGCGCGGGCGAGGTAATAAAAGCCATCCAGATCATAAGTGACCAGCCCAACATGCACGGCCTCCAGAAACCCCAGAAATTCGCGCAGCGTAACCGGCACACCGTGGTCTTTCAGGTTTTGGAAAAAGGGCAGGAACATGGGCTAGAGCAGCTTTTCCACGCCGATCGTGACAAACAGGCCCACAAGCCCCCCCAAAATGGCACCCACAGCCGCATATTGGGCAATATCCTTGCGGTTGCCACCGCGCTTGCGGGCAGATTGCGCCGCCCAGACTGCGCCAGCCACAAGCCCAAAAATAACAATCATCTTACCAAACTCTCCTGTTTTTATTGGGCCAGCGCGGCAATCTCCGCGCGCCTGTCCTCTGCGGCCCGCAAAGAGCCGAAACCGAAAATCGCATAGGGCTGCGCCTCGCGGCGCAAGGCTTCGGCCTGCGCCATCTGGCCTTGGGCGGCCAAAGCTTCGGCGCGCATCAGCATCAGCGAAGATAGCAATGCCCCGTTCTCCGAGCGGCGCGCCGCAGGCATTGCGGCTTCTGTCAGGCGCAGCACAATATCCACCTGTCCCGAAGCCAATGCCTGCGCAGCAAGATGCAAGTCAATATGTGCCCGCGGAACAGCGCCACCAGGGCGCGCGGCATAGATTGCGCCCGCAGTCAAAAGCGCATCCAAAGCCTGCTCTCCTGCCGAAGAGGGGGCGTAGCGCGCTGCCAGAAACAGGCTGAAGGCCAGGCGTTCATCTTGCCACCGTTCCTGTATCGCAATCCGCACAGCCCTTTGGGCCAAATCGAAACTTTGCCGCCGGTTGGCGGCACCCAGCGCGCCTTCAATTGAATCTGTCCATATCCGGGGTGTCGGGATCGGATCCAGGGGCACAGTCGCACGCGCCCCGCGCGGATTAAGCTGTGCAAGAATAGCTGGCAGGCGCGCGGCAACCTCGCCGCGGCTCATGCCGGGGCGAAGTTCCGGGTGGTTCCAGACGCGCAGCACCAGCATGTCATAGCCAGTCAGCGCTGTCTGAAAGTTGTCGTCATTCCAGACCGTCTCGCCAATGCGGTAAAGATCGTTCAGCGGCCCCAGCGCCTGTGCCAGTTCTTCATGCAGGCAATCGCGCATCTCTTGCACGGTTGTATCAGCAGGCGCGATCACAAGTGCGCGCTCGCGGCGCACGATCGCAGCCCAATCCAGACTGGCCGCGCGCGGCGCAGCGCGAAAGGCATCCCAGCTTGGAACATTTGGCAAAACGAAACACGCAGCTTCTGGAACCAGGCGCCGCATTGTGGCGCGCGGAACAAATTCCACCACAATCTGGGCCGGCCCCTCGGCCACGCGGCGGATATCAAGGCCCGCCTCATTGCGCAGCCGCGCCAAAAGGCGATCTGTCTCTTGCCCGGCCAAAGGCGGAATCTGCCCAGCAAGCCGGACAGCCACAGGCCCTTCAAAGCGCGAGAAGAAGGGCAACATGCGCCCAGATTCCAAGCGGAACCCCAGTTCAAGGATATCTTGGGCAATTTGGTCATTGCTGCGCTCTGGCGCAAAGGGCCGGGGCGGGCCGAATAGCGCGGCGGAACTGATGGCGCGCGTCTGTGCATCCAGCACCGCGGGCGTTCCGCGCGGGGCAGGGGCGGCGCAAGCTGCAAGAGCCAAAAGGGCTGCGAAGGCAAACGCGATTCTCATACGGGGCGCACATATTTTATGAAGGGCGTTAGCTGCCCGATCTTGTCATACAGCGCGCGGGCCGTGTGATTAAAGTTTTGCGTTGTCCAATAGACATTGGGAATGCCTTGTTTATCGGCCGCATGGTAAACTGCCTGTATCAGCGCGCGGCCAACACCCTTTCCCCGCGCTGTGCTGTCTGTAAACAGGTCTTGCAGATAGCATATGCCTTCGGGATGCCAGCAATGGGCATGGAAAAAATAATGCACCAAACCCAATGCCCGCCCGTCACTTTCTGCCAAAAGACAGCGCGGGTTTTGGGGATTTCCCACGAAAAACGCTTCAAAAGTTGCGTCATAGACGTCGGGTGGCAGGGTGGTTTCATAATAGGCCAGATAGTCTTGCCAAAGCTCTGCCCAGCGGGCTTTGTCAGCGCGGGCGACGGGACGAATTTCAATGGCCATGTTTTCCCCTCCTCAGCGCCCTTGACGCCGTGCCATGAAGGCCAGCCTCTCGAACAGATGAACATCTTGCTCATTTTTCAACAGCGCCCCATGCAGTTTGGGCAGGGCATCAGCCCCCCCGCGCCGCAAATCTTCGGGCGAGAGATCCTCGGCCAGAAGCAGTTTCAACCAATCCAATACTTCCGAGGTCGATGGCTTTTTCTTCAACCCCGGTGTTTCGCGCAATTCGTAAAACTGGGTAAGCGCTGCTGTCAGAAGAGCGGGCTTGATCCCCGGAAAATGAACTTCCACAATCGCCTTCAGCGTTTCAGGATCGGGAAAGCGGATATAATGGAAGAAACAACGCCGCAAAAACGCATCGGGCAAATCTTTTTCGTTATTGGATGTGATAATCACGATTGGTCTGTGCTTCGCCCGGATTGTCTCGCCTGTTTCATAGACGAAAAACTCCATTTTATCGAGTTCTTGCAACAGGTCGTTGGGGAATTCTATATCCGCCTTGTCAATTTCGTCTATCAGCAAGACAACCCGCTCTGTAGCTTCAAATGCCTGCCAAAGCTTGCCTTTGCGGATGTAATTGCGCACCTCTTCCACCCGCGCATCGCCCAACTGGCTGTCGCGCAGGCGCGACACGGCGTCATATTCGTATAGCCCTTGCTGCGCGCGGGTGGTGGATTTGATCGACCATTCGATCATCGGCAGGCCCAGAGACTGCGCAATCTGTATCGCAAGCTCGGTTTTTCCGGTGCCCGGTTCGCCCTTCACAAGCAACGGGCGTTGTAGGGTTACAGCCGCGTTTACCGCGACTTGAAGATCATCGCTGGCAATATACCGGGCTGTCGAGGTGAACCGCATTTTTGGCCCTGTTCTGGATGGGATGGGCCAGCCGAAGGCCCCTGTCTGGTGCAACCTAGCTTGCCCTTTGCCGCGCGACAAGGCGAGTGCGCCTCTGCGAATGCGATTGTGCAAAAAACGCTGTGTGAAAAGGCGTGACAATTCCAGGAGCATCCGCTATCTCGCCCCCAACAGTGCGGGATATAGGTGAATCGCGATGAGCAACCTCAACACTTATGATCCGGCGGGAAGACAGGAGCGGGGAATGAAACCAGAAGTATTTCTTCCGGAAGATTATCGGCCGGCCGAAGATGAACCCTTCATGAATGATCGCCAGCTGGAATATTTCCGGCGCAAGCTGATTGTCTGGAAAGAAGATATTCTAAAGGGCAGTCAGGAAACTTTGGCTGAATTGGCAAATTCCAGCCGCAATATTCCAGATGTTGCAGATCGTGCTTCGGAAGAAACAGATCGCGCGTTGGAACTGCGCACCCGCGACCGCCAGCGCAAGCTGATTTCCAAAATTGATGCCGCCTTGCGCCGCATCGAGAACGGAGAATTTGGCTATTGCGAGGCGACGGGCGAACGTATCTCGCTCAAGCGGTTGGATGCGCGCCCGATTGCCACGATGACCTTGCAGGCACAAGAAGCGCATGAACGCAATGAGCGTGTGCATCGCGACGACTGACAGAGCGGCGCGAACGGAAGTGTGATTGGGACACCGGGCGCTTTCTGCGACCCGGTGTTTTTGCATATAGGGGTGCAAATGCTGCTGTCTGGGCTGGATGTTGTGGTGGTGGGCGGCGGCGTTGCCGGGCTGGGCGCAGCCGCTGCGCTGGTGCAGCGCGGGGCCAGTGTTACCTTGCTGGAGCAGGCAGGCGGATTTCTGGAAGTTGGCGCAGGCCTTCAGATCAGCCCAAATGGCGCGCGTGTTCTTGCAGCTTTGGGGCAGGGTGAGGGGCTTGCGCAAACTGCGCTGCGCAGCCGCGCCGTTGTGCTGCGCGATGGAAAGAGCGCGCGCGACGTATTGCGCCTGTCACTTCCAGACGATGGGCCGGGGTTTCATCTGATCCACCGCGCCGATCTTATCACGCTTCTGGAACGCGCGGCGGTGGGTGTAAAGACGCGCTTTGTGGCGCAAGTCACCCGGATCGCGCCAGAGGGGCCGCGCCCCTGTGTTACCTTGGCGGGCGGGGAGCGTATTGACGCCGATCTGGTGCTGGGCGCGGATGGGTTGCATTCGGTCTTGCGCAAAACCCTGAACCCAACCGCCCCCGATGCCCCCTTTTTTACAGGCCAGGTTGCCTGGCGCGCGCTTATTCCTTGCGCCCCCGATGCCCCGCACGAAGCAGAGGTTTTCATGGGGCCGGGGCGGCATTTGGTCAGCTATCCGCTGCGCGGTGGCAGGCTGCGCAATATCGTGGCGGTGGAAGAGCGCCGCGCATGGGCGCAAGAAGGCTGGAACCACCCAGACAATCCGGCGCATGTGCGCCGCGCATTTGCGGAATTTGGAGGGCCTGTGCCGGGCTGGTTGGCGCAGGTTGACAAGGTTTGGCTGTGGGGGTTGTTCCGTCATCCTGTTGCACCATGCTGGCAGGCGGGGCATGCGGCGATACTGGGGGATGCCGCGCATCCTACGCTTCCGTTCATGGCGCAAGGCGCAAATATGGCGCTGGAAGACGCGTTTGCACTGATGCGCAATCTGGAACAGGCGGCCAATATTCCAGAGGGCTTGGCACGCTATCAAATGGCCCGCCAAGCCCGCGTTGCCCGCGTGGTTGCTGCGGCCACAAAGAATGCGCGCAATTATCATCTGCGCGCACCATTGGCCCAAATCGCGCATCTGGCCCTGCGGCTATCGGGCAGGCTTGCCCCCAATGCGCCGTTGCGCCAATTCGGCTGGATATATGACCATGACGTCACGGAAACGTGAGTGCAGATGACATTCACCAAGTGTTGCACCACATAAGGGGCAGGCAGGAACGGGGCAATTGATGGATTCCGATCAGATAATGCGGCTGGTCTATCTGGGTGTCTGGGGCACAGTGTTGATCAGCTATTTTCTGGTCGCGCGCACTCAGGGCATAGGCCAAAGCTTGCGCCATCTGGTGCTGTGGGGCTTAATTTTTGTGGGGGTCGCCGCGGGCTATGGCCTGTGGCAAGATATCACCCGCGATGACAGGATCACAGTCTCTGGCACGGGCGCGATCGTGCTGCGGGCAGGGCGCAACGGACATTTCAATCTGGATTTGCAGGTGAATGGAACGCCGGTGAGCTTCATTCTTGATACTGGCGCATCCGATCTGGTGCTTTCACAGGCAGATGCCGCGCGGGTGGGGTTTGATCCGCAAAGCCTGCCTTATCTGGGCCGGGCACGCACGGCCAATGGCGAAGTGGGCTTGGCCCGCGTCACGTTGGATGAGGTTGTTCTGGCGCATGCGGGCCTTGAAATCCGCGATGCGAATGTGCCTGCTTTTGTCAATGAAGGAGAGTTGGATGTCTCTCTTCTGGGGATGGGCTATCTGCGCCGCTATGCGCGGATCGCGATTGAAGGCGACAGGTTGATTCTGGAACGCTAGGGCATGGCCCCGATTGGTGCTGTGGCCTGTTGCCTGTCATACCACGCGCAATTCCCTTGTCTGGACGCTATCAGAACGCTAGGACATGGCCAAAGCCAGACAGACGGACACATAAAGGACAGCGGAAATGCCAGATGATCTGATCAATTCCTTCATGACAGGCCCTGACGAGCAAGGCCGCTTTGGCATTTACGGCGGCCGGTTTGTTTCGGAAACGCTGATGCCGCTGATTTTGGCGCTGGAAGCGGAATATGAACATGCCAAAACCGATGCCAGTTTCTGGGCGCAGATGGATGATCTGTGGACACATTATGTGGGCCGCCCCTCGCCCATGTATTTTGCCGAACGTCTGACAGAGCATTGCGGCGGGGCCAAGATTTACCTCAAGCGTGACGAGCTGAACCATACCGGCGCGCATAAGATCAATAATGTGTTGGGCCAGATATTGCTGGCCATGCGCATGGGTAAAACCCGGATTATCGCAGAAACCGGGGCTGGCCAGCACGGCGTGGCCACAGCGACAGTCTGCGCGCGCTTCGGGTTGAAATGCGTGGTTTATATGGGCGCGCATGATGTGGAACGCCAAGCGCCAAATGTGTTCCGCATGAAGCTGTTGGGGGCAGAGGTGGTGCCTGTGCGCTCTGGCCGGGGCACGCTGAAAGACGCGATGAATGACGCCTTGCGCGATTGGGTAACAAATGTGCGCGACACGTTCTATTGCATCGGCACAGTTGCAGGCCCGCACCCTTACCCCGCCATGGTGCGCGATTTCCAATCCATCATCGGCAAGGAAGCCCGCGCACAAATTCTGGAACGCGAAGGCCGCTTGCCAGATACCATCATTGCCGCAATTGGCGGCGGATCAAATGCAATGGGGCTGTTTTTCCCGTTTCTGGATGACAAGGATGTCAATATCATCGGGGTAGAGGCCGGGGGGCGCGGCGTTGATGCACGGATGGAGCATTGCGCCAGCCTGACAGGCGGGCGCCCCGGCGTGTTGCATGGCAACCGGACCTATTTGCTGCAAGATGAGGATGGCCAGATATTGGAAGGCCATTCCATTTCTGCGGGCCTTGATTATCCCGGTATTGGCCCTGAACATGCCTGGCTGAAAGATGTGGGGCGTGCGCAATATGTTTCTATCACGGATGATGAGGCTTTGGCCGCATTCCAGAGATGCTGCGCGCTTGAAGGGATCATCCCTGCGCTGGAACCCAGCCATGCGCTGGCCCATGTGCTGAAGATCGCGCCAAGCCTGCCCAAAGATCACTTGCTGATCATGAATATGTGCGGGCGAGGGGATAAGGATATCTTCACTGTGGCAAAGCATCTGGGCTTTGAGATGAGCGCATAAGCCAGCATTGGCCGTATAAATGAAAAACGCGCCGGAAAGCCTCCGGCGCGTTTTTTGATCTGCTTTATGCAATCACGCCCAGTCGCGCGGGGCACGCAGGAAGGATTCGACCGAATCCAGCGTTTCGGCATCGAAATCCCCGCCGCGCCGGGCTTCTGCCAGAACATCCCACCATGTGCACAGATAGTGCAATTTTACCCCATGTTCGGCAAGGCGCGGTTCGGTTTCGGGGAAAATGCCGTAGTAGAAAATAACCGCCGTATGGCCGCATTCTGCACCTGTCTCGCGGATCGCATCGACAAAGCTTAGCTTTGATCCGCCATCTGTTGTCAGGTCTTCCACCAACAGCACGCGCTGCCCCTCGGTCATAGTACCTTCAATGCGGGCATTGCGCCCATAACCCTTGGGCTTTTTGCGCACATAGGACATGGGCAGCGCCATGCGCTCTGCCACAAGTGCGGCAAAGGGAATGCCTGCGGTTTCCCCGCCCGCGATATTGTCAAAGGCCTCAAACCCCGCATCTTCCATAACCCGGCATGTCAGGAAATCCATCAGGCTGGAGCGGATGCGCGGAAAGCTGATAAGCTTGCGGCAATCAATATAAGTGGGCGCTTTCAGCCCGCTGGCGAAGGTGAACGGCTCTTGCGCATTGAAGTGCACGGCCTTGATATCCAACAGCATACGCGCGGTCAGGCGGGCAACTGTGGCGCGATCAGGAAAAGAGCTTGGGATCATGGGGCAGGGCCTTTGCTTACAAAACGCGCCAATAGAGTGGGAAACCTGGGTCAAATACTGTGACCGGGCCAGCGCCTGTTTCTATCTTGGCGGGGTAGGAGATGGGGGTGGTGGATTTCTCCAGTGTTACTGTGCCGTTATTGACGGGCAGGCGATAGAATTCCGGGCCATTGCGAGAGGTGAATCCCTCCAGCTTGTCCAGCGCGCCAGCCTCTTCAAACACATGCGCCAAAATGGAGAGCGTGTTGGTGGCCGTAAAGCAGCCCGCGCAACCACAGGCATTTTCTTTGGCATCATCCGTATGCGGGGCGCTATCCGTGCCCAGAAAAAACCGCGCATCGCCGGAGGTGGCCGCATCCACCAGCGCCACGCGGTGCGTTTCGCGCTTGGCCACAGGCAGGCAGTAGTAATGTGGCTTGATGCCGCCCACCAGAATATGGTTGCGGTTGATCACCAGATGATGGGTTGTGATTGTCGCGCCCAGGTTTTGGGGTTGGCTGCGCACATAGGCCACGGCATCCGATGTGGTGATATGTTCCATAACCACACGCAGCGCAGGCGTTGCGCGGCGGATCGGATCAAGCACGCGGTCAATGAACACGGCTTCGCGGTCAAAGATATCCACGCTGTGATCGGTCACTTCGCCGTGGCACAGAAGCGGAATACCCGCCTCTGCCATCGCCTCCAGCACCGGGCGCACGCGGTCGAAATCGCGCACGCCAGAGGCTGAATTGGTTGTTGCACCCGCCGGATACATTTTTACCGCTGTAATAATCCCGGCCTTGTGGGCGGCCACAACATCTGCCGGGTCAGTCTCTTCTGTCAGATACAGCGTCATCAGCGGGATGAAGCCCGGCCCCGTTACACCCAGAATGCGCGCGCGGTAGCTATCCGCATCGGCGCCGCGCACAACGGGCGGCACAAGATTGGGCATGATGATGGCGCGGGCAAAATGGCGTGCGCTTTCTGGGGCAATCCCAGCCAGCATCGCGCCATCGCGCAGATGCAAATGCCAGTCATCGGGGCGGGGCAGCGTGATGCTTTGGGTCATGGCCTGTCCTATCTGGATAGATGTGACCTACTGCCAGATCAAACCGGCGTCAAACCGGTTCTTGACATGGCACCTATCCCATATCCGACAGGTGGCGCAGTATGCCAGCGCCCGTGCAACACTTGAGAAAATCGTCATGTTTCATTGACAGATATTCAGCGCGTTTGATTTGGATCAAAGCTTTGAAGCCCCAAAGATCATATTCAGAGTCATGTTTTCAAATATCACCTAGTTGTTTGAAAACATTTCCTCCCTGTCCCGCCGATACGCGGGAAACTTCGCCGCCTCGGGCCACCGGGGCGGTTTTTTATGTATTTGCATATGTGGCCGGCATGGCTTGCTGTCTGGAACTGGCGCGGGCATAGTGGCGCCACGGCAGAGCGGGGGGGGCGAATGCGGGCATATCTAAGGCGCATCTGGCGATACATCGTGGCCTCGGCAATTTTGCTGACGGTTGCACCAATCCTGCACCCGCTTGCGGCACAAGACCTCAGCGGCGCAGCCTTGCCCGATTTTCGCGCCGCACTCGCCCAATGGCTAGAGGGAGAGGAAGAGGCGGCTCTTGCCGCATTTCGTGATCTGGCGCATGTGCAAAATCTTTCTGCCCAGACAATGCTTGCCATCATCGATAAATCCGGCCACTTGCAAGGCCCCTATGTATACAGCCTGCCGCGAACAGAGCGCATTGCGCTATTGCGCGCAGATGGCGGGATTTCGGGCCGCAGCTGGATACATGCGGCGGCAGAAGGATCACATCTTGCCCAAAGCCTGAACGCCTTGTGGACAGTTGCAGGCGACAAGACCCTTGCGCAGGAATTTGCGATGGCGGGCGAAGACCGCGCCGCGCGCGTCACATTGCTGGTCGTTGCCGCGCGGCAGGAAAAGGGTTTCTCAGAGGCGTTTCGCGCGCAAGACTGGTATCCGGCAAGCCTGTTGCATCTTGCCGGGCCACATCTGCCCGACAACCTTAGCGCCAATCGCCTGCATCCCGGCCACCCGGTGCGTGGCATGCTGGGCCAGCCCGTGACAGACGAGGCACTTGCGGATTGGCTGGAACAAACGCCTTTGGCGCTGCCTTTGCGCGGGGCCTGTGCGCGCCAGTGTCCGGGGGATGTTACATCGTGCACACAGGCCTTGTATCACGCACTGGATAGCTACCACGCGCTGTTGAAGCTTGGCACCCCCTTGGCCAGCCTTGTGCCGGAAGAAGAATTTGCACATTCGCGCCGCAGTGCCGAAGCGCTGGCCCGGCGGATCATGCTGAACCACACCGCGCGCACACGCGAGGCCATGCAAATCAGGATTGCCAAAATTGATAGCTGCGCCGCCACATGGCTGGCAGATGAATTCGCCCGCTACACGCCAAGGCCGCTCATGCCTGTGATAAAGAATTAGCGCTTTAGCGGGGTGCGCTGCGCAGGGCCTCTGACAGCCTGCACCAGCCTTCAAGCCCGATCTCTTCGGCCCGTGCCGTGGGGGCGATCCCCGCATCACGCAGAATATCTTCAATGCGCGGATGCAACCCTTTCAGCGCGGCGCGCAGCATCTTTCGGCGTTGGTTGAAGCCAGCCGCCACAACCCTTTCCAACACCGCCGCATCCGCAGGATAGCGCGGCACGTCGCGCCGCGTGATATGAACCACGGCAGAACTGACCTTGGGGGGCGGGGTAAAAGCCTCTGGCGGCAGATGCAACACAATGCGCGGATCTGCACGCCATTGCACCATCAGCGCCAGCCGCCCATAGGCCTTGGAGCCGGGTTGCGCCACGATCCTCTCTGCCACTTCACGCTGGAACATCAGGGTCAGGCTCTCCCAGAAAGGAGGCCAATGGTCGGGTGTCATCCAGCGGATCAAAAGCTCTGTGCCCACATTATAGGGCAGATTGGCCACCACTTTTACCGGCGCTTGCAGATGCGCCAGCGGATCAACCGTCAGCGCATCACCCGCAATCACCTGCAAGCGGCCCGGATAGGCTGCTTCAATCTCGGCCAATGCCGGCAGGCAGCGCGTGTCTTTTTCGATGGCCAGAACCTTGCGCGCCCCTTCGGCCAAAAGCCCGCGCGTCAGCCCGCCGGGGCCGGGGCCAACTTCCAGCACATCAGCGCCACGCAAATCCCCGGCCGCGCGGGCAATGCGCGCAGTCAGGTTCAGATCCAGCAAGAAATTCTGGCCAAAGCTTTTCTTTGCGCGCAGATCATGGGTGCGGATCACATCGCGCAGGGGGGGCAGGTTGTCTATCATGCGCGCGCCTGTGCCATCTGTGCCGCCATGCGCAGCGCTGCAATCAGGGAAGAGGGATCGGCCATGCCCTTGCCCGCGATATCATAAGCCGTGCCATGATCAGGCGATGTGCGGATGAAGGGCAAACCCAGCGTCACATTCACCCCGCCTGCGAAATCAATAGTTTTGATGGGGATCAGCGCCTGATCATGATACATGCAGATTGCCACATCATAGCGCGCGCGCGCTGTCGCGTGAAACATGGTATCTGCGGGCAAGGGGCCTGCAATCGCCATACCTTGCGCCCGCAACCGTTCCAGCACAGGGGCGATAAGCTGTGCGTCCTCCTGCCCCATCGCGCCACTTTCCCCCGCATGCGGGTTTAACCCCGCAACCGCCAGCCGGGGCTGGGCAATCGCGAAGTCACGTTTCAGCGCGGCCTCTGTCAGGCGCAGGGTTTGTTCCAGTAGTGCGGTGGTAAGGGCCTTGGGCACCTCAGATAGCGGGATATGAATGGTGACAGGCACAACCCGCAAATCGGGACAGGCCAGCATCATCACCACAGGCACATCCCCCGCAAGCGATGCCAGATATTCCGTATGGCCGGGAAACACGAATCCTGCACCCTGCTTGAGCGCCGCCTTGTTGATGGGGCAGGTGACAAGGCCCGCAGCCGCCCCCGATTGCACCAGTCCCACGCCGCGCGCGATCACCTCTATCACTGCGGGGGCATTGGCCGGGTTGGGCCTGCCCGGATGTGCCGGGGCAGGGAAGGGATGGGGCAAAACAGGCAAGACATCCGGCGCCATTGCGGCAGCCTCTGCCACTGCGCCCACCGCCTGCCAGCGCGCGCCCTGCGGCAGATGGGCGGGATCACCAATCCAGACAAAGGGCAAGACATGGCCAAGCGCCAAGCGTGCGCCGATCGCTGTTTCCGGCCCAATCCCGGCAGGATCGCCACAGCTCATGACAAGTGGTTGCATGGCACCCCCAAGGCCCCGTTTCAGCCCAGTTACCCCGAGCACCCACCGGCCCGCAAGGCAAAGACGGGTGCAGCCGCGCTTTTCCTAGCTGCCGCCCTTCCATATCCAGCCGCCCCCAAAAACACGGCTGCCATCGGGATCATAGAATACACATGCCTGACCGGGGCTTACGCCTTCTTCAGGGGTCAGCAATTCCACTTCCGCCATTGTCTCTGACAATGGCCGGATAATTGCAGGCGCAGGCGGGCGGGTAGAGCGAAGTTTGACCTCCAACTCCCATTCTGGCTTTGCAGTGAAGGGGGTCTCGCCCAGCCAGTTGATTTCGCGCACTGGCACCGTGCGCGTGGCCAGCGCGGCCTTTGGCCCCACCACCACGCGCCGTGTATCTGGATCAAGCCGCACCACATAGAGCGGATCACTTAGCCCACCAATGCCAAGCCCCTTGCGCTGGCCAATCGTGTAATGAATGACCCCCTGATGCTGGCCCAGAACAGTGCCGTCCAGCGCGACAATTTCACCGGGATCAGCCGCGCCGGGGCGCAGTTTCTGGATGACAGCGGCATAATTGCCATCGGGCACGAAACAGATATCCTGACTGTCTGGCTTGTCTGCCACGCTTAGCCCATGGGTTGCGGCCAGCGCGCGGGTTTCGGCCTTGGTTTCCAGATGACCCAGCGGAAAGCGCAAGAATTCCAACTGTTC
This sequence comes from Natronohydrobacter sp., assembly GCA_030603695.1. Lineage (GTDB taxonomy): Bacteria > Pseudomonadota > Alphaproteobacteria > Rhodobacterales > Rhodobacteraceae > Roseinatronobacter. Next base: position 134,692 of record JAUVXF010000003.1, on the reverse strand, counting down.
TCGCGTGGTGGAAAACAGGAAATAGCTTTGGTCACGAACCGGATCGGCGGCGCGGTGCAACTCTGGGCCAGCCAGCCCCATCTTGCGCTGAATGTAATGGCCCGTTGCCATGCAATCGGCGCCCAGATCGCGCGCGGTTTCCAAAAGATCCCGGAATTTCACGCGCTCGTTGCAGCGGATGCAGGGCACGGGCGTAGCCCCGGCCAGATAGGCATCGGCAAATTCATCAATCACAGATTCGCGGAAATGAGATTCGTAATCCAGCACATAATGCGGAAAACCCATATCTTCGGCCACGCGGCGCGCATCGTGAATGTCACGTCCAGCGCAGCAGGCCCCTTTTTTTGCAAGGGCTGCGCCGTGATCATACAGTTGCAGCGTGACGCCAACCACATCATAGCCCTCGGACGCCAGTTCGGCGGCAACGACAGAGCTGTCAACGCCGCCCGACATGGCGACAACCACGCGCGTTTCGGCAGGGGGCTTGGCAATGCCAAGCGAATTCAGGGGCGGGTCATAGGGCATGGGGTTCTCCGGTGATCGTGCAAAATATAAGAAAATCCTATCTATTCTCAACCCCCATACGGCGCGATGTAAACGCTGCATTAATCACAGCACGCCACCCTGTCACGCAGTCTTGGGGACTGGGTGAAGAAGGACGACGCCATGTATATCAAACGCATCGAAGGGCCGCGCGCGGTAACGTTGCAGGATGGAACGATTTTGACACTTGCCGATCTGCCGCCAAAAGATACCCGGCGCTGGGTTGCAAGCCGCAAAGCCATTGTCATCCGCGCGGTAGATGCCGGTTTGCTGACGCGCGAGGCCGCTTTGGCGCGATATGATCTTTCAGATGAAGAGTTTGACCTGTGGCAGAAGGCCGTCAGCCGCCACGGCATGAACGCGCTGAAGGTGACGGCATTGCAAAAATATAGACAACTATAGAGAGAAAATTTATCTTAATCTCACTCGGTAACCGAGAATTAACTTTTTTGCGAAATCATGGGTTAACCGAGATAGAGGAGAAGATTGATGCGGGTTTTGCTTGTTGAAGATGATCCGACGACTTCGCGCAGCATCGAACTGATGCTCACGCATTCGAATTTCAATGTTTATTGCACCGATCTCGGTGAAGACGCGATCGAATTGAGCAAACTCTATGATTACGATCTTATCCTTCTGGATTTGAACTTGCCGGACATGGCGGGGTTGGAAGTGTTGCGACAGGTCAGGCTGGCGCGGGTGGATACCCCCATTCTCATTCTGACAGGTGATTCGGATACGGATACCAAGCTGCGCGGCTTTGGCGGTGGCGCGGATGATTACCTGACAAAACCATTTCATCGTGAAGAACTTGTCGCGCGCATTCATGCGATCATCCGGCGCAGCAAAGGCCATGCGCAATCGGTAATCCGCACGGGCAAGATTGCCGTCAATCTGGATGCAAAAACCGTAGAGGTTGAGGGCAACACGGTGCATCTGACTGGCAAAGAGTATCAGATGCTGGAACTTCTAAGCTTGCGCAAGGGCACCACACTGACAAAGGAAATGTTCCTTAACCATCTATATGGCGGGATGGACGAGCCAGAATTGAAGATCATCGACGTCTTTATTTGCAAGCTACGCAAGAAATTGGCAGAGGCAACTGGTGGTGACAGCTATATAGATACTGTATGGGGGCGGGGCTATGTCTTGCGCGATCCTGTCATTGAATCGGGAAAGCTGGTGCGTGATGCCATTTCGGCCTAAGCGGATTTGCGGCACCAGGGGCTAGACCTGACACGCCCACAGACCTATCACTCTGCCTATGAGGAACAGGTCATACAGGGGCAAGGCCTTGGCCGGGAAAACGCAAATCGACAGCGCAGACCAGATGCGCGCCATTTCCGATCTGGATGAAGCGGCAGCGCGCGCGGAACTCGCGCGGCTGGCGGACATCTTGGCGCAGGCAAATACGGCGTATCATGCAGATGACGCGCCGATCATGTCAGATGCAGAGTTTGATGCACTGCGCCAGCGCAACGCCATGATTGAAGCGCGGTTTCCCGCACTTATCCGCCCAGACAGCCCCAGCGCACAGATTGGCGCGGCCCCATCTGACGGGTTTGGCAAGATCAGCCATGCCAAGCGAATGCTTTCGCTGGCAAACGCCTTTGACGATACGGATGTAGTGGATTTCGTAAATGGTATCCGGCGTTTTCTGTCTCTGTCTGAAGATGCGCCCCTGACCTTCACCGCAGAGCCAAAGATTGACGGGCTTTCGCTGTCGCTACGATATGAGGGCGGCAAACTTATCCATGCCGCGACGCGCGGAGATGGTGAGACCGGTGAAGATGTAACCGCAAATGCCCGCACCATAGCAGAGATCCCGCAGGTTTTGGCGCATGCCCCGGAAGTGCTGGAAGTGCGCGGCGAAGTGTATATGTCGCATGATGATTTCGCCGCGCTGAATGCGCGGCAGGCACAGGCGGCGGGAAAAACATTCGCCAACCCGCGCAATGCCGCTGCCGGATCTTTGCGGCAATTGGATGCGGCAATCACCCGCGCACGCCCTTTGCGCTTCTTCGCCTATGCCTGGGGAGAGCTTTCAGAGCCTCTTGCCCCCACGCAAAGCGGGGCTATCGCCCGGCTGGCACAGCTGGGCTTTACCACCAACCCGCGCTTCCGGTGCTGCCGCACTCTGGCAGAGATGCTGGAAACCTATGCCCAGATCGCAGCCGAACGCGCAACGCTTGGCTATGATATTGATGGCGTGGTCTACAAGCTGGATGATCTGGCCCTGCAAGACCGGCTTGGCCTGCGCGCAACAACCCCGCGCTGGGCGATTGCGCATAAATTCCCCGCCGAACGCGCCTGGACAGTGCTGGAAGGCATAGACATTCAGGTTGGGCGCACAGGTGCGCTTAGCCCCGTTGCGCGGCTAAAGCCGGTAACGGTGGGCGGTGTCGTCGTCTCTAACGCCACATTGCACAATGAAGATTACATTGCCGGGCGCGATTCCCGCGGCCAACCCATTCGGGATGGGCGCGATATCCGCGCGGGAGATTGGGTGGAAGTGTACCGCGCAGGCGATGTGATCCCGAAAATCCGCGATATAGATCTGGCCCGCCGCCCCGAAAGCGCAACCCCTTTTCAAATGCCCGATACATGCCCCGAATGCGGCAGCCCCGCCCTGCGAGAGCCGGGAGATTCCGTGCGCCGCTGCACGGGCGGCATGATCTGCCCGGCGCAGGCGGTAGAGCGGTTGAAGCATTTTGTCAGCCGCGCGGCCTTTGACATCGAGGGCCTGGGCGCCAAGCAGATAGAGGCGTTTTGGCGCGATGGCTGGATCACCACGCCGCAAGAGATTTTCACCTTGCAAGACCGATTTGGCCCCGGCCAGCCCCGACAAGTTAAAAACCGCGAAGGGTGGGGCGAGAAATCGGCGCAAAACCTGTTTGCCGCGATTGACGAAAAGCGCAGTATTCCACTGGCCCGATTTATTTTTGCGCTGGGCATTCGCCATGTGGGCGAAACCTCTGCCGGGATGCTGGCGACGCATTACGGCACTTGGCCCACCTTTCAGCAGGCAATGACAGAGGCGCAGGATGCCGAAAGCGCTGCTTATGCCGAATTGACGGCCATTGACGGGGTTGGCCCGGTCATGGCGCAATCTCTCTTGGCCAGCTTTCAGGCAGAGCGCACGGAGATAGACGCGCTGGCCGCCTTGTTGAACATCCTGCCAGCCAAGGCCCGCGCGACAGACAGCCCCATAGCAGGTAAAACCCTTGTCTTTACCGGCACTCTGGAACGCATGAGCCGCGCCGAGGCCAAGGCCCGCGCAGAGGCCATGGGGGCCAAGGTTGCAGGTTCTGTTTCGGCAAAGACAGATATTCTGATTGCCGGGCCAGGTGCAGGCAGCAAAGCCACCAAAGCCGCAGCACTGGGGATAGAGGTGATTGACGAAGACGCATGGCTTGCCATGATCGGGGCCGGATAATATGGCCGCGCGGCCAGAAATTCTGTTTCCGCTGTTTGCCGGTCTTGAAACGCTGGACGGGGTTGGCCCCAAAGCGGCCAAAAACCTTGGCGCTTTGCATGTGCAAACCCCGCGCGACCTGATTTTTCATCTGCCCCATAATCTGATAGACCGCACGCGCCGTGACAGCCTGCGCGGGCTGGAATTTCCCGCCATCGCCACGGTGGAGGTGGTGATCGGTGCACATGCGCCCCCGCGCAGCCGGGGCAAGCCATACCGCGTTCATGTCCGAGACATGCTGCAAGAATGGCAGTTGGTGTTTTTCCATGCCCGCGGGGACTACCTGCAAAAGCTGCTGCCCACAGGGCAAAAGCGCCTTGTTTCCGGCAAGGTAGAACTGTTTGATGGCATCGCGCAAATGGTGCACCCTGATCACATTTTGCGACTAGAGGACGCGCAGGAGTTACCGCAGACAGAGCCTGTCTATGCGCTATGTGCGGGGATAAATGCCAAGCAGGTGGTAAAGGCCGTAACCGCAGCGCTAGGCCGCGCGCCCGTGCTGGCAGAATGGATTGATGGGCCGTTGAAAGCGCAGATGGGCTGGCCAGATTGGCAAACAGCGATATTGGCCGTGCATAACCCTGCCACAGTTTCGGATTTGGGCGCAGACAGCCCGGCACGGGCGCGGCTGGCCTATGATGAATTGCTGGCCCATCAACTTACCCTTGCGCTGGCGCGCGCGCGGGCGCGGCGCAAGCCGGGCAGAGAAAGCCGGGGTGATGGGCATTTGCGCGCAAAGGTATTGGCAGCGTTGGACTATTCGCCAACCGGGGCGCAGGATCGCGCCATCGCCGAAATTGCGGCAGATATGGCCGCGCCAACCCGCATGAACCGCCTCTTGCAGGGCGATGTCGGCGCGGGAAAAACACTTGTGGCGCTGATGGCCTTGCTAATCGCGGTCGAAGCCGGCGGGCAAGGGGTGATGATGGCCCCCACCGAAATATTGGCCCGCCAGCATTATGAAAGCCTTGCGCCCTTGGCCCAAGCGGCAGGGGTGGAACTGGTGCTTCTGACAGGGCGAGACAAAGGGGCAGAGCGCGCGCGCAAACTGGCCGATCTGGCGCAGGGCCACAGCCAGATCATTGTGGGCACGCATGCCGTATTCCAGAAATCGGTGGAATTTGGCGATCTGCGCCTTGCCGTGGTGGATGAGCAACACCGCTTTGGCGTGGCGCAGCGGGCGGCGCTGTCGGAAAAGGGCTTGGGGGTGGATGTGCTGGTGATGACGGCCACACCCATTCCGCGCTCTCTGGCGCTGGCGCAATATGGGGATATGGATGTCTCGGTTCTGGATGAGAAGCCACCGGGGCGGCAGCCAGTGCAAACGGCCCTCATCTCGACCGGGCGCATGGACGAGGTGATCGAGCATCTGCGCCGCGCAATCGCTGACGGGCGGCAAGCCTATTGGGTTTGCCCCTTGGTAGAGGAATCAGAGCTAAGCGATCTGACAGCCGCAGAGGCCCGCTTTGCCCATCTGCGCGCTGCTTTGGGCGAAGGGGCGGTGGGGCTGGTGCACGGGCAATTGCCCCCGGCAGGGAAAGACGCCGCCATGGCCCGGTTTGTGGCAGGGCAAACTAGCCTTCTGGTTGCCACGACGGTGATTGAGGTGGGGGTGAATGTGCCCAATGCCTCTATCATGGTGATAGAGCGCGCAGAGAGTTTCGGGCTGGCGCAATTACACCAGCTGCGCGGGCGTGTGGGGCGCGGGGCCGCGGCCTCTACCTGCCTGTTGATGTATGAAGCCCCCTTGGGCGAAACCGCCGCGCGCCGTCTGAAACTCTTGCGCGATACTGAAGACGGGTTTCGCATTGCCGAAGAAGATATGGCCATTCGCGGCGCGGGGGATCTGATTGGCACTGCGCAATCGGGCCTGCCACGTTTTCGCGTGGCCGATCTGGAACGCCAAGGCGCCCTTATGGCCATTGCGCAGCGCGATGCGCGCAAGCTGCTGCAAGATGACCCCGAACTTGCCAGCCCGCGTGGGCAGGCGGCGCGGGTGTTGCTATGGCTTATGGAACAGGACAAGGCGATCCGATACCTCTCTGTCGGTTAATGTTCTGTTTATGTTCTTGACTGAACCCGCTCAGTGTGCGAGAACATTATGGCAACATACGCAATGGAGGATGCCATGACCCCCGAAAAAGCTTTGTTCTGGAAAGATCTTGCCGGCGCTGCCGCTTTGGCTGTTCTGGTGGTTGCCACACTGCATTTGCCACTTTTTGCCTGAACCTGCGGGCCGCAGTTTGCGGCTTTTACCATCTGCCCTGCCTGACTTTCGCCGCCATGCCCGCCCGCATGTGCGGCGTTTTTTTATCCACGCCATTTGCCAAAGCCGCTGGCAGGGGCTATCTGAGGCGCAAATCAATAGGTGCAGCATGACACAGACACTCCATATCATTGGCGGCGGCATGGCCGGATCAGAAGCCGCATGGCAGGCGGCAAATATGGGGGTGCAGGTGGTGCTGCATGAAATGCGCCCCAAGATTGGAACATTCGCGCATCAGACAGAGTATCTGGCAGAAATGGTCTGTTCCAATTCCTTCCGCTCGGATGATGATGAACAAAATGCCGTGGGCTTGCTGCATTGGGAAATGCGCGCGGCGGGTGGATTGATCATGCATATGGCCGATCAAAACGCGCTTCCGGCCGGGGGGGCGCTGGCCGTGGATCGCGACGCCTTCGCGCAAGCGGTGACAGAGCGCCTGCTGGCCCACCCGAATATCCAGCTTGCCCGCGATGAAATCCGTTCGCTGCCAGAAGAGGGCACATGGATCATTGCCACTGGCCCCCTGACATCTGACGCGCTGGGGCAGGCGATTGCGCAAGAAACAGGGGCAGAGGCGCTGGCGTTTTTTGATGCCATTGCGCCAATTGTGTATTTCGAATCCATCGACATGCGCAAAGCGTGGTTTCAATCGCGCTATGACAAGGGCGAAACGGAAGAAGAGCGCAAAGCCTATCTGAATTGCCCCATGACACGCGCAGAGTATGAAGCCTTCATAGATGCCCTGCTGGCCGCTGATAAAACAGAGTTTCATGAGGGGGAAACGGCGGGCTATTTCGATGGATGCCTGCCCATAGAGGTGATGGCAGAACGCGGGCGCGAAACCCTGCGCCATGGCCCGATGAAACCCGTGGGGCTGACAAACCCCCATGCGCCAGATGTGAAACCCTATGCTGTTGTGCAGTTGCGGCGCGATAATGCCCTGGGCACGTTATACAACATCGTGGGCTTTCAGACAAAGATGAAATACGGTGCGCAAACTGCTGTTTTCAAAATCATTCCGGGGTTAGAAGATGCCTCTTTTGCGCGGCTTGGCGGCATTCATCGCAATACATTCCTCAATTCGCCTACGCTGCTGGATGATCAGTTGCGCCTGCGCTCCAAGCCTCATATCCGGTTTGCAGGCCAGATAACCGGGGTGGAGGGCTATGTGGAATCAGCCGCAATGGGCCTTTTGGCGGGGCGCATGGCGGCTGCGGAATTGCTGGGCGCGCGGCTGGATGCGCCGCCGCGCGAAACCGCAATGGGCGCACTTGTGCATCACATTACCGGCGGGGCAGAGGCAAAGACATTCCAGCCCATGAATGTCAATTTCGGGCTGTTTCCGCCCATAGATGCCAAAGGCGGGCGGCGCGGGCGGCGGGATCGCTACAAAGCCTATACAGACCGCGCCAAGGATGCCTTCAACGCATGGCTGGGCCATGCCGGGCGCGATGCGGCCTGAGGGGCCAGTCACCCGCTTTGCCCCATCGCCCACAGGGCCGCTTCATCTGGGGCATGCCTATGCGGCCCTTGTGGCGGCGCAGCGCGGGGCAGGGCGGTTTCTGCTGCGGATAGAGGATATCGACCAAAGCCGCTGCCGCGCCGAATATGAGGCGCAGATCTATGCGGATTTGCGCTGGCTGGGCCTGAACTGGCCCGAACCGGTGATGCGCCAATCCACGCGGCTTGGGGCTTACCGTGCGGCGCTGTCGCGGCTGGCAGATATGGGGCTGATCTATCCCTGCCGCTGCCGCCGCGCCGATATTCGCGCGGCCCTGTCTGCCCCGCAAGAAGGCGCTCTTCCAGAGGGGCCGGATGGGCCGATTTATCCGGGCCTGTGCCGGGGCCGTGCAATGGCAGCGGCCGGGCCAGAAGATGCGCTGCGCCTTGATATGGCCGAGGCGATGGCGCGTGTGGGGGCCGTGCGCTTTGTGGATTTGGGGCCAGAGCATAACGGCACTCATGAAAGCACCACCGCAGAGATGATTGACGGGGTTGGTGATGTGGTGCTGGCGCGGCGCGATATGGGAACAAGCTATCATCTGTCGGTCGTGGTGGATGATGCCGCGCAGGGCATAACCGAAGTCACGCGCGGCGCGGATCTGTTTGCAGCCACAAAACTGCATGTCCTGCTTCAGATATTGCTAGAGCTTCCAACCCCAACTTACTATCACCACAAGCTTATCCGGGATGATGCAGGCAAACGCCTTGCCAAGCGCGATGATGCGCGTGCGCTGGCGCGCTACCGCGCGGAAGGGGCCAGCCCGCAAGATATCCGGCTTATGCTTGGTCTGTAAGCGGGGCCATCAATTCCACCTCTGTCCCATCGCGCACCGCTGTATAGAAGCAGCTTTGGCGCAGCGTGTGGCAGGCGGGGCCTGATTGTTCCACCAGCACCAGCAGGCAATCGCGGTCACAATCCAGCCGGAAATCGACCAGCTTTTGCACATGGCCCGATGTTTCGCCCTTTACCCAGAATGCTTGCCGCGAGCGTGACCAATAGGTGACACGCCCGCTTTCCAATGTGCGCGCCACGGCATCTGCGTTCATCCATGCCATCATCAGCACTTGCCCGCTGGCATGGTCTTGCGCGATGGCCGGGATAAGCCCATTTTCATCATATCGTAGGGTTTGCGGATTGAATGTCATGCGCTATGTCCTGTGTAACACGCCCGCTTCTAACGCGGCACGCGCGCAAGGAAAACCCGCCATGGCCGAGAATGCCGATCTGATCAAACTCTATTCCGCGCGGATCCTCGCGCTGGCCGCCGATATCCCGCATCACGCGCGGCTGGATGCCCCGCAAGTCAGTGTCAAACGCCGCTCGCCGCTTTGCGGTTCTACTGTGACGGTTGATCTGGAGATGCAGGATGGCCGCGTGATCCGTTTCGGGCAGGATGTGAAAGCCTGCGCCTTGGGGCAGGCTGCGGCGGCCATTCTGGGCCATGCCGTGATCGGGCGCAGCGCCGCCGAACTGGCGCGCGCGCGCGATGAGTTGCGCGCAATGCTCACCAGCGATGGCCCCATTCCGGCAGCACCATTTGAGGGCTATGAGGTTTTGATACCCGCGCGCGAGTATCGCAATCGCCACGCCTCGATCCTCTTGGCGCTTGATGCCGCCGCAGAGGCCAGCGCCGAAGCCATTGGTGCGGCGCAAGCGCGCTAATCAGGTGACAATATCGGGTTTTGCACGCCCCAGCCGCGCAGAAAGGCCCGTCATTTTTTCACAGGCCGCAATGACAGGGCCAAGTGCCGCTTGCGGATCATGGTGCAAACCATCGGGGCCGGGGGCGTAGCGTTCCAGATACACCCGTAGCGTGGCCCCGGCAGTGCCGGTGCCAGACAGGCGCAGCACCAGCCGCGCGCCTTCGGCAAAGCTGATTTGCAAGCCCTGGCCAGCAGTTACACTGCCATCAACCGGATCAGCATAGGCGAAATCTTCGGCCAATTGCACAGTCAGCGCGCCAAATCGCTGGCCCGGCAGCCCTTCCAGCCGCGCGCGCAGATCGGCCAGCAGGGATTCTGCGGCTTGGGCCTCTACCTCTTCGTAATCGTGGCGCGAATAGTAATGGCGCCCGAATTCCTGCCAATGCGTGGCCATGATCTGTGCGACGGATTGGCCACGCCTGGCCAGAATGTTCAGCCACATCAAGACAGCCCAAAGCCCGTCTTTTTCGCGGATATGGTCAGATCCAGTGCCAGCCGATTCCTCGCCGCATAACGTGGCGCGCCCGGCATCCAGCAAATTGCCAAAAAACTTCCAGCCAGTAGGTGTAGCATAGCAAGGCAGGCCCCGCACCTGTGCAACAGCATCCAGCGCCGCAGAACTGGGCATGGAACGCGCCACACCCGCCAGCCCTTGCGCATATCCCGGCACAAGATGGGCATTGGCGGCAATAACCGCCAGACTGTCAGAGGGTGTGACATAGACCCCGCGCCCAAGGATCATGTTGCGATCACCATCCCCGTCCGAGGCCGCGCCGAAATCGGGCGCATCTGGCCCCATCAGGCTATCCACTAGATCGCGCGCCCATACGGGATTTGGGTCTGGGTGGCCGCCGCCGAAATCGGGCAGGGGGATGGCATTGCGCAAGGTGCTTTCCGGCGCACCCAAGCGGTGCACCAGAATTTCGCGCGCATAGGGGCCGGTAATGGCGTGCATCGCATCAAAGCTGATCTGAAACCCAGAGGCAAAAAGCGCCCGAATGGCTGCAAAATCGAAAATCTGCTCCATCAATGCGGCATAATCGGCAACAGGATCAATCACATCAACTGCCATAGGGCCAAGATGCTGCCGCCCCGGCACAGAGATATCAAGATCGCCGCTTTGCCAGATCTGATAAGATGTCAGGCTTTGCGTGGCGCGGTAAATCGCCTTTGTCACCGGTTCGGGCGCGGGGCCACCATTGGCGGTGTTGTATTTGATCCCGAAATCACCATCTGCACCGCCGGGATTGTGGCTGGCCGACAGAATAATCCCGCCATCTGCCTTGTGCAGGCGGATAAGATGCGAGGCGGCAGGCGTGGATAAAAGCCCGCCTTGCCCCACAATCACCCGCGCCGCCCCGGCGGCTGCGGCCATGCGCAAGATGATCTGCACCGCACGATCATTGAAAAACCGCCCGTCACCGCCCAGTACCAGCACCTTGCCCTGCACACCGCCAATACCGTTCCAGATGCTTTGGACAAAGTTCTCCAGATAGCCCGGCTGGCAAAAGACGGCGGTTTTCTTGCGTAGGCCCGATGTGCCGGGTTTTTGGCCTGATATCGGTGTGGTTGCGATTGTCGTGATCATCTATGCCTCTGAGGTCAAATTTTGGAATGCGGGGTAAGGTATTGGCCTTGAAGTAGCGTTAACGATTATTTTTGTCATTCAGATGAAGTAAAAACGCCCCAAAAGCGGCAAAATTTGTGTCAGATCAAGGCCCCGGCAGGGTGCTTGCATCATAAACACGGCCAAACGAATGGAGAAACAAGATGCGGGTATTGGTGTTTAATGCAGGCAGTTCCTCGTTGAAATTCGGGGTATTTGATATCGTGCCGCGCGCAGAACTGGCACAAGCCGCTTGTGTGTTCAAAGGCAGTTTTGACAGGTTTGGGGCAGGGGGGTGTGATTACACATCCAGCGCAGGCCAAAGCCGCGCGCCACATACATCGCTGGCAGAGGCCACGCAGGCCGTGCCAGATGCACTAACTGCCGCAGGTATTTCCGGGATAGAGGCGGTTGGCCATCGCATAGCCCATGGCGGCGCGGAATTTGCGCATGCCCAAGCCATAACGCCAGAGGTATTTTCCAAAATCACAGCGCTTATCCCTCTGGCGCCACTCCATAATCCCGCCAATCTGGAAGCGGTGCGGGTTGCCCGGAATGTCTGGCCAGATCTGCCGCATTGGGCTGTGTTCGATACCAGTTTTCACCTCAGCAATCCTGCCCGCGCCACCACCTATGCCGTGCCGTCTGCGTGGCGTGCCGCCGGGCTGCGCCGCTTTGGGTTTCATGGCACATCTCATAAATATGTGGCGCAGCGCGCCGCGGAAGAATTGGGCCAGCCCTTGCGCGATCTGCGCATCATCAGCTTGCATCTGGGCAATGGCGCAAGCGCCTGTGCGATTGCGCGGGGCGAAAGCATTGACAGCTCTATGGGGATGACACCTTTGGAGGGTTTGGTCATGGGCACAAGATCGGGCGATGTCGATCCGGGGTTGTTTGGCTATCTCTCGCGCCAGATGGGGCTAAGCATAGCGCAGATCGAGGCGGCACTTTACAGCGAAAGCGGGCTGAAAGGGCTGACAGGTTCCTCTGACATGCGCGATGTCGAAACCCGCGCAGCGGCGGGGGATGCCGATGCCCAGCTTGCCATCAATCTTTATGCTTACCGGGCGCGTAAATATATCGGGGCCTATGCCGCTGCCATGGGGGGCTTGGATGCGCTGGTATTCACGGGCGGCATTGGTGAAAATTCACCGTCCATGCGGCGGCGCATTTGTGATGGGATGGAATTCATGGGGCTGAAGCTGGATCATGACCGCAATATGGGCCTGTGCCTTGCAGGGCGCGCGGCACCGCAAATTCAGGCTTACGGGGCGCGGGTAAATGTGCTGGTTACAGAAACCGCAGAGCAGTTGATGATTGCGCAGGAAGTGGGCAATGCGATTGCCGCCCCCGCTGCACTGGATTTGCGGATACCTGTGGCTGTCTCCGCGCGCCATGTGCATCTGTGCCGCAAGGCCGTGGATGCGCTATTCGGGCCGGGATATGAGCTGACGCCCGACAAACCCTTGCGCCAGAAAGGGCATTGGGCCGCGCGCGAGCGCGTTACCCTGCACGGCCCCAAAGGAGAGCTTGCCAATGTTGCCATACTGGGGCCATTGCGCGCGCGAACACAGATTGAAATTTCGCGCACCGACAGTTTCGCACTGGGCATAGATGCCCCCATCCGCCAAAGCGGCGCGTTGGAGGGCACGCCCCATATCCGCCTTAGTGGCGCTGCCGGCCAGTATGACACTGATGGCCTTATCCTTGCCGCACGCCATATCCATATGAACAGCGCCGATGCCCGCCGCCTTGGGCTGAAAGATGGCGATATGGTGGATGTCACGCTGGATGCAACGGGCCGCGGGCTGACCTTTGCCAAAGTTCTGGTGCGTGTGTCTGAAAATGCCTTTACCGAAATGCATATCGATACAGACGAGGCCAACGCCGCTGGCATTACTGGCGCGGTAGAGGGCGCGCTGAGTGGTGAGGCATTTATGAAAGGGGCAGGGGGCTGACATGAAAACGCCCTGATGCGGCATCACATCAGGGCGCGGCACGTCATCTGTGGCAGGCTTAGCTGCTGACAGGCGCAATGCAAACCGAGGTTGCGGTATCCCAAACCTGCCCTTCTGCGCAGGCAGAGGCGGTTTGTTCCGGCTTCATCCCGGAACACATGGCCGAAGCAATTGCAGGGCTAAGGCTGAGCACTGCTGCGACGAAAGCGATTTTCAGTTTCATGTCAGTCTCCCTTGTTGCAGTGTTTCAAAGCTTAGCACGAAACTTGCGCAATCAAGCGCAAAACAGACATTATTCACCAAAAACGCGGGCGAAAATCGTCTCTACATGCTTTGTGTGATACTCTAGATCAAATTTTGAGCGGATTTGATCCTCTGTCAAAGCCGCGCGCACATCGCTGTCACCCAGCAATTCTTCCAGAAAATCGCGGCCTTCTTCCCAGACTTTCATCGCATTGCGCTGCACCAATGTATAGGAATCCTCGCGGCTGACACCGGCTTGTGTAAGGGCCAAAAGCACGCGCTGCGAATGGATAAGCCCGCGAAACTTGTTCATGTTATTGATCATGTTATCAGGGTAAACCACTAATTTATCAATAACATTTGTCAACCGCGCCAAAGCGAAATCAAGCGTAACGGTTGCATCTGGCCCGATCATCCGCTCTACCGAACTGTGCGAGATATCGCGCTCGTGCCAGAGTGCCACATTCTCCATGGCCGGGATCACGGCCATCCGCACCAGCCGCGCAAGCCCTGTCAGGTTTTCTGTCAGCACGGGATTGCGCTTATGCGGCATCGCGCTGGAACCTTTTTGCCCCTTGGAGAAAAACTCTTCTGCTTCAAGCACTTCGGTGCGCTGCATATGGCGGATTTCAATGGCCAAATTCTCTATAGATGACGCGATCACGCCCAAAGTGGCAAAGAACATGGCGTGACGATCACGCGGGATCACTTGGGTGCTGATCGGCTCTGGCTCTAGCCCCATCTGGGCGCAAACATGCGCTTCCACGGCAGGATCGATATTGGCAAACGTGCCCACGGCGCCCGAAATCGCCCCAGTGGCCACTTCGGCACGGGCAGCAGCCAGCCGGGCGCGGTTGCGCGACATTTCGGCATAAAAGCGCGCGAAAGTCAGGCCCATTGTGGTGGGTTCGGCGTGAATACCGTGGCTGCGGCCCATGCGAATAGTGAACTTGTGTTCCAGCGCGCGGCGCTTGAGCGCGGCCAAAAGCGCATCCATATCCGCCAGCAACAAATCTGCTGCGCGCACAAGTTGCACATTCAGCGTGGTATCCAGCACGTCAGAACTCGTCATTCCCTGATGGACAAAACGCGCTTCGTCATTGCCGATAATCTCTGCCAGATGGGTCAGGAATGCGATGACATCATGCTTTGTGACCGCTTCAATCTCGTCAATCCGGGCAACATCGAATTCGACATCCTTGGCTGTCCACACGGCAGCAGCGCTTGCAGCTGGAATGACGCCAAGTTTTGCTTGTGCATCGCAGGCATGGGCCTCAATCTCGAACCAGATACGGAATTTGGTTTCCGCAGACCAGATTGCAACCATTTCAGGGCGAGAGTAACGCGGGATCATAGGGCCAGACCTTTCAAGCTATTCTCGCGCCTGATACATCCAGACCCGCGCCGCCGCAAGCATTCTGCACTCTTGATACCTTATTTTTTAACATAATACTGATTATGGGATTTATGATAATCCTGAATTACGCTCTCCCCGCCAGCGCTGAACCGCTCACAAAAGCGCTGATAGCTCGTCCGCGGCCTGTTTCAGCCGTGGCAGATAGCGATAGCCATCTTCCAGCGAAATACGCTGTTTTGGCCCCTGAAACGCAATTGTTGCGGGCATGCGCCCATATGGGTCACGCAACGGCATGGCAAAAGCAATCACACCTTCAAGGAATTCTTCATTATCTATCGCAAAACCTTGCTGACGCACTTTCATGATTTCAGCGCGCAACGCATCGGGGTTGGTGAGTGTTGCGGGCGTAAGTTGTGCCAGATCGGCATTGCGCAGATAGCTGTCCAATCGCAAATCACTCAGCGTAGAAAGATAGATTTTCCCCCCTGCCGTGCAATATAGCGGCACTTTCGCCCCTTCGGAGAACTGCACCCGTAAGGGCCATTCGGTTTCAACGCGATCCAGATAGATCATTGCCTCGCGGTCGGGGATGGCAAAGTTGCAAGTCTCGCCAGTGTCTTTTGCCAATGCGCGCATGATGGCCAGTCGTGGTGTGCGCATGCGCATGCTGGACATGGTTGCAACCGCCATCCGGCGCGCGCGCGGCCCGACAGAGTAAGCGCGGCCATCGGGTTCGCGTTGCAAATACCCCTCCGCCTCCAGGGTTTGGAACAGGCGGTGCAGCGTCGCTTTGGGCAGATCGGTGGACGGGCTTAGCTCTGTAGGTGTTACCGGCCCGCCCCTTCGCACCACTTCCTCCAGCAACGTCAGCAGCCTGAGAGTGGTTGGAATGCGCTCTGTGCGCTCTTCGTCGGTTGGGGCCGATACTGGTTGCGTCATTCTCTGCGCTCTGGCTTGGGCCCCAAGCGCGATCAGGTCAGGACAAGCGACAGCCAGGGAACAAAGGCCACCAACATCCACACCGCGATCAGGGCGATTAAGTATGGCACTATATACGACAGCAATCGCATATAGGGCACCCCTGTAACACCACTTGCAACATAAAGGTTCAACCCATAAGGCGGCGTGATAAAGCCGATAGACCCGCCAATCAGGAAAATCACAGCGAAATGCACGGGATCAACCCCCACACTGGCAGCGATCGGGGCCAGAATTGGGGCCATGATGATCGTGTTGGGCAGGCTTTCCAGCACCATCCCGGCCACAAAGACAAAGGCCATGGCCATCAGCAGCACAGCGTAATAACCACCGATTCCTGTCATAAAGGCTTCGATTGCATCTTTTGCGCCCAACAGCGATAGAATCTGCTGCATGACCACCGAAATCCCGATCAATGGCGCCAACATCCCGGCAATGCGTGCCGAATTCAGCACAACACCGGGCAAATCGCGCAGGCGGAACCCTTCCACCAGCACCATTTCTATCCAGCCGGGGGTGCGTGTCAGATCCTCGCTTTCCCCCCTGCCCCGATTGATCAGCAAATATAGCGGGCGTGAGATGAGCGCCACGATGATACAGAACCCCACAGTCACACCGGCCGCTTCTGTAGGAGAGAATTTGCCTGTATAAATGCCCCAGAGCACCAGACCAATGGCAAAGAAGCCCAGCCATGCACCAAAGGCGGTTCGGATCATCCGGTTGATCTCAAACCGGATCAGATGGCCCCAGCCATTGCGGCGGCAGATAATCCAGCAGGTAATCTGCATTCCCAGCACCATCAGCAGGCCCGGAATGATCCCGGCCAGAAACAGCTCTGAAATGGACAGGTTCATCAAGAAACCATAGACAATGAAAATGATCGACGGTGGAATGATAATGCCCACCGTGCCCCCTGCCGCAGCAGTGGCGGCGGCAAACCGTTCGTCAAACCCGTTCTTCACCATGCGCGGGTGCATCATGGCCCCGATTGTCGCCGTGGTGGCAGAATTGGAACCGGAAATCGCAGCAAACAACCCGCAAGCGCCAATACTGGCCATGCCCAGCCCGCCCCGCAGCCAGCCAAGGCACGCATAGGCAAAGGCCGACAAGCGCTGCGCTATACCAGAGCGGTTGATCAAATCGCCCGTCAGGATGAAAAGCGGCATCGCCAGCAGCGCAAATGATGTGGTGAATACGGCCGAAAACGCATAGCCGATATTGTCAAGCGTCAGGTTCACAACAAAGCTCATACCCACAACCCAAAGCCCGATCACCAAGAAGATCGGCACACCCAGCATGAATAGGCCAGTGGCAAGCAAGGAATAGATCAGCGTCAGGGTGCCATCAGTCATAGCGGATTTGTCCTATTCACGGGCAAGTTCATTGGTCAGGCCAAATTCCTGACCGGCACGATATTTGTGGACGTCTTGCGTCAGATTTTCCAGCACACGGGCATAAAGGATCAGCCAGGAGATTGGCACGCAGATATAAAACCACCAGCGCATCACATTATCTGTTCCCAGCAGCATCTGGAAATTCGCAGCCGAATTTGCTGTCAGGCGCAGTGTGGCAACAACCACGATAACCGCCATCACATACCACAAAAACGCATCCAGAAATGACATGGACAGGCGCATGGTTGGCCGCATCATTGCCCGCACTTCGCCAAAGGACAGATGCGCGCGCAGTTTCACATTATACGCACAGCCAATCCATGTGAGCAGCAAAAACAGATAGGGCGGCAAGGTTGTTGACCATGCAACCTGAACATTGAAAAAGAAGCGGCGGATCACCTCTACAAAAATGATCATGGCGATCGTCATATAGATCATGAACATGGCCGTCGGTTCCAGATACCGATCCAGCAGTCTGACCTTGCGAAATACGATCATGATGACAATCGAAAGCGGCAAAATCGCGCCACTGACAACCCAATAAAACGCAGGGTTGCGGATGGCGCGCGATATCGCAAAGGGTTGCCCCCCTTGCAGCGCATCCCAGATCGCCACGATCCCGGAGAGAACCTCTTGCATGCTGGCTGTGCCTCTGACTGGTTGCAAATACAGGCTTGCAGGCCGCTTGCCAGCGATTTGGGCAAACAGACCCTGCGCGGGAATAAGAGAGTGCCAGAACGTAGCCCCTGCCCGGCCCCATCTGGCCGGGCAAGGGTTCGTCAGGAAATCAGGCGCGCCACCAGCGGCGTGGCTCGACATTCTCCACCAGCATATCGGCAGGAATTTCGCGGGCGACATCATGGATCAGCTGGTAGGTATCCAGACCACCAGACCAACCATTGATCCGCTCGCGCCACTGTTCCCATGGGCCGGGCTGGAATTCGGGCGAACACATTTCTTCCGCCTCGCGCCGCGCCTCTGCTGTCAGGAAGGCATTGCGCACCCCGTTTTCGGCAAAGATTGTGCCGGGCTTTTGCGGGTCAGAGAAACCGACCGTGTTGATCAGCGCGGCCTCATTGGCATATTGCGCTGCAATCTGCGCCAGATAGGAAGATTCCATCACCGCATCTTGCAGATTACCTTCCAGCTTATCAAAGCTCTCGGCAGACATGGCGGTGTGCTCTGTCCCGCAGAAGAAGCGCAGATCGATACATTGCGATACAACTGGCGCCATATTGGCATAAGCCACCGCAGAGGCCCAAGTCTCTGCACCATCAATCAGGCCCTGACGCAAGCCATCCAGCGTTTCTTCCCAAGCGATCGGGCGCGGATTGAGGTTCATCAATTCCATCGCGATCCGGCCCAATTGCGTGCCTGTTACGCGGTTGGATGTGCCTGCAATATCGGTCACGCTGGTGACAAGCGGGCGGTCGCGCCAGCTATTGCCCAGCATGATGCCGCGCAATTCGCAATGTGTGAACAGGAACTTGATGCCATGCATCCGCTCCAGCGGCTCGCGGAAGACGCGGTTGCTTTCGGGATGATAGAAGAAATAATACTGTGCGGCCCGGCTGGGGAACATATAGGCATAATCCAGCACATTCATATAAGGCGCGCCGCCAGCGGAATTCTGGGTTGATGCCGAGTAGATATCGACAATCCCCTCCTGCGTTTTTGAAACGCAATCCAACTGCCCGCAGATCTGGTTATCACCAATGAATTCCACCCGGATTTCGCCATCCGTCCGTTCTTCCAGATCGCGCACGAATTCCAGAATGCCATTGCGCTCTACCAGCAGGTTGCGCGCGTTAAAGCCTGCCGCACCATAGCGCAGCGTATGGCGCGCTTCTTTGCTGAAGCGCTTTTCATATTTGGATTCCACCGCCTTCGCCAAGCTGGGCAGCGTGATCACGCCCGTCATCCCGCCAAGCGCAAGCATGGTCGAACTCATCCCGAAGCGCTGAGTGATACGCAGGAAATCCCGGCGCGAGATGCCGGAAAGGTCACGTTTAGTCATGGTCTCCTCCCAAAGTTAGACTAAGCGACGATTTTCAGTAAGTGCAATTATTGAGACTTGTGGTTTCAAAAAACCATCCATATTCTTTTAAGTCAAGAAGTTTTAAACCAATATCATCAGCGGGAGGGGCGGATGTTCGACGATGAGGCGGATATTGTCATTGTGGGGGCAGGATCGGCGGGATGCGCTATCGCCAACCGACTGAGCGCAAACCCGAATTTGAACGTCATCTTGCTAGAGGCCGGGGGGCGTGACCTGAACCCCTGGATACACATCCCGGTTGGATACTTTCGGACAATGGGCGATCCATCGCTGGATTGGTGCTACATGACCGAAGCAGACCCCGGATTGAATGGCCGCCGCCTTCCTTGGCCCCGCGGCAAGGTTCTGGGCGGGTCATCATCGCTCAACGGGCTTTTATATGTGCGCGGGCAGCACGAGGATTATGATCGCTGGCAGCAAATGGGAAATCCCGGCTGGGGCTGGGATGCAGTGCTGCCCTATTTTCGCCGCGCCGAGAATCAGGAGCGCGGCGCAGATGAGTTTCACGGAACCGAGGGGCCGCTTTCTGTAAGCGATGCGCGGCTGTCGCGGCCCATATGTGATGCGTGGGTGGCGGCGGCACAAGCGGCGGGCTACCCTTTCAACGCGGATTACAATGGCGCAACACAGGAAGGCGTTGGCTATTTTCAGCTGACAACCCGCAACGGGCGGCGGTGCAGCGCGGCGGTGGCCTATCTGAACCCTGTGCGCAACAGGCCCAATCTGCGCATCATCACGCGCGCCCATACGCAAAAAATCTTGCTGGACGGAAAGCGCGCGGTAGGGGTGGCGTGGAAGGGGCCAGATGGCGCGGTGCGGCATGTGCGCGCGCGGGCGCGGGTGGTGTTGGCGGCGGGCGCAATCGGCTCTCCGCATATCCTGATGCTGTCTGGCATTGGCCCGGCGGATCAGTTGCGCAAAGCAGGTATTGCACCAATAATCGATCTGCCCGGTGTCGGGCGAAACCTGCAAGACCATCTGCAAGCCCGGCTTGTATTTCGCACAAAAAAACCAACCCTGAATGACGAGGTGCGCAATCCGCTGGAAAAGCTGAAGATTGCGCTGAAATATGCCACAAGCCGTAGTGGCCCGATGACGATGGCGGCCTCTCTGGCCACAGGGTTTTTGCGCACCTCGCCCGATCTGGCCACGCCGGATATCCAATTTCATATCCAGCCATGGTCAGCCAATAGCCCCAGCGAGGGCGTGCATCCGTTTTCTGCGTTTACGGCCTCTGTCTGCCAGTTGCGCCCTGAAAGCCGGGGGCATCTGGAGATTGCAAGCCATGATCCCGCGCGCGCGCCGCTGATCCATCCCAATTATCTGGCCACGCCCACAGATTGCAAAACCATGGTCGAAGGGGTGCGCATTGCCCGCAAGATTGCGGCGCATGAACCGCTGCTTGGTGAGATACGCGACGAATACGCCCCCGGCGCGCATGTGGCCGATAGCGATGATGCAGCCCTTCTGGAATGGGTGCGCAACAGTGCGACAACCATCTA
The DNA here is from genome assembly GCA_030603695.1 of Natronohydrobacter sp. Taxonomy (GTDB): domain Bacteria; phylum Pseudomonadota; class Alphaproteobacteria; order Rhodobacterales; family Rhodobacteraceae; genus Roseinatronobacter. The sequence goes on along the minus strand of JAUVXF010000003.1, from coordinate 114,104 downwards.
CCACCCCACCGGAACCTGTAAAATGGGGCCAGAGGGTGATAAGCTGGCCGTGGTTGATGCGCGGCTGTGTGTTCGCGGCATATCGGGGCTAAGCGTGGCCGATTGCGCCATCATGCCCGAAATCGTGTCGGGCAACACCAATGCGCCTGCCATCATGATTGGCGAGAAAGCCAGCGATATGATTGCCGAAGATATCGCGCGCGCCTTAACGGTTTCGGCCTGAACCGTGCACCGGGGGCAAAGCGCCCTGCCCCCGGTGTTTTCGGCTTACGCCTGCGAAACCTCTCCCAGCGCGCCATCAATCGCGGCTGTGATTGCGTCAATATCCTCTGGCGTAGCAACCAGCGCGGGGCTTAGGCACAATGTGTTGTTGAACCCCGGAAGCGAGCGGTTTGTAACCCCGATCATGACACCGCGCGCCAAAGTGGCGGCCACGACCGCGCGCGCCGTTGCCTCTGGCACGGGGTCGCGGCTGGCGCGATCCTGCACCAGTTCCACCCCCCAGAACAGCCCCTTGCCGCGCACATCACCAATCATGGCGTGTTTCTCTTTCAGCGCTGCCAGATTGGCCCCCAGCCGTTCCCCCATGGCGCGGGTGTTTTCCAACAGCCCTTCTTCTTCGATAATGCGCATATTCTCTATCGCCGCAGCTGGCCCGGCCGTGCAGCCCCCGAAGGTAGAGATATCGCGGAAATAGCCAAGCGCGTCTCCCGCATCGTCCTTGAACATCTCGAACACGGCCTCGGTTGTGACAGTGCAGGAAATCGCGGCATAGCCAGAGGCCACGCCCTTTGCCATGGTCACGATATCGGGCTGAACGCCAAAATGCTGGTAGCCAAACCATGTGCCAGTGCGCCCAAGCCCGCACACCACTTCGTCAATATGCAGCAAGATGTTATATTGGCGGCAAATCTCTTGCACGCGCGGCCAATAGCCCTCTGGCGGCACGATCACGCCGCCACCGGCGGTAATCGGCTCCAGCACAATCGCGCCGATTGTATCGGGGCCTTCGCGCAAGATCACCTCTTCAATCGCATCGGCGGCGCGGCGGCCATAATCCGCATCACCCCATTGCGCGCGATATTCCAGACAATGGGGAACCTGAATAAAGCCATCCGGGAATGGCCCATATTGCGCCGCGCGTTCCGGCTGGCCACCAGAGGCAAGCGTGGCGATGGTTGTGCCGTGATAATCGCGCTCGCGATACAGGATTTTCCATTTCTTGCCGCCATATTGGCGCTGCGCGATCTGGCGCACCATCTTATAGGCTTTCTCATTCGCCTCTGACCCGGAATTGGAATAATACACCCGCGACATACCGGGCATTTTCCCGATCAGCATTTGCGCGAAAACCGCGCCCGGCACAGTGCCCATTGCGCCAGCGAAGAAATTCAGCTTCACCAACTGGTCACGCACCGCATTTGCAATCCGCTCGCGCCCATAGCCGACATTCACGGTCCAGACCCCGCCAGATACGGCATCGATGAATTCGCGTCCCGTTGCATCCCAGACGCGCAGGCCCTTGCCTTCGACAATCACGCGGGGATCGGTGGTTTCAAACGCCTTGTGTTGGGTCAGATGATGCCAGACATGGGCCTTGTCAGCCGCGACCACGGCGCTCAGGTCATTACGAAAAGAAAGATCATTCATGGCAGGCTCCGTGACTATGTGAGATTGCCCATGGTATGCGCCTTATTTCGTCCCAAGGTTATATCCAGAAATTCTTTTCTTTAAGGCCAGATTTGGACTATGATTGAACAAATCAGTTTCTGGGGCGCGCGCTGGCATGTCGATTGCGGTTGAATCCTTTCTGCTAGACCCGCGCGCCGGCGGCTCTTTGCAACATCGTATCCGGCAGATGGTGGCACAGGGCATCATATCGGGCCGGCTGCGCCCGGCAGAGCGTATGCCCTCCAGCCGCAAGCTTGCGGCGCATCTGGGAGTAAGCCGCATTACCGTAACACTGGCCTATGCCGAATTGGTGGCCGATGATTTCCTGACGGCCAAGGGCCGGTCTGGCTATTTCATTTCGGCCAGCGTGCCGCGCCCTGCAACGGTAAGCCGCGCGCCAGACAGTTCCAGCGTGGATTGGGCGCGGATGCTGGGCCACAGGCCCCCATCGGGCGATCTGAATCGTGGCAAACCGCGGAACTGGCGCGATTACCGTTTTCCCTTCATCTATGGGCAAACCGATCCCACATTGTTTGATCATGCCAATTGGCGGCTCTGCATGATGGAATCGCTTGGCATGAAGGATTTTGCGCGCATGTCAGATGACCAGTTTGAGCAGGATGATCCTGTTTTGCTGGAATATATCGCGCGTCATTCGCTGCCACGCAGGGGGATTCTGGCGCGACCAGAGGAAATACTTGTGACGCTTGGCGCGCAAAACGCGCTTTGGCTGGCGGCGCAACTGTTGCTGAACCAGCGGCGCTGCGCGGGAATAGAGGAACCGGGCTATCCCGGCCTGCGCGCGATTTTGACGCAAACGCGCTGCCATTTGCTGCCCATTCCTGTCGGGCCAAGCGGGCTGCGCCCTGCCGATCTGCCACAAGGGCTGGATGTGCTGTTTTGCACGCCAAGCCACCATTGCCCAACTGGCGCCACCATGCCCATCGCCGACAGGCAGGCCCTGATTGCGGCAGCAGAGGCGGATGATTTCCTGATTGTCGAGGATGATTACGAATTTGAAATCGCCCAAGGCCGCGCGCCTCTGCCCGCGTTGAAATCGCTCGATCCCTCTGGCCGGGTGATCCATATTGGCAGCTTCTCGAAATCGCTGTTTCCGGGGTTGCGGCTGGGCTTTATGGTGGGGCCAGAGCGCTTTATCGCAGAGGCACGCGCCTTGCGGGCCACGGTTTTGCGCCATCCGCCGGGGCTGTTGCAGCGTGCTGCGGCGCGGTTTTTGTCACTTGGCCATTATGATGCCATGTTGCAGCGCCTGACCCGCAGTTTCGCGGCGCGGCGCGAGGTGATGCTTGCCGCCATCAGGGCAGAAGGTTTGATCATCGCAGGCGCGCAGGAAGACGGGGGTTCCAGTTTCTGGATGCGCAGCCCCGATGGTATCCTTGCCAGCACCCTTGCAGAAGCGCTGAAGGCCGAGAGTGTCTTGATCGAAACGGGCCTGCCCTTTTTCGGGCAGCCTGATGCGCCTGATTGCTTTTACCGCATCGCCTATAGTTCCATCCCGGCAGAGCGCATTCCCGAAGGGATTGCCAAAATCGCCCGCACGCTGAGGGGGCTGGGGTAGTGTGCTGATTCTGGCTATATAGCCAGATAACATCTGGCCCTAATATCTGGCCGCGCAATAGTGTTTCTTGGGCGGGCAAGACGCGCCAGCCGCGCGATTACATACCTGTCAGCAAGGAATATAGCCATGCGCATGACCACCGAAGAAGCCTTTATCAAAACCCTGCAACTTCATGGCATTGAACATGCCTTTGGGATTATCGGCTCTGCGATGATGCCGATATCAGACCTGTTCGACAAGGCAGGGATCACATTTTGGGACTGCGCGCATGAAGGCTCTGGCGGGTTCATGGCCGATGGCTACACCCGCGCCACGGGCAAAATGAGCATGATGATTGCCCAAAACGGCCCCGGTATCACAAATTTCGTGACCGCCGTAAAAACAGCCTATTGGAACCATACGCCCTTGCTGCTGGTCACACCGCAGGCCGCGAACAAGACAATCGGGCAAGGCGGGTTTCAGGAAGTTGAACAGATGAAGCTGTTCGAAGATATGGTTGCCTATCAGGAAGAGGTGCGCGACCCGTCGCGCGTGGCAGAAGTGCTGAACCGGGTGATCCTACAGGCCAAACGCCATTCCGCGCCTGCACAAATCAACATGCCGCGCGATTTCTGGACACAGGTGATTGATATTGAACTGCCCGAAATCCTGACATTCGAGCGCCCCGCCGGAGGGGAAGAGGCGATGGAACGCGCGGCCAAACTGCTGTCAGAGGCCCGTTTTCCGGTGATCCTGAACGGCGCAGGCGTGGTAATTGGCGGCGCGATCGAAGCCTCGAAGGTGCTGGCGGAACGGCTGGATGCGCCTGTTTGCGTGGGCTATCAGCATAATGACGCCTTTCCCGGTGCGCACCCGCTTTTTGCCGGGCCTTTGGGGTATAACGGTTCAAAGGCTGCAATGGAATTGATCGCGCAGGCAGATGTTGTGCTGTGCCTTGGCACACGGTTGAACCCATTCAGCACCCTGCCCGGCTATGGGATAGATTACTGGCCCAAAGATGCCCAGATCATTCAGGTAGATATCAACCCCGACCGTATTGGCCTGACAAAGAAGGTCAGCGTTGGGATTGTGGGCGATGCCAAGAAAACCGCCGAAGGGATTTTGGCGCGCCTGTCTGATACGGCGGGCGATGCGGGCCGCGCAGAGCGGCGCGCAGAGATTGCCAAACGCAAATCCACATGGGCGCAGCAACTCTCCTCTATGGATCATGAAGAGGATGATCCGGGCACAAACTGGAATGAGCGCGCGCGCGCGGCAAAGCCCGACTGGATGAGCCCGCGCATGGCGTGGCGTGCCATTCAATCCGCTCTGCCCAAAGAGGCCATCATCTCTTCCGACATCGGCAATAACTGTGCGATTGGCAATGCCTATCCCAGCTTTGACGAAGGCCGCAAATATCTTGCGCCGGGCCTGTTTGGCCCTTGCGGTTATGGCTTGCCGTCTATCGTGGGGGCCAAAATCGGCTGCCCCGATGTGCCGGTGGTGGGCTTTGCCGGTGACGGTGCATTCGGGATTGCGGTTACAGAACTGACAGCGATTGGCCGCCCCGAATGGCCTGCCATTACCATGATCGTGTTCCGCAATTACCAATGGGGTGCGGAAAAGCGCAATTCGACCCTGTGGTTTGAAGATAACTTTGTTGGCACCGAACTGGATGAGCAGGTCAGCTATGCGGGCATAGCGCAGGCTTGCGGCTTGCAAGGCGTGCAAGCGCGCACCATGGAAGAACTGACAGCCGCCTTGCACAAAGCTATCGAAGACCAGATGAAGCATGGCAAAACCACCCTGATTGAAGCGATGATCAATCAGGAACTGGGCGATCCCTTCCGCCGCGATGCGATGAAAAAGCCCGTATCGGTGGCCGGGATCAGCCGGGCGGATATGCGCCCCCAGACTGTCTGACAGGGTATGGGCCTCTCTTCTCTGGGGCTGGAAGCATGGCAGATGGCGTATCTCGCCATCTGCATCTTGGGTGCTGCATGGGTGCGGGGCTATTCGGGGTTTGGCTTTTCGGCGCTGGTGATCACCTCTGCGGCGCTGGTGACAGACCCTGTGCCCTTTGTCTCGACGCTGGTTTTATGTGAAATCGCGCTGAGCGTGGGGCAAGCGCGCGGGTTGCGCGCGCAAGCGGATTGGCGGCGTATCTGGGCCATGCTGGTGGGTGCGGCAGTGGTCATGCCGTTCAGCTTTGCGCTGATCGCGCGCATGGGCGAAGATGTGGCGCGCATGGCGATTTCGGCCATGGTGCTGGTGATCTGCCTGGCCATGGCACGCGGGTTCCAGTTCGGGCGCGAGATGGGCATCTTGGGCAATCTGATTGCGGGCATGACATCGGGCCTTGCCAATGGTGCGGCGGCGGGTGGCTTGCCGATTGCGGTTTACATGGCCGCACAGCCAGTTGCGGCGCGCGTATTCCGTGCCACGCTTATCGCGTATCTGACGCTGTTATGCCTGATCGCGCTGCCCTCGCTCTATCTGACGGGGCTTTTGACAGTGCAAAGTTTTGTCATGCTGGGGGCCATGCTGCCCCTGATGGCGCTGGGCCTATGGATTGGCGGGCGGCGATTTGCGTTCTCCAACCCGCAGGATTTCAAGAAATTCACCCTTATTCTTCTGATCTTGCTGGCAGGTTTTGGCCTGTTGCGCAGCCTGTTTTGAAAGCCATCATGGAAAACGCGGTGCTGGTGTTGAATGCGGGGTCATCGTCTATCAAACTGACGGTGTTTGCCCTCGATCTTAGCGTCTTTCTGACAGGCATGGCCGACAGGATCGGGGGGGCGGGGACGCTTCGCCTTGGTGACATGCGGCAATCCGTGGATTTGCCGGATCATGCAACCGCGCTGCGTCACATATTCACGGCGCTGGCCGCGCAGGGTGTGGATTTTGGCAAACTGGCCGCGGTTGGTCATCGGGTTGTGCATGGTGGCCCTGATCTGACCAGGCCCCAAGCCATTACACCCGCGCTGCGTGCAGAAATTGCCGCCTGTATTCCGCTGGCCCCGTTGCATAACCCGCATAATCTGGCCGCGATTGATGCTGTTGCCCAGATTGCGCCAACTCTGCCGCAATTCGCCTGCTTTGATACGGGCTTTCACGCCACCAACCCGGCAGTTGCAACGCACTACGCCTTGCCACCGGATTATGCCGCGCGTGGCTTGCGCCGTTATGGCTTTCACGGGCTGAGCTATGCGTCTTTGATGCGCAATTACACGCCGCTTACCGGCCAGCCTGTCCCTGCGCGCGTGCTGGCCTGCCATCTGGGCAACGGGGCCTCGCTTTGCGCCATCCGGCAGGGGCAATCTGTGGCCACGACGATGGGCTATTCCCCGCTGGAAGGGCTGACAATGGGCACGCGCGCGGGCAGCATTGATGCCAATCTGGTCTTGCGGCTGGCCGCCGAAGAGGGGCTGGAGGCCACGCATACCCTGCTCAATCACCGCTCCGGGCTGTTGGGCCTGTCGGGCCATAGCGCCGATATGCGCCCCTTGGGCGAAGATGGCAGCAATGACAGTGCCTTTGCCATGGCGCATTTTTGCTATTGGGCTGCGCGGCATGCGGGCAGCATGGTGGCCGCCATGGGCGGGCTGGATGCCATAGTCTTTACAGGTGGGATCGGCGAGAATGCGGCCAATATCCGGGCTGGCATTCTGGGCCATCTGGGTTGGCTTGGGCTGGCGCTTGATCCGCAGGCGAATGCGCAAAACGCGCCCCGGCTGCACCAGACAGACAGCGCCGTGCAGATATGGATTATCCCCGCAGATGAGGAACGCGAAATCGCCCATTATGTGCGCGCCCTGATGCGGGCATGAAACACGGCAGTTTACCATCAAAACCCATGCTTTTGGCCTTTTCAAAGCGGCAAATCTCGCCTATAGCCCCCCTACTTGCGGCCCGCACCCTTGGAGGCGGGCCGTTCATCTTGTAAAAGGAATGTCCAAATGGCTGGTGAGATCCCGGATCTTGTAGCCGAGGTACGGACGGGGACAGGCAAGGGGGCCGCTCGTCAAGCTCGTCGTGAGCAACTCGTACCCGGTATTGTTTATGGTGGCGGCGCAGAGCCTTTGCCGATCAACTTCAAATATAACTACCTGCTGGCGCAGTTGAAAGCAGGGCGCTTTCTGTCCAAGCTTCTCAATCTGAAGATTGAAGGTCAGGAAGATGTCCGCGTTATCTGCCGCGGTGTGCAGCGTGATGTTGTCAAGGGCCTGCCCACGCATGTTGACCTGATGCGCCTGCGTCGGACAACACGGATCAACCTGTTCATTCCGGTTGACTTCATCAATGCAGAAAAATGCGTTGGCCTGAAGCGCGGCGGCACATTGACAGTTGTTCGCCCCGAAGTAGAACTGAACGTGCTGGCAGGTGATATCCCTGAAAAGCTGGTGGTGGATCTGGAAGGCCGCAAGATTGGTGACACGATCACCATTTCGGCCATCACCCTGCCCGAAGGCACGAAGGCCACAATCGACCGTGATTTCGTGATTGCGAATATCGCCGCACCGCGTGCTTTGGCGGCTGCCGATGACGAAGAAGACGCAGAATAATCTGCGCCTGACATAGCATTAAGGAAGGGGCATGCACAAACGCATGCCCCTTTTTCATGCGCCCTCGGCTGATTTTCCGCGAATGCACTGCACCGAGTCGTAGATTTCCAATTCTGGCGGGCCAAGATAGATCGCGCCATGGTCACGCACGCCTTTGTGCGACCCTCGGAAATTTTGCGACTTCGCCCAACCGTCAAACGCGGCCTTGTCGCGCCACAGGGTATGGGACAGGTAAACCGTGGCCTCTGCCGTGCTGGCCCCGCGAAACAGGTGGAATTCCACAAACCCGTCCAATTCTGGCAATTTGCTCTCGCGCCCTGTCCATATCTCTTCAAAGGCGCTTTCCTGTCCGGGCCGCACTTTGAAACGGTTGATTGTCAGATACATCCTGCCTCCTGCATTATGGTTACTGATAGTCTAACGCGCTGCGCCATAGGCGCAAGCAACCGCTTTCCCCCAAGGGCGGGCTTGGCTATGGTATGCGCCAAGACGACAGATGAGGGCGGGATGAAGATTTTTGTGGGCTTGGGCAATCCGGGCACGAAATATGCCGCAAACCGGCACAATATCGGCTTTATGGCGCTGGATGCCATTGCAGCGGCGCATGGGTTTGCCCCTTGGCGCACAAAGTTTCAGGCAGAGATTGCCGAAGGGCGGCTGGGCGCAGAAAAGGTGGTTCTGATAAAGCCGCAAACCTTCATGAACCTTTCCGGGCAGTCGGTGGTAGAAGCCCTGCGCTTTTTCAAGCTGGAGCCAGCCGATCTGGTGGTTTTTCATGATGAGCTGGATCTTGCCCCCGGAAAACTGCGCTGCAAGCAGGGGGGCGGGCATGCGGGGCATAATGGCTTGCGTTCCATCCACGGCCATATCGGGCCGGATTATGCGCGCGTGCGGCTGGGCATTGGCCATCCGGGCCACAAGGATCGCGTATCGCCCTATGTGTTGTCGGATTTTGCCAAGGCAGATCAAGACTGGCTGGACGACATGATGCGCGGCATTGCCGATGGCGCAGAGGCATTGGCACAGGGCGATACTGCGAAATTCAGCAATAAGGTAGCGCTGCGCATGGGGGCTGTGGCAAAATCCGCGCCCCCTTCGCCGCCCCCTGCCCCATCCAGAACGCCCGCCGCAACACCGGCCGGCGCGCCAGAAGATACCCGCTCTGCCCTGCAAAAACTGGTGGATCGGTTTCGCTGATGCGGCGCACTGGAATTCACCGCCGCACAGGATTAGGTCTTTTCCATAATCACACAAGGGGCAGAAAATGAGCATCAGAATGGAACCATCGGTCAATGTTCTGGGCGGCAGGCTTGTCCCCTGCTCGCGCGATCCGATGACAGGGTTTTTCCGCAACGGCCTGTGCGATACCTGCCCGGAAGATCAGGGCAGCCACACTGTCTGCGCGCTTATGACCAAAGAGTTTTTGGCGTATTCCAAATATCTGGGCAATGATCTGTCCTCACCGCGCCCGGAATTCGCCTTTCCCGGTTTGCAAGCCGGCGATCAGTGGTGTTTATGTGCCAGCCGCTTTTTGCAGGCCCATCACGAAGGCGTTGCCCCGCGCGTGGTGTTGCGTGCCACCCATCAACGCGCGCTGGATATAGTGCCCATCGAAATCTTGAAAATTTACGCCGCAGATATTGATTGAAACCGCACGCAAGGTTTGATCTCCTCAGAACGTGGATTGGCCAAGCGAAAGGTAGGCGTTTTTTGGCATTATGACGGGGTGGCTATGGCCGCTTGCCCTTCCATAGCGCGGCAAATCCCGGTATTGCAGGGAAAAATAACGGTTTTCGGCGACAGGAGAACAGGTGAATGCGCAGAGTCGTGGTCACAGGGCTTGGTTTGGTCACACCCTTGGCTTGTGGGGTAGAGGAAAGCTGGTCGCGCTTGCTGGCGGGGCAATCCGGTGCCGGGCCGATTACGCGCTTTGATGCCAGCGCCTTCGCCACAACCTATGCCTGCGAAGTTCCGCGCGGGGATGGAACCGATGGCACATTCAACCCAGATGACTGGATGGAGCCGAAAGAAGCCCGCAAAGTGGATGAATTCATCCTATACGGTGTCGCGGCCGCGGATCAGGCCGTGCGCGATTCCGGCTGGATGCCGCAGGATGAGGAAAGCCGCGAGCGAACAGGCGTGATGATCGGCTCTGGCATTGGTGGTTTGTCTGCGATTGCCGATACATCGATACTGCTGAAAGAACGCGGCCCACGCCGCGTGTCGCCATTTTTCATACCCTCTGCGCTGATCAATCTGGTATCGGGGCAGGTCAGCATCCGTTACGGGTTCAAAGGCCCCAACCATGCAGTTGTCACCGCCTGTTCCACAGGTGCACATGCCATTGGCGATGCCGCGCGCCTGATTCAGTGGGGCGATGCAGATGTCATGATCGCAGGCGGGGCCGAAAGCCCGATTTGCGAAATCGGGATCGCGGGTTTCAATGCCTGCAAGGCCCTTTCCACCAAGCGCGCGGACAATCCCGCAGCCGCCTCGCGCCCTTATGATGCCGATCGTGACGGCTTTGTCATGGGCGAAGGTGCAGGCGTGGTGGTGCTGGAAGAATATGAGCACGCCAAAGCCCGCGGGGCAAAAATATACGCAGAGATTTTGGGCTACGGCATGTCGGGGGATGCTTATCACATTACGGCCCCCTCGGAAGATGGCGATGGCGCGCTGCGATCCATGAAAGCGGCAGTTGCGCGGGCAGGCATTGCCCCATCCCAGATTGATTACATCAATGCACATGGGACATCCACCATGGCAGATGTGATCGAATTGGCTGCCGTGGAGCGCCTGCTTGGCAATGCGGCAGGCCATGCAACCATGTCTTCCACCAAATCGGCCATTGGGCATTTGCTGGGGGCTGCTGGCGCGGTAGAGGCGATTTTCTGCATTCTGGCCATTCGCGACCAGATCGCACCGCCGACGCTGAATCTGGACAATCCGGCAGTTGAAACCCCGATTGATCTCGCGCCACATACCGCCCGCAAGCGAGAGATTTCGATAGCCCTTTCCAACAGTTTTGGCTTTGGCGGAACGAATGCCAGCCTGATCATGGGGAAAGTGACGGACGCATGATCCGACATATTGTCGCAAATGTGCTGACCCTTTTGATTGTGGGCCTGATCGGACTTGCCGTTGTTATCGCATCGGGCAAACGCAGTTTCTATGCCGCAGGGCCGCTGGCAGAGCCGATTTGCTTCAGGGTGGCGCAAGGTGCGTCTTTGCGCGCGGTATCAACCGGGCTGGCCGAACAGGGCGCGGTTTCGTCGGAGCAGATTTTTCGCATTGGCGCGCAGTATACCGAACGGGCGGGCGCGTTGCGTTTCGGGTCTTACCTGATCCCCGAAGGCGCCTCTATGGATACTATTCTTGATCTGCTGACGCGTGGCGGGGCATCCACTTGCGGGTCAGAAATCCAATACCGGATTGGTGTAACGCGCATTGACACCCTGGTGCGAGAGCTTGATCCAGCAACCCAGCGCTTTGAGGTCATTGTCCAATTCGCATCGGATGAAGACGCACCAGAAGAATACGCAGCTTTTACCGCGCAAGCAGATATTCAATACCGCATTACCGTGGCAGAGGGGGCAACCAGCTGGCAAATCTGGGAAGGGCTGCGCCTGGCAGAGTTTCTGAGCGGGGAACCGGGGGATGTGCCGCGCGAAGGCTGGCTTGCGCCAGACAGCTACGCCGTGCAGCGCGGGGCCGACAGGCAAGCACTTCTGGCCGAAATGGAAGCACGGCAAGAACGCATTCTTGCAACGGCTTGGGAGAACCGGGCAGAAGGGCTGCCCTATGCCAGCCCGGAAGAGGCGCTGATCATGGCCTCTATCGTGGAAAAGGAAACTGGCGTCGCGGATGAACGGCGGCAAGTGGCATCCGTGTTTGTAAACCGCTTGCGCATTCCCATGCGCCTACAAACCGATCCTACTGTGATTTATGGCATCACGCAGGGCCAAGGCACGCTGGGGCGCGGTTTGCGCCGCTCGGAGTTGGACGCGGTTACACCCTGGAACACTTACCGCATAGATGGCCTGCCCCCAACCCCGATTGCCAATCCCGGCCGCGCGGCAATTCTTGCGGCGCTAGACCCAGATGACACGCCGTATATTTACTTTGTGGCGGATGGCACAGGCGGGCATACGTTCACCACCAATCTGGCCGATCATAACCGCGCGGTTGCACGCTGGCGCGAGATTGAAGCCGAGATGCGCGCGCAACAACCTGAAAACGCGAATTGAAAGCATGGGGCCGTGGCTATGCCACGGCCCCGCCGCTTCTAGAATTTCAGCGCGTGATGCAGGATGACAGGAACCACAAGCTCTTCCTCATCTTGCAAATGCCTGTCCAAAAACCTCTCGAACCCGTTCAGACGTTTCAGCATATCGCCTGCACTGGCGTGCATATCGCCGCCATTTGAAAGCTTGCGAAGATGGGCATTTGTCGCCTCTGTCAGCGCGTGCAACTCTGCGTCAAGGGCATGGTGATCGGCATCCAGCAGATCAAACCCACGCGCCAACCGCTTTTCAGCACCAGAGAGAACCGGGAAATAATGGGTATCTTCAATATGGTGATGGCCATGCAATTCATTGATCAGAAACCCGCCAAGCCGGGCTGTCATCTGCCCATGCTTGCGCGGATCGCGGCGCTTATCAAGATAGGCGTGTGTATCTTGCTGCCATTGCCCCAAGGCACGGCGAAACATCAAATGCCGCTCCAGCCAGAACCGCGTCAGGCCATCAAAGTTCTTATGGCTTTCCCACAGGGCGCGCGGATATTGTTCTAACAATACCCGCAGCGCATCTGGCAGGCCCGTTCTGTGGTGCAGATTATCCATAAATCTGCGTCAGGCGGTCAATCGCGGCCTCTGGCGACATTTCTTCGCTCTCGCCACTGCGGCGTGATGTCAGTTCCACCACACCTTTTTCCAGCCCACGCGGGCCAACCGTGATCCGCCATGGCAGGCCAATCAGATCCATTGTCGCAAACTTCGCGCCAGCGCGTTCACTGCGATCATCATAAAGCGGCTCCAGCCCCTTTGCGACCATCGCCTTATAAAGCCCCTCGCAAGCAGCATCTGCCGCGCTGTCGCCTTGCTTGAGGTTTACAATCCCGGCATGGAACGGTGTGACACCTTCGGGCCAGATAATCCCGCGTTCGTCATGGCTGGCCTCGATAATCGCGCCCAACAGGCGCGACACGCCAATCCCGTGGCTGCCCATATGCACAGGCACACGGGCGCCCGTGTCAGTTACGACAGTTGCATTCATGGCCTCGGAATATTTCGTGCCGAAATAGAAAATCTGCCCCACCTCTATCCCGCGGGCGGAACGGCGGCGCGCTTCGGGCACCTGCGCTTCAAACACAGCCGCATCATGGGTTTCATCCGTGCGCGCATAGCGCGAGGTGAATTCTTCCAAAACGGCCTGACATTCCGGCACTGAATCGTAATCTACCGCACGATCCCCGAATTTCAGATCGGTGATTTCAGAATCGTAAAACACTTCCGACTCGCCCGTTTCTGCCAGAACCAGAAACTCATGCGTATAATCACCCCCAATCGGCCCCCCATCGGCCCGCATGGGGATAGCTTGCAGCCCCATGCGCTCATAGCTGCGCAGATAGCTGACCAGATGGCGGTTATAGGCATGGAGCGCGGCATCTTTGTCGATATCGAAGTTGTAACCATCCTTCATCAGGAATTCACGCCCCCGCATCACACCAAAACGCGGGCGGATTTCGTCGCGGAATTTCCATTGGATGTGATACAGCGTCAGCGGCAAATCCTTGTAGCTGTTCACATGGGCGCGGAAGATATCTGTAATCAGCTCTTCATTTGTGGGGCCATAGAGCATGTCGCGATCATGGCGATCCTTGATCCGCAACATCTCTTGCCCATAATCATCATAGCGCCCGGATTCGCGCCACAGATCGGCCGATTGCAAGGTTGGCATCAGCATGGGGATATGGCCGGCGCGGATTTGCTCTTCATGGACAATCTGTTCAATCCGGCGCAGCACTTTGAAACCCAGCGGCAGCCAGGAATAAATCCCGGCGCTGGCCTGTTTTATCATGCCCGCACGCAACATCAGCCTGTGGCTGACAATCTGCGCTTCGGACGGGGTTTCTTTCAGGACGGGCAGGAAATAGCGGCTTAGGCGCATGGGCTTGCCTTCTGGTCAAACTGTGGCTTTGCACACGGGTTTAGGCGAGGACGCGACCGGGAGCAAGGTGGCGCAGCACATCACCGCCCCAAACCAGCAAAACATATGTTTATATTACAGGAAAATGGCGCACCCGAAGGGATTCGAACCCCTGACCTCTGCCTTCGGAGGGCAGCGCTCTATCCAGCTGAGCTACGGGTGCGTTGGGGTGTCTATAATCGGCAAGACGCCGCGTTGCAATCACCCATTTCAGGCAAAAAGATCATGGCAGAGTTCCAGCGCCTCTACCAGTTTATCCACTTCGGCACGGGTGTTATACATCGCGAAAGACGCGCGACAGGTGGCGGAAACGCCCAGATGATCCATCAGCGGTGCGGCGCAATGCTGGCCCGCGCGCACTGCGATCCCTTTCTTGTCCAGCACGGTAGAGATATCATGCGCATGCGCGGCCCCATCCAGCGTAAAGCTAAAAATCGCACCCTTGCCCGGCGCAGTGCCCTGCACTGTCAGCCAGTTCAGGCCCGCAAGCCGCGATTGCGCGTAATCGCGCAAATCGGCCTCATGGGCGGCAATCGCCTCCATCCCTAGCCCCATCATGTAATCCAACGCAACGCCAAGCCCGATTTGCTGCACGATGCCGGGGGTTCCGGCCTCGAACTTGTGGGGCGGGTCATTGTAAATCACTGTATCGCGCGTGACTTCGCGGATCATATCGCCGCCGCCAAGGAAGGGGCGCATCTGAGCCTGACGGGCGCGGTTGACATAGATCGCACCAGAGGCAGACGGGCCATAGAGCTTATGCCCTGTAACGGCATAAAAATCGCAGCCAATCGCCTGCACATCCACCGGCATATGCACCGCGGCCTGAGAACCATCCACCAAAACAGCCACGCCCTTTTCGCGCGCAGCCGCACAAATTGCAGCCACATCCACCACCGTGCCCAAAACATTGGACATATGGGTAACTGCCACCAGTTTCGTGCGCGGCCCAATCGCATCCAGCACTGCTTGCGGATCAAGGCTGCCATCGGGCGCACACTCCACCCATTTGATGACCGCGCCTTGGCGTTCGCGCAGGAAATGCCAAGGCACGATATTGGCGTGATGTTCCATGATGGAGAGAACGATTTCATCCCCCGGTTCAAACCGCGGCATGGCCCAGCCATAGGCGATCAGATTTATGCCTTGGGTTGTGCCTGTGGTGAACAGAATCTCATCTTCATGCGCCGCATTGAGGAAGCGCTGCACCTTGCCGCGCACGGCCTCGTATTTATCTGTCGCAAGGTTTGAAAGGTAGTGTAAACCTCTGTGAACATTCGAATATTCTTCGGCATAGGCGCGGGTTACAGCCTCTATGACAGCGCGCGGCTTTTGTGCCGATGCCCCATTGTCCAGATAAACCAACGGCTTGCCATTCACCTCGCGCGAGAGGATGGGAAAATCTGCGCGTATCTGTTCGATATTCAGCATCTTACAACCCTCCGGGGCCAATGCCCATTATTCCCAGCAAAATAGCCAGAACCAGCGCAATGGCAAAAAAGGAAAAGATGATCCCCACGAACACTTTGACAGGTGATGCAAACCCATGCAGCGCCATGATGAAATTGGTGAGCATGAACATGAAGAAAACAAGGGAAATTATTGTTATCATTCCGAAAAGGGGCGGAACCAGAAGCAGGCTTACAATCTGGAGAAGCTGAAAGACCAGCATCACGAATTGAAGCCACGCCACCAGCAATAGTGTATCGGGAAAACTGCCTCTGCCTCCCAAGGCGCGGCCCACGCCCTGCACTGCCACAACCATCCCCAGCAACAACATTGTCTGGAACATGGCCATGAACAGCATGCCGCCCTGAAACCCGTCATCGCCCATCAGCAAAACGGAAACTTGCCCAACCAGAACTGATAACACCACCACAATGACAAACCCCAGCCAACGGGCATCATCGGGCACATTCAGCGCCACAATCCGGGCCGCCGCTTCGCGCGGGCGCGAGAGGGACAGGCGCACCAGCGCGCTGACAGTGGCGAGGTTGAGATCCATACTCTCGATCCTTTGTAAATCAGCTATGACCGGGCGGGGCCGGCATGTCGGTTTTGGGTTGGGCAAGTTTAACCATCGCCCGCAACCCTGCCCCCAATATGTAAAGGAAGGCAGCCGCCACCACAAACCCGAAAGCCGAGACTGCGGCATTTGCACCCATGAAGGCCGATAGCCCCCCTTGAAACAGCATTAGAGGCGAAACCGCCAGCAGCGCCCAAAACAGCGACAGGCGCACATGCAGCCCCGCAACCGGGCGCGCAATACCGCGCAAAGCCAGTTGCAACATTCCCGCCAGCCCATACAGGAGCAAGGGCAGCATGAACATAACGCCAAAAAGCGCCCCGCCCATACGTTGCTCGAAGGTGATGGAGGGATCAAGCGTTGCGGCGCGTGACAGGCCGGGCCATTGCGCCACAAAGATCAGACCACAGGCCAGCAGGCCAAAGAACAAGACCTGAGGCTCTCGCAGATCCCCTTGCGCAAGGCCAGACACCACTTTACCCGGCGCGCGATAGCTGCGCGCGATGTTCAGCACTAATGACATGATCTGTTCACAGCCCTTGGTGTGGCAGTGGCCGGGCAATCCTGCGCCCGGCCCCCAAAATCATACAAAACCGCCGTCAGCGCGATCAACTGCGGCGCTTGAACCAGCTTTCCAGCCTGTCGCGCAGATCATCTGCATAGGCGGGATCAGCGATTTCTTCCAGCGCCTCGGACAAGAAGGCCAGCACCAACAGCATCTTGGCGCGATCTTCGGGCACACCGCGCGCGCGCAGGTAGAATAGCTGGTTATGATCAATCTCGCCCGATGTAGAGCCATGCGAACATTTCACATCATCGGCATAGATTTCCAGCTCTGGCTTGGCCAGAAATTGCGCGTCCTCATCCAGCAACAGCGACTGGCTGATCTGATAACCATCTGTCAGTTGCGCGATCTGATCTACCAGAATCTTACCCTGAAAAACCCCGACCGCCCCGTGGCGCAGCACTTTCTTGAACACCTGACGGCTTTCGCAGCGCGGCGCCCCATGGGTGACAAACACAGTATCATCATGGTGAAACGCGCCATCACCCACCGTGGCCCCGGCAATATGGGCAGACCCTTCCGCCCCGTCCAGCCAGATCACGGCCTCGTTGCGCACAAGCGCGCCATTGGCAGACAAGGTGAAAGATTTCAACTGCGCGCCCGCGCCGAGTTTTGCAAACAGATGCGTAATCCCTGCGCGCTCATGGTCGCGGCCCTGCGCGCGGATATGGTGCAGGGTGGCACCATCGGCAATATCCACCTCTGTCACCTGATTGAAGCGCGCAGCCATCGGGCCATTTTCCAAAATCGTGGCCTCTGCCCCGCCCTCTACACGAATGACATGGTGCACCATCGCATCGCCCGCCAGATTTGCGCGGCGATAGACCAGCGCAATCGGCTTTGGCGGTGTGGCCGTGATCCGAATAAGCAACCCTTCGGTGGCATGCGCGGTGTTCAGACTGGCCAAAGAGCGCTCTACCGGGGCTTGCCCACGCGCTTCCAATGCGCCGAACAGATCGCGTGCCCAGTGCAAATCCGTGCGCGCAGCATCGGCCAAGGTGCAAATTTCCACGCCCGGCAACGCCAGCGCGTCAGAGGCTTGGGCATCAAACACACCATCCACAAACACCAGTTTCAGACGGTCGAACCCGTCAAAAAGCGGCGCTTCATCATCTGTGACGTGCAGTTTCGCGGCCTCTGGCGCAGGTGCTGTCAGGCGGCGCGGGTCTGTGTAGCGCCAGTATTCGTCACGCTTGCTGGGCAAGCCCATGCTGGCCACGCGCGCAGCCGCAGCCGTGCGCGCCTTGGTAATCCACGCGCCACCGGCGGGCAATTCGCGCCCCGCAAGCAGCGCCCCGGCGGCCTCTACCTTTTGGGCCTTGAGTTTCGCGCGCGGCATCATGCGGCGGCCTCCGCCAACAGATCGGCATAGCCGTTTTCTTCCACTTCCAGCGCCAGTTCCGGCCCACCTGTCTTGATGATCCGCCCCTCTGACATGATATGCACCACATCGGGTTTGATATGGTTCAGCAAGCGCTGATAATGGGTGATCACAAGGAAAGAGCGGCCTGCATCGCGCAGCGCATTCACCCCGTCAGAAACAAGCTTCATCGCATCCACATCAAGCCCGGAATCGGTTTCATCCAAGATGCACATCTTGGGTTCCAGCATGGCCATTTGCAGGATTTCGTTGCGCTTTTTCTCGCCTCCCGAAAAGCCCACATTGACAGGGCGCTTCAGCATATCGGCGTCAATCTGCAACTCTTTTGCCTTGGCGCGCACCAGTTTCAGGAAATCCCCTGCCGAGAGTTCTTCTTCGCCGCGCGCCTTGCGCTGTGCGTTTACGGCGGTGCGCAAAAAGGTCATATTGCCCACACCGGGAATTTCCACAGGGTATTGGAAGGCCAGAAACAGGCCCGCCGCCGCGCGTTCTTCGGGTTCCATCTCCAGCAAATCCGCGCCTTCCAGCGTGGCACTGCCATCGGTGACAGTATAGCCATCGCGGCCAGACAGCACATAAGAGAGCGTCGATTTCCCCGAACCGTTTGGCCCCATGATGGCATGCACTTCGCCGGCATTGATGGTCAGCGACAGCCCCTTGAGGATCTTAACCTCGGAATCATCTTCAAGTTCACAGTGCAGATTGTTGATTTGCAGCATAGTTATATTCCTTAGCTCTGGCGCTTTGCGCCGTGTTCCCTTGGGGCCTTAGCCCACTGATCCTTCAAGCGAGATCGCAACCAGCGCCTGCGCTTCCATGGCGAATTCCATTGGCAGCTCTTGCAGCACTTCCTTGCAAAACCCGTTCACAACCAAGGCGACTGCCTCTTCCTCGTCCATCCCGCGCGAGCGGCAATAGAAAAGCTGGTCATCATCCACCTTGGAGGTTGTCGCTTCATGCTCTACCCGGCTGGAGGCATTGCGCACTTCAATATAAGGCACGGTATGCGCGCCGCATTTATCGCCAATCAGCAAGCTGTCGCATTGGGTGTAATTGCGGCTGTTGCTGGCCTTGGGGTGCATGGATACAAGCCCGCGATAGGTGTTTTGCGCATGGCCCGCACTGATCCCCTTGGAGACGATCCGCGAGCGGGTATTCTTGCCCAGATGCACCATTTTCGTGCCCGTATCGGCCTGCTGCCAGTTATTCGCAATGGCGATCGAATAGAATTCGCCCTGCGCCTCGTCGCCGCGCAGAATGCAGGAAGGGTATTTCCATGTAATCGCAGACCCGGTTTCCACCTGTGTCCACATCACCTTGGCGCGGGCCTCTCGGCAATCGGCGCGCTTCGTGACGAAATTGTAAATCCCGCCCTTGCCGTTTTCATCGCCGGGGAACCAGTTTTGCACGGTGGAATATTTCACCTCTGCATCTTCCAGAATAACGATTTCCACCACTGCCGCATGCAGCTGGTTCGTGTCGCGTTTTGGCGCGGTGCAGCCTTCCAGATAGCTGACATAACTGCCTTTTTCGGCCACGATCAGCGTACGCTCAAACTGGCCGGTATTTTCGGCATTGATGCGGAAATAGGTGGACAATTCCATCGGGCAGCGTGTGCCTGCGGGGATATACACAAAGCTTCCATCGGAAAAGACAGCCGAATTCAGCGCGGCAAAGTAATTGTCATTCTGCGGCACGACAGAGCCGAGATATTTCTTCACCAGTTCCGGGTGCTTTTGCACGGCTTCGGATATAGAACAGAAAATCACCCCGGCGGCGGCCAGTTCTTTCTGGAAGGTCGTCCCAAGGCTGACGGAATCGAACACCGCATCCACAGCCACCTTGCGCGGCTCGTCTGCGCCCTCTACCCCGGCCAGAAGCATTTGCTCTTTCAGCGGAATCCCCAGTTTTGCGTAGGTTTCCAGCAATTTGGGATCGACATCATCCAAAGATTTCGGCTTTTCGGCCATGGATTTGGGTTTGGCGTAGTAATACTGTTCCTGATAATCGATTTCAGGAATATTCAGCATGGCCCAATCGGGGCTTTCCATGCTTAACCAGCGGCGATAGGCATCCAGGCGCCATTCCAGCAGCCATTCGGGTTCTTTGTTCTTCTCCGAGATCAGGCGCACAATATCCTCATTCAGCCCCTTGGGGGCGAATTCCATCTCGATCTCTGTTTCCCAGCCATGCTTATAGGTTCCAGCCATGGATTGCACGGTTTCCACGGTTTCGCGGTCAACGCCCTCGCGCAATTGCACTTCATCCAATGCCGCCATGTGCTTTCCTTCTCCAGTTCGGCCCGTTGCCGGGCTATGAGTTCCGTTCATGCGGCGCGTGCCGCAAAGCGCCGATATTCCTTCAGCCACGCATCTGCAAAGCGCAGCACATCTTCTTTTCGGGTTTGCGGCCCAAGCGATACCCGGATTGCCCCGGAAGCTTGTTGCGCATCATATCCCATGGCCCCCAACACCGCAGAGGCCCGCATCTTGCCCGACGAACAGGCAGAGCCTGCCGAAATTGCAAAGCCCGCCAGATCCATTTGCATGACCTGCGTTTCCCCTTTCCAGCCTGCGGTCGCAAGGCAAATGGTATTGGGCAAACGCGGCGCGCCTTTCCCGACTAAAATAGTCTTTGGCGCCGCAGCGTCCAGAGCCTGTTCTAGAATATTTCTAATTTCAACTACAGAATTCCATACCCCATCTGCAAGATCTTTTGCCGCCGCCTCTGCCGCAGCGCCAAATCCTGCAATGCCGGGTATGTTCTCTGTGCCGGCACGCCGCCCCATTTCCTGCCCGCCGCCCCGGATTTGCGCGGCCAGATCGGTGCCGCGCCGCATGACCAGCGCGCCAATCCCCTTTGGCCCGCCAATTTTATGGGCAGAGATGAACCCCATCTCCACCCCCAGCCAGTTGAAGGCAAAAGGCAGCTTGCCAAACCCCTGTGTCAGATCGCTGACAGCCAGCCCTTGCGGCAATTCCTGCACCACGCCTGTTTCGGAATTGGCCAGTTGCAAGGTGGCGCGCGCAGGGTCTGGCACGGTGACGCGCCCCAACGCATCCACGGCCAGACTGTCATCCGCCCAGGCGCGCACTGCGTCATGTTCCACCGCAGCACCTGCCAGCCCGCGCCCGGCCAGCGCCAGTGCCGCAGCCTCTGTCGCGCCAGAGGTGAACACGATATCGGCCCCATCCGCCCCCAGCGCAGCGGCAACCTGTGCGCGCGCCTTTTCCACCACCGCGCGCGCTTTGCGCCCTTCGGCATGCACGGATGAAGGGTTGCCCAGGATATCCAGCGCCCCCAGCATGGCCGCGCGCGCCTCTGGCCGCAAAGGCGCGGTGGCGTTGTAATCCAGATAGATGCGCGATGTCATGGCCGACATCCCCCTGTCTGTCGCCCGCTAGATTGGGTCAGTGTGCTGCTCACTCGTCCACCACCTCGAACAAGGTGGGCACGGCGGGGCACGGTGTCAGCGAATTGCCCGCCACATCCGAAAGCCGCGTTTGGTGCAAAAATACATAGACATGCGCAGACAGGCTTTCCCACAGACGGTTTGTCATGGATTGCGCCTTGGAGCCGGACAGCGCCCCCGATGCCCCCGCCCCTTTGTGCATGGCGCTGACAGTTTCCTCCACCGCCTCTAGTATCTCTGAAACGCGAATGGCTTCCGGCGCGCGGGCCAGTTTGTAGCCGCCGCCCGGCCCGCGCACTGATTCCACAAGCCCCGCGCGGCGCAATTTCACAAACAACTGCTCCAGATAGGCCAGCGATACCTGCTGGCGCACCGCAATTTCATTCAGCGAGACCAACGCGTCCCCCCGTGCCTGCGCCAGATCCACCAGCGCGATCATCGCATAGCGCCCTTTCGTGGAAAGTTTCATTCTTTTCCCCTGTTTCACACGCGCCTTGATGCGCCCGCCACGCCAATAAAGGTTGACGCGCGCGCCACACGCGCCTAAATCCGCTAGGCACCAAGCGCCTTGTGATCTGTCGGCCAGTTACGCAATTTAGAACATTTCTAAAATGCCCGAAGTAAAGAGTCAAGAATTGCCGATACCCCAAAAGACAGAAACGCGCGCGATGACGGACACCTGTAGCACAAGATAAGGCCCCGAATGCCCGAGATTATCTTCCCCGGCCCCGAAGGCCGCCTTGAAGGCCGCTATCACCCGCAACCCAAAGCCGACGCGCCTATAGCAATTGTGCTGCATCCGCACCCCCAATTTGGCGGCACGATGAATAATAAGGTTGTGTATAACCTGCACTACACCTTTCACAAAATGGGGTTTTCCGTGCTGCGGTTCAATTTCCGCGGCGTGGGGCGCAGTCAGGGGGAATATGACCAAGGCATCGGCGAATTGTCGGATGCGGCGGCAGCGCTGGATTACGTGCAGGCCCAAACCCAGAATGCGCGCCATTGCTGGGTGGCGGGGTTCAGCTTTGGGGCATGGATTGGCATGCAACTTCTGATGCGCCGCCCCGATATCACAGGCTTCGTCTCGGTTGCGCCCCCGGCCAATCTGTATGATTTCAGCTTTCTTGCGCCCTGCCCTGCGTCTGGCCTGATCATCAACGGCACGGCAGATCGTGTCGCGCCTCCGCGCGATACGAAATCACTTGTGGGCAAGCTGCAAGAACAACGCGGCATTACCATAACACATACCGAAATTGACGGCGCAGATCATTTTTTCAAGGATGAAGAGCGGCATATGCAGCCAATGCTGCAAACCGTTTCCGAATATGTCAGCCGTAGATTGACAGAGACAACCCGCTAAGCGCTCTCCCCCCGCTCTCTGATGTGTGAGTGGGGGGACAGGCGATCTGCGTTATCTACTGATGCGCGGCGCTCTGTGCAGTGCGCAGCATTCTGGCGTTTTGAAGGAATATCGGGATTATGGTGCGTCTTATTCGTGGTGCATTTGCAGCTTTCATCGCAACCGTGGCGCTTGCCGGCTGCACGTTGGAGCCGATGGCCCAACTGCCCGCGCCCCCGCAGCAACCTGCAAGCACCGTGTCAACGCGTGCCGATTTCAATGCAGTGGTTGCGCGGATGCGCCCTGTCGCAACACAGGTCTGCCGCGAACGTAGCCCACATCTGGACTGCAATTTCACCGTCATTCTGGATGAACGCCCCGGCCAGCCGCCGAATGCCTTTCACTCGCGCGGCGAAAACGGGCGCCCCATCATCACCTTTACCGAAGCACTGCTGCGCGATTTGCGCAGCCATGATGAAATCGCCCTCATATTTGGCCATGAAGCGGCGCATCACATTGCCGACCACCTGCCACGCATCCAGCGCGATGCCATGACGGGCGCCCTACTGGGCGGGTTGGTTGCGGCTGTGTCGGGCGTGGATCAATCCACCGCGCAACAATTGGTCAATGCCAGTGCAACCGTTGGCGCGCGGCGCTATTCCAAAGCGTTCGAACTGGAGGCCGATCGCATTGGCGCAGTGATTACAGCAAGAGCGGGGTATGATCCGCTGCGCGGGGCTGCCATTTTCCGGCGCATCCCCGATCCCGGCAATCAGTTTCTGGGCACGCATCCCCCCAATGCCGAACGCTTGCGCGAAGTGGAACGCGCCGTGGCCGCTATGGCCGCAGGCCAGCCAATCTGAAAGAGGTGCCTATGCACTGGCTATATCTTGGTGTTGCAATCCTGTTCGAGACGATTGGCACAACGGCGCTGAAGGCCAGCGATGGCATGACCCGCGCAGGCCCTGCCATTGTGGTTGTGCTGGCCTATGCATTTTCTTTCTGGCTTTTGGCGCTGGTGTTGCGGGTAATTCCCGTGGGAGTGGCCTATGCCATCTGGTCGGGGCTGGGGGTTTGTCTGATTGCAGGCATTGGCTGGGTGGTCTTTGGGCAAAGGTTGGACGCCCCCGCAATGCTGGGCTTGGGGCTGATCATTGCCGGAATTCTGGTCATCAACCTTTTCAGCACATCTGTAGGCCACTGATATGGCAGCGCCGATACCTCACACCTTGCTGGACGATGCGCAGGGCTTGGCCTTTGGCACGATCATGTGCGCCTTTGGGGTGCTTATCCTGACAGGGGCGGGGCTGGTCACAGGCCAGACAGCCGGGGCGGCGGTGCTGATCTCTTATGTCACTGGCTACAGTTTTGGCGTGGTGTTTTTCATCATAAATCTGCCCTTCTATGCGCTGGCATGGGTGCGGCTGGGGCCTGCTTTTACGGTAAAGACCTTTCTCTCTGTGGCGATGATTTCGGCGGTATCACTGGTCTTGGGCGATCTGGTCACTATCAGCCCCGCGCATCCGGCCGTTGCGGCAGTGTTGTTCGGGCTGGTATCTGGCGCAGGGCTTTTGGCCATCTTTCGGCACCGCGCCAGCTTGGGCGGGGTGGGGATCATTGCCTATGATCTGCAAGAGCGGCTGGGCTGGCGCGCAGGCTGGGTGCAACTGGGCTTTGATCTGGTGTTATTTGCCACAGCGCTACTCGTATTGCCGGCAAAGCTGGTGCTTTGGTCGCTTTTGGGGGCTGCGGTGCTGAATGCGATTATCGGCATCAATCACCGCCGGGATCGCTACATCGGAACATGAACCCCGTTTCAGGGGTAGCCAGACGCGCCACAATCGGCTAATGCGGCGGCGCAGCATCAAAAGGCCAGAGCTATGACACTTCGCAATATCGCGATTATCGCCCATGTTGACCACGGCAAAACTACGCTGGTTGACGAACTTCTTAAACAATCCGGCGCGTTTCGCGAAAATCAGGCAACAGCCGAGCGGATGATGGACAGCAATGATCTTGAGCGCGAGCGCGGGATCACGATTCTGGCCAAAGCCACTTCGGTAGAGTGGAAAGATGCCCGTATCAACATCGTGGACACACCGGGCCATGCCGATTTCGGCGGCGAGGTGGAACGTATCCTGAGCATGGTTGACGGGGTTGTGCTGCTGGTGGATGCAGCCGAAGGCCCTATGCCACAAACCAAATTCGTCACCTCCAAGGCGCTTGCACTGGGCCTGCGGCCAATTGTGTTGCTGAACAAGGTGGACAAGCCCGCAGCAGAGCCAGACCGCGCGCTCAATGAGGTGTTTGATCTGTTCGCCAATCTGGGCGCAAATGACGAACAGCTTGATTTCCCTGTTCTTTATGCCAGCGGGATCAATGGCTGGGCCGATAAAGAGCTGGACGGGCCGCGCAAAGACATGTCGGCACTGTTTGATCTGGTTGTGGCGCATGTGCCCCTGCCCGCGCAGGTCGCGCGGCGCGCAGAGCCGTTTCGCATGCTGGCAACCACCCTTTCGGCAGACCCTTATCTGGGCCGAATTCTGACAGGGCGGGTAGAATCCGGCACGTTGAAAGCGGGTGAAACCATCAAGGCACTGTCGCGCAATGGCGACAAGCTGGAGCAATTCCGCGTCACCAAGGTTCTGGCCTTTCGCGGCCTTGGCCAGCAGCCTATCGATGCGGCGGAAGCGGGTGATATCGTTACGCTGGCGGGCATGTCCAAGGCCACAGTGGCCGACACGCTTTGTGCGCTGGAGGTGGACACCGCCCTGCCCGCACAGCCGATTGATCCGCCCACCATCTCTGTCACCTTCGGGATAAATGATTCGCCTCTGGCCGGGCGTGATGGTTCCAAGGTGCAAAGCCGCGTGATCCGCGAACGCCTGATGCGCGAGGCGGAAGTCAATGTTGCAATCAAGATCAGCGACACTCCGGGCGGCGAAGCGTTCGAGGTTGCGGGCCGTGGCGAATTGCAAATGGGCGTGCTGATCGAGAATATGCGCCGCGAAGGGTTTGAATTGTCCATCTCGCGCCCCCGCGTTCTGATGCGTGATGAAGGCGGTCAGCGGCTGGAGCCGATTGAAGAAGTCACCATTGATGTGGATGACGAATATACCGGCAGCGTGATCGAGAAAATCACTGGCCCCCGCAAAGGCGATCTGGCCGAGATGAAACCCGCAGGAACAGGCAAGACGCGCATCATCGCGCATGTGCCCTCGCGTGGTCTGATCGGCTATCATGGCGAGTTTCTGACAGATACGCGCGGCACAGGTGTTCTGAACCGCGTGTTCCATGAATGGGCACCCTATAAAGGCCCGATTGCAGGGCGGCGCGAAGGTGTGCTGATTTCCATGGAAGATGGCACTGCCGTAGCCTATGCGCTGTGGAATCTGGAAGAGCGCGGGCGCATGTTCATCAACCCGCAAGACCCTGTGTATCAGGGCATGATCATTGGCGAGCATAGCCGCGACAATGATCTGGAAGTGAACCCGCTGAAAGGCAAGAAGCTTACAAACGTGCGCGCCTCTGGCACGGATGACGCTGTAAAGCTGACACCGCCTGTCATTATGTCACTGGAACAGGCGATTGCCTATATTGATGACGATGAATTGGTAGAAGTCACCCCGAACGCAATTCGCCTGCGCAAGCGCTTTCTTGACCCGCATGAACGCAAGCGCCAGTCGCGCGCCAGCGCCTGAAACAAAAAGCCCCGGCAGATGTGCCGGGGCTTTTTGCTGTCTTGCAGAGGCTATCAGCGCAGATCGGGGGGCGTTGCTTCCCGCCGCAGACTTTCGACCAACGCCTCCAGTGCCACGGTTTCTGTACGGGTTTCGCCCAGACGGCGCACGGAAACAGTGCGATCTTCCACCTCGCGCGCGCCCACGGCAAGGATGACCGGCACTTTGCCTACCGAATGCTCGCGCACTTTGTAATTGATCTTCTCATTGCGCAAATCCAGCTCTGCCCGCAGCCCAGCTGCTTGCAGCGCCGCTACCACCTCGCGGCAATATTCATCCCCATCAGAGATGATAGAGGCCACCACCACCTGACGAGGGGCCAGCCATAGCGGCAGCTTGCCAGAGAAGTTTTCGATCAGGATACCAATGAAACGCTCAAAACTGCCCAATACGGCGCGGTGCAGCATGACGGGGCGGTGCTTGGCCCCGTCTTGCCCCACATAATTGGCATCCAGCCGCTCTGGCAGCACAAAATCCACCTGCAACGTACCACATTGCCAATCGCGGCCGATGGCATCTGTCAGCACGAATTCCAGTTTCGGCCCGTAAAACGCCCCTTCGCCGGGGTTTTCCTCATAGGCATAGCCTGCCGCCTCTGTGGCCGCGCGCAGCGCGCCTTCGGCCCGATCCCAGACATCATCCGCCCCTGCGCGCGTTTCTGGCCTGTCTGAAAATTTGATGCGAAACGCCTCAAACCCCAGATCCCGGTAAATTGCGCTCAGGAAATCAATGAATTTGCGGGTCTCGCTTTCAATCTGGTCTTCGCGGCAGAAGATATGCGCATCATCTTGCGTAAACCCCCGAACGCGCATGATCCCATGCAGCGCGCCCGAAGGTTCATAGCGGTTGCATGATCCGAATTCCGCCATGCGCAAAGGCAGGTCGCGGTAGGATTTCAGGCCCACATTGAAAATCTGCACATGGCAGGGGCAGTTCATGGGTTTAAGCGCATTGATGGCTTTTTCGCGGGCATGCTCTTCATCCACTTCGACGATGAACATATTTTCCTGGTATTTTTCCCAATGCCCCGAGGCTTCCCACAGCTTGCGATCCACCACTTGCGGGGTGTTCACTTCCACATAGCCGCCCCGGCGTTGCTGGCGGCGCATGTAATCTTGCAGATTTGTATAGATTGACCAGCCATTTGGGTGCCAGAACACTTGCCCCGGCGCTTCTTCCTGCATGTGAAACAGGTTCATTTCGCGGCCCAGCTTGCGGTGGTCGCGTTTTGCGGCCTCTTCCAGCATGGTCAGATGGGTTTTCAGATCATTGCGGTTCTTGAAGGCCACGCCATATATGCGCTGCAACATGGGCCGGGTGTTATCGCCCAGCCAATAAGCGCCTGCAATGTTCATCAGCTTGAACGCATCGGCAGGCAGTTGCGCGGTGTTTTGCAAATGCGGGCCGCGGCACAGGTCTTGCCACGGGCCATGCCAATACATGCGCAGCGGTTCGCCCTCCGGGATGCGGTTGATCAGCTCTACCTTGAAGGGCTCATTGGCCTCTGTGTAATGCGCGATGGCACGCGCACGATCCCAAACCTCTGTGCGCACAGGATCGCGCGCATTGATGATCTCGCGCATCCGCGCCTCTATGCGGGCCAGATCATCGGGCACAAATGGCTCTGCGCGGTCGAAATCATAAAACCAGCCCTTGTCGCGCACAGGCCCGATTGTCACTTTCACATCGGGCCAGATATCTTGCACTGCACGCGCCATGATATGGGCCATATCGTGGCGGATCAGTTCCAAAGCCTGCGCATCATCTTGCATGGTATGAATGGCAATTGCGGCATCTTGGGTGATGGGCCATTGCAAATCGAAATGCGCGCCATTCACTGTGGCCGAAATCGCTTTTTTTGCCAGGGACGGCGAGATGCTGGCCGCCACATCGGCAGGCGTTACGCCCGCATCATAGCTGCGGATATTGCCATCGGGAAATGTCAGGGAAATCTGGGCCATTGGCCGTGCTCCTCGTCGTTTTGGCGCCCACGGAACGCCCGGTTGCGGGTGATATGTTGCGCAGGGTTTGGCGAGCATGGCGCAGAAAGTCAAGCCATGACACGCGCTTGGCCTGCGCCTTGCTGCGCGCTATAGCAGGGGTGTAGCAGGGGCACGACAGAGGGCATGGCATGGCATCGGATCTGAAAACCGCACAGGGCCGCAATCTGGCCTATCACAAAACCGAAGGGCGCGCGCCGGGCGTGGTGTTTCTGGGGGGGTTCATGTCGGATATGTCGGGCACAAAGGCCGTCTATCTGGAAGACTGGGCGCGCGCACAGGGCCGGGCCTTTCTGCGCTTTGATTATTCGGGCCATGGCCAAAGTTCTGGCATGTTTGAAGAGGGCTGTATCGGGGATTGGGCCGAAGATGCCTTTGCCGCTGTCAGCGCCCTGACAGAGGGGCCGCAAATTCTTGTCGGGTCTTCCATGGGGGGATGGATTGCACTGTTGCTGGCACGGCGGATGCCCGCGCGCATTGCCGGGCTGGTGGGCGTGGCCGCCGCGCCCGATTTCACCGAAGACAGCATGTGGCCCGCGCTGACGCCCGCGCAACAGGCGGAAATAGAGAGCGCGGGCAAAACCCTGCTGGAACATGACTATGACAGCCCGCCCTACCCTTTGACGCGGCGCCTGTTCGAGGATGGGCGCAATCAGCTTGTCTTGCGCAGCCCTTTGCCGCTGCCATTTCCGGTGCGGCTGGTGCAAGGCACTGCGGATACGGCCGTGGCCACATCTGTGCCCTTGCGCCTGATGGAACATGCCACCTGCCCCGATCTGCGCCTGACCTTGGTCAAGGGCGCAGATCACAGGTTTTCAACACCAGAATGTCTGGCGCTAATTACGCAATCCATTGAAGAAATCTGCGCGCTTTAGCCCTGCAACCGCGCCAGCGCCAGCGCATGCAAAGCGGGGTTGGCAGCGGCCAATACCTGCCCGCTGGCATCTATCGGGCCGCCCTGCCAATTTGTCACGCATCCCCCGGCAGCCGTGATGACAGCCGCAGGGGCCGCGATGTCATAGGGGTTAAGCCCGGCCTCTATCACCAGATCAATATGGCCTGCTGCAAGCAGCGCATAGGCATAGCAATCCATCCCGTAGCGCGTCAGCTTCACATCTGCCGCCACGCGATCAAATGCTGCGCGCTCTGCCTTGGTTCCGATTTCGGGGAAAGTGGTGAAAAGCAGCGCCTCATCCAGCACCGTGGTCACGCGCGTTGCCAATGCCTTGGGGCCTTGCGGCCCGCTCATACGGGCCTCTCCCAGCCCGCCGATAAAGCGCTCTGCGATATAGGGCTGATCAATCACCCCCAAAAACGGCCCGTCTTCATCGGCCAGCGCAATCAGCACCCCCCAGCAAGGTGTTCCGGCCAGAAAGGCGCGCGTGCCGTCCACTGGGTCGATAATCCATGTCAGGCCGGATTGGCTGGGCTTTGGCGCAAACTCTTCGCCCAAAATACCATCTTGGGGCCGCATTTTCTGCAAATGCGCGCGGATCGCGGCCTCTGCGGCGCGGTCGGCCTGCGTGACCGGATCAAACCCATCCGAGAGCTTGCTCTCTGCACTTAGCGCCACATTGCGAAACCATGGCAAGGTTTGTGCGCGTGCGATATCGGCAAGGGTTTCGATCAAGGCCAGCATGCTGCGGCGCTGATCTGCGTCAAGGTTGCGATCTTGCATCCTGTTGATCCCGACAAAGAGCAAATTTCGCGCCTGCGTTACAGCCTTCGGGCCAAAACGCAACCACCAATTGGCCCTTTACCCCGTCTGGCCCAAAGCTTGCGCCAGATGCAGCAGGCGTTTGCGCTGGTCATCCGGGATCTGGTAATAGGTGCGCAGCAGTTCCAGCGTTTCGCGTTTCTTCAAAAGCTGGGCGTCATCGGTTTGCACGTCACACGACTCGTCAAGCCCCTCGAAGAAGAAATTGGGCTGCACATCCAACACGCGCGAAATATCCCACAGGCGAGATGCGGAGACACGGTTCATACCCGTTTCGTATTTCTGGATTTGCTGAAACTTGATGCCCACAGCCTCTGCGAGCTGCTGCTGGGTCATGCCCAGCAACCATCGGCGCTGCCTGATTTTCTGCCCGACATGGATATCCACCGAATGCGCCATAACGCTAACCTTATACCGAAAACCACGCTTCAAACGCTGCAACGGAACCGGGGCGCCCTAACTTCCGAAGCAAGCCGGAAATCTTGGCGCTTTGGAAATGCTGCAAAAGTCAAAGCGCGATAAGATGTGCCAACACGATGACGCAGGATGTGAAGCATTCGCCTCTCAGACGAAAGAAAGACCTGCATACCGGCAGGATAATTGCAAATTGCAACGCAGTTCGCAAGCAGCACATGATAACTTGCCCAAGTTAACACTTGCGCACGCGCACGGCACACTCCAAGCTTTCTGCAACGCAGTCAATCGGGGATGCTATGCGCGCGGTAATGCTTCACAGCTTTGGCGAGAGCCCGTCATTGGTAGAAACAGACCGCCCCCAACCCAAGCCCGGAGAGGTGTTGATCAAGGTTGCGGCCTGCGGGCTGAATTTCGCAGATCTTCTTATGGTGCAGGGACAGTATCAGGAAACCCCGGAGCCACCATTCATCATGGGCATGGAAGTGGCTGGGCAGATTGCAGCTATCGGCGCTGGTGTTTCGGGCTTTCAACAGGGTGACAGGGTTGCAGCCTTTGTTGGATGCGGCGGATTGGCTGACTATGTCTGCTGCGCAGCCGCACGCTGTGTGGCCCTGCCAGATAGCCTGACGATGCCGCAGGCTGCCGGGTTTCTGGTTGCTTACGGCACAGCACATCTGGCCTTGCGTCACCGCGCGCGCGTGCAGCCCGGCGAAACCCTGCTTGTTCTGGGGGCAGCGGGTGGCGTGGGGCTAAGCGCGGTGGAAATTGGCCATGCCCTTGGCGCGAAGGTGATCGCCGTGGCCCGGGGGGCCGCCAAGCTGGAAGTCGCGCGCCGCGCCGGGGCAAGTGCCACCATCGACAGCGACACGCCGGATTTGCGCGCGGCGCTGAAGGGATTGGGTGGTATAGATGTTGTGTTTGATGCGATAGGAGAGCCGCTTGCAACCCCTGCCCTGCGCGCCCTGCGCCCTGAGGGGCGCTTTCTGACAATCGGCTTTGCCGGCGGCAAAGTGCCGCAGTTTCCGGCCAATATCGTATTGGTCAAGAACCTGACAGTGATGGGGCTGTATTGGGGCGGCTATCTGAATTTCGCGCCTGCCGTCCTGACAGACTCCTTGCGCGAATTGCTGGACTGGCAGGCCGCAGGCGGTTTGCGCCCACATATCAGTCATTTGCTACCGATAGAGCAATTTGCAGACGGGTTCGACCTGCTGCGCAGCCGGACGTCCACTGGCAAAGTCGTTATCCAGATGGGATCTTGATTTCTGAAAGGGGAAACACGATGATTCCAATCAAATCCTGTCTATTTCACTCCAGAAATGCTTGAAACCGAAGTCAAGGTTGACGATATTGCTGGTAAGCGGGAGGCGGCAACGCCGATTGCACACATTTACGGAGGTAATAATGGCAGATTTCAATACAATGCGCGCGCAAACTGTCAGCGGCACTCGCGCCGCAGAGATTGATGCGGGCCTTCGCGCCCATATGAACAAAGTCTATGGCACGATGTCTGTGGGCATGCTGATTACGGGCGCCGCCGCATGGGCAATATCCGGGCTTGCAACCACAACAGACCCAAGCGCGGCTGTTGCGCAATTGCCAAATGGAACAATGCTGAACGCGATGGGCGCTGCGATCTATGCCTCGCCCCTGCGCTGGGTGATCATGTTCGCCCCCTTGGCATTCATCCTGTTTGGCTGGGGTGCCCTGATGCGCCGCGCATCGGCCGCAGGCGTGCAGCTTGGGTTTTTCGCCTTTGCAACAGCGATTGGCCTGTCGCTCAGCTCTATCTTTCTGGTGTTCACCAGCTATTCGATCACACAGACATTCCTTGTGACAGCCATCGCCTTTGGCGGGCTTAGCCTATATGGCTATACCACCAAGAAAGACCTGTCAGGCATGGGAACATTCCTGATCATGGGCGTGATTGGTCTGATCGTGGCGATGATCATCAATATCTTCCTGCAAAGCCCGGCGATGATGTTTGCCATCTCGGCCATCGGCATTCTGATTTTTGCAGGTCTGACAGCGTTTTACACGCAGACGATCAAAAGCGAATATGTGATGCACGCCGCCGCGGGCGATCAGGACTGGCTGGACAAAGCCGCAGTTGACGGCGCTTTGTCCTTGTATATCAGCTTCTTGAACATGTTCCAGTTTCTGCTGATGTTCATGGGCCAGCAAGAATAACCAGCCCAAATCACGACAGTTGAAGGCGCGCCACTGGCGCGCCTTTTGTTTTGCGCCATGGGCGGGGCGCAGTTATCCCCAGAATTCTGGTGCGATACGCAGATTTTCCTTTACAGATTGATTGTTTCGCCACACCATATCTAGTAAGCGCACACAGAGGCGCGTGGATAGATAGCGGTCTTATCTGTGTCTTGGGGTTCAGGCCACAGTCAACGCAAAGAGGCGGGTCATGTCAGCAGCCGAGCTATATCTCTCATCCGACAGCCTAAATCCCATAGACATGGTGGAAACCCTGGCCGAACACCACGACTGGGATTTTGACCGCATGAACGAAGACCAGATTGCAGTCGCGATGCAGGGTTTGTGGCGCACATATTCGCTGTCTCTGGCCTTGGCCCCGAATGAGCGCATGTTGCGCTTGATCTGCACATTCGAAATGGATCCGCCAGACTCTACCATGGCGGCGCTGTATGAAACCATAAGCCGGGCAAATGACATGGTGTGGTCTGGCGCATTCAGCTATTGGGAAAGCCAGCGCCTGATGGTGTGGCGCTATGGGCTGTTGCTAAGTGACGACCAGCCCGCAAGCATTGACCAGATAGAACGGATGTTAACTGCGGCTTTATCGGCATCTGAACGGTTCTACCCGGCCTTTCAGCTTGTCGCCTGGGCCGATCACAGCCCCGCCGCCGCTTTGGACATGGCCTTGGCAGAGGCGGTTGGGCGCGCATGATCCTTCCCCCCTCTTGACCCCTTGAGGCCACCGCGCAACAAGGGATCACAGAACAGGGGAAAGGTGACAGATGCAATTTGACCAGATATCCGCATCGGGAATGGTGCTGCTTGGCTGCGGCAAGATGGGTTCAGCCATGCTGAAAGGCTGGCTTGAGGGCGGATTGGCCCCAGCCTCTGTGTATGTCACAGAACCACACCCTTCGGACTGGCTGCAAGCGTCAGGGGTGCAGTTGAACGCCCCTTTGCCGCATGCCCCGGCTGTGGCCATACTGGCCGTCAAACCACAAATGATGGGGGCAGCCCTGCCGGGCTTACAGGAGCTGGGCAATGGCAAGACGCTGTTCATCTCTATCGCCGCAGGCACATCCTTGCAGCGTTTGGCACAGACACTGGGCCAGCAAACCCCGATCATCCGCGCCATGCCCAACACCCCTGCCGCAGTAGGCTGCGGGATTAGCGCGCTGATCGGCAATGCGCAGGTATCCGAGGCGCATATGGCGCTGGCAGAGGGGCTTTTGGCGGCGGTGGGCGAAACTGTCAGGCTGGAGAATGAAGCCCAGATAGATGCTGTCACGGCGCTGTCCGGCTCTGGCCCGGCCTATGTATTCCACCTGATAGAGGCGATGGCTCTGGCGGGTGCGGCACAGGGCCTTGCGCCTGATCTGGCCATGCGCCTTGCCCGTGCCACTGTCATCGGTGCAGGCCAACTGGCAGCCGGCAGCCCAGAGGCGACAGCCGCCCAGCTGCGCGAGAATGTCACCAGCCCCAAAGGCACAACAGAGGCCGCGTTGCGCGTGTTGATGGATGATGGCGCTGGCTTGCCCCCTCTGATGGAACGCGCCATCGCCGCAGCCCATGCCCGCGCGCGCGAGTTGGCCCAATGAGCGCGCCAATCAGCTTTGATGATTTCCTGAAAGTGGATATTCGCGCAGGCCGGATCATCCGTGCCGAACCCTTCCCAGAGGCCCGAAAACCCGCGATCAAACTATGGATAGATTTCGGCCCGGAGATTGGCGAAAAGAAATCTTCTGCCCAGATCACAACGCTTTATACACCAGAGGCGCTGATCGGGCGGCAAGTGATGGCGGTGGTGAATTTTCCACCCCGCCAGATCGGGCCATTCATGTCCGAGGTGCTGGTCTTGGGCGCATCGGATACAGAGGGGCGCATTTCCTTGCTTGCGCCGGATCATGATGTGCCTTGCGGCGCGCGGATGCATTGAAAAGAGGCGTTGAGATGAAAGAATTGTACATCACCCGGCCAATGCCGGAAAAGGTGCTGGCCGCCGCGCGAGACAGATTTTCTGTTACCCTGCGCACGCAGAATACCCCGCTGAAAAAGGGTGAAATGCGCGCGGCACTGGTGCTTTATGACGTGGTAATGCCAACGCTGGGGGATCTGTTTACCGCCGAAGTGTTTGAGGGCATGAGCGATGCGCGCTGCCGCTTGCTGGCCAATTTCGGGGTTGGTTATAATCATATAGATGTGGCCGCCGCCCGTGCGGCGGGAATTGCGGTAACAAATACCCCCGGCGCAGTGACAGAGGCCACAGCAGATATTGCCCTGATGCTGATGCTGATGAGCGCGCGGCGCGCGGGCGAAGGGGAACGGCTGGTGCGCGCGGGCAAATGGACAGGCTGGAACCCCACGCAAATGCTTGGCCTGCATTTGGGGGGCAAAACCTGTGGGATCGTGGGCATGGGGCGCATTGGTCAGGCCATTGCGCGGCGCGCGCATTTCGGGCTGGGGATGGAGGTGATGTATCACAACCGTTCGGCCAAGGCGCTGGATATGCCAGCGCGACAGATTGCATCACTGGAAGCGCTGATGGAACAGTCTGATGTGGTGGTGCTGGCTGTGCCGGGTGGTACCGAGACGCGCCATATGATTGGCGCTGCGCAACTGGCCGCGATGCGGCCCCATGCCCATCTGATAAATATCGCGCGCGGCGATGTGGTGGATGAAGCGGCCCTTATCGCTGCACTGCAAGCGGGACAAATCGCTGGCGCGGGGCTGGATGTCTATGAGCATGAACCGGCTGTGCCAGAGGCTTTGCGCCAGATGGAGAATGTTACGCTTCTGCCGCATCTGGGCACAGCCGCGCTGGATGTGCGGGAAGAAATGGGAATGATGGCGCTGGCAAATGCTATCGCCCATCTGGAAGGGCGCGCGCTACCCAACGCTGTATAACCGCTTTACAGGCTGCGTGGCGGGCCACGCAGCCAGAGCCTGTCACTCCATCGCTTCCAATTCGTCAATAAAGCCCGCAATCATGGAAAGCCCCTGCTCCCAAAAGGCAGGGTCAGAGGCATCCAGCCCGAACGGTGCCAGCAAATCGCGGTGGTGCTGCGCCCCGCCGGCCGACAGCATGGCAAAATACTTGTCCTCAAACCCCTCTGGCGCGGATTCGTAAGTTGCATAAAGCGCGTTTACCAGCCCGTCCCCGAAGGCATAGGCATAGACATAGAAGGGCGAATGCACGAAATGGGGAATATAGCTCCAGAAGCATTCATACCCGTCCATATACTCGAACACAGGCCCAAGGCTTTCGGCCTGAACACTCATCCACAGCGCGTTGATATCTTCGGGCGTCAATTCTCCCGCGCGCCGCGCCGCGTGCAGCTTGCATTCAAAATCGTAAAACGCGATCTGGCGCACAACCGTATTGATCATGTCTTCCACTTTGCCCGCCAGCAGGATTTTCCGCTCGGCTGGCGTTGTGGCTTTGGCCAGCATCCGCCGGAATGTCAGCATCTCGCCAAAGACAGAGGCCGTTTCAGCCAGGGTTAGCGGGGTAGAGGACAGCAATTCTCCCTGCCCCGCAGCAAGGCGCTGATGCACCCCATGCCCCAATTCATGCGCCAGTGTCATCACATCGCGCGGCTTGCCCAGATAGTTGAGCATCACAAACGGGTGGGCATCTGTGACGGTGGGGTGGGCAAAGGCCCCCGGCGCCTTGCCGGGTTTCACCGCCGCATCGATCCAGCCCTGAGAGAAGAACGGCTCTGCCAATTCTGCCAGCTTGGGCGAAAAGCCTTCATAGGCTTCCATCACCGTGGCGCGCGCTTCTGCCCAGCCAATCTTGCGCGGGGCCTCGAGCGGCAAGGGCGCGTTTCTGTCCCAGACTTGCAGCTTCTCCAACCCCAGCCATTTCGCTTTCAGCGCGTAATACCGATGGCTCAGGCGTGGATAGGCGGCTACAACGGCATTGCGCAGCGCCTCTACCACCTCTGGCTCTACATGGTTGGCCAGATGGCGGGCATGCTGTGCCGAAGGCATCTTGCGCCACCGATCTTCAATCTCTTTTTCCTTGGCAAGCGTATTATGAACCCGCGCGAACAGCTTAATATTGCGCGAAAACACCTCGGCCAGCGCACGCGCCCCCGCTTCGCGGCGCGCGCGGTCTGCATCTGTCAGCAAATTGAGCGTGGCTTCCAGACCAAGCGGTTCGTCCTCGCCCTCAACGTCAAATTCCAGACCGGCCATGGTTTCATCAAACAGCCTGTTCCACGCGGCAGCGCCGACAGTGGATTGATCATGCAGGAATTTTTCCAATTCGTCAGAAAGTTGATGTGGCCGCATGGCGCGCATGCGTTCAAAAAGCGTGCGAAAGCGGGCAAGTTCTGCACTCTGCGCCAAGAGCGCTTCAAAGGCCGCATCGTCTATGCGGTTCATTTCCAGCGTGAAAAAGACAAGGGGGGTAGTGGCCACTGTTACCTTGTCTTGCGCATCTGACATGAATTTGGCGCGCGCGGGATCAAGCGTGTTCTGGTAATAGCGCAGGCCCGCAAAAGACATCAGCCGCCCCGCGATCATGTCAATCTTTTCATAGCGGCGCACGCAATCCAGCATGGCGGGCGCGTCTAGCTGGTTTAGCTTTCCTTCATAAATAATTGCAAAATCTGCGCATTCGGCAGAAAGCCAAGCAAAATCACGCGCCACTTCCGGGGCATCTGGCCCGGTATAAAGCGCGCTCAGATCCCAATCGGGCAAGTCGCCAAATTCGGTCTTGGTGCTGGTCTGCTGGTCTAGGGCCATGAATACTCTCCGCTGCGGTTACAGCGCCAGACTTAGGCCGCATTGCCCGCACTCGCAAGATGCGGGCGGATTTCTCTGGCCTAGTCCATTTCCTTGAAGGGCCAGGGCTTGGCATCTGTGGCCAGCGCCAGATAACGGGCAGCCTTGGCCACCCAAGCGCCAATCATGCAGCCGAAATCCGCAAGCCGTTCATTTGGCTGGCGATTATCCAGCAGCAGCACGATAAACTGTATCACCGCGATCAAAAACAACAGCGATTGCGCAACAGAGTGCATGGCCGCGATGATCAGCATGAATATAGCACGCTGCCAAAGTGGCTCTCTGGGTTTGTCCAGCGCCGGGCTGGGGCGGTCTTGATCGATATCATCCATTCTCGCAACCCTCCTGCCCTGCATATCTCAGGGCGTGCTGATTTCCCCGCCGCCCACAAGGGCCGCAACCCCGGTTGTGGATGGGCAAGATGTTGGCAGGCCGCGCGCCACGCGCATGGCCAGATAGGCAAAAGCCTGCGCTTCTATCATATCGCCGTCAAGCCCTGCCGCTTCCACGGGCGCAATCGGGCAAGGCAGATGCGCCGCCAGCCGCGCCATAAGATCACGGTTATGGCGCCCACCCCCACAAACCAAAACTTGCGCAGGCGGTTGCGGCAGATGGTCAAACCCGGCCGCGACAGAGGCCGCGACACATTCCGCCAATGTGGCCAGTGCATCGGCATCGGGCAGATGCGCCACCCGCGCGGCAAGACCGGGAAAATCCCGATCCAGTGATTTGGGCGGGATGCGGAAGAAATACGGCTCTTGCAGAAACGCTGTCACAACATCCATATCCGGCGTTCCGGTTGCGGCCAAAGCCCCCCCTTCATCGCGGCCAAGGCCCAAGCGGGCAAAGCAAAGATCATCCAAGGGCGCATTGGCCGGGCCGGTATCAAAGGCCAGAAGCGCGCCATCGGCCTCTGGTTTGGGCTTTGTCGGGTCTATCCATGTCAGATTGCCCACCCCGCCCAGATTGAGAAAAACCAGCGGCTTTTCCGCGCCGATATAGCGCGCCAGCGCAAAATGGTAAAACGGTGCAAGGGGCGCGCCCTGCCCGCCCAGCCGCACATCGGCAGTGCGGAAATCCCAAACCACCGGATAGCCTGCCAGCAGCGCCAGCACCGCGCCCGATCCTGCCTGATGCGTGCCCCGCCCGCGCGGATCATGCGCCAAGGTCTGACCATGAAAGCCCGCCAGTTCCACCCCGTCGAATCGGCCCATCACTTCGGCATGGGCGGCCTCTATCAGCTCTGCGGCTTCCTCCACCCCGGCCTCATTCGGCCAGCGCCCAAGGGCCGCGCGCAAGACCGCACGCTCTGGCGCGCTATAGGGGCGGTAGTGGCTAGGGCCAAAGCCCGCGATCACCTCACCATCCGTTTCCAGAATTGCGCCATCCACCCCATCCAGCGAAGTGCCGGACATCATTCCCAACACGCGCTTGATCCCGCTTTTCAACATGGGCTTTCCCTTGGCTGGTTGCACCGCTATAGATCGCCCCATTCTGCCAGCCGGGACAAGCGAAAATGACCTACAGCCCTAAATCGGATTTCATTCGCACCATGCAAGAGCGCGGCTTTCTGGCCGATTGCACGGATTTGCAAGGATTGGACGAGGCCCTGATCAAGGGGGTTGTGCCTGCCTATATTGGTTATGACGCCACCGCGAAATCGCTGCATGTGGGGCATTTGCTGAATATCATGGTGCTGCGCTGGTTTCAGAAATGCGGCCATAAACCCATTACCCTGATGGGCGGCGGCACGACGAAAGTGGGCGATCCATCTTTCCGGTCGGAAGAGCGCCCGCTTCTGGATGCACAGGCGATTGATAATAATATCAATGGCATGCAGCAGGTTTTTGCAAAATACCTGCGCTATGATGACAGCCCGCAAGGGGCGATCATGCTCAATAATGCCGAATGGCTGGATGGGCTGAATTATCTGGATTTCCTGCGCGATGTGGGGCGACATTTCAGTGTCAACCGCATGCTGAGTTTTGAGAGTGTGAAATCGCGGCTGGATCGTGAACAATCGCTGTCCTTCCTCGAATTCAACTACATGATTCTGCAAGCTTATGATTTTGTGGAAATCCACCGCCGTCATGGTTGCCTGTTGCAAATGGGCGGATCAGACCAGTGGGGCAATATCATCAACGGGATCGACCTTGCGCGCCGGATTGCCGATGCAGAGATATACGGGCTGACAACCCCGCTTCTGACCACGTCTGACGGGCGCAAGATGGGCAAATCGCAGGGTGGCGCAATCTGGCTGAATGCCGATATGCTTAGCCCTTATGAATTTTGGCAATTCTGGCGCAATACCACAGATGCCGATGTCGGGCGCTTTTTGAAGCTATACACCGAACTGCCAGTGGCGGAATGTGACCGGCTGGGCGCATTGCAAGGCGCAGAGATCAATGCTGCAAAGGTGGTTCTGGCCAATGAAGTGACGCGCCTGTGTCACGGGACAGAGGCCGCAGAGGCCGCAGAAGCGACCGCGCGCGAGGTGTTTGAACATGGCGGCTTGGGCGAGGAATTGCCAACGCTTGCCTTGAATGCCGCAGAAATTGCGGATGGCATTTCCATCGCGCAGCTTTTCACGCGTGCGGGGTTGGCAAAATCGGGCAAAGATGCCAAGCGGCTGATCCTTGAAGGCGGGGCGCGGGCAAATGATGTGACTGTTACAGATGCAGGGCAAATGATTCATGCTGCCGATCTGACAGCCCCGCTAAAGCTGACCGCAGGCAAAAAGCGCCATGCGCTTGTAACCTTGGTGTAATAAGCGGCATAGGGCGGGGCAATGCGGGCTTTTGCGCAACAGTTTTGCCGTGCCCACGGCCTCGTTACTTGCGTTTTAAGCGTTCACCAACACATATAGCCAGAAGAATACGAAACTTTCGGAGATGGCAGTCATGACCAAAACGACATTCTCGCGCCGCGCCCTGTTGGGAACCGGGGTAATTGCTCTGGGCGGCTTGGCCATGCCTTCGGTGTTGCGCGCTCAGGCGTTGCCCGAATATGAATCAGAAGGAAATGTGCGCACTGCGCGGCGCAATGTGATGGGCTTTCGTAGCCATGTCTGGCGTGACCATTTCAGCAATTTGCGCCGCGGCGCTATTTTGTGCGACACATATTCGCGCGCCCTGCACTATTGGTCAGAAGATGAAAGCATCGTTCTAAGCTATCCATGTTCTGTTCCGATGACAGAGGATTTTACCCGCCGCGGGATGACAGAGATCACCCTGAAGCGCAATTTGCCAACATGGATTCCTACCCCCAACATGCGCGAGCGTGATCCCAGCCTGCCCGTGCAGGTTGCAGGCGGCGACCCCAAAAACCCCTTGGGCACCCGCGCGCTTAACCTAAGCTGGCAATATTACCGCATTCACGGCATCGACAATCCCGCCAAGATCGGGCGCCGGGCATCGAATGGCTGTTTCGGCCTGATGAACCCGCATGTCGAAAAGCTGTATGAGTTGGTTCAGATCGGCACACAGGTGCGCGTGATCTGATTGATCCCGCTGCAATCAAAAAAGGCCCCGGAGTGTTTCCGGGGCCTTTTTCTATGGGCATGCCGGACGTCAGCCGCGCGACCGGATAAGCCCCACGATCTCGCGCGTGTCGCGCAGGATGGGTTCGGCAATCGCATTCGCGCGTTCTGCCCCATCCCCCAGAATGCGGTCAATTTCGGCGACATCCTGCATCAGGCGGCTCATTTCGGCATTGATGGGTGAAAGTTTGGCCACCGCCAGATCAGCCAGCGCGGGCTTGAACACGCCAAAGCCCTGCCCGCCAAATTCCGAAATCACGGCCTCTGGCGTCATATCGCCAAGCGCTGCATAGATATTTACCAGATTGCGCGCCTCTGGCCGCTCTGCCAGCCCATCCAGCGTTTCTGGTAGGGGTTCGGGATCGGTGCGCGCCTTGCGGAATTTTTGAGCAATCGCATCGGCATCATCTGTCAGATTTATGCGCGACTGGTCGGACGGGTCTGATTTGGACATTTTCTTCGTGCCATCGCGCAGGGACATCACGCGCGTGGCGGCACCCTCAATCACAGGCTCCACGATGGGAAAGAAATTCACGCCATAATCATGGTTAAACTTGATCGCGATATCGCGCGTCAGTTCCAGATGCTGCTTTTGATCCTCGCCCACGGGCACATGGGTGGCATGATAGGCCAGAATATCGGCAGCCATCAGATTGGGATAGGCAAACAACCCGACAGAGGCTTCCTCGGCATGTTTGCCAGCCTTGTCCTTGAACTGCGTCATCCGCCGCAGCCAGCCCATCCGCGCCACACAGTTGAAAATCCACGCCAATTCGGCATGAGCAGGAACCTGGCTTTGATTGAACAGAATGGAACGCGCGGGATCAATCCCTGCCGCAATGAAACCCGCCGCCAATTCGCGCGTGGCATGGCGCAGTTTGGCAGGCTCTTGCCAGACAGTGATCGCGTGCAAATCCACGATGCAATAAACGGTTTCAATACCGTTATCCTGTGCTTCCACAAAGCGTTTCAAAGCGCCCAGATAATTGCCCAAAGTCAGCCCGCCAGAAGGCTGGATACCCGAAAAGATACGTTTGGGGAAAACGGGTTGCGGCGCGTCGGACATGCGAGGGGACTCCCTGCTGGAAATGGCGATCACGCTGCATTAGCCTTGCAGGGATGCAAGGTCAACCAAAGGGCCGCCCCAAGCATGACAGAGGATAACCATCTTTCCCCGCCCTTCATTTCCCTGCCTTGGGGCGTGTGGGCGATGGTGCTGGCCATTGCCGGGGTGGAATTGGCGCTTTCGGCCGCAGGGCATGGGCTGGTCAACTGGCCAGACAGCGCGGGCTGGCGCATGCGGGCAGTTACGGCGGTTGGTATCTCGCCCGATCTGCAACGCTGGATGCTGGACAGCCATCAAGCCCCGTTAGAGCATCTGCTGCGCTACCTTGGCTTTGGCTTTGTGCATCTGGGGCCAGTGCAAGCTGGCCTTGTTGTGGCAATCCTTGCGGCCCTTGGCAAATATTGCGCTCAGGCGCTCGGATCACTTCGGTTGATTGTGATTGCCGCTTTGGCGCAGGGGGCCGGGGGATTTGCTTTTGGGCTGGTCGCGCCCTCTGGTGCGTGGCTGATCGGAGGCTATCCGCTGATATTCGCGCTTGCGGGATGCTACGGCGCTTTGGCGCTGCGCGTGGCAGAAGATCGGCGCGCGCAAATCTTGGCACTTGGGCTTGTGGGCATGCTTTTAGCCGGGCGTATCGGGCTTGCGCTTTTGGTGGGGGGCGGGGCAGATTGGCTTGCCGATATTGCCGCTTGCGCCACAGGGGCCGCGCTGGCATTGGCCTTGCGGCCCGGATTACGCGCCCGAATTCGCCGCGCGTGAGCGGCGGAGCGCCGCGCGCAATTCGCCAAGGCTGAACGCGCCAATCACTTGGCCCACTCCCAAATATACCGCCGTGCCCCCAAGGATGAGCGCCAAAAGTGCCAGATACCGCTTGCCCGAAACCACCAGCCATTCGGCAAGAGCCAGATTCAGCCCATAAAGCACCGCCCCCATCACCACCGAGGCCAGAATGATCCGCCACATCCGCGTTTTCATCTGCGTATCCAGCTGTGCCGCCTGCCCCATGCCGCGCGCGCCGCGCCATAATTGCCAGACCATCACCCATGCCGCCAGAGTGGTGGCAAGGGCGGCAGCGATAAACCCAATCACAGGCATCAGACCTATCGCCACAACCGCATTCACCACCAGTGACACGAGCGCGAATTTGAAAGGGCGTTTGGTATCGTGGCGGGCATAATACAAAGGCTGAAGCACTTTATGCAGCACGAATGCCGGAAGCCCTAGCGCATAGATGGCCAGCGCCAGCGCTGTGGCTTGGGTATCGGCTTCTGTCCATGCCCCCCGCCCAAAAAGCACAGAGACGATGGGCGTTGCAATCACCACCAGCGCCACCGCCGATGGCAGGGTCAGAAACAACGAAAACTCCAACCCACGGTTAAAACTGTGCTGGCCCGCGCCAACATCCCCCGCGCGCAGACGGCGCGAAAGTTCGGGCAATAGCACCACCCCAACAGCAATTCCCACCACCCCCAAAGGCAGCTGATACAGTCTATCGGCATAAGACAGCCAGGACACCGCATTTTCGGTAAAGCTGGCAACCTGTCGCCCGACGATCAGATTTATCTGCACGACGCCCCCTGCCAGTACGGCCGGGGCCGCGATGATGGCAAGGCGTTTGAGTTCCGGCGTCAGCCTTGGGCGACGAAACCGCATCTTGAAACCCGCTTGGCGCACGGCAACCCACAGCATGGCAAGCTGCGCCACACCAGCAACAGGCACGGCATAAGACAGCGTAAGCCCCATCGGCCAGCCAGCACGATCCGCAAGCAGCATTGCAGCCACGAAAACCACGTTCAGCAGCACAGGTGCCGCCGCCGCAGCCGTAAACCGCCCCACCGCATTCAGCATTCCCGATAACAGCGCCGTCAGCGAGATGAAGAAAATATAGGGAAAGGCCACCCGCCCAAAGACCACAGCCATATCAAAGCGCCCATCCTGCGCAAACCCGGCGGCCATGGCCCAGACCAGAAACGGCATGGCAATCACTGCCAGCGTGGAAAACACCAAAAGCAGCGCCGCCATGCCCCAGAACGCATCGCGCGCGAAACTTTCGGCATCTTCTCCGGCCTCGTGCTTTTTGGCGAATATGGGCACAAAGGCGAAATTGAACGCCCCTTCGGCAAAAAAGCGGCGGAACATGTTGGGCAGCGAAAAGGCCACGAAAAACGCATCCGTCACCGGGCCAGCGCCAAGGTAAGCGGCCATCATCACATCGCGCACAAAGCCGAAGACACGGCTTAGCAGCGTCCATAGCCCCACCGTCAGAAACCCCGCCACCAGCCGGATACGGGCCATCAGCGCGCCGCCCGCTCTGCCCCGGCCGCGATTGCCGCGCGCAACTTGCGTTCCAGCGCCTCTTGCTTGGATTTGGAATGCAGCTTTAGCCCGAACATGTCTTTCACATAGAATGTATCCACCGCCTGCACGCCATATGTCGCAATCACGGCGCTGGCAATATAGACGTTTGAATCCGCCAGCGTGCGTGCCAGATCGAACAGAAGCCCCGGACGATCGCGCGTATCCACCTCGATGATCGTGTAAATCTCTGACCCTTCATTATCAAAACTGATATGCGTGGGCAGGCGAAA
Source organism: Natronohydrobacter sp. (assembly GCA_030603695.1). Classification (GTDB taxonomy): domain Bacteria; phylum Pseudomonadota; class Alphaproteobacteria; order Rhodobacterales; family Rhodobacteraceae; genus Roseinatronobacter. Next base: position 69,307 of record JAUVXF010000003.1, on the reverse strand, counting down.
CGCGCGCTCGCGCTTTTTCACCTTGTCACGATCCGCCAGTGCATGCGAGGCGACCACCTCACCCGCCAGCGTTTTTTCAATCATCTTGCGCAGGCGCGGCAGGCGCTCTTCCTCATAGGGATGGCCATCGGAATCCTGCACCCAGAATACCGCAGTGGCAAATCCGTCTTTCGTTGTGTAGGTGCGCGCATCTACGATATTCGCGCCCACCAGCGCCAAGGCGCCCGCGAAACGCGCGAAAATGCCGGGATGGTCTGACAGCACGAAACAGGCGCGCGTGGCGTCGCGGTCGGGATCTGGGTGCAGATCTATGCGGATTTCATCGCCCGAAATGCCCTGCAACAGGCGCGCAAACACCAGTTGCGTATCTGTGGGCAGGCCTTGCCAGAAGGGATCATAATGGCGCGCAAGCTCTGCGCGCAGTTCTGCGCGCGGCCAATCCTCCAACGCCTCGCGCAGGGCGCGCTTGGCTTCATCCGTGCGCTTTTCACGGTTAATCTCTTCCAGACCCTTTTCCAGCGCCGTAGCTGTTTCGCGGTAAAGCGTGCGCAAAAGCTGGGCTTTCCAGTTGTTCCAAGTGCCCGGCCCGACGCCACGGATATCGCACACTGTCAATACTGTCAGCAAATCCAGCCGCTCGCGCGTTTTGACCAGCTTGGCGAAATCACGCAGGGTGCGGGGATCTGCGATATCGCGCTTTTGGGCGGTATCGGCCATCAGCAGATGATAGCGCACCAGCCATTCCACGGTGTCGCATTCGGCTTTTTTCAGCCCCAAACGGGGGGCCACGCGGCGTGCAATCTGCGCCCCCAAAACAGAGTGATCCTCTGGCCGCCCTTTGCCGATGTCATGCAGCAACAGCGCAACGTAAAGCGCGCGCCGGTTCACCCCCTCCTCCAGAATGCGCGAAACAACAGGCAATTCCTCGCGCAATTCGTTTCGTTCAATCTGGGCAAGGGTGCTGATACATTGGATCGTATGCTCATCCACTGTGTAATGGTGATACACGTTGAATTGCATCATCGCCACGATAGGTTCAAATTCCGGCAGAAAGGCTGCCAGAACCCCCAGCTCATTCATCCGCCGCAAGGCCCGTTCGGGATTGGCATGTTTCAGCATCAACCGCAAAAACAGCTTCTGAGCCTCTGGGTTCTGGCGCAGCTTCTCATCTATCAAGTGCAGATTGGCAGCAACAAGGCGCATGGCATTGGGATGCAGCAAAAATCCGGTAATCAGCCCTTCTTCAAACAGACGCAGGATATTTAGAGGATCTGACAGAAAATCAGCCGGATTGGTAATATCCAAGCGGTTGTGAACCACTTTAAGACCATAGCGCATCTGCTTGCGCCGATTGAAGAAATGGCGCAAGATTGGCTCGCGCTTCACATGGCGCGCTTCCAATTCTGTCAGGAAAATCCGCGTCAGATCGCCCACATGGGTCGCATGGCGGAAATAGTCTTGCATGAAATGCTCGACCCCGCGCCGCCCCCCGTGATCGCTATAGCCCAAGCGCTCTGCCACGCCGACTTGCAGATCAAAGGTAAGCTGCTCTACCGCGCGGCCAGAGAGGTGATGCATATGGCAGCGCACCGCCCAAAGGAATGTTTCCGCCGCGCGAAATGTCTCATATTCCTCGGCCCTGAAAAATCCCAGCCCGACAAGTTCTTGTGCCTGATCAACCTCATGGATGTATTTCGCGATCCAATACAGGGTTTGCAGATCGCGCAACCCGCCTTTGCCTTCTTTGACATTCGGCTCCAGCATGTAGCGCTGATTGCCAATTTTTGTGTGACGATCTGTGCGTTCGGCCAATTTGGCTTCGACAAAATCGGCATGGGTCTTGGCGAATAGCTCTGTCCATAGTCTGCGGCGCAGCGTATCGGCCAAAGCCTGATTGCCCATTAAAAACCGATGTTCCAGAAGCGCGGTGCGAATGGTCACATCCTCGCGGCCCAAGCGCAGGCATTCATTTACACTGCGGCTGGCATGCCCCACCTTCAGCCGCAAATCCCATAGGATATACAATGTGGATTCAATGACCTTCTCCACCCATCCTGTCACTTTCCACGGCACCAGAAACAGCAGGTCAATATCCGAATGCGGCGCCATTTCGGCGCGGCCATAGCCGCCCACAGCCAGCACAGCGATCCGCTCTCCCTCTGATGGGTTGGGATTGGGGTGCAGCCGCGTTTGCACCAGATCCAACGCTGTCGTGACAATCACATCTGTCAGCCAGCTTTTGGCGGCCACAAAGGCGCGGGCATCTGTTGGATGTTGGACAAACAGCGCTTCCAGTTGCGCATCTGCCTCTTTCAGTGCGGTTTTCAGCACAGAGACAATTGCGCCGCGCTGCGCCTTGCCATCATCTGCGGGGGCTGCGGCCAAAGCCGCCCCAAGCTGCGCCTGCATCTTGGTTAAATCCAAAACACGCTCTGGCGGGAAAAATTCTGCCGAGGCGGCAGACAATTGGGGCATTGCGCGCCCGATGCTTTCGCTGCTCATGTGGTGCGGCACGCTCAGGCCCCGCCCCCCGTAAAGCTGCGTGGCGCAGGGCTAAGCACGGACACTGTCTGTTCCCGGATTTCAGCCAGCGCCAGCCCCCGTTCATTACTGCCATCGCTGCGGAAGCGGAAAACGCCCGTGACCCCTGCAAAGCCCGATGGCTGGGTCAGGGATTCTGCCGAAAAAGGTGCCGGGCCGCCACGGCGGATCAAGGCGCCGATGGCGGCAATTCCATCATAGGCCAAGGCCGCAACCGCATTTGGGGCAGCACCGTAAGTATTGGCATAGCGCCCTTCAAACTGCGCTGTAAGCGCGGGATCTGGAAGGGCAAACCATCCGCCCTGCAACCCAGAGATGGACAGGCTGGACGGCGGGATATCCCAACGCCGCAAACCCATATACTGTATCGCGCTTGGGGAAAGCCCGTTTTGAGGCAAGAGTTCCGCCAAGAGCGGCAAGGCATCATTCGGCCCGGCCGTCAGCATCAGGCTTTGCGCGCCTGTTGCGCGCGCCGATGACGTTATGCGCGGCAATGCCTGCACAATGCCCTGTTGCGACAGCTCATAGCTTTGGGCCGCCACGATTGTCGCGCCCGTGCGCGCCGCCGCAACACGGATCGCGCGCTCTGCCACCTGCCCGGCCTCTGTCTGTTCCGACACAAGCATGACGCGGCCCTTGCCCTGCGCCACCGCATAACCCAGAACCCGTGTTGCCGTGTTGTCAAACATCGGCCCAAGCAGAAAGATATTCCCGCCCGCAACATCGGGGTTGTTGGAAAAGCTCAGAACATTCACACCCGCTTGGGCCGCGACAGGGCCAACGGCCCGCGCCGAATCTGCGAATAGCGGGCCAAGGATGATCTGCGCGCCGTCTGTGACAGCGCGCGCGGCCATGGTCGCGGCGCGCTGCGGATCGCCCGCCGTCTGATATACGCGCAAATCAATTTGCACCCCCTGCAAATCCGCAATTGCAAGCCGCGCGGCATTTTCCAGATTGCGCGCCAATGCGTCCCGGTCTTCATTGCCGCCCCCGCCGGGCACAAGCAGCGCCACCGCGACAGGGCGCGTCGCATCAACACGCGGGCCAGACAGGCCGGGCGCGGGCATGTCGCAGGCCGCAACAAGCACAGTAGCCCCTGCCGAAAGCAACATGGCCCGCCTTGACAGCGCGCCGCGATAGCCGGATTGAGAAGGCCTGTTCATGTGCTTCATGCTCCTGTCTTGTCACGCATCCACCGACTCGGCACAGTAAATAAGGGCGCAGATGAAGTAAACGCTCTGATCCCCCGCGCCCTGCACAATCGCGCAAGACCCTCAAGGACACGCAAATGCCCATTGCCGATACATTCCCCCAGCCCGGCAGCGCCAAAGCCATCCCTGCTGGCCTGCACCTGATCGCCACCCCCATCGGCGCTGCGCGTGATATCACCCTGCGCGCCCTCGATCTGCTGGCGGGTTGTGATGTGCTTGTGGCCGAAGATACCCGCAGCCTGCGCCGCTTGATGGAAATTCATGGCCTCAGCGTTGGTGGGCGGCCCTTGCTGGCCTATCACGATCACAACGGGGCGCAGATGCGCCCCAAGATCATGGGGTATCTGCAAGCCGGAAAATCGGTGCTGTATGCATCCGAAGCCGGCACACCGCTTGTGGCCGATCCGGGCTATCAGCTTGCACGCGCCACCATCGCCGGGGGCCATGCGCTGCACTCTGCCCCCGGCCCTTCGGCGCTGCTGGCGGCGCTGACAGTGGCCGGACTGCCCAGCGACCGCTTTACATTTCTAGGATTCGCGCCGTCGCAATCCGGCGCAAGGCGCAAATTCCTGCAAGAGGCCGCGAAAATTCCCACCACGCTTGTTTTTTACGAGTCCCCCAAACGCATTAGCCGATTCTTAGGGGAATTATGCGAGGTGTTGGGAGAAGAAAGAGAAGCGGCGCTGTGCAGGGAATTGACCAAACGCCATGAGGAAGTTTTGCGTATGTCTTTGAGGGCCTTGCATCAGGACGTGCAGGCGCGCGAAGCGGCAGATCGGGCTTTGCGCGGGGAAATCGTGCTGGTTGTGGATCGTGCAACCGCAGTTGCTGCCACCGAAGATGCGCTGGATGCCGCGCTGGAACAGGCGTTGCAGCATATGCGCGTAAAAGATGCTGTTGCGCATGTAGCGGAAGCTTTGGGGTTGCCGCGGCGGCAAGTTTATCAGGCAGCTTTGGCAAAAGGCACACAGACATGAGGCAGGCGCGAAATTATCATGCGGGGCTGGCGGCGGAAGAGATGGTTCTGCGCAGCTATCAAAGCGCGGGCTATACGCTTCGGGCGCGGCGGTTTCGGGGTTTGCGCGGCGAAATTGACCTTGTTTTGGGGCAAGGCGAGGCTGTCATCTTTGTAGAAGTGAAGAAAAGCAAAAGCTTTGAGGCCGCAATGGCGCGGATTGGGGCGGGCCAGATTGCCCGCATTTATGAGACCGCAAACGAATATCTGGGCGCCCAGCCCAAAGGGCTGTTAACCGAAGCGCGCTTCGATGTGGCCCTCGTCAATTCCTATGGAGAGGTGAAGGTTCTGGAAAATGCGCTCGGTCAATAGCAGGGCAGGCATTGCAACGCTGCCAGACATGGGCCATCTACTTGGGGCGTGGGCGCGGCCCGCCACCAAACCAGACCAGATGAGGAACGCATGGGCTTGCAAATCGCCTACCAGATGGATCCGATTGAAACCGTAAATATAGATGCAGACAGCACATTCCGTATTGCGCTGGAAGCACAGACGCGCGGGCACAGAAATTTTGTCTATTCGCCCGAAAAGCTGGTCTTCCGCGAAGGGCGCGTTCTGGCGCTGGCGCGCGAAGTTACGTTGCAGCGGGTAAAGAATGCGCATGTCACCTTTCAGGACGAAGCGCTGATCGATCTTGCAACGATGGATGTGGTCTGGCTGCGCCAAGACCCGCCCTTTGATATGGGCTATATCACCACCACCCACCTTCTGGACATGATCCATCCCAAGACATTGGTGGTCAATGATCCGTTCTGGGTGCGAAATTACCCCGAAAAACTGTTGGTGCTGCAATTTCCTGACCTCACCCCCCCCACCATGATCGCGCGCGATCTGGCCACGATCCGCACCTTCAAGGCAGAGCATGGGGATGTGATCCTCAAGCCTCTATACGGAAATGGTGGCGCAGGTGTGTTCCGGCTTGACCCGAATGACCGCAATCTGGCCTCTCTGCATGAGTTGTTTACAGGCATCAGCCGCGAACCCTTGATCGTGCAAAAATATCTTCCCGCTGTCAGCGCCGGTGATAAACGCATCATTCTGGTGGATGGCGAAGCCATTGGCGCGATCAACCGCGTCCCTGCCGTGGGAGAGACACGATCCAACATGCATGTTGGCGGACGGCCAGAGAAAATTGGCCTGACCGCGCGCGACCGCGAAATCTGCGCCGCCATCGGCCCGCTTTTGCGTGAAAAGGGCCAGATTTTTGTGGGGATAGATGTGATCGGCGATTACCTGACAGAAATCAACGTCACCTCGCCCACTGGCCTGCAAGAATTGGAGCGCTTTGACGGCACCAATGGCGCGGCGCTGATCTGGCAAGCGATCGAGGCCCGCCGCGCGCAATGAGTTGGCAGCTCAAGGCCCTGCGCGTTGTGCTGCGCCGCTTTGTGCGCCCGGCCCTGCGCCGCCAGCGTGACAGCCTGAGCGCGCGCAAATGGTTTGAACGCGGGGCCTTTTTGAATGCGCGAGGCAGGCCGTATTTGAAATTTGCGCCCGATACCTTGGGCCACGTTCCGGCACTTTGGACAGCGCGGCCCGCGCAGGATGCGCCCTTTATCCTCTATTTCCACGGGGGCGGCTATGTGATGGGAAATCCGCGCACCCATGCGGCCCTTGCCCGGTTCCTGACCCGCAAAAGCGGCTTGCAAACCTGCCTGCCGGATTACCGATTGGCGCCCGAACACCCGTTTCCAGCCGCATTTGAAGACGCGCTTTGCGTTTGGAACTCGCTGACAGCGCGCGGCATCACGGCCGAAAAAATCGCGCTTGGGGGCGATTCGGCAGGGGGCGGGCTGGCACTGGCCTTGCTGGCGCATCTATGCGCCAACAACCTGCCGCGCCCGGCTTGTGTTTTTGCCTTCTCGCCCTTTGCCGATCTTACACTGTCAGGCCCCTCCATCAGCGCCAATGCACAGCGCGAAATCCTGCTGCCTGTGCAACGGTTGCAGGATCTGCGCGCGCGCGTGTTGCAGGGCGCGGATCCGCGCGATCCGCGCATCTCGCCGCTATTTGGGCAATTTGAGGGCGCGCCGTCTGTGCTGTTTCAAGTCGCGCGCAGCGAGATTTTGCTGGATGATTCGCGGCGCATGGCAGAGGTTTTGCGCGCCGCTGGCGCAGAGGTCAGCTTGCAGGAATGGGGCAATCTGCCCCATGTCTGGCAGTTCTTTCATGGCTGGTTGCCAGAGGCGCGCATCGCGCTTGCACAAGCCGCCAGTTTCATCAACTCAGTGCTTCCTGCGCCATCATCAGCCGATAGCTGATCGCTTCGGCCATATGTGGGGCGCGCACTTGTGCTGCGCCCTCCAGATCGGCAATGGTGCGCGCCACGCGCAACAAACGGTGATAGCCGCGTGCTGTCAGGCCAAAGCGCTCTGCCGCGCGGGTGAGCAGGGCGCGCCCTTCGGCATCGGGTGTGGCGATGTCTTCCAGAAGCGCGCCTTCGGCATCGGCATTCACGCGCAGCCCCGGATATGCGGCAAACCGCCCCTCTTGCAGCTTGCGCGCCTGTGCTACGCGACTGGCCACTTGGGCAGAGGTGTCGCCCGTGGGTGGCAAATCCAGATCGGCAAAGGCAACTGGCGGCACATCCACCCGCAAATCAAACCTGTCCAGCAATGGCCCGGAAATGCGGCCCATATAATCATCCCCACAGGCAGGGGCGCGGGCACAGGCGCGGGCAGGTTCTGACAGATAGCCGCATTTGCAGGGGTTTGCTGCGGCCACCAGCAAAAAGCGGCAAGGATACTTGATATGGGCATTGGCGCGCGCCACGATCACTTCGCCCGTCTCTATCGGCTGGCGCAGGGTTTCCAACACCATGCGCGGAAATTCGGGCAATTCATCCAGAAACAACACCCCGTTATGTGCAAGCGAGATTTCGCCGGGCTTGGCCCCTTTCCCGCCCCCCACAATCGCGGCAACAGAGGCCGTGTGATGGGGTTCCCGAAAGGGGCGCTGGCGCGAAATCCCACCCTGTTCCAACAGGCCCGCGATGGAGTGGATCATCGATGTTTCCAGCGCTTCGCCTGCGGAGAGTTCCGGTAATATGCCCGCCAACCGCGCTGCCAGCATGGATTTCCCTGAACCCGGCGTGCCGACCATCAGCATATGGTGCCGCCCCGCCGCCGCAATTTCCAAGGCGCGCTTGGCGCGTTCCTGCCCTTTCACATCAAACAGATCACGCGCCGCAACAGGGCGCGTCACATCGCCGGGCGATGCAGGTGCAAGCGGGGCTTGGCCGGTGTAATGGCGGATCACTTCTGACAGGTTCGCAGCCGCAAAAACCCGTGCATCCCCCACCCATGCGGCCTCTGGCCCGCAGGCTTTGGGGCAAAATAGCGTAAATCCTTCCTCTGCTGCCGCCATGGCCGCAGGCAAAGCCCCTGTCACCGCCACCAAAGCGCCATCTAATGATAACTCCCCCAGCGCGACAGTATCAGCAACATCCTTGCGCGGGATAATCTCCAACGCGGCCAAAAGCGCCATGGCGATGGGCAGATCAAAATGTGACCCTTCCTTGGGCAGATCCGCGGGCGAGAGGTTGATGGTAATGCGCTTGGACGGCAAAGCGACGGACAGCGCAGAAAGCGCTGCGCGCACACGCTCGCGCGCCTCTGACACGGCCTTGTCAGGCAGGCCCACAATCTGAAAGGCAGGCAAACCCGGCGACAGGGCGCATTGCACCTCTACCAACCGTGCCTCTATCCCTTCAAATGCCACTGTCAAAGCCCGCGCGACCATGACCACCCCCAAAACACCCTGAGATATGGTTAACGCAAAAAGGCTTACAAATTGGTTAATACCAGCCAGCCCCCCGGATGCGTCGCAAAACAAATTGCAAAAACTCCACTTGAAAATGAACCAATCCGCGCTTTGCCGCGTAACAGTTTCAAAAGATCACTTCAGGGGGAAATAATGGCACTCGATTTTTCCGATGATCGCAAGATGTCGCGTCAGGCGATGAAAGCAGAATTGCTGGATGCTGAAACCGAATTGCAACTGACGCGCGCTTGGCGCGATCACCGCGATGAACAGGCGCTGCACAGGCTGATCACAGCCTATATGCGGCTGGCCATTTCGATGGCGGGCAAATTTCGCCGTTACGGTGCCCCCATGAATGATCTGATTCAGGAAGCCGGACTTGGCCTGATGAAGGCGGCAGACAAGTTCGACCCGGAACGCGGCGTGCGGTTTTCCACCTATGCGGTGTGGTGGATCAGGGCCAGCATCCAAGATTATGTGATGCGCAACTGGTCAATGGTGCGCACGGGTTCCACCTCCAGCCAGAAAACATTGTTTTTCAACATGCGCCGCGTGCAGGCCAAATTCGAGCGCGAAGCCATGGCGCGCGGTGAGGAACTGGATTCGCACCAGTTGCGCGAGCTTGTCTCGCGCGAGGTTGGCGTGCCCTTGCAAGATGTGGAAATGATGGAAGGTCGGCTTTCCGGCTCTGATTTCTCTCTCAATGCACTGCAATCAAGCGATGATGACGGGCGCGAGTGGATTGATGCGCTGGAAGATGACAGCCAGCAGGGCGATGCGAGGGTGGAGCAAGCCCATGATATGGCGCAGCTGCGCGATTGGCTGATGGTGGCGATGAATGGGCTGACAGAGCGCGAGCGCTTCATCGTGCGCGAACGCAAGCTGCGCGAAGAGCCGCGCACGCTGGAATCGCTGGGCGAGGAACTTGGCCTTTCGAAAGAGCGTATCCGGCAGGTGGAAGCGGCTGCTTTTCAGAAGATGCGCAAAAGCCTTGAGTCGCAATCCAAGGAAGTGTTCCATTTCCTGACGTAATTTCCGGCATGCTGCCTGGCAATGCCTGACCCAAAGCTCTGGGGGTGTCGCACCCCCAGAGCTTTGTTTTGCCAAGCAAGGCCTTTCACTGGGCGCATCAAAGGCGTATGCCTTAGGGGCGGCGAGATGTGGCGGAAAGTAGGGACATGCTGGCGGGAAAACGGGTTACACTGATCATCGGGGGCGGGATTGCGGCGTATAAATGCCTTGATCTGATCCGTCAGTTGCGGCGCGCTGGCGCGCAGGTGACACCCGTTCTGACACGGGCCGCAACCGAATTTGTCACCCCCCTTTCCGTTGCCGCCTTGGCAGGCGAACAGGTGTATCAGCACCTGTTCGATCTGAAGGATGAGGCAGAGATGGGGCATATCCAACTCTCGCGCCAATCAGATTTGCTGGTCGTGGCCCCTGCCACAGCCAATATGATGGCAAAAATGGCGGGTGGTCATGCCGATGATCTGGCCACCACACTGCTTTTGGCCACGGATAAGCCCATTCTTATCGCGCCTGCGATGAATGTGCGGATGTGGGAACACCGCGCCACCCAGCGCAATCTGGCCCAACTGCGCGCCGATGGCGTGGGGGTTATCGGCCCCGATAGCGGCGATATGGCTTGCGGCGAATTCGGGCCGGGCCGTATGGCGGAACCTGCCGCCATTCTGGCCACAATCGTGGCAAAGCTGCGCTCGGGGCCTTTGGCGGGCAAGCGTATTCTGGTCACATCCGGGCCAACCCATGAACCGATTGATCCCGTGCGCTATATCGCCAACCGATCTTCCGGGGCGCAAGGAACAGCGCTGGCAGAGGCATTGCGCGATCTGGGGGCAGAGGTGGTGTTTGTGACTGGCCCTGCCACAGTGCCCCCGCCACAGGGCGTGACGCTGCACCAGATCGAAACCGCGCGCGAGATGCTGGACGCGGTTGAAGCCGCCCTGCCTGTAGATGCCGCAATCTTTGCGGCCGCCGTGGCAGATTGGCGGGTGGAAAATGCCTCTGACCAGAAGCTGAAGAAAACCAAGCAGGGCGCGCCAGAGCTGGTTTTTGCCCAAAACCCAGATATTCTGGCAACTGTGGCCGCCCATCCTAAGCGCCCCACGCTGGTCGTGGGTTTTGCCGCCGAAACAGAGCAGGTTATCGCCCATGCGCAAGCCAAACTTGCCCGGAAGGGCTGCGATTGGATTGTGGCCAATGACGTCTCTCCTGCCACGGGAATTATGGGCGGGGCGGAAAATGCCGTGCATCTGATTAGCCATGCCGGGGTCGAAGAATGGCCACGCCTGCCCAAGCAAGAGGTTGCGCAAAGGCTGGCCGCGTGTATTGCAAAGGCGCTTTCATGAGTATTGTCATCCGTTTTCAGCGTCTTGCAGGCTCTGACCCGGCCATTGCCCTGCCCGCCTATGCCAGTGCAGGGGCGGCCGGCGCAGATATCCGCGCCAATTTGCCCGCAGATTTGCGCGGTTCAGGGCTGGAGATTGCGCCAATGGCGCGTGTGATCGTGCCCACGGGGCTGGCCTGTGAAATACCGCAAGGGTTTGAAATGCAAATCCGCGCGCGCTCTGGCCTTGCGCTGCGCCACGGCATTGCCCTTCCCAACGCCCCTGCCACGATAGACAGCGATTACCGGGGCGAAATTGGGGTGATTTTGATAAATCTGGCGAATACGCCCTATATCGTGGAACATGGCGCAAGGATTGCGCAGATCGTGATTGCCCCTGCCCCGCAGGCCCGGTTTGAACTGGTGGCCACACTGGGTGAAAGTGCGCGCGGCGCTGGGGGTTACGGCTCTACCGGGGTGGAATAGATGGGGTTTGTTCTGTTTCTGATGGCCGCGCTTTGGGGCTTGGGCTGGGTGATGAAAACACCGCCCAAGGCGCGCTTGGTCATGATCGGGCTGGTTTATATCGCAGTGGTGACCGCGCAGGTGGTGCTGCCAGAAGGGGCAGAGCTGCGCCGCGCCACGGGCGGTGATGCAAGGCCCTGGCTGGTGCTTGGGGGCGTCGTTGCCCTTGGCTTTGGCTATATGGTTCTGATCCGCCGTTTGCGGGCAAAAACGCCAAAGACAAACCCGCAAGCCCCTATCCCCGGCACCTTCCGAGAGGCAGAGTTGAACCGCTATGCCCGCCATATTGTCTTGCGTGAAATTGGGGGCGCGGGGCAAAAAAAGCTGAAAGCCGCGAGAGTGCTGGTGATTGGCGCGGGTGGGCTGGGTTCCCCTGCCCTTCTCTATCTTGCGGCGGCGGGTGTGGGCACGATTGGCGTGGTGGATGATGATGTGGTGGACGGTTCCAACCTGCAACGCCAGATCATCCACAAAGATGACACCATCGGCATGCCAAAAGTGTTTTCGGCGCAAGCCGCGATGGAAGCGCTAAACCCGTTTATCACAGTGCGCCCCTATCACCGAAGGCTGGATGCAGAGAGCGCGCAGGCGCTGTTTTCTGACTATGATCTGATTCTGGATGGCACGGATAATTTCGATACCCGTTACATGGTCAACCGGGCCGCAGTGGCGGCGGGCGTGCCGCTGATTTCTGCGGCCATAACGCAATGGGAAGGGCAAATCAGCCTTTATCACCCGGCAAGTGATGCCCCCTGCTATGAATGTGTGTTTCCCACACGCCCTGCCCCCGGCCTTGCGCCTGCCTGTGGCGAGGCGGGTGTGATTGCGCCTTTGCCCGGCATTCTGGGCGCGATGATGGCGCTGGAGGCGATCAAGGAAATCACGGGCGCAGGCGAAGGCTTGCGCGGGCGCCTGTTGATCCATGATGCCCTTTATGCGGAAACACGCAGCATGCGCGTTAAACGCCGCAAAGATTGCACATGTTGCATGCCCGCAAAGGCTATAGCAGAAATGCCTGCCTAAGGGCAGGCATTCACTCTTTCAGATGCGCCAGATCTTAGACAGGCTCTATCTGGAATTTCTCGATTACGGTATTGGCCAGCAATCGCTCGCACATCTCGCGGGCGATAGTTTCGGCTTTGGCAGCGTCAGTCTCCGCCAGATCAAGCTCGATCATCTTGCCTTGGCGCACGGAGTTTACGCCATCAAAGCCAAGCGCACCCAACGCGTGCCGGATCGCCTCGCCCTGCGGATCAAGGACTCCGGGTTTCAATGTGACAAATATACGATACTTCATTGGCGCAGCAGCCTCTCAATTCATCAGCTTGGGTTTTGTAATCGGGGTTGGTGATTTTGGCATCACACCAAGGCGCCGGGCGACTTCGGAATAGGCATCTGTCAGATTGCCAAGGTCACGGCGGAACACATCCTTGTCCAGCTTCTGCCCGGTCTTCATATCCCACAAGCGGCAGCTATCGGGGCTGATTTCATCTGCAATGATCAGGCGCTGCATCTCGCCGTCAAACTGGCGTCCGATCTCGATCTTGAAATCCACCAGCTTGATTCCCACGGCCAGCATGATCCCGGACATGAAATCATTTACCCGCACGGCCAGAGCGACCATATCATCCAGATCCTGATGGCTGGCCCAATTGAAGGCCAGGATCTGATCCTCTGTCACCAGCGGATCCCCCAGGGCATCATCCTTGTAATAGAATTCGATGATCGGGCGCGGCAGCGGTGTGCCTTCCTCAATCCCCAACCGCTTGGAGAGAGAGCCAGCCGCAACATTGCGCACCACCACTTCCAGAGGGATGATTTCAACCGCGCGGATAAGCTGCTCGCGCATGTTGATGCGCCGAATGAAGTGAGTGGGAACCCCGATCTGCGCCAGCCCGGACATGAAATATTCCGACAGCAGGTTGTTCAGAACGCCCTTGCCCTCGATCACATCGCGCTTTTCAGCATTGAAGGCCGTCGCATCATCCTTGAAATACTGCACCAGTGTTCCCGGCTCTGTCCCCTCGTACAATATCTTGGCCTTGCCTTCGTAGATTTTGGTGCGGCGTGCCATTCATATCTCCGGTTCTGTTGGAAATGTGCAGTTAACTTGCCTGCCCTATAGCCCAGCACCGCCAGCATCGCAAGCACGGCCTGTTTGCACGGGCGATAACGGGTTTTCGCCTTGCAGCGCAGCACAGCACGGGCCATATGTTATCACAACCCAACCCAAAGCAGAGAGGCCAGAGATGAGCACTTTCAACGATCGTGAACGCGCCTTTGAAAACAAATATGCCCATGATCAGGAAATGGTTTTCAAAGCCGTTGCCAGACGCAACAAAAAACTTGGCCTCTGGGCTGCCGGGCTTTTGGGCCATAGTGGCGATGCCGCCGAAAACTACGCGCTGGACGTGATCCGCGCAGATTTCGAGGAAGCAGGCCATGAAGACGTCGTGCGCAAGCTGACTGCCGATCTGGGCGATCTGGCCGATGATGCGACGATTCGCGCAAAAATGACTGAATTCCTGTCCGAGGCAAAGGCAGAGCTGTCCGAGGGGTAAGCCTTCGGCACGCAGCATCTTTTGGCTGCGGCACAGATTAAGGTGCGCCAATGTGAGCGCACCTCATTATCCTTATGTGAAATATGAATTTGCGTCTGATGCGAGAGTGTGAAACGTCGCATTATCGTTGCGCAACTTGCGTTTTGCGCTATCCGACCGGGAAAGGCCCAAGATGAGCAATGCACTCTCCGATCTACTGGCAACGCGCGGCTGGCTGCTGGCCGATGGCGCGACAGGAACAAACCTGTTCAATATGGGGCTTGCCTCTGGTGATGCGCCGGAATTGTGGAATGACGAACAGCCCGACAATATCCGCGCGCTCTATCGCAATGCGGTGCAGGCCGGGTCTGACCTGTTTCTGACCAATACATTCGGCGGCACATCCAGCAGACTGAAACTGCATAACGCACAGCACCGGGTGCACGAGTTGAACCGCCTTGGCGCAGCACTGGGGCGCGAGATTGCAGATGCCGCCGGGCGGAAGGTGGTGGTTGCTGGCTCTGTCGGCCCGACGGGCGAGATCATGGCACCGATGGGGCCATTGACCCACGAACTCGCAGTCGAAATGTTTCACGAACAAGCCGAGGGCCTGAAAGCGGGCGGGGCAGATGTGCTCTGGGTAGAAACCATATCTGCGCCCGAAGAATTCAAGGCAGCTGCAGAGGCTTTCGCCTTGGCGGACATGCCATGGTGCGGCACCATGAGCTTTGATACCGCCGGGCGCACCATGATGGGCCTGACATCTGCGGGCATGGCGCAAATGGTGGCCAAGCTGAAATACCAGCCGCTTGCCTTTGGCGCAAATTGCGGGGTTGGGGCATCCGATCTGTTGCGCACGGTGCTGGGGTTTGCAGGCGCAGGCAGCGATTTGCCCCTGATTGCCAAGGGCAATGCGGGGATTCCGAAATATGTCGATGGCCATATCCATTACGATGGCACACCCGAATTGATGGCCGAATATGCCATTCTGGCGCGTGATTGCGGCGCCCGGATCATTGGCGGATGCTGCGGCACAATGCCTGACCATCTGCGCGCCATGCGTGCGGCGCTGGAAAGCCGCCCCCTCGGCCCACGCCCATCACTGGAACAGATCACCAGTGTTCTTGGCGGCTTCTCCTCTGCGGTGGACGGCACGGAAACAGACGGGTCAGGCCCGACCCCCCGGCCCAGCCGCGCAGGCGGGCGAAAGCGCCGCAGCGAAGGGTAAGCGCGGCCTTGATCTGGGTTATATTCACGCGCAGGTCGCCCCATGTCAGGGCCATGTCGCAATTGGAATAGTGCCTCAGGGCTTTGTGCCTGAAAGCAAAACAAAAGTCCTTCGCCGTATAAGCCGGCACGCCTGAAAGGGAAGTTTCATGTCTGACGATGAAGAAATCATCCTCTCCGATCTTAGCGACGACGAACTTGTCGAGCAGATGATGGACGACCTTTATGATGGTCTGAAAGAGGAAATCGAGGAATCCGTAAATATCCTGCTGGAGCGCGGCTGGACACCTTACGACATTCTGACCAAAGCGCTGGTTGCGGGCATGACCATTGTGGGAAATGATTTCCGCGATGGTATCTTGTTTGTGCCCGAAGTGTTGCTGGCCGCCAATGCGATGAAGGGCGGGATGGCCATTCTCAAACCGCTGCTGGTGGAAACCGGCGCGCCGCGCATGGGGAAGATGGTTATCGGCACGGTAAAGGGCGATATCCACGATATTGGCAAAAATCTGGTTGCCATGATGATGGAAGGTGCAGGGTTTGAGGTGATTGATCTTGGGATCAACAACTCTGTCGAGAAATATTTTGACGCCTTGGATCGCGAACAGCCTGATATTCTGGGCATGTCAGCGCTGCTGACAACAACCATGCCTTATATGAAGGTGGTGATTGATACGCTGGTGGCCCAAGGGCGACGCGAGGATTACATCGTTCTGGTGGGCGGTGCGCCCCTGAATGAAGAATTTGGCCGCGCCATCGGGGCCGATGCCTATTGCCGCGATGCGGCTGTGGCCGTGGAAACGGCCAAGCAATTTGTAGCCCGCAAACATAACCAAATGGCGGCGGGCTGAGAGAGGCACGCTTTTTGCCCAGCGCAGCCCCGAATTTTCGGGTTTGTGCGGGATTTTTTCAATCAACGAAGGCTTTTTCCACCACATATTCGGCCGGGTTGGAATTGGCCCCTTCGCGCAATCCGGCATCTTCGAGGATTTTCTTGATATCCAGATTGAAGGCCAGTGATCCGCAGACCATGGCGCGGTCATGGGCGGGATCGAGCGGCGGGATGTCCAGATCGGCGAAGACTTTGCCAGAGGCAAGGTTATCCGTCACCCGCCCCATGATCGGGCTGGCCTCGCGCGTGGTGGCGGGGTAGTAGCGCAGCTTGCCGCTCACCAATTCGCCAATCAACGGATCATCCGGCAGCGCCTCGATCAGCTCGCGCCCATAGGTCAGTTCTGCCACTTCGCGGCAGGTATGCATCACGATCACCTGCTCATATTTCTCCCATGTTTCCGGCTCGCGCAGCAGGCTGGCGAAAGGCGCGATCCCGGTGCCCGTGGCCAGCATCCACAGCCGTTTTCCGGGCAAAAGCGCATCCAGAACCAGCGTGCCCACGGGTTTTGGGCGCAAGATGATCTGCTCTCCGGGCTGGATATGCTGCAAACGCGATGTCAGCGGGCCATCGGGCACTTTGATGGAATAAAATTCCAATTCCTCATCCCATGCGGGCGAGGCGATGGAATAGGCGCGCAGCAAGGGCTTGCCATTATCCCCCATCAGACCAATCATCACAAACTCTCCCGACCGAAAGCGCAGGCTTTGCGGCCGGGTGCAGCGAAAGGCAAACAGGCGATCCGTATAATGACGCACTGATGTCACCACCTGCGCATCGGGCAAGGTGGGGGTGGGTTTTACTACATTAAAAGCCACGTCCAATACCATGATTTAAAACCTTTTACCTTGAAGCTTGCTTTGATAGCCCGGTGCTTCCCAAGCGCTGCGCGCCAGCCAATCGGCCTCTGACTGCCGCTTGGCAAGCGCTTCGGGGATTTCCACCTCATCAAACCCCGCGCGCCGCGCCATTGTGTATTGATCGGCGATCACCGGCCCACGCGCGCGCAACCGCCCTGCAAACCCCATCCGGCGCAATTGGCGTGCAAGGGTAAAGCCGCGCCCATCGGCAAAGCTGGGAAAGCTGATGCGGATATGGGTAATCCCGTCCAGCCGCCCTTCCAGCGCCTCTGGCTCCAGATCACCGGGCAGATCAAGCGCGGTGGCATCCAGCATTGGCTCTGCGTCCAGGGCCTCTATTGGGAGGGTGGCTTCGGGCCATGTATCGGGCGTGAAACCGCGATCTGTGACGATCGTGTTCATGCTGCATCCTCTTGTGTGTTGCGGTGTGGAATGCCGCCGATAAAATGAATTCCACATTCCGTTTTTTCATTGCCACGCCAACGGCCTGCGCGCGCATCTTCACCTGAAAGCACGCGCGAGGTGCAAGGCTGGCACCCGATAGACGGATAGCCGCGCGCGACAAGCGGATGGCGCGGCAGATCATGCCTGCCCAGATAGGCGTCAATATCTGCTGCGGCCCAATCGGCCAGCGGGTTCAAACGGATGCGCCCTGTCTCTGGCTCGCACTCTGCGCGTTCCAAAAGCGCGCGGGTTGCGGCCTGATGGCGCTTGCGCCCCGTTATCCAGCCCGCATAGCCCTGCAAGGCGCGCGCCAGTGGTTCGGCCTTGCGCAACTGGCAGCAGGATTCGGGATCGGCACGGTGCAACAGCGCGTCTGGATCACGCATAAAAAGTTCCGAGCGTTCCGGCGTGATGATCTGAACATTGCACAGGCCCAGATGCTGCGCCAGAGCATGCTGATAGGCCAGCGTTTCCGGGAAAAGCGCCAGGGTATCGATAAAAAGCACCGGAATGGCGCGGTCAATTCGCGCCAGCATATGCAAAAGCACAGCAGAATCCGCCCCGAAAGAAGATACCATAGCAACCGGGCCAAGCTGCCCCAAAGCGGCACGCAAGAAGTCTTGCGCCGGCAGATCCGCATGGTCGCGCAGCAGCCTGGCCACCTGTTTTGCCGGGTCATGCAGCATTGGCTTGCCCCTCTGTTTCATAAAGCGCGGCCTTGAAGGGCTGCGCCCCAAGGCGGCGGAAAGCCGCAAGAAAATCTTCCTGCGGGCCAAGGCGCAGCGCCAGATAGGCTTCCACCAGCCGCTCCAGCGCCGGGATGATCTGATCATAGGCAAAGCCGGGGCCAGCGCGTTCGCCAAGTGCGGCGGTCTGCGTGGCATCGCCCCCCAAGGTGATCTGATAATTCTCTACCCCGGCGCGATCCAGCCCCAGAATGCCGATATGGCCAACATGGTGATGGCCGCAGGCATTGATGCAACCCGAAATCTTGATTTTCATGCCGCCAATCTCTGCCTCTCGCGCCTGAAAACGCTGTGCGATTTCCTGCGCTATGGGGATAGAACGTGCCGTGGCCAGCGCGCAATAATCCATGCCGGGGCAGGCAATGATATCGGAAATCAAACCCACATTCGCCGTGGCCAGCCCTGCCGCTTTCAGCGCGCTGTGCAAAGCGGGAAGATCGGATTTATGAACATGGGGCAGAATGACATTCTGCTCGTGGCTGATGCGCAATTCATCATGGCCATAGCGCTCGGCCAGATCGGCCATCAGGCGCATCTGGTCTGCGGTGGCATCGCCGGGGGTGGCGCCATGGGCTTTCAGGCTGATGGTGACAATCGCGTAGCCATCCTGCCAATGGGCGGCCAGATTGGTATCCGCGAAGGCGCGGAAAACAGGATCGCGCTGATAGGCCGCCGTGAACGCATCTGTTGGGGCCACGCGAAAGGCCGGGGGCGCGAAGGCACGGCGCAGATCATCCAGAACCGCCTGATCGGCGCCCGACCATTCGGCGCGCAGGCTTTCAAAGCGGCGGGCCACACGGGCGCGCACCTCATCCATCCCCAATTCATTGACCATGATCTTGATGCGCGCCTTGTATTTGTTATCGCGCCGCCCAAAGCTGTTATAGGTGCTTAGGATTGCTTCGATATAGGGCAGAAGATCACGCTCCGGGATGAATTCGGCCAGCACTTTGCCGATGACGGGTGTGCGCCCAAGCCCCCCGCCCACAATCACCTCAAACCCGCGCTGGCCCTGTTGCAGCACCATCCGCAAGCCAATATCATGAGCGCGCGTGACGGCGCGATCATTGGGGCTGCCTGTGATGGCAATCTTGAACTTGCGCGGCAAAAACTGGAACTCGGGGTGATCGGTTGACCATTGGCGCAGCAATTCCGCCACGGGCCGGGGGTCTGCAATCTCATCCGCTGCGGCCCCTGCAAAATGATCAGCCGTGACATTGCGCACGCAATTTCCCGAGGTCTGGATGGCATGCAGGCCGACTTCGGCCAAGGCATCCAGCATATCAGGCACATCTTGCAGGCGCGGCCAGTTGAACTGGATGTTCTGACGCGTGGTAAAATGGCCATAGCCCTTGTCCCAACGCTGCGCGATATAGGCAAGCTGGCGCATTTGCACGGAATTGAGCGTGCCGTAAGGGATGGCTACCCGCAGCATATAGGCATGAAGTTGCAGATAGAGGCCATTCATCAGGCGCAGAGGTTTGAATTCATCCTCTGTCAAAGCGCCAGACAGGCGGCGCGCCACCTGTGCGCGAAATTGCGCATTGCGGGTTTTAAGAAACGCGTGGTCAAATTCAGAATAGGCATACATGGCGGTTATCCTTTGTGCGGCAGTGGGAAACGGTGTTGGGCCTTGGTCAGGATCAACACAGCCCCTCGGCCTGTTTGCCATGGGAATAGTTTGACGGGCCGCGCGCGCGAAACGCCTCGCGGAAATGGGTGGGTTCGGGGCCATTTGGGCCGGGGCGCGCTGCGGCCAGATAGACGCCAACCAATCTATCTGGCTGGGCCTGTGCCTGTGCCAACGCGGTGCTGGCGCTCTCGCCATCGGTGAACAACTGCGCCTCTTGCAAGCGCCGCGTCCAGTGGCCAGAGGACGCCAGATACACAACATCACCTTCCAAAAGATCATTGGCAGTCAGAACAGAGGGGGTAAAGCGTTCAGTCATGGCGCTGTTTCCTGAAATTGCAGGGCCTCGGTGGCGGCTTTGGGTGCAAGACCCAGAAGAATGATTGCCGGGCCAGACAGGGCGGCAGTTTGCTGCGGCAGGCCCGCCAACGTGGTCGCAATGACCCGCTGATCGGGGCGCGAGGCGTTTTCGACCAGGGTGACGGCCATATCGGGGCTGGCCCCATGCATGAAAAGCCGCCCCTGCACAAAACGCGCCGCGCGCTTGCCCATATAGACCGCAGTTACAGCGCCCGGTGCAGCCAGCGCGCGCCAGTCCTGATCTGCATAGCCCTGCATATCATGGGCCGTAATCAACCGCAGCGCACGGTTGCGCCCCCGGCTGGTCAGGCTTTGGCCGATGCTCGCCGCCGCCGCAGAGGCCGCCGTGACACCGGGCACAACCTGCCACGCGATCCCGGCCTCACTGAGCGCCGCTGTCTCTTCATCCAGCCGCCCGAAAACAGAGGCATCGCCGCCCTTCAGCCGCACCACATGCGCCCCAGCCCCGGCATGGGCAATCATGAGGCGGTGAATTTCGGCTTGGGGCGTGGAGGGGCCAAACCCTTCCTTGCCCACAGAGATCAGCACTGCCTCGCGCCGCGCGAGTTCCAGAATTTCGGCTGTCACCAACCGGTCATGGATGACAACATCAGCCCGATCCAGAAGCGCGCGCGCTTTCAGTGTCAGAAGTTCGGGATCACCGGGGCCAGCACTGACAAAATCCACATGGCCCGTGCCGGGGGCTGCTGCGATATGGCGCGCCAGCAAGCCGTCAAGCGCAGTCTCAACGCCCAACTCTCCGCCAGAGGCAAAGGCGCGCGGGCCTGTCGTGTCATAATACTCGGCCCAGAAATCCCGCCGCCGCGCACCTTGTGGCAAATGCTCTGCCATGGCGCGAAACCTTTTGCCAATCCGGGCCAATACGCCCAGCGATTGCGGCAAAGCGGCCTCCAGCTGCGCCTTTATCTTGCGCGCAAGAACAGGGGCCGCGCCTTCTGTGCCGATAGCCACAACCACGGGCGCACGATCCACAATCGCAGGGGTGATGAAATCGCTGGCCTCCAGATTATCAACCACATTGACCAGCGCCCCGGCCCGCGCGCCCAAAGCCGCAATGCGGGCATCTTCGCGCGCAGTGCCGGTAGCCGCATAGACAAGCCGCGCGCCCTGAAGATCACAGCCCAGAAGCGGGCGGCGCACCAGCGTGATGCGCGGGGCAAAAGCGGCAATCTCTGGCAGGATATCAGGCGCGCATAGCGTGATCTGGGCCTTGGTTTTCAGCAACAGGCGCAGCTTGGCCAAGGCAATCTCGCCGCCCCCGCCGATCACAACGCGCGCGCGGGTCATATCCAGAAAAACAGGAAAATGCTGCATGGCCGACTCCTTCACTGCCTTGCTGCATTATAGTATTTTTTCCTATCAATAGGCTATATGAGGAATTTTATAAGGATTATATGCGGTTTCCTTCGCATAAATTTAGATTTTGTTCTATTTGGCGCAGCTATGCGCCAGTATCATTCCACCGTTACGCCAAAAAGGCAGGCTTTGTGCCTTGTGACATAAGAAAAAGAAGCGGGGGCTGACTGCCCCCGCACCCCCGTGGATATTTGAACCAAGATGAAAGACAGGCTTGTTTAGCCCGGACTACGTTCGGCCCAGCCCGCGAAGATTTTCTCCAACGCGACAACGATGTAGTAGAGAACAATCCCCAGGAAGGCCAAAGCGATCAAAACCGCGAACATGAGCGGAAAATCTGAATTTGTGCGCCCACTGTCAAAGAGCGCCCCAAGCCCGCGGCCATGGGGGCTGACGATTTCCATCAGATTGGTTCCGATGAAGGCCAGCGTTACGGCCACTTTCAGCGCGCCAAAAAATTCGGGCAATGTTTTTGGGAGGGCGATTTTCCAGAAGATCGTGGCTTGCGAGGCCCCCAGAGAGCGCAGGATATCGCGGTATTCCGGCTCTAGCGTGGACAGGCCGATCGAGACGGATACAGCGATCGGGAAAAACGAGATCATGAAGGCCAGAAGTACCGTGTTGAAATCATGCTGGCCCACGAACATCAGCGCCACGATGGGGACAACGGTTGCCTTGGGGATGGCGTTGAACCCAACAAGAAGCGGGTAAAGCGCATCGCGCATGATGCGCGAAAAGCCCATGATCATCCCCAGAAGCGTGCCGAATATGACCGCCAGCACCAGCCCCAGAACGGTGCGCCACAGGGTTTGCCAGCCCATCGAGACAAAGAGGTTCCAATGCCGTTCATAAGCCGGGAGCAGATCAGAAGGCGCGGCCATCTTGAATTTCGGCCAGCCATTGACCCAGACCAGCCATTCCCAGAACAGCAGGAAAACGACCACAGCAATCAGCGGCACGCCAATGGCGCGCAAATACTTCTGAGCCATCATGCGGCGGTATCCTCTGACTGGGCGCGGCCTTGTGCGATCTGGATCTGGTGGCGCAGGATATTGAGCTGCTCTGCCGCTGCGGGCGTGTAGAGATCATCCAGCGTGCGCGGGCCGGTTGAGGGAACATCGAGCACATATTGCGTGCGCGCGGGCCTGCCTGAAAGCACCACCACCTGATCGGCCAGGAAGATGGATTCGCGTAGATCATGGGTGATCAGAACGCCGGTAAAGGGTTCGCGTTCTTTAACCTTATGCATGGTTTGCCACAGGTCTTCGCGGGTGAAGGCATCCAGCGCGCCGAAGGGTTCATCCAGGATCAGAACATCGGGCTGGTGGATCAGCGCGCGGCACAGCGAGGCGCGCTGGCGCATGCCGCCAGAGAGTTCGGACGGGCGTTTGTCTTCAAACCCTTCCAACCCCACAAGCGAGAGCAGAAAGCGCGCGCGGTCTTCGGCCTCTTTGCGCGAGAGTTTGGTGGGCACGATTTCCAGCGGCAACAGCACGTTTTTCAGGATCGTGCGCCATTCCAGCAAAACCGGGTTCTGAAACGCCATGCCCACTGTAGAGCGTGGCCCTTTCACGCGCTCGCCATGCAGCCAGACTTCGCCCTGATCGGGTTTCATCAGCCCTGCGATCAGGCGTGTGAGGGTGGATTTGCCGCAGCCGGACGGGCCGACAACAGCCACAAACCCCCCTTCCGGCACAGAGATTTCAAGCCCGTCCAAAACCGGCAACGGCCCCGCATCTGTGCGGTAAGCATGCCGCACACCCTTAATTTCAATCAGATTTGCCATTCTGCCCCCGGAATGTGAAACCAGCGCCACAGGGGCGCTGGTTTGGGTCTGCTCTCAATCCAGCTTGAACCCGCCTTCAGGCAGGAACGCATCTGTGAAATACAGGCTTGCATCCGGTTCTGTCTGGTACTCATAGGTCAGTTTGATCTGCTCGATCGAATTTGCAAAACGATCAGAATCAATGATCCCCATCCCGTTTGCCAGCACCCATTCAGTTGCTACATTGTCACGCAGGGCCAGTTCCAGACGGCGCAATTCCAATTCGGAATCCATGGCCGGGTTCACAGCCACAAGGCTTTCGATTGCGGCAGCGGGGTCTGCGATCGTATCAACCCAGCCCTTTGCCACAGCTTCCAGAAAGGCCGAAACGGCATCGGGATTTTCGGCTGCGAAATCGGTGTTCACGATGATCACATTGCCATAAAGATCAACCCCGTGATCGGCCATAAGGATAACCGAGATATCCTCTTCCGGCACGCCAAGCCGCGCGGTGTTCAGGAAAGAGGTGAAGCTGAAACCTGTTACAGCCGCCACTGTGCCCTCGGCCAGCGACGGTTCGCGGGTGGGAAAGCCCACAGGTTCGATGGTGATGGTGCTTTCATCTATGCCGGTTTCGGACACAAAAATCGGCCATTGCGCAAAGGCACCATCCGGGGGGGGCGCGCCCAGAACCTTGCCTTCCAGATCAGACGGTGTTTCCACGCCCAGAGAGCGGCGGCCCACAATGGCGAAAGGGGGCTTGTCATAGATCATCATGGCACCAATCACAGGTGCGCCGGGGTTCTGATCAAGGAATTTGATCAGGCTGTTGATATCGGCAAAGCCCACGGGAAAAGCGCCTGTTGCCACTTTCGGGATGGCATCAAGGCTGCCTTGGCCGGCGGTAACTTCAACGCTCAGCCCGGCCTCTGCGAAATAGCCTTTGTCGATGGCCACAAAATAGGGCGCGGATGGCCCTTCAAAGCGCCAATCCAGCGCAAATGGCATCGCGGTCTGGGCATGGGCGGAGACAGCAAGGGCGCTAAAGCCGATTGCAGTTAAAATGGAACGGTGCAGCATCTGGATCCCTCCGGTTTAGTATCACAGTATTGGCTAGGCCTTGTTCCCCTGTCTGTCATTCATGATAGACAGTATTTGCCCCGGCCACATAACGCATTGCTGCAATCTTGGGCAAAAACTGCGCATTTGCAATCTTATTAAGCAAGGCATCTGCCCAAGTTTTGATCATGGCCAATTTTTTCCGCTTGAAGCCCGTTTGGCCACAAGACACATTGGCGCACAAAGGCAGAGGGGGGCAACAGGTGCAGGATTTCGGCCAGTTTGATTATGTGATTGTTGGTGCCGGGTCGAGCGGCTGCGTGTTGGCCAACAGGCTCAGCGAAAACCCTAAGACGCGGGTTTTGCTGCTAGAGGCTGGCGGGTCTGACCGGTATCATTGGGTGCATATTCCGGTTGGCTATCTGTATTGCATCGACAATCCCCGCACGGATTGGCGTTACCGCACCGCGCCAGAGCCGGGGTTGAACGGGCGCAGCCTGATCTATCCGCGCGGGCGGGTGCTTGGGGGGTGTTCGTCGATTAACGGAATGCTGTATTTGCGCGGGCAGGCTGCCGATTATGATGGCTGGCGGCAGATGGGCAATACGGGCTGGGGCTGGGATGATGTGCTGCCCTATTTCCTGAAATCCGAAGATTACTATGGCGGCGAAAGCCCCGGCGCGCATGGTGCGGGCGGCGGATTGCGGGTGGAAGAGCAGCGCCTGAGTTGGGAAATTCTGGATGCGTGGAAAGACGCCGCCATTGCGGCAGGCATACCGGAAACGCCAGATTTCAATCTGGGTGACAATTTCGGGGTGGGGTATTTCAAGGTCAATCAGCGCAAAGGGTTGCGCTGGTCGGTGGTGCGCGGCTTTCTGCGCCCGGCGATGGGGCGGCCCAATCTGACAGTGCTGACCCATGCCCAAAGCGAGCAGGTGATTTTGCAAGACAAGCGCGCAGTGGGGGTGCGCTTTTTGCATCAGGGGCGGCCTTCGCAGGCAATGGCGGGGCGCGAGGTGATCTTGTCAGCGGGCGCAATCGGCACGCCGCATCTGATGCAGCTATCGGGGCTTGGGCCGGGGGCGCTCTTGCGTGCGCATGGGATAGATGTGGAGCATGATATCCCCGAATTGGGCGAGAATTTGCAAGACCATTTGCAAATCCGCTGCGCTTATAAGGTGCAAGGGGCCAAAACGCTGAACACCATGGCCGCAACCCTGTGGGGCAAGGCAAAAATCGGTCTGGAATATTTGGCACGCCAGACCGGGCCAATGTCCATGGCCCCCAGCCAGTTGGGCGCTTTTGCCTATTCGTCCGAAGGCGTGGCAAGCCCCGATCTGGAATATCATGTGCAACCTGTCTCGCTGGAAGCCTTTGGCCAGCCGCCCCACCGCTTTCCCGCCATTACCGCCAGCGTGTGCCATCTGCGCCCCGAAAGCCGGGGGCATGTGCGGCTCAACACCCCTGATCCAAGGGCGCATCCTGTCATCCAGCCCAATTACCTGTCAACCGAGGGCGACAGGCTGGTCGCCGCCCGCGCCATAAGGCTAACGCGGCATATCATGGCTCAGGCCCCGCTTGCGCGCTACCAGCCAGAAGAATTCAAGCCCGGCCCCATGTTTCAGACAGATGCCGAACTGGCAAAGGGCGCGGGCGATATCGCCTCGACCATTTTTCACCCGGTGGGAACGGCGCGCATGGGAACAGACCCACGCGCGGTGGTGGATGCGCGGTTGCGCGTGCAGGGGCTGGATGGGCTGCGCGTGGTAGATGCCTCTGTCATGCCGCGCATAACATCGGGCAACACACAGGCGCCCGTTATCATGATTGCTGAAAAAGCCGCCGATATGATCCGCGCAGATGCCCGCGCCTAGCCCATATTGCGGTCACGCAAGCCGCTCTAACTTTAAGTGATCACATGTCTTTTTGCGCAAAACCGATTCCCGGTTTTGCGCGATATGCTTTAGCGCTTGCGCCACCACATGACACCACCGCCCAGCACCATGCCCAAGCTTGAAGGCAATACAAAAACAGCCAGCACCACCGCATAGCCCAGCCCCTGCATATGCTGGCCTTGGCGGGCGGCAAAGAACAGGCCCAAAGCGGCAAACACATGTGCTGCCAGAAATGCGCCATAGGCGCGCGCCCAGCCATTGCGGATCAGCGCACCGCCCAAGGCAGCCCCCGCCACCAAAGCTGCCGCCATCAGCAGATAAACGCGCAATTCCGGCCCCATCATGCGGCCTTCGCCTGTAGGCGCGGCAAAAGCCCATGCGCCCAGCCCGAAATCGTGCCCGCCCCCAGACAGATCACCATATCCCCCGGCCCCGCATGGGCGCGCACCAGCGCTTCCAATTCATCTTCGGTGCTGACAGCATGGGCCGCGCGGTGGCCATGCGCTTTCAACCCGGCCAGCAGATCATCCCGGCTGGCCCCGGCAATCGGGTCTTCCCCGGCAGCGTAAACGGGGGCTATCCCCACCACATCGGCCTCATTGAAGCAGGTGCAAAACTCCTCGAACAGGTTGGACAGCCGGGTATAGCGGTGGGGCTGATGCACCGCAATCACGCGCCCTGTTCCGCCCAAAGCCTGACGCGCGGCGCGCAGCACGGCTGCAATCTCTACAGGGTGGTGGCCATAATCATCTATGATGGTCACGCCCCCCACTTCACCCACACGGGTAAAACGGCGGTTCACCCCCCCAAACTTGGCCAGCGCGCTGCGAATTTCAGCAGCATTCATCCCCAGATGCCGCGCCGCCGCCACAGCCGCCAGCGCGTTAGAGACATTGTGATCCCCCGGCATGGGCAGGCTGCACCCTTTGATCACCCGCCGCTCATCCTGAAGGGCAATGTCAAAATGCGCGATCCCGCCGTCATAGCGCAAATTCAGCGCCCGGATATCTGCCTGCGCATTGAACCCAAATGTCACAACGCGCCGATCCGTAATCTTGGCAACCAGTGCCTGCACTTCGGGATGATCGGTGCAACAAATCGCCAGCCCGTAAAACGGAATGCCCGATACAAAATCCTGAAACCCTTTGCGCAGGGCATCAAAACTGCCCCAATGTTCCATATGTTCGGGGTCGATATTGGTGACAATCGCAATCGTGGCGGGCAGGCGGTTGAAACTGCCATCAGATTCATCGGCCTCGACCACCATCCACTCGCCCGCGCCTGCCCGCGCATTCGATCCATAGGCATGGATCACCCCACCATTGATAACTGTGGGGTCAAGCCCGCCCTCGTCCAGAAGCGCGGCAACCATGGTTGTGGTGGTCGTTTTGCCATGCGTGCCGCCAATCGCGATGTTGGAACGCAGGCGCATCAGTTCTGCCAACATTTCCGCACGGCGCACCACGGGCAGGCCAAGGCGACGCGCCTCCATCATTTCAGGATTATCCGCCCGAATTGCAGTAGACACCACAACAACCGCCGCCGCCCCCAGATTTTCGGCGCGCTGCCCGATCATCACCTGTGCACCAAGCGTTTCCAAGCGCTCTGTAATGGCGCTGGCCTTCAGGTCAGAGCCTTGCACATCATACCCCAGGGTCATCAGCACCTCGGCAATGCCTGACATGCCAATGCCGCCGATTCCGATAAAATGGATCGGCCCGATATCAGTAGGCAGCTTTGTGGCAGGGCTCATGGGGTTTCCTTTCGCGCAAGGCTTTCAACCATATCCGCCAGATGATTTGCCGCATCCGCGCGCCCCGCACCAAGTGCGGCGCGGGCCATCGCTTCGGCAGCTTTGGGATTGGTCAGAATAGAGAGGATCGTGTCGCGCAGCGCCTCTGAGGTGAGCTGACTTTCGGGATAAACCACAGCCGCATCAGCCGCAGACAGCATCCGCGCATTGGCGGCCTGATGATTGCCCGCAGCCGCGGCATAGGGCACCAGAATAGAGGGGCGTCCAATCACCGAAATATCCGCCACAGAAGACGCCCCCGCGCGGCTAATCACCAATTGGCATTCCGACAGGCGGCGCGGAATATCGGCAAAGAAGGGCGCAATCTCTGCCGAAACCCCGCCAGCATTATAGGCGGCAATCACGCGCTCTATGTCTTCAGGGCGTGCCTGATGGGCTACTGTAATGTTGCGCTTCACCTCTTCGGGCAGGGCACCAATCGCCTCTGGCACCACATCGGACAAAATGCGCGCACCCTGAGATCCGCCAATCACCAGAATATCCATGGGGTAATCACCGGGCGGAATATATCCCGCCCCTGCCCGCTCCAACACAGCCGCGCGCACGGGGTTGCCGGTAAATGCCGCGGCTATCCCATCTGCCATTTCCATAGGCCATGTGCCGCAGGCAATCTTGTTCACGCGACGCGCAAAATACTGGTTAACACGGCCCAGCACCCCGTTTTGCTCATGGATCATGCGCGGCACGCGCAGCACAAGCCCGGCCGCCAGCGCCGGAATAGAGGGATAGCCCCCAAAGCCCACCACAACCCGCGGCCTGTCCAAGATCATCCCCAACGCTGCACGCAAAAACCCTGCCGCCAGAACCAGCGGCACTTTCAGCTTGTCCAGCGCCCCCCCGCGCGCAAACGTGGCCGCGCGCACCTGCTCGATGCGCACGGTATCAGGAAATCCCCCGGCATAGCGCGCACCGCGCGCATCCGTGGACAACACTACCCGCCAGCCCCGCGCCAGCATCACCTCGGCCAAAGCCTGAGCGGGAAACATATGTCCCCCCGTTCCCCCGGCAGCGATCAATAAAAGCGGTTGCTTGGCCATAATCTTGCCCTCAAGTCTGCGCACGCCGCGCCAGCATTTCACCAATCTCACCCTGCGGGCGCGACCGGGTAAAGGCCAGCAACATGCCAATCGCAATACCTGTCGCCAAAAGGGATGATCCCCCATAGCTCACAAATGGCAGCGTCATCCCCTTGGAGGGCAAAAGCCGCACAGCCACACCCATGTTGATCATCGCCTGAATAGAAAACACAATTACAATCCCCGTGCCCGCCAGACGAATGAACGCATCACGCTCGCGCATCAACCGAAACAGAGAGCGCATGAGGATGGTGGCATAAAGCCCGATAATGAAAAGCACAAGGATCAGCCCATATTCCTCTGCGGCAACTGCTATGATGAAATCAGTATGCGCATCGGGCAGATTCCATTTCACACGCCCTTCGCCCACGCCAGTCCCGAAAAACCCGCCCTCGGAAATGGCGTTCTGCGCAAAACCCATCTGCGTGCGCGGGTCTATCTCGGCAGTCAGAAACCCGTCAATCCGGCGGGCAAAATGCTCTGACGAATGATAGGCCAGATAGCCCCCAACCACGACCAACCCCGCAAAACCAAGCAGAAAAAAGATCGGTGCGCCGGCGATGAAATACATCACCATCCAGCCCGCCGCAATCAAGGCCGCTTGCCCGAAATCTGGCTGAATCACCAAAAGCCCCAGAATAACCAAGGTAAAGCCCAGCGATAGCGCCTTGCCCGGCGGGCCATTTTGCACTTGCCCCGACGCCATCAGCCACGCCGAAAACACAGCCAACATGGGCTTTAGAAATTCGGAAGGCTGAAAAGACCCAAAGCCAAGGCTGAACCACCGCACCGCCCCTTTGCCAAAATCCGTGCCAAAAAACGGCAGCAGCAACAGCGCCAGCAAACTCAGGAAAAACCCGACAACCCCAATCCGCCTTATCCGCTCTGGCGAGCACATGGACATCAGAATCATCGCCACAATGCCCAGCACCCCGAAAAACATCTGTCGTTGCACATAGAAAAACGGCGGCAGCCCATTGCGTGTCGCCAAGGGCGGCGAGGCCGCAAGCCCCAGCAGCAGACCAACCGCCATCAGCAACAAGACCGATGTCAACGTCACCTTGTCGATGGTGCGCCACCATTTCGGAAGCACAGGCTCCACAATCCGCGCAGGCGCGGTACCATAGACCATTTCCGTCATCTAACTGCCTCGACCTTTTACCCGGAACCACCCGGATTGCCTGTATAT
Source organism: Natronohydrobacter sp. (assembly GCA_030603695.1). Lineage (GTDB taxonomy): Bacteria > Pseudomonadota > Alphaproteobacteria > Rhodobacterales > Rhodobacteraceae > Roseinatronobacter. Next base: position 39,033 of record JAUVXF010000003.1, on the reverse strand, counting down.
GCCCGTTTTCCGGGTCTGTGGGTACAGCATATCGCGAAACGTGCGGCCAATCCAGCGCTAAGACGGGGCTGGCGGAAATCTGCCCAATGCCAAAGCGCCCGCCTTTGCCTGAATAGGCCGTATCGTTTCATCTTGGTAAAAATATCCTCAGGGGGTGAATTGGCCCAACGGGCCAAGAGGGGGCGCGAGCGCCCCCTTCAGCGCCGCCGCCGCGGGCGCGCGGCCAGAGGGATCATCCGCGCCGCCTGCCCCGTCACAATGGCAACCCCGCTTGGAACCAGCGTATTCAGGGGGGGCTGATCATGATCCAGCCCGCCTGTATAAGTGCCGTAAGCTGGCAAGATAAGGTGCTGCGCCCCGATCAGAAAAGCCGCGCGCCGCTGGCCGAAGACGCGAAATTTTGGATGGTAATGACCCGAAATATCGGGGCCTTCGCCCGCGATGTGGCGCAGCGCCAAGCCAGAGAGCGCCACCTCACCGGACACCTGTCCTGACAGCCCAACGGGGGCGGGATCGTGATTGCCAGTTATCCAAAAAGCCTCGGCCTCTGAGCAAAGCCGTCCCAGCAGATGCTGCGCCGTGCCCTTGCCTGCTCCACGCTCCTGCTCACGCAATGTCACGCTTGCAAGGTCATCATCGAAACTGTCGCCCAGCAAGAACAATCTGCGCGCGCCGCTTTTGGCCAGATCGGCCAGCAGGCGGGCCAATGTGGCCTCGGTCTCGAACGGGGGTAAAAGCGGGCCGCCGCGCCGGGCCATGCGTTCAGATTTCCCCAAATGCAGATCAGCGGCCAAAAGCGCATCCTGCGCAGGCCAATGCAGCGCACCAGAGGGGTAGGCAATGAAATCTTCGCCGCAATAGCGAAAGGCACAGCTGCTCATGCCCCGCTTTTGGCCTCTGCTGCCTCTAGGGTCAAGCCAGCCTCTGCCATCATTCGCGCCGCCTCTTGCTCCAACAGCCGCTCTGTGCCAGAGGCGCGGATTGGAATGCGCCCTGCCTCCAGCAGCAGCGGTGCGGCCAGGGGTGTGACATGGGGGGCCATGACATGCACAATCTTCCCCCGCGCGCGCAACATCTCTTCAATTCGCCCAAAATCCGCCAGCCCGCGCTGTGCTTCGTTCCGGGTGATGCGCAACAGCAGATGGTCGGGATCATATTTGCGCAACGTGTCATACAGGATATCGCTGGAAAACGTGGCCTGTTTGCCGCTTTTGCGCTGGCCGGGTAAATTGCGCTGGATCAGCCCGGCCACGGTGGCAACGGCACGAAAGCTGCGTTTCATCACGGCATTTTCCGCCAGCCAGTCTTGCAGCCCCGCGCGCAAGCCTTGCGCGTCCAGCAAGGGGCCGGGGTCATTCACAGGCTCCAGCCCCCAGACAAGAAGCGCGTAATCCGTGGCCACAAACCCCAAAGGCGCCAGTCCCAGCGCTTCCATCCGATGCGTCACAAGCAAGCCCAGCGTTTGATTGGCGTTGCGCCCGGCAAAAGAGTAGAGGGCGAAATAAGACCGCCCCGCGCGTTCAAAGCTTTCACATGTCATTGTGCCCATCTGCGGCAAATGCGAGATGCGCCCCTGCAATTCCAGCCAGTCACGGCACTGGTCTGGCAAGGCCGCCCAAGCTGCCCGATCGCCGATCAGCGCCAGAACACGGGCCGATAACTCTGTGGATGTGGCCATCTTCAGCCCATTGAACACAGCGATTTTCGGATCGCGCGCGGGTTGGGGCGTGACTTCCACAATCATATCGCGCAAACGGTCATAGCGCACCGTTTGCCCACCGATCAGGAAAGTATCACCGGGCCGCAAGCTGGCGGCAAAGCTTTCCTCTATATCGCCCAAGGGCGCCCCCCCGCGCGGGCCGCGCCGCACGCCAAGCAGTTCCGGCGCAACGATTGTCCCGATATTCATACGGATATCGCGCGCCGCGCGCGGGTCGCGCAGCTGCCAGCGGCCATCGCGCAAGACAAGCCTTTGCCAGCGGTCATAGGCGCGCAGGGCATAGCCGCCCGTGGCCACGAAATCCAGACAGGCTTCAAACTCTGCCCGTGGCAGCGCGGCATAGGGGCCAGTTCGGGTAATCTCGGCAAATAGCGCGTCTGCGTCCAACGGGCCGGCGCAGGCAAGGCACAGGATATGCTGGCACAGCACATCCAGCGCGCCCCCCTCCATGTCAACGGTGCCGTCCAACTCGCCCGCCGCCACGGCCTGGAGGGCTGCGACACATTCTAGCACCTCAAAGCGGTTGGCGGGAACGATCCGCGCGCGCGACGGGGTGTCATACCGGTGGTTTGCCCGCCCGATGCGCTGGACAAGGCGTTTGATATTCTTGGGCGCACCAATTTGCAGCACCAGATCCACATCACCCCAATCCAGCCCCAGATCCAGACTGCCAGTAGCCACCACGGCGCGCAACTGCCCCTGTGCCATGGCAGCTTCTACCTTGCGCCGGGCCTCGCGCGACAGGCTGCCATGGTGCAGCCCGATAGGCAGGTTGCGTTCATTCACGGCCCAGAGCGCCTGAAAGAACAGTTCCGCCTGCGCACGGGTATTGATGAATACCAGCGCCAGCCGCGCGCCTTCGATTGCGGCCATGACATCGCGCGCGGCATAAGCCCCGCCCGCGCCCGACCAGGGCGGGGGCTGGCGTGTTGGCAGCATGGCGATATCAGGGGCGGGGCCGGGATCGGCAAGCACAATCTCTGCGCCGCCCATGAAAGATGCCAGCCGCTGCGGGTTTTCCACTGTGGCAGACAGGCCCACCACCTGCACCCCCGGCGCAAGGCTATGCAGCCGCGCAATCCCCAGCATCAATTGATCCCCGCGCTTGGAGTCTGCAAGTGCATGAATTTCATCCACCACCACGCGGCGCAGCGCGGCAAAAATCTGCGGCGCTTCGGGATAGGACAGCATCAAGGCAAGGCTTTCGGGCGTGGTCAGCAGAATATGGGGCGGATCAATCCGCTGGCGAGCCCGCAGGCTTGCGGCGGTATCGCCGGTGCGATCCTCTATCCGCAAATTCAACCCAAGATCGGCCACAGGCCGCGCCAAATTGCGCGCGATATCATGGGTCAGTGCCTTAAGCGGCGAGACATAGAGCGTATGCAACCCCTGCCCCATCGCCCCTGTGCAGGCCCGCGCCAATGTTGGCAAAAACCCCGCCAAGGTTTTACCGCCCCCGGTTGGCGCGATCAGCAAGGCATTCTCGCGCGCCGCCAGCATTTGCAACTGGTGGCCATGCGGCACCCAGCCCTGCGCGGCAAACCAGCCCGCAAGCTGGGCTGGCAGTTCGGAGACGGGGAAATCATCGAATTCAGGCATAGGCACCCAAGTGCAAAAGTGACGCGGTGAGAGGGTAAACCGCAGACGCGTAAGGGCAAGCGGATCATGGCAGCCCCTTTCCCCCTTTCCCTATCCGCGATTGCAGATTATCTGCGTGGAATGACAACACGCGCGCGCTATTGGGAAACCATCCCCCTTGCAGACATGACCCCGGAAGAATGGGAAGGGCTGTGCGATGGCTGCGGCAAATGCTGCCTGAACAAGCTGGAAGATATTGATACAGGCGAGTTGATCTTCACGCGCGTGGCTTGCAGGCTGTTCGATGACAGCACCTGCAAATGTTCCAATTATGCACAGCGCAAAACCATTGTGCCCGAATGCGTTGTCCTGACCCCAGACACCTTGGCCGACATCGCCTATTGGATGCCGGAAACCTGCGCTTACAGGCTGTTGCATCAGGGCAGCCCCCTGCCAGACTGGCATCCGCTTGTTACGGGAAACCCGCAATCCACGCATCAGGCCAACATATCCATGCTGGGCCGCACGGTATCGGAAACGGCCATAGATGTGGAAGATTGGGAAGATTACCCGCTGGATGAACAGTCCTAAAGCTGGCGCAACTGCAATTCCCGCGCCACTTCGGCACGCACCAATTTGCGGATATTCCGGGTGATTTTCTCGCCCAGTTCCCCTTGTAATTCCTGCCGCACGATATGGGCGACAATCTGATACAGCATGCCTTCATCGATAACATCGTCCAGCGGCCCCTCATCGCCAGAAAGCGCCGCAGAGCCAGATGCGCGGGGAGCGCCAGACAGCACGGCTTGCAGCCGCGCCAAAGTGGCTTCCAGCGCACGATCCTCTGGTGAGGGGGCAGAATACGGGGTGTCTGTGGTCAACTGGGCATCGGACATAGCAGGATCATCGTCAGAAACGCCATCTTCTGGCACAGGATCATCCAGCGCTGGCGCAGCGCCGGAAACAGCGGGGCCAGCCTCTGGGGCTTGCCCCGCAACCTGTGTCTGCGATGGTGCAAATTCTGCCCGGGCGCAGGCCGCATGCTGCGCTGCCTGCATAGCGTCATGCTCTGTATCAAGGGGCGGGTGCTCTGCATCATCCACCCGCAAAGCTGGTGTCAGCAGCAGTTTTTCTTGTGTGGCAGGCTTGGTCGGTTCCGGCAATGGCACGTCCTGCGCCACCAGCCTGCGGATGGAAGAAAGCACATCTTCGCCCCCATTACGCGACACAGCCTCTGTCATCACATCATGCCTTTTCAAAATACCGCAACCCGAAAAACGGCGCGCCACAGATCGCGCGGCGCTGCCCATGGACAAAGGTTAGCGCGGCTTTGCGCCGCGCACAATCGGCAAGACAGGCGCAGGCGCAATTCACGGCCGCAAAACTGCGGCGGCCCTTAGTCGCGCCCGATTGCGCGTAAAACACGATCCAGCGCTTCCCCCTGAGGAGAGCCAAGCGGCGCATTGCGCACGGCATTGAAATAGGCTTCGGCATCATAGGTGGGAATGCCAAGGCCCAGATGATCCACTGTCAAAAGCCCCATGGCGGATAACAGGTTATATGTCGCAATCTGCTGCGCGGCCTGGGATTGCAAAAGCGTGGTGCGGGCATTCAGCAAATCCGTTTCGGCATTGAGCACATCCAGCGTTGTGCGGGCGCCAAGCCGGGCTTCCTCGCGCGTGCCTTCAAACGCGCTTTCAGAGGCGCGCACCTGCTGCTGGCTGGCGGCAATCCGGGCGCTGGCCACATCGACATTCGCCCAGGCAATTGCCACTTGCTGTGCAATCTGTGCAACTGTCTGATGCAACCCCGAACGCGCCGCATCGCGCCGCGCCAAAGCCTGACGCGTCTGGGCATCTACCCGCCCGCCCTGATAGATCGGGCGCGCATAGCGAATACCCAATTCGCCAGAGTTGAAACTTGAACCGCTATCGGGGAAAGACCGCCCGATCTGCGCATTTGCAGTAACAGAGCCATGGCGCTGCGCGGAAATGGCTTCTGCCGAACGCTCGGCCGCTGTTACCTGATGCTGGGCCTGCAATATCAGCGGATGTGTGCGCTGTGCGATATCCTGTGCAACCTGAACCGATGGTGCAGTGCTGGGCAAGGCAGGGGGCAGGCGCAACTGGCCGGGATATTCACCTGTGACAAGTTTATAGCCCTCGCGCGCTGCGGCCAGATCGCCTTCGGCGGCAGCAAGGTTTGAGCGCGCACCAGCAAGCCGCGCTTCGGCCAGCGACACATCTGTCCGCGTAATCTCGCCCAGATCGAACCGCTCGCGCGCGGCGTTCAGCTCTTCAGTGATCACGCGCACTGTGGCACGGCCAAGCGCCACCGCCTCGCTTGCGCTGCGCACATCCATATAGGCGGAAACCGCGTTCAAAAGCACGCGCTGTTCAATATCTACAAGCGCCTGACGCGTGGCCAGCACCTGCGCTGTCGCGGCCTCTTGCCCCAGACGCCCGCGCCCGAAATCGATCAGCGTCAACTCTGCCGAAAGGCTAAGGCTGGCTGTCAGGGTATCTGATTGCAACGAACTGTAGCGCGCCCGTGCATCTGCCACGAAATTAAGCACTGGTCGCAAGCCTGCCACCGCAATTGCCACATCTTCATCGGCGGCACGCAGCAGGGCGCGATTCTGTTCCAGCAAGTTGGAGTTCTGATAGGCCGCAACAAAGGTATCAGCCAAGGTTTGCGCCGTCAGGGGCGAAGATACCGATAGAAAAACAGCAAACAGAACAGAGAACCGTGCTTTTCGTGCCATGTAAGGCGCCTCTCTCTTAGCTGCCACGCAATGCGGCAATCGCGCTTGGGTCTATCTTAGAAATTGAAAACTGCTGTCGCGGCAAAACCCGGCAAAACAGGCGCGGCGGCGTTGAAAATATCGCGCCAAGTCACCTCATCCCCCTTGCGAATGCCAAGGCGCACCACACCCAGCGCACCCCGCATGAACAGTGCGGCGACCCGCCCGCCTTCGCGCAATTGTCCAACGAGAGCTTGCGGAAATTCTTCAATTCCGCCCTGCACGATCATCACATCATAAGGCGCATGCGCCGCTGCACCTTGCGCCAAAGGGCCTGTGTGCAAAACAACTGTTTCAGACCCGGTGCGCGCCAGCGCAGATTCAGCCGCTTGTGCCAGTGCGTCATCTTCTTCCACCGCAACCACGGCCTGCGCCATGCGCAAGATCAGCGCCGAAGAATAGCCCGTTGCACAGCCGATATCGAGCACCAGATCAGACCGTGTGATTTCCAGCGCATCCAGCATTTTGGCCAGGGTGCGCGGGTCAAGCAGCACCCTCCCCCCGTCTAGGGTAAGATTCTCGCCAATATACGCGGCTTCCACCAATGCATCGGGAACAAATTCTTCCCGTGGCAAGCGCAACATAGCATCAATAATCGGGAATTTTGTGACATCCGAGGGGCGCACCTGAGTGTCCACCATCATTCTGCGGCGAAGGGCGAAATCCGTCATGTACTGAACTCTCTGGTTTAGTTTCGCATCATACCGTCATTGCCACAGAAAAGCGCGCCCCGCAACAGGCGAGAACAGGCAAAGCCGGGGTTTGGCCCCCGCGCCAGCCATGCTAAGTAACATGCGTCAAATACTGGAAAAGGGGAATGCCATGCAGCTCAATGTCTATCTGGCCGGAGAAATCCACACAGACTGGCGCGATCTGATACGCGAAGGGGCGGCGGATCTGCCAGTCACATTCACCGGCCCCGTCACCGATCACGCGGCTTCTGACGATTGCGGCGTGGTGATTTTGGGGGCGGAAGACCAGAAGTTCTGGCATGACAACAAGGGCGCGAAACTGAATGCAATTCGCACGCGCAAGGCGTTGCAGGATGCTGATATCGTTGTTGTGCGCTTTGGCGAAAAATACCGTCAATGGAATGCCGCCTTTGATGCGGGCTATGCGGCGGCACTGGGCAAGGCATTGATCGTCCTTCACGGCCCGGATCATCAACACGCGCTGAAAGAAATTGACGCTGCGGCGCTTGCAGTGGCCGAAAGCCCTGAACAGGTGGTGCAGATCCTACGCTATACCGTGTTTGGCACATTGCCCTGATATCACAGGCCCAGCCTGAAAAAGGTTCCACAACCCTTTGCGGCGCAGTATATCTTCTCATTATACATACAATTCGAGGGATGTTCTATGCTACAAGAATTCAAAGCCTTCATCGCACGCGGCAACGCGCTGGATATGGCAGTTGGTATCATCATTGGCGCGGCGTTTACCGCGATTGTCACATCGCTGGTGGATGACCTCGTCAATCCGCTGATCGGGCTGTTTGTTGGCGGGGTAGATTTCAGCGCCATCAGCTTTGGGCTGGGAGATGCCCAATTCATGATCGGGAATTTTGTCAATGCCGTGATAAAGTTCCTGATCATCGCTTTTGTGGTGTTCATGCTGGTGCGCACTGTGAACAAGCTTGCAGCCTTGGGCAAGAAAGAGGCAGCCCCAGAGCCTGAGGCAGCCAAAGGCCCTACAACAGAGGAACTGCTCACCGAAATCCGGGACGCGCTGCGCGCGCGCTAACCCAGATAGCCCCGGCGCAATCGCCGGGGCTAAATCTCGACCGCAGTTGTTTTCACCACGGTGCGCAATGCGAAAGAGGATTGCATCTGCACAACACCGGGCAAGCGGCTCAGATAACGGCGATGAATGCGCGCGAAATCTTCGGTATCGGCAGCGATGATTTTCAGCAGATAATCCGCGCTGCCCGCCATCAGGTGACATTCCAGAATGTCTGGCACGCGCGCCACCTCGCGCTCGAACGCATCCAGAATCTCGTCGCTTTGGCCGGAAAGTTTGATTTCGACATATACAACCGTTGGCCGCCCAATACGCTTGAGATCCAGCAACGCCACATAGTCGGCGATATAGCCCTCTGCTTCCAGCCGCTGCACGCGCCTGTGACAGGCCGAGGGCGACAAATGCACCAATTCGGCCAATTCGGCATTGGTAATCCGCCCCTGCCGTTGCAGCACCCGCAAGATGCGGCGGTCTGTCGCGTCTAGCTGCATTGCAGCGCAACCTTCTTCTACTAAATTGGCTTTATGCGCAATTTTCTGCGTCAGAAATTCACATCAAAGCAGAAACTGTCAAGGAAATCTTCCAACTGTCAGGATATTATCTTTTCATTCAATCAAGGAGAAGATCATGCTGATCGGATGCCCAACAGAAATCAAACCACAGGAATTTCGCGTGGGCCTGACGCCCAATGCCGCGCAAGAAGCCATTGCCCATGGCCACAAGGTGCTGATCCAGAAGGGCGCGGGCCTTGGTGCCGGCTTTACCGATGACGATTACAGCGCAATCGGCGCAGAACTGGTGGACAGTGCCGCAGAAATCTTTGCCCGCGCCGAAATGGTGGTGAAGGTGAAAGAGCCGCAAGCCACAGAGCGTGCGCAACTGCGCGAAGGCCAGATCCTGTTCACCTATCTGCACCTTGCACCAGACCCCCAGCAAACCCGCGATTTGCTGGAATCAGGCGTGACCGCGATTGCCTATGAAACGGTGACAGACCGCAATGGCGGCTTACCGCTGCTGGCCCCGATGTCAGAAGTGGCCGGGCGACTGGCCCCGCAAATGGGCGCATGGGCGCTGCAAAAGGCCAATAGCGGGCGCGGCGTGCTGATGGGCGGCGTGCCCGGTGTGCGCCCTGCCAATGTAGTTATCATCGGGGGCGGCGTGGTTGGCACAGCGGCAGCGCGCGTGGCGGTCGGGATGGGCGCGAATGTCACGATCCTTGATCGCTCTATCAGTCGGATGTCGTATCTGGATGATATATTCCACGGGCGGCTGACCACGCAATTCTCTGACAAGGGCGCCGTTGCGGATCTGATTACGCGCGCGGATATGGTCATCGGGGCGGTGCTTATTCCCGGTGCGGCCGCGCCAAAGCTGATATCAACCGCGCAACTGTCCAGCATGCAGCCCGGCGCGGTGCTGGTGGATGTGGCGATCGATCAGGGCGGATGTTTTGAAACCTCACGCGCCACGACCCATGCAGACCCGATTTATGAGGTGGATGGCGTCTTGCATTACTGCGTGGCCAATATGCCGGGCGCTGTGGCACGCACAGCTACAATCGCGCTTGGCAATGCAACCATGCCGCATATGCTGGCGCTTGCCGATAAAGGGTGGCGCAAAGCCTGCGAAGATGATCCGCATTTGCTGGAAGGGCTGAACACCCATGCGGGCCACCTGACCTATTACGCAGTAGGCCGCGCCTTGGGAATAGATGTGCTGTCTCCCGCCAAGGCCCTGAAACTCTGATGCGCGCGCCCGGCAGCACATCCTGCCGGGCGCTGACATTTCCGTGCAAGCGTTGCGAAATTTACATTCACATCTTGCAATGTGTTTTCTTGGGTATATATTCTGATCAGACCCTGAAAGATGGAGACGAGAATGACCCCCGAAGTTACCGCCTTTTTTGACGAAGCAACATTCACCGTCACCTATGTCATACGCGACCCCAACAGCGCCAAATGCGCCATTGTCGATTCGGTGCTGGATTTCGACTATGCGTCAGGGCGCACGGATACGCGCTCTGCCGATGCCGTAATCGCCTTTGTGCGCGACAAGGGCTATGAGGTGGAATGGCTGTTGGAAACCCATGTCCATGCCGATCACCTGTCTGCCGCGCCCTATCTGCAAGCGGCTTTGGGCGGCAAGATCGCCATTGGCGAGAATATCCGCATGGTGCAGGATACATTCGGCAAAGTGTTCAACGAAGGGACAGAGTTCCAGCGCGACGGCTCGCAATTTGATGCGCTGTTCACAGAGGGTGACAGTTTCCACATTGGCCAGATGCGTGGTGATGTGATGCACACGCCCGGCCACACCCCCGCTTGCCTGACCTATGTGATTGGCGATGCCGCGTTTGTGGGCGATACCTTGTTCATGCCCGATTTCGGCACGGCGCGCTGTGATTTCCCCGGCGGTTCGGCAGAAACAATGTGGGATTCGGTGCAGAAAATTCTTTCCTTGCCAGACCATACGCGGATTTTCGTGGGCCATGACTACAAGGCCGAAGGGCGCGATACCTATGCCTGGGAAACCACAGTGGGCGATCAAAAGCGTCTGAACAAGCATGTTGGCAGCGGCAAATCCAAAGAGGATTTCGTGCAGGCCCGCAATGCGCGCGACGCACAGCTTGCCATGCCCCGCCTGATTGTGCCTTCCTTGCAGGTGAATATGCGCGCAGGCCAGATGCCCAAGGCCGAGGAAAACGGCACGGTTTATCTGAAAGTGCCTGTCAACACGCTGTGACCCGCAAGACATGAACTAACACAGACGCGGCCCCTTCCGGGCCGCGCCCTTTTGCGAGCAGGGAAGAAAAGATGATTGAAACAGATTGGATATGGGGGCTTGTTGGTGGCCTGATGATCGGGCTTGCAGCGGCGGTGTTCTTGTTGGGCAATGGCCGGATCATGGGCGCAAGCGGGATTATCGGCGGGCTGGTGGATCGCACGGGCCTTGGCAACTGGGCAGAGCGAGTGGCCTTTCTGGCGGCACTTGTGGTCGTGCCCGCGCTGATGCTGCCGCTTTATGCAGTGGACGTCAGCACCAATATCACCTCCAACCTGGCTGTGGTCATTGCCGGGGGCGTGTTGGTGGGGGTTGGCACGCGGATCGCCAATGGCTGCACCTCCGGGCATGGCGTTTGCGGCATTTCGCGCATTTCGCTGCGCGGGATTGTGGCGACGGTATTTTATCTTCTGGCGGGCGGGCTGACGATGGCCCTGTTCCGGCATGTTTTCGGGGTGATCTGATGCAGCGTATTTTTCTTGCTGCCCTTTCGGGCGGGCTGTTTGGCGCAGGTTTGCTGGTGTCTGGCATGACAGATACGACCAAGGTTCAAGGCTGGCTGGATGTCTTTGGCGCATGGGATCCCACCCTTGCCTTTGTGCTGGGCGGGGCGATTATTCCCATGCTGATCGCATGGAACATGACCACCCGGCGCGCGCACTCGCTGGTGGGCAAACCCTTCCCGCCCCGGCCAGAACCAAAGCTGGAGCATAACCTTGTCATTGGCTCTGTCCTGTTTGGCGCTGGCTGGGCGCTGGCGGGCCTGTGCCCCGGCCCTGCGATTGCCTCTCTCAGTTGGGGGGGGACAGGCGGTATCGCCTTTATCCTTGCCATGATCGTGGGTATGATGGTTGCTCAACCCATCAAGCTGCGGATCGACAGGATCGCGGCACTCTGAATGGAAGCTGCCCCATGGATATCAGACCCCTGACCGAAACTTATGCTGTCTCTCCACAGATCATGCCGGAAGAATTGGCCATGATTGCGCAGGCAGGCTTTGCAACCGTAATTTGCAACCGCCCCGATGGTGAAATCCCGCCAGAGGTGCAGGCCGATGCGATCCGCGCGGCGGCAGAGGCTGCGGGGCTGCGCTTTGTTCTGAATCCTGTGATTGGTGGCGCCATCACCTATGACAATGTTACCGCGCAGGCAGAGGCCATTGCCCAAAGCACAGGGCCAGTGCTGGCATATTGCGCCTCTGGCAACAGATCGTCGATTGTCTGGGCATTGTCGCAGGCAGGCAAGCAGCCCACCGATACGCTTATCGCGATTCCCGCGCGCTATGGCTATGCGCTGGAACCATTTCGCGCCACGATAGATGATCTGGCGCAGGGCTGATTTTCCCGACAAGATACAAAAAACCCCGGCTTTTGCCGGGGTTTTTATTTTAATCCCAGTGATAAATTCTCACACCTGACAGGCTGGCAAGGCGCGCGTGAAGCCCGCAATATCGGCACGCTTGCGCGCATCGCGCATGGGGGGCCAATCTGCCGCCACACCGCCCCAATTGCCGGGGCCGCCCACAACCACCTGATCGCGCTCTACTGCCCGTGCCGCAATCCGCGCAGCACAGCGCAGGTTTGTTGGCCCATCATATAGCCCGTTTGGATGCGACAGATCGCAGCCATAAAACCGCGCAGATGTTGGCCAGATCTGCAACAACCCGCGATAGCGCCCGCCTGCCCCGGCGGCATCCGGGCGCCATGTGCTTTCATAGCCCGCAAGCCCGGAAAACAGCGCTGTCCAAAACGCCTTGCGTTCTTCGTTATCGGCACCCTCATATCCGGGGCAGAATACAGCGATATCCTGTGGAACGGTTTCCACCAAAGCGCGCCCATCTGTTTCGAGGGCTGCAAATTTTGCCTCTGTCCAGCGCTGCGCTTCGGGGCGGTGATCCCAGCGCGTGACAACATCTGCGGCGCGTGTCGCCTCGACAGCGGTTTTGGGAGAAGAAAGCGTGCACCCGGCAGTCAGGGACAGCACAGCCGTTACGGCAAAGGCCGAAAGGGGGAGAGAGCGGAACATCCAATTTCCAATTGTGGCACAACGCCCAAATTGCGCTGCGCGGCAGGGATTGGGCGAATCGCGCGGGATTGGCAATCAGCCCCCCCGAAAAGCTGAGGTTTTCGGCGGTGTTTCGCCGAAAGCCCCCCTTGCTGCGCCGCAATAGCGGGGCTAGAAGGCAAGGATAACACCCATCAGGAGGCGCAGGCAGGATGCTGGATCTGGATATCAAAGCCCCCAAGCCCAAGGTAATTTCCGGCGCAACCGGGGATTGGGAACTGGTTATCGGCATGGAAATCCATGCGCAAGTGGCCAGTCAGGCCAAACTGTTTTCGGGCGCGTCAACCAAATTCGGCGCAGAACCCAATGCCAATGTGGCCTTTGTGGATGCCGCAATGCCGGGCATGCTGCCCGTGGTCAACGAATATTGCATTGAACAGGCTGTGCGCACAGGGCTGGGATTGAAAGCGCAAATCAATCTGGTTTCGGCCTTTGACCGCAAGAATTACTTTTATCCCGATCTGCCGCAGGGCTATCAGATCAGCCAACTGTATCACCCGCTGGTGGGCGAAGGCGAAGTGCTGGTGGAACTTGCCCCCGGCGTGGCGCGTCTGGTGCGGATAGAGCGTATCCATGTTGAACAGGATGCAGGCAAATCCATTCACGACATGGATCCCAACATGTCCTTTGTCGATCTCAACCGCACCGGCGTGGCGCTGATGGAAATCGTCTCGCGCCCCGATATTCGCGGCCCCGAAGAGGCCGCCGCCTATGTGGGCAAGCTGCGCCAGATTTTGCGCTATCTGGGCACATGTGACGGCAATATGCAAAATGGAAATCTGCGCGCTGATGTGAATGTGTCGGTCTGCCGTCCGGGCCAGTATGAGAAATACCAAGAAACGCAGGATTTCGGACATCTTGGCACGCGCTGCGAGATCAAGAACATGAATTCCATGCGCTTCATTCAGGCCGCGATAGAGTATGAGGCCCGCCGCCAGATCGCGATTTTGGAAGATGGCGGCAAGGTGGTGCAGGAAACGCGCCTCTATGACCCCGACAAGGGCGAGACGCGCTCCATGCGCTCCAAAGAGGAAGCACATGATTACCGCTATTTCCCATGCCCCGATCTCTTGCCGCTGGAGATTGAACAGGCTTGGGTAGATGATATCGCCGCCACCCTGCCGGAATTGCCCGATGCCAAGAAGGCACGCTTTATGGGCGATTTCGGGCTGACGGATTATGATGCCAGCGTGCTGACCGCCGATGTTGCCAATGCCGCCTATTTCGAGGCCGTGGCGGCAGAGGCAGGCGATGGCAAACTGGCCGCCAACTGGGTGATAAACGAGTTGTTCGGGCGGTTGAAGAAAGACGGGGCAGAAATTGGCGAAAGCCCCGTTTCGGCCAATCAACTGGCAGGCATTATCCGGCTGATCATTGCTGGCGATATTTCGGGCAAGATCGCCAAGGACTTGTTCGAGATTGTCTATACCGAGGGCGGCGACCCTGCCCAGATCGTTGAAAGCCGGGGGATGAAGCAAGTCACCGACACTGGCGCCATTGAGAAAGCGGTGGAGGAGATTATCGCGGCCAACCCTGCGCAGGTGGAAAAGGCGAAAGCCAATCCCAAACTGGCAGGCTGGTTTGTGGGCCAGGTGATGAAAGCCACCGGCGGCAAGGCCAATCCGGCGGCAGTAAACGAGATTGTCAGCGCGAAACTGGGGCTGTAAAGCCCCAGCCTGCGCCCGATGGTGGCACGGATGCACTGGAACAAAAAAACCGCGCCCGAAGGCGCGGTTTTTCAGTTAGTCAAAACGGGCAAGATTACTTGATCTTGCCTTCCTTGTATTCCACATGCTTGCGCACAACCGGGTCATATTTCTTGATCGAGAATTTCTCGGTCATGGTGCGTGCGTTTTTCTTTGTCACATAGAAATGGCCTGTTCCCGCAGTCGAGTTCAGGCGGATTTTGATTGTGGTTGGCTTTGCCATGATATCATCTCCTGAGCCGGGCGGCGCGGGAGAGTTGATCCGCGACCCGTGAATTCTGAGCCTGCCTTCTACCTGCCTGCCCGCGCATGTCAACCGCTATATGGGAGATTCTGCGCCCCTGCCCCAGATTTCGCGGTCAGACCAAGGTGCGGATGGTCTGTAAGCCGGGTTTTGTTCCGGGGTTGCCCCCTTCGATGACCATTCATCTGGCCCTGCTGCTTGCGCGCAGGGTCTAGCTGCCAACCCGGACTTCAGGCTGAGGCGGCCTTGCGGGGATATCCAGCCGAGGCCGGATCAGCGCCCGCGTGAAGTCCCTATTCGGCATTGCTCCGGGTGGGGCTTGCCGTGCCGGTTCGGTTGCCCGTCCCGCGGTGGGCTCTTACCCCACCGTTTCACCCTTACCATGCGTGCATGGCGGTTTGTTTTCTGTGGCGCTTTCCCTTGGGTTGCCCCAGCCGGGCGTTACCCGGCACCCTTGCCTCATGGAGCCCGGACTTTCCTCGCACCCCGCAAAAGGGCACGCGGCCATCCGACCATCCGCACCCGTGCCTCATACGCGCCTGCGCCCAACCGTGCAAGCACGGTTTGCGCCGGGGCATTTTGCCTGTAATGGGTGCAAACTTCTGCCTGCGCCCTTGCCGATGCGCCCCCTCTGGACTAAGCACAGATCAGGCCGTGTACGGGGGAAAGATGCGCATTCTTGTAACCAATGATGACGGGATCAACGCGCCGGGCCTTGCGGTGCTGGAAGAGATCGCGCATGCCATCGCCGGGCCAGAGGGCGAAGTCTGGGTTGTGGCCCCTGCATTCGAACAATCTGGCGTTGGCCATTGCATCAGCTACACCCACCCTACGATGATCGCCAAACTTGCGCCAAGGCGCTACGCGGCTGAGGGATCGCCCGCAGATTGTGTGCTGGCAGGGCTATATGATGTGTTGCAAGGCGCAAAGCCCGATCTGGTTCTCTCTGGCGTGAACCGGGGCAATAACGCGGCAGAGAATGCGCTTTACTCCGGCACAGTGGGCGGCGCGATGGAAGCGGCCCTGCAAGGGTTGCCCGCGATTGCGATGTCGCAATATATCGGCCCGCTCTCGGAAGATTTACCCTCGATCTTTGATGCCGCCATCGGGCATGGCCGCGCTGTGGTGGAACGGCTGTTGCGGCAGGCAATCTGGGATCAGGGCGATTACAGGCTGTTTTACAACGTCAATTTCCCCCCTGTCGGACAAGGCGCTGTCAAGGGCCTGAAAGTCGCGCCGCAAGGCTATCGCAAAGATACGTTTTTCGGGGTAGAGCCTCATATCTCTCCATCGGGGCGCAAATTTCTGTGGGTGACAGGCGGGCCGCAGCATCTGCCCACAGCACCTGGCACAGATGCCGCCGTCAATCTGGAGGGCTATATATCGGTCACGCCCATGCGCGCCGATCTTACAGCGCATGACGCGCTGGAGGATGTGCGGAAAGCTTTGGAATGACAGACACGGGCAAACCTTCGCCAGACCTAATGGAAGCGCGGATGCGCTTCATCTATACGATCCGCTCGCGCGGGGTGACAGATGCGCGGGTGCTGTCGGCCATGGAAAAAATTGACCGTGCCGCCTTTGTGACCGGTATTTTTGCAGATCGCGCTTATGAGGATATGCCCCTTCCCATTGCCTGCGGCCAGACGATCAGCCAGCCCTCTGTCGTGGCGCTGATGACAGAGGCTTTGCAAGTTGGCCCGCGCGACAAGGTTCTGGAAGTGGGCACGGGTTCTGGCTATCAGGCCGCCATCCTCAGCCAGCTTGCGCGGCGCGTCTATACTGTCGAACGCCATCGCCCGCTGGCGCGTGATGCCCAAAAGCTGTTTGATACGCTGGGCCTGACCAATGTTACGGCCATGGTGGCCGATGGCAGCCATGGTTTGCCCGATATTGCGCCCTTTGATCGCATTATCGTGACTGCCGCCGCCGAAGACCCGCCCGGCCCCCTCTTGGCGCAGTTGCGCAAGGGGGGTATCATGGTGGTGCCGGTGGGCCAATCAGATACGGTGCAAACATTGATACGGGTTGTTCGGCATGACACAGGGTATGACTACGAGGAATTGCGCGCTGTGCGATTTGTTCCGCTGATAGAAGGCACAAGCCAATAGGCGGAACAGGGCGCAACACAGGACAATGGGCAATACCATTGCCGCAGCGACACCAGAAAGGGCCGAGCAGATGCTAAGGACTTCACGAACGTTACTTCTATGCTCTGCCGCAGCCTTGGGGCTGGCGGCCTGTGGCGATGTCGATCTGGATATGCGCCGCTCCGAAAACGGGTTTTCCACATCCGAGGCCGCACGCAACCCCACGGTTGCCCGCCCGCGCGCCGATGCGCAGGGGATCATCACTTACCCGGATTATCAGGTGGCTGTCGCCCGGCCCGGTGACACCGTGGCCAGCGTGGCCCAGCGGATCGGGATCGGGGCGGCAGAACTGGCCCGCTTCAATGCACTGACACCTGAAACCAGCCTGCGCGGGGGCGAAGTGCTTGCCATGCCGCGCGGCGCCGGCGCGACTGGCACCACACTGCCTTCGGGTAGTGGCGCGATAGAGATATCAACCCTCGCAGACAGCGCAATCGCGCGGGCCGAAGGCATAGCGCCAGCGCCCGTCACCCAACCGATTACGGCACAGCCTGCCAGCCAGCAACCCATCCAGCACCGGGTTCAGCGTGGCGAAACAGCCTTCCAGATTGCACGGCTTTACAATGTCGCCCCGCGCGCCTTGGCTGATTGGAACGGGCTAGACCCTGAAATGCGTGTGCGCGAGGGCCAAATCCTGATGATCCCGCTTGCCACGCAAGCAAGCGCCGCACCTGCCGCAAGCACACCGCCTGCGCCTGTGTCTCCGCCTGCCCAGGTGGCCGCAGTTACCCCGCCCGGCGCTGGCAGCCCGACACCTGTGCCCCCCAGCGCCTCTACGCCGCTTCCAGCGCCTGTGCCCCCCGCGCGCGAGGCCGCTGCCGCAGCGCAAGAAGCACGCCCCCCATCGCCCGACCTTGGCCAAGATCGCACAGTTGCCACAAGGCCCCGCTTTGTCATGCCTGTTGATGGCAGGATCATCCGGGCCTATCAACCGGGACGCAATGAAGGGATTGGCATAGCCGCCAGCCCCGGAACAGCCGTGCGCGCCGCCGCCGCAGGCCGCGTTGCAGCGATTACCGAAGATACAAACAAAGTGCCGGTTGTTGTGATCCAGCACGAAAATGGCCTTTTGTCGGTTTATGCACAGCTCGATAACCTGACAGTCGCACGCGGCGCGACTGTAACACAGGGCCAAAGCATCGGGCGTGTGCGCGCGGGTGATCCCAGCTTCCTGCATTTTGAAATCCGCGATGGCATGAACAGCGTCGATCCCATGCGGTTTTTGCAATAAGAATCGCGGCCTGAAAAAGCCTTCTCAAACCCCGGCAACCCTTGCGGAACAAAGCGCCGCTATGCAGGCAGAAGGGGACGGCGGCAACAGGGCGGGATTGACGTGGCGCGGGGATATCTGCGCACCCTGCCAAGACCGCCATATTGTAGCTTGTGGCAGATGCAGAACACGCGCACCGCTGCACAGTGCGCTTGCCTGTATGTGTTTCTCTGATATAGAAGGCAACGTTAGCGCTAACTTCAGGAGCCATAGCATGACCCCGACCGAGCAAAGCCAACACGCCCTTGCCCTGTGCCAGATGGCCCCTGTCATCCCGGTTCTGGTGATAGACGATATCGCCCATGCCCTGCCACTGGCACAAGCGCTTGTGGCTGGTGGCCTGCCCGTGCTGGAAGTGACATTGCGCACCCCCTGCGCGCTGGAAGCAATAGCAATCATGGCGCAGGTGGACGGGGCGGCGGTGGGGGCTGGCACCGTGCTTAGCCCCGCCCAGATGGAAGATGCCCGCAAAGCAGGGGCGCGGTTTGCTGTCTCTCCCGGCGCTACGCCAGCGCTGATAGATGCCGCGCGGCTGAATGACATGCCGCTGCTTCCCGGCGCGCAAACCTGCTCTGAGGTGATGGCCCTGCTGGAGCAAGGCTATAGTGTGCAAAAATTCTTTCCGGCCGAAGCGATTGGTGGCGTTAGCGCGCTGAAATCCATTGCCGGGCCACTGCCACAAGTCACCTTCTGCCCCACAGGCGGGATCAGCGCGGCCCGAGCGCCAGATTATCTGGCCCTGCCCAATGTGGCCTGTGTGGGGGGAAGCTGGGTTGCCCCCGCCGCCGCCATGAAGGCGGGGCAATGGGCAGAGATAACAGCCCTCGCCCGCGCCGCTGCGGGTCTGGCGCGCGCGCCTGCGTAAGCGCGCGCTCTTGGGCCTTAATACCCCATGATCATGCCTGTCAGGGCATCTTTTTCCAGTTGAAGTTCTGACATCCGCGCGGCCACCACATCGCCAATCGAAATCAGCGCGATCATCTTCTCGCCCTCCATCACCGGAAGGTGGCGAAAGCGCTTGTTTGTCATTGTCTGCAAGACCAGATCAGCGCTATCCTCTGGCTTGCAGCCAAAGACATTTCGGGTCATCACATCTTCCACCTTGTCGCTCATGCAGGCCACGCCGCGCTTGCCCAATTCGCGCACGATATCCCTCTCTGACAATATCCCCGCCACCTTTTCACCATCTGCCGAAATGACAACGGCACCGATACGCTTTTCAGATAAAAGCTTTGCTGCCTCTGACAGGCTTGTGGCCGGACGGATGGTAACAACGCCCTGATGCGCCTTGTTGCGAATGATCTGACTAACAAGCATGGAAAACGCCTCCCTCTTCCCGTGCGATGGGCAAATGCGACAGCCCCTGCCCTTACAGGCAAGGTCGGCCAGCCCGCGCCAGTCTGTCAAGGAAAATAAGCGCCGTTGATGCGGTTGGCGCGGTCAAAGCCTCAGGCTTCCAACTCTGTATCCCAATACAGATAGTCCAGCCAGCTGTCATGCAGGTGATTGGGCGGGAACCGGCGGCCAAGATTGCGCAACTGTTCGGATTCCGGGCGCATTGGACGGGCGCGCAGGGTCATTCCTGCCTCGCGCAAAGTCTTTGATCCTTTGCGCAAATTGCAGGGCGCACAGGCTGCCACCACATTTTCCCAGCTTGTGACGCCCCCCAACTTGCGCGGCAGCACATGATCAAATGTCAGATCATGTTTTGCGCCGCAATACTGGCAGGCGAATTCGTCGCGCAAGAACAGGTTGAACCGCGTGAAGGCCACGCGCTTGCGCGGCTTTACATAATCTCGCAACACCACAACCGAAGGCACGCGAATTTCCATATGCTGGCTGCGCACCACATGGTCATATTCCGCCAGAATATCCACCCTGTCCAGAAACACGGCCTTTACCGCATCCTGCCACGGCCAGAGCGACAAAGGGTAATAGGACAAGGGACGATAATCGGCATTCAGCACAAGCGCCGGGAATTGCCGCAATGCGACAGGGTCGCGCACGAATTCGGTTCTAAAATCACCATCCACAGGTGCTGCCTCCGTTCAAGCAGCCCTTGGGGCGTCGTCTTGCGCGCGCCCCGTAGGGCCGTCGGCCTGCTGCGCCACAGCATCGCCATGCGCAACACTATATCTGGGGCGAAGCATCTGGCAAGCGTTTAGATTGCACCAAATGTCGCAGGCCAAGGCTTAGGCCCGCGACATATCAGAATTATGACAGGCTAGGCCAAGACTGCGCGTTATTTGGGCAATTTCTCGCGCAGGAAAGACAGCGCCAGTGACAGGCCATCATGTGCAATGCCGTGGCCTGTGCCTTTGGAGATATGGCTATAGGTTTCAAACCCTGCCGCTGTCAGCGCATCGGCGGCCTGTGGCAGGCTGGCCAGTGGCACAACCTCGTCCTGATCGCCATGCACCAGCAGCACAGGCGGCTTGGAGAGCGTGGCCTCTTCCAGCAATTCCGGCTGCATCAATCGCCCTGAAAACCCTACAACCCCCGCAATCGGGTCTGCGCGGCGGGGGGCGACATGCAGGCTCATCATTGTGCCTTGCGAGAAGCCCACCAGCGCCAGCCTGTCCGGCGTCAGCCCCTCTTCTGCCAAAAGCCCATCCAGATATGCGTTCAGATCATCCGCCGCAGCAGCAAGCCCGGCCAATGCCTGTTCTTCGCTAGACCCATCCAGCCAAGGGATTGGAAACCACTGATAGCCAAACGGATTGGCCGTGCATTTCTCTGGCGCGTTGGGCGCGAAAAAGGCCGTGTCGGGCAAATGCGGCCCCAAGGGATCGGCCAGCCCCAACAGATCATTCCCATCCGCGCCATATCCGTGCACGAAAACCACTGCCGTTTTGGCCACCCCGCCCGAAGCGGGGGCGCGGCGACCAGATGCAAGCGCGCGTGTCATGTGATTCCTTCCCTCTCGGTTTCTACACGGTAATAGGCCCAGAGCAAACCCGCCGCAACACTGCGCCACGGCGACCATGCAGCCGAAAGCTTGCGCAACGCGGCTTCCTTCGGGCGCTCTGGCAGTGCAAAAAGCCGCTTGGCCGATTCCTGCAAGGCCAGATCAGCAGGTGCAAACACATCCGCGCGCCCAAGGCTAAACATTGCATAAATCTCGGCAGTCCAATGGCCTATGCCGGGAACTTCAACCAGAATGCGCACCACATCCGCATCGGGCAGATCGCGCAGCGCGTCAAAATCAATCCCAGATGCCGCCAGCGCGCGGGCATAGCGCATTTTCTGGCCCGACAGGCCCGGCGCGCGCAAAGTTTCATCATCGGCCGCCAATACGGCCGCTGGCGTGACCAGCCCCGCCGCTTCCATCCGCCCCCAGATGGCGCGGGCGGCATGGGTGCTGACTTGCTGGCTGACAATGGCGCTTAACAAATGCGCGAATCCGTCTGGTTTGCGCCGCAAAGGCGGTGTGCCCGTCAGACGCAGCGCATGGGCGAAGCGCGGTTCTTGTGCGGCAAGCCAGAGCGCGCCTTCCTCCATGCACTCTTGCGTTGTCAGGATGCGCCCCACCATCAGCCCTGCGCCTTTTTGCTGCACATGTAAAACACCTCTTCCCCCCGCACGAAATCAGGTCTAATCCTGCGCGTATGAGCGAGACAGTTGCAACCCCCGATAACACCCGCGCCAAGCGCAATGTCATGGTTCTTGTCGCAGCCCAAGCGGTTGTGGGCGCGCAATTGCCGATCCTGTTCATTATTGGCGGGCTGACAGGGCAGATGCTGGCCTCTAACCCCTGCTGGGCCACATTGCCAATTTCCATGATTGTGCTTGGCTCCATGGCCGCAGCCACGCCGCTTTCCAGCTTCATGCAGGCCTATGGGCGGCGCGCGGGGTTCTGGCTGGCCTGCGGCGCAGGTGCCGTGGGGGCAGCCATTTCGGCTTATGCGCTGATGCTGGGGTCTTTTGCGCTGTTTTTGCTGGGGTCATTCATTACCGGAACCTATATGTCGGCCAACGGGTTTTACCGCTTTGCCGCGACAGATACCGCCAGCCCGGAATTCCGGCCCAAGGCTATTTCCTATGTCATGGCGGGGGGGCTGTTATCAGCGGTCTTTGGGCCGCAGCTTGTATCTTTGACCACAGATGCCATGTCGGTTCCGTTTCTGGCCACCTATCTGGCTGTAATCGGGCTGAATATTGCAGGCGTTGTGCTGCTGAGTGCGCTGGATATCCCAACCCCGCCGAAACCCACAAGCACCACCGTTGCCGGGCGCTCGCGCCGCGAATTGCTCAGCGTGCCTGTGATCGCTGTGGCAGTGATTTGCGGGACAGTATCTTATGCGCTGATGAATCTGGTCATGACCTCTACGCCCTTGGCAGTGGTTGGGTGCGGCTTTGCCACATCGGATGCAGCCAATATCGTCTCGGCCCATGTTCTGGCCATGTATGCGCCCTCCTTTTTCACCGGCCATCTGATTACCCGCTTCGGTGCACGCAGCATTGTGGCCTTGGGGCTGGTTATCCTTGCAGCCTCTGGCGCCGTGGCCATGACAGGGGTGGAGCTGGAGCAGTTCTACATTGCCCTGATCCTTCTGGGGCTGGGCTGGAATTTTGGCTTTATCGGGGCCACAAGCATGCTGACGGCTGCGCATTCACCAGAAGAACGCGGGCGCATTCAGGGCATGAATGATATGATTGTCTTTGGGGGTGTATTTCTGGCTTCGCTCAGTTCTGGCACGCTGATGAATTGCGCTGGTGGAACAGCAGAAACAGGCTGGCAGTTGGTCAACCTTGCAATGCTGCCTTTCCTTGTGCTGGCCGGCAGCGCCCTGATCTGGCTGGCGCTGCGCCCGCGCGCGGTGTGAGCCAGCGGTCGATCGCGCCTATGTCACATAGAGTGAGTCATAAAAGACGCACAGGCAGGTAAAGCCAAGCACCAGCGATTGACAGTTCGCCCCATTTTCGCAATTTTTAGATAAAATTATAACTAATGGGGCGATTATGGGCAGTCATTTCACAACACCGCTTTTGGCGGTGACTATTTTCGCGGTTGCGGGATGTGGCGGGGGCAGCAGTGGCGGCGGCGGCGGGACGCCGTTTGTGACACGCAATTCAACCACGATCGACAGCCAGACATTCGCCGCCTCTGCCGCGCGCGCGAGCCTGTTTCGCCGCAGCAGCGATGGCGCGATGCTGTTGCAAATCACCGAAGGGCCAATGGCGGGCGTCAGTGTCAGTTGCCGTGATGACCAGCTACAGAATTGCACAGTTCTTGGCGGGCGCGACAATACCGGTACCGGCGGGGTAACGCAGCATTTGCAGGGGCAATATGCCTTTGTCGGGAATTTCCGCATCGATCAGCGCATTGATGGCACAGATGCCAGCGCCGCGCAGCTTGTGCATGCCGCGGCTTTGGATAGTCCGGCAGCCACGCCAAACTTGCCACGCAGCAACATCGCGACCAGCTATCAGGGGCAGTTCCGCGGCAGCGCGGGCTTGACAGATGGCCCGAATGGATTGGTGGGCGGCGACGCAGTTCTGGAAGTAGATTTCAATGCAGGCATTTTGGCGGCCCGCTTTGACGGCGGGTTTGACGGTGGAACGCCACTTTCCGCAGCTTTCAACAATATCAGCATCAATTCTCAGACCGGGCAATTTACCGCCACGGGGGACACCATAATGACATTTCAGGGTGCCAATGCAGGCGGTAATTTTGACGGCGCTTTCTATGGCCCCACAGGGCAAGAAGCGGCAGGGATCTTCAACCTTGGCAATGCCAGCGGCGGCATGAGCGCGATTTTCCTCGCTTGCGAAGGCGTGTCAACCTGCCTCATACGCAACTGATTCCTAAGAGAGGCGGCCAAAGCGTTCCAGCAGCGCCGCCTCGATCGCAGGAGAGACGAATTTGGATACATCCCCGCCCAGCCGCGCGATTTCCTTCACCAGCTTTGAAGCAATCGCCTGATGTCGGGCCTCTGCCATCAGAAACACCGTTTCAATGCTGTCATCCATCGCGCGGTTCATGCCGACCATCTGGAATTCATATTCAAAATCCGTAACCGCCCGCAGCCCGCGAATAATGATAGATGCCCCCACATCCCGCGCGCAATCAATCAACAGGTTCTCGAATGGATGGGCGACAATCTCTACCCCGGTGCGCGCGCTAAGATCATGCACTTCCGCTTCTATCATCGCCACACGCTCTTCCAGTGTGAACATCGGCCCCTTGTCCCGATTTATCGCAACACCGATCACCAGCCGATCCACCAATTGCGCGGCGCGTGTGATAATATCACGATGCCCCAATGTCAGCGGATCAAATGTTCCCGGATAAAGCCCGATGCGCATGGCAACTCTCCCTGCTTCCCTTGCAGCGCACGCAACAATATTGCGCGCCAAGATGCAAGCCTGTCCTGCGGCATCTTGCGCCGTATTCGTGACAAACTTCTGATTTCACATGGCATGAGAGAGAAACTGTGTAGCCCCTGCTTGTAGCATACCCGCACCACCGCTATGAGAACCCTGCCCCAACAAGAGCATCCACCATGGCCATTTCGGTTTTTCTGACAGGTCTGACAATGGGGCTGACCCTGATTTTGGCAATTGGCGCGCAGAATGCGTTTGTCTTGCGCCAAGGATTGCGCGGCGAACATTTGTTTGCAGTGTGCCTGACATGCGCTGTCTCGGATGCGGCACTGATCATTCTTGGCGTCACCAGCTTTGGCAAGATCGTAACGTTATTACCATGGGTTGAACCTGTGATGCGCTATGCAGGTGCGGCGTTTTTGCTGTGGTATGGGGCGCGAAGCCTGCGCGCGGCAGTATCCTCCAATGCGGCGCTGCATGTCAGCGAGGGTGGCGCGACAACCCCGCTTGCACCCACGCTTCTGGCCTGTCTTGCGATCACTTGGCTTAATCCGCATGTCTATCTGGATACAGTGGTGCTTCTTGGCACAATCTCAACAGGGTTTCCCGGTCAGGAAGCCATATTCGGGGCGGGGGCAGTTTCGGGATCATTCTTGTTCTTTTTTGCGCTGGGATATGGCGCAACCCGCCTGCGCCCCGTTTTCGCGCGGCCCGGTGCGTGGCGGGTGCTGGAAGGGGCGATTGCCGTTGTCATGTGGGCCATCGCGGCAAAGCTGGTTTTTGGGTAGGCTTGGGCCTGCTTGCCCAAACGGCCAGCCTGTCGCACAAAGCTTCAACGGCATTGTTCCCGCGCTGGCCAAAGACGGCACACACGCCAAAACGCGCCACGCTTCCGCCCATTGCCGCAAAAGGGATAAACCAGAAAGCGCCGAAAAATTAGGCACACATCAGATCATTATCTGATATTTGCAACACTGCCCGCGCTAGAGGGTCACATTGCGCATGATCCACGATAGCTTGGGCCAAGCACATCAAGAACTGGATACCGAACTATGGCCATTCATGCCAGCATCTATCACCTGACACATTACACATATGACCGCCCGGTCATGCTTGGCCCCCAAGTCATCCGCCTGCGCCCTGCCCCGCATTCACGCACCCGCGTTATTTCGCATAGTCTGAAAGTCAGCCCCGGCGGGCATTTCGTGAACCACCAGCAAGACCCTTATGGCAACTGGCTGGCGCGTTTCGTCTTTCCCGAACCCGTGCGCGAATTGAAAATCGAAGTCGATCTGACAGCCGATATGTCAGTCTATAACCCGTTTGATTTCTTTACCGAGGAAGGGGCGGAAACCTGGCCCCTCACCTATCCCGCCGATCTGGCCGACGATTTGGTGATCTATAAGCGCGCCGAACCCGCAGGCCCTTTGTTGCAGGAATTCTTGAACAATTTTCCGCGCGATCCCCTGCCGACAGTAGATTTTCTGGTTCTTATCAACCGCACGGTAAATGCCGCCATCCGCTACACAATCCGCATGGAACCCGGTGTGCAGACACCAGAAGAAACCTTGGGCCGCGCCGAAGGGTCTTGCCGCGATTCCAGCTGGCTTTTGGTGCAGGCTTTGCGGCATCTGGGCGTTGCGGCGCGGTTTGTCTCTGGCTATCTGATCCAGCTTGCGCCGGATGTGAAAGCACTGGATGGGCCATCTGGCACAGAGGTGGATTTCACCGATCTGCATGCCTGGGTAGAAGCCTATATTCCCGGCGCAGGCTGGATCGGGCTTGATCCCACATCGGGGCTTTTGACAGGTGAGAGCCATATCCCCCTTGCAGCAACCCCCCATTACCGCAACGCCGCCCCCATTTCCGGCGGGTTTTCCGGCGCGCCCGATACCAAGATTGATTTCAACTTTGATATGCGCGTGCAGCGCGTGGCAGAGCATCCGCGCATCACCAAACCCTTCAGCGATGAGGCATGGGAAAAGCTGAATGCGATGGGCGCAAAGGTGGATGAGGCATTGAGTGCCGCCGATTTGCGCCTGACAATGGGCGGAGAGCCGACATTTGTTTCCATCGATGATTTTGAAAGCGCGGAATGGAATACAGAAGCCGTTGGCCCCACCAAACGCGATCTGGCCGATACCCTGATCCGCCGCTTGCGCACCCGTTTTGCGCCGGGCGGGTTTTTGCATTACGGGCAGGGCAAATGGTATCCGGGCGAAACCCTGCCGCGCTGGACGTTTTCGCTGTATTGGCGGCGCGACGGGCACCCTGTGTGGAAAAACCCCGAACTGGTGGCGCAAGAGGCACAAGATTACAATGTTGGCCCGGATCAGGCTGGTGCTTTTCTGAAAGGGTTTGCCGAAAAGCTGGGGATTGATCCGGAATACGCCCAGCCTGCCTATGAAGACCCGGCAGAGTGGATTTTGAAAGAGGCGCTTTTGCCGCCCAATGTGACGCCCGAAAATTCTCGCCTGAAAGATGCCGAGGAACGCGCGCGCATTGCCCGCGTCTTTGATCGCGGCCTGACAGAGGCGGCGGGTTTTGTGTTGCCAATCCAGCGCTGGCAGGGCGCGGCCCATGCGCCGCGCTGGCGGTCAGAGATGTGGAAACCCCGGCGCGGCAAGCTGTTTCTTGTGCCCGGTGACAGCCCCGTGGGCTTTCGTCTGCCGCTCGGCAGCCTGCCCTATGTGCCGCCCGCGCAATACCCTTACACCTACCCCGCCGATACATCGCTTCCACTTGCGCCCCTGCCCGATTTCCATTCGCGCCACACCCCCCAGCGCGCCGAGGTAGAGGCAGAGATAGACCGCATTGCCCGCGAGGAGGCCGAGCAAGAGGCCATGATGCCCCCGGTTTCTGCCGGGCATGAACAGGCGGGCAAGGTAACGCTGGATGACACGCGCCGCCAACAGATTGTGGCACAGGATGGGATTGATCCCGAACAAGGCACAGTGCGCACCGCCATCGCAATAGAGCCGCGCGCGGGCAGGTTATGCCTGTTCATGCCGCCTTGCGAAACCTTGGAGGAATATCTTGATCTTCTGGCCGCAGCAGAGGCCACGGCGGCGGAATTGTCGCTTCCCATCCATATAGAGGGCTATGCCCCCCCCAATGATCCGCGCCTGAATGTCATTCGCGTCGCCCCCGATCCCGGCGTGATAGAGGTGAATATCCACCCCGCCCATAGCTGGGAAGATTGCGTGGCCACCACCGAGGCGATTTATGACGAGGCCCGCACTTGCCGCCTTGGCGCTGATAAATTCATGGTGGACGGGCGTCATTGCGGCACGGGCGGGGGAAATCATGTGGTTGTGGGCGGGGCCACGATGGAAGATAGCCCCTTCCTGCGCCGCCCCGATCTGCTGAAATCGCTGATCCTGATCTGGCAGCGCCACCCCTCGCTGTCCTATCTGTTTTCTGGCCTGTTCATTGGCCCCACATCGCAGGCCCCGCGCATTGATGAAGCGCGCCATGACAGCCTGTATGAGTTGGAAATAGCCCTTGGCCAGATTGGTGATCCCGTTGCGGGCGGGCCATTGCCGCCGCCTTGGCTGGTGGACAGGTTGTTGCGCAACATCCTGATAGATGTAACTGGCAATACGCACCGCGCCGAGATTTGCATTGATAAACTCTACTCCCCCGATGGCCCGACAGGGCGTCTGGGGCTGGTGGAGTTCCGGGGCTTTGAAATGCCGCCTCATCCGCGCATGAATCTGGCACAGCAACTCTTGATCCGCGCCATCATCGCGCGGGTGGCGCAAGACCCTGTGCGCTCTGCCCCGGTGCGTTGGGGCACGGTGCTGCATGATCGGTTCATGTTGCCGCATTTCGTATGGGAGGATTTTCTGGCGCTGCTGGCCGATCTGCGCGCGCATGGCTTTGATCTTGATCCAGAATGGTTCCGCGCGCAGGCCGAATTCCGCTTTCCTTTCTGCGGCCAGATTGAGGTTGAAGGCGTGCATCTGGAATTGCGGCAGGCCTTGGAGCCGTGGCATGTTCTGGGGGAAACGGGGGCAATCGGCGGCACAGTGCGCTATACCGACAGTTCCGTTGAACGGCTGCAAGTGCGGCTGACGGCGCTGCATCAGGATCGCTACCGCGTGATGTGCAACCAACGCCCCGTGCCCTTGGCGAAAACGGGCATATCGGCTCAGGCCGTGGGCGGTGTGCGGTTCAAGGCATGGCAACCCGCCGCTGCACTTCACCCGGTCTTGCCTGTCAATGCGCCGCTGACATTTGATATCTATGATGATTGGACAGGGCGTGCGATTGGCGGCTGTGTCTATCATGTGGCCCATCCGGGCGGGCGCAACTATGATACCTTCCCCGTAAATGGCTACGAGGCCGAGGCGCGCAGGCTCTCTCGGTTTGAAGCGCATGGCCATGCGCCCGGTGCCTATCAGCCTGCGCCAGAGCGGGTGCATCCAGAATTCCCCATGACCCTCGACTTACGGCGCATGCCCGTGCCATGACTGCATGATGAACCAGCCCCGCGCCCATGCTTTGCCCGATCTGCTGAAAGGCTATACCCCTCATGCAGGGGTATCAGATGAATTATTTGACGCACGTGGCGCGATGCGCCCTGTCTGGCAAAGCTTTATAGATCAGCTTTCACGCATTTCTGCGGCAGAGGTAGAGGCACGCTTTGCACGCGGGGATCAGTATTTGCGCGATGCGGGTGTGTATTTCCGCCACTATTCCGAAGGCCCGGCGCAAGAGCGTGCATGGCCCCTAAGCCATATCCCGGTTCTGATTGCAGAGGCCGAGTGGACACAGATATGCGACGGGCTGTCCCAACGCGCCGATCTTCTGGAACAGGTTTTGGCCGATTTATATGGGCCAGCGCATCTGGTGGAACAGGGCCATTTGCCGGCCGAACTTGTGGCAGGCAATCCCCATTGGCGTCATCCTATGGTGGGCATGACGCCCAAATCGGGCTATTGGCTGCACCATCTGGCCTTTGAAATCGGGCGCTCGCCCGATGGGTCTTTTTTCGTGCTGGGCGATCGCACAGAGGCCCCTTCGGGCGCGGGGTTTGCGCTGGAAAACCGCATGGCCGCAACGCGCATGTTTACAGACCCCTTTCCGCGCGCCCATGTTCGGCGCTTGGCCGGTTTTTTCCGCAATTTCCGCGCGGCACTGGAAGATCTGGCCGGGCCGGGCCGCGAGATGGCCATTCTTACACCGGGGCCAAATAACGATACATATTACGAGCATACCTATATCGCGCGCTATCTGGGCCTGATGCTGCTGGAAGGCGAGGATATGATCGTGGAAAACGGTCAGGCCATGGTGCGCACGGTGCAAGGGTTGCAACCGCTGGGGCTGTTGTGGCGGCGTCTGGATGATGATTTCGTCGATCCGCTGGAATTGAACGAACACTCAGCACTGGGCACGCCGGGGCTGCTGGGGGCGTTGCGCCAACAGGGGCTGAGCATGATCAACGCCCCAGGCTCTGCCGTGCTGGAAACCCGCGCTTTCATGGCGTTTTATCCGCGCATGGCCAAGGTGCTGCTGGGTGCGCCGCTGAAACTGCCCAATATTGCGACATGGTGGTGCGGGCAGGCGCGCGAGCGCGCCCATGTTCAGGCCAATGCGCGCCAGATGATTATCGGCGGCGCATTGGAAACCGGCCTGCCGTTTGCCATTGGCGCAGATGCCGCCCTTGGGGGGGAATTTCGGGGCGCGGCCCCGGCCCCGCTGGAAGATTGGATCGCCCGTTGTGGTGGGGCGCTTGTCGGGCAAGAGGCCGTTACCCTCTCCACCACCCCTGCATGGGATGGCGGGCGGCTGGTGCCGCGCCCGATGACAATCCGCGTCTTTGCGGCGCGCGGCAAAGATGGCTGGGTGTTCATGCCCGGCGGTTATGCGCGCATTGGCAAAACCCAAGACCCTACCGCGCTGGCCATGCAGGCGGGCGGGTCTGTAGCAGATGTCTGGGTCATGGCTGACCGTCCCGTGCCCGCAGATACATTGGTCGCCAGCACCAGTTTCGAGCGCGTGCCAGCCGGCATTCTGCCCGCACGCGCTGCTGACAACCTGTATTGGCTGGGCCGCTATGTGGAACGCACGGAAAACGCCATCCGGCTGCTGCGTGCCTATCATTTGCGGCTTGCGGAAACAGGCGATCCGCAAGACCCGACACTTTTGGCGCTGGCCGCCTATCTGGGCGGGCTGGATTTGGCGCCTGCACGGCCAATCCCCGATGCCTTGCCCGCACTGATCGACGCCGCGCGCAATGCCGCCGCCAAAGTGCGCGACCGCTTTTCGCCCGATGGCTGGCAGGCGCTGAACGATATGGCCAAAACCGCCCGCCGCTTTGCTTTGCAGGTAGAGGCCGGGGATGATGCCGCGCGCGCCATGTCGGTTCTGCTGCGCAAGCTTTCGGGTTTTTCCGGGCTGGTGCATGAGAATATGTATCATTTTCTGGGCTGGCGCTTTCTGTCGCTGGGCCGCGCGCAAGAGCGTGCAGATACGATGCTGATGCAGCTTTTAACCTTTGCCGCCCCAGATGCCGTGGCAGGCAGCCACGAGATTGCCATTGAGCTGGGTGACTGCATCATGACCCACCAGCGCCGCTACCGTTTCGGCCCCTCGCGCGAGACTGTGCTGGATTTGCTGGCGCTGGATGGCGATAATCCGCGCGCGGTTCTGTATCAGCTATCGGAGATGCGGGGGCATCTGGCCGCCCTGCCCCGGCCAGCCGATTCTGACGCGCGTATGAGCGATGTTGAAAAGCTGTTGCTGGAACTGGACACCGAATTGCGCGTCGCCACACCGGATGCCATTTCTCCTGAATGGCTGGCCGCATTCCGCACCCATTTGTCGCGCGTGTTCGATCTGCTTTCCGCGCAGTATTTCAGGTGATCCATGCGTTATGATATCCACCTGACATTGGAACACAGCTATCCCTCTGCCTCGGATCATGCGCGCAACCTGTTGCGGCTTTTGCCATCTGACAGGCCAAACCAGCGGGTCATGCGCAGGCTTTTGACAATAGCACCCGCCCCGGATGAACGCCGCGAGTGGCTGGATTATTTCGGGAATGTCACGACACTTGTTGCCTGGCATAGACCTATTGCTGCCATATCCTACACACTTTCGGTGCAGGCAGAGCGGCGCGGCGGGGGCGAGATGGATATCTCTGCCCCGCTGCATGCGCTGGCACCAGAGATCGTGGCGGCGGGCCTGACACCAAGCGCGCCGCTGCATTTCCGCGGCCCGTCTGCGCGGATTGTCCAAACCGAAGCTATAGCCCGTTTCGCACAAGATGCCTGCCAAGGCGCCTATTCCACGCGCGAGGCTGTCGAACGCCTTGGCCGCGCGCTGCATGCCCTGATGCGTTTTGATCCAACAGCAACCGAAGTAACCACCCCGCCCGCCGAGGCCTTCGCGGCGCGGCGCGGGGTGTGTCAGGATTACGCGCAGATCATGATTTGCGGATTGCGCGCAGTTGGAATACCGGCGGGTTATGTGTCTGGATTTATACGCACCACCCCGCCACCGGGCCAAAAGCGTCTGGAAGGTGTGGATGCCATGCATGGCTGGGTGATGGCGTGGTGCGGGGCCACTCAAGGCTGGCTGGACTATGACCCCACCAATGCGCAATGGGCAGGCGAAGATTACATCACGGTCGCGATCGGCCGCGATTACGCCGATGCCGCACCCGTGCGCGGTGCAGTGCGCACCGCAGGCGCACAGAAAACAACACACGCAGTGGACATGATCCCGCTGTGAATGCCGCGCCGCGGGTGTCTCAAGCCAAATTAGCGGCGCTTGGCTCGCAAGTATCCTTCCAATTTTAAACATATTGCCGCGCGCCCGCTGATGCCGCGTGAATTGGCCGCTTGTCATGGTGCAAAAGCATTCTCGGCCCGCGTTTTGCGCCGGGTCGGGACGCGCGCGCAGCGCAGCATGTCCTGCGCATGGCTAAAACCTCGGTCGCGATGGACGTTAAACATAATATCGCGCGCATGGAGATTTCCCTCAATCTCACCCGAAGGAGCAATCATGATCCCATCCCCCCTCTATATGACAGGGTCGCTAAGACAGTCAGATGTCAGCGACCTTCAACGCAAAACACTGGATCAAATCGATCAGGGTGGCATTTTGCTTTTGAATGACGGTCTGACAGCGCTGGAAAGCGGCCCGCTTCAGGTTTTTCTGGCTGCGGCCAAAGAGGCCCGCAGCCGCAATCTGCCCTGCGAATTAGAGGCCAGCGCGAAACATGTTTTTAACACTATGCTTGCTAAGGTGAGTCTCGCAGACGCTGACAGCTATTTCACGATCATTTCAGACAGACAGGCGCTAATTTCAAAATGAGCAAAACCATTCTCACAGTCGATGACAGCCCTTCCATTCGGAATGTCGTGCGCATGACATTACAAGAAGCGGGATACACAGTTATTGAAGGATTTGACGGACAGGACGGTTTGGAAAAGGCAACCACAAACCATGTTGACGCAATTATCGTAGATCAGAACATGCCACGCCTGAATGGGATTGGCATGATCAAGGCATTGCGAGAGCATCCAAATGGCCAGGGCGTGCCAATTGTGGTGCTCTCCACCGAATCCGAAGACAACCTGAAACAACAGGCCCGCGATGCCGGGGCGCTGGGTTGGATGGTCAAACCCTTCACGCAGGACAAACTTCTTGCCGTGATACGCAAGGTGGTAGGCGCATGAATGAAGATCTTGCCGCAATCTTTCAGGAAGAGCTTTCCGAACTGGTTGAAAGTCTGGAACGCGCGCTACTGGATCTGAAATCGCAGCCGCAGGATATGGGCCTGATAAATCAGGTGTTTCGTGATCTGCACACGATCAAGGGCAGCGGCGCGATGTTTGGATATACCACCCTTGCAGGGTTTATCCACGATTTTGAAACCGCTTTTGACAAAGTGCGCAACGGCACTCAAAGCATTACCCCAGAATTGATCCGCCTGTGTCTGGCCGCCCGCGATCTGATTCCGTCACTGCTGGAAGACGAACCAGACCCGCAAGACCAGCGGGGCCAGATTTTGCGGGCGCTGCGTGCCGAAACCAGTGGCGCGCCGGGCGCGCAACCGGCCCCCTCGGCCAAGCCCGAAGGCGCCCTTCTTTCCTTCCATCTAAAAGGAAAAGCTCTTGCCCTGGGGGCCAGACCAGATCTGGTATTGGAAGAACTGAAGACACTGGGCGCGACAGAGATTGAAGCGGATATCAGCGCCCTGCCACCGCTTGCCGATATGGATCCGGACATGTGCTATATGTCATGGAAAATGGTCATGCCCGCAGGTGTGGCAGAGCAGGATCTGGACGATGTGTTCGTGTTCGTCGATGCAGATTGGCGCCTGCACAGCGCAACTGCCCCAACGGCGCCAACCCAATCGGAGATAGCCGGGCCGCCAGACACAGCCAGCGAAGCCCGGCCCAGCGCAATTCCCTTGCCCGACACGGACACCAAAAGTGAAAGCGGCACCCGCAATTCGACGCCCAAAAAGGATGCGGCCAATTCGGGCGATGGGATGGCCACAGTGCGCGTGCCAGCAGCGCGGCTGGATACGTTGATGGATACAGTGGGAGAACTTGTCACTGTCGAAGCGCGGCTTGCAGACATGGCGCGTTCAAGCGGCGACCCCGCGCTTGTTTCAACAGCCGAACTTATCGCCCAACTTGCCACACAATTGCGCGACGCAACTATCGTCATGCGCATGGTTCCCCTACGCAGCATCATAGGGCGCTTCCGCCGTCTTATCCTCAGCCTGTCAGAGAGTTTGGGTAAACCTGTAGATTTTGTTGTTGTCGGAGAAGAAACCGAACTCGACAAAACCATGATCGAGAAATTGGCGGATCCTTTGGTGCATATCCTGCGCAATTCTATTGATCACGGGATGGAAACTGCGCAAGAGCGTGGGAAAACCAGCAAACCCGCCACTGGCCGGATTGAACTTTCTGCCATCCATGCCGGCGGCGAAGTCCTGATCCGGGTGCGCGATGATGGGCGCGGAATGAGCCCGGAGCGTATTCGCGCAAAGGCTGTCGAACGGGGCCTGATCGCGCCTGATGCGCAACTTACCGACAGCCAGATATTCTCATTGATATTCGAGCCCGGCTTTTCCACCGCAGATGTGGTGACAGAGCTTTCAGGGCGCGGTGTCGGCATGGATGTTGTGCGCCGCACGATTGAAACATTGCGCGGCACGATTGATGTCGATTCCCGTCTTGGCACAGGCACAACAGTCACGATGCGTTTGCCTCTGACATTGGCGATCATTGATGGGTTGATGATCAAAGTCGGCGAGGAAACTTACACTCTGCCGCTGTCTTCGGTGAAAGAAATCATTGAACTGCCGAAGGAAAAAGCCATCGCCAGCGAAACTGACGACTTTCTGGATATCCGAGGGAAATTCGTGCCGTTCCTGCGATTGCGAAACCTGCTGGACTGCACGGCACCAGATCCCGACAGCCAGAATGTTGTGATCGTCGAGTCCGGTGATGGCTGTGTCGGCCTAGTCGTAGACCGTATTATCGGCACCAGCCAAACAGTTATCAAGCAAATGTCAAAGCTGCATAGTCGTGCAAGATTAATATCTGGTGCAACTATCCTGAGCGATGGCAGCGTGGCACTGATTATAGATGTGTCACATCTGGTCAGCGCCGCAAACCCTCACTCCAAATTGACACGGGAGTTGGCCGCATGAGCAGTCAGAAAAGCCAGGCCAGGCTAATGCATGTCTTAACTTTCTCTCTGGGCACTCAGAAATTTGCAATCGCTGCGGGTAATCTGCGTGAAATCCTTGACCCAATGCCCTGTACCCGCGTTCCCGGTGCCGGTACCATTGTCCCCTGGGTGCTGAATGTGCGCGGCTCAGTCGTCCCATTGGCGGATTTGCGAATGCTTTTGGGCATCCGCAAATCGCCCTCGGGTGAAAGCGAAACGCGTCGTCTGGTTGTCCTGGAAGTATTGGTCGGAGAGGATCTGATAACAACAGCCATTATCGCCGATGCCGTGCATGAGGTGACGACCATTTCCTCTGCCGCAATCGAACCTTTACCTGCTGCAAGCCAATTTCCGGCGGAATTCATCAGCGGGATCTGGCGCGGTGAAACAGAGTTTTATCTGCTCCCCGATCTCGCCGCAATTTTTACCACACTCGCAAATCGTAGCAACGCTGCCTGACCTATAGGATGTTTCATGAAACTCAGCATCAAACTCAAACTTATAATGACATTTGCCTTTGTATTCCTGCTATTCGGGGCATCGGTAATCACCTCTTTGAACGAATTGCGCAATGCAAACAATCAATTCGCAGAGTTGAACTTCGAAATTCACAAGCTTGAAGTTGCCGACAGGTTGACAATTGACATTCTGGGCACACGCGCTGCCATGGCAGGTTTGCTGATCGAGATGGAAAACCCGCCTGCCGGGCTCAACGCCAGCCTGAAAGCAGACCTCGCTTCATACATCTCGAAAATCAACACCGATATCGAGAAAATGCGCGAGCTCACCTCTGATCCGGCCGTCGCCAATGAACTGGATATTTTGCTCTCGATGAAATTAGAGGCGCAGCAACAGATCACCACAATGCTGAACATTTACGAAAGCAACCTGAAATCCGCTGCATATACGATGTTCCACAATCAGATGCGGGATTCCACGCGCGAAATGGTCGCCGTAATCGATCGGATCAGGGGCCATATTTCGGTATCGATCGCAAGCAGAGAAGCAAGTGTCCTAGAATCCTATCAAGCGTCTAAGACAAAGCTGTGGGTCATGTTCGCTGCCTCTGTCATCGTGGGTTCTTTGGCTGCGGGGACTGTCACATTGTCAATCTCGCGCCGCGTGGCGAAGACTGCGGAACTGGCTCGCGCCATGTCTCAGGGGGATTTGACAAAAACGCTCGAATTACGGGGCGGTGACGAAATTGGCCAGCTCCAGATCGCTATCAATGAAATGGTCGCCCGCCTGCGGGAAATCGTGACCACAGTTACGGAATCCGCCCAAAACTTGGCGTCTGGCGCCTCTGAAATGGCGGCAACATCGGAAGAGCTTGCACGCGGCGCAACAGATCTTGCCTCGGCAACCGAAGAGGCATCAGCTTCGGTAGAGGAAATGACCGCCAATATCACCCAAAGCGCCGAGAATGCGAAAACCACAGAAGGCATTGCTGCAAAATCTGCTCAGGATGCGCTGACAAGCGGTCGCGCAGTTGCCGATGCCGTTACCGCAATGCAAACCATTGCCGATCGGATTATGATCGTGCAGGAAATCGCGCGTCAAACCGATCTGCTGGCGCTAAACGCAGCTGTAGAGGCTGCACGCGCAGGCGAACATGGGCGCGGTTTCGCAGTTGTGGCTGCCGAAGTGCGCAAACTCGCAGAACGCAGCCAGACAGCTTCGGCCGAAATTTCGTCGCTATCGGCTTCAACTTTGCGCACTGCGACCAGCGCAGGCACGATGCTACAGGATCTGGTTCCAAATATCGAGCGCACCTCAGAACTGGTTACCGACATTACCCTCGCATCCCGGGAACTGGCGACAGGATCGACCCAGATTTCCATGTCTGTGCAGCAATTGGATCGTGTCACGCAGGCAAACACCTCTGCATCAGAGGAGCTCTCATCCACTGCGGCAGAGCTCTCCACCCTCGCAGCAAATTTGTCAGAAACAATCAACTTCTTCAAAATCGACTCCGGCTCGACCACAAATTTGCCAGAGATAGCGCATGCAAAGGTATCAGCAGCCAAATCAGGCACTAGCTCGGCATCGCGCGCAAAACCTGTGCCTGAAAGTGGCGGGTTCAATTTTGATATGGACTTGGTTGAAGACGATACCGACAAGCGCTTCAAACGCCGCGAAGTCGCCTGAAGGAGGACAGGACATGAACCGTGGATCTGATTTCGTGACGTTAGAACTAGACGAAGTCCTATACGGCATTCCTGTTGAAAGGGTTCAGGAAATACTGGATGTCTGCAAGGTGTCGTTGATGCCAAATGCACCTAGCTACATGTTGGGTGTGATTGATCTGCGCGGAGAGAATGTTCCGATTGTAGATTTGCGCATCCTGATGGGGCTGGATCCCAAAGCAGACACGCCTCAGACCCGGTTTATCCTTGTGCAATTGCTGAACGGGGTATCAAATTCCGTGATCGGCTTGCGTACCGACCGCGTGATTGATGTTACACAATTGGACTCAGGCGAGCTTCAGCCCCTGTCGGAGGGGCAAAAGCTGGCCTGGGACGGGTTGTCAGTTCTTGGCATTGGCCGGCGAAACGGCGCATTGATCAGCGTGATCGATCTTGAAGGGCTGTTCGCGCGCAGGCTCAATATTGCTGCGCATAATGCGACCCGCGTAGAAACGGAGGGAGTGGCCTGACATGCCCGCCACGCAAACTGCCTATGTTCAAGATGTTCTCGCAAGATTTCGCGCTCAAATTTTAAAGCTAACGGGGATTAGTCTAAGCGCCTCAAAAACCTCGATGATTGAGCAAAGATTGCGAAGCCGGGTGATTGAAAACAAATTTACCAAGACTGAAGATTACTTGGCTGCGTTGCTTTCCGATCGGCTTGGGCCACAGGAAATGGAAATGGCGGTGGATATGATCACCACCAACACCACCAGCTTTTTCCGGGAGAAACAGCATTTCGATTACTTGTCGGATGTGTTGCTGGCGCAACTGCTTTCAAACCGTCGCGAAGCAGTGCCGCGCTTGAAACTCTGGAGTGCTGCAAGCTCTGAAGGTGCCGAAGCTTTTACCCTGGCCATTGTTCTGGCCGAAGCTCAACGTCGCGGCATGCGGTTTGATTGGGCCGTGTTGGGAACGGATATTTCCGGGCGTATGGTGGCAAAAGCTCGCAGAGGGATTTATCACGCAGATCAAATCCAGCAGATCGAACCAGCTCTGCGTCACCGTTATACCATGGCGTCCAACTCGGCTGAGCATGGCAATCTGGTGCGCATGGTTCCCGAACTCCGCGCGAAGGTTCACTTCAAACAAATGAACCTGATGGATGCAAATTATCCTGTCGATGATGGGGTGGACGTCATTTTCTTGCGCAATGTGCTGATTTATTTCGAAACCGAGGCGCGCCAGAAAGTGGTCCAGAATTTGCAACGCCATCTGCGGCCCGGTGGTTACCTTTTTGTCGGGCATTCAGAAGGTATGTCGGTGCAATGCGCCGGATTGGAACAGATCAAATCCACGATCTTGAGGAAGACGTCATGACCACATCCCAAAATTCAGATCAAATCAAGGTCATGGTGGTGGATGATTCCACCTCGTCGCGCGTGATGTTGCGCCGCATAATCGAAAGTGACGCATCCCTTCGCGTCACTGCGATGGCGCAAGATGCTTTCTCGGCAGCACATCTGATGAAATCAGAGTTGCCAGATGTCATTTTGCTGGATCTTGAAATGCCTGGGATGGATGGCATGACATTTCTGCGCCGGATCATGCAGCAACACCCTTTGCCAATCGTGATCTGCTCATCGCTTACCGAGGAAGGATCACGCCGCAGTGTAGAAGCGATGGAGGCGGGCGCCGGAGAGTGTCCGATCTTCTGTGTAACTGTGATTTGGTCCATGCTTCCTGAGAGGAGCAAGGACGATGACAATTTCCAAGGAACTACTGGACGAACTTCTGAAGGGCTGCGAGCGGCCTGAGGATCT
>JAUVXF010000027.1 GCA_030603695.1 Natronohydrobacter sp. | reverse complement strand
TCTTCGCAAAGATCAAGGAATTCAGAGCCATAGCAACCCGATACGAAAAAACAGCGTCTAGCTATGCTGCCAACTGGCATCTCGCAGCTGCCATCATCGCTTCACGATGAATGTCCACGGGCCCTAGCAGTATCGCCCATTTCCGTGCTATTTTGGCACCGACATTCTTTGCCCTGCGCCTGCCCTGTGATGGCAGCACACAGGCCGCATATAGCAGTACCGCCCTGCGCGATGATCTGTATCTGGCGCTGGATTTGCTGCAACTGGGCGAACAGGGGGTGCGGCGGGGCTATGCGCTGCAATTCATCGAAGGGATCGCGCGCAGCATGGGGGATCAGGATTTGTTGGCAGCGGTCGCGCGCGCCCAGCATCTGGAGCGGTTTACAGAGCTTGCGGTGATGCTGCGCGACAGATTGCGGGCGCAACCCGCACTCTGAAGGGGCGCTGTGCGGCGCGTGCTGCCGGGGTAGGGACGCAGCGCCGCACGCGCCTTTTGGCCATGTCGCGCAAGGCCGGGTCAATGGCTGCCGCTTTGGGCGGCTTTGGGCTGGCAGGGCGGCGCGGATCGGGCATGTTGCACAAGGTTAATCCGCAAGGCTGCCTGTGGCGCAAGCTGTGGCTGCCTTGGGGTCAGGGTGGCGCTTCTGGCGGCCTTGGGCTGGCAGGGCGGCGCGGATCGGGCATGTTGCACAGGGTTAATCCGCAAGGCTGCCTGTGGCGCAAGCAGTGGCTGCCTTGGGGTCAGGGCATGGGCGGCGCGATGTCACGCTGCCCTTACCTATGTCAGTCTTTCGGCGCCAAGCGCAGCCCCAATTCGCGCAATTGCTCGTTTGTCGGGTCTGATGGCGCTTTGAGCAGCAAATCTTCGGCGCGCTGGGTCATGGGGAACATGATGACCTGACGAATATTCGCCTCATCCGCCAGCAGCATCACAATCCGGTCAATCCCGGCTGCGCAGCCGCCATGGGGGGGCGCGCCGAATTTGAACGCCTTGACCATACCGCCAAAGCGCTTGTCGACTTCGGAATTCGGATAGCCCGCAAGCTCGAACGCGCGATACATGATTTCAGGCTTGTGATTGCGGATCGCACCCGACAGCAATTCATAGCCATTGCAGGCCAGATCATACTGATAGCCCTTCACCGCCAAAGGATCGCCCGCAAGCGCCTCTATCCCGCCTTGGGGCATGGAAAACGGGTTATGGCTGAAATCAATCTTGCCGGACTCGGGATCGGCCTCATACATCGGGAAATCCACGATCCACGCAAAGGCGAAGCGGTTTTCATCCACCAGCCCCAATTCGCGCCCGATTTCGTCGCGGGCCTTGGCGGCCACGGATTGAAACTGCGCGGGCTTGCCGCCAAGGAAAAAGGCGGCATCGCCTTCGCCAAGGCCAAGCTGCTGGCGAATGGCCTCTGTGCGCTCTGGCCCGATATTCTTGGCCAGAGGGCCTGCCGCTTCCAGCCCGTCATCGCCCGCGCGCCAGAAAATATACCCCATCCCCGGCAGCCCTTGGGCTTGGGCAAAGGCATTCATGCGGTCGCAGAATTTGCGGCTGCCACCTGTGGGGGCGGGGATGGCGCGAATTTCTGTGCCCTCATTTTCCAACAGCTTGGCGAAAATGGCAAAACCAGAGCCGCGGAAATGCTCAGACACCACCTGCATTTCAATCGGGTTGCGCAGGTCTGGCTTGTCAGAGCCGTATTTCAACAGCGATTCGGCATAGGGGATGCGCGGCCAATCGGTGCAGGGATCAACCTTCTTGCCTGCGCCAAATTCCTCGAACACGCCTTGCAGCACAGGGCCAACGGCGGCGAAAACATCCTCTTGCTCGACAAAGCTCATCTCCACATCCAGCTGGTAGAAATCTGTGGGAGAGCGGTCTGCGCGCGGGTCTTCATCGCGGAAACAGGGCGCGATCTGGAAATAACGGTCAAAGCCCGACACCATGATCAACTGTTTGAACTGCTGCGGCGCTTGGGGCAGCGCGTAAAACTTGCCCGGATGCAGGCGCGACGGCACAAGGAAATCCCGCGCGCCTTCAGGGCTGGAGGCGGTGATGATCGGCGTCTGAAATTCGGTAAACCCCGTATCCCACATGCGCTGGCGCATGGAGCGCACGACATTGGAACGCAGCATCATATTGGCGTGCAACCCCTCGCGCCGCAAATCCAGAAAGCGGTAGGACAGGCGTGTTTCTTCGGGGTAATCGGGTTCGCCGAACACGGGCAAGGGCAGATCATCTGCCGCGCCCAGAATATCCATCTTGCGGATATACACTTCTATCGCACCTGTGGGCAGTTTGGCATTCACCAAGGCCGCATCGCGGGCTTTCACTGTGCCTTCAATGCGGATGCAATATTCGGCGCGCAATTTCTCTATCGCGCCAAAGGCGGGAGAATCGCTATCGGCCAGAACCTGTGTGATGCCGTAATGATCGCGAAGATCAATGAACAGCACGCCCCCATGGTCGCGGATGCGGTGCACCCAACCCGACAGGCGCACGGTTTCGCCCACATGGGTGGCGTTCAGGTCGGCGCAAGTATGGCTGCGATAGGCGTGCATGATGGCCCCTTTTATCTGCAAGACTGTCGAATGCCGCGATACACAATCTGCGCGGCCAGAAGTCAAGGCCCGAAGTCATGTTGCGGGGCTGCGCGCCTGCTATGTCCAATGCATCTGGGCTGCGCCGGATAAAAGCGCATGGGCCATGACCAGCTTCTCTGCGCGCAAGTCTTGCGCCTGTGCGGCGGCGATGACGGTTTCATCCTGCATCAGCACGAAATCCAGCACGGCCACCATAACGGCCCGATCTGGCCCGCCGCTGGCGGATAGCCCGGCCTGCAAATCCGCCAGCGTGGCCCCGCTGGCGGCCAGAAAGACTGGCAACAGGTCTTCTTGGCCGCAGAGCCAGCCAAGGGTGACAAGGCCAATGGTTTCGGCCTGATCTTCGGTCATTGTTAAAATCCCCGGTAAATATGAAAGGGTTTGTTAACCACTGTAAGGTATTGTTGACTGTATCTTAAGCTCGTTGGGGAAATCGCACAATGTCCGGTCGCATACTTGTGGTGGATGACATGCTGCTAAGCCGCATGGTGCTGCGCGTCAGGCTGGCATCGGCCTGTTACCAGACACTGCATGCCAGCACGGGCGCAGAGGCGCTGGAACTGGCGCGCGCTGAAAGGCCCGATCTGATTGTGATGGAATGCGCGCTGCCCGATGCCACAGGGCCAGAGATTTGCGCCAGATTGCGGGCCGATCCGAAAACCGCGCATATTCCGGTCATCCTGTTTTCGGCAGATGTCGGGCGGGCCTTGCGGCTATCTGCGCTCTCTGCCGGCGCGGATGATATTTTCCGCAAACCCATGGACGAGCCATATTTGCTGTCACGCATTCGCGTGTTGCTGCACCACGGCGCAGCAGAGGCCGAGTATCAGACCCAAGCAACCCCAATGCTGCGCATGGGGCTGGCCGAAGCTGCGGCGCAGTTTTACGGCCCTGCACATGTGGTGATGGTTGGGCCACGCCCCGGCCATGAGCGGGGCAAGACCCCCCTTGATTGCGGGCTGTGTGACCGTGTTTTGGCGCTGCCGGATGTGTTGGCCTTGCCGCCGGGCGGGCCTATGCCCGATCTGCTGGTGCTGTCGCCCGAAGTGTTGGCGCAAGGCGGGTTGCAACTGATAACGGAATTGCGCGCACGGCCTGCAATCCGGCATGTTCCCAAGCTGGTGCTATTGGGGCCTGAATGCCCGCTATCGCCCGCGATGATGCTGGATATGGGCGCAGAAGATGTGATGCGCCTGCCGCTGGACACGGCGGAACTGCGCCTGCGCATGGCCGCCCTGCTGGCGCGCAAGCGCCGCTATGATGCGATGCGCCGCGCTTTGGGGGCAGAGTTGGATTTGGCCGCGCGTGATCCGCTGACAGGGCTGTTCAACCGCCGCTACGCCATGTCGCGCCTGTCTGATCTGGTGGCAGAGCAAGCGCAGGGCGGCGGCGGCTTTGGGCTGTTGATGGTTGATCTGGATAACTTCAAGCGGGTGAATGACAATTTCGGCCATAGTGCGGGCGATGAAGTGCTGGTGGAACTGGCCACGCGCCTTGGGGCGCATTTGGGGGCAAGTGATGTTCTGGCCCGCTTCGGCGGGGAAGAGTTTCTGGTGATCCTGCCCGCGATTGGCGCGGCACAAGCACATCAGATGGCCGAGGCGATCCGCCAGCAGATTGAAGAGCGGCCCTT
Organism: Natronohydrobacter sp.; assembly: GCA_030603695.1. Lineage (GTDB taxonomy): Bacteria > Pseudomonadota > Alphaproteobacteria > Rhodobacterales > Rhodobacteraceae > Roseinatronobacter. Next base: position 32,964 of record JAUVXF010000027.1, on the reverse strand, counting down.
TGTGCTGACACAAGGGGGGTATAAGCTGCTGATCACGGCCTCTATCGGGGTGACGGTGCACCAGCCGGGCCGGGCGGATGGGGCTTGTACAGTGGTAGAGAAAATTCGCAAATTGCTGGATCATGCAGACCAAGCCTTGCGCCTGTCAAAGACCGGGGGGCGCAATCGGGTGTCGCTGGGGCAATCAGCCGTTGCATAAGGCGTGCATGATCGCAAGGGCGCACTATATATGCCCTGCCTGCTTCAGTCCCGTGTTCTTGTCTCTCAGCGCGGCTCTGGCCCGCGCGGGCTGCGTTTTGCCAGCTGCTCTTGCAGCGCCAGCGCATAGGCGCGACGGTCTTGCAGCGGCATGGCGCTGACAGTGACCAACAGCCTGTCATGCATCTGCGTGCTGATGCGCAACAAGCGATCCTGTGCCATCTGCAAGGCCATGGAAAACGCCTCCGCGTCAAACTCTTCGGCCTGTAGAGCTGCGATCATTTGCGTGCGCGCGGCAGCGGCGCTTGGCCCCTCGCGGCGCGCGCTGCGCCAGATTTCGCTGGTTTCGCGGCGCAGGGCGCGGCGTTCGGGCGCAGGCAGCGCGGCAACAGAGGCGCGCAGCAATGATGCTGATGGCCCGGTGCGCGCGGCCATTCCCCAGATCACACCGATGGCCAGAAAATTCAGCACCACTGACAGCACAAGCGCCAGTTTCAGCCACGGAAAGCGTTTTTTCGCGGTCTGTTCCATGGCCTAAAACTCCTGCCAGAGGGGGTCATCCACCCCGATAAGGTGAACTGTCACACGGTCGATCACGCCCAGCGGCGCATCCAGCCACAGGGGCATGTCCAGCGCCGCAACTGGCATTGGCAGGCTGGCCCCGATCCAGACGCCCACAAGCGTGGCCAAGGCCCCGCCTGCCAGCCCCGCCGGCATGGCCCAGCCGGAAAACCACCCCCGCACCACGCGAAAGCGCGGCACAGCGCGTGGCGCAGGGGCAGCAGGTTCAAGCGCCTGTGCCACAATCTGCGCGCGCAAAGTGGCGCGCAATTGCGGCGCATGGGTGCGCGCATCGGCAAATGCTTGGGCGAGGGGATCGCCCTGGCTATGGTCTGGGTGTTCAGTCGTCATCTTCATACCCCAATGCGTCACGTTGCCCGGCCAGAATGGCCGAAAGGTTGCGTTTGCCGCGTGCTGTCAGGCTTTCTACCGCTTCCACCCCTACCATCATGATGGCAGCAATTTCAGGGTTGGTCAGCCCTTCCAGATGGCGCAGGATCACGGCTTGGCGCTGGCGTTCCGGCAGGGCCTGAAGCGCTGTTTCCAGCGCGCGGGCGCGCGCTTGCTGCATCAGCCGTGCATCCTGGCTTTGGCCGGGGTCGGGCAGGTCTATCCCGGCCTCTGATTGCGGGCGGCGGCGGCGCAGCCTGTCGGTGCACAGGTTCGAGGCCACCCGGAACACCCAAGTCGAAGGCTGCGCGCCCCCGTCTTGCCAATCGGGCGCCATGCGCCACAGCCGCAACATGGCCTCTTGCGTCACATCCTCGGCCTCTGTCAGATCGCCCAGCATGCGCGCGGCAAAGCGCAGCAGGCGGGGGGCAATCAGATCGGTAAGCGCCTCTGCGGCCTGCCTGTCGCCATGTGCGACACGGGCCAGCAAATCTGCCTGATCCGGCTCTGCCCGCATTTCCAGCGGCATGCCCCCGCCTTTCTGTCAGTCTTGCGTTACCAGCGGCCACGCGGCTTTTGGTGGTTTTCGGCCCGCTCTGCCATGCGCGCGGTGAAGCGTGCATATTCATCGGCATCAATCACCCCGTCATCGTTGCTGTCAATGCGCGAGAACATGCGCGCGCCCCGTTCTGCCCGGCGTTCCGCGCGGGTATCATCGGCTTGCGCGCCCTGCCGCAAGCTGGCAAGGCCCGCGCGCAGCGCCGCTTCATCCAGCAACCCATCCGCGTTGGCCTGTTCCATGATGCGCGCGACCATGCGTTCTTGCGGGGCTTGCAACAGGGCCTGAAACTGCTCTGGCGTGATCTGGCCCGTGCCTGCGCTATCGAGTGTTTCAAAATCCGGCAGCATGCCCATGCGGCCCTGGCCAGAGGCGCTGGCCCCGGTTGCGACCCCTGTTGCCGCCAGCATGAAAACGCCAAGCAGCGCGGGTTTGAAAATTGGTGTCATGGTGTGCTCTCCTGGCAGTGTTGGGGCTGTTTGGCCCTGTGATACCCGGATAAACGCGCCAAGCGCCCCGTTCCGTCGCGGATTTTTGCCCATGCTTGCGGCATGGCGTCGCAAATCCTGTATCGCGGCTGTATTTTCCCTTGTGATCGGATATAGCCTGCGCCCTTAGCCCCGAGGAAGGAGCCGCCCGCATGACCCTTGCAGACCCAAAGCTGACAGATGATCGCCCCCTTGCCCCGGCGGTTTGGCGCGGGGTGCAGTGCAAATGCCCCGCTTGTGGCGAAGGCCCGATGCTGGAGCGTTATTTGAAGGTGCGCGATGCCTGCCCCGCCTGTGGCGAGGATTTAAGCCATCAGCGCGCCGATGATGGCCCCGCCTATCTGACAATGCTGGTCACGCTGAAAGTGGTCACACCCGCGATGGTGGCGGCCATGTTCGCATGGGAGTGGCACCCGGCGGTATTGTTTGGCGTATTTTCCACCTTGCTTGTGGTGCTTTCACTGTTTCTTCTGCCGCGCTTCAAGGGCATGATCGTGGCCATACAATGGTCACGCCGCATGCATGGGTTCGGGAATGGAGAGAGAGAGTATCGCTGACAAAACCGCCCTGCGCGATGCCGCAACCATTTTGCTGGTGCGCGGGCAGGGCGATGATGCGCATGTGCTGATGGGCCAGCGCGGGGCCAGTGCGGCCTTTATGCCCGATAAATTTGTCTTTCCCGGTGGTGCGGTGGATCAGGGCGATGGGGATATCCCGCTTGCGCGCCCCCTGCCAGATGATTGCCATGCGCGTCTGGCGCAGGGCCGTGCCGCCCCGAATGCGCTGGCCGCGGCCGCTATCCGAGAGTTGTGGGAAGAAACCGGGCTTGCGCTTGGCCTGCCCGGCCATTGGCCCGATGCGCCGCCCGATTGGCAGGGCTTTGCCGCGCGCGGGCTTGTGCCCAATGCGGGCGCGTTGCGCTATATCTTCCGCGCCATTACCCCGCCGGGCCGCCCGCGCCGGTTTGATGCGCGGTTTTTTCTGGCCGATGCTGCCGCCGTGCAAGGTGATCTGGAGGATTTTTCGCAAGCTTGCGATGAATTGCGCCATCTGCACTGGGTCGCGCTGCGCGATGCACGGCGGCTGAACCTGCCTTTCATTACCGAAGTTGTGCTGGCAGAGGCACAGGCCCATCTGAGGGGCGAAGATATGCCGCCTTCGGTTCCGTTTTTTGACAATTCCACTGAAGTTTCAATGTTCCGCCGGATAGCCTGATTACCGAAGTGGTAAAATTGGACTTATCTGCATGATAATTCTGGACATATCGGCCCTATTTCTGCTCTGATAGCCACAGGACTGCCGCTTGCCGCACCGCGCGCAGGCAGCACCAAGGGGAGGAATAAGGGCATGGCCAGCCAGCCTATGCCGGATCTGTCACCGCAGGTCTCGGATGAGGTGCGCAAGACAACGTGCTATATGTGCGCCTGTCGTTGCGGAATTAATGTGCATATGAAGGCAGGAAAGGTTGCCTATATAGAGGGCAATCGCGACCACCCGGTGAATAAGGGTGTGCTTTGCGCCAAGGGCAGCGCGGGGATTATGCAGCACCTGTCGCCCGCCAGACTGCGCGCGCCACTCAAGCGGGTCGGGCCGCGCGGTTCGGGGCAGTTTGAAGAAATCTCTTGGGAAGAGGCGCTGCAAACCGCTACCGACTGGCTGGCTCCCCTGCGCGCAACTGCGCCTGAAAAGCTGGCGTTTTTCACGGGCCGCGACCAAAGCCAAAGCTTTACCGGCTGGTGGGCGCAAGCCTTTGGCACGCCCAACTGGGCCGCGCATGGCGGGTTTTGCAGTGTCAATATGGCCGCGGCGGGCATTTACACGATGGGCGGCGCGTTCTGGGAATTTGGCCAGCCTGATTGGGATCGCACCAAGCTGTTCTTGCTGTTTGGCGTGGCCGAAGACCATGACAGCAACCCCATTAAAATGGGCTTGGGCAAGCTGAAGGCACGCGGCGCGCGGGTGATCGGGGTCAACCCCATCCGGTCGGGCTATAATGCGGTTGCCGATGATTGGGTGGGTATTACGCCGGGCACGGACGGGCTGTTTATCCTCTCGCTGGCGCATGAATTGCTGCGCGCGGGCAAGATCGACCTTGGCTATCTTATCCGCTATACAAACGCGCCCTATCTGGTGAATGCGCAAGACGGGCCGGACAAGGGGCTGTTCCTGCGCGGCGAGGATGGCAAGCCCTTGGTGCGCGACCGCCGCACAGGGCAGGCGGTGGCATGGGATAGCCCCGAAATCGCGCCCGATCTGGCCAATGGGGTGGAGATTGGCGGCGTTACACATCTGCCTGTGTTCCGCCATCTGGCTGATCGCTATCTTGCGCCCGAATATGCCCCCGATGCCGTGGCCGCGCGCTGCGGCATACCTGCCGCGCGCATTCGCGCCATTGCCGCCGAAATTGCGCGCGTGGCCTTTGAGGAAGAAATCACCATCAACCAGCCCTGGACAGATTTTCGGGGCCAAAAGCATGACAGCATGATTGGCCGCCCTGTGGCCATGCATGCCATGCGCGGGGTATCGGCCCATTCCAACGGGTTTCAGACAGCGCGCGCGCTGCATATGCTGCAAATCCTGATTGGCAGTGTGGAAACGCCGGGGGGGTTCCGGTTCAAGCCGCCTTATCCCAAACCGCCAGAGGCACATCCCCGCCCCCATGCGGGCCACAAGCCCGGCCAGCCGCTGGACGGCCCGCATCTGGGCTATCCGCTGGGGCCGGAACATCTGCTGATCCAGGATGACAACACCCCAAAGCGCATAGACAAGGCGTTTTCATGGGAAGCCCCGCTTTCCGCCCATGGGCTGATGCATATGGTCATTTCCAACGCCCATGCCGGCGATCCCTATCCGGTGGATACGCTGTTTTTGTATATGGCGAATATGGCGTGGAATTCGTCCATGAATACCAGCGCCGTAATGGAGATGCTGACAGACCAGAACCCCGATGGCAGCTATAAAATTCCGCGCATCATCTATTCGGATGCCTATAGCTCGGAAATGGTGGCCTTTGCCGATCTTATCTTGCCCGATACCACCTATCTGGAACGGCATGATTGCATTTCACTGCTGGATCGCCCGATCTGCGAGGCAGAGGCGCTGGCCGACAGTATCCGCTGGCCTGTGGTGGCCCCTGACCGCGATGTGCGGCCCTTCCAGTCTGTCTTGCTGGATCTGGGCGCGCGGCTTGGCCTGCCCGGCATGGTGCGCGAGGATGGCCAGCCGAAATTCAAGGATTACGCCGATTATATCACCAACCACGAACGCCGCCCCGGTGTGGGGCCGCTGGCAGGGTTTCGCGGGGAAGATGGCACAGGCAAGGGGCGCGGCGCGCCCAATCCCGGCCAGATAGAGGCCTATATCCAGAATGGCGGTTTCTGGCTGGATCATATCCCGCCAGAGGCGCAGTTTTTCAAACCGTGGAATGCCGCCTATCAGGATTGGGCCGTGGCGCGGGGGCTGTATGACAGCCCGCAACCTTATGTCTTTAACCTGTATGTGGAACCCTTGCGCAAATTCCAGCTTGCGGCCGAAGGGCATGGCCACCGCCAACCGCCAGACCATTTGCGCGAACGGCTGATCCAGACAATGAATCCGCTGCCAATCTGGTATCCCACCTTCACCGATGCCGAGACAGACCCCGCAGAATACCCCCTGCATGCCCTGACCCAGCGCCCGATGGCGCATTACCACAGTTGGGGCAGCCAGAATGCATGGCTGCGCCAGTTGCACGGCCATACGCCTTTATATGTTTCGGGCGATATCTGGGCGCAGCACGGGTTTTCCGAGGGGGATTGGGCCACGCTGACATCCCCGCACGGGCGGATCACCCTGCCTGTGGTGCGTATGGATGCGCTGAACCCGCAAACTGTCTGGACATGGAACGCCATTGCCAAACGGCGCGGCGCATGGGCTTTGGGCGAAGAGGCGCCAGAGGCCACGCGCTCCAGCCTGCTGAACCATCTGATACACGAGTTGTTGCCCCCCAAGGGCGATGGGTTGCGCTGGGCCAATTCCGATCCGATCACCGGGCAGGCGGCATGGTATGATCTGCGCGTGCGGATTGAAAAAGCCCCTGCGGGGCAGAGTGTCAGTTATCCGGCGCATCCGGCCCAAGCCTCGCCCCTGCCCAAAGCGCCGCGCGATCTGGCCCATCAGGTAAAGGGATAAGCGCCATGACCAGCCTTCCCCCCCCGTCTGCCCGCAAACTGGGCCTTGTGATAGATCTGGATACCTGCGTGGGCTGTCATGCCTGCGTGATTTCCTGCAAGGGCTGGAATACGGAAAACTATGGTGCGCCGCTGTCGGATATGGATGCTTATGGCGCAAGCCCGGAAGGCACATTCCTGAACCGGGTGCATACATTTGAAGTGGCGCGCGACAGCGCGCCGCCGATGGTGGTGCATTTCCCCAAATCCTGCCTGCATTGCGACAATGCCCCTTGCGTGACAGTCTGCCCCACTGGCGCCAGCTACAAACGCGCCGAAGACGGGATTGTGCTGGTCAATGAAAGCGCGTGCATTGGCTGCGGGCTATGTGCATGGGCCTGCCCCTACGGCGCGCGAGAGATGGATAGCGCGGCCAAGGTAATGAAGAAATGCACGCTTTGTGTGGATCGCATCTATAACGACACCCTGCCAGAAGAAGACCGCACCCCCGCCTGTGTGCGCACCTGCCCTGCGGGCGCGCGGCATTTTGGCGATCTGGGCGATCCTGACAGTGATGTGTCGCAACTGGTGGCCGCGCGCGGCGGGTTTGATCTGATGCCAGAGCAGGGCACTGCGCCCGTCAACAAATACCTGCCCCCGCGCGGGCGCGATACGCTGGAAATACCGGATCTGGCCAGCCTGTGCGCGCCTGCGCCGCAGGCGGCCCCCAATGCGCAGCCCACTGGGCTGCTGGGCTGGTTGGATCGCGCGTTGGAAAGGCTATAAGATGCACCCCGCACCCTCGCTTATTCTGTTTACTGTGCTGTCGGGTTTGGGCTTTGGCCTGTTGGTCTGGCTGGGGCTTGGCCTGCGCGCGCCCACGGGCTTGGGGGCGATTATCCTGTTCGGGTTGGGCTATGGGCTGGCCGGGGCGGGGCTGATTGCGGCGGCCTTTCATCTGGGCCATCCAGAGCGCGCGCTTCTGGCATTCACGCAATGGCGTTCCAGCTGGCTATCGCGCGAGGCGGTGCTTGCACTGGCCGCGCTGGTGGTGATGGCCCCGCATGCGGCAAGTTCGGCCTTTGCGGCCACGCCTTTGCCTGTTTTGGGCTGGCTGGGCGCGGTGCTGGCGCTGGCTACAATTCTGGCCACGGCCATGATTTATGCACAAATTCGCGCTGTGCCGCGCTGGCACCACTGGTCTACCCCACCTGTGTTTTTGCTGGCTGCGCTGGCGGGCGGGGCGGCTTTGGCGGCGCAGATCACACTTGCGCTATGGCTGATGGTGGCGCTGGGTGTGGCGATGCTGGCGCATTGGCTGGCAGGGGATCGCCGCTTTGCCACTGCTGGCAGCACGGCGGGCACGGCCACAGGGCTGGGCGCCCTCGGCCGCGTGCGCCTGTTGGAGCCGCCACATTCTGGGCGCAACTATCTGTTGCGCGAAATGGTGCATGAGGTGGGGCGCAAACACGCGCAAAAGCTGCGCCTGATTGCGCTTGGGGCGGGGGCTGTGCTGCCTGCGTTGCTGCTGGCGCTGTCGGGCGGGTATCTGGCGGTTGCGCTGGCGCTCTTGGCGCATCTGGGCGGCATGCTGGCGCAACGCTGGCTGTTCTTTGCCGAGGCAGAGCATGTGGTGGGGCTGTATTACGGCAAGCGCTAGGGGTCTGCACCGAAGCGAAGATGCTGCCATAAAGGGCAGGTATGCGGGGGATGGGAACGGTCTGGGCTGATTGCCCTGCGCGGAATCAAGGGCGTTAGCCCGCCGCGCATCGCCGGGCCGCCCCCCGGCACGGCGATTTGGCTGCAACCTGCGCTTAGCTTGAGTTTCGTTCGGATTTGGCCGCCATAAAGTGGCATAGCCCAGCGGGTGGATCGCCGCACCGCGGCCCGACGCTGCGCGGCTTTGCGCCCTCTCCGTATGGCCCTTTCAGTCTATATCGCGGGCCTCATCCACCAGCATGATCGGAATGCCGCCCCGGATGGGAAAGGCCAGATGCGCGGCCTTTGAAATCAATTCCTGCCGCGCGGCATCATAGCTGAGGCGGCCATTTGTCACCGGGCAGACCAGCGCTTCCAGCATGTGCCGGTCTGTCAGGCGCGCGGGTTCGGGCGCATCGGTCATTGCAGCATCTCGTCATCGCCGCCGCGCAGGCTGAATTCCATCAGCATCACCAGCGTTTCGCGCCGGGTTTGCAGCGAGGGGGCTTCCAGCAGCGCCTGTTTGTCATCGGGTTCGAACGGGCAGAGCATGGAGAGAGAGTTTATCAGCAATTCGTCATCGGCCTCTGACAGGCTGCCCCAATCTGTAGAGAGTTTGTGCATGCCGAAAAACCGCTTGAGAAGTTCGAAAAATGCCTCCCGCTTCAGGCCGGGATCATTTTCTTCATTGCCCTGATCGCGGGTGAAATCGGCCCAATCCACCTCTGTCCGGCGATAGGGGGTAAAGCCCTTCACCTCTTGGCGCACGCGAAAGCGCGATATGCCCGACAGGGTGATCATATAGCGCCCGTCCTCGGTTTCTGAAAACGCGGTCAGGCGGCCAGCGCAGCCGATGGCGTGCAAAGGCCGCTCGTCACTGCCGGGCACATCGCGCGACTGGATCATGCCAATCAGGCGATGGGGGGTTTTCATGCAATCTTCAATCATCGCCAGATAGCGGGGTTCAAAGATATGCAGCGGCAACCGGGCACGCGGCAAAAGCAGCGCCCCCGGAAGCGGGAAAATCGGGATCGTTTCGGGCAGATCTTTGATACGCTTCATAAAGGCCTAGCTAATCCGAAAGGGGGTTTAGGCAAATATCATAGAGCTAAGACGCCGCCGCCCCTTGGCCACCAGCGGATCGGTGGGCTTGAGAGCACCAAATATCGTGAAAAGCTGGGTTTTGGCCGCGCCCTCGTTCCACTCGCGGTCACGGCGGAAGAGATCCAGCAATTCCTCTATCGCCTGTTCCGCATCGCCATTGGCGTAAAGTGCCTGTGCAAGATCAAAGCGGGCCTGATGATTGGAAGGGTCAGTGGCCAGCAGGGCGCGCAATTCATCTACCGGGCCTGCCGATTGCGCCTGTTTTGCAAGTGCCAGAGTGGCGCGTGCGGCGTCCAGTTCGGGGGCATTGGCCATGGCGGGGGCGGCATTGGCCAGCAGCGCTTCGGCCTGATCCAGCGCGCCAGCGGCGATCTGGGCGCGCACCAGCCCGCCAAAGGCGCGGGCATTGGTGTCTTCCTGCGCCAGCACTGCGGCGAATACCTGAGCGGCATCGCTGGCCGCGCCTTCCTCCAGCATGGCTTCTGCCTCATCCAGCGCGGCACTTAGCCCGCCATCATCTGCCAGCGCCGCCAGTTTGGCCACAAATTCTTTCAGCATCGAGGGGGGTTGCGCCCCCTGAAACCCATCTACCGGCTGGCCCTGAAAAAACGCATAGACCGTGGGAATGGACTGCACGCGCAACTGTCCGGCAATGCCTTGATTTTCATCAACATTGATCTTGACCATGCGCACCTTGCCTTTGGCTGCGCGCACTTCGGCTTCCAGTGCCGGGCCAAGGGTTTTGCATGGCCCGCACCACGGCGCCCAGAAATCCACGATTACCGGAACTGTTGCGCTGGCTTCGATCACCTGCGCCATGAAGGTGCGTTCTGATCCGTCGCTAATCAGATCGGCCTGATCCGGTGTGTCTGCTTTTCCAAATTCCAGCATGGATGCCCCCGTCAATTGTCTTTGTGCCCTATATGGGTTGTGTGCGGCCAAAGGGGAAGGGGTCAGAGATCAAAGCTTGCGAATACGGGCGCGTGATCTGAGGGTTGCTCCCACCCCCGCGCGGCGCGCAGAATGCGAGAGCCGTGGCCCGCGCCCGCAATATCGCGGCTGGCCCAGATGTGATCCAGCCTGCGGCCCTTGTCGGCGGCATCCCAATCGCGCGCGCGGTATGACCACCATGAATACAGCTGCCCTTCGGGAATATCCTGACGGGTAATATCAGCCCATGCGCCGGCCTCTTGCACCGCGCCAAGGTGTTCCACCTCTATGGGCGTGTGAGAGACGATTTTCAAAAGCTGTTTATGCGACCAGACATCATCTTCGCGCGGGGCAATGTTCAGATCCCCCACAAGGATTGATTTTTCGGGCCGTGTCTCGCGGAAATGGTCGCGCATTTCTGCCAGTGTATCCAGCTTGTGCCCGAATTTCTCGTTCACGCTGCGGTCTGGCACATCGCCCCCGGCGGGAATGTAGCAATTATGGATCGTGACCCCGTTTTCCAGCCGCGCGGCCACATGGCGCGCATCTCCGCGCGCGCACCAATCTATATGGCCCGCATCTTCCAAGGGCAGGCGCGACAGGATCGCAACGCCATTATACCCCTTTTGCCCCCGCGCAACCCAATGGCCATAGCCAGCAGCGGCAAAGGCATCGAATGGCATAAGTTCCACCGGGCTTTTGCATTCTTGCAGGCACAGAATATCGGGCGCTTCTTCTTGCAGCAGTTTTACCACCAGATCGGCGCGCAGGCGCACAGAGTTGATATTCCATGTGCAAAGGGTAAAGGCCATGTTCCACCTGTCTTTCTTTGCGCCCTACATGCACGCCCGCCGCCCGCCCGGCAAGGCTTGGGCCGAAAAAAAGGCCCGGATACGCATCCGGGCCGTCAGTCCAACAGGGAGGAGATGTGCACCCTTGCCCCGGTGCACTGGGGAACACAGGATACTTGTTAACAACCAGAGGTTGCACCTTGCCCCAAGAATGCGGCAAGATTAAGACATGCCTCAAGAGGCCAGACGATAGCCGCCCGATTCTGTCAGCAAAAGCGATACATTCGAGGGGTCTGGTTCGATTTTCTGGCGCAGGCGGTAGATATGCGTCTCCAGCGTGTGTGTGGTCACACCTGCATTATAGCCCCAGACTTCGTGCAACAGCACATCGCGCGGCACCACGCCTTCGGGGGCGCGATACAGGAATTTCAGAATATTGGTTTCTTTCTCTGTCAGCCTGATTTTGCGCTCTGCCGCGTCTATCAGCATTTTTTGCGCGGGTTTGAACAGATATGGCCCAAGCTGAAAGACGGCATTTTCAGATTGTTCATGCTGGCGCAACTGCGCGCGCAGACGCGCCAGAAGCACAGGCAGTTTGAAGGGCTTGGTGACGTAATCATTCGCGCCGGAATCGAGGCCAAGAATGGCGTCGCTGTCGGAATCATGCCCTGTCAGCATGATGACGGGCGATTTGAACCCGGCTTTGCGCATGCGCTTGCACAATTCGCGCCCATCGGTATCGGGCAGGCCCACATCCAGAATGGCCATGTCAAACTGGCCCGCGCGGATTTGTTCCATCGCCTCGGCACCGTTCGCGGCTTCGAACACATCGAATTCATCGGTCATGACCAATTGCTCGGACAGGGCTTCGCGCAGATCATCATCATCATCTACAAGCAGGATCTTGTTCAGTTTTGCCATGGTCTCACCTTTCAGTGCTGTGTGCGTTACAGATGCGTGTTTGCAGGGGGCAGGGCAAGAATTGCTACACTGGCTCACAGGCTCGTGTCAGAAAGTGGCGAATTGTTTCAATTCTTTCAAAAGCGGGCTACATCTGGCGCAATCTGGGAGAGGCATTGCCATGGCGTTGGGCCTGACACTTGTGGAAAAGATAAACCGCGCGCGGGCGGATATGCGGCTGGGGGTTCCTGTCATTCTGTCCGACGGGGCCACGGGCCGCGCGCTGGTGCTGGCGGCAGAGGCCATAACCCCCGCACGGCTGGAGGATTTGCGCGCGCTGGGGCCGGGGCTGACACTGGCGCTGACAGACCACCGCGCCGCCACGCTGAAGGCGCGCGCGTATGATGGGGATCTGGCGCGCGTGATCGTGCCACCGGAAATGGGCTGCGACTGGCTGCGCGCGCTGGCCGATCCGGCAGATGACCTGCGCCACCCGATGAAAGGCCCGCTGATGAGCCTGCGCGACGGGGGCGCAGACATGCACCGCGCCGCATTGGCGCTGGTGAAATCCGCGCAACTGCTGCCCGCCGTGCTGGTGCAACCCCTTAAAAATACAGGCGCGATTGCAGGGCTGGGACTGACAGAGCTGGCGGCGGGCGAATTGGCCGAGGTGCTGGCGCGCGAGGCCGTGCTTGCGCCCGTTGTCAGCGCGCGGCTGCCCATGGCAGCCGCACAGGCGGGGCGTGTGCATATCTTTCGCCCCCGTGATGGCGGCGAGGAGCATTACGCCATAGAGATTGGCGCACCCGATCGCGCCGAGCCAGTGCTGGTGCGGCTGCATTCGGCCTGTTTTACCGGCGATGTGCTGGGCAGCCTGAAATGCGATTGCGGCCCGCAATTGCAGGCGGCCCTTGCGCAGATGGGGCAAGAGGGGGCCGGGGTGCTGCTATATCTCAATCAGGAAGGGCGGGGCATTGGACTGGCCAACAAGATGCGCGCCTATTCCTTGCAGGATCAGGGCTTTGATACCGTAGAGGCCAATCACCGCCTGGGGTTTGAGGATGATGAGCGCGATTTTCGCCTTGGGGCGGGGCTGTTGCGCAAGATGGGGTTTTCACAGGTGCGGTTACTCACGAATAACCCGCGCAAGGTGGAGATGCTGAATGCCCATGGTTTGCAGGTGGTGGAGCGTGTGCCACTGCGCGTGGGGGCAACCGCAGAGAACCGCGCCTATCTGGCCACAAAGGCCGCGAAATCGGGGCATTTGCTGTGAGGCCGGGCACGCCCGTTGGGGAAAAGGGGCGCGCGGGATGACGCGGTTTGATATGGTGCTGACGCGGCAGGGCTTGCGGTTTCGGGGCCGGGTCTATCCCTGCACCATCGGGCGTGGGGGGGTGCGGGCCGACAAGCGCGAGGGCGATGGCGCGACCCCGGTGGGGGTGCATGCGCTGGTGGGGATGTTGTATCGCCCAGACAGGATGGCGCGCCCTGCCGATTGGGCTGTGCCCATCGGGCCACGCGATTTATGGGCCGATGATCCGCGCGATCAGGAGTATAACCAGATGGTGCGCGCGCCCTATGGGTTTAGTCATGAGCGGTTGCGCCGGGCTGATCCGTTATATGATCTGGTGCTGATTACAGGCTGGAACTGGCCGCGCGCGGAACGGGGGCGGGGATCGGCGATTTTCATTCACAGTTGGCGCAGGCCGGGTTATCCGACAGCCGGGTGCATTGGGCTAGACCCGCAGGATTTGCGCGCGATTGCGCCCTTGATCCGCTATCAAACCCGGCTGATTGTGCCCGATTGGCTGGCCGGGTAGGGGGCGCTCGCGCCCCCTCTTTCGGCTTCGCCTCAATTCACCCCCTGAGGATATTTGGGCCAAGATGAAAGGGCGATCAGGCGCGCGCCCCGAAGATGGCAGAGCCTACGCGGATATGGGTGGCGCCAAGTGAGATGGCGATTTCAAAATCATCCGACATGCCCATAGAGAGGCCGGGCAGGCCATTGCGCGCGCCGATTTCGGCCAGATGGGTGAAATGGGGGGCGGGGGGTTCGGCGGCCGGGGGGATGCACATGACGCCGGCAAGCGGCAGATCAAGGGCGCGGGCCTGAGCTATGAAGCTGTCGGCGTGTTCGGGCAGGATGCCTGCTTTTTGGGGTTCTGCGCCCGTATTGACCTGAACAAAGAGCTGCGGGCAGTGGCCCATATCCTGCGCCAGCCGTGCGAGGGTTTGCGCCAGTTTGGGGCGATCCAGCGAATGGATGGTGGTGAAGAGTTCCATCGCGGCGCGGGCCTTGTTGGTTTGCAGTGGCCCCAGCAGATGCAGTTCGACCGGCCCGTAGCGGGTGATCCAGCCGGGCCATTTGCCTGCCGCTTCCTGCACGCGGTTTTCGCCAAAGATGCGGTGGCCTGCGTCCAGCACGGGCAAGACGCGGCTTTCGGGTTGTTCTTTGGAAACGGCGATCAGGGTTATGCTGGCGGGGTCGCGCCCGGCGGCAGTGGCGGCGGCGGCGGCGCGCGCGCGGATATCAGACAGGGACATGGGTATCAGCCTCCGATAGCGACCCAAGGGGAGGTGGGGCGGCGTTTGTCGCTGTCAAGCGTGATGCCTGCGCCAAAATTCAGCCCGCCATCTGTCTGGCCCAGAAATTCCAGATGCAGCCTTGTGCGGGCTGTCATCCGCAGGCCGGTTTCGCGCTGGCCTGCCCAAGCGGGCGCGCGATCATAGACCAGCCCCATGCGGGCATCACCAGAGATTTGGGGGCCAGAGATGCTGGGGTCAGAGATGCTGGGGCCAGAGATGCTGGTGCCTGTCTGCCTGCCCTGCCCTGCGCCAAGCTGCTGTGCCTGTGCCGGTGGGCTGGCAAGGGCCGGGGTGGCGAGGATCAGGATCAGGAGGGCGGGGCGCAGCATGCCGGGGCCTAGCGCCCGCCGAGCGAGCGCACATCATTGCCCGCGCCGACAAACACACCGCCCACGCCATCGAGCGCGGCAGAGGTGGTTTCGCAGCCTGCAAGCACCAGCACAGAGAGGGCCATGGCGCAGAGTGGTGATTTCCAGAATGTCATGCCTGTTTTTCCCTTGCGGCAGTCGTTTCGGGGAACATAGCGCTTATCTGGGGGGGAAGGGAAGCGGTGGCGCTTCAAAAAGCAAAGAGCGGGCCGAAGCCCGCTCTTTCCCTGTCCGATCTGGTGAGAGATCAGAAGCTGAAGTTCAGGCCGAAATCTGCCTGAGTTGTGCTTTTGCCAGCAGCTTGGGGGTTCGTGTTCACGATACCGCCGCGCAGCGATGCGCCGCCGCCCAGATCATAGATGCCGCCGATGCCGACATAGGTGTTCTTGGCGAAGTCACGACGGCCGAAAGCTGTGACGGTGATTTCGTCAAACTTGCCGGAAGCGGAGACTGCGAACTGGTTCTGCTTGGCAGCAGCGCCAGCAGTGCGCAGCTGGCCGCCCAGTGCTTTTACGGTGATGCCGTCCATGGTGTAGGCAGCGCTCAGCACGATGTGGGTTTGTGCGCCGATTGCTGGTGAACCTGCAACCGCTGCAACCACAGTGGGCTGGCCAATAGCACAAGTCAGCGCGGCAGGTGCTGTGCCGACAGTGCCTGCAACCACAGCAATGCCATTCCAGCAAGCTGCGTTAGCAGCAGCTACAAGCGCTGTTGCATTCTTGCGCTCAACACCCAGACCAAGTGTGAAGCCTTCGATCTTGTAGCTTGCGCCGATCGAGGACACTTTGGAGCCGAAGGATGGGTTGGTGTGCGACACAGCGACGGTGAAGGCATCAATGCTGTATTCGTAACGTGCTGTTGGGCGTGTGCCGCCTGGGTTGCCCAGGTAAGCGATTTCGTGGATATCGCTGAAGCCTGTCAGACCAATGCCTGCAACATGGCCGTTGATGAAGCCAGCAGCGCCAGCGGTATCACCCATTGTCAGCTTGCCGAAATCGCCGGATACGAACACGGAACCAGCTGTGCCAGAGGCAGCGCCGGAAGCGTTGTCTGCGCGGAAGGAACCGCCAAATGCCAGACCGCCATCGGTTTCGCCTGTCAGCGTGAAAGTAACGCGTGCGCGGCTTACGAAAGCGGCTTTGTTTGTGGTCAGGGCGCTGTTGTAGGTGATACCCATGCGTGCATCGCCCGACAGAGTTACATCAGCAGCAGCAACACCAGCCGACAGCGCCAGGGCTGTAGTAGTGAGAAGACTTTGCCCCATAGACCGCCCCGCTGCCTGCGCTGTGTCGGCAAAACCCCGGAGGGGATGGCTCCGGCGTCTAACCATCTCTACTATTTAAGTTATTGTAATCATTGACGCCGATTTAATTTCAACAGTCATCCGGTTCGAAAGTGTCTGGCAGCGAACCGATCCTGGCAGACTGTCACAACGCAGGCAAAAGATCCGTTTTGGAAAAATCATCGCCGACGTAGAGTAACTGCGAACCGCTGCCCTTTGCTGCGACATAGGCAAAACAATCCCCAAAATTCAATCCAGCTGGATGAACGCCTTTGCCCCATGTTGAGTAAGCCTCCGCAACCGCAATGGCCCCTGTCGCACTCAGCGACTCGATTTCAACTGTTATTCCTTCAAGTAATTGCGACATCTCCTTCGACAGTCCTCGTCGCCCAGCAACGATCAGCGCTTCGGCGAGTGTCCCTGCGGAGATCTTGAAATCCTCATCACTTTTCAGAATTTCTGCGATTTGGTCTGCGTCGGCCTCTCCCAACAACAGTGCCATCAGCGCGGATGTGTCGAGCACTATCACTTCGGCAAACCTTCGTCGTCGTAAAGGAAATCCTGACTCCGTGCCGCGCTTGCTCCAGCAGTTGCTTTAGTTGCAGCTTTGGCTCTAACAGCATCAATCACTTTAGCCCTGCTTTTTGCAGACGGCTTGGCATGCATCGCCACCAAGCGCGCAACAGCGTGCCCATGCCGGGTCAACACCACTTCTTCACCGGCCTCAGCTCTACGGACAAGATCAGTCAGACGTGCCTTTGCCTCGGTTATAGCAAGTTCCATGGTAACCTCCTTCGACCCATGAGATATGGACCGCCTTCTGGTCCGTTTCAAGCGTTTGGCGACACAACCTCACCGCCGCCTGCAAAATCAGCGTAATTTTCTTCGCGCGAAATGGTCGAAGTCAATTTTCGCTGCGCTTTTCAACTTGAAGCCACTCCGCAACTGCCCGTCTGAACCTGTTAGCTACTTGCTTCATGTTTGCTGTGGGCAACGCAGGCATAGGAACGCTATCGGCGTCTGCCTGCGTCCATGATCTATTATTATCAGCAGGATTTATTTTATCGCCAGTGTTTGCTCTACGAGCAGATGTCATCTTCGTCCATCTCCCAAATCTTGAACTCCTGCGGCTACACAGGCTTGCTCCATAACGTTCTTATCAGCATCTCTGCTGACGCCAATGCCTGCCCCAGCTCTGCACCCACCCGCCCGAACGATCGCACAGTTAATATCGCCATGCCGCGGCGATACACACCATGCAGCGGTGGGGTTGCCGCCTGCAGAGCCATCTAATCTACACTGCAGCTCAGGCATGCTCGAAAGGATGTGCCCACGCCGCCCCACATCAGTGCGGGTGGCCGTATATTTCCTGCGTTGCGGCAAATCAGCAGCATTTCGAAGTCCTGCCCTTCAGCCAGCGTTCAGGCACTTTAGCTATCAATCTGTTTCTGGAGGATGCCGGATTCGAAGATGTCAAGATGTTCACGTTCTCCGCCGGACCACCGCAGCGCACCAGTTGCGGATGTTCTGCGCGACGTCCTTGCAGATCGGTAGGCTTAGACCGGCAAATCACGATCAAGCTAGAACGTAGCGCAGTGCCGTTCCCGCGGCCTGTGTGACTTTTCGCTGGGGAGAGGACCCACCGCGCGCTGTGCATCAAGTATACTCAGGCAAAGGAACGAACAAGGCTTGCACGAGCGCGCGAAACGTCAGGATCTGGCGCTTGAGTGAAACCGGATCGCCAAGCGCCTTGGCCATGACGATCCCTCCCTCGAGGACCGTGGACACCATATCGGCGAGTTCGTCGAGGTTGATCGGCTCGCGCGGCCTGTACCGAGTTCCAACCTCGTCCAGCATTGCACGAAACCGTCGTCGCCATTGCAGCGCTGCCTCGGTGTTGATCGCCTTCAACTCGCTGTCGAACATACGCTCATAATAGCATGATACAGCAACCACGCAGCCGGGATGGCCGTTCGGCATGTCGCCCATCACGTCGGCGAGCAGCTTTAGCCCCAGCAGGAACACCTGAAGCGGATCATCCACCAGCGCCCGCGCCTGCCCGAAGATGCGGTCATAAACTTCCTCGTCCTCGGCGATGTAGCGGCGCAGCATGGCTTTCGCGAGGTCGTTCTTGTCCTTGAAGTGATAGAAGAAGCCGCCCTTGGTAAGGGCGCATTCTGCGATCAACTCGTCGATCGAGGTGGCTGTGAAACCCTTCTCCAAGATTGCGGCCTGCGCGGCGTCGAGGATGCGCTGTCGCGTGGCTTCCCCCTTCGACATCCGCGCACCGGTCATTTTACTGCACCTCCAGTCGGTTTTCTGGTTAGAAATTCCTGTGGGGGATAGTGTCCGTCACCCTATTCTGACGATAACACCATGTTTACGTTCAGAGAACAGGTTTCTGCAACAACCTGACCATAGCGCCACTGGGTCGGGGGCCCGTGGTTGCGGTAGAAGCTGCGCATCCATTCTACCTGACCTGCAACACCGCAGACAAAGCGAAAGGCAACACCATGAACTTCGAAATCGGCCTTCTTTGCCGGGGCGCTTCGCCTTGCCCAAACATTCATAACCACACTGCCCGGCGGGCGCGTCCAAGGCGCGGCGACTGGTACAGGCTCGATCCGATGCCGATATCTTCGCTCCACAGCGGCGTAAGTCCGCGCAGCACCTTGTTCTGGCTGGTAATTCTCGCGGTCCTGATTCTCGCCGCAGGGTGGATCGATCGCGGGCAATCGGGTGCAACGCTTACCCCATCGCTCATCGCCATTCCCTGACTGCCATCAATTTCTCAAGGACCTCAGACATGCTCCTCGACCGCCACTCAAACCCTCTTTCAGGGGCTAGCGCCGCCGCACGCGACCTGTTCGACGCCGGATGCGAGGCCTTCGTCACATATTCCGGCGATCCGGTCAGCCTGTTCGACACAGCCATTGCCGAGGCACCGGGCTGCGCCATGGCGCATCTCGCCAAGGCCTGGTGCTTTGCACTCGCCACCGAGCCAGAGGCAGCCGCCGCCGCGCGGACCATGATGGACGAGGTCGCGGGCCTTGTCCTCGACGAACGCGCCGCAGGCCACATGACCGCGCTCAAGGCGACCCTTGCAGGGGAATGGACGCGGGCCGCCCGGTTTCTGGAACTCCACTCACTGCGCTTTCCGCGCGATCTGACCGCGCTTCAAGCGGGGCACCTGCTGGATTTCCTGCGCGCCGATGCCCGCTCCTTGCGCGACCGGATCGCGCGCGCCCTGCCGCACTGGGACGGCGTGCCGGGGCGGTCCTTTCTGCTGGGCATGCATGCGTTCGGCCTGGAGGAAACCGGAGACCATGCCCGTGCCGAGGAAGTGGGGCGCGCGGCGGTCGAGGCTGATCCGCGCGACTGCTGGGCGCATCATGCTGTGGCCCACGTTATGGAAATGCAGTGCCGCCCTGTCGAGGGTCTTGTATGGATCACGGGGCGCGAGGCGCATTGGGCGGCAGAAGAGAACTTCCTGAAGGTTCACAACTGGTGGCATCTGGCGTTGTGCCACATCGAACTAGATGATCCCGCGGCGGCTCTGGCGCTGTTCGACGGTCCTGTGGGCGGCGGAGCCACGGCACAAGATCTCGTGGATGCAGCCGCGCTGCTGTGGCGGCTTGACCTAATGGGGGTCGATGTCGGCGACCGCTGGTCTGCCGTCTCGGACGCCTGGGAAGTGCTCGCTGACGGACGGCTTTATCCGTTCAACGATTTCCACGCCGCAATGGCACATCTAGGCGCCGGGCGGCACGACGCGGTCGAGGCCATGCTCGCTCGCATGACCGGCGCTGGCGGTTGCGAAACAGGCGACTGGATCGGCCGCTTCGGCCGCCCGCTGGTCGAAGGCTTCGCCGCCTTCCGCGCCGGACGCCACCGCGACGCGGCCAATCGGCTCTGGTCCGCGCGGCACATCGTCAATGCCTTTGGCGGTAGTCATGCCCAACGCGATGTGATCGACTGGACACTGACCGAGGCCGCGCTGCGCGCCGGTATGGTCGACATGGCCGAGGCCATGGCCGCCGAGCGCTTGGCCCTGCGCCCTCACAGCCCGGTCAACCGCAGCTTTCAAAACCGTGCCCGCATGTTGCCTGCGGACGCATGACCAACACGGAACTAAGGAGAGAAACGTGCACATCCCGCAAACCGGCTTTCACCACATCGTCGAAGGTGAAGCCATCGAGGCAGCGGCGCTGTCCAGCCTGCATGCACAAGCAACGCCCGCCTTGCAGAACGAGCTGGGCCTAGCCTGGCACGATCGCGCCGGTGCCCGGCTGTCCATCGCCGCGCGCCTTCCAGCCTCGGCCATCGTTATCAACCGGGCCTTCGGGGTGCGTCCTGACACCCTCGGAGCCGTCGCGACTGAATACCGCGCCATGGGCACCCAGCGGTTTTTTTTGCACCTCGCCTCAGCTATGGACGACATGCAAGCCGCGGCTGCGCAAGCTGGGATGATTCCTGCACGGGCCTGGCAGAAGTTCGAGCGCCTGCCCGGCACCGCGCTGCCGACGAAGACAGCGGTCGTCATCAGGCAAGTAACACCCGACACAGCCGAAGCCGCCATTGCCGCCCGCATCGTCTGTGCGGCCTTCGATCTGGGATCGCAGGCCGAACCCTGGCTTGCGCGTCTGGGCCATGATCCCCGATGGGCGATCTTCCTCGCCGAGATCGACGGCAAGCTCGCAGGCACGGGCGCCCTGTTTGTCGACGGCGGCCTTGGTTGGATCGACTGGGATGCCACCGACCCGGCGTTTCGGTGTCGTGGTGTTCAGGGCGCGCTAATGGCGCATCGCCTGCAACTTGCCGATGCGCGTGGTCTGACCCGCGTTCACACCTGCACTGGGCTGCCCGCGGCGGGTGATCCGCAACATTCGTTTCACAACATCCTGCGCTGCGGCTTTGTTGCCACGACAGCCCGGTTCAACTGGCAGCCCTGCGCGACACCCCAACTGACAGCGGCAATGGCGATGAGCGCAGAGCATCGTGGGGTTGCCTAGACAATCTCAGGCGACGGGCAGCCATGAAAGCTCAGGCCAACGCTCACATCAAACCGCATGACGATTGGGAGAACACGCAGCGATTCAACCGGCCAGAATGCCGATCAAGGGATTCGCGCGGACATCGGCAACCAACTGGGCCTGGCGCGTGAAACCCGTGCGCGCGAAGACGGATTTCAGCTGGGTCTTGGCGGTGTTGAGGCTGATCCCGGCGCGACTGGCGGCTTCGGTCAGGCTGAAGCCGGCGACGAGCAGGGCGACGAGGCGACCCTCGGCCGGACTCAGGGCATAGACGGCCGAGATGCTGGTGCCCTGCGGAGCGACCGCGCTGTCCGGGTCGCGGAACAGAAGGGCCGCCGTAGGTCGTCGGGCTCCCCATGCCCCGGTCGCGACGCGGAATGGTGCGATCAGGACCTGCAGCGCCGCGCCCCCGGGTGCGCGCAGGCGCAGTACCGTGCCGGGATCCAGGCCCACGCCCGCGCCGGTCCGGGCCGCCTCGGCGATGCGCCAGGACAGAAGGCCGAGGCTGCCGTGATGAATGGTCCGCAGCCGACCGTCCACGACGGTCAGCCAGTGGCGCCGGGCGAGCACGGCTTCGGCTACACGGTTGGCCTGTATCACCCGACGGTCGGCATCGAGAAGGATCACGCCGAGCGCGAGCGCCTCGACGATGTCAGGCGCTATGCCGACCTGTCCCGCGGACGCGCCGAGCCGAAGCGACAGATCGACCGCCCGGGCGAAGTGGCCCATCAGCATCGCGTAGAGCCGTTTGTCGGCCTCATCGAACGCGCCTTGCCGGCGGGTCCGGTGCACGCCGCTGCCACCCACTAGACCGCCCGGAAGCGGATAGGTGCAGCCGATCATGTGAAAGATGTCCACGCGCGAGCACCAGTCGGCGCAGAACTCGGTGCGCAGGAAGTCCTGCTCCTCGATCAGCTCTTCGCCGCGCACGACGACAGGAGGCGGACGCGGCAGGGCGCGCTGAAACCAGACATTCCGGTCGTGGTAGTGCGCGGCATAGTCGCGCCGGGCATCGGCGTCGAAATTCTCCGAGGCGGACAGGAGTTCGACCATCCGCCCGTTGCTCTGCTTCGACAGGAAGTGGATGGAGCTGCCGATGCCGAGCGCCTTCTCGATGGTTCGCCCTGCGTCTGCCATGCGTTCGGGGTCGAGGCAAAGCTCGTAGATCTCGCCGATCAGCGCGTGCAGGCGATTCTCGTCCATTTTCGGCTCCCCAGACTGTGATCTTCACCCGTTCGGGTGAAGTCTGTCAATGCGCACGGTGCAACTCTCGGACCTCCTGACAGATGGAGGATACACCATGAAATATGTAATGGTCTGGCGCGAGCGTGCCTGGGGAAGTGCCGCAGATGCCGAGACGGCACAGGAGAGGGTGCTGGAGATCATGCAGCACTGGACCCCACCCGAAACGATCACTATCCACCAGTTTCTGGTCCGGGTGGGCGAATATGGGGGCTTTGCGGTTCTGGAAACGGACGATCTGGAGGCGCTCCACCAACTCGCCTCCACATTCGCGCTGTTCGACTTCGTGATGCACCCGGTGATCGAAGTTGGCGTTGCGCTGGCTGCTGAAGGCGCGGCTGTGGCTTGGCGGCGCAGCATGGGGGCTGGCTGATCCTCCACGATACAAGGGCGAAGTGTTTTTTGTGGTAAGCTGCGGGAAATCTGACACGATAAGGGACAGCATCAGGTCTGATGGGAGGTGGGCATGCGAGTCGCTCTGGTGGGACCCGGGGCAGTGGGTGCAGGCTTTGGCGCGTATCTTGCCGATGCCGGGCACGAGGTGGTCGCCCTGGCGCGCGGCAGGCATCTTGAGGCGATCCGGGCGGAGGGCCTGATCGTCCGCCGGCCCGGGGGCGAGCAGCGCGTGCCGGTACGGGCCAGCGCCAGTGCAACGGAACTCGGCACGGTCGATCTGGTGCTTTTTGCCGTCAAGCTCTGGGACACAGAGCCCGCTGCGCAGCAGATGGCGCAGATGCTCGGTGCGCAGACAATGGTTCTGGTCCTGCAGAACGGGGTTGACGCGCTCGACCTTCTGGCTCCGATTGTGGGACGGGATCGGCTGATTGGCGGTGTCGCGCAGATCTCGGCCGTGATCACGGCGCCGGGGGTGGTGGCGCATCGCAGTCCCTTTGCCCGCATCATCGCTGGTGAACCAGGGGGCGGGCACAGCGATCGCGTGACCGGTCTTGTCAATGTCCTGTCGCGCGCGGGCATCGAAGCCCAGGCAAGCCCGCAGATCGCGGTGGACCTTTGGGCCAAGTTTGTCTTCATCGTTGGGCTGAGCGGGGCGACGTCGCTGTTTCGCGCACCGATCGGACCAATCCGCGAGACCGAGCGGACCGCCGCGTTCCTGCGCAACCTTGTAGCCGAAGCCGTCGCCGTGGGGCGGGCCGAAGGTGTTGCGTTGCCGGGAGATCAGATCGAGCGGACAATGGCTTTCATCGAAGGCTTGCCTAGCGGCATGACGGCGTCGATGTGCGAGGATCTGCTGGCCGGACACCGGCTGGAGCTTCCCTGGCTGGCGGGGCGGGTCGTGCGCAGCGGCGCTGCGCATGGGATCCCGACACCGGCCAACGCGACCGTCGAGCTGGGGTTGCTGTTGCACACCGCAGGACGGTCGGCCGGCTGACACCTGTGCCCGCATATCGGGCAGCGGGTCCCAGCCGGTCGTCGCACCGTTCCGATGGGCGCCGTTCCGATGGGCGCAACTCAGGGCCTCAGGTCCAGCGCCTCGGTCACCCGGTGATAGGGCAGCCCCGCGCGGTCATTGAGCGCCGTGACCTGTTCGGCGCTCTCGCCCTCGAAGAAGCACATGCAGCGGCCGTCGCCGGGCACGAAGGACGAGTGCATGTAGCTGACCGGAATGCCTTCGGCGCGCATGGTTTCGGCGGTGGCGATGGCCGCCTTCTGCGCCCCTGCCAGATCGTTCATCGCAATGCCCCTGAGATCGCGTTCGACCATGTAGACCGTCATCTTCCCCTCCATGCTTGGTTATTACGAGAGCGGTATAAGAGCGGGATTCGGGACAGAAGGGAAATGGCGATTGGTCATGGAACAATAACCTGTGGTTTGTGGCAATCGTGGTATCCTGAGCGGGGTGAGAAAATTTTCGGTGGGGCTGGCACATGGAGATGGCGCAGATACGATACGTGCTGGCCGCGGCGAAGCACCTGAACTTCACGCGTGCGGCGACCGATTGCAACGTCACGCAACCGGCGCTGACCAAGGGCATCAAGACGCTTGAAGATGAACTCGGCGCTACGCTGTTTCATCGCGAGGGCCGCCGTATCCTGCTGAGCGAATTCGGCCGCTCGATGCTTCCGCATCTTCAGCACATCGCCGACGAGGCTGAAACTGCGCGCATGATCGCGCAGAACTTCCGGCTGCTGGAAAAGGTGCCGATCCGGCTGGGCGTGTTGTCAACGGTCGGGCATCTGCGGCTGGCGCGGTTCCTTGCGTGGTTCGAGAAGATGCATAAGGGGCTGGAACTGTCGGTCTCCGAAGGCTCTGTCTCTGATCTCACAGACCGGCTGAACGACGGTGAGATCGACATCGCCATCATGACCCGTACCGACCCGCTGGCCGAGGCGCTCCGCACCCATGCCCTCTACTCCGAGCGTTATGTTGTTGTATTTCCGCCTGAACACCGGCTGGGTAAGCTGAACGCCATCGCGCTGCGAGATCTGTCGGGCGAGCCTTATGTAGATCGACTGGCCTGCGAGATGCGCGAGATGGTGATGGCGGTTTGCGCCGAAATGGAGGTCAAGCTCTATGCGCGATTCCGCTCGGAACGCGAGGACTGGGTGCAAGCGATGGTGCTGGCAGGAATCGGCTTTGCCTTTATGCCTGAGTATTCGGTAACATTGCCGGGGCTGATGCAGCGGCCATTGACCGAGCCTTCGGTAGAACGGCAGATATGCATTGTGACCGTGCCAGGTCGGCGCCACTCACCCGCAGTAAACGCTTTCCTTCGCGCCACCCGCAGCTTTGCCTGGCCGGGATAAGGGTCGCCAGGTTGGACGAGTTGTCGCAATGCAGACCAGGGCACAAAGGGACATCTGTCCACCGAAACGACGCAGTCGTGACACGCGATGGGGAAACCATGTCTTACAACCACTTCGCTGAGGCTGCAGGGCTGTCCCGACTCGCGGGAACACCGTTGCCTCCAAAGAATCTTGGCTTGCTATTCAAGGACCCCGCTGCCGATTATCGTGCTCATAGAGCAGCCCCATAAACTGGCTGCCGGCAGGGGATAGAATCAAATCGTTCGTTTTCTGGTCGGCACCGCGACAGGACACATGGGCGAGAAATTGCCAAAGCCTGTGGTTGCCGTTTTCAGGGCAATCTGCGGATACGGTTTCGGCGATATCATGCGCATTGAGGCCTTTTGGTTGGCGGGTTCCAGCCCAAATTTCAGCATGCCGGGACTGTCAGTAGGAACCCAGTTTCATCTGTGTTGTTTCAACTTGCGGGAGGATGCGCACGGCATCTCCACGTGACTGAACTAAGCAATAGGAGACTACCATGATGAACAAACTGCTCGCGACGTCTGCACTCGCCACCGGGCTCTTGCTAGCCCCAATCGGCAGCACCGAAGCCTTGGCTCAAGGGCAGTCTGGCTTCGCACCTGGTCAACAATCCGAGCCAGCACGAGACGTTGCGCCTGGCCAGGTGAAAGCGCCCGGCGAAAGCGCACGCTCCTATGCAATCGGACAGCAATCTGCGGTCGATCCGGAGGATGCGAACGGCGCAGATGACGAAGAGGAAGACGAAGAACTTCCAGAAGACGAAGACGCAAATGACGACGAAGACGAAAGCTAAGTCGAATTCACGATAGCTATACGCTGTTGGAATTCCTCTCGCTGCCCCTGCCGCCTTTGCGGTGGGGGCCTCTTAAAATCCAGCAGAAATTCTGCAATACGCTTTCGTCCGTACGTCAAACAGACGGAGCGTGTTGCCAATTAATTGGCACAGATCATAATCCGGCGGCGATACATAATTGGCACATAGATAGCGCAAGGATGTCGCCTGCGTTATCTGATGCCGCCCAAGGGTGACCGATGCGATGCCTTCACCACTTTCCTGGATGACGGGCGTATCTTCCTGACCAACAATGCCGCCGAACGCGCCCTGAGAGGGGTAGCTCTGGGAAGAAAATCATGGCCGTTTGCGGGGTCTGAACGCGGCGGCGAACGCGCGGCCTTCATGTATACCCTGTGGCAGCTTTAAGCACATGATAGCCAAGAGCCTGAAGCTGGATGTCACATACTCGCGTGTATCGCCATCATCTTCAACCACCAAAATGGTTTCGTTTCCACCGGTAATCTTCCATACAGAACTCACAATTGTGACGTTTTCCTGCTCTGTTCTTGAGCGCGTGAAATACATCTTGATAGCATTCCCTGCGTCTAGCTCCGAATAGACCAGAATATGTCCGCCAGATTGTTTGACGAAGCCGAAAACCATGCTCAACCCTAGACCTGAACCCTTGCCTACCGCCTTTGTGGTGAAGAATGGCTCGAACACCCGAAACTTGGGAACATTTGCGAACCACAAGACAATCATCCAAAAGGAGGTCGAGGCGCAAACTGGCAGCGGAACAGGTGCGGGGCCGGATGCGCCGCTTATGGCCCCAGCCGTGCCCAGATACGATTGGCCATCCACCCGTATTGCCCGAGTTAAAAGAATAGCGGCCAAGCTTATGGATATCAGCCCTCCCAGTCCGGCGACCGAAAAGCAGTCGCAAGGAAATCTACAAGTGTGCGGATGCGTGGGACAACGTCACGTTCGGGCAGGAAGACGGCATTTATCGCGGTATCGTCGGCCGGTAGTGCATGTTCAAGAAGCTGGATCAACCGGCCCTCGCGGATTGCCGGTCGCGCAAGATGTTCGGCAACGCGCATCACGCCAACACCAGCAAGACACATCGCGAAAAGCGTCATCCCCTGATTGCTTCGAAACCGGCTTTTTGCATGAAAGGTCACGCTTTCGCCGCTCTGAACCAAGCTCCAGCGGTTCAGATGTTCGCGGCTGCCATCCCATGCGACGAAGGGCATGCGAGAGAGGTCGTCGATTGTGCCCGGCATGCCGTGGCGGTTGACGAGTTCGGGCGCCGCTACGATCATCCGGCGCAGCCTGCACAGCTTTCGGTGCATCAGGCCGGAATCCGTCAGTCTTCCCATGCGCACCGCAACATCGATCCCATCTGCGATCAGATTTTCGTGGTCATCGGTCAGGCGCAGATCAAGCGACAGGTTCGGATGGCGGCCAAGAAATTGTGGAATAAGCGGCGTAATACGGTCGAGTCCAAAGGCGATGGGGGCAGAGACGCGAAGCTGTCCCTCTATCTGTGCTTCCTGCTGCTGCCAAAGCTCTTCCGCCTCTTCCACGGCGCCAATCACCTTATGCGCCGCCTGTAAGAAATGCTGCCCCTCGCGCGTCAGGCGCTGGCCTCTGGTGGTTCGGTGCAAAAGCCTTGTGCCAAGACGCGCTTCTAGCCGCCGGATTGTCTGGCTTACGAAAGGCTGGCTTGCGCCAAGCGCATGTGCGGCAGAGGAGAAACCGCCTGTCTCGACCACGGCGCGGAAGACCCGCATCTCTAAAAGCCGATCATCCTTCATCACGCATCCCTGAGTTTGGAATAACAGTTATTGCATTCGCATCATTGCGCGGTTCCTGCCGGATTAGCAATACTGCGCCTCATCGGGCTGTTTCGCCCGGATGGTGCGAAGGGAGGATCTCGCCATGCTCGATCTTGGAAACCGCGTCTCGATCTACCAGCCCCAGCAGGAGGGGCTTATCTTTCCCGAAATCCCCGAATTCGCCTCGGTCGAGGATGAGCGGCGCCACCGCAAGGAACGGCTTGTCGGCGCGTGCCGCGCCTTCGCGCAACAGGGCTTTGATTATGGTTTCGCCGGGCATCTGACAGTGCGCGACCCAGAGCGGCCAGAGCTATACTGGACAAACCCGATGTGCGTGCATTTCGACAAGGTGAAAATGTCAAACCTGATCCTTGTCGATCACAAAGGAACGGTTATCGAGGGCAACCATGCGGTAAACCGCGCAGGCTTCGTTCTGCACGCCAATGTCCATGAGGAACATCCCGACATCATCGCGATGTGTCACGCCCACACTGTCTATGGCACAGCATGGTGTGCCACAGGCCGGCCCATAGACCCAATCACGCAAGACGCCTGCGCCTTTTTCGAGGATCATGTCGTAATCGGCGAACAGGGCGGCGCGGTGGCCGTAGAGAACCATGCGGGCAGTGACGTTGCAAAAGCCTTCAAGGGTGTGAAGGCAGCTCTCCACCAGAACCACGGCCTGTTGACAGGTTCGCGCCACTCTATCGAGAGCGCGGCATTCTGGTTCATCGCACTGGAGCGGTGTTGCCAGCAGCAGCTTGCCATCGCCGCCTCTGGGATCGAACCAATCCGCATCCCGGCAGAGCGCGCCCGCTACAGCCGCGAACATGTGGGCAGCGACTATATCGGCTGGCTGCATTTCCAGACGATCTGGAACCAGCTTGTCCAGGATCAACCGGACATGTTCGAGTGAGCCTGCGCCTATGAACCTCTCCACACTCGCTGCGGCCCGCGCAGAAGCGGGCCGCCCTGTTCGCGTGGCGCTGATAGGGGCCGGAAAATTTGGCTCCATGTTCCTGTCACAGGTTCCGACAATCGCGGGCCTCGAAGTCTCGGCCATCGCCGACCTCGACCCGGAGAAAGCGCGCGCCGCCTGCCGCGAGGTTGGATGGGACGAGGCCCTGATCGCTGTAACCCGCTTCACCGACAGCGCCGCAACGGCACTTGACGGTGCGGAGGTGATGGTAGAGGCCACTGGCCACCCCTTGGCAGGGATCGCCCATGCGCTTGGCGCAATCGCGGCGGGCATCCATGTTGTAATGGTCAATGTGGAAGCAGATGTCCTTGCCGGGCCAGAACTGGCCCGGCGCGCGCGGGAAAAAGGCGTCGTCTACTCCATGGCCTATGGCGACCAACCGGCACTCGTGGCCGAGATGGTGGACTGGGCGCGCGCGGCGGGCTTTACTGTCGCGGCGGCAGGCAAGGGCACGAAATACCTGCCGCATTACCATCAGGTCACCCCCGATAACGTCTGGAGCCACTATGGCCTTACGCCCGAACAGGCGGCGAGCGCAGGCATGAACCCGCAGATGTTCAACTCCTTCCTTGATGGCACGAAATCGGCGCTTGAGATGGCCGCGATTGCCAATGCCTGCGGCCTTGATGTGCCCGGCGGCGGCCTTGCCTTCCCGCCCTGCGGTGTGGATGATCTTGCCCATGTTCTCCGCCCGCGCGAGATTGGCGGCTGTCTGGAGCGCGATGGCATGGTGGAAGTGGTATCCTCGCTTGAACGCGATGGGCGGCCCGTGTTCCGCGACCTGCGCTGGGGCGTTTATGTGGTGCTGAAAGCGCCCAACGCCTATGCTGCCGCCTGTTTCAAGCAATACGGCCTGCCGACAGATGCGACAGGTCGTTATGCGGCCATGTACAAGCCCTTCCATCTGATCGGGATGGAACTGTCGATCTCTATCCTAAGCGCGGCACTGCGCGCCGAGCCGACAGGGACAACGCGGGAATGGCGCGGCGATGTGGTAGCCGTGGCCAAGCGCGACCTCGCGGCGGGCGAGACGCTGGACGGTGAGGGGGGCTATACTGTCTATGGGCAGCTTGTGCCCGCCGCCCGCAGCGCGCAGGAGCGGCTCTTGCCCATCGGGCTTGCCCATAGGGTAAAGCTCTTGCGGCCAATCGCTGCCGGGCAGGCGCTTGCGATGGAAGATGTCGCCCTCGCCCCGGATATCCACGCGGTCGCCCTGCGCGAGACGATGATCGCAGATATCACCGCTGTGACACCGATCCGAAGTTAGCTGAGCTGCTGGGGAAGATAAGCTTCGAGACATGCGTGATGCCCGGTGGCAACAGCTACCGCTTTGAGTGGCCCAGAAACGGGGCCGGGAACTTGCACAAGCCACCGGACCAGCAGCGCAAGAGCTATACACGCATTGGACAGCGCATGTTAGAACAGCGCCTCTTGAATTTGGCGTGGTGAGGCCATCAGGTGCACAATTGTGCCCATCTCAAAACGCGACACGGTGCGATGATGCTGTCATTATGGTCCCGCAGCGACTCGCTGTAGCTCTTTGAAACAGTAAATCAGTGAAACGGGCCGGGCGTGGTGCTCAGGTCGAGACAGTTGGTGCTTCCCGGCTGTGCCCGGCCCGTTATTCACCGACAGGCTCGCGCCTGCTCCCGCATGACCGCATAATCCGCAAGCCATTCTTGGATCAGCGCCCCCTCTGGCAGTCCAGAGACCTCATCAGCCAGGCGGGCTTGCTCCGCCCGAGAATATTCCACCACTGGCGGACAGGCGCTGGGCGCTGTGTCAAAACCCACCCCCGCGCAGCCTGTCAAGAAGATCATCACGACCCCGAGGGCGATTTGCCGCCGCATCCAGCATCTGCCTTTGAACTGCATGTGTGCGCTCCATGGTTTCCAGCCGCTCGGCGGCGCGCCCTGCGCGCTCGCCTGCACGGCGCAGGCTGACGATAAACAAGGCAACAGTGAGCGCAGCGAGGGCCAAACCCGCCACCCGCCGCGCCCAAGGCCGGGCCATAAGACCAACGATCAGGCTGCCCCACATCACCGCATCCCCCGCTTCCAATCATCCACCCGCGCCCAGACGGCGACGCAAATCCCTGCGAGCGCCAGCGCGATAAACAGCCAACGCAGCGTATCCAGATGCCCCGCCAGCGGCAGGATCGCGCCCTGCGCCTCGGCCAGCACTTCCTGGGCCACCTCGACCCCCGCCGCACCCATAGTCGCAACTCCTGCCGCCCCGGTCCCTTTCAGCGTCCGGCTCTCGGCCAAGACTTCGCGCGCTGGGCGGGATTCTGGCGCAAACGGCACCGCCCGCACTGGAAACCTTTCCCCCCAGACGCGTGCGGGCCCCAGATCGATATGCATAAAGCCTGAGCGCGGGTAATATCCAAAGCCCAGAAACCCTACTTCCCGCGCCGCCGCCTCAAACGCGACGGGATCATGATTGCTCATCGCAATATCAAAGGCGGTCCCGCCCATATGTTTTGAGCGCGGCGCACCACCAACCTTGCGGTTGTGCTCCGGGCTTCGATAGGCGGAGCGCACAATCAGCGGCTTGCCCAGCCTGTCGCGCAGGGCCTGCAACCTGTCCAACGCCTCTGGGTGCAGCTTCAGCTGCCCGGTGCCGCGACAGGCAATCTCGGCGGGGGAGAAATTCTTCCAGCGCCAGTCGCGCGCAGGGACATCACGGAAATGCCTATAGGTGCGGATGGTATCTGCCATGGTGCTGTCCTCTTAAATGACAAAACCCGCCGCGGCGGCGACGGGCGTGGTGGATGGTGTGTTCTGTGAGATATCGAGGGCGTGTGTTCGAGGCGCGGCCCGATGACCAGAACAGCTCGTGCCCCTTATCTGGCCGCCGGTCTCTCGGCGCGCCAGGCCAACGCAGTCCGCCAGCCCCTCACCCTTTTGCGCGCCGCCCCTGCGGGGTTTCCAGCGGGGGTACGGGTTTTTGCGCCGTATGGGCGAGCGTAAAATCTGCGAGCCGCTGATCCAGACGCAGAATGGCTGCGCGCAGATCGCGCAGGGCGTCATTTAACTCGGCGCGATCCTCATCGCGCTGATCCTTGCGCTCTGAGAGAAGCGTCATGATGCGCAGCACATCCTTCTCGTGATTTCCGATTTTTTGGGTATGAACCCAGAGCACAGCGGCCATGGGGATGATCACCCATTTCATCAGAGCGTCGAATAGTGTCCAGATCTCGATTTCCATCGCAGCGCGGCCTTTCTTGTCGTGGTGTTGGAATAAATCAGTCTGTGCATCACGGGCGGTGAGGGCCCGGCACAGGGGGAAACGCGCGCCGATCACTTGCAGAAAGCGCGCCTAAAAGGCTCCACAAACCTGCATGACCATTGTTGAAGTGAGCTCAGCCAAGCCCATAGCGCGCCATCAACCAATCCTCGATGGCAAAGGTGGTGGCGTTTTACGGCAGTGGGGCCGGAATTGCAGGGTTTGAAGAAAACCCCACATAGGCCAATTGAGCGAAACTGGTATTGCGCCTGCGGTTAACCCAGCCGCATGGGCCCGCTTCAGCAGGCAGCGTCGTATGTGTTGCTGTGACAGTCCATGTGCCCGGCTCTGCAGTGCCAACTGCCCAAATGCGCGCGCGCACCGTCGTGCCTTGGATGTTAAGGCGGATAAAATACCAGGTATTGATCGCCCAAGAGAAACTGACCGTTGCCAGCGTCGTAAAGCCGCCAGCTGCCGTGAGCACGCGCAGTGTAAACTGATTTGAGCCGGTCCCAGTCGTGGCTTGCAGCTGCGCTGTAACTGCCTCGCCGGTGGCAAGGTTAGCGCGCATCACTGCCCCAATGTTACTGTCTCCGGCTACGCCTGTGCGCACACGCACGACAAGATCGCCGTCCAAAGCATCCGGCGCATCTCGCATGACCAGGATGGTGTTCACGAAATCCGCCCCTGACCCTGTGCCGGGCGAAATGGCCGAAACGCGCGGTGGTTGCACATCAGTGGCCGCCAGTGCCTGAAATCGCTCGGCGCGGCCCTGCTGCTGCAGGTTCAACACATTGACCGGCAAAATATCTGCCGCACTGGTGGCTATGCTTAGCGAAACACCTGTTGTCGCCCAACGCTGCGTGAACTCCCCCAGAACACCACTCGCGCCAAAATCGACCCGATACTGATCGGTGCCAGGCGTTTGCGCCGGCTCTGGTGCAACCGCGCCGTTGATCCCGACAGAAAAATAATCGCAGTATTTGCCGCGCCCAGTGGCATCGAAAGAGAACAGCCCGACACGGCCCGATCCTGTCACAGCAACGGTCTCTTCATGCGTCCAGGCTGACGGCTCTG
>JAUVXF010000034.1 GCA_030603695.1 Natronohydrobacter sp. | reverse complement strand
TCAGAGCTTGAAGCTCGGCACGGTCGGCGGGGCCAAGGAAAAGGCAGATGTCGGAGCGTCTCATGCCCAAGATATGACACACCCTGCAGCCGATGGGAATCTTGTGTCAGGTGGCGAACACTAGCGCACCGACATTTCGGTGCGCCCGAAAATTGCCTCTGCCTCGGCGCTGCCTTTGGGGCGCAGGGTGAGCAGCCCGCCTTGCCGTTCGATCATGTCGCGATCAAGCGCGCGCAATATGGCGGCGCGCGCGCGCGGCTCTGGCCAGTGCAGATGCGCCACCAGCGCGCCCAGCGTGTTTTCCTCGGCGGCCTTGTCCGTGTGCTGGTGGGTGAACAGATGTGCCACCAAGGCGCGGCAATCGTGATCCAGCCGCCCGCGCCGTGCGGCAAGCCCCTGTGCCACCAGCCCCCGGCCCGGTGCGAATAGAAAGGCCAGCGCAAACCACACCCCTGTCATGCTGGCCATCATCCCCCCGATCGAGACATCCCAAGCTACGGCCAGCCCATAGCCTGCCAGACAGGCCGCAATCGACAGCCCCACTGCCAGCGCCAACATGGCCCATAGCCTTTGGGTAAGCAGATAGGCCGTGGCAGGCGGCACGATGACAAAGGCGATGAACAGCACAGCCCCCACCGCATCAAACGCCGCAACGGCGGTCATGCTGGTCAGGCCCAGCAGCGCATAATGCAACACCCCCGGCAAAAACCCCAGCGCAGCCGCAAGGCCAGGGTCGAAGCTGGCGAGTTTCAATTCCTTCCAAAATGCCAGCACGAACGCCAGATTGAGCACCAGCATCACCCCCAGCGTGACCACGGCAACCGGAACGCGCTGGCCCAGAACGGGCCATGTATGCAGCCAGACAAAGCCGATCTCTCCCAAAAGCACGGTTTCGACATCAATATGCACATCGCGCGCATAGACCGAGATCAGCAGCACCCCTGCGGCAAATAGCGCGGGAAAAACCAGCCCGATCGCGGCATCCATCCGCACCAGTCTGGAACGCGCAAGCAATTCTGTCAGCGCTACTGTCAAAACCCCTGTCAGTGCCGCGCCGATCACTTGCACCGGGCCGGAAACCTGCGCTGTCAAAAGCCAGACAACAATAATCCCGAAGACGATGGAATGACTGATGGCATCTGTCAGCATGGAATTGCCGCGCAGCACCAGAAAGCTGCCCAGCACCGCGCCAGAGGCCCCGACAAGGCAGCCTGTCAGCACAATCATGGCCGGGATGGAATTGAAAAACGCCGCGATCATGGGCGGGGCTTTCTTGCAAGCGGTGGCGGGGCTGTGTCTGCTTGCGGGGGGAGAAGCTTGTCTTGCAGCCGCGCGGCCTCGGTATGGCCAGCGCTGGTCAGTTCCCAATGCGGGGTTGTCTCTGGCGGATGGGTGACAGGGCGGATCAGGCCGCGCGCTTCCAGCCCGGCCAGATGGGCCGCGCGCGGCATCGCGCCAAGGGCGGTTTTCAGCATGCCCCCTTCGGCGGGGTAGCGCGTATCGGCATGGGCGGTGGCCAGCCCTTGCAGCGTGGTCAGAACGCGCCGGTCGCTGATGCGCGCGCGGGCATGCCGCGCGGCGACTGCCTGCCAGATCACCCCGCGCCCCGGTGCGGCCAGAAGCGAGACAAGCACAAACCCCGTTGCGATCAGCACCACCACAGGCCCAGTGGCCAGCCCCCGCACATGCGCACTTATCAGCGCCCCGCCTGCGCCAGAGGCTGCCCCGATCAGGGCCGAAAGCACCACCATTGCCCCCAGAGAGTGCGTCCATTGCCGCGCGGCTGCCGCAGGTGCAATCAGCAGCGCAACCATCAGCACCACCCCCACCAGTTGCAACCCGACCACAATCGCCAGCGCCACCAGCACTGTCAGCGCCGCTTCCAGCCAGAATACGGGCAAACCCTGCACGCGGGCAAATTCCGGGTCAAAGCTGACCAGCTTGAATTCCTTCCACAGGGCCAGCACCACCCCCAGCGCGGCCAGCCCCACCCCGGCCATGACCCAGAGATCGGCGCGCAGGATGGCCGCCGCCTGGCCGAACAGAAATGTTGCAAGCCCGGCGCTGGCCGCATTGCCCTGGCCCTGCACGAATGTCAGCAGCACCACCCCCACCGCGAAAAACACGCTTAGCACAATTCCAAGGGCTGCATCTGTTTTCAGCGTGCTGCGCCGGATGATCAGCATCATGGCCAGCGCCGCCAAGGCGCCTGTGGCAAAAGCCCCGGTCAGAATGCTGGCCAGATCGCGCGTGCCTGCCAGAATGAAGCCAAGGCAAATTCCCGGCAAGGCGGCATGTGCCAGCGTATCGCCCAGCAGGCTTTGGCGGCGCAGCACGGCAAAGGCCCCCAGCATGCCACTTATTGCGCCCAAAAGGGCTGCGCCCAGCAGCACTGTTCCAACAATGCCCCCAAGGCCCAGCGCGTTCATGTGCGGCCCATATCAAGGGGCGCGGCGATCATGGCCAGTTGTCGGCCATAGGTGGCGCGCAGGTTTTCGGGGGTATATGCCTTGGCCACTGGCCCTTGGGCGATGATGCGCACATTCAGCATTACCAGCCAGTCGAAATAGCTTTGCACCGTGGTCAGATCATGATGCACCACAATCACTGTGCGCCCGCTGTCGCGCAGGCGTTTGAGCAGGGCGATGATAACGGCCTCTGTGCTGGCATCAACGCCCGCCATGGGTTCATCCAGAATCAGGATGGGGGCATCCTGCACCAGCGCGCGAGCAATAAAGACCCGCTGTTGCTGGCCGCCGGAAAGCTGGCTGATCTGGCGATCTGCATAATCCTGCATCCCAAGTTCCGCCAGCGCGGCCATGGCGCGCGCGCGGGCATCTTTGCCCGGACGGCGCAACCAGCCAAGGCGGCGATACAGCCCCATTTCCACCACATCGCGCGCGGTTGTGGGGAAATCCCAATCCACGCTCTGGCGCTGTGGCACATAGCCGATCTGGCCGCGCATCTGGGCCACGGGCCTGCCCAGAAAGCGCACATGCCCGGCCACAGGGCGCACCAGCCCCAGCGCGGTTTTCAGCAAGGTGGATTTGCCCGATCCATTTGGCCCGACAATCGCGCACATCACGCCGGGGGGGATATCCAGATCAATATCCCACAGCGCGGTTGTTGTGCCATAGGAAACCGTCAGATCTTCTACATGCAGGGCCTGATCGGGTTCGTGCAGTGCTGCGTCAGACAAGGATTCCGGCATGGCATCTGCGGGGCGGGACATGTTCGGGCCTCTCTGTGGCGCGGCAGGGCGCGGGTTTGGCTATAACATAGCGCAAGACAGGGCTTAGGGCGAGCCATCGCCATACGCGGCCAGGATTTCCGGCCAATCGGGCAGGCTGCCACCAAGGGCCAAAGTGATAACACTGGTATTGGCGCGCATCATGCCGATATAGCTGGCCTCTGGCGTGCCCTCTGCGCCCATCGCATCAGAGTATAACGCGCCGCCGATGCTAACATCTTGGCCACGGCTTTGCACCTCTTGCACCAGCGCTTCCATCGTGCGGGGGTTGATGGTGGTTTCCACAAATACCGCCGGCACACCGCGTGCGATCACGAAATCTGCCACCTCGCGGATATCTGCGATACTGGCCTCAGAGGCCGTGGAAATCCCTTCAATCGCCTCTGAGGCCTCTATCCCATAGGCATCTGCGAAATAGTAGAAGGCATCATGGGCCGTGACCAGCAGGCGCTGGCCTTCGGGGATAGAGGCGATTGCCGCGCCAATCCAGTCATGCAGCGCGTCCAGCGCGGCGACATAACTGGCGGCATTCGCTTGCAGGCTATCGGCGCATGCAGGGCGCTGCGCGGCAATCGCATCTGCAATCACAGGGGCAATACGCGCCCAGCGGCTGACATCCATCCACAGATGGGGATCAACCCTGCCTGCGTCTTCCGGGTCTTGCAGCATGGTGTCCGGGAGGAAGCTGGCTGCAACCAGCCCCAATGTGGGTGTGCGGTCGCGAAAGCTGTCCAGCACATCGGCCAGCCGCTCTTCAAGGGCGCGATCCACATAGAGGATCAATTCCGCCTGCGCGATTTTGCGCACATCGCCGGGGGTGGCGGAATAGTCATGCGGGTCTGTTCCGGGGCCGACAAGGGTGCTGACGATTGCGCAATCGCCCGCCACATTTTGCGCCACATCGGCAATCATGCCAACCGTGGCCAGCACATTTAGGGGGGGCTGCGTCGCATGCAATGGGGCGGCAAGGGCAAGGCTGGCACCAAATGCGGCAGCAGAGAGAACGAATCGGGGCATGGGCTATCCTGTTTGCATATATGGGGTGTTTATATGCAAATGATAATCGTTCGCAAATAGAAACCGACAATCCCCCTGTCGCGGGCACCTGCCGCACGAAAAAGCCCCGCCTAAGCGGGGCTTTCACAACACTGTATAACGATGGGCTTAATCGGCTGCGTGCTGCAAGGCGCGCACGCCGATTTCGCCTTCTTCGCGCGCCTTGATCGCCATAACGGCGGCATGGCTGCCTGCGGCAGTGGTATAATACGGGATCTTGTCATAGAGCGCGACAGAGCGGATTTCGCGGCTATCCTCTATGGCCTGTGCGCCTTCGGTGGTGTTCAGCACCATTGCAATCTCGCCACTTTTCAGCAGGTCAACGATATTGGGCCGCCCTTCATAGACCTTGTTCACCACCTCGCAGGCAACGCCCTGGCCTTTCAGCCAATCTGCCGTGCCGCGCGTGGCCACAATGACAAAGCCCAGATCAACCAGCGTTTGTGCCGCTTCCACCATTTGCGGGCCTTTGTCGTAATCCTTGATCGACAAGAACACGCGGCCAGATTCAGGCAATGTCACACCTGCGCCAAGCTGCGCCTTGTAGAACGCGCGGGCAAAGTTGCGCGCCCAGCCCATCACCTCTCCGGTAGAGCGCATTTCTGGCCCCAGCAGCGTATCGACACCGGGGAAGCGCGCAAAGGGCAGCACCGCTTCCTTGACCGAGAACCACGGGGTTTGCGGGTCTGCCAATGTCATGGGATCGCCCATTGGCATGGGTTCGGAGGGAGAGACATCGGCCTTGATCGGCGCGCGCATGGGGAAGTTTGACAGCTTTTCCCCGGCCATCAGCCGCGCGGCAATGCTGGCAATCGCGCTGTCGGTGGCCTTGGCCACAAAGGGCACAGTCCGAGAGGCGCGGGGGTTCACTTCCAGAACATAGATCACGCCATCCTTGATGGCGAATTGCACATTCATCAGCCCGACCACATTCAGGCCGCGCGCCAGTGCTTCGGTTTGCACGCGCAGTTCTGCAATCATATCCGGGCCAAGCGAATAGGGGGGCAGCGAACAGGCACTATCGCCCGAATGCACGCCTGCTTCCTCTATGTGCTGCATAATGCCTGCCACATGCACGGCCTCGCCATCGCACAGCGCATCCACATCCACCTCCACCGCGCCCACAAGATAGCTGTCCAGCAGCACCGGATTCTTGCCCGAAACCTGCACGGCATCGCGGATATAGCGTTCCAGATGGGCATCATCGCGCACAATCTCCATCGCGCGGCCCCCCAGAACGTATGAGGGGCGGATCACCAGCGGATAACCAACCCGCGCGGCAATCTCGAACGCCTGATCGCGGGTAGAGGCAATGCCATTGACAGGCTGTTTCAGCCCCAGATCATTCAAGAGCGCCTGAAACCGCTCGCGATCCTCTGCCAGATCAATCGCATCGGGCGAGGTGCCCAGAATGGGGATACCTTCGTCTTGCAGCGCATTGGCCAGTTTCAAAGGTGTCTGGCCGCCAAACTGCACGATCACGCCATGCAGCGTGCCTGCTTCCTGTTCCACGCGCAGAATTTCCAGCACATGTTCCAGTGTCAGGGGTTCGAAATACAGGCGGTCGGAGGTGTCATAATCGGTTGAAACCGTTTCGGGGTTGCAGTTGATCATGATGGTTTCATAGCCAACATCTGTCAGCGCGAAACAGGCATGGCAGCAGCAATAATCAAATTCAATCCCTTGGCCAATCCGGTTGGGGCCGCCGCCAAGAATAACCACTTTCTTGCGCTCCGAGGGCCGTGCCTCGCATTCCGCATCGCCCATGACAGGGGTTTCATAGGTGGAATACATATAGGGGGTCTGGGCCTCGAATTCAGCCGCGCAGGTGTCAATTCGCTTGAACACGGCATTCACCCCCAGATTGCGCCGGGCGCGGCGCACCTGTGCTTCATCCCGGCCCGTCAGGATGGCAAGGCGGGCATCGGTAAAGCCAAGCATCTTCAGCGCGCGCAGCCCTTCGGCTGTCACAGGCAGGCCCTTGGCGCGAATCTCTGCCTCGGCCTCTATGATCTCGCGGATGCGGGAGAGAAACCACGGGTCAAAGGCGGTGGCGGCCTGAATGTCATCATCCGACAGCCCCTCGCGCATGGCCTGGGCAATCAGGCGCAAGCGGTCGGGTGTCTGGGCGCTGATGGCCTTGATGATCGCCGCGCGGTCTGGCGCGCCGGGAATGACGATTTCGTCAAAGCCCGTCAGCCCCGTTTCCATGCTGGCCAGCGCCTTTTGCATGGATTCGTGGAAGGTGCGGCCAATTGCCATCGCCTCGCCCACCGATTTCATGGCCGTTGTCAGTTCGGGCTTGGAACCGGGGAATTTCTCGAACGCGAAACGCGGGATTTTGGTGACAACATAATCAATCGTCGGCTCGAAGCTGGCGGGCGTGACTTTGGTGATGTCATTGTCCAACTCATCCAGCGTATATCCCACCGCCAGCTTGGCCGCGATTTTCGCAATCGGAAAGCCCGTAGCTTTGGAGGCCAGCGCAGAAGAGCGCGACACACGCGGGTTCATTTCAATTACAACCATACGCCCATCGGCCGGGTTGATCGCCCATTGCACGTTCGATCCGCCGGTTTCCACCCCGATTTCGCGCAGCACGGCAATAGAGCCGTTGCGCATGATCTGATATTCCTTGTCTGTCAGCGTCAGGGCCGGGGCGACGGTGATCGAATCGCCCGTATGCACGCCCATCGGATCCACATTTTCAATGGAACAGACAATGATTGCGTTATCCGCTTTGTCGCGGACAACTTCCATTTCGTATTCTTTCCAGCCCAGCAGGCTTTCATCGACCAAGATTTGCGCCACGGGGGACGCATCCAGCCCGGAACGGCAAATGCGCTCATAGTCATCGCGGTTATAGGCCACGCCGCCGCCGGTGCCGCCAAGGGTAAAGGCGGGGCGGATGATCGCGGGCAGGCCCACATATTCAATCGCCTCTATGGCAGCGGCCACGCCTGCATTGATGTCATATTTGCCGTTTTCCAGCTTTGGCGCGGCGATGATCGTGGCTTTGGGGTTTTCCAGCCCGATTCTGTCCATCGCCTCGCGGAAGAGTTTGCGGTCTTCGGCCATCTCGATCGCGTCGCGGTTGGCGCCGATCAGTTCTACCCCGAATTTGTCCAGCACCCCCATATCGGCCAGCGCCAGAGAGGTGTTCAGCCCGGTTTGCCCGCCCATTGTGGGCAACAGCGCGTCAGGACGCTCTTTTTCAATGATCTTTGCCACGATTTCGGGCGTGATCGGTTCGATATAGGTGGCATCGGCAAGGCCGGGGTCTGTCATGATGGTTGCTGGATTGGAATTGACCAGAATCACCCGATACCCTTCTTCGCGCAGCGCCTTGCAGGCCTGTGCGCCCGAATAGTCGAATTCGCAGGCCTGCCCGATGACAATTGGCCCCGCCCCGATGATCATAATGGATTGAATGTCGGTTCTTTTCGGCATGACGGACCCCTGACTGACCTGCGCGCATGCGCAGCCACGCGTAAAACGCGCTGCGCAAATTGGTGCGGGTTATAGTCATGGGGGTGCGCGGCGCAAGCCCCGATCCGAGCAGAGTTGCACCAGATTGACCGGCAAAAACGAAATCGTGGCTACGAGTAGTTAATCTTTCGTCGTTATTGATGGTGGTGCAGTACTTTCTGGCTCGTTGGGCGATTGCGCGACAAAGTTCAGACGCGGGGCAACACGCGAAAGGCCGAAATGGAAATTGGGCGCAACCACAGTGTCGATACGCCAGTTGCGGTGGAAGAGCGCTTGACAGAGATTCAAGCGCTTGTTGTCGCCTTGATCCAAAAATTGCTGGCTTCTGACTGTGCCGATGTGGATTGTGCGCTTGGTGAATGTCTGGCCCGCCTTGGGGCCTATGCCGGGCGTGACAGGGCCTATGTTTTCCTTGTTTCCGGCCCGCTGATCAGCAACACCCATGAATGGTGCGCGCCGGGTATCCGCCCGATGAAAGACAAGTTGCAGGATTTGCGGCTGGCGGATTATGGCGCCCTTTTTGCACCGCTTATCGCCAGCCAGATTTTGAACATCGCCGATATAGCCGATTTTGCGCCCGGTAGCATGGAATATGAAATTCTGGCCGCCCAGCAAATCCGCTCTCTGTTGCTGGTGCCGATGCTGGATGATTCCGGCCTGTTCGGCATGGTGGGGTTTGACAGCGTTAGCGCGCGGGGCGATTTTCTGCCCGGCGAAACCTATCTTATGCGGGCCTTTGCCGATGTGGTGCACACTGTTCTGACACGGCGCAAAGCAATTGCGGATATGCACGCCGCACAAGTGGAATTGGCCAAGGAACGTGCCTTTTTGCAAGGGATTGTCAGCACCGATGCCGCAGGCTTTGTTGTGCTGGATGCGGCAGGGGTGATCATCTTTGCCAATCAGGCCGCCGAAACAATTCTGAATGTGCCGCTTTCCGGTTTGCTGGGGCAACGCTTTGATGCGCCGCACT
The DNA here is from genome assembly GCA_030603695.1 of Natronohydrobacter sp. Taxonomy (GTDB): domain Bacteria; phylum Pseudomonadota; class Alphaproteobacteria; order Rhodobacterales; family Rhodobacteraceae; genus Roseinatronobacter. The sequence continues at coordinate 6,015 of JAUVXF010000034.1, read as the reverse complement.
GGCAACTGACCGATCTTGCAGGCTGTCCCATAGCGCCCGAAGATCACCCCTTTGTCAGGCTGCGCCAAGGCAGCGCCATGGTGCGCAACCAGCGCTTTGCGCTGCATCTGGCCGATGGGGTGCGTTACATTTCCATCAATGCCGCCCCAATCACGAATGGATGCCCCGCCACCTGCCAGATTGTCTATGCCATTACCGATGTTACCCAACTGGTAGAGGCCGAAAAAGCGCGCGAGGCCGCGCTGGAGGCCGCCCATCGCGCAACGCAGGCCAAATCCAGTTTTCTGGCGAATATGAGCCATGAAATCCGCACGCCGTTGAATGGTATCCTGGGCATAGCGCAGATTCTGCAATCTGCGATCACCGATCCTGCGCAAAAGCAGATGGCCGCGATCCTGACGGATTCTGGCGAATTGCTGATGAATATCCTCAATGATCTGCTGGATATGACCAAGATAGAGGCCGACGCCATAGAACTGGAGATCATTCCCTTTCGGTTGGCTGATCTGGCGCGCCGGGTGGAAGAAGTGCACACGCTGCGGGCCTCGGAAAAGCAGTTGTCTTTTGCGGTGACGTTGCAAGACCCATTAGGCCTTGATCGGCTGGGTGATTTGCACCGCCTGATGCAGATTTTGCACAATCTGCTCAGTAATGCGCTGAAATTCACGCATAGCGGCGCAGTGCGTGTTGGCATATCCGCCCCCGATGCCACTCAGGTCGTCTTGCATGTGCAAGATACCGGGATTGGCATGACTGCGTTGCAGGCAGAACATGTGCTGGAACCGTTTGCACAGGCAGATAGCTCTATCACCCGCCGTTTTGGGGGCACGGGCCTTGGCATGGCAATTGTGCGGCGGCTGACGGATATGATGGGGGGGACGCTGCATATAGACAGCGCGCCGGGCGTTGGAACCTGCATCACAGTTACATTGCCCCTTCCCGCACAGCCTGCCATTGCCGCGCCGCAACTGCCTGCCCCTGCCGGGGTCAAACCTTTGCCGCCCCTTGCCGTGCTTGCTGCCGATGACAACCGCACAAACCAGATGATCCTTGGCATGATGCTGGGCCAGTTGGGCGCGCATGTGACACAGGCAGATGATGGCAACGCCGCCCTTGAACTGTATCAGGAGCGGCAGTTTGATCTATTGATTCTGGATATCTCCATGCCTCTGCTGGATGGCGTGGCCTTGCTGCGTGAAATTCGCGCGCTGGAGGACGCGCAGGGCCGTGCGCGCTGCCCCGCAATTGCCTTTACCGCCAATGCCATGACCCATCAGGTGCAATCCTATCTGGATGCGGGGTTTGATGATTGCGTGACAAAGCCATTGAAGCTGGAACGCCTGCATGCGGCGATTGCAAAGATCATCACACCCGGCGGGGCAGAGGGGTAGGCTGGCTTTGCCAAGGCACGCGCGGGAACCCGCACAAAGCACAGCCCCGCACCATCTGGCAGGGCAGGGGTGCCTGACAGCATGTCGCGCAAGACCGGGACCCGGTTTTGCGCAAAAAGACATGTGACCACTTAAGGTAAACGTGGGCCGCGTGCCGGCGATGGAACGCAGCACACCCTAGCGCAACGCCGGCAACTCCACCTGCCCCGCACGGCAGGCGCGGGCCAGAAGGGCCTCATCACACGGGCGCGGTGTCAGATCATGGCGCAGGCAAAGGCGCAATTCTTGCGCCTGCCCGGCGCGGCATGTCAGCACGGCCATATCTGGCCCGAATGCTGGATTGGCTGCGCGAAATTCTGCCAGCAAATCGGCAGGGCGGGCGCGCAGCGCGGTGCGGTCGGCGCGCAGGCTTGGGGGGAAATTCAATGCGCCAAAGGCGCGGCGCGTCTGGTCGAAATACTGCGCCGGGGCCATGTTGGCGCAGCTTCCATGTTTGCGCCATTGATGCGCGGCCAGCCCGGCGGCCCCCATGATATCTTCCATCGCGCGCAAGCTGGCAGAGCTTGGGGCGGGGTGGTCGGTGGGGCAAAACTCTGGCCAGCCGCCGCTGTCGTGCTGCGGCCATAGCCCATGCACCAGCCACCCGGCTCCGGCCCCCGGCGCGCAGCGTGCTGCCCCTCGGCTGTCGCCTTCAGACGCGCACCAACTGGGTGTCCAGCTTAGGGCCAGCACCAGATAGCCGTCACGCTCTGCCGCCTCTGATGCGCTGCGCGGCCACAGGCCCCAGCCTGTCAGCCCCAGCACAGCCACTGCCATAACTGTCAGCATGAATTTGCGCATTTCGTCTTTCCCTTTGCCAGCATGCGCGCTATAACACCCCCATCCCCGAAATCGAGGAATGGCAGGCCCGCCCTGCAGCCGGAGCCCCGGCACGAGATGAAGCATGCGCATTGCACTGCGCTCGTATGACAGGAGTTCATGTCATGTCAAAACCATTGATGCCCAAGGCGACCGCCGTTTGGCTGGTTGATAACACAACGCTCAGCTTCAAGCAGATTGCAGATTTTTGCGGCCTGCATGAATTGGAAGTGCAGGGCATTGCCGATGGCGATGTCGCGGGTGGCGTGAAGGGCTTTGACCCTGTTGCCAATAACCAGCTGGATGCCATTGAGATAGAGCGCGGCGAAAAAGACCCGCGCTATGTGCTGAAGCTGAAATACAACCCCGCCGCCGAGGGCGAGGAAAAGCGCCGTGGCCCGCGCTATACGCCGCTGTCCAAGCGTCAGGATCGCCCGGCCGCTATTTTGTGGCTGGTGAAGTTTCATCCCGAATTGGCAGATGCGCAGATCCGCCGTCTGGTGGGCACAACCAACACCACAATAGATGCCATCCGCGAGCGCACGCATTGGAACATTGCCAATCTGCAACCGATTGATCCTGTCGCCCTTGGCCTGTGCCGCCAGTCCGAACTGGACAAGGAAGTGCAGAAAGCGGCGGCCAAGCGCGCCGCCGAAGGTGGTGTTATGACTGATGATGAACGGCGCAAGCTGGTATCCACCGATCAGTCGCTAGAGGCGGATGCAGACCTGAAAATGCCCGCTGGCATTGCCGGGCTGGAGAATTTCTCGATCAGCGATCTGAATTCCGACCCGCAAGAGCAAAACAAGGCCGCCGATTACAGCGATGCGGAAAGCTTCTTCAACCTGCCAGATGATGATGACGAGGATGAAGACGACGATATTGATCCGCGCTCGCGCTAAGGCTAGGCGGTAGCAGCGAAACGGCGGGTGGCCATGTGCCGGGCTGAAAGTCAGTCCGGGCCGCCCGCCACGGCAGATTCAGGCGAATTCGGGGAAATGACATGAAATTCACGCTGTCCTGGCTACGGGATCATCTGGAAACCGAGGCCACGCTGGAACAGATCGCAGAGGCGCTGACCGATCTGGGGCTGGAAGTGGAAGAGGTAAGCGACCCAGCCCAATCCTTGGGCGCGTTTCGCATTGCCCGCGTGATAGAGGCCGCCCCGCACCCCGATGCAGACCGCCTGCGCCTGTGCCGGGTGGAAACATGGCCCAACGGCCCCGATGGTGCGCCCCAAGAGGTGCAGGTTGTCTGCGGCGCACCCAATGCTCGCACGGGCATGCGCGCCGTATTCGCGCCCGTGGGCACGCATGTTCCCGGCACCGGGGTAGATCTGAAACCCGGTGTCATTCGGGGGCAGGCCAGCAACGGGATGCTGTGTTCTGAGCGTGAATTGATGCTGTCAGACGCGCATGACGGCATTATTGATCTGCCAGATGATGCGCCTTTGGGCCTGCGCTTTATCGATTACGCGGGGCTGAATGACCCTGTGATTGAAATTGCCATCACCCCCAACCGCCCCGATGCGCTGGGCGTGCGCGGCATTGCGCGTGATCTGGCCGCGCGGGGCTTGGGTGTGCTGAAGCCCTTGGCCCCTGCGGCGGTGCAGGGTAGTTTCCCGTGCCCCATAAGCGTGACCATCGCGCCAGAGCTGAAAGAAAAGGGCTGCCCCATTTTCGCAGGCCGCGTGATCCGGGGGGTGAAAAATGGCCCCTCGCCCGATTGGCTGCAAAAACGGCTGCGCGCCATTGGCCTGCGCCCGATCTCGGCGCTTGTGGATATAACCAATTTCTTCACCTTCGATCTGAACCGCCCCTTGCATGTGTTCGATGCCGACAAGGTGCAGGGTGGGTTGCGCATTCATCCTGCCAAAGGCGGGGAAGAGTTGTTGGCGCTGGATGGCAAGACATATACTTTGCACCCCGGCCAGATGCTGATTTCGGATGACCATCAGCCCGAAAGCCTGGCGGGGATCATGGGCGGCGAATTGTCGGGCTGCACCGATGAGACCGTGAATGTCTTTCTGGAATCCGCCTATTGGGATCCGATCACCATTGCCGCTACGGGCCGCGCGCTGAAAATCAATTCCGATGCCCGCTACCGGTTCGAGCGCGGGGTCGATCCGGCCTTTACGCTGGAAGGGCTGGACATGGCCGCGCGCATGGTGGTGGAGCTGTGCGGCGGCGAGGTGTCTGATATCGCCAGCGATGGTGGCATTCCCGATACCGCGCGCAGCTACCGCTTTGATCCGCTGCGCACCCGCGCGCTGGTGGGCATGGATATTCCAGAGGCCACGCAGCGCGCTACGCTAGAGGCTTTGGGCTTTGCCCTGACAGGCGATCAGGCCCAGCCCCCCAGCTGGCGCCCCGATATTCTGGGAGAGGCCGATCTGGTAGAGGAAATCGCGCGCATTGCCTCGCTGACCAAGCTGGAGGGCAAGCCCCTGTCGCGGCCCACCGCAGGCGTTGCCCGCCCGATCCTGACACCGCTGCAAACGCGCGAACGCGCGGCGCGGCGGATGCTGGCGGGCTTGGGCTATAATGAATGCGTCAGCTACAGCTTTATAGATGCGGCCTCTGCCACGGCCTTTGGTGGTGGGCAAGATGCGTTGCGGCTGGAAAACCCGATCTCATCGGAAATGACGCATATGCGCCCCGATCTTCTGCCGGGCCTGTTGCAGGCGGCTGCGCGCAATCAGGCGCGCGGCAGTGCCGATCTGGCCCTGTTTGAAGTTGGCCCTGCCTTCAGCGGCGGAGAGCCGGGAGAGCAGCATATACAGGCCGCAGGGATATTGGTGGGCGCAACCGCGCCGCGCGATCCGTATGGCAGCCGCCGCGCGGTTGATCTTTATGATGCCAAAGCCGATGCAGAGGCGGTGCTTGGCGCGATTGGCGCGCCTGCAAAATTCCAGATCACGCGCAATTTGCCGGGCTGGTTCCATCCGGGGCGGGCAGGGGTGATCAGCCTTGGCCCGAAATTGCCTCTGGCAGTGTTTGGCGAATTGCACCCCAAGATCATCAAAGCCTATGATCTGAAAGGGCCGGTGGTGGGCTTTACCGTCTTTGTGGAAAACCCGCCCTATCCCAAGGCGCGCAAAACCACGCGCCAGCCGCTGATAACAAGCGCGCTGCAAAGCGTGGAGCGTGATTTCGCCTTCATTCTGGATGCGCAGGTAGAGGCGCTGAACATCGTCAATGCCGCCGCCGGGGCCGATAAGGCGCTGATTGCAGGCGTGCAGGTGTTTGACGAATTCACCGGGCCAAAGGCTGCGGCGCAATTTGGCGAAGGGCGCAAATCCGTGGCCATTTCGGTGCGCCTGCAACCGGTCGAGCGTAGCCTGACCGAGGAAGACCTGGACGCGATCAGCCGCAAGATTGTGGAGAAGGTTGAAAAAGCCACAGGCGGCACATTGCGCGCGGGCTAAAGGCAAGGGCGGCAGGGTGAGCGGGCATCGCGCACCCTGCTTCGTTTTATCTCAGGATATTCCGCCCTGCATAAAGGGCCGTATCGCCAAGCATTTCTTCAATGCGGATCAGCTGGTTGTATTTTGCCAGCCGGTCAGAGCGTGCGAGGCTGCCGGTTTTGATTTGCCCGCAATTGGTGGCCACGGCCAGATCGGCGATGGTGGCATCTTCCGTCTCGCCAGAGCGGTGCGACATCACGCAGCTCATGCGCGCGCGGTGTGCCATATCCACGGCGGCCAGGGTTTCTGTCAATGTGCCGATCTGGTTCACCTTCACCAGCAGCGAATTGCCGCAGCCCT
>JAUVXF010000002.1 GCA_030603695.1 Natronohydrobacter sp. | reverse complement strand
GGGGGTTGTTTTTTTTACCGCCCCCCCCCCGCCGCTCTTGATGTTTTTCTAACCCATGTTTAATTTTTCAAACCCGGCCGCGGGGGCCTTTGGGGGCCCCCGCGGCGATTATGTCTATTGCTGATGCGCGCGAAAGTAAGCCACAAGCGCTTGCGTTGAGGGGTCTTTTTCAGAGGCATCCGCGCCCTCCAACACTGGCCCCAAAGCTGTGGCCAATTCCTTGCCCAGTTCGACCCCCCACTGGTCGAAAGAGTTGAGGCCCAAAATCACCCCTTCCACAAAGACGCGGTGTTCATAAAGCGCGATGATCTGGCCCAAGGTGAAGGGTGTCAGTTTGGGATAAATCAGGGTTGTTGACGGGCGGTTGCCGGGGAAAACGCGGTGGCGGGCCTGGCGTTCCAATTCATCCCCGCTTAGCCCCTTTGCCGCCATCAGGCCACGCGCCTCATCCAGCGCGCGGCCCCGCAACAGCGCTTCGGATTGCGCAAGGCAATTTGCGGCCAACAGCTGATGCTGATGGGCCATATCCGGCTCATGCCCCTGCGCGGCAAGCAGGAATTCACAGGGCACAATGCGCGTGCCTTGGTGGATAAGCTGGTAAAAGGCATGCTGGCCATTCGTGCCCGGCTCTCCCCAGACAATCGGGCCGGATTGGCGTTCCAGATCGCGGCCATCCATGCCCACGCGCTTGCCGTTGGATTCCATTTCCAACTGTTGCAAATAGGCAGGCAGGCGCGACAGGCGCTGATCATAGGGCAGCACAGCGCGGGTGGCATGGCCGCAAATCTGGTTATGCCAAATGCCCACCAGCGCCAGAAGCACCGGCATATTCTGGGCCAAGGGCGCTTGGCAGAAATGATCATCCATCGCCCGGCCACCCGCCAGAAACCGATCAAACTGCTCAGGCCCGACAGCAAGCATCAGCCCCAGCCCGATTGGCCCCCAAAGCGAATAGCGCCCCCCTACCCAATCGGCAAAGCCAAACACACGATCGGACGCAATGCCGAAAGCGGCTGTTTTATCCAGCGCGGTGGAAACGGCAGCAAATTGCGCGCCCGGATCGGCCACGCGCTTGGCCATCCAGTCGCGCGCGCTTTGGGCATTTGTCATCGTCTCTATCGTGGTGAAGGTTTTAGAGGCCACGATGACAAGCGTGGTTTCGGGATCAAGCCCTTTGAGCGTATCGGCCAGATGTGCGCCGTCCACATTGCTGACATAATGCAACCTTGGCCCATCGTGGTAAGGCGCGAGTGCCAGTGTGGCCATGGCCGGGCCAAGATCAGATCCGCCAATGCCGATATTCACCACATCCGTTATCTTGCCGCCCTGCCCGGCGATCCGCCCGCTGCGGATATCATCGGCAAAGGCATAGGCGCGCGCACGGGTGGCGCGCAGATCGGGCATGACATCCGCCCCATCCACCATGATCGCAGCCTCCTCGCCCGCGCGCTGCGCGATATGCAGCACGGCACGCCCTTCGGTTTCGTTGATCTTCTCACCCCCGAACATGGCGGCGCGGGCCGCGCCCAGCCCTGCATCTTCGGCCAAAGCCAGCAGCAATTCCCGCCCGCGCGCATCGATGTTGGTTTTGGAGTAGTCCAACCGCATGTCACCCGCCGCAACGGTAAAATCAACGGCGCGGGCAGTGTCGGCAAACAACTCCAATATATGCCGCCCTTCGCAATCGCGCTGATGTTTGGCAAGCTCGTTCCAGAGTGTCATTTTCTCTGTCCCTATTGTTTTTTGTGGAAAGTGTTACGCGCGGATCATTCCGCCCAATGCACCTGCGCCTGATCCAGAATGCAGGCAATCGGGGCCTCTGCCGGGGGCAGGGTCAGGGCGCGTTCCAATGCTGCGCGCTTTGCTGCGCCCGCAATCAGCACATGCACCCGCAAGGCATTTTGCAAGACAGGCGCTGTGAGGGTTATGCGCGGCTCTCCCGCAGCTTCGGCGCGCATGGCCATAACTGGGGGTGCATCGGCGCGCAAAGCGGCGTCCAGATTATCTGCGCCGGGGAAAAGAGAGGCAGTGTGCATATCCTCGCCCATGCCCAGAAGCAGCACGGAAATAGGCAAATGCGGCTCCAGCCCCGCGCGCACCTGCTCCAACCCCTCTTCAGGGGTGGGGGCATCCGTGCGCAAGGGCACAAGCTGCGCGCCCGCCGCGCGCCCTGTCAGCAGCCTGTCGCGCAACAGGCGGGTGTTGGAACGCGGGCTATCCTCTGGCACCCAGCGTTCGTCATTCAGAACAACTGCGATTTTCTGCCACTCCAGATCAACCCCGCTCAGCGTGTCAAACACTGGCCCCGGTGTGGTTCCGCCGGGCACACATAACGTGGCCTGCCCCGCGCTGCGTAATGTTTCGCCCAGTTCCGAGGAAATGCGCTGCGCCAGACGCAGCATCATCATTTCGCGGTCAGGGTATTCGTGAAATTCCATTACCGGATCTCCCGCCAGCGCCGCCCGTCCTTATGCATCAACATAAGTGCGCCCTCTGGCCCTGTCGATCCCGGCTCATATGCCTCCGGCTGATCTCCGCGCATTTCCCAGCCATCAATGATGGGATCAACCCATGCCCAAGCGGCCTCTACCTCATCGCCGCGCATGAACAGCGTCTGGTTGCCGCGGATCACATCCATGATCAACCGCTCATAGGCATCCGGGATATCCAGATCATTGCCCAAGGCCTCGGCAAAGCTCATATCCAGCGCCACATCTTTCAGGCGCATCCCCCCCGGCCCCGGTTCCTTGATCATGACGCGCAGATCCATCCCTTCATCGGGTTGCAGGCGGATCACCAGCACATTCTCGCGCCATTGGTTGGATTCGCCAAAAATCGAATGCGGTGGCTCTTTGAACGTCACAGCAATTTCGGAAACGCGCGATTTCATGCGCTTGCCGGTGCGCAGATAAAAGGGCGTGCCCTTCCAGCGCCAGTTGGAAACATGCAGCTTCATTGCAATGAAGCTCTCCGTCCGGCTATCGGGATTGCCGGCTTCTGTCAGGTAATCATCCCCGCCCTTGCCACGGTATTGCCCGCGCACGAATTCGCCGGGTTTCAGCGGGTCAAGCGCGCGGATCACCTTCAGCTTTTCATCGCGCATGGCGTCAGGCTCGAAACAATGGGGTGGCTCCATCGCGATCAGGCACAAAAGCTGCATCAGGTGGTTTTGCACCATATCGCGCATGGCGCCCGAATTGTCATAATATTCGCCACGCCCGCCCACACCCACGGTTTCGGCCACGGTGATCTGGACATGATCCACAAATTGCGCGTTCCACAAGGGTTCGAACAGGATATTGGCAAAGCGCACCGCCATCAGGTTTTGCACGGTTTCCTTGCCCAGATAGTGATCAATGCGGTAAATCTGATCTTCGTTGAAATATTCTGCCAAGGCGGCATTGAGCGCGCGCGCGGTTTTGAGATCCTTGCCAAAAGGCTTTTCCACCACAATCCGAGAGGCCCGATCGGCAATGCCGCGCTGGTGCAGACGTTGCGCAATATCCCCAAACAGCGCGGGCGCAACCGAGAGGTAGAAGGCACGCACCACATCCTTGCGCATGATTGCGGCAAGCGCTTCCCATCCTGCTTCGCCTTTGGCATCGATCCTGACATAGGCCAGGATATCCAGAAAGCCTGAAACCACTTCAGGAACAAGGGCGGCCGGTTCCAGAAACTCTTTCAGCGCGTCCGAAACCTGTGTGCGAAATTCCGCATCTGTCATATCGCTGCGCGCCGCACCGATAATGCGTGCGCCTTCGGGTATTTGCCCTTCCTTCCAGCGCCGATAAAGGCCCGGAAGGATTTTGCGCCGCGCCAGATCGCCTGACGCGCCGAAGATGACCAGATCAAATCTTTCTACCGGAATGACGCGCGCAACCATACCAATTCCCTATCAGCTTCTTGTCAGCCAAATCCGCGCCCCGGCCCCAACGCCGTTAGCGCTATCATGAACCCTTTAGCGCGCAATATGCCGCTTGTCCAGTCCGATCACCCCGCTCACAGGCCGCAAGCCCCGCTCAAATCCCTGATATGCCAAACCGAAATGAATTCACAAATAACGCCCGGTATCTGGTGCAATTCCCTTTATCAGCCGCCTGTATTCCTGAATGGCGAAACGGTCTGTCATGCCAGAGACATAATCCGCCACACTCCGCGCCAGCGCCGTTTCATCCCGCGCCCCCTCTACATCGCGCCGCCATTCGGCAGGCAACAAATCCGGTTGCGCCAGAAATAACGGGAAGAGCGCGCGCACCATTTCTGTCACCTCGGCGCGCATGGCCACAACCGAGGGCGCGCGATACATGCGCGTGAACAAAAACTGCCGGATTACTTTCAACTCTCGAAACAGCCGGTCAGAAAAGCGAATGATGGTCAGCCGCAGATCGCGGATATCCTGCGCCGATGTCAGATCGGCCGGGCCAAGCCGGGTAGAGGCCACAGCCAACACATCTTCCACCATAACCCCGAACACCCGGCGCAACGCCTCGTGCCGGCGGCGCATCCGCTCCAACCCCGGATACAGCTTATCCACCTCTGCGAATGCGGGGCCGGTGATCGGCAATTCCATCAGATCATCTTCGGTAAACAGGCCAGAACGCAACCCATCATGCAAATCATGGTGGTTATAGGCGATATCATCGGCAATCGCGGCCACCTGAGCCTCGGCGCTGGCATAGCCTGACAATTCCAGATCAAAGGCCGCGTTGCATTCGGCCAGCGCATAGGGCAGCACATCGCCTTTCAGTGGGTTGCCCTGCGCATCCGTGACCGGGCCATTATGCTTGGCAATTCCTTCCAGCGTTTCCCATGTCAGGTTCAGCCCGTCAAAATCTGCGTAATGGCGTTCCAGCTTGGTAATGATCCGCAGCGCCTGTGCGTTATGGTCAAACCCGCCATAGGGGGCCATCAACTCGCACAGCGCATCTTCGCCCGTATGGCCAAAAGGGGGATGGCCCAGATCATGGGCCAGCGCAATCGCCTCTGCCAGATCGGTATTCAGCCCCAAGGCGCTGGCCAAGGTGCGCGCCACTTGCGCCACTTCGATGGAATGGGTCAGGCGCGTGCGGTAATAATCGCCCTCATGTTCGATGAACACCTGAGTCTTGTGCTTCAGACGGCGAAAGGCAGATGAATGAATAATCCTGTCCCGGTCGCGCTGAAAGGGCGAGCGGAAGGTGCTCATCGCCTCGCCATGCAGCCGCCCGCGCGACTGTTCGGGCTTTGTTGCGTAGGGTTTGAGCATATTCTCTCCTGCTCTCTTGTCGAAAACTGCTATACGGCTTATATCAGACCAAAGTAATAAGAAATATAACAGCCGGTAGCCATGACCTTGACCATCCCCCCCCGTGTAAGCGAACGCGCCTTTGCCAGACTGGCCGAAATTGCCGAAGATACAGGCGAGGTCAAGGCCCTGCGCGTGGCTGTGGATGGCGGCGGGTGTTCTGGCTTTCAATATGACATCCGCTTTGACGCCCCCGCCGCAGATGATCTGGTGCTGGAAAAAGACGGCCACAAAGTGCTGATAGACCCGGTTTCGCTGCCCTTTCTGGCCAATGCGGTAATTGATTTCACCGAAGAATTGATCGGCGCGCGCTTTGTAATCGACAATCCCAATGCCTCATCCAGTTGTGGTTGCGGGATCAGCTTTTCAATGTAGGGCGGCGGGCTGCCCGTTTTCGGAGCACAGCCAGACGATAACGCAAATGTTGCCTTTTCGATACAACAAAGCAGGTTGACCAATCGTTAACCCTCGCCCAACCTCTCTGGCAACAGGTGAGGAGAAGAACAGGTGAAACCAGAGGCGATTACAGCAAGCTACCGGCGTTGGGCGCCGATCTATGACATGACGTTTGGGCAGATCACCAATGCCGGGCGCAAACATGCAACCAAGGTTGCCAATGACAGCGGTGGGCATGTTCTGGAAGTGGGCGTGGGCACAGGGCTTGCTTTGCCATATTACAACCCGGCGCTGAAAGTATCGGGCATCGATTTTTCCGAAGACATGCTGGAACGCGCGCGCACGAAGGTGCGCGACGAGAACCTCTCGCATGTGAATGAATTGCGCCAGATGGATGCGCGCGACATGGATTTCCCCGATGCAAGCTTTGATACTGTCGTTGCGATGCATCTTATCTCTGTCGTGCCCGACCCAGAGCAGGTGATGGCCGAAATGGCGCGCGTGTGCAAACCGGGCGGGCAAATCCTGCTTGTCAACCATTTTGCCCGCGAGGAAGGCTGGCTTGCATGGCTGGAGCGCAAATTCGCCCCTTTCGCGGATTGGATGGGCTGGCATTCCAATTTTGCCAAAGACCGGGTTTTGGGCGTGCATGATCTGCACCTGATAGAGGAAAAGCCCTTGACCAGCCTTGGCCTGTTCACCTTTCTGCGCATGGAAAAAGCTGGCTGAACAGCGTGGCTGCGCAAAAATAGCGCTCCCCCTGCGACCTCACTGGGGCTTGCCCCTTATGCAATGCTGACCTAAACCCGTCTTGTTACAGGCAAGAGCAAGACAGCATGGCAGAGACACCGGCATCCGCGTTGGAAGATCGCGCGAAATCCAAGAATTTCGGCGCATTGAAAGGGCTTTGGCCATTTATCCGGCCCTATCGCGCGCTGCTGGCGCTGGCTATGGTTGCACTTGTCACAACTGCGGCCATTACGCTGGCGCTGCCTTTGGCTGTGCGGCGCGTGGTGGACGGGTTTGAAGCGCGCGAAATGATCCTGTTGAACCAATATTTCGCGGGCGCTTTTGGCCTTGCGGGGCTTTTGGCGCTGGGAACAGGCTTGCGTTATTATTTCGTAACCCGGTTGGGCGAGCGGATTGTGGCCGATATACGCAAGGCGCTTTTTGCCCGGGTGATAGATCGCAGCCCCGCATTTTACGAGCGGATCATGACAGGCGAAGTGCTGTCGCGCCTGACGACCGATACCACGCTTATTCAATCTGTGATCGGCTCTTCTGTTTCTATCGCGCTGCGCAATGCACTGATGCTGCTGGGTGGGCTGGTTTTGCTGGCGCTGACCTCTGCCAAGCTGACGGGGTTTGTCCTGCTGATGGTGCCTGTGATCATTGTGCCGATTGTCGTTATGGGCCGCAAGCTGCGCAAACTCTCGCGCGAAAATCAGGATTGGATCGCGGCCTCTTCGGGCAATGCCTCTGAAGCGTTGAGTTCCGTGCAGACGGTTCAGGCCAATACCCACGAGGCTGCAAGCCGCGCCGCCTTTGACCGCGTAACAGAAACCAGCTTCGATGTGGCGCGCAGGCGTATTTTCACCCGCGCGCTGCTTACTGTGATCGTCATCTTCCTTGTATTTGCCGGTATTCTGGGCACTTTGTGGATGGGTGCGCGCGATGTGGCGGCGGGCGCCATGTCGCCCGGTGAATTGGCGCAATTTGTGATCTATGCCGTGATTGTGGCCGGATCGGTTGGGGCGCTGTCGGAGATATGGTCAGAATTGCAGCGCGCCGCGGGCGCAAGCGAGCGGTTGGTGGAACTGCTGAGCGCAGAAGACAGCGTGCAAGACCCGGAACACCCCACAGCCCTGCCCCGCCCCGCGCGCGGCGAAGTGCGGTTTGAAAATGTTGCCTTCCATTACCCCACGCGCCCCGGCCAGCAAGCGCTCCAGAATGTCAGCCTGACAGTATCTCCGGGCGAAACGGTGGCGCTTGTCGGCCCCTCTGGCGCGGGCAAGACGACGATCTTGCAGCTTTTGATGCGCTATTATGACCCGAAATCCGGGGCAATCCGCATTGATGGGCTGGATTTGCGCGACATGACGCGCGCAGATTTCCGTCGCGCGATTGCGCTTGTGCCCCAAGACCCGGTGATCTTTGCCACAAGCGCGATGGACAATATCCGCTTTGGCCGCCCCGGCGCCTCTGACAGCGAGGTGATTGCCGCTGCAAAGGCCGCGAATGCGGATGATTTCCTGACGCGCCTGCCAGAAGGGTATCGCACAGAGTTGGGCGAGCGCGGGGTAATGCTGTCGGGCGGGCAAAAACAGCGCGTGGCGATTGCGCGCGCCATTTTGCGCGATGCACCCATCTTACTGCTGGATGAGGCCACAAGTGCTTTGGATGCGGAATCAGAAGCCGCCGTGCAACGCGCCGTCGATCACCTCTCGAAAGGGCGCACCACGATTGCGATTGCGCACCGCTTGGCCACGGTAAAACAGGCAGACCGCATTATCGTATTCGATGAGGGCCGGATCGTGGCAACGGGCACGCATGACGAACTGGTTGCCCAAGGGGGGCTATATGCCCGCCTTGCACGGCTGCAATTTACCGCAGGCCAAGCGGCATAACGCGGCCGCCATATGCCGCACAGCCCGCACCCTGAACGGGTGCGCACTGCCTGCCGTCATGACCGCCCGTAGCGCGCCAACACGCTGCCTGCCAATGTGCTGAGCAGAAAGATCACCGCCGCCACCACCACAATAGACGGGCCAGAGGGTGTATCTTGGGCCAATGACAGCTGTAATCCGCCCCATACCGAAAGCCCCCCCAGCACGACTGCCATCACGGCCATGCTTTCCGGCCCGCGCGCAAAATTACGCGCCGCTGCCGCCGGGATGATCAACAGCGCCGCAATCAGCAGCGCCCCCACGATTTTCAGCGCAACAGCAACCACAACCGCCAGCGCCAATGTCAGAACCAGCCGCTCTCGCCCCGGATTTATGCCAGAGGCATGGGCCAGATCCTCGTTCAATGTTGCTGTCAGCAAGCCCGACCAGCGCCAGAACAGCAAAGCCAGCACCACGCCAGACCCTGCACAGATCACCGCCAGATCAGCCCGCGACACGGCCAAAATATCGCCAAACAGATAGGCCGACAGATCCACCCGCACAGACGGCAGGAAGGATACCGCCACCAACCCAAAGGCCAGCGCCGAATGCGCCAGCACGCCCAAGGTGGTATCCATGGCCCAGCCGCGCCCCGCCAGCACGGAAACTGTCATGGCCATCATCAGCGCAACAACCATCGTGCCCGCAAAAATGCTGATCTGAAAGCCAAGCGCCAAAGCCACACCAAGAATGGCGGCATGCGCCGTTGCATCCCCGAAATAGGCCATGCGCCGCCAGACAACGAAACAGCCCAAAGGCCCTGTTGCCAAAGCGACAGCCAGCCCCGCCAGAAGCGCGCGCATCAGGAAATCATCCAGCATGATCGGCATGATCCTTCTCATGGGCATGGGTGTGGGGGTGGGTATGATCATGGGTATGGGGGTGGGCATGCTCGTGGTCATGATCATGATCATGGCTGTGCTGATACAGCGCCAAGGCCCCGCCTGTGCCCAGCCCGAACAGCGCGCGATATTCTGGCGCTGCGCGCACCACATGCGGCGCACCTTCGCAGCAGACATGCCCATTGATGCAAATAACCCTGTCAGAGGCGCTCATCACCACATGCAAATCATGGCTTATGGACAGCACCGCGCAGCCCATATCGCGGCGCACCTCGTCAATAAGGCGGTAAAAACTGGCCACGCCGGGCTGATCCAGCCCCGCCGTTGGTTCATCCAGCATCAGGATATCCGGCTTGCCCAAAAGCGCGCGAGCCAACAGCACACGCTGAAACTGCCCGCCCGACAAGGTGGTCATGCCTTGATGCGCCACATCAGGCACGCCCACCCGCGCCAGCACATCAGCAATTGCGGCCGCAGTTTGCCGCCGGGGCAGGGACAAAAACCGCGAGACAGGCAAGGGCAAGCCTGGATCAATATGCAGATTCTGCGGCACATAGCCCACGCGCAGCCCCTTGGCCCGCTGCACCCGCCCGCGTGATGGGGGCACAACGCCCAGAAGCGCGCGCAAAAATGTTGTCTTGCCAGACCCGTTTGGCCCAACCACGGTAACAATCTCGCCCCGGTCTATCTGAAAATTGATGTCGAACAGCACCTGCCGCCCGCCATAGCTGACACCAAGGCCAAGGGTTGACATCAGGCTCACGCGCGCGCGCCTTTGCAGCCAGCGCACAGCCCCACAGCCTCTATCGTCGCGCGTTCCAGATGAAAGCCCACAGCATCTGCGGCAAGCGCCAGCGCGTCACTCACCCCGCGCGCCGGTGCCTCTGTCACAGAATCACACCCTTCACAAATCAGAAAGGCCGCGCGATGCTCTTCACCCGGATGAGCGCAGGCGGTAAAGGCGTTCAGGCGGCGGATACGGTGCGCCAAACCATGTTCCACCAGAAAATTCAGCGCGCGATAAGCTACCGGGGGTTGCGTGCCGTAGCCTTCTGCCCCCAACCGCTGCAACACATCATAGGCCCCAAGCGCGCCATGGGCCTGCAACAAAATTTCCAGCGTGCGCTTGCGCACCGGGGTTAGGCGCACGCCGCGCGCCCTTGCCTGCCCTTCTGCTTGTGCCAGAATCGCCTGTGCATTGGCTGTGCCGCTATGGTCTGCACAGCAAAAGCCGCCCTCCGCTGCGTGATCTGTCATCATTTCCGCCTTGACTGTTATGGTATAACATTAGATGTGTCTTGTGATTGTATAACACAAGGAGACCGGGATGCGCTACTCCCTCGCATTGGCCTGCGCCATGATGTCCACACCGCTTGCCGCAGATACACTGCGCGTGGTGACAGATTTTCCTGTGACCAATTCTTTGGTTTCAATGGTGATGGGCGACACGGGCACAGCGGATTTGCTGCTGGACAGGGGGGGCGATCCGCATTCCTTCCAGTTGCGCCCCTCCCAAGCCCGCGATCTGGCACAGGCCGATCTGGTTTTTTGGGTTGGTGAAGAACTGACCCCCTGGCTGGCCCGCGCCCTTGCCGGGGTAGAGGCTGACGGCAAGATCGTAACCTTGATCACCGCCGAGGGCCTGCGCCTGCGCGAGTTTGGCGAGGATCATGGCCACGATCACGCCCATGATGACCACGCGCATGATGACCACGGCCACAATCACGCCCATGATGACCACGGCCACAGCCACGCCCATGATGACCACGCGCATGATGACCACGGCCACGACCACGCCCATGATGACCACGCGCACGACGATCACGGCCACAATCACGCACAGGATGACCACGCGCATGCCCACGGGGAAGGTCACGCCCATGATCATCCTGGGCATGATCACGACCATGGCCACGCCCATACCGGCACAGACCCGCATCTGTGGTTGAATACGGGCAATGTGGAAATCTGGCTGGCGCGGATCGCTGCCGAGCTATCCGATAAAGACCCCCAGAACGCAGAGATATATGCCGCAAATGCCGCCGCCGCCCGCGCAGAGATTGGCCAGTTACGCCAAGACATTGCCACACTGCTGGCCCCTGTTGGCGCAGCCCCGTTGATCGTGTTCCACGATGCTTATGGCTATTTCTCGGAAGAGTTTGGGGTAAATGTAGCAGGCACTATCGCTTTGGGCGATGCCGCCGCCCCCGGCGCACAGCGCCTGGCAGAATTGCGCGCACAATTGCAGCAAGATGGCGCAGTCTGCATCTTCCCCGAAGTCAACCATTCGGCGCGCTATGTGGATGTAGTGGTGGAAGGCACAGATATCCGAATCGGTCGCGCGCTAGACCCAGAGGGCATGACGCTAGAACCTGGGCCGATGCTCTATCCCAGCCTGATGCGCACATTGGCGCAATCAATAGCGGATTGCGTGGCAGGGTAATCCGCGCGGCACGCAGCCACCTAACACGCGCCTACCACCCCCGGCCATTGCGCCGGGGGTTTTTGTTTCGGCGCGCCCAAAACATTCAAAACTTGCAATATATTTTTGCGCCAGTATATAGCACCCTGATCGCTGCTCATATGCCGCCCAAATATCGGCCCTCCCACATCAGGTATTCTCCCATGCTTCACACCTATTTCCCTTTTCTGACATGGGCACGGCGCTATTCCCGCACAGACGCAACGCATGATATCATCGCCGCAACCGTGGTTGCGATCATGCTGGTTCCGCAGGCCATGGCCTATGCCATGCTTGCAGGGCTGCCACCTCAGGCGGGGCTTTATGGGGCAATTCTGCCTTTGCTGCTCTACGCGGCCTTTGGCAGCTCCAACGCGCTGGCCGTCGGGCCTGTGGCTGTCGTGGCGCTTATGACAGCGGCAGCAGCGGGGTCTGTGGCGGCTATCGGCTCGCAAGGCTACCATCTTGCCGCGCTCTGGATCGCGCTTCTCTCGGGCGGCATGATGCTGGCGCTTGGCCTGCTGCGCCTTGGGTTTTTGGCCAATTTTCTCAGCCACCCTGTGATTTCCGGCTTTATTACGGCTGCGGGCATTCTGATTGCCGCCAGCCAGTTGCGCCACCTGACAGGCGCCGACATTCAAGGCAAAACACTGCCCGAGCTAATCCCGTCGCTGGTGACAACGCTGGGCACAGTTTCTGTGCCAACTCTGGTGTTGTCTGCGCTGGTTCTGGCATTTCTTTTCTGGGCGCGCGCGGGGCTTGGGCGGCTACTGATCCGTATGGGGCTATCGCAGGCACCCGCGCGGCTCTTGGGCAAAACCGGGCTGCTGATCGCGGTTATTGGCACCACACTGGGCACTTGGGCCTTCAACCTCACCGATTATGGCGTGGCCATCGTGGGGGATATCCCGCGCGGCCTGCCACAGATGGGCTTGCCTGCATGGGATATTGGCCTGATCCAACTCCTCCTTGCGCCCGCCCTCATGATCGCGATTGTCGGCTATGTCGAATCCGTCTCCATCGCGCAGACACTGGCCGCCAAGAAACGCCAGTTCATTGATCCCGATCGCGAACTTGTGGCGCTGGGGCTGGCAAATCTGGGCGCGGGCATCAGCCAGGCCATGCCGGTTACAGGCGGCCTGTCACGCTCGATCGTGAATTATGACGCAGGTGCCGCCACACCTGCCGCAGGCGCGATAACGGCACTGTTCATTGGCGTGGCGCTTCTAGCGCTGACGCCCATGCTCTATTTCCTGCCGCGCGCCACGCTTGCCGCCATCATCATCGTGGCCGTGGTTTCGCTGCTGGATCTCCGCGCCCTGCCCCGGATTTTCGCCTATTCCCGCGCCGATGGTGCCGCCATGGCCACGACCATGGGCGTCACGCTGCTTGTCGGTGTGGAACAAGGGCTTCTGGCCGGGGTCGGCCTGTCGCTCCTGCTCTATCTTTACCGCACCTCCCGGCCCCATATGGCCGTCATAGGCCAGGTGCCGGGAACCGAACATTTCCGAAACATCGCTCGCCACCGGGTCGTAACGGATCCCGCGATCTTCGCGATCCGCGTGGATGAATCGCTCTATTTCCCCAATGCCCGCGCGCTTGAAGACCGGATTGTCCAAGCCCTGGCCGAAGCCCCGGAACTGCGCCATGTCATCTTGCAATGCAGCGCGGTAAATTACATCGATGCCTCCGCGCTTGAAAGCTTGGAAGCCATCAATCAGCGCCTGCAAGAGGCAGGGGTCGCCTTCCACCTGTCAGAGGTGAAAGGCCCGGTCATGGATCAACTGGCGCGCAGCCATTTTCTCGCAGACCTCACAGGAGAGGTGCATCTTACCCAATTCGATGCCATGCAACGTCTCGCACCAGCCCTGAGCACCCAAACCCTCAACCTCGCCCGCTGCGAAACTGCGCGCCCGCGCCTGCCAGCCTAAACTTGCTGCCGCAGGCGGGGTTTCATCTTGGCACAAATATCCTCAGGGGGGTGAATTGCGGCAAAGCCGCAAGAGGGGGGCGCGAGCGCCCCCCTTCGCCGCCCGCCTCACAGCGCAACCCTGATCATGCAAAAGCGGCGCCCGCAACAGGCGCCGCTTTCATCCTTGGCGAAACTGGCAGGCTCAGCCCTGCATTTTCGCCACTTCCTCAGCGAAGTTTTCTTCTTTTTTCTCAATGCCTTCACCCACACCCATGCGGATAAAGCCCAGAATTTCCACACCCGCTTCCGATGCGGCCTGCGCCACAGTGATATCGGGGTTCATGACGAATTTCTGGTTCACAAGCGTGTTTTCTTCCAAAAACTTCTTCATCCGGCCGGGGATGATATTGTTCTGGATCACC
This sequence comes from Natronohydrobacter sp., assembly GCA_030603695.1. GTDB lineage: Bacteria > Pseudomonadota > Alphaproteobacteria > Rhodobacterales > Rhodobacteraceae > Roseinatronobacter. The sequence goes on along the minus strand of JAUVXF010000002.1, from coordinate 234,031 downwards.
GCTTCGGGCTTTGGCTTGTCAGAGCTTGCATTCTCTTCCAGGGCCTTTTGCGTCTGGACTGCGCGCTCGCGCTCTACCACGGCGGGATCAAGGGCGGCTTCATTCAGCGCCAGCGGGCTGGTGGCTGCGATATGCATGGCCAACTGTTTGCCAATGCCGTTATCTGCGCCTTTCAGCGCCACCAGCACACCGATTTTGCCCATGCCATCAGCGGCGGCATTGTGCACATAGGCCGCAACGCTCTCACCCTCGACCACATCCATGCGGCGCAAGGTCATGTTCTCGCCGATTTTGGCAATCGCATCTGTCAGCACGGTTTCCACAGGCTTGCCATCCACATGGGCGGCTTTCAGCGCTGTCACATCGGCCACGCCGAGTGCTGCTTTTGTGATCGCGCCCACCATGGCTTGGAATTCGGCATTCTTGGCCACAAAATCGGTTTCAGAGTTGATCTCTACAGCAACGCCTTTGCCACCTTCAACGGCCACACCAACCAGCCCTTCGGCGGCCACGCGGTCAGCTTTCTTGGCGGCTTTGGCCAGGCCCTTGGTGCGCAGCCAGTCCACTGCCGCTTCCATGTCACCATTGGTTTCGGTCAGCGCCTTTTTGGCGTCCATCATGCCTGCGCCAGTCGACTCGCGCAGTTCCTTCACCATTGCAGCGGTGATTGTCATCGTTTTGCTCTCCTGCAGAAATGGGAAAAGTGACAGGGCCATTACGGCACAACCCTGTCACAAATTCATGTCAAAGCGCGTCTGATCACGCCTCAGAGGCTTCGGCTGTCTCGATCCCGGCTTCGGCCAGAACCTCTTCTACCGGTGCCTCTTCCAGCGCGCCCAGGTCAATCCCGGCAGCGCCCATCTGCGCGCTCATGCCATCCAGTGCCGCACGGGCCGCCAGATCGCAATACAGTGCAATTGCGCGGGCCGCATCGTCATTGCCGGGGATGATGTAATCCACACCTTCTGGCGGGCAGTTTGTATCCACCACGGCCACAACCGGGATACCCAGTTTCTTGGCTTCCAGAATGGCCAGATCTTCCTTGTTCACATCGATGATGAACAGCAGGCTGGGAAGGCCGCCCATATCGCGGATACCGCCAAGCGATGCCTGCAATTTGGCCTGCTCGCGCTCCATGCCCAGGCGTTCTTTCTTGGTCAGACCACCGGCGCCGCTTTCCAGCTGCTCGTCAATGGCTTTCAGGCGCTGGATGGACTGGGAAACGGTTTTCCAGTTGGTCAGCGTGCCGCCCAGCCAGCGGTGGTTCATGTAAAACTGTGCCGAACGCTCGGCTGCATCAGCGATGGATTTCGCCGCCTGACGCTTGGTTCCGACAAACAGGATGCTGCCGCCCTTGGCCACTGTCTCGCGAATGACATTCAGCGCCGCATCCAGCAAAGGCACGGTCTGTGTCAGATCAAGAATGTGAATGCCATTACGCTCGCCATAGATATAGGGCGCCATGCGCGGGTTCCAGCGCTGTGTCTGGTGGCCGAAGTGAACGCCAGCTTCCAAAAGCTGACGCAACGTGAAATCAGGAAGCGCCATATCGTTTTCCTTTCCGGTTTGCGCCTGAGCAGAGGGTTTCAAGGCTTCGGACTTGCGCCCTCTGCCTCAACCGGTGGACACGCGGGGGATTTTGATCCCACGGCCCGACCTCTGCCTGTGAAGTGGCGCTGCCTTAGCGCCCTTGCGGCGCGGTTGCAAGGGGCTTTACGCAGCCCCAAGGCGCGATATAGCCCCCGATCAGGCGAAAGCGGCCTCCAGCGCCAGTTCCACCATCTCGCCAAAGCTTTGCTCGCGCTCTTGCGCGGGCAGGGCGTCATGCGTCAGCAGATGGTCGGAAATTGTCAGCACGGCCAGCGCGCGCACGCCGTGCCGCGCAGCGACAGAATACAACTCCGCCGCCTCCATCTCCACGCACAGCACGCCGTGGCGCTGCATGATCTCGCCCAGATCGGGGCGTTCGTCATAAAACACATCCGAGGAATAGATATTGCCCACATGCACGCGCGCGCCGCGGGCCTGCGCTGCTTTGTGCGCGGCCTGCAAAAGCCCGAAATCCGCGCAAGGGGCAAAGTTGATCTCGCGGAATATCCCGCGCGAAGGGGTGGAGAGCGTGGTACAAGCCTGCGCCAGCACGATATCACGAATACCGATCCCCGGCTGCATCGCCCCCGCAGAACCGATGCGGATAAGCGTTTTCGCGCCATAATCGCGGATCAGTTCATTTGCATAGATCGAGAGCGACGGCATGCCCATGCCAGACCCGTGGATTGTCACACGCTGGCCGCGCCACTGCCCGGTATAACCCAGCATGCCCCGCACCTGATTGACACAGACAGCCCCTTCCAGAAACCGCTCTGCCGCCCATTTGGCGCGCAAGGGATCACCGGGCATCAGCACCGTTTCTGCAATCTGGCCCGGTTCGGCCCCTATATGAATCGTCATCCTCAATCCCCGCGTGCGTGTCTGGCGGCAGATTGCCCCCTTCCCCCGCGCAGCGCAAGCGCCTATAGATCAGCGGGCAGGGATGATGGTGAACAGGGACAGGATAAACCATGCGGCAAGCCAGCATAACACGCAAAACATCTGAGACAGAGATCACGGTCAGCCTTAATCTGGATGGCGAAGGCCGCTATGATTGCCAGACGGGCGTGGGGTTTTTCGACCATATGCTTGATCAGCTAGCGCGCCACTCGCTGATTGATATCAGCCTGCGCGCAAAGGGTGATCTGCATATTGACGATCACCACACAGTGGAAGATTGCGGCATCGCGATTGGTCAGGCGCTGGTGCAAGCCTTGGGCGACAAGCGCGGCATTCGCCGCTACGGCGCGTGTCACCTGCCCATGGATGATGCACAGATCGCCTGTGCGCTGGATTTGTCGGGCCGTCCCTATCTGGTGTGGAATATCGACTTTCCCACCGCCAAGATCGGCAGCTTTGATACCGAACTGGTGCGCGAGTTCTTTCAGGCGCTGTCCAGCCATGGCGGGATCACGCTGCATATGGACAAGCTGCATGGGATCAATTCCCACCATATCGCAGAGGCCGCGTTCAAAGCCTGCGCGCAAGCCTTGCGCGCAGCGGTGGAGCAAGACCCCCGCAAGGGGGATGCCATCCCCTCGACCAAGGGGGCATTGTAAGGGCGGATGCTGACGGTTCTGGTAGATTACGAGAGCGGCAATCTGCATTCCGCCGAAAAAGCCTTTCAGCGCATGGCGCAAGAGGTGGGCGGCGGCGATGTTCTGGTGAGCGCGCGCACAGAGGATGTGGCGCGCGCAGATCGCATTGTGTTGCCCGGTGACGGGGCCTTTCCCGCCTGCCGCCGCGCGCTGAGTGCCGTAGATGGCATGATAGAGGCGCTAGAAGACGCCGTGTTGCGCCGCGCAGTGCCCTTTATGGGCATTTGCGTGGGCATGCAGATGCTGGCCAGCCTTGGGCGCGAATATGAGGATGTGGCGGGCTTGGACTGGATTGGCGGCGAGGTGCGGCGCATCACGCCCGCCGATCCCAGCCTGAAAGTGCCGCATATGGGCTGGAATGATCTGATCCTTGATCGCCCCCATCCGGTGCTGGCAGGCATTGCGGCGTGCGATCATGCCTATTTCGTGCATTCCTACCAGTTTCACGTGGCCGACCCCGCGCATTTGCTGGCACATGTGGAGTATGCAGGCCCTGTGACCGCGATAGTGGCGCGCGATACGATCATCGGCACGCAGTTTCACCCTGAAAAATCACAAGCCACGGGTTTGCGGATGATCGCGAACTTCCTAAGCTGGGCGCCATGAGGCAGGCGGCGCATGGGGGGCTTTGCCCCCCGGTCGGCAAGCCGCCCTCCCCCCAGGATATTTGAACCAAGATGAAAGAGCGCTGATGGACAATACGGCAAAACCCGGTGCGGCCCCTGCGGGAGAGCGCATTGCGAAGGTTCTTGCGCGGGCGGGGATTGCCTCTCGGCGCGAGGCGGAAGTGATGATCCAGGCGCGCCGGGTGGCCGTGAATGGCAAGGTGATTGACAGCCCCGCGTTGAATGTTGGCCCCAATGCCCGCATTACAGTAGATGGCAAACCCCTGCCAGAGCGCCAGCCCGCGCGGCTATGGTTGTATCACAAGCCTCTGGGCCTGGTGACAACAACCCGCGATGAAGAAGGGCGCCCTACGGTTTTTGACAATCTGCCCGAAGGCTTGCCGCGCGTGGTATCCATCGGGCGGCTGGATTTGAATTCGGAAGGGCTGTTGCTGCTGACCAATGATGGCGAGTTGAAGCGAAAGCTGGAACTGCCCAGCACAGGCTGGCTGCGCAAATACCGCGTGCGGGTGAATGGCGCGCCCACAGATGCCATCCTTGCGCCCTTGCGCGCGGGCATCACCTTGGAGGGTGAGGCATTTTTGCCGATGGATGTGGCGATTGACCGGCAGCAAGGCGCGAATGCCTGGTTGACGATTGGTATCCGCGAAGGGCGCAACCGGGAAATCCGGCGGGCGCTGTTTCATGTAGGGCTGAGCGTGAACCGGCTGATCCGGGTCAGCTATGGCCCGTTTGAACTGGGCACATTGGGGCGCGGTGCCGTGGAAGAGGTGAGGCCGCGCGTTCTGCGCGAGCAGCTTGGCCTGGGCCGCCCTCTCGCGGGAGAAGAGCATGGCCGCCCTGCCCCAAAGGCAGGCAAATCGGGCGTGGCGCGCCCGGCAAGCCGCGCCACGCGGGACGCCGCAAAAGGTGCGGTGAAGACGGCACAGCACAAGGCGGCCGGAGCCAAGACCGGCCCCGCGCGCGAGCTTTCGGCGCGGCCAGAGAATCCGCTTGCAGGCAAGGGGGCGCGCCCTGGGGCCGCCAAACCGCAGCGCAGCCGGGATGACCGTGGCCCCATGGGCAAAGCCACCGCAGCGCGGCCCGGGGCGGCAAAACCGCCAAGGAAAGGCCCTGGTTCCGGGCACTAGGGTGGTTTCGTAGTCACTCTCGCGTGATAGCTGTGGCGAAACCACGCTTTTGGGGCAATAACAGTCAGGCTAGGGAACTGGCGCAGGCTTTCAAAACGCCCCTGCCTCTCTTATATTTGCAATTACGAAGATTTGAGGATGCGCGATGTCTGCCACGGGATTACAGAAAACCGCATTTACCCTGCTTATGGGGCTGATGGTTTATGCGGCCTTTGTCGGAGGGTAAGGGATGAGCCAGCGCTTTGGTGGGCGCTACAGCCCGCAAGCCGGAAAAGCCGCAGCGCCGGCACTTGCGCGCCCGCATCCGGTAGGGGCGCGGGTGAACCTGCTTTTCGTGCTGCCCTTTCTGTTTGCGATCAAGGCGTTTTTCCAAGATCCCATGGGGCTGGGGCTGAACTTGCTGGCCTTTGGCCTGCTTATGCTGGCCGCATGGCTGACGCGCGAAGGGGTTCTGGCGCAAGCGGCCTATGAGGCGCGCGCCGTAGCACGTCGCCCCGCCATCCCGCGCAAAATCTTTGCTGCGGCGCTGACCGGGGTTGCGCTTGGTTTGGCCACGTTTGCGGGTGGCCCTGCTGCCGCCGTGATCTTGGCCGCTTTGGGGGCCACGCTGCATGTGATGGCCTTTGGCCCCGATCCCCTGCGCGACAAGGGCATGGAGGGGATAGACAGCTTTCAGACAGAACGCGCGGCAAATGCGGTGAAAGAGGCTGAAAGCCATCTGAGCGCAATGCAAGATGCCATACGCCGCAGCGGTGATCGCGCCCTTGCGCAGCGCGTGGAACGCTTTGCCGCCACCATCCGCCCGTTATTCCGCGCCGTAGAGAATGACCCCCGCCGCCTGACTGCTGCCCGGCGCTATCTGGGAATTTACCTTGTGGGGGCGCGCGATGCGACATTGAAATTCGCCGATCTGTATGCCCGCAGCAAAGATGCGACAGCGCGCACAGCCTATGAGGCGCTTTTGGATGATCTGGAAGGCCGTTTCGATCAGCGGCGCGAAGCGCTGATGGCTGATGACAGGGGCGCTTTGGATATCGAAATCGAGGTTCTGCGCGAACGGCTGGCGCGCGAAGGGCTTCGGCCAGACCCTTGAAATTAAACTGCAACTTATCCCGCCAAAGCCCAAACCATAGCACAATTACATAGAGGGAAGAACCATGGCGCAGACAATTCGCGAACAGGCCGAGGGCTTGACCAAGGAAATCTCGCAATTGGTGGAGATGCCGCTGGCTGCACCAGATGACAGCGCCATTGTGCTGGCAGACGCACCCGCCCCAGAGGCAGAGGCCATCCGCGCACGCATGGGCGAGATCGACATATCCCAGACAAGCACCATCATCGGGTTTGGGGCCCGCGCGCAGCTTGATCTGCAACAGATCAGCCAATCCATGCTGGCCGATGTGAAAAACAAGGATCTTGGGCCCGCAGGCGATGGGTTGCGCGATATGGTTGCCACTTTGCGCGGGTTTTCGGTGTCAGAGCTGGACACACGGCGCAAACAAAGCTGGTGGGAGCGCCTGACAGGCAAAGCCGCGCCATTGGTAAAATTTCAGGAAAAATTTGCCACCGTGCAAGGGCAGATCGATCGGATAACCGGAAACCTGCTGACACATGAAACTACGCTTTTGAAAGATATCAAGGCGTTGGACAAGCTGTATGAAAAAACACTGGAGTTTTATCGTGAACTCGCCCTCTACATCGCGGCGGGCGAAGCCAAGTTGAAAGACCTCGACAGCACCGATATTCCCGCCAGAGAAGCCGCCGTAGAGGCCGCAGCCGATAGCGACAAGATGCTGCGTGCGCAGGAATTGCGCGATCTGCGTGCCGCGCGTGATGATCTGGAACGCCGGGTGCATGATCTGAAACTTACCCGACAGGTGACAATGCAATCCCTGCCCTCAATCCGGCTGGTGCAGGAGAATGACAAATCACTTGTAACCAAGATCAACTCCACCTTGGTTAACACTGTGCCGCTATGGGAAACGCAACTGGCGCAGGCCCTGACCATCCAGCGCTCGCGCGAGGCCGCACAGGCGGTGCGCGCGGCAAATGATCTGACAAATGAACTTCTGACGGCCAATGCCGATAACCTGCGCACAGCCAATCGCGAGGTGCGCGAGGAAATAGAGCGCGGCGTATTTGATATTGACGCCGTGAAACGCGCCAATGAAGCGCTGATTGCCACAATCGAAGACAGCCTTCAGATTGCCGATGCAGGCCGGGCGAAACGTGCCGCAGCGGAACAAGACCTGATCAAGATGGAAGACGATTTGCGCAAATCTCTGGCTTCGGCAAGCGCGCGCGCAGCGCAGACATCTGCAAGTGGGGCTGACTGACCCTATGACAAGGCGCGTGCCCATCCGATCCCAGAACAGGGCAAGGCGGGCCGCGCTTGTGCTGGGTGCGGCCTTGTCTTTGGCAGGCTGCACCGCGTTTGCGCCGCGCCTGTCTGATCCACCGCCCGCAACAAGCCCGGCACCGCCGCCGCGTTCAATGCCCGTTGAAATAGATCTTCCGCAACAAGATGACCGGGTGCGCGCGCATTTCACCGCCCTGGAGGCGCGCAGATTGCGCGACGGTCTGCTGCGGCAAAATCGCAGCCCGGCTGATCTGCCCTTTTCCGATCGCGATCTTGAAGAGGTGTTTGTCAAGATCGCGCTTTTTGATGAATATACATATGTGGGGAACCGCATTATCCAGCGCCCCTCGCCCTCTACCTTGCGGCGCTGGGAAATGCCTGTTCGCATGGCGCTGGAATTTGGCCCCTCTGTGCCCCAAGCGCGCCAGGCTGCGGATCGCGCCCTTGTTGCCGCCTATGCTGCGCGCTTGGGCCGTCTGACCGGCCATCCGGTCACACTGATCGACAGGGGAGCGAATTTTCATGTTCTTGTCATGTCAGAAGCAGAGCGGCAGGATATCGGCCAGAGACTGCGCCAGCTTGTGCCGGGGGTGGATGATGTGACAGTGGCATTGGTGCAGAATCTGCCCATAACTGTCTCTTGCCTTGTGCTGGCCTTCTCGCGCAGCGGAACCGATGTTTATTCCGATGCCCTTGCCATCATTCGCGCCGAACTGCCCGATCTGTCGCGCCATGCCTGCTACCACGAGGAACTGGCACAAGGCATGGGCCTGCCCAATGACAGCCCGCGCGCACGCCCCTCTATCTTCAATGATACCGCAGAATTCGGGGTCTTGACGGTCATGGATGAGCAATTGCTACGCATCCTTTATGATCCACGCCTTTCCCCCGGCATGCGCGAACGCGAGGCCCGCCCTGTCATCCGCATCATCGCGCGCGAATTGATGGGCGGTGAAAGCTGAGGGCCAGTTTGAATTGAAGCACCGGCCGAATTGCGCCATACTTCCCCCAGCAACCGCAAAGCAACCAGATAAGGTGTCATAATGGTTTTTAGCTTTCTGAAAGGCCAGTTCATCGATGTTATCGAATGGACAGATTCCAGCCGTGACACGATGGTGTATCGCTTTGAACGCTATGGCAATGAAATCAAATATGGCGCAAAGCTGACCGTGCGCGAAGGCCAGATGGCCGTGTTCGTGCATGAGGGCCAGTTGGCTGATGTGTTTGAACCGGGCATGTATATGTTGGAAACCAACAACATGCCCATCATGACCAGCCTGCAACACTGGGATCATGGCTTCAGCTCGCCATTCAAATCTGAAATCTATTTCGTCAATATGCGCCGCTTTACGGGCCTGAAATGGGGCACGCAAAACCCGGTCATGCTGCGTGACCCGGAATTCGGGCCATTGCGGCTGCGCGCTTTTGGCTCTTATGCCGTGCGGGTGCAGGATGCCGCCACCTTTTTGCGCGAAATTGTGGGCACGGATGGGGATTTCACCCAAGAGAAAATTGCAGGCCAAATCCGCAATATCGTGGTGCAGAAGGTAAGCCGCGTGCTGGCGGCAAGCGGCATTCCGGCGTTGGACATGGCCGCCAATACCAAAGATTTGTCAGATGTCGTGTCGCAAGCGATTGCGCCCACACTGGCCGAATACGGGCTGGCCATGCCAGAGCTGTATATTGAAAACATCTCGCTTCCGCCCGAAGTGGAGAAGGTGCTTGACCAGCGCACCAGCATGGGGATTGTGGGGGATCTGAACAAATTTACCCAATTCTCTGCCGCGCAAGCCATGGCCAAGGCCGCCGAGGGCGGCGATAGCGGCATGGGTGCCGGGCTTGGGGCTGGCATGGGGATGGGGATGGGCATGGGAATGGCGCAAGCCATGGGGCAGGCCATGGGGCAAACTACGGCAGGCGGCCACGCCGCGCCCCCGCCGCCCCCGCCGCCGGTATCAGAGACGATGTGGCACATTGCCGATAATGGCCAGACGCGCGGCCCTATCCCGCAATCCGCCCTTGCAGGCCAGATCACCCGCGACAGCCTTGTGTGGCGTGAAGGGCAGTCGGGCTGGCTGAAAGCGGGCGATCTGCCCGAATTGGCGCGGCTTTTTGCAGCCATGCCGCCGCCTCCGCCCCCTGCCGGTTAAGGGCTGAAACAAGTTCACAAATGGCAGTCATTGACCAAGAACACCGCTTTCCCTGCGCGCAATGCGGGGCCTCCTTGCGCTTTGCCCCCGGTCAGGCGCGCCTGTCTTGCGCCTATTGCGGGCATGAGCAACCTATCCCGCAGATGGATGACGCCACCCGCGTTACCGCGCTGCAATCCTTGGATTATCATCAGGCCGTTGCGCAATCCCTGCCCGCCGAGCAGATAGAGGAAACCCGCGTTGTGCATTGCGACACATGCGGCGCGGATGTTCAATTCGAGGCGCATATCCACTCTGCCGAATGCCCGTTTTGCGCCAGCCCCGTAGTGACAGATACAGGCCCCCATCGCCATATCAAACCCCAAGCACTCCTGCCTTTCCGCCTGTCAGAGCGCGAGGCGCATGAAAAGATGGGCAAATGGCTGAAGGGCCTGTGGTTTGCCCCCAACGCCCTTGCAAAATATGCGCGCAGCACCGGCAAGCTGAATGGGCTTTATGTGCCCTATTGGGCCTTTGATGTGGCCACGCGCTCGCGCTATCAGGGGCAAAGGGGCACGCATTACTATGTCACTGTCGGGTCGGGCAAAGATGCCCGGCAAGAACGGCGCACACGCTGGCAACCTGCATCCGGGCAGGTGCAACGGCAATTTCTGGATCTGCTGGTGATGGCTGCGCGTTCCCTGCCGCGTGCGAATATCCGGCGGCTGGAGCCGTGGACATTGGCCGATCTGCAACCCTACAAAACCGATTACCTGTCTGGCTTTCGGGCCGAAGGCTATACAGTAGAGCTGCCAGAGGGGTTTGAGATTGCGCGCGACATCATGGCGGAACAAATCCGCGCCGATATCGCCCGCGATATCGGTGGCGATGAACAACGCATCAGCTCTGTCAGCACCGATTACAGTGACGAGCGGTTCAAACACCTGCTTTTGCCCATATGGATGGCGGCCTATCGCTATCGGGGCAAATCCTTCCGCTTTATCGTGAATGGCCAAACAGGCCGCGTCCAGGGAGAGCGGCCCTGGTCGCCTTGGAAGATCGCAGGCGCCGCCCTGTTAGCGCTGGCATTTCTGGCAATTGCCTTTTATGTCGCCGAAATGGGTGGTTTTTAAGGAGCGTTTGCCATGATCCTATGTGCAGGAGAGGCGTTGATTGACATGCTGCCGCGCGACAGCGCGCAAGGAGAGGGCTGCTTTGCCCCCTATCCCGGTGGGGCCGTGTTCAATACAGCGATTGCACTGGGGCGCTTGGGGGTAAAGACCGGGTTTTTCTGCCCGCTGTCAGATGATCTGTTCGGCGCACAGTTGCGCGCGGCTTTGCGGGTTTCCGAAGTTGATGACAGCTTTTCCCCCGCCGTGGACAGGCCCTGCACATTGGCCTTTGTCACCCTTGCAGATGGTCAGGCGCGCTATGCGTTTTACGACAGCGCCACCGCCCTGCGCGAAACCAGCGTGGCAGAACTGCCCGCCCTGCCCGCCCATGTAAACGCACTATTTTTCGGGGGCATCTCGCTTGTTGGCGAGCCTTGCAGCACGGCATTTGCCGCATTGGCCGCGCAAGCGGGCGGACGTGTGGTGATGCTTGATCCCAATATCCGCCCCGGCTTTATCCGGGATGAGGCGGCTTACCGCGCGCGGCTGGACGAGATGTTGGCGCGCGCCGATATCGTCAAACTTTCAGACGAGGATTTGCATTGGCTGATGGGCGCGGGCGAGATTGGGACGCTGGCGCATATGCTGCGCGCCAAAGGCCCGCGCATTGTGGTGATTACCGAAGGCGCAAAAGGCGCGCGCGCGTTCACGGCGCAGGGCGTGCAGCAGATGGCCGCCCCCCCTGTGCAAGTGGTAGATACCGTTGGCGCGGGCGATACGTTCAACGCGGGCTTTCTGGCCGGGCTGGAACAGGCGGGCGCGCTGGAAAAAACGGCGCTGGATGCGCTGCCGCCTGCGATACTGGGCGCGGCCCTTTCACTTGGAGTGCGCGCAGCAGCGGTGACAGTGGCGCGCGCGGGTGCAAACCCACCCTTTGCGCACGAACTCTGATGCGCGCGCTGGTGCAGCGGGTGCGCGAGGCCCGCGTAGATGTTGATGGGGAAACCGTTGGGCAATGCGGGCCGGGCCTCTTGATCCTGATCTGCGCCATGCAGGGCGATACAGAGGCCGAGGCAGAGGCGCTGGCCACCAAAATTCACAAATTGCGCATTTTCCGCGATGATGCGGGCAAGATGAATCTGGCGCTGAAAGACACAGGCGGGGGCGCGCTCGTGGTCAGCCAGTTTACCCTTGCCGCCGATACGCGCAGCGGCAACCGCCCCGGCTTTTCCACTGCCGCGCCGCCTGAACTGGGAGAACGTCTATATCTGCATTTCGCCGCAGCATTTCACCGTTTGGGCGTGGCCGTGCAAACCGGGCGCTTTGGGGCGGATATGGCGGTGCATCTGGTCAATGACGGGCCAGTTACGATCTGGCTGGATACTGCCCAATAGCCTGTCACGCCGCCCCGGCCAAGACCTGTGGCAAATGCCCGATATCGGGCAAGACCAGATCGGCATGGGGGGCCAGATCAGCCGCCCCCGCCATACCTGTCAAAACCCCGATCGTGGCCATGCCTGCCGCGCGCCCTGCAATCAGATCATGGGTGCTGTCGCCCACCATCACCACCCGCTCTGGTGCCAGCCCCGCAAGCGCAGCAAAGCCCAGCAGCATATCTGGCGCGGGTTTGGGCGTATAGCCACTGTCATAGCCCAACACATGCGCAAAATGGCCCAGAATGCCCGCACGGTTTAAATGCGCGTGGGCCGACGCCGCGCCATCATTTGTGGCCACCCCCAGCAGATAGCCGCGCTGCGCCAACCCGTCCAGCAGGGGCGAAAGCGGTAAAGGGGCAATCATTTCGGCATGTTTCGAGCTTTGCAGCAGATATGCCACCAGCGCCTCAAATGTGAGATGCGGCAGATACGGCATCATCAGATCAGCCGATTCTTCCAACGTGCCAGCAATCACGGGCGAGGATGGAAGAAACTGGCGCAACCCCAGATCAAATTGCAAGGCCTCGGCCAGCCGCGCTTTTTGTGCCGTGTCCCCTTCCGATAGGCCCTCGATCACCCCAAAGGCCCAGCCCGACCAACTGGCAGAGAAATCAAACAATGTGCCATCCTTGTCAAAAAGGATTGCACTGATCTGTGAAAATGCCATTCCCGCCGCCCCCTACTCTTGCACAAACATCGCGCTGTTGCGCGGCCATGACAGCCGCATGACAGCGCCTTAAAACACCATCGGCATGGCCCGGTTCAGGCGGTCTATCGCAGCCAGCGCCTCTGGGGGCAAGGTGGTGCCCTCACCTGCCAGAAGATGTGCCAACTGTTCCGAAGTGGTGGCCCCGATGATTGGCAAAGTTGTGACAGGGCGCGTGCGTGTCCATTCAACAGCCATATGAACAGGATCAAGACCAAATTCATGCGCAATCGCCATATAGCCGGAAACGGCCTCGAAGACACGCCCGGTCACGCGCCCGCCCAAATCTGGGCTGCGGGCACGGCGCGAATCTTCGGGTGTGACATTGCCCGCATATTTGCCTGTCAAAAGCCCTGCCGCCAAAGTGCTATAGGCAAGGAGCGGGATATTCTCATTCACGCAGGCTTCGGCCATATCCAGATCGAAATAGCGGCACAGCAGGGAATATTCGTTTTGCACGCTCAGCACGCGCGGCAGCCCTTCGGTTTCGGCCAGATGCACCCATGCGCTTAGCCCCCAAGCCGTTTCATTGGACAGCGCGATATGGCGGATTTTGCCCTGCGCAATCAGCTTTTGCGCCGCGATCAGGATTTCGCGCATATGGGCCAGGGTTTCCGCGCGGTTTTGGGCAGAGGGGTCATAGTTCCAACTCTTGCGGAAATGGTAAGAGCCGCGATTGGGCCAGTGCAGTTGATAGATATCAAGGCAATCCACCTGCAAGCGGCGCAAAGAGTTTTCAACAGCCTCGCGCAGCCGCGCAGGCGTGATCGGTGCGCCATCTTTGACAGTGATCGATCCCTCGCCAGCGATCTTGGTTGCAATCACCATATCGGCGGGTTTTGTTTTGGCAATCCAGCGCCCGATTATGGCCTCTGTATTGCCAGCGGTTTCCGCCGTTACCGGATTGACCGGATACATCTCTGCCGCATCCAGAAAGTTGATGCCGAAATCGCGCGCCATATCCAGCTGGCGATGGGCATCGGCCTCATCTGTCTGGCTGCCGAATGTCATGGTTCCCAGACAATAGGCCGATACCATAAGATCGGACTGCCCCAGCTTGTGTTTCTGCATCATCGCCTCTTTTATGTATCCTTGCCCGGCGCAATCTAACCAGTTTTCACGTCATGGAAAGGCGCGATTTCAGCCGCAGTAAATCCGGCGGATGATCATGGCGCTGTCATGCTCTATATTCAGCCGCTCCGGGCGCCAATCCATCGTGACAGCCATATTGGGGCCAATGATTCGGTTGGGCTGGTATAATTGCCCGTTATCCAGCACGGCCAGATGTTGGCCCACAGATGCTTGCATAGCCTCTGCCGGACACAGGGGGGCGGGGTTGTCTTGCACCCTCTCTTGCATGCAGGCGGCAAGGGGCAGGAGGGCGGCAAATATCAGCGCGCGTGGCATGGGCAGGCATCCTTTCTGAGAACGGGAAAAGCCTAGCAAATCTGCCCCCGCCCCGCACCCTGTTTTCCCCTGCGCCCAAACAGGATTGCGTGAGTGCGGGGGATATGGCACTTTAGAACAAAAATGGAACATGCATGCAAAACCGCGCGCACCAACTTGCCATCTCATCGGAGAGATTGGCCGATATCCTGCAATTGCAGCCCGGCCGCGCACATGAATTTTGCGGGCCTGCGCGGCGCACGCTTGCGGTTTGGCTGATGGCGCGTTTGCCTATGGGCGCACCAGTGATCTGGCTGCGCCCCGGTTGGAGTGCGGAACACTTGCACCCGCAGGGCGTGGCGGAATGGGCCAGCCCGGCGGGGCTTATCGTGCTTAGCCCGCCGCGCGAAGCAGAGGCACTGGGTTGCGCCGAAGAGGCGCTGCGCTCTGGTGCGGTGGCGTTGGTGGTGATCGAGCTTTCCAGCCCGCCTGCACTGACACCGCTGCGCCGCCTGCATCTGGCAGCAGAAGCCGGGCTTGCACGGCGCGCCGACAGGCAGTTGTGGGGCGTGGTTCTGACCCCAGAACAAGGGGACGCGCCGGGGGTAGAAAGCCGCTGGCATCTGGCCCCCTGCGATGCGCGCGCGTCAACACAATCTCAGATCAGCCCCATATGGCGGCTGGAACGTCTGCGCGCACGCATGGCCCCCAAAGCCGCGTGGCATGTCACCACATCGCTGGATGTTACAACCAACGCCTAGCGCGATTGGTTGCCTGTGCAAGGCTTGCGAAAACATATACCGCGCGGATTGCTTGGCGTCCAAAACACAGCGCCTTGCCACAACCAACCCTGCCAAAGACAAGGCTGGCGGCTGTGTTGGATGTCGGGCCAGCGCGCCTTTCCCGCATTACCCCTCGCACGGCGCATGCAAGGGGCTTTCCGCCGCTCTCGTGCTGGATTATATGCCGTCCATGTCACAGAATCCGCCCCAGCTACGCCCCGATATCGCCCCGCGCGCGCAATTGCGCGATGCGCCCCGCCCCGGCCAGCCAACCATTGGCATGGTCTCGCTTGGCTGCCCCAAGGCGCTGGTGGATAGCGAACGCATTCTGACGCGCCTTCGCGCCGAAGGCTATGGCATATCGCCCGATTATTCCGGCGCAGATGCGGTGATCGTGAACACTTGCGGCTTTCTGGACAGCGCCAAGGCCGAAAGTCTGGAAGCGATTGGCGAAGCGCTGAAAGAGAATGGCCGTGTGATTGTGACAGGCTGTCTGGGGGCAGAGCCAGAGTATATCACAGGCGCTCATCCCAAGGTGTTGGCCGTAACAGGCCCGCACCAATATGAACAAGTGCTGGATGCTGTGCACAAAGCCGTGCCCCCCGCGCCCGATCCGTTTATTGATCTTTTGCCCGCCACGGGCGTAAGCCTGACGCCGCGCCATTACAGTTATCTAAAGATTTCTGAGGGTTGCAACCATAAGTGCAAGTTTTGCATTATCCCCGATATGCGCGGGCGGCTGGTATCGCGGCCCGCCCATGCGGTGATGCGCGAGGCGGAAAAGCTGGTCGCGGCGGGCGTGCGCGAATTGCTGGTGATCAGTCAGGATACATCCGCTTACGGTGTGGATATCAAACACGCAACCGACAAGGGCCACCGCGCCCATATCACCGATCTGGCGCGTGATCTTGGCACGCTGGGCGCCTGGGTGCGGCTGCATTATGTCTATCCCTACCCCCATGTGCGCGAGATTATCCCGCTGATGGCCGAAGGGCTGGTGCTGCCCTATCTGGATATCCCGTTTCAGCATTCCCACCCCGAAACGCTGCGCCGCATGGCCCGCCCGGCGGCGGGCGAAAAAACGTTGGAGCGCATTGCCGAATGGCGCAGCATTTGCCCGGACATCACCCTGCGCTCTACCTTCATCGTGGGCTATCCCGGCGAAACAGAGGCGGAGTTCCAGCATTTGCTGGATTGGCTGGATGAAGCACAATTGGATCGCGTGGGCTGTTTTCAATATGAAAACGTGAAAGGCGCACGGTCAAACGCGCTGCCAGACCATGTGCCCGATGCGGTAAAGGCCGAACGCTGGGAGCGCTTCATGGAAAAGGCGCAGGCAATTTCCGAGGCGAAGCTTGCCGCCAAACTTGGGAAGCGGCTGGAGGTGATCGTGGATGAGATTGACGCCGATGGCGTTGCCACCTGCCGCACCAAGGCCGATGCGCCAGAGATTGACGGAAATCTGTTTATCGATTCGGGCACAGAGGGGCTTGCGCCCGGCGATATCGTCAGTGTCGTGGTGGATGAGACCGGCGAATATGACCTTTGGGGCCAGATTGTTCCACTGGGCTAAGGGCAAAAACCCCGCCTGCCGCAACAGACGGGGCTTTTTTCAGGTTTTGCGCATGGCTTGCAACAGGGCCGCGCCCAAAGCGCCCTGATCGCTGCCGGGCTTTGACGGAGCGGCCTGGGTTTTGGCGGGGCGGCCCGTTTGTGCAGGTTTTGCGCGCGCCTCTTGCCCGCGCGGTTCTGGGGCCGCGCCATCTTTGCGCATGCTCAGGCCAATACGTTTGCGTGCCACATCCACCTCTGTCACCCGCACTTTCACCACATCGCCCGCCTTGACCACCTCATGCGGGTCTTTCACGAAACGATCGGCCAGTTGGCTGACATGCACCAACCCGTCCTGATGCACCCCGATATCCACGAAGGCGCCAAAGGCCGCAACATTGGTAACAGTGCCTTCCAGCAGCATGCCGGGGCGCAGATCGCGGATATCATCCACGCCATCGGCAAACCGCGCTGTCACGAAACTGGGGCGCGGATCGCGGCCCGGTTTTTCCAGTTCGGCGAAAATATCGCGCACCGTGGGCAGGCCGAAATTCTCGGCCACGAAATCTTCGGCGCGCAGGCCGCGCAGCGCGTCTGGCGCGCCCATGATGGCGCGAATATCGCGCCCGCAGGCGGCCACGATCTTGCGGGCCACGCCGTAAGCTTCGGGGTGAACCGATGTGGCGTCCAGCGGCTCGGAACTGTCGCGCAAGCGCAAAAACCCTGCGCATTGTTCAAACGCCTTGGGGCCAAGCCCGGCCACTTTCAGCAGCGCCTTGCGATTGGCGAACGCGCCATGCGCGTCACGATGGGCGACAATGGCTTGCGCAAGCGATGCCCCAAGCCCTGCCACACGCGCCAGCAAGGGCGCAGAGGCGATGTTCAACTCCACCCCAACCGCATTCACCGCATCTTCCACCACGCCGTCAAGCGCCTGTGTCAGGCGGCGCTGATCCACATCATGCTGATACTGGCCCACGCCGATGGATTGGGGCGTGATTTTCACCAATTCGGCCAAAGGGTCTTGCAGCCGCCGCGCGATGGAAACAGCCCCCCGCAACGAGACATCCAGATCGGGGAATTCGCGCGCCGCCAGCTCCGAGGCCGAATACACCGAGGCCCCCGCCTCTGACACGATCACGCTTGTGGGCCGCGCAACACCTTGGGGCAGCAGCTTCAGCGCGTCAGTTACCATGGCCTGTGTCTCGCGGCTGGCCGTGCCATTGCCGATGGCGATCAGTTCCACCCCGTGCTGGCGGATCACCTCCAGCAGACGCGCTTGTGCGCCGCGCAGATCATTGCGCGGCTGGAACGGGTATAGCGTATCTGTCGCCAGAACCTTGCCTGTCGCATCTACCAGCGCCAATTTCACCCCGGTGCGAATGCCCGGATCAAGCCCGATTGTCACTTTTGGCCCGGCCGGTGCGGCCAGCAACAAATCCTTCAGGTTGCGGGCAAAAACCGCGATTGCATCTTCATGCGCGCGGGCGCGCAATTCGGCCATCAGATCAGAATACATCGACAGGCTTAGTTTTACACGCCATGTCCATTCCGCCGCCTTGCGCAGCCAGGCATCCCCCGGCCCTGTGCCGCGAATACCGATTTCCGCCGCGATCATGTCTTGCACCCGTGGCAGCCCTGTTTCCGGGTCTGGGCCGATATCGATGGTGACAATCTCTTCCTTGGCTGCGCGCAAAATGGCCAAGGCCCTGTGTGACGGGATTTTAGCCAAAGCCTCGGTATGGTCAAAATAATCAGAGAATTTCGCACCCTCGCCCTCTTTGCCCGGCAAAACGCGCGCGGCAATCAGGCCATTGTCGCGCAAGAAGCCGCGCAGCTTGCCCAGAAGGGCGGCATTCTCGCTCAATTCCTCTGTCAGAATATCGCGCGCGCCATCCAGCGCCGCTTTTACGGTTGGGACAGCTTCGCAGATATAGCGCTCTGCCAAAGCCTCTGGCGCAGTCGCGCGATTGTCGAGAATCGCGCGCAGCAAAGGTTCCAACCCGTTTTCGCGCGCAATCATCGCCTTGGTGCGGCGTTTGGGCTTATAGGGCAGATAGATATCTTCCAGCGCGGCCTTGGTTTCGGCGCGTGCGATATCGCGCGCCAAACTATCTGTCAGCTTGTCTTGCGCCGCGATTGATTCGAGGATCACTTTGCGCCGCGCTTCCAATTCGCGCAAATAGCCCAGCCTGTCGGCAAGCAGGCGCAATTGCGTGTCATCCAAGCCCCCTGTCACCTCTTTGCGGTAGCGCGCGATAAAGGGCACTGTCGCGCCTTCATCCAGAAGCGTGATTGCGCTGGCCACCTGTGCGGGCCGCGCCTGAATTTCGGTGGCAATGTTCTGGGTAATGCGCAAAGCGGAATCGAGCACGGGCTTATCCTTCAATCTTGGAATTTTCTTCTACGCCTTCGCGGCTGGCGCGCCAAGAGCATCAGCGCCGCCCCAAACAGTTGTGATATTGATTCTGCAATGAAAAACGCCACCCGCAAAGCAGGTGGCGTTTTTAAAACCCTGTTTCCGAAAGGGATCAGGCAGCTTCGGAGATGAATTTTACTGCATCGCCAAAAGTCTGAATATTCTCGGCGGCATCATCCGGGATCTCGATCCCGAACTCTTCTTCAAAAGCCATCACCAATTCAACAGTGTCCAGGCTGTCTGCGCCCAGATCATCAATGAAGGACGCGCCTTCAGTGATCTTGCCTTCATCGACGCCCAGATGCTCGACCACGATCTTCTTCACACGATCAGCGATATCGCTCATGTTCTTCCCCTTAGGTTTTGCCGGGTTCCGGCCTTGAAATCCCTCGTTCACCGCCGTGAATTCGGCATGTTGCGCGGCCAATAGGGCCTAAGGCGCTTCAGGTCAAGCCTGTTGTCCGTTGCCGCACGCCAAGGCTATAGCACAGCCCTCGCGCGCCTCAAATGGATTCGCGCACGCTTAGACCATTGCCATGCCGCCATTGATATGCAGCACCGCCCCGGTAACATAGCCTGCCTCTGGGCTGGCAAGATACAGCACACCCGCCGCAATCTCTGCGGGGGTGCCCATGCGGCTTGCGGGAATGCGTTGATTGATCGCCTCTTGCTGGGCCTCGCTCAGCGCCTCTGTCATGGGGGTGGCGATAAAGCCGGGGGCCACGCAATTCACCGTTATCCCGCGAGACGCCACTTCTTGCGCCAGCGCCTTTGACAGGCCCACAAGCCCCGCCTTGGCCGCCACATAATTGCCCTGCCCCGGATTGCCCGTTGCCCCAACGATAGAGGAGATGTTGATAATCCGCCCCCAACGCGCTTTCATCATGCCGCGCAGGCTGGCGCGCATCAGGCGCATGGCGGCGGTCAGGTTCACATCCAGCACTTGCGACCACTGCTCGTCTGACATGCGCATCATCAGCGTATCGCGGGTGATGCCGGCGTTATTGACCAGAATATCCAAGGCCCCCATGGCATCACTGGCCGCTTTTGGCAGGGCCTCTACGGCCTGTGGGTCTGACAGGTTGCAGGGCAGAATATGAACGCGCGCGCCCAGTTCTGCGGCCAGCGCTTCCAAAGGGGCCTCGCGCGTGCCGGAAATGGCGATTGTGGCCCCTGCCCCATGCAGCGCGCGTGCAATCTCTGCCCCGATCCCGCCAGAGGCCCCGGTTATCAGCGCGCATTTCCCTGTCAGATCGAACATGGATATTCCTTTCCTTGTAAGTGCATCAAACTTTCCTGCGCTCTATATCAAGCGCAGGCAGGCCGCGCCATTGTCAACTTGGCGCTTGCATGGCACAGAAAAGCCCCAAATCCGGCTGGAAAGGCGAGGCAAATGCCACTGACACGCGAAGACATGATTGCTCTATTCCAGATCGGTGTGCAGGCCGCAGACCCGTTCGCGGCCGTGCAAGAAAACCTCCGCACCCGGCCCCTTGCCCCATGCGACAGGATGTTCCTGCTGGCCTTTGGCAAAGCGGCCTGCACAATGGCAAAGGCCGCGCTGCCGCTTATTCCTACACCTGCTGGTGCGCTTGTGGTCACAAACCGTGAAAACGCCATGGAAGTTCCGGGCGCAGAGCTGATTGCGGCGGGCCATCCCGTGCCAGATGCCGAAAGCCTGCGCGCAGGCCAAGCGGCAGAGGCGCTGCTTGCGCAGGCCGGGCCAGATGACAGGGTTCTGGTGCTTGTCTCTGGCGGCGGCTCTGCGCTGATTGTTGCGCCTGTGGCGGGGCTGTCGCTGGCAGACAAGGCACATGTCAGCGAGATTTTGTTGGGCGCGGGGCTGGATATCGTGGCGATGAATGCCGTGCGCCAGCACCTGTCACGGCTGAAAGGAGGCGGGCTGTTACGCACCGCCGCCCCTGCCCCGGTGACAGCGCTGATTCTCTCGGATGTGATTGGCGATGATCTGCGCGCCATTGCATCCGGCCCCACGGTGGCGCCAATCGCGGCGCGCGCGGATGTGGTGGCCGATTTGCGCGCCCGCGGGCTGTGGGCGCGGTTGCCAAACCCCGCACGAGAGGCACTTTTGCGCCCCGATAGCGGGCACGATCTGCCCGCCGCCGAAAACCGGCTGATTGGGTCTAACGCGCGCTCTGTTGGCGCGATGGCGCAGGCGCGGCCGGAGGCGCTGCGCATGGATAAGCCGCTTGTGGGCGATGTGGGCGCGGCAGCCCAAACCCTTGCCGATTTGGCCCAAACCCGGCCCGGCCTGCATATCATGGGCGGGGAAACCACAGTCACGCTGCGCGGCACCGGGCTGGGCGGGCGCAATCAGGAACTTGCCTTGCGCCTTGCGCTGGCCTTGGAAGGGCGGGCGGATTGGCGCTTTCTCTCTGGCGGAACCGATGGCCGCGATGGCCCCACAGAGGCCGCCGGCGCGGTAGTTGATGGCGCAACCTGCGCGCGCATTCGTGCGGCCGGCGGCGATCCGCGCGCGCTTTTGGCCAATAATGACAGCCACCGCGCCCTTTCACTGGCCGGGGATTTGCTGATCACAGGCGGCACGGGCACGAATGTGGCCGATTTGCAGATCCTCTCTTGCGCGTGAACCCTTGCCTGACCGCCGCCTTTGGCATAAGCGATGCGCCATGACACAGCATGATTTCTGCCTTATCATCGACTTCGGATCGCAAGTCACCCAGCTTATTGCGCGGCGTTTGCGCGAAAGCCGGGTTTATTGCGAAATTCACCCATTTCAGAATGTGGATACGGCATTTCTGAAGGCACGCAAGCCCAAGGCGGTTATCCTGTCGGGCGGCCCCGGCTCTGTGCCGCAACCGGGCAGCCCCCGCGCGCCGGATTACCTGTTTGAGATGGGCGTGCCGCTATTTGGCATCTGCTACGGCCAACAGGTGATGATGGCGCAGCTTGGTGGGCGGGTCGAATCAGGCCACCATGCGGAATTTGGCCGCGCCTATGTGGAACCTGCGGCAGGCCATATCTCTGACGGGATATTCGCGGGGCTGTTCGAGGCCGGGCGCGAACAAGTCTGGATGAGCCATGGCGACCGCGTGACCGATCTGGCACCGGGCTTTGAGGTGATTGCCACCTCGCCCAACGCACCCTTTGCGATTGTGGCCGATCATGCGCGCCGCTTCTATGCGGTGCAATTCCACCCCGAAGTCCACCACACGCCCCAAGGGGCGCAGATGCTGGGCAATTTCCTGCGTCTTGCGGGTTTCACTGGCGATTGGACAATGGGCGCTTACCGCGAAGAGGCAATTGCCAAAATCCGCGCGCAGGTGGGTGACAAACAGGTGATCTGTGGCTTGTCGGGGGGGGTGGATTCCTCTGTCGCGGCCGTGTTGATTCATGAGGCGATTGGCGACCAGCTGACCTGCGTTTTCGTGGATCATGGGCTATTGCGGCTGAACGAGGCGGAAGAAGTCGTCTCTATGTTCCGCGACACATATAATATCCCGCTTATCCATGCCGATGAATCCGATCTCTTTCTTGGCGAGTTGGAAGGGGTTTCCGACCCGGAAACAAAGCGCAAGATCATTGGGCGATTGTTCATTGATGTGTTCCAGAAATACGCCAATCAGATTGAAGGGGCAGAGTTTCTGGCCCAAGGCACGCTTTACCCGGATGTGATTGAATCCGTCAGCTTTTCGGGCGGGCCATCAGTGACGATCAAATCGCACCATAATGTCGGCGGATTGCCCGAAAAGATGGGGCTGAAGCTGGTCGAGCCTTTGCGCGAACTCTTCAAGGATGAAGTGCGCGCTTTGGGGCGTGAACTGGGCCTGCCGGACAAATTTATTGGCCGCCACCCCTTCCCCGGCCCCGGTCTGGCCATTCGCTGCCCCGGAGAGATCACGCGCGAGAAGCTGGATATCCTGCGCCGTGCCGATGCTGTCTATATCGACCAGATCCGCAAGCATGGCCTGTATGATGACATCTGGCAGGCCTTTGCCGCAATCCTGCCCATGCGCACCGTGGGTGTGATGGGCGACGGCCGCACCTATGATTTTGCCCTTGCCTTGCGCGCCGTGACATCGGTGGACGGGATGACCGCGGATTATTATCCGTTCACCCATGATTTCCTTGGCGAAACCGCCACGCGGATCATCAATGAAGTGCGCGGGGTGAACCGGGTGTTCTATGATTGCACCAGCAAACCGCCCGGCACGATCGAGCTGGAATAGCGCCCAGAACTTTGGCAACTGCCCGGAATCCTATATGCCTTTCAGCGTGACAGTTTGCGGTGTTCGAAAAATCTTTCCCTTGCCAAAGCCCCATGCTAGGCAAGTGGGCAAGGCGGTTTAAACCGCCGGATGCGCATGCATGGCATGCGTATCAGGAGATAACAAACTTGTGGGAGACTTCTTATGAAAAAGCTTCTTCTTGCCAGCACCGCGCTGGCCCTTTCCGCAGGCATGGCGGCTGGCGAAGTGAAGATGGGCGTTTTGCTGGGCTTTACTGGCCCGATTGAATCCATCACCCCGCACATGGCGGATGGTGCAGAAATGGCATTTCGCGAAATCAGCGAAAGCGGCCTGTTTCTGGGTGGCGAGACAATCACCCCCGTTCGCGCGGATTCAACCTGCGTGGATTCTTCTGCCGCTCAAGCTGCCGCAGAGCGCATGATCTCTTCTGATGGGGTTGTGGCCATCATGGGTGCGGATTGCTCTGGCGTGACGATGGCCGTTTTGCAAAACGTGGCCATGTCGGCAGGTATTCCGATGATTTCACCTTCGGCAACTTCGCCCGCTTTCACAACAACAGAATCAAACGGCCTTTTCTACCGCACAGCCCCGTCTGATGCGCGTCAGGGTGCTGTTCTGGCTGGTATCGTGAAAGAGCGCGGCTTCTCCCAGGTAGCATTGACCTATACCAACAATGATTACGGCGCAGGCTTTGCCAATGCGTTTGAAGCCGCCTTTATTGAAATGGGCGGATCAATCACCTCGAAAGTGGCGCATGAAGAAGCGCGTGGCGATTACTCTGCCGAAGTGGGCCAGCTGGCCTCTGCCGGTGGCGAGGCGCTGGTCGTGCTGGGCTATGTCGATGGCGGCGGCTCCATGATCCGCACAGCCTATGAACTGGGCGCCTTTGAGAATTTCTTCATGGGCGACGGCATGTTCGGCGATGAGTTGATCGCGAATGTGGGCGACGCGCTGGAAGGCACTGTGGGCACAATTCCTTGGGCCGCTGGCGAAGGTGCAGACCTGTTCCACGCAATGGCAGAAGCTGCGGGCGTTCAGGGCCAGTCCAGCTATACCCGCGAAAGCTATGATGCTGCGGCCCTTCTGGCACTGGCAGCCCAAGCCGCCGGTGAAGCAACACCTGCTGGCATTGCCGCTAACATCTTGAATGTGGCGAACGAGCCTGGCGAGCCAATCTTGCCGGGTGAACTGGCCAAGGGTCTGGAAATCCTCGCGAATGGTGGTGAAATCAACTACGAGGGCGCAACCAACGTTACGCTGGTCGGGCCGGGCGAGGCTGCCGGGTTCTACCGTGAATATGTGGTGGAAAATGGCGAATTCGTGACCGTCAAGTTCCACTAACACCGATGACACCGGGGGCTTAACACCCCTTGCCGGCCCGGAGGCGCTGACTCCGGGCCGTTTTCTGACAAGCGACAGGCTCTTGCGCTGCTGAAAACAAGGAGACATGAATTGGCCATGATCCGTGTAGAAAATTTGCACAAGCATTTCGGCGGCTTTCACGCGGTCGATGGGGCCTCGTTGGAGATCGAGAAAGGCTCTATCACTGGCTTGATCGGCCCGAATGGTGCAGGCAAGACCACGCTGTTCAACGTGATAGCAGGCGTTCTGCCCCCCACCTCTGGGCGCGTGCTGATGGAGGGAGAGGATATTACCGGCCTTCCCCCGCACAAGCTGTTTGACAAAGGGTTGCTGCGCACCTTTCAGATCGCACATGAATTTCATTCCATGACGGTGCGCGAGAACCTGATGATGGTTCCGCCGGGGCAATCGGGCGAAAACCTGTGGTCGGCATGGTTTCACAACGCCCGCGTGCGCGAGGAAGAGGCGCGCATCCGCGCCCGCGCCGACGAAGTGCTGGAATTTCTGACAATCAGTCATATCGCAAATGAAAAGGCAGGGCAGATTTCGGGCGGCCAGAAAAAGCTGCTGGAACTGGGCCGCACCATGATGACAAACGCCCGCATCGTCTTTCTGGACGAGGTGGGCGCAGGCGTGAACCGCACCCTGCTGAACACAATCGCCGATGCCATTGTGCGGCTGAACAAGGAACAGGGCTATACTTTTGTGGTCATTGAACATGACATGGATTTCATAGGCCGCATCTGTGACCCCGTGATCTGTATGGCAGAGGGCCGCGTTCTGGCACAGGGTACGCTGGATGAGATCAAGGCCAATGACCAGGTGATAGAGGCGTATCTGGGCACTGGTCTGAAAAACAAGGTCAAGCAAGAGGTAGGCCATGTCTGATCTGCTGCGAAGCCTATGTGGGGCGGTGGCTATGGTGGCGGCGCTGCCTGCACAATTTGCCAATGCACAGACAGAGGGCTGCATCCCCCTGCCCGCAGATTTCGCACTTTGTGCACAGGGCAGTGCATGGTCTGAGGCAGAGGTGATGGAATTCAGCGGCGGCGTTGCATTGGAGATGGACGGTTTCTGGCTGGAAATCACTGCCGCTACAGAAGAGATCAACGCAGCCCAGCCTTTCCCGTCCAGTCTGGACGAACTGGCAGAGCTTTTTGCCGCGCAATCGCGCAATGAGGGGATGGATGCGCCAAAAACACTCGCGCGCGCGACATTCGACACCGCCCATGCGCAATTCGCCACCCTGACCACCCGGCTTGAACTGCCAGAAGATGAGCCGATGGTTTTTGTGACCATGATTGCGGCTCAGAAAGACGAGGCCCGCACGGGTGCAGAGCGTTTGGTTCTCTCTCTCGATTCTGAAATAGCCACCAGCCTTGACGGAGTTTCCCCGATGATGCGCGATCTGGCAGATCTTATCCGCCCGCAGGAGGGGTGATGATGACCGAACCATTCCTGATTGGTGATGCCATGACTGGCGGCTATGGTGGTGCTGATATTTTGCACGACTGCACAATTGCGGTTGAAAAGGGCCAGATCGCGGTGATTGTTGGCCCCAATGGCGCAGGCAAATCCACCGCGATGAAAGCGGTTTTTGGAATGCTGAAGCTGCGCAAGGGCGCGGTGCGGCTGAATGGCGAAGATATCAGCATGCTTACCCCGCAAGCGCGCGTGTCCAAAGGTATGGGCTTTGTGCCCCAGACCAACAATATCTTCCCCTCTATGACTGTTGAAGAAAATCTGGAAATGGGCGCGTTCATCCGCCGCGATGAGTATCGCGAAACGATAGAGCAGATTTACACCCTCTTTCCCATCCTGCGCGACAAACGGCGGCAGGCAGCGGGAGAGCTATCTGGCGGGCAGCGCCAGCAAGTTGCCGTAGGCCGCGCGCTGATGACAAAGCCTTCGGTTCTGATGCTGGATGAACCCACAGCCGGGGTTAGCCCGATTGTGATGGATGAACTGTTTGACCGCATTATTGAAATCGCCCGCACAGGTATTTCCATTCTGATGGTGGAACAAAACGCGCGGCAGGCTTTGGAGATTGCCGATAAGGGCTATGTGTTGGTGCAAGGTGCAAATCGGTTTACCGATACCGGGCAGGCGCTTTTGGCCGATCCCGAAGTGCGCAAAAGCTTTTTGGGGGGCTGAGAGATGGAACCGCTTAACGCATTGGTCAGCCTGTCCAATTTTATGCTTATCCCGGCTTTTGCCTATGGCAGCCAGTTGGCGCTTGGCGCGCTGGGGATCACGCTGATCTATTCCATCCTGCGCTTTGCCCATTTTGCGCATGGCGATACCATGGCGCTGGGCACGGCGGCTGTGATCGGGGGTACATGGTTTTTGCAGGCGCGCGGGGTTGGCATAGCGCCATTGCCCACCGCCCTTCTGGCTTTGCCGTTTGGGCTGTTGGTGATGATCGCCTATCTGCTGGCCGCAGACAGGCTGGTGTACCGCTATTACCGGCGGGTGAAAGCCAAGCCCATGATTTTCGTCATGGCCTCGCTTGGGGTAATGTTTGTGACCAACGGGATTACACGCCTGTTCATGGGTGTGGGTGAAACCCGGTTCGAGGATGGCGAGCGCTTTATCTTCACGGTGCGCCAGTTCCGCGATGTGACAGGGCTTGATGAAGGCATGGCGCTACGTTCGGCGCAGGCGCTGACAATCACCACAGCCCTGATTGTCATGGTCGCGCTATTCTGGTTTCTGAACCGCACACGCGCGGGCAAATCCATGCGCGCCTATTCGGATAACGAAGATCTGGCGCTGTTATCCGGCATCAACCCAGAACGCGTGGTTGTGATTACATGGGTGATCACGGCAATCCTGCTTGTGCTGGCAGGAACGCTTTTCGGGCTTGATAAGGGCTTTCGTCCGTTCAACTATTTCCAGCTTCTGCTGCCCATGTTCGCGGCAGCCATTCTGGGCGGGCTTGGATCGCCCATCGGGGCGATTGTGGGCGCCTATGTCGTGGCCTTTGCAGAGATGGGGATCACCTATGCGTGGCGGCGCGTCTTTGCCTATCTGATGCCAGAGGGCATGGAGCCGGATTCCATGATGCAGCTTTTGCCGGTGGATTATAAATTCGCCGTCACCTTTGCCATTCTGGTTATTGTGCTGCTGTTCCGACCGACCGGTATTTTCAAGGGGAAAGTGCTATGAGCCTGACTGCGCGCGACCTTGGCCTTTTTGCGGGCATGGCGGCTGTGCTGGGCATGGTGGCCATGTTCCAAAGCCCGCAACTGGCTGTCACCATCCTGAATATGAGCCTGATTTCCGCCATCATGGCTTTGGGTGTGAATATGCAATGGGGCTATGCCGGCCTGTTCAATGTCGGGATCATGGGCTTTACGGCCGTGGGCGGGCTTGCGGTGGTGCTGGTGGCCCAACCCCCTGTGCCAGAGGCATGGGCGGCTGGCGGGCTTGGGATTTTGCTGGGGCTTATGCTGGGCGTGGCCAGCATTCTGGCGGCTGTTATCGTCTACAAGCGCATGCAACCGGGCAAACTGCGCGGGGCTGCCATTTTTGGCGTCTTGGTGCTGGGGTATTTTCTGACATCCTATGTCTTTGGCCCTGCAAAAGAAGCGGTTCAGGCTGTGAACCCCGCCTCTGAGGGGTATCTTGGCGGTGCGGGCCTGCCTGTCATTCTGGCATGGCCGGTCGGCGCTGTGTTTGCGGCGGGCGTGGCTTGGCTGGTGGGCAAGGTCTCGCTTGGGTTGCGTTCGGACTATCTGGCGATTGCAACCCTGGGCATCTCTGAAATTGTGATTGCAGCGCTTAAGCATGAACGCTGGCTTGCACGCGGGGTAAACAATGTCACAGGCATTGAACGCCCTGTCACCCGCCCGATTGATCTGCAACCGCTGCCATGGATTCAATCATTGGCCGAAACGCTGGGTTGGTCTGTGTCGCAAACCGCAACTGTGGTTTCGGGCCTTGGCTATTCGGCGCTGTTTCTGACAGTGCTGGCGGTGCTGATCTGGCTGGCCGAACGCGCGCTGAATTCACCTTGGGGGCGGATGATGCGCGCAATCCGCGATAATGAGGTTTCGGCCCGCGCCATGGGCAAGGATGTGACAAAGCGGCATTTGAACATCTTCATTCTTGGCTCTGCCGTATGTGGTTTGGCGGGTGCGATGATGGTTTCCATGGATGGCCAGCTAACGCCCGGCAGCTACGAGCCATTGCGCTTTACCTTCCTGATCTGGGTCATGGTGATTGTGGGCGGCTCTGGCAATAACTGGGGGTCTGTGCTGGGCGCTTTTGTGATCTGGTTTCTCTGGGTGCAGGTGGAACCGGCGGGGCGCTGGTTCATGGAACTTGTCACCTCTGGCATGGCCGATGGGTCTGGCCTGAAACAACACCTGCTGGATTCAGCGGCCTATATGCGGCTGTTGACAATGGGCGTTGCGCTGTTGCTGATGCTGCGCTTTGCCCCCAAAGGGCTGATCCCGGAACGCTGAGATGCCCGGTTGCGCAATTGTTCTGCCCGCCGCGGGGGCATCTGCCAGAATGGGCGGGGCGGACAAGCTGTTGCAACTGGTGGATGATGTCCCACTTCTGCGCCTTGTGGCCTTGCGCGCGCTGCAAACAGGGGCAGATCTGGCCGTAACCCTGCGGCCTGATGATACCGCACGAAAACAGGCTTTGGCCGGGTTGGAATTGGAGATCGTGCCAGTGCCAAATGCGGCGGAAGGCATGGCCGCATCTTTGCGCGCGGGCGCAGTTTGGGCCGAAGGCATTGGTGCAACGGCCCTAATGATCGCCCTGCCCGATATGCCCGAAATCACAGCCAAGGATATGAGCGCGCTGATGGCCGCACAGGCACAAATGCCGGAGCACCCTTTGCGCGCCTGCACCCCCGCGCAAGTGCCGGGCCACCCCGTGATCCTGCCTCAAGCGTGTTTCGCCCAAATCAAAGCCTTGTGCGGGGATGCCGGCGCGCGCAATATGTTCAAATCCCACCCCCCGCGCTTGCACCAACTGGAAGATGAACGCGCATTGGTTGATCTGGATACGCCAGAGGCTTGGGCCAGATGGCGCGCATCAAGGCCCTAACGCGCCAGTCTCCGCGCCTCTGCAAGCCGAAAGACCATAACGAGAAGCAATGCCACCAAAGCGCCTGTTTCCAACAGGCGCAGGGCAAATGCGGTTGTAAAAAGCCGTTCAAAATGTTCCCACATCTCTTGCGACAGGAGCTTTGCCGCCTGTTCCAACGAATTGAAGCGCCGATGCGCGGGATTGGTGAAAATCGCCATAAGCCCCGAAAATGACAGCGCAAAAAACAATGTGCTGCCCATCCCTTGAAAAACCTGCCCAAAGGCGCGCAGCACAGAGCCGTCAATCTGCGGCCCCACCAGCCGCCAGCCGACCAAAGATGCAAAAACAGTCATGATATAGCTGCCAGACTGAGACCGACGCGCCAGCGCATGCTCTGCGTAATAAAGTTCTGTCAGGGCATAGGCCGCAAGCGCAAAAAGCACCATTGCGGCCAAGCGGGTAATTGTTGGCATGAATAACCTGATGCAACTTCAATGCAATCAGACTAGCGCAAGGCCAGATATCATGCAATCATGACCGCGTTCATGGCCTCGCTGCGGCTAAGGACGCCGCAAGACAAGCTGCGTTACATCGCAACTGCCTGCCTTGAAAGCACCGGCGCAGGATGTCAGGTAAAATTCCCACATGCGTTTGAACCGCATATCATAGCCCATCGCGGCAATCTGGGGCCACATTTCTTGAAAACTGGTATTCCAGCGGCGCAGAGTTTCGCTATAGCTTTGGCCAAAATCATGGGTTGCCACAAAGCGCAGCCCCTCCGCCTCTGCCACCCGCCGCACGGGGGAAGGCGCGCCCAGCATGCCGCCAGGAAAAATGTATTTCTGTATGAAATCAACATGTTTCCGGTAGAAGTTAAAGCGCTCATCGGGAACCATGATAATCTGGATTACCGCTTGTGCGCCCGGCTTCAACCTGTCGCAGACAGCCCGGAAATAACGCGGCCAGTATTTTTCACCCACCGCTTCAAACATCTCGATAGAGGCGATGCCATCAAATTCGCCGCGGGTATCGCGGTAATCCTGCATGCGGATCTCCACTTGCCCCGACAGGCCCTGCCGCGCCATGCGCGCGACGGCGTAATCATGCTGCGCCTGAGAGATGGTCAGGCCCGTAACCTTCAACCCTCGCTTGGCGGCGGCATATTCGGCAAATCCGCCCCAGCCGCAGCCAATTTCCAGCACATGATCGCCCGGTTTCACCCCCATGCGATCCACCATCGCGGCATATTTGGCCTCTTGCGCGGCCTCAAGGCTTTCCTGCCCGGTGGTGAAAATGGCAGAGGAATAGGTCATGCTTTCATCCAGCCAGAGGCTGTAGAAATCATTGCCCAGATCATAGTGATAAGAGATATTCTTGCGCGCCTGTGCTTTGGAATTGGCGCGCAGCCAATGGCGCAGCTGTTCCAGCGCGCGCACAAGGCGCATACCCACGGCCTCGTCATAGACAGAGGGGTTATCGTCATTCACCAGATCCATAAACGCTTGCAGATCGGGCGTTGACCAGCCGCCATCCATATAGCTTTCGGCAAAGCCAACATCACCCTCGCGGATCAGGCGGGCGAAAAGATCGGCGTCATGCACATGCAATTGCGCCACATGCCCCGGCTCCGCCCCTTGGGCGCGAAAACGCCGCCCATCTGGCAACACCACATCCAGCCGCCCCTTGTTCAACCGCTCTGCCCGCCCGAAAGCTTGGGCAAAATAGCGCGGCAATCCCTGCTGCCCGGAAAGGGATGTAATCGCATCGCCCATCGGCGGCGAGGTGAGCGCGAAATCCGTCATCGTTGGTCTGTCCCTGTCATGGCTGTCTCAGCCTTTGTTCTTTGTGTTTGATAGGCTGCAAGCGCGCGGTCGCGCCCCTCTGCCAGCCCCACCATTGGTGAAGGATAGCGCAGCCCCGGTGCAAGTTGCCAGCGTTTTGGGCAGGCTTTGAAAAACTGCAAGGCGGTTTCCGGCGGGTTGGGCGACAGCTCTGCCACCCATGCCCGGCGGTAGGCGCGCAACGGGTCGAATTTCTGGGCCTGGGTATCGGGGTTGAAAATGCGGAAATAAGGGGCCGCATCGGGGCCAGAGCCTGCAACCCATTGCCAGCCCATCGCATTGGCGGCAGGATCCCAATCTATCAGACATTCGGCAAACCAGTTCAGCCCCACGCGCCAATCTGTCAGCATGTGCTTGGTCAGATAGCTGCCCACCAGCATCCGCGCGCGGTTATGCATGCGCCCGGTCACATACATTTCACGCATGGCGGCATCGATTACCTCTATCCCGGTGCGGCCCTGTTTCCAGCGCAAACTGTCGGCGCTTTCGCCTTGCCATGGGAAATGCTCCCACCCCGCGCGCCAGCTATGCTGCGTGATATGGGGGGTGTGATATACCAGATGATAGGCGAATTCGCGCCACACCACTTCTTTGAGGAATGTCTCTGCCCCTGCCGCGCCCATCTCCAAGGCGCGCTGGCCTGCGTCCCACAACGCAAGCGGGCTGATTTCGCCATAGGTCAGGTTTTCCGACAGGCCCGATCCTGCATCCAGATCCAGCCTGTCACGATCACGCGCATAGCCCGCAATCTTGCTGTTCAGGAAGGTGTCCAGCCGCGCCGCGGCTGCGGCTTCGCCAATCTGCAAATGGGGCCGCACCACCTCTGCCCCTTGGCGCATGGCATGGCCCATCTGCCAGCTTTCCAACCTGTCACTTGCGGGCCAGATTTCTGGCGCGCGCAGGGCTTTTGGCGCGGGCAGGCGCGCGGCCATATCGCGCCCCTGCACGGCGCGCCAGAACGGTGTATAGACCTGATAAAACTTGCCCTGCCCTGTGGCCACATCTTTGGGTTCGAACAACAGATGGCCGGGAAAGCTGCGCGCGTCTATGCCGGATGCTTTCAGGCTGGATTTGATCTGCGTATCGCGCTCGCGCTGGTCGGGATCATAGTGGCGCGTCCACCACACGGCACCTGCCCCGGTTTCCCGGATTAGGCTTTGCAAACTCTCCAGCGCCCGGCCCCGGCGCAGAACCAGCCTTGTGCCCATGCCTTGCAGGCTTGCGCCAAACGCGTCCAGCCCCAAACCAAACCGCCATTTGGGCGCTGCGCCCAAACCCTCTATCACCTCATCACACAGAAACACCGGGATCACAGGCCGCCCGCTGGCCGCAGCAGCCGTCAGGGCAGGATGATCCGCCAAGCGCAGATCGCGGCGAAACCACAGCAGGATAGGGGATGTTTCTTGCAATTTCCGGGCCTTGGGTTTGGTTACAACACCCGATCTAGCGCGGTGATCAATTGGTCAAGCTCTTGGGGCGCGGTATAATGCACGAAAGACAGCCGCAGCACCCCATGGGCGGGATCAACCCCCTGCCCTTGAAGCGCGCGGTTGGCATAAAAACTGCCGCCCCCCGCCATAATGCCATGCGGAGCCAAGTCGCGGGCCAGATCAGCCCCCGCGCGGGCATGGGCTATCGCCACAGTCGGCGCGCGGTGCGCGGCATCGCGCGGGCCAAGCAAGCGCAGATCATTGCGCCCCGCCAGATGATCCAGCAAGGGTTGCAACAGTGCCGTTTCCTGCGCGCGCATCAGATCATGCACAGCCGCATTGCGCGCAAGCGGGCTGGCGGCCGCGTTTGTGCCGAAATGATGGGCATGCAGCGCATCAATATAATCGGCCATACCCGCGCAAGCGGCTATCTGGGCATGGTCAGGCCCGGCGGGGGTGAAGCGCTTATACAAGATATCGGCGTTGAAATAATGCCCCTGATTGGGCAGCACCTCGCCCAAGGCGCGCCGGATCACCATAAGCCCTTGATGGGGGCCATAGGTTTTATAGGCGGAAAAGAGGTAGATATCTGCGCCCAATGCCGCCACATCGGGCAGGCCATGGGGGGCGTAAGACACACCATCTACGCAGCTATATACCCCCGCCGCGCGCAACTGCGCGCAAATGTCGGCCACCGCATTCACCTCTCCCACCACGTTGGAGCAATGGGGAAAACAGACCAGCCGCACTTTCTCATCCATCAGCGCCCAAAGGGATTTGGGGTCTAGATGGCCAGACAGGGGATCAAGCTTCCATTCGCGCACATCCACGCCGCGCGCGGCCAGACGCCGCCACGGCCCCGAATTCGCCTCGTGATCCTGATCTGTCACGATGATCGCATCACCGGGCGAAAGCCAGTCGCCAAAGGCATGGGCAAGAACATAGGTATTGGCCGTGGTCGAGGGGCCAAAGCTGAGTTCGTCTGCTTCCACGCCCATCATAGCGGAAAGACGCGTGCGCGCCTCGTCCATCTCTGCCCCGGCCAGCTGAGAGGCCGGATAGGCCCCGTAGGGCTGCACTTTGCGGCTGTGATAATAGCGCGTCAGCCTGTCTATCACCTGACGGCAGGTATAAGACCCGCCCGCGTTTTCAAAAAACGCCCGCCCACGCAAGCTGGGTTCGGCAAAAGCGGGGAATTGGGCGCGAACGAAATCTAGATCAAGCTGTGGCGCGGGCATTTGGCCTCCGGGTGCGGTTTTTGCGGCAGTTTGCGCAACCGCGCCCGCAGCCGCAAGCCCGAAAACCTATCCAGCCCCCAGAATGATACGCACATAATCCCGCGTTTCGGTGAAGGGGGGAATGCCGCCATGCTGTTCCACAGCCCCCGGCCCGGCATTATAGGCGGCCAGCGCCAGCCGCCAGTTGCCAAAGCGGTCATACATCATACGCAGATAGCGCGCGCCACCTTCAAGGTTTTGGCGCGGATCGGTGGGATCAACCCGCAGCATCTGGGCCGTTCCGGGCATCAGCTGCGCCAGTCCGATCGCGCCCTTGTGGGAAATGGCATTCGGGTTCCAGCGGCTTTCCTGATAGACCAGACGCAAGAACAGGTCTTCGGGGATATTGTGCTGGCGCGCGGCGGCGCGGGCCAGTTCCAGATACTCGCCCTGATAGCGCCCCGTATAGCGCGGAATTGCCGGCTCTGCCTGCTGGCCCGCATTTGGCAAAAACCGCGCAGATGCAGAGTATTGCTCTGACAGCCGCCCATCCAGCACACGGCTGGCCATGCGCACTGTATCCAACCGCGACGCACCGGAATTTCCCGACAGGCTAAGCCCCTGCGCGCCCACCGCACTGACAGACACCCCAAGCGCCGCACCAAGCAGATAAAACGCCTGTTTTTGCATGATCGCCCCTGCATCCTACCCCAAGCGGCTACAATAGCCCGATTCAAGCCCCTTGACCAGTCTGGCCACGCAAGGGGCTTTTCAGCGCGCTTGCGTATCTTCAGGGTTTCTTTACCATCCTGTCAGACAATGCCCGGAAAACTGATTGCGATTGCAGCGAAATTGGATGACAAGCGCATCACCAGCAGGAAAGGGGACGTTATGGCAGGATCGGTTAACAAGGTCATTCTCATTGGCAATCTGGGGCGCGACCCCGAAGTGCGCAGCTTTCCCAACGGTGGCAAAGTCTGCAATCTGCGTATCGCCACATCAGAGCGGTGGCGCGACAAGACATCTGGCGAGAGCCGCGAAAAGACAGAGTGGCATAGTGTGGCGATTTTCGCTGAACCGCTGGTGCGGATTGCGGAACAGTATCTACGCAAAGGATCGACCGTCTATATCGAAGGCCAGCTTGAAACCCGCAAATGGCAAGACCAGTCTGGCGCAGACCGCTATACAACCGAAATCGTGCTGCGCCCCTATCGAAGCGAGTTGACACTTCTGGGCGGACGCCCCGAAGGTGGTAACGCCCCTGCCCCATCCTCAGGCGGCTATGACCGCGATCAGGGCTATTCCTCTGGGTATGGCAAATCCTCTCCGGCTGGCCCCGCCGATATGGATGATGAAATCCCCTTCTGAGGGGTGCTTGACGCCACGATCCGCGCAAGGTATTGGGCGGATCATCGCGGGTGTAGCTCAATGGTAGAGCAGCAGCTTCCCAAGCTGAATACGAGGGTTCGATTCCCTTCACCCGCTCCATTCCCTCGCAGATTTGGGCACATAATCCGTGATATTTGACATGGTTTAGCGCCAGCATTGGGCTTTCGCCCGAAAATTCCCATTGTTTTGCCGCATTGCCCGGATTAACCCTGCCCCAAACCCAAACGGACAGGAGCAGCCCATGCGCGCGACACGAATTGTTCAGAAAATCCTTGCCAATTACGAAGGCGAAGCCCCCGGAGTGAAAGCCAATCTGTGCCGCATGTTGATGCAGGGCAAGCTTGGCGGCACAGGCAAAATGATCATCCTGCCTGTGGATCAGGGGTTTGAACATGGCCCGGCGCGCACTTTTGCCGCCAATCCCGCCGCCTATGACCCCCATTATCATTATCAGCTTGCGTTGGATGCCGGGCTGAACGCCTATGCCGCCCCCTTGGGCATGATAGAGGCGGGCGCAGATACCTATGCTGGCCAGATCCCCACCATCCTGAAAGTGAATTCGGCCAATTCGCTGATGTCGGACACGGCTGGCAAAAATCAGGCCATCACCGCCTCTGTCGATGATGCGCTGCGCCTTGGATGCGCGGCCATCGGCTTTACCATCTATCCCGGCAGCGATTGTGCGCTGGATATGTTTGAAGAAATCTCTGCCATGCGCGAAGAGGCAGCGGCAAAAGGCGTGGCAACCGTGATCTGGTCTTATCCGCGCGGCGAGGCGATTACCAAAGACGGCGAAACCGGGATTGATGTGGCCGCCTATGCCGCGCAAATCGCGGCCCTTCTGGGCGCGCATATCATCAAGATCAAACTCTCGACCGATCATCTGATGCTGCCAGAGGCCAAGAAAGTCTATGAGGAAAAGCAGATCGATATTGCCACACAGGCCGCACGGGTGAAACATTGCATGCAGGCGAGTTTCAATGGGCGGCGCATTGTGGTATTTTCGGGCGGGGCCAAAAAGGGTGCCGATAGCGTTTATGATGATGCCCGCGCCATTCGGGACGGTGGTGGCAATGGCTCTATCATCGGGCGCAACAGCTTTCAGCGCGACCGGGAAGAGGCCTTGGCGATGCTCTCCAAGCTGGTGGATATCTACAAGGGTAAAGCCTGAACGATCCGTCACACTGCGTGCCGCGCAGGAACCCTGCTCGCAAACGCGCCCCATCGGGGCGCGTTTTTCGTTATACGGTACGACGATTTGGGGCTTGCGGGCACATCGCCGCTTGGTTAAATGTTATAGTATTACATAACAGGAGCGCCCGATGCAAAATCCCGATAATCGCCTGCCCGTCACGGTGCTTTCCGGTTTTCTGGGGGCAGGCAAAACCACACTTCTCAATCATGTTCTGAACAATCGCGCGGGCCGCCGGGTGGCTGTGATTGTCAATGATATGTCCGAAGTGAATATCGATGCCGATCTGGTTGCCGCGGGCGTAGATCTGAAACGCGGCGAAGAAAAGTTGGTCGAGATGTCCAATGGCTGCATCTGCTGCACCCTGCGCGATGATCTGCTGGCAGAGGTGCGCCGGCTCTCGGCCGAGGGGCGTTTCGATTACCTGCTGATCGAATCTACCGGCATTGCAGAACCCCTGCCCGTGGCCGCCACCTTTGAATTTCGCGATGAAGGCGGCGAGAGCCTGATGGATGTCGCACGGCTGGATACAATGGTCACGGTGGTGGATGCGGTCAACCTGCTCAAAGATTTCTCCAGCCATGATTTCCTGTCCGACAGGGGCGAGAGCCTTGGCGAGGATGATGACCGCAGTCTTGTTACCTTGCTGACAGAGCAGATTGAATTTGCCGATGTGATTATGCTGAACAAGATCACCGATGCCGGGCCTGCGCGCCGTGATGCCGCGCGCAAGATAATCAAGGCGCTCAACCCTTCGGCCGTGCTGATAGAGACGGATCATTCCAAGGTTGACCCAGACCGCATTTTCAACACCCGCCTTTTTGATTTCGAGCGCGCGCATGAACACCCGCTTTGGGCGAAAGAGTTGTATGGCTTTGCCGATCATATGTCTGAGACTGAAGAATATGGCATATCCAGCTTTGTCTATCGGGCGCGCAGGCCCTTTCACCCGGCGCGGATTCATGGCCTGCTGAATGGCCCGCTTCCGGGGGTTATCCGCGCCAAAGGGCATTTCTGGATTGCCACACGCCCCAATTGGGTGGCCGAATTCTCGCTTGCCGGGGCTTTGTGCAGCGTGGCGCCCTTGGGGGGCTGGTGGGCCGCAATTCCGCAAGCACGCTGGCCTGACCATCCAGAGGCCTTGGCGAAAATGCGCGCGAACTGGCAAGAGCCTTGGGGCGACAGGCGGCAAGAACTGGTCTTTATCGGCGCGGATATGGATCGCGCGGCGCTGATTGCGGCGCTGGATACCTGCATGATGGATACAGAGCGTTTCACGCCAGACGCATGGGCCACACTGCCAGACCCGTTTCCCCGCTGGGGCAAGGGGCAGGCGGCCTGAAATCATGGCGCGCAATCTGGTAACACATCTGCGGCGCAGGCAAAGCCCGATGGCACATTATGACCGCCTGCCCCCCGAATTGCGGCACTGGCTGGCCAGTGCCGCCCTACCCTGGAGCGCGCATTCCGCCCTGCGCCTGTGGCAGCGCAGCCTGCGCGATAGCAAGGGCAATCTGGCCGCAGCGCGCGCCGCACTTGCGCGGGCAGAAGCCCGGATGCTGGCGCGCGATGCCGCGAAAATCTGGGGCGCGGCGCATCCTGCCGCGCAAGTGGCAGGCAATCAGGGGCCACCCCGCCAGCCGCGCCAGCCCGCTAACGCCGCAGCCGCGCCAGCAGATCGGCATTAATATAGCCATCTGGTGCGAGGCCCTGCGCGCGTTGCCATTCTTGCACCGCCGCCACTGTGGCCGGGCCGTGGCGGCCATCTATGCCCGCCGTATCATAGCCCAAGGCCACAAGGCGGCGCTGCACCTCTATACGCTCGGCCAGATCAAGCGCCCTGTCGCTGCGTGGCCACTGCCCACGCAGCGCCCCGGCCCCGCGCAGCCTGTCAGACAGATGCCCAAGCGCCAAAACATAAGCGTCTGAAATGTTATACTCTTTCATCACATCGTAATTGTTATAGGCCAGAAAAGCAGGCCCCCGCGCGCCCCCCGGCAGGATCAGCCGCGATGGCCCGCTTGCCAGCCCGCCCCCCGCCGCCGCGCGCAGCCCCGCGCGCGCCCATGCCTCGCTGTTTTGCTGCGCGCCTGTCAGGCGCAGGTCAAACCCTTCGGGCAAAACCACTTCCACCGCCCAAGGCTGGCCACGCACCCAACCCCGCCGCGCCAGATAATTGGCCGCAGAGGCCAGAGCATCTGCCGGATCATTGCCCCATAAATCGCGCCGCCCGTTGCCCGTGAAATCCACGGCATAGGCCAGATAGCTGGAGGGCATGAATTGCGTATGCCCAAACGCCCCCGCCCAAGACCCGATCATATCCGCTGCCCGAATATCCCCGGCCTGCACAATGCGCAGCGCATCTATCAACTGCCCTTCAAAAAACGCGCCGCGCCGCCCGTCTTTGGCCAGTGTTGCAAGGGTTGCCAATGTTGGCACCCGCCCCCGATCCGCGCCGTAAGATGTCTCTAGCCCCCAAACGGCGACCACCACTTCGGGGGGCACGCCAAAGCGCGCCTCGATCCGGGCCAAAAGGGCGGCATGCTGGCGCAGCATGGCTTGCCCCTGCGATATGCGCGCAGGGGTCACGGCGCTATCCATATACTCCCACACCCGCGCGCCGAATTCGCTTTGGCGCTGATCCAGCCTGATGCTGTCTGGCACATACCGCAGATGGGGGCGGGCCTGGGCCAATGTGGCCGCGCTGATACCCTGCGCCTGTGCGCGCAGGCCAAACCCGTCCACCCATGTGGCGAAGCTATCGCGCCCAACCTGCACGGGCGCGATATCTGCCCGCGCTTCGGGGCGCGGCGAAGAGGCAACATTTGCCCCCACACAACCGGGCAGCACCAAGACCAAGGCCAACGCCAAAAACCGCATCCCAACACCCTTTGCCATTTCGGACAACCTTACCCGCCGCGCATCCGCAAACCAAGCCAGATGACGCGATTTCTATCATGGCCTGTCTTAACACCGCCCCTGCAATCGGCTAGGCTGTTCCAAAATCATATAAAGAGGCGCGCAGTGCCATGTATCTTTCGCGACGGAGCTATATGCTGGGGCTTTCGGCCCTGTCCCTTTCTGCCTGTATGGGCGGCGGTGTGCCCATGAGCAGCCCTGCCGCGCGCCCAACACCCATGCGCCCCGTGCCCAACCCCGCATTTGATGCCTGGGTTGCGCAATTCCGGGGCCGCGCGCTGAGTGCGGGCATTCCCCCTGCCATCGCAGATCGGGCATTGTCAGAGGCCGGGTTCCTGCCGGATGTGATCGCGCGCGACCGCAGACAGACCGAATTTACCCGCACATTGGAAGATTATCTGGCCATTGCCGTTTCCGACATGCGGCTGGAAGGCGGGCGCGCGGCGCTGGCGCGTGAAGGGGCGACACTGCGCGCCATTGAAGCGCGGTTCGGGGTAGAACCAGAGGTGATTACCGCCATCTGGGGGCTGGAATCGCGCTATGGGTCTGAGCGTGGGGATATCCCTGTCATCTCTGCGCTGGCAACCTTGGCCTTTGACGGGCGGCGGGGCGCGTTCTTTGAAAGCCAGCTTCTAGCAGCGCTGCGCATCTTGCAGCGCGGCGATACCACGGCGGCCAATTTGCGCGGTTCATGGGCCGGGGCGATGGGGCATACACAGTTCATCCCCACCACCTATCAGGAATATGCGGTGGATTTCACCGGCAACGGGCGGCGCGATATCTGGGCGGAAAACCCCGCAGATGCGCTGGCCTCTGCCGCAAACTATCTGGCGCGCATGGGCTGGCAACGCGGCCAGCCTTGGGGCGTCGAAGTGCGCCTGCCAGAGGGGTTCAATACTTCGCTGGCCGGGCGCGGCAGCACGCGGCCCGTGGCCGAATGGGCTGGGCTGGGCCTTCGCACCATGCGCGGGGGCAGCTTGCCCGATCATGGCGCAGCATCCGTTATCCTGCCCGATAGCCCGCGCGGCCCGGCATTCTTGATTTTCCGCAATTTCTCTGTGCTCATGCGTTACAATAACTCTGAATTCTATGTCATTGGAATTGGACATCTTTCTGATCGCTTGCGCGGAGGCGGGCCGATTTTGGGTGATTTCCAGCCAGACCGCTTTGGCCTGCGGCTGGCAGAGCGGCAGGAAATTCAGCGCCTGCTGACGCGCTCAGGGTTTGACACCCAGGGCGCAGATGGTGTGATCGGCCCGAATTCCGAAGCCGCGATACGGGCTTGGCAGCAAGCCCGGGGACAAAATGTCACCGGGCAGCCCTCGCGGGCAATGTTGGAGCAACTGCGCCGGGGATAGGTTCTATCACGGCAAAGCCAGCAAAAGGGGCCGCAATGGATGATGCGCAACTGAAAGCCGTTCTTGCGCAAGCCAGCCGCCTGTCGGTTGCGGGCGAATTCAAAGCGGCGCGCGCGCTCTGCCAGCTTGTTTTTCAGCATGATCCCGGCGTTTTAGGCGCTTTGCAAACCTATGTCTCTGTCACCCGGATCGCGCCGGATGATCCTGTTTTGGCGCGCTTGCGGGCGTTTGTCAGCGCCACGCAACTGCCCGCGACCATGCAAAGCCAGATCCAGTTTTTGCTGGGCAAGGCGCTGGATGATATTGGCGATTACGATGGGGCTTTCGCAGCCTTTGTTGCGGCAAATGCGCTGGCGCATGTGCCATTTGACAGCGCGCGGCATGCGCGGCTTGCACACGCCGCCTTGCAAGCTGTGGCGCGGCTGGAACCCATGGCGCTTGCACCCTGCGCGCCGCGCATGGTGTTCATTCTGGGCATGCCGCGGTCTGGCAGTTCGATTTTGTCGCAAATGCTGGGCATGCACCCGGCCATGACACCTTTGGGCGAGGTCACGGCGCTTGGCCGGATCGTGAAAGGGCTGGATGCAGACTACCTGCGCTTTATCACCACGTTAACCATGCCGCGCCTCGCGCATATTCGCAAAGCCTATCTGGCCGCCATCGCACCGCAGGCCAAGGGCGGCACGATCCTGATAGACAAGATGCCTGAAAACTATTGGTTGGGCTGGCTGATCCCGATGCTCTTTCCCGATGCTATTATCCTAGAGCCGCGCCGCCCCCCGCTTGCCACCTGCTGGAGTTGCTTTCGCAATGATTTTGCGCATGGC
Source organism: Natronohydrobacter sp. (assembly GCA_030603695.1). Taxonomy (GTDB): domain Bacteria; phylum Pseudomonadota; class Alphaproteobacteria; order Rhodobacterales; family Rhodobacteraceae; genus Roseinatronobacter. Next base: position 192,394 of record JAUVXF010000002.1, on the reverse strand, counting down.
CATGGGTATAGCACAGATTTTCCAACGCTTTGGGGGCAGTATCAGCGCTATATGGCCATGTCTGATACATGGCGGACGCGCGCGGGTGCAAACTGGTATAGGGTTGAGCTGGCAGATCTGGTTGCAGCGCCGGAAACACGGCTTGCGCCTGTGCTAAGCGCTTTGGGGTTGGACTGGTGCGCAGAGATGGGCCAACCGGAAAAGGCCCGCGGCACGGTGCAAACCCTCTCCAAATGGCAGGCGCGGCAGCGGCTGGACAGCGCCATTTCAGAGGGTTGGCAGAATTACCGCAGCCTCATCCTGTCGCGCTGGGGCGATGTGCTGGAACCACCGCCGCAGGAATTGCACAGCTAGGGCTTTGCTTGCTGCGCCGCGTTTATTTTCTGCAAGGCCAATTGCCTTGCGCTGGCCACTGTCGTAGCGTCCCGCACATCATATCGGCGGAGGAGCACCCAATGACAGAGAAAACACCCGGCTTTGATACGCTGCAAATCCATGCAGGCGCGCGGCCTGACCCCGCAACCGGCGCACGCCAAGTGCCGATCTATCAGTCTACCGCCTTTGTCTTTCGCGATGTTGATCACGCGGCGGCCTTGTTCAACCTGCAAGAGCTTGGCTATATCTACTCACGCCTGACAAACCCCACCATTGCCGCGCTGCAAGAGCGCATGGCAACGCTGGAAGGGGGCGCGGGGGCCGTGTGCTGTTCCTCTGGCCATGCCGCACAGATCATGGCGCTTTTTCCGCTGATGGGGCCGGGGCTGAATATTGTGGCCTCCAACCGGCTATATGGTGGGACTGTCACGCAATTCAGCCAGACAATCCGGCGGTTTGGCTGGTCTGCAAAATTTGTGGATTTCGATGATCTGGCCGCATTGGAAGCCGCGATTGATGACAATACCCGCGCGGTATTTTGCGAAAGCATCGCCAATCCCGGCGGGTATATCACCGATCTGGACGCCGTTTCGGCAATCTCTGATCGCGCAGGCGTGCCGCTGATCGTAGATAACACCACCGCCACCCCCTATCTGTGCCGCCCCATTGAACATGGCGCAACGCTGGTTGTGCATTCGCTGACAAAATACCTGACAGGCAATGGCACCGTCACCGGGGGGGCGATTGTGGATTCGGGCAAGTTCAACTGGTCAAACGGCAAATTCCCATCTTTGGCAGACCCGGAACCAGCCTATCATGGCCTGAAATTCCATGAAACCTTCGGCCCGCTTGCCTTCACCTTCAATTCCATTGCCATAGGCTTGCGTGATCTTGGCATGACGCTGAACCCACAGGCCGCCCATTATACGCTGATGGGAATTGAAACCCTGTCCCTGCGGATGGAGCGGCATTGCGCCAATGCCGTGAAAGTGGCGCAGTGGCTGGAGCGTGATCCGCGTGTGGCCTATGTCACCTATGCGGGCCTGCCATCGTCGCCCTATTATCCGCGCATGGCGAAAATCTGCCCCAAAGGCGCATCCTCGCTGTTCACCTTCTCGCTCAAGGCCGGGTATGAAGCCTGTGTGAAGTTGATCGATTCCGTCAATCTGTTCAGCCATGTGGCCAATCTGGGCGATACGCGTTCGCTGATCATCCATTCGGCCTCTACCACGCACCGCCAATTGAGCGAGGCCCAGCAAATCGCGGCAGGTGCCGCGCCGGATGTGGTGCGGCTGTCCATCGGGCTGGAGGATGCCGATGATATCATCGCAGATCTGGCGCAGGCGCTGGACAAGGCTTGTGGGTAAATTCCGGGAACTGCCCAGACAGGGCAAGGCATTGGCGGTTTTTCGCGCTTGCCCTGTCTGACGCAGGATTGTGACTCCCCGTAACTGTAAATTCTGTGTTAGATCCGAACCATGACACCAAATTTCGCGCTTGGACTGACTGAGGACGGGATCACCCTGTGGTATAAAGATACCGCAGGGTGGTTGCGTGTTGGGGCCGTGGCCCTTGAGAGCGTGGCTCTGGATGCAGAAATGTACGATCTTGCGCAGATCGCGGCGGCCTTGGCCCCGGACGGGATTACCACAAAGCTGGTGATCCCCGATGCGCAAATCCTGTTCACCAGTTTGACGCTGCCACCACTGCCCGGCCCCGAAAAAGAGCGCGCCATTCGGGCTGCGCTTGTGGGTCGCACGCCCTATCCGGTAGAAGATCTGGTGTTTGACTGGTGTGAGGATGGCGCCCAAACCCATATCGCAGTTGTCGCACGCGAAACCGTGATAGAGGCAGAAGATTTCGCAACCACTTACGGGCTTAGCCCTGTTTGTGCCGTAGCCGCGCCGCAAGGCAAGGCTTTCACGCAAGAGCCGCGGTTTTGCATCACCCGCACCGGGCGCAAGCTGTATCCTGCGCAGGATATCAGCACATTGCCACGCGATTTGGTGCGCGAAATCGGGATGGCGCGCTTGCCCGATCCCGAAGTGATCATCCCGGCTGCCCCGGTGGAAGCGGCAAAAGATGCCACGGCATTGGCCGAAACACCATCAGGCGCAAAGCCCGCCCCCGCGCCGCAAGAACCGCCTGCCACGTTGCCGGATACGCCCAAAGCGCCAGAAACAAGCGCCACAGATCACGTTTCGGCAAAATCGGATAGTGCACCGTCCCCCAGCGCCAGCGCGCCCGCCCCAACAGTTGATAAGCCCGCACTGGCCCCATCAGTGGCTGCGCCGCCTGCAAATGCCACAGCAAAGACGGACAGCCCAAAGCCCGCACTGCCATTGGGCACAGAACCAAAAGACGCAAAGCCGCTGGCCGAAATCCCCCCTGCCACAGATTTGCGCACAGACCCCGCCGCAACCTTTCGGTCACGCCGTGGCGCGCCGCCAAAGCCGCAACCCGGCCGCGCGGCGGTTGCCAAAACACCCAAGCCGATGCCCTCTCTCTCTGCGTATCTGGGTGAGTTGGGCAAACTTGGTGTGCAAAGCCAAACCGCGATTGGCGGGGTCTTTGCAAAACTGCCACAGGCCGCCAAAAGCTTGGCGCTGCCAAAGGCTTTGGCCGCGCTAAAGCCTCTCAGAACCCCCAAAAGTAAACGCGCACAGGCGTCACAGCCGGCGCTTCCAAAACCTAACTCTGGCAAACCAGCGCCGTCTGCGCCAGCAGCGGAGATTGCAGCGTCTGGGCAAGACGGCGCGCCTGCCCAAACATCCCCCGCGCGCAAAGATGCTCTGACCACACTGCGCGAGCGCGGGGCAAGCAAACCCAAAGACAAAGAAGCTGAAAGGCTGACAATTTTCGGCGCCCGCAACCATCAGGCCGCGCCGCCCGCTACAGCGCAGACTGCGCTTCTGATCCTTGGTGGCGTGACGCTGCTTTTGATCGCGGTTGCTGTTTGGGCACTGTATTTCTACACGCGCGACCCTGCACCGCAGATTTCCACATCTACCCCGGCAGAAGACAGTATTAGCGCACCCGCGCCGGATCTTGCCTTGGAAGATGATCTCTCCGCATTGGGCGAGATTGAGGCAGCGCTTGGGCTGGAGGATGCTGCCCAGCAAGTGCCCGATGATCGGCCCGAACCCATCGCGCAAAGCAACCCTGACTCGGAACGCTCGGTGCCGTTTTCTGCGCCAGATATGCAGGGCGGGCGCATTGCCGCGTTGCGTTCTACCGGGGTGATTGCGCCAAGCGTTCCAAATCCTTTGCCGTTGTCCTCTGCGCCCCCCCCACCGTTCGAGGAGATGGCGCAAGCGCCATTGCGTTCGGAATTGGCGGCATTGCAGGCAGTTCCAGAACCTACTGCCGATGAAACGGCCCTGCCCGCCCCAGATGCACCCGGCGAAGAGATGGCCGACAGCCTGTCAGCGCGTGACCCTGCCGAAGCATTGCTGGATATAGACGTTGTTGAAGGCACGCCGCCCGCACTTCCCCCATCACGGCCAGAAGGGCTGGTGCCAGAAGATGTGCTGGCAGAATTGCAGGCACTCGCGGAACCAAGCGCCCCGGAAGTGCCATCAGCCAATCCGCAAGCCGCCCCTGCCGATGACGCGGAAGTGGTAATCTCTGTGACAGAGGGACGGCCAAGCGTGGTTCCCCCGCCACGGCCAGCGGCTTTGGCACCAGAAGCGCCCATAGCACCAACCGAGGATACCAGCCTTAGCCCACCCGAAGGCGAAGCCAGCGCGACGGGGACAGACACAGCCGCAAATGCCGCCTCTCCGGGCGGCATTGCGCTTAGCGCATTGCGGCCGCAAGCGCGCCCCGAAACCATTCTCCCCGTGCCCGGCGCGGCAGAGGCCCCGGACGCGTTTGCAGACGCATCGCGGCTGGCGGTTGCTGCCTCTTTGCGCCCGGATGCACGGCCAAGCCAATTCGCCGCCGTCGTGCAGCGCAGCCTTGCGGCGCGTCAGGCAGCCGCTGCCCCTGCCGCAACTGCACCTGCACCCGCACCAGAGCCGGTGCAGACCGCGCGCGCGGCAGTTTCCGCCGTGCCAGCCATCCCGACATCGGCATCTGTGGCGCGCGAAGCCACACAGGCCCGCGCCATCAACCTGCGCCAGATCAACCTGATTGGCGTTATGGGCACGCCTTCCAACCGGCGGGCACTTGTGCGCCTGTCCAATGGCAATGTTGTGACAGTGCGGGTGGGAGAGACGCTGGACGGCGGGCAGGTTGTTGCTATTGGCGATAGCGAATTGCGCTATATCCGGCGGGGGCGTGATGTGGTCTTGCGTCTGGCCTCCTGAGCCGTGATAAGCAGCGCTGACGCTTAGCAAACAAGGATTGACATGACAGAGAGGCAGGTATCCCCCGCAGTGAAAATCGCGCTCGAACTGGGGCCGGTATTTCTGTTTTTCGTGGGCTATATCACCACACGCGGGCAAAGCTACAGCTTTGGCGGCACTGAATATGACGCCTTCATCTTGCTGACTGCCGCCTTTATTCCGGTTATGGCGCTGGCAACCTTTGTTTTGTGGAAATTGTCTGGACGCCTCAGCAAATTGCAGCTTGTCACGCTTGTGATGGTGGTTGTCTTTGGCGGGCTGACAGTCTGGCTGAATGACGAGCGGTTTTTCAAGATGAAGCCCACCGCCGTGTATTCCATTTTTGCGCTTTTGCTGTTCATCGGGCTTGCGCGGGGGCAAAGCTGGTTGGAACTGGTGATGGAAGGGGCATTGCCCCTGCGCCATGAAGGCTGGATGCTGTTGACAAAACGCTTGGCTTTGATGTTTGCGGCCATGGCGCTGGCAAATGAAATTGTCTGGCGCAGCATGTCTACGGATATGTGGGTAAATTTCCGTACTTTCGTGCTGCCCTTGGCACTGTTTGCGTTCTTCATGGCACAGGCAAAGCTGTTTGAGCGCTACAGCTCTGCCCCAAAAGACTAAGCGCGCGGCAGGGTTGCCGCCGCGCGCCAAGTGCTTAATCCCGCTTGCCGAACAGAACTTTCTGCGCCTCGCGGTCTGTCTGAACATTTGCGCGCTTTTCTTCGGCAAGGGCCTTGCCCTTTTGCACTGCCGCGCGCGCGCCCACCTCGTCCAGCCAGCGGGCCAGATGAGGTTTATCCTCTAGCGTTTGTTCCTGCCCTTCCCACAAAATCGCCCATGGCCAGATGGCCATATCTGCAATGGAATAGAAATCGCCTGCCACATAGCGGTTATCGGCCAGTTGCTTGTTCAGCACCCCCAACAGGCGCGCAACTTCGTTGCGGTAGCGATCTTTCGCATAGGGCAGGTCTTGGGCCGGTTCCAATGCCGGAGCATATTTCAGGAAATGGTGCGCCTGTCCCGCCATTGGGCCAAGCCCGCCCATTTGCCACATCAGCCATTGATCAACCGCCACACGGTCGCGCGCGCTTTCGCCATAGAATTTGCCCGTCTTGCGCGCCAGATACTGCAAGATTGCGCCAGATTCAAAAATAGAGATGGGCGCACCATCCGGCCCGTCGGGATCGACAATTGCAGGCATACGGTTATTGGGCGCAATTTTCAGAAATTCGGGTTTGAACTGATCACCTGCGCCGATATTTACGAAATGCACATCATAGGGCAGGCCCATCTCCTCCAGCGCGATAGAGATTTTCCAGCCATTCGGCGTGGGCCAGTAATGTAGATCAATGCTCATAAAGCCTCCTGTGAATGCGAATTGCTGCACAAGCTAAGCATCCATGCGCGAATTCCAAGGCCAAAACGAAAAAGGGGGCCGCAAAGGCCCCCTTCATTTCTGCACAGGCGGCGCGCGCTATTGCGCGGCACGCACAGCGCGCTGGGTCATGACCCGCACCAGATGGGCGCGATACTCCGATGTGCCATGCAAATCGGAAATCATGCCATCTGCGGGGTGCGACAGGCCTGCCACCGCATCAGCGTTAAACTGGGCCGAAAGGGCGGCCTCTGCCTCTGCCCAGCGGAACACCCCGCCTTCAGACGCCCCCGTAACAGCCACCCGCACGCCAGCGGCATATTGCGCCACAAACACCCCTGTCAGCGCGAAACGCGAGGCCGGTTGCAGGAATTTTGCATAGGCCGCCCGTTGCGGGATGGGAAAGCGGATAGAGGTGATGATCTCTCCTTCTTCCAGCGCCGTGGTGAACATGCCCTGAAAGTAATCATCCGCCGCGATTTCGCGCGCATTGGTGACAATGGTTGCGCCGGTGCCAAGTGCGGCAGACGGGTAGCAGGCAGAAGGATCGTTATTGGCCAGAGAGCCGCCAATCGTGCCCCGGTTGCGTACAGCAGGATCCCCGATCTGGCCCGCAAGCGCGGCAAGGCCCGGGAAATCTGCGGCCGCATCGGCGGCAACAGTGGCATGCGTCGTGGCCGCGCCGATCACCAGCGTATCCCCTTCGCGGCAGACGCCCTTCAACTCTGCAATGCCTGTCAGGCTCACCAGCACACCCGGCGCATTCAGGCGCGCTTTCATGGATGGGATCAGGGTTTGGCCGCCCGAAAGCGGCTGCGCCTCGTCAGTGCCCAAAGCGGCCACGGCCTCTGCCAGTGTCGAGGGTTTTACGAACTCGAAATTATGCATGTTCTCTCTCCTCCCTCAGCGATTCATCGCCGCCCAAACGCGCGAAGGCGTCAGGGGCATGTCGATATGGGTGATATGGCTATGGCCCGCGCGGTGCAGTGCATCGATCGCGGCATTCACAACGGCGGGGGGCGATCCGATTGCCCCCGCCTCGCCGCAGCCTTTCACCCCAAGCGGGTTATGGGTGCAAGGTGTGATGCAGCTATGATCCACGGTAAAGCCGCGCACATCATCGGCGCGTGGCATGGCGTAATCCATGAAACTGCCCGACAAAAGCTGGCCCTGATCATCATAGACGCAGCTTTCCAGCAGCGCCTGGCCAATGCCCTGTGCAAGCCCGCCATGCACCTGCCCCTCTACGATCATCGGGTTCACGATATTACCGAAATCATCGGCAGCGATAAAGCGCAGGATGTCAATCTTGCCGGTTTCGGGGTCAAGCTCTATCTCGCAGCCATAGGCGCCAGAGGGATAGGTGAAGTTTGACGGATCATAGAAAGCCGTCTCTTCCAGCCCCGGTTCCAGATCTTCCAGAGGGTAGTTATGGGGCACATAGGCCGCCAATGTCACCCCTGTCCAATCCACGGATTTATCCGTGCCCGCGACAGAGAATTTGCCGTCCTTCAACTCTATATCCTCTGGTGCGGCTTCTAGCAGATGGGCGGCGATTTTCTTGGCCTTGTCGATGATCTTGTTGGTGGCTTTCACAATAGCCGACCCCCCCACCGCCAGCGAGCGCGAGCCATATGTGCCCATCCCCATGGGCGTATTCGATGTATCGCCATGATGGATTTCAATGCTGGATGCATCCACCCCGATCATATCGGCCACAACTTGGGCAAAGGTGGTTTCATGCCCCTGCCCGTGGCTGTGGCTGCCCGTATAGACAGAGATGGAGCCTGTCGCATTCACCCGCACCGAGGCGCTTTCATAAAGCCCCGCCCGCGCGCCAAGCTGGCCCACAAGGTTTGATGGCGCGATGCCACACGCCTCGATGTAATGGGCTATGCCAAAGCCGCGCAGCTTGCCGCGCGCTTTGCTTTCGGCCACACGCGCATCGAAATTGGCGTAATCGGCAAGCTCTAGCATCTTGTCGAGTGTGGCATCGTAATTGCCTGTATCATACACAACCGCAACCGGAGTCTGATACGGGAATTGGTCGGGCTTGATGAAGTTCTTGCGCCGCAATTCTACGGGATCAACCCCCAATTCGCGCGCGGCCTTATCCACCAGCCGTTCCAGCTGGAAGGTGGCCTCTGGCCGGCCCGCGCCGCGATAGGCATCGACTGGCACGGTATTGGTGAAAACGGCCTTCACATTCACATAGATCAGCGGGGTTTTGTAATTGCCCGCCATCAGCGTGCCATGCAGCCAAGTGGGGATAGAGGGCGCGAAGGTGCTGAGATAGGCACCCATATTGGCATAAGTATCGGTGCGGATGGCCAGGAAGTTATGATCGGCATCCAGCGCCAGTTCGATGGTGGTTTTATGGTCGCGTCCATGGGCATCAGAGATGAACGCCTCTGAGCGCGAGCTTGTCCATTTCACGGGCCGCTTGAGCACTTTGGCGGCATAGGTGCAAAACGCCTCTTCGGCATAGTGATAGATCTTTGAGCCAAAGCCCCCACCCACATCGGGCGCGACAACGCGCAGCTTGTGTTCCGGGATATTGAGCACAAAAGCCCCCATCAACAGCCGGATCACATGCGGATTCTGGCTGGTGGTGTAAAGCGTGTGACTATCGCCCCAGGGATCATAATCCCCCACAGCCACGCGCGGTTCCATCGGGTTTGCAACAAGGCGGTTATTTGTCAGTTCCAGACTGACAACATGGGCGGCACTGTCAAAGGCTGCGTTCACCGCTTCGCGGTTCTCCTCGACAAAGCCCCAATCGTAGCAGAGGTTTGATGTCAGATCGTCATGCACTTTGGGCGCATCGGGTGCGAGCGCGGCTTTCATGTCGATCACGGGCTCCAGCTCTTCGATATCCAGGTCTATCGCCTCTGCCGCATCGCGGGCCTGCTCATAGGTTTCGGCCACCACTGCTGCAATGGGATCGCCCACATGGCGCACCTTGCCATCGGCCAGAATGGGGTGCTTGGGTTCCTGCATGGGCTTGCCAAAGCGGTCTGTCACCTGCCAGCCGCAGGGAATACCGCCCGCAGAGGCGAAATCGGCGGCGGTGAAAATCTTCAGCACGCCGGGCATCGCGGCGGCGGCGGCGGTGTCAATGCCATTGATCCTGCCATGTGCCACATCCGAGCGCAGGAAATGCACATAAGACTGGCCGCGCAGGTTGATATCATCCGTGTATTTGCCATTTCCTGTCAGGAAACGCAGGTCTTCGCGCCGCTTTGTGCTGGCGCCAATGCCGTCATCTTTTGGCATGTGATCCTCCTAAAACTGGCTGGTGCAATGCGTGGAAGCCACGCATTCATCGGGCTATTATTCAGCGGCAAGCGCCCCGGCATCCTGCCCGGACGCGGCCATCACGGCGCGCACGATATTCTGATATCCGGTGCAGCGGCAGATATTGCCCTCCAGATAATGACGCACCTCTTCTTCGGTGGGTTTGGGGTTTTCGGCCAGAAGGGCGGCGGTGGACATCACCATCCCCGGCGTGCAAAAGCCGCATTGCAAGCCGTGGTAATCCTGAAACGCCTGTTGAATGCGCCCAAGGCTGCCATCGGAATTGGCCATGCCCTCCACGGTTGTCACCTCTGCCCCGTCCAGATCGGCGGCGAAAGCGGTGCAGGATTTGATCGCCTGCCCATTGACCAGCACTACACAGGCCCCGCATTGGCTGGTATCGCAGCCAACATGCGTGCCCGTCAGCCCCAGCAGATCGCGCAGATAGCTGGACAGCAATGTGCGCCCCTCTACGCTGGCGCCCATTTCGCGCCCGTTCACCTTCATCTTCACATGTGCCATCAAATCCTCCCTTGAATGCTACGCACAGTTGACCACGCTTTTGCCGTGCCGCCTATGCGACCTTCGGCTTAGTCTGCGGCAAAGGGCGCAGTTTCGCCCTGCCGCCTTGGTCTGGGCCGGGTGGGGATTTCAGTCAGCAACCCGCCCACGCCCAAGGACATAATGGCGGCGGGTGTCACCTCCAGCCCGCAAATGACCCGCTCCATCACCCAGTCTGCCCCATTGAGCGCGGGGCTTTTGGCGCAACCCGGCAGGCCAATTACAGGGCGGGCGCCCAGCCTGCCCAGAAACAGCAGATTGCCCGGATCAACCGGCATGCCGAAATGCACCATTTCGCCCCCCACCGCACGCAGGGCCTGCGGCGCGGTATCATAACTGTCAGAGGTTGCAGAGCCTGTGAGGATAAGCACCACCTCGCCCCCGGCCTGCGCCAGCGCTTTCGCCAGAGGGGCCACATCATGCGCCACAAGGCACAGCGGATCGAGCGAAACCCCACGGCGCGCCAGTCGCGCGGCCGTGACGGCATGGCCTTTCGCGCCCGTATCCCCGGTGTTGACAAAGGTCTGGATCAGGGTTGCGCGGCGGATGACGGGGGGCAACAGACGCAACGCGCCAGCCCCTGCCCCCTGCACTGCGGCGCAAGCACGCGCCACGGCGCTGCTTGCAACAGCGTAAGGGATGATCTTGATCGTGGCCAGCATCGCGCCTGCCTCTATGCGCATCAGATCGGGCAAGGTGGCAACCGTCATCGCACTATCAATATGGTTCAGCGCGTTTATGCGCGCGCCGTCCAGTTGCACCAGCCCCGGCCCTGTGGCGATCACATTCACCCGCCCTGTGCCCACGGCGCGCAACGCCACCCCCGCCGCTGCCGGATCAGGCACCAGAGCTTGCGCCAGTGCCAGCGCGGCTGCATCTTCTTGCATATCGCCCGGATCAAGCCGCGCCACTGTCAGGCTGTCATACCCGGCCGCGCGCAATGCCGCCAGATCGGCGCTATCCAGAACCCGCCCCTTGCGCAACCGCCCCGCGCCGAGGGCCACAGAATGCGCGAGGATTGCGCCCTCGGCCTTGGCCAGTGGCACAGGCCCGAACTTCATCGTGCCCCCCGCAGGGCAAGCGTGATCTGAGCCAGTGTTGCAATGGCAATCTCTGCTGGCGTGCGCGCCCCGATATTGAGGCCCACGGGGGCCGAAATACGGGCAAGCTGTTCGGCACCCATGCCAGCCGCGCGCAACCTCTCCAACCGCTTGGCATGCGTGCGGGTTGATCCCAGACAGCCCAGATAAAATACATCCGAATGCAGCGCGGCCAAAATGGCGGGATCATCCAGTTTTGGATCATGGGTAAGGGTGACAACGGCGCTGCGCGCATCAAGGCCCATGCCATCCAACGCGGCATCAGGCCAGTCATGCAAGATCACCTCGCCAGGGAAACGGGCGGAGGTGGCAAAAGCCTCTCTCGGATCGACCAGCAGGGGCGCATAGCCTGCAAGCCGCGCCATGGGCATCAGCGCCTGCGCGATATGCACCGCCCCCACCACCACCAGCCGCAAGGGCGGGTTATGGACTGTGACCATACGCCCTGCCGCATCACGGCCCGACAGATCGGCCCGAAAGGCGGCTGCCATATCTGGCACATCTGGCCCGCACAGGCTGCGCGCCCATGTGTCAAACTCTGTCACGCAGGCGATGGGGCGGCGCGCGGCCCGCGCGGCGACCAGATCGCGCAACAGCGCAATAGGAAAGGCTGGCGTCTGTTCGCCCACGGGTTCCACCAAAATTTCTATTGTGCCGCCACAGGCCAAGCCCACATCAAAGGCAGTTTCATCAGCCACACCGTAGCGCAACAGGCGCGGCTGGCCTTTGGCCAGCGCCTCCATTGCCTCCATAACCACGGCCCCTTCCACACACCCGCCAGAGACAGAGCCCATCATCTCGCCCGCGCCAGAAATGGCCAACTGGCTGCCCGCCTGCCGTGGCGCAGACCCCCATGTCTGCACCACTGTTACAATCACGGCGCCCTGCCCGGCCTCATGCCACGCCAGCGCGATTTCGGGTATCTGGTCATATCCGTCCATAGTGCCCCCCGCGCCCATTTCTAGGGCCTCAGGATGGCAGCTTGCTGGCAGCTTGGCAAATGCGACCTTGGGCGCATAGGCGTGCTGTCATCTTGGCATTCAGAACAAACGACTGGGCTGGGATATCTGGCACAAAGGCTGCACCCGGAAGGGCCAGCTTGCATCATGCTCGGCCTTCACCGTCATCAAAGAGCGCAAGGCCAATGTCAGAATAGCTGTTTCATGCGCCTCGGTGTTTCGGCAAATCTTGCGTGGTATATGCTGTGAAACATCGCGCGCAGTATCTGACATAAGCGTTCCCCCCCGCCAACATATCAAAATTAACAACCGCCGAAAGCGCAAAATATGACCCAGATCAAACCCTCTGGCATTCGCCCTCTCGACATGGCCAAAAAACGCGGCAACAAAGGGGAATGAGCGTGCAGATATCACACCCGTTTCTTGCAGCCCCCGGTGCGATTGCAATCGCGCATCGTGGCGGCGCGCTGGAAGCAGAGGAAAACACCCTGCCCGCTTTTGCCAAAGCCGTAGCGCTTGGCTACAGCCATGTGGAACTGGATGTTCACGCCACGCGCGATGGTGTTGTGGTTATCCACCATGACCCAGATCTGATGCGCCTATGTGATGACCCGCGCGCGATTGCGGCGCTGGATTATGCGCAGTTGCGCCAGATCCGCACGCGCGCGGGCGCCGAAATTCCAACTCTGGAAGCACTGTTGTCCGATTTTCCCGCGCTTTATACAGTGATAGAGGTGAAATCGCGCGCAGCCGTTGCGCCCCTATGTGATCTGATTGCCCGGCTTGGCGCGCTGGATCGTGTTTGCATCGGCGGCTTTGATCCTGCCGCCACCGCAGAGGCTGTGGCCCGGCTTGGGCCGGGTTTGTTATGGTCGCCCGCCCATGCACAAGTGGCGCGGCTTTGGGCGCGGGGTTGGGGTCTGGCACTGCCACTGGCGGGCTTTGGGCTGGTGCAAATCCCGATGCGCTGGAAAGGGCTGAACCTGATAACACCGCGCTTTTTGCGCGCCGCGCATGATGCAGGTATTGCGGTGCAAGTCTGGACGATCAACGAGGGGGCAGAGATGACGCGCCTGCTTGATCTGGGCGTTGATGGGGTGATCACCGACAAACCCACGCTGTTGCGAAAGGTTCTGGAGCAGCGCGCGGCATGGCACGGCCTTGGCTAAATCGCTTGATTTCCGGCCCCATTCCGCCTAGCCCCACGCAAAGGATAACACACACGAAACGGGGCGCGCATGAGCATTCACCTACACGCCGATGATTTGCCCGATGGCTTGGATCTTGGGCCAGTGGTGGCCATTGATTGCGAAGCCATGGGCCTGAACCCACATCGCGACAGGCTGTGTGTTGTGCAACTGTCCGGCGGCGATGGCAGCGCACATCTGGTTCAGGTTGCGCGCGACATAAAGCCAGCGCCAAATCTGATACGGCTCTTGGCCGATCAGACTGTGCTGAAGCTGTTTCACTTTGGCCGGTTCGATATCGCCCTTCTGCGCCACAGTTACGGCGTAACCACATCCCCTGTCTATTGCACCAAGATCGCCTCCAAGCTGGTGCGCACCTATACCGACAGGCATGGCCTGAAATATCTGCTGGCGGAATTGCTGGGGGTGGATATCTCCAAGCAGCAACAAAGCTCTGACTGGGGCGCGGAACGGCTGAGTGAGGCGCAACAAAGCTATGCGGCCTCTGATGTGCTGCATCTGCACAGATTGCGCGATGTTCTGGATGGCATGCTGGCGCGCGAGGGCCGCACGCAATTGGCCCAACAGTGCTTCGCCTTCCTGCCCGTGCGCGCAGAGCTAGACCTTCTGGGATGGCCTGAAACAGATATTTTCACCCATTGAGGGCCACTATGGCAACCGCGCGCCGATACTCCAGCACAAAGGCACAGATACTGCGTTTGGCGCGGCTGGTCTTGCCCTTGGGCGCGGTTGCACTGTTATCCACGGTGTTTTTGTTTTCGCGCAGCATTGATCCTCAACGCGCGGTAGAGCTGGCGGATATAGACATTGCCGAACTGACACGCGAACCGCGGATCGGCACGGCACGTTTTGCGGCTGTAACGCAGGAAAACACGGCCCTTACCGTGACGGCACAGACTGTGCGCTCTGGCCAGGATTTGCAGCAAGATGCCCCCATTTTGCTTAGCCTTGACCACCCCGCCGGCGCGCTGAGTTTTCCGCGCGACCGTTTGGTGGAATTCCGTGGCATGGCGGGCCGGATCGATCAGGCGGCAGATGTGATGCGATTGGAGGGGGATGTCTGGCTGGAAACCTCTGATGGGTATATCGCCCAGATGCCGGAACTACGCGCGGCGCTGAGCAAAACCCATATTGAAGGCATTGGCGGGATCACTGCCGAAGGCCCGCCGGGCACAATTTCAGCCGATTCTGTGGAACTGACCCCAAGCCCAGCAAATTCCGGCGGATATTTGCTTGCCTTCCGGGGCAATGTTAGGCTGTTATATCTGCCAGAAGAATAAGAGGGATAGCTGCGTGCGGTTTTTGACATATTCCATGACAGCCGCGCTGTTGATCGCGCTTGGCAGCGCGCCTTTGGCAGCGCAGGGCACCAGTCTGACCCTTTCTGGCATGAATGCTGTGCGCGGCCTTCCTGTCGAAATCCGCGCCGACCAGCTGGAAGTTGACAACACCACCGGAGAAACCGTGTTTTCCGGCAATGCCGTTTTGGGTCAGGGAGAGATGCGCATTGCCGCCCCTGTGATCCGCATTATCTACACAACCCAAGGAACGCAGCGCATCGAACGGCTGGAAGCATCGGGCGGGGTAACGCTTGTCACCGCAGAGGAAGCCGCAGAGGCGCAAAGCGCCGTCTATGAGGTGGAACAGGGCACAGTGCGCATGCTGGGCGCAGTGATCCTGACACAGGGGCAAAATATACTGTCAGGTGACAGGCTTGATGTGAACCTGCGCACGGGCCAGGGCCGGATGGATGGCAATGTGCGCACCCTGATCCAGACCAATCCCTGACACCATGCAACCAGAATTGTCTGATCCCGATACGGCCTGTCTAGAGGTTGCGCATCTGCAAAAACGCTATGGCAAGCGCGTTATCATCAGCGATGTTTCCTTGCATCTGCGCCCCGGCGAAGTTGTGGCACTGCTGGGGCCAAATGGGTGCGGCAAGACAACCTGCTTTTATTGCATCGCGGGCATTGTGCGCCACGAAGGCGGGGCAGTGCGAATTGATGGCGAAGATGCAACTGGTCTGCCGCTTTATCGCCGCGCGCGCCTTGGGCTGGGCTATCTGCCGCAGGAAATGTCTATTTTCCGCGGGCTAAGCGTGGCCCAGAACATTATGGCAGTGCTGGAAATCGCCGAACCTGACCGCGCGCGCCGCGCGCCGCGCCTGAAGGAATTGTTGCAGGAATTCTCGATAGAGCATCTGCACGATTCGCCCGCACTGGCCTTGTCAGGTGGCGAAAGGCGACGTGTGGAAATTGCGCGCGCCCTTGCTGCAAATCCGCGCTATGTGCTGCTGGATGAACCCTTTGCCGGCGTAGATCCGATTGCCGTTGGCGAAATCCGCGCGCTTGTGGCCGATCTGAAAACCCGTGGCCTGGGTGTGCTTATCACAGATCACAATGTCAGTCAGACCCTCGCCATCGTGGACAGGGCCTATATTCTGCATGATGGCCGCGTTCTCAAAGAGGGCACCCCCGCAGAGGTGGTGGCCGATACAGATGTGCGGCGCGTCTATCTGGGGGCCGATTTCCGGCTGGACTAGAGTAGCGATCACGCAACCAAGACCGTCGGAAACCATTGACATCTTCCTGTAATCCGTTGCCAAATACCCCCAAGAGGCAGGCCAAGGTAGCGGCGAGAGACCAAGAACCGCACGCACCCCAAGGCAAGCAGCGCAGCATTACCCGGCGGGGCAACCGCCCCGCCAAAACAGCGAGGAGAAGCGCATGCGGTATCAGATCAGCGGCAGACAAATAGACATTGGCGAGGCTTTGCAAACACATGTAAAGGCCGAGTTCGGCGAACTCGTCGAGAAATACCAGCAGCGCCCGACAGAAGCGGTGGTGATTTTTTCGCGCGATGCCCATAATCATGTCTGCGAAGCCACGCTGCATCTTTCAACTGGCCTGACAGCGGCAGCGCGCGCGCAAGCCAGCGAAATATATGCCGCATTCGAATCCTGCCGCGAAAAACTGGACAAACAGCTGCGCCGCTACAAGCGCCGCCTGAAAGACCATCACCGCGAACGCGCGACCCCTGTTGAATTCGCCGACGCATCCTCGTATATCGTCGCCTCGGATGAAACCGATGCGGCGGTCGAGCCAGACTCGTTGCAGCCAATCATCATTGCAGAGATGGAAACACGCATTCCATCGCTGAGCGCAGGAGAGGCAGTTATGCAAATGGAACTGGCCCATGCCCCTGTTTTGGTGTTCCGCAATGAACGCCATGGCGGGCTGAATGTGGTATATCGGCGCGATGATGGCAATATTGGCTGGATTGACCCGCAATAAGATTTGACTGCTCAAAACGCCACCCTCAGGCGCGGCCCTGAGGGTGGTTCCTGTATCATACATCTGGAGATTCCCGATAATGGATATGACAACGCTTCTGAATCCGAAGGCTGTACGCTTTATCGGCGCAGCAACATCTAAGAAGCGTCTGTTTCAAAGTATCGCGGAAGTGGCCCAAAGCGTGTATGGATTGGATACGGAAACGGTTATCGGCGCGCTGCAAGAACGTGAAACCCTTGGCCCGACAGGCGTTGGACATGGCGTTGCCGTGCCCCATGCGCGGCTGGACATGATCGACCAAGTGCTTGGGGTGTTTTTCCGGCTGGAAAAGCCGCTTGATTACGGCTCTGTCGATAAAGCGCCAGTTGATCTGGTCTTTGCCCTGTTTGCCCCGCGCGAAGCCGGGGTAGAGCATCTGAAAGCGCTGGCCTTCATCTCTCGCACATTGCGCAACCCGCAAATCTGCGAAAAGCTGCGCGCGAACGAAGATCCAGCGAAGATTTTTGCGATCCTGAGCAGCACCGAATCCAGCAAAGCGGCCTGAGCGCGCGGTTTATGCCGCGCTGCGCCACGGCCCGAATGCAAGCAGGGCGTAATCATGGCCGTAGGCGGCCTGCGCAGCGCCTTCTATGCGCGCATCATAGATTTCAGCCAAATCAAGCGCAGGCTTGCGCTGTGTTGGCCTGAAGGGCGGCAGCGCCTGACCAAGGCCAACCGCGATTTGCGGCAATTCATCTTGCAAATGCTCTTCCCGGATCAGGCGGTGCAGCGGGCATTGCGCAGAGATCGCCTCTATCAGGCGTGATTGGCTGGCCCAGACCGGCCGAATGGGCAGCGCTGTCTGCCCGTTCAGATTGGCTTTGACAAACCCCAGATAGGCCATAAATGCGGCGTGATGCTGTGCTGAAGCCCAATGTGCCAAATCATCGGCGCGGCGTGGCAATTCCTGCCCTGTCACCTGCTGGATAAAGGCGCGAACATTCTCGCGCTTGCCCAAAAGCACCTGATCCACAAAGCATTCATGCGCGCGCCACACCGGATGGCGCAACACGCTGAAAGCCACGCGCCGGGGCGTTGCGCGTTGCCAGTCTTGCCACATAGCAGGGGTGAAATCCGCCAACAAATCTTGCACCCCCACGCCGTCAATCCGTGCCATCCATTCCAATATGGCATCTTCACGGCATCCCGGCACAGGGGCGTAAACAAGCGGCTGGCTGCGGCAGGCCCGATAGGCCCAGAGCACAGGCGGGTGACGCGGCTCGAAACTGGGGCTGCGCGCCAGATTGAACCGATCCAAGCGCGCCACACCGTCTGCCAAAGCTTCGGGGTTGATCAGTTTTTCGCCCAAAGGTTCCGGGTTTTGGCGTTTCAGCTTTTTCGGAAGCTCTTTTATCCTGTCCGTCAGACCCAGCCACGCAGCAAGGCCATTCAGGACATCCAATTCTGTAATATCTTCATAAGACAAGTAAAATGCAGTTTGCCCACTGCGCTGCAACCCTGCTTGCACCTGAAGTTGAAACTCTTGCAGTGTTGCGACATGGGCCTGAAATTCGGCTGGATCAAAGACAATCTGCGCGCCCTTGCGCTGGCTTACATCCCCCAGCCGCCATTGATGGGTTTGCCGCGCAATCTTGAGCGAGATATAGCTATCCAGCGGGTTGCGGGTGAGAATGATTTTCGCACAGGCCGGATCGGGCAGGAACTGCGCCAATGCGCGCGGATCGTGATCATGGAAGAAGCGAAACCCGGCAAGAGTGGGGTTTTGGGCAAAGCGTGCCACCACGGCTGCGGGATCGGCATCGCGGGCCGCTTTGTCAAAGCCCAAAACAGTCTCGGTCTTGGGTTGGCCGATGAAATGGGGATTAAACACTTCTCCCAGACAGGCCACGCCTGCAAAGCTGTTCAAACAAGCTTCCAGCAGGTTAGACCCGGTGCGCATATCTGCAAGAATGACAAAATACTGAAATCTGGGAGGGTGTGACATAATCTTATCTGTGAACTTTGATCTTTTAAAAATTGAAATCTTTGAAGTTTTGCGGCGGAAGCCCCTGATTTCGCAACGCGGTCAGGAATTCTGGCAACCCCTCCAGCCGGTATAATTGGGCCAGCCCATGGGCCGTCAGCGCTGCGGCATTGGCGCTGTCTTGCACCGCCATAGCAAGGCATTGTTCCGGTGCGGCACAGATTTCAGAAACTGTCCAAATCTTGCATTTTGCCAATACCCAACGCGATTCCAGCACCTCCAGCCAAAGTTGTTCGCGCTTTTGCAGGCGCGCAACCTCGGCCACCACGGCATCCGACACCACACCGCGCCGCCAGAGCGGCAATATCCACGCGCCCCGAATGACCTGTATCTCTGCATTGGTATCGGTGGCCATGAACCAGTTGACTTCGTGATCCATCATATCTTCGGGGCCATAGGCGAAGCATTGCCGCTCTCCGCGTGCCGCCCATAACAGATTGGTCAGAAACATGCGCGGATTGTAGTCGCGTATGGCGGCGGAATCGCTGATTGCCCCATGCCAGACGCGCGCGCCCCCATGAAACTGCACGCGCTCAGACGCAAAGAGATGGCCATGCGCGCGCGCGCCACTTACCTGCCCAAGCCAATGTTCAAAATTTTCAAACAGATGATCAAAGCCGCTGAAAACCGAATATGGCCCGGCTGTTTTGGCAGCAGCGCTGTCATGGGCGGGAAAGCGGCTTTGCATATACAGCCCCGCCCGCCCCTCGCGCCGTTGCTGTTCGGCCAATTCAAAATAGCGGTCAATCTTGGCAGGCTCGGCAGGCAAGCGGGGCTGTCTGGCCAGTTGATCTGACAGAAAGAAATCATAGAGCCTGTTGGCCTCTGGCCATATCTTGCGCGCCACAAAACAATCAGAGCGGCGCAAGAGTTGCAGATGATCATCGTAAAACAGGTTTGGCCTGCCATTGCGATCAAACTTGACCAGCGTCAGGGAACGGCTGTCAATCTGGGCCGCATGCACCCGTGCAAGGGTCTGGAAATAGGATTCGTCCGGTATCCAGTTTTGGCGGAAATAGCGATCATAGCGCTTGCGCCTTGGGTCTGTCAGAATGGCCGACAAGGTTTTGCGCGTCAGGCACCACCATTGCGATCCCATATGCGGGCGCAAGGGACGCGGGATCTCGCGCCGGATACCCAGCTTGCGCTGAACATCCACAAATGTATCAAAAGCCAAGCGCTGTTTGTGCCAGTTGAATGGAAAATAAAGGGTAAAGCGCTCTTCGGACAAGCCGCCTGTAATCCATTCCGCATGTTCAATCGCGACGGATTCGATAAAATCCGTCTGCGGATGGGCGGCAAGATGGGCTTGCAATTCTGACGCCGGGCGCAGAGGCAGACAGGCCCCCGATATCAGCATCACATGCCCGGTCTGAGGAAAATCGCGCAGCATCAGTTCGGCGGCATCTTGCGTGGCGGCAACCAACTGCCAAGACCCCCAGGCACAGCGATGGCGCGGGCTGAAACGCACAAGCGGATGCGCGCCAAGTGCGGCGCGCATTGCATCCCTATCCGCATGAGAGACCGCGCGATCCAGATGGATGACAACCGGACATCCTGCATCCAGCCAGAACCGCGCCACCTGCGCCGCACGGTGCAAGGCCGTATGGCACAACATGATGATGCCCAAAGGCGCGCCCTGCCCGCTCATGCCCAATCCCCCTTGGACATCAGGCCCAATATCTCCAACTGGCGCCAGTTGATGTATTCGCTCGACCATTCGCACCACAAATCCTGACCCTGCGCCAGACTGGCCGCATAGGCCTGGTATTCGCGGCTGGCGGCATAATGCTCTGCGCGCGTCAGTTCTTCGCGTGTTTTTGCCAAAATCGTGTCCAGAAACTTTGCATGCAGCAAGACGCCAGAGGCGAATTCACCGCCGCTATCATCATAAACCTTGTTCAGCGCGCGCGGCAAAAGCGTGTGGGTGGAACTGATATAGGCATATTGGCGCTGCCAACGCACAAGCGGTATTTTATTCAGCGCTGGGGCGGCTTTGGGCTGGGTGGCCATGATCACGCGCTGGCGCACGCCGCCTTGTATCCAAAGGTTCTGATAGGGGGCATTGCGCCGTATCCCCAGATTGCCTGAATCGAAAAAGCGCGCTATTTCAAACGGGTTTTGGCCAGACTGGTAGGGCTGCGCCGAAATCGGGCCTTTGGGATACATATCCAGCAACATCGCCCCGAAAGAGCGCCGCCCCTGGCTATCCAGCCAGTCTGTCAGCGCAGAGAGCGGGCGGGTGTCGCAAAACGGATAGACCAGAAATTCATCGACATCCAACACAAGCACCCAATGCCCGACACCATACAGCCAAAGCAGATGATTCAGCCAATCGACGCCAAAGCTTGCGCCCTTGTAGCTGGCTTGCGTTGTCCATAGCGATACATCGCGCTGGCGCTCCAGATACTCCGCCGTGCCATCATCTGATCCGTTATCCACCATCAGAAAATGCCGCACGCCCTGCGCGCGGTAATATTCCAGAAAATACGGCAACCGCACCAGTTCATTGCGCAGCACCACAAAGGCCAGAACATCGCCCGGCCGAATGCTGTCTGTGCGCGTGATCCGCTTGCGCAATGCCGCACTTTTGCGCAAGCAGCGAAACAGCTTCATATGCCGTTCTGCGCGCAGCCGGAACTGACCAAGCATCCCCATGAACCTGCCGCCCCTCACCCAGCGCCCTTGGCCCAACAGGGCCTGAGCGCTTTACGTCTCGCGCAATGCTTTTATGTAACTTAAGTTGTTTTATATGTTCTTTTGCCGAACAACGGCATGAATTGCAACAAAGATCGCGCCATCCCCTAGCCCCATCCGCCCCGCGAGATCAGACCAAGCGTTTCCAACTGTTCCCACCCCTCGTAGCGGGTAGAGTGCATGCACCACAGATCAGGCGCTTGGGCGAGGTGGTCGTAATAGGCATCAAAGACCGGGGCATTGCCAAAATGTTCGGCGCGTGCCTTCTCGATGCGCGATTTTTCGACCACCGTGGCCAGAAATTTTGTGTGCAACAACGCGCCTGAAATCCCCTCCCCGCCATCCGTTGAAAATGCCCGATTCAGGGCACGCGGAAGGATGCTATGCGTGGAGTTCACCCAGGCATTGCGCGCGCGCCATTTCACAAGTGGCAGTTTTGTCAGTGTGGGTGCACGATTTGGGGTATCTGCAAAAAACAGGCGCGCGCGCGGCCCCCCTTGGATCAGCAGGCAATCCAGCAAGGATTTGTGGGTGATCGTGTAATTGGCCGCGTCAAACCATTCCAGCGCAGAAAGCGGGTTCATGCCCGCATGGCAGGGCGCCTGGTCTAGCGGGCCTTTGGGATAAAGTTCCAGCATCATGGCGGGCATGATCTGTTGACCCTGCCGATCCAGCCAGTTTGTCAGCGCGGGCAACGGGCGGTCGGGCCAATGCGGATAGATCAGCAATTCATCGGCATCCGCCACCACACACCAATGGCCGCGCGCATGGCGCAGCATCAGCCAGTTGATCCAGTCCATCCCGAAACGCGCGGCCTTGTAGCTGGAATCTGTGCTGTAAACCGTGCAATCGGGCTGCGCCAACAGGCGCGCGCGCGTGCCATCGGTGCTGGCATTATCCACAAAGATGAAATGCCCCACCCCCAGCGCGCGATAATGCTGCAAGAACCAGTCAATGCGCTCTGCCTCGTTGCGTAGGGTGCAAAACAGCAAGATCGCGCCCCTCGGCCAGTGCCCTCGCTGCAAACATGTCAATTCTCGCGCTTTTGCGAGGGCGCGCATCTGATAGCGGCGGCGCTTCCACACCATGCGAAACGCAAACCAGCGGTCTTGCCATGGGGGAAGCCTGCCTAGCATGACTCTGCGCCCTGCGCCCAATGCCCAATCACGCAGGCGCAAGGCGCAGGGGCCGCCCTCATTGTGCGGCGCTGCGCTGGGCCATCATGTCCAGCAGGAAATCGCCCAACTCCTCGCAAAGTTCACTCCGGGCTAGCCCGAAAGCCACCGTGGCTTGCAAGAACCCCGCTTTCGATCCGCAATCATAGCGCTGCCCATCAAAGCGGAAGCCATAGACATTTTGTTTCTCGGCAATCTCGCGGGCGATGGCATCGGTCAGCTGAATTTCACCGCCCACGCCGGGGGTGATCTGGCCCAAATGGCGCATGATATCGGGCGACAGGATATAGCGCCCAATAGCTGCCAGATTGGAAGGCTGCGTGCCGGGGGCAGGTTTTTCCACCATCCCGCGCATGGGCAGCACGCGGCCAATCGCTGGCGGCACATCCATTATCCCATAGCTGGAGGCTTTGTCCGGCGCCACTTCCATCGCAGCAATCATATTGCCACCTGTCTGGGCATAGGCTTCGACCATCTGCTTCAGGCACGGTTTGTCAGCGGCGATCACATCATCGGGCAACAGGACGGCAAAGGGTTCATCTCCGATCAGATGACGCGCGCACCACACAGCATGGCCCAGACCAAGCGCCTGATGCTGGCGCACATAGGCAATGGCACCGCTATCCATATTGGTGGCGTTCAGCGTTGCCAAAAGCTCTGTCTTGCCTTTGGCAATAAGCGAGGCTTCCAGTTCCGGGGCGCGATCAAAGTAATCTTCCAGCGCGCCTTTGCCGCGCGAGGTAACAAAGATGAATTCCGTTATGCCCGCCTCGCGCGCTTCATCAATCGCGTATTGAATCAAGGGCCGGTCAACCAGCGTCATGATCTCTTTGGGAACAGATTTTGTTGCGGGCAAAAAACGCGTGCCCATACCAGCGACAGGAAATACAGCTTTGGTAACCTTGCGTGTCATATCATGTTCCTACTGCAATAAACTTTGGTCTTGGTATTCGTAAATAACCGGTTAATTCCGGCGGGTTTGTGATGAATTGCGCAGGAAAGGTGACATTTTGCAGGCTTTTCGTCAGGCTGTTGCCCCAATGCGCGCTCGGCTATTCGGGTGCGACAAGCGCGACATCGGGGTGACGGGCAAGGAAAAAAGGGTTTTCAAACATCGGCTTGCCATAGCGCAACGGGGCATGGGTATGGAAATCCAACACCTCGCCCCCTGCGGCTTGCAACACGGCCTGCCCGGCGGCTGTGTCCCATTCCATTGTGCGCCCAAGCCGGGGATAGAAATCAGCCTCGCCCGCGGCCAGCAGGCAAAATTTCAACGATGATCCAGCCGCACGCGATTCTGACACCGGGTAGCGCTGAATATACGCCTCTGTCGCAGCATCACGATGGGATTTCGAGGCCACAATGACCAAGCCCCCCGGATCAGGGGCGCGCATCTGCAAGGGCCGGCGCAGCTGTGGGCCAGCATCGGAAAACGGGCCAATTTCCTCGGTCGCCCTGCCATCGGCGCGCGTGTAGAACATCCGCGCTTGCGCGGGGGCATAGACAATGCCGCGCAAGGGATTGCCATCTTCGACAAGCGCAATATTGACGGTAAACTCGCCGCGGCGCTGAATGAATTCCTTGGTTCCATCCAGCGGATCAACAATAAAAAACCGTGTCGCGGAAATGCTGTGGCTATCGGCCTGTTCTTCGGTGACAACCGGAATATCTGCAAAAGCCGCTTGCAGCCCGGCACATATCAGCCGATCCGCCGCCTTATCGGCCTCTGTTACCGGGCTGGCATCTGCCTTATGCACCACCGCGATTTCCGGGCGGTTATACACCTCCATGATCGCGGCCCCGGCCTGCAAGGCCAAGTGACGCAACACGCTTTCCACGGCGGCAAAATCCAGATCGCTCATTGCTCTTGCGTCCTTTTCTGTGGGCCATGCGCTGCCTATGGCGCGACAATTGCATCTTAAGCTGTCATCCAGTATCTTTAGGGCATATTCAGACAGAGCAAAACCCTTGGGCGCAAGGAATACGCGAAGCATGTTCAGCAAGACCCGCCGCATCTCCACCTTCGCCTTGTTCTACACCACCTGCGAATTGATCTTCAATCAGGCGGTGCGGGATGTCCGCAAGAATCATGGCAACGCCATCATTGGATTGTTGCTGAACATTCTGCAAACCATGATCCTTGTGGCCGTGTTCATGCTGATTTTCGTGTTCTCCGGCATGAGCGGTTCTGCCGTGCGCGGGGATGCGTTGATCTATCTGATGACCGGGGTGTTCCTGTTCATGGCGCATATCAAAGTGCTGGGGGCTGTCAGCGCCGCAGAGGGGCCGACATCTGCCATGATGAAACACAGGCCCATGAACCCGATTGTGGCCATTGGCGGCGCGGCGCTGGCAGAGCTGTATATCCAGACACTTTCCGTGGTTGTGATCTTGTTCTTGTATCATGTCATCTGGACACCTGTAGAAGTGTATATGCCGATCGCCGCCTTCAGCATGTTGTTGGCCGGGTGGCTGGCAGGCGTGGCAATCGGGGTTATTCTTTATGCGTTAAAACCATGGGCGCCTTCTGCCAGCAAATTGCTGACGCAGGTGATAAGCCGGATCAACATGATTGCATCGGGCAAGTTCTTTCTGGCCAATTCGCTGCCCGAATCCTACCTGACATATTTCATGTGGAACCCGCTTTTTCATGCCATAGATCAGGCGCGCGGTTTCGCATTCATCAATTATAGCCCCATTCACACATCGGCGCTGTATCCGCTGCTTTTCTCACTGGTCGCATTGTTTTTGGGGCTGCTGGGAGAGTTCTATACCCGCCAGCATGCCTCTCTCAGTTGGGGGGCGAAGCATTAGCGTATCGCGCAAAGCTGGGAAGCGGTTTTGCAAACAACACGCGGCCACAG
Source organism: Natronohydrobacter sp. (assembly GCA_030603695.1). GTDB lineage: Bacteria > Pseudomonadota > Alphaproteobacteria > Rhodobacterales > Rhodobacteraceae > Roseinatronobacter. Next base: position 167,133 of record JAUVXF010000002.1, on the reverse strand, counting down.
GCCACAGGGGGGGGGTGGAGTGTGTTGCGTGACTGCGGACGAACGCAACGCACTCTGGTGGCCTACACCTGACGGAGGGTTGCGGCATGACGGGCAGCTTTGCGGGGGATGGGGACATTCACAAAGCCGCGCAGCGTCGGGCCGCGGTTCGGCGATCTGGCCTTGAGGCTATGTTACTTTATGGCGGCAATGTCCGAACGAAATCGAAGCTAAGCGCAGGTTGTAGCCAAATCGCCGTGCCGGGGGGGCGGCCCGGCGATGCGCGGCGGCCTTCGGCCTTGATTCCGCGCTTGGTGTTCAGCTCCAACGTCCCCCTAACCCGCTCAAACCTGCCCTTGAGCGCAAAACACTAGCGCGGCCTATTTCGCCTGCGCCATCTCGGCCAGCACGGCCTGTGCGGCGGCGCGCGGATCAGGCGCTTGCCAGATGGGGCGGCCAATCACCACATGGTCGGCCCCGGCCTGCAAGGCATTGCGCGGCGTGGCTACACGTTTCTGATCGCCCAGATCAGCGCCTGCCGGGCGCACGCCGGGGGTCACAATCAGCTTGCCCACTGCTTCGGGCAGCGCACGAATGGCGGCCGCTTCCTGCGGGCTGGCGATAACCCCATCTGCCCCGGCAGACAGCGCACGCGCTGCGCGTTCCAATGTCAGGTCTGCCAAATCGCCGGGGCGCATAAGCCCTTCATCCAGATCAGCGCGATCCAGCGAGGTAAGCACTGTCACGGCAAGAATTTTCAGGCCAGAGCCGCCCACCCCCTCTTTGGCCGCGCGCACCACATGTGGATCACCATGCACTGTCAGGAAATCCAGATCATATTGCGCAATCCCGCGCACCGCCGCCGTGATGGTTGCGCCAATATCGAAGAATTTCATATCCAGAAAAATGCGCTTGCCATGTTCCTGCTTCAACTCGTTGGCCAGCGCCAGCCCACCGCCTGTCAGCATGCCAAGGCCGATCTTGTAAAATGACACGGCATCGCCCAGCTTTTCCGCAAGGGCCAACCCGGCCAGTGCATTGGGAACATCAAGCGCCACGATCAGGCGGTCATCGGCAAGGGGGGTGGGGTGCGACATGGGGCAAAACTCCGCAAAATCTGGCTCAGCCACCGCATAGGCCAGCATGGCGCCCCACGCAACTGCCCCTGTGGCGAAGCTGGCACGCGGGGGGCTGTTTTCCGGTGCTCATGAGACAGGGCAGAGGATCAATCAAAGAAATCGCGCAACAGGTTGCTGAGAAGTGCTGTCACCAGATCTTGCGACACAAAGCCGGTATCATCTAACCCAAACGCTTGTTGCGCCTGAGCGATTGCGCGGCGCGACTGGTCATCAAATACCCCATCCAGCGGGCCGGGATCATAGCCAAGCCGCGATAGGCGCTGTTCGATCAAAAGGCGGGTGGGCTGGCTTAGCCCAAGCGCGCGCTCTGCGCCAAGGGCTGCGGCAATTGCGGCGCTCTCCTCGGCTTCGGGGGCTGGGGGGCTGGGGGCGCGGGCGGCCAAAGTGGCACGCGCTGCGGGGGCAAACTCTCCCTCCGGGAAATCCCTGATATAGGATTGATAGGCGCTGTCGGTATCTGCGGCACGCGCACGGCGCCATGCTTCCAGATCGCGCGCGCGGTCTTCGGCGCGCGAAATCTCTGCCAAAGTTTCCAGACGATCACGGGCCAGCGATGCAAAAATGCCGCTTGGGTAGCGTTCCAGATAGCTGCGCAATCCCGGCGCATCGCCTGCCGCGCCTGTCATGGCCCAAAACTCGCGATCCGCACGCTCCAACGCCTCGCGGGCGGCGCGTTCTTCGGCTTCTATCTGGGCACTGCGGCGGGCAGACTCTGCGGCGAGGGTGAAAATCTGATCGCGGGTCAGATAGCCTGTCTGCTCTGCGCCGCTTTGGCCCTGCCAAAGCGTGATCGCGCGGCGGGTGGCAGGGCCGAAAAGACCGTCAATACCACGGGTATCATGGCCCAAAACTGTCAGATCACGCTGAATGGCGCGGCGTTCATCGCGAGTTAGCAACAGACGTTCTTCCACGCGTTCGGGCGCGTTGCGCAACCGCTCCAAAGCCGCGCGGGCGGCTTGCGCGTTCTGACCATTGGGAAATGCGTCCAGATAGGCCAGATAGGCCGCTTCGGTATCTTGCTCTTGGGCGGTAGCAAAAGCGCGCAAATCAGCGCGCGCACCGGGGGCATAGCCAGCAGGCAGGAAGGGGATCAGTGCTGGAATCGTGCCTTCGCCTGTCAGGTTGCGATTGCGATCCACGACAGGCGCAAGCGCCGTGCCGGGGCGCAAGAGCGCGCGCATGCCCGCAAGTATCGCATCGGGCTGCCCGCGCACCACGCCAACGCCCTGCGGAACCATCAGCCGTTCAGGCAGGCCCGGTTGCAACCCAAGACCATAACTTTCCCCCACAGGCGTTTCCGCCAGCCAGATAACGGCAGCATCTTTGGCCAGCGCCGCGATTTCCAGCACCGGTTCCAGCCGCAAACCCTGCCCATCGGCGCGCGCAAGGCCCAAACGCTCTGCCGGCGCGCCCATCAGCCATGCCCCGCTTTGGGAATGCGCGAAATGCCCTGCAAGCACGACCACAACCCGCTCTGCCCCTGTATCTGCAATCTGGGTATGCAAGGCGGCAAGGTCTTCGCGCATCTCGGGCGCAGACACATCAGCACCGGAGATTACCGTAAAGCCCATATCTTCCAACAGGGCGACAGCATCCGCCATCTGCCCTGCACCGCGGGCCTCTGACAGAGCGGCATAGCTTTGGTTGCCAATCACAAGCGCTATGTTTTCGGCAGCCAGTGGCCCGGCAAGCCCAATCGCAAGAACCGCCCCCAGAATCGCATTGCGCATCGCCAGCCCTCCTGTCGCTTTCGCGGGCGGGTTCAGTCGTAGCGGCGCAAATCCTCGATCACCAACCCGTCATTGGGCAAAGACCCCGGTGGCACAAGCTCGACCTCACCCTTCAGCTTCAGAGTAGAGAGCACACTCTCTTCATACAATGCCGGATTGACGGCGCGGGTTTCAATTCGCACTGTCATCACATCCTTTTCACCAGATCGCGTGGCAATAACGCGCGCGCGGTGCACTTCGGCGTGGCGTGCAACAAAGGCCGCCACCTGTTCGGGGCGCACAAACATGCCCTTTATCTTGGTGGTTTGGTCGGCCCGGCCCATCCAGCCCTTGATCCGCATATTGGTGCGCCCACATGGGCTTTGGCCCGGCAAAACCGCGCTCAGATCACCCGTGGCAAAGCGGATCAGCGGATAATCGGGGTTCAGGCTGGTGACAACCACCTCGCCCACCTCTCCCTCTGGCAAGGGATCGCCTGTGCCGGGGCGCACGATTTCCACAATCACGCCTTCATCCACCACCATCCCCTCCATCGCATCGGTTTCATGCGCGATATTGCCCAGATCGGCAGTAGCATAGCATTGGCGGCAGGTTATCCCGCGATCGGCATAATAGGCGCGCAAGCTGGGAAACAGTGCCCCACCCCCGACAACAGCCTTGCTGAAAGACAGGGAAACCCCCATTTCATCGGCCTTTTCCAGAATGATTTTCAGAAAATCCGGCGTGCCTGCATAAGCAGTGCAGCCAATATCGCGCGCGGCCATGACCTGCAATTCGGTCTGGCCCGTGCCCGCAGGCAAAACCGTGGCTCCCACAGCGCGGGCCGCGTTTTCAAACATCATGCCAGCGGGCACCAGATGATAGGAAAAGCAGTTTTGCACAATATCGCCCTGCCCCACGCCAGAGGCATGCAGAAACCGGCCCAGACGCCACCAATCCTGGCCAATGCGCCCTGGCTCATAGATCGGGCCGGGGGATTGAAAGACATGCTCAAACGCGGCCAAGGGCCGCGCACTTAGCCCGCCAAAAGGGGGCCGTGCCGCCTGCGCGGCAACAAGGGCGGATTTGCGCAGCACTGGCAACCGCGCCAGCGCCGCACGATCGGTGATCGTTTCTGCATCCACCCCCGCCAGAAATGCGGCCTGCCCCGGCGCAATCTGTGCGCGGGCAATCGCAGCAGGCAACGCCACCGCAAGCGCGGCCGCGCGGGCATCAGGAGAGCGGGTTTCCAGAGTGTCATAAGGGGACATGGCAAAGCTCTTTGCGACTGGGTGAGAGGGGGCGATATGGGCCGTCATCACGCCAACCAACGCTTGCGGCGGCGATAAGAGCGCACATCCCGAAAGCTCTTGCGGCCCTTGTCGGACATGCCCAGATAAAATTCCTTCACATCGGGATTTTCGCGCAAATCCTGCGCGTTGCCTTCCATCACAATGCGCCCGTTTTCCATGATGAACCCGGTATGGGCATAGCGCAGCGCCACATTGGTATTCTGTTCGGCGAGAAGGAATGTCACGCCCTGTTCGCGGTTCAGGCGCGAGACAATCTCGAAAATCTGTTCCACAAGCTGAGGCGCGAGGCCCATGGACGGCTCATCCAGCAAGATCATGGAAGGGCGCGACATCAGCGCGCGGCCAATGGCTGTCATCTGCTGCTCGCCGCCAGAAGTATAGCCCGCCTGCGATTTGCGCCGCTCTTTCAGGCGTGGGAAATATTCATAGACCATGTCCAGATCGGCGGCAGTGGCGGCGCGCCCATCTGTGCGGGTATAAGCACCGGTCAACAGGTTTTCTTCAACTGTCAGATGCTCGAAACAATGCCGCCCTTCCATCACCTGCACAACGCCCGCCTTGACCAGATCAGCCGGGTCTAGGCCGACCATATTCTTGCCGTCATAGAGGATCGTGCCCTTTGTCACCTCGCCCCGTTCGGAATGGATCAGGTTCGAGATGGCTTTGAGCGTGGTGGATTTGCCCGCACCATTACCACCCAAAAGCGCCGTAATCCCACCTTTGGGCACAGACAGGCTAACCCCCTTCAAAGCAAGGATCACATGGTTGTAAAGCACTTCGATATTGTTGACTTCGAGAAGTGTTGTCTGTGTGGGGCTGGTATCTAGCATCGGATCGGGCTTTCGCTATCGGGCCGGATAACTGGCCCCGGCACATGGCCGGGGCCAAGGCTGCGCTTAGTTCAGGCAGGCCGGGGTCATGTTGTTTTCCGCGGCAAAGGCAAGGCTGTCTTCCATTGCCATTTCCATGATCAATTCGCGATCAGGCTGGATCCAGTCGGTAATCAGGTTCCATTCGCCGGCATTGGCATCCCATTGCTGGATCATCGCAGCGCCAGAGCCGCCATGGTTCTGACAAGACACCGAGAAAGCCGGGCCAAAATTGGGCAAGCCAAGCTCTGCCATAAGCTCTTCGGTGATTTCCAGATTGGCCATCCCGTCGCGCATCATGGCCGGGGTAATCGCGGCAACACCGTGGATTTCCTGCGCTTTCTTGGCGGCTTCTACGGCCAGCATGGCCGCATACATGCCGCGCGAATACAGCACTGTGCCCACCTCTGCGCCTGTGCCTGCCTGTTTGCCTGTGTCGATCACATAGCGCTGCATATCAGCATAGATTGGGTAATCCATGCCTGTGCCATGCATGGCCAGCGCCTTGTAGCCATGCGCCCCCGCGCCCACAGGCAACACATCCTGTTGCGAGCCTGACCACCATACACCGATGAAATTTTCCATCGGGAAGCGGATATTTGCGGCTTCCTGAATGGCTGTCGGGTTCATCACGCCCCAGCCCCACATCACCACATAATCAGGCCGTTCCCGCCGGATTTGCAGCCACTGGCTGCCCTGTTCCTGACCGGGGCTATCGACGCCGATTGTCAGCAATTCATAGCCGTGGCGTTCCGCCAGACGTGTCAGCGTGGGGATAGGTTCGCGGCCATAGGCAGAGTTGTGGTAGAGAAGCACAATCTTCTTGCCATCCAACGCGCCGCCATTTTCCTCCAACAGGTAATTGATGATCACGCTGGCCCCGTCCCAGTAGTTTGCGGGGTAGTTGAATGTCCAGTTGAACACTTCGCCATTAAGCGCGGATGTGCGCCCATAGCCCATGGTATGCATGGGAATCCCATCTTCAATGGTGCGCGGGATCAGCTGGTAGGTAATGCCCGTGGACAAGGGTTGCAGCACCAGCGGGTTATCGCCCCGGATGGATTGGTAGCATTCCACCCCGCGTTCGGTGTTATAGGCGGTTTCACATTCCGATTGCCGGATCGGCACGCCACCAATGCCGCCATCGCGCTCATTGATCAGCGTCAGGTAATCGGAATAGCCATCGGCGAAGGGAATGCCCCCTGCCGCGAAAGGCCCCGTCCGGTAGCTGAGCGAGGGGAAATGCAGCGTATCGGCCAGAGTTGGCGCGGCTGCGATCATTGTGGCCACAAAGGCTGTGGCAAGTCTGCGCATCTTCATCGGTTCTCCTCCCATATGGATGACAGATTTCTGGTTTCGTCTTTCAGGGCGGCCCGCCCCCTTAGTAGGGGAAAGGCCAGAGGCGTAGTTTTTCCTTGATCGTGCGCCAGAGTGCGGCGATGCCATGCGGCTCCAGGATCAGGAAACCAAGGATCAGGGCGCCGATGATCATGATCTCCAGATGCGCGGCCAGATCGGTGGGCCAACCCAGCGTGTTGACCAGCAAGAGTTTCAGCAAAACCGGCCCGATTATCAGAAAAGCCGCGCCCGCAAATGCCCCGAAGATAGACCCAAGCCCCCCGATGATGACCATGAAGAGAACAAGGAAAGACTTGTCGATCCCGAAGGCCTCTCCTGCCTCTGCCGCGCCCAGATAGACAGTGAACAACAGCGCACCTGCGATCCCCACAAAGAAGCTAGACACCGCAAAGGCTGTCAGTTTGGCCATCAGCGGGTTGACCCCGATGATCTCTGCCGCAATATCCATGTCGCGAATGGCCATCCATTGCCGCCCCAGCGTGCCGCGCGTCAGATTGCGCGCCAGCCATGCCAGAGAGACAAGAAAACACAGGCAGAACATATACATCGCCACCGCACTTGCGCGCGGGCCGGTGACAGCCACGCCAAACAGCTCTCTTTGCGGGGCAGAGATCATGCCTGTGGGCGAATAGTTGTAAAACCACGGCTGCCGGGTGAACAGCCAGATCAGGAAGAACTGCGCGGCCAAAGTGGCCACGGCCAGATAAAACCCCTTGATCCGAAGGGATGGCAGGCCAAAAAGCACCCCCACCGCCGCCGTGACAATGCCCGCAAAAACGACAACAAAGACAATATTCAGTTCGGGAAAGGCTGTCATCAGTTTGTAACTGGCATAGGCCCCCACCGCCATGAATGCGCCCGTCCCAAGCGAGAGCTGGCCACAATAGCCGATCAGGATATTCAGCCCCAGCGCGGCGATGGTGTAGATCAGAAAGGGCACAACGATGGAATTGGCCCAATAGTCATTGATGATCAGCGGCATGACCAGAAAGGCAAAGCCCAACAGAAAGTAATAGCCGTAGCGATCAAATTTGATGGGAAAGGTCTGGCTATCGGCGACATAGTTTGTCTTGAAATCACCGGCTTCACGATACAGCATCTTTCTACACCCTCTCGATGATTTTTTCGCCAAACAGGCCTTGCGGGCGGAACAGCAGGAACACGAGCGCCAGCATATAGGCAAACCAGTTTTCCGTGGCCCCGCCAATGACGGGCTGCATGAAGAAATCAAACAGCTTCTCGCCCACCCCGATAATCAGCCCGCCGATAATCGCACCGGGGATAGAGGTGAATCCGCCCAAGATCAGCACTGGCAGCGCCTTGAGCGCGATCAGCGAAAGCGAGAATTGCACCCCCGATTTCGACCCCCACATAATGCCTGCAACCAGCGCCACGATGCCCGCGATTGACCATGTCAGCACCCAGATAAAGCGCAGCGATATGCCCACCGACAGCGCGGCCTGATGGTCATCGGCCACAGCGCGCAGCGCGCGGCCCTGTTTGGTGTATTGCGAAAACACGGTCAGAGAGGCCACCAGAACCGCCGCGATCCCCGCTGCCCACAGTTCCAGCCTGTCAATGTAAAAACCATAGCCGAACCAAGCGAATGTCATGTCATCCACTGCGCCCGACATGCCCTTGGGCAGGCCCACATCCAGCGCCTTCACCTCTGCGCCCCACATCACATCGCCCAGCCCTTCCAACAGATAGGCAAGCCCGATTGTGGCCATGAACAGGATGATCGGCTCTTGATTGACGAGGTGTTTGAGGATGTAGCGCTCGATCAAGATGGCCAGCGCAATCATCACCAGCACTGTGGCGGGAATGGCCAGCACTGTGGGCATGTTCCAGCCGAAATGATGCAGCTTGGTTCCGAATATCGCGTTGATGAGGTGCGAGAATGGAACTTGGCCAGATTGAAACCCCACCAGCGTCAGCGCGGCAAACAGCGCCATGACGCCTTGCGCAAAGTTGAAAATCCCACTGGCCTTGAAGATCAGCACAAAGCCAAGCGCGACCAGCGCATACATCACACCGGCTGTCAGGCCGTTTAACGTGGCCTCCAATGCGAAAAGAAGCGTATCAGACATGGCCATACCCCCCCGTCACGCTGCAATCACTCATGCGCCACCCCCAGATAGGCTTTGATAACTTCGTCATTGTTGCGCACCTCATCGGGCGTGCCATCGCCAATCTTGCGGCCATAATCCATGACCACCACACGGTCTGACAGATCCATCACCACGCCCATATCGTGCTCGATCAGAACAGTGGTTGTGCCAAATTCATCATTCACATCCAGAATGAAGCGGCACATATCCTCTTTCTCTTCCACATTCATGCCGGCCATGGGTTCATCCAGCAGCAAGATTGCAGGTTCTGCCGCCAGTGCGCGCGCCAGTTCCACGCGCTTTTTCAGCCCATAGGGCAAGCGCGCCACCGGGGTTTTGCGGATATGCTGGATTTCCAGAAAATCGATGATCTTTTCCACCTGCGCGCGGTTTTCCTCTTCCTCGCGCTGGGCCTTCCCCCACCAGATTGCCTGCTGGAACAGATTGGCCTTCATATGGTGCAAGCGCCCGGTCATGATATTGTCCAGAACGCTCATCCCCTCAAACAAGGCGATATTCTGGAAGGTGCGCGCTATCCCTTGGCGCGAAATCTCATAGGGGCGCATCCGGGGGCGTTTGAAACCCTTGTAGATAACGTCGCCCTCTTGCGGATGATAAAAGCCCGAAATGATGTTGAGCATCGAGGATTTGCCCGCACCATTCGGCCCGATAATCGCGCGGATTTCCCCCCAGCGTATATCGAAGCTGATATCCTTGATCGCAACCACCCCGCCAAAGCGCAGGGTAATATTGCGCAGCTCCATCGCCACCCCGCCAATCTTGCGGCCATCGGCGGTCATGTAGCCGTCATCTGCCTGTATATCGCGCATCGCCTCTCCCTGCCCGCTCATTGTGCGGCCACTTGCTGCGCGCGTACGCCATGAACGCGCGCATCGCGGATTTCCAATGTGGCTTTCAGTTTGCCTTTGCGGCCATCTTCATAGGTGACTTCGGTTTCGGTAGAGATGCTGCCCGCGCCACCATAGAGCGCCGCAATCAGATCCGAGAATTTCTCTTCCACAATGCGGCGGCGCACTTTGCGGGTGCGCGTCATCTCGCCATCATCGGCATCCAGTTCCTTGTGCAAGACAAGAAAACGGTGAATTTGGCAGCCAGATAGCATCTTATCCTTGGCCACACTGTCATTGACCTGTTCAACATGGGCCTGAATCTGATCCAGCACCGGCTTCAGGCCTGCAAGTTCCTGATAGCTGGAATAGGCAATGTTGTTACGCTCTGCCCAAGACCCTACCGCGCCCAGATCAATATTGATGAAGGCCACACAGTTTTCGCGGCCATTGCCAAAGACCACGGCCTCTAGAATATTGGGAAAGAATTTCAGCTTGTTTTCAACATATTTGGGCGCAAACATGCTGCCGTCTGCCATTTTGCCCACATCCTTGGCCCGGTCTATGATGCGCAGATGGCCTGTGCTTTCCTCGAAAAAGCCGGCATCGCCGGTCGCGACCCAACCTTCGGCATCCTTGGTAGAGGCCGTGCTTTCGGGGTTCTTGTAATAGCTTTCAAACGTGCCCGCAGAGCGGTAGAAAACCTCGCCAGTTTCGGCAATACGCACCTCTACCCCCGGTGAAGGCACGCCCACGGTATCGGAACGCACCTGCCCATCGGGCTGCTGGGTGATAAAGACGCTGGCCTCTGTCTGGCCGTAAAGCTGTTTGAGGTTGATCCCCAAAGCGCGGTAGAAATCGAAAATCTCTGGCCCGATTGCCTCGCCCGCCGTATAGGCCACGCGAATACGGCGCAGGCCCAGCGTATCTTTCAGCGGGCCATAGACCAGCACATTGCCGATGGCATATTTCAGCTTCTCGCCCAACCCCACGGGCTTGCCATCCAAAAGCTTTGGCCCAACATCGCGCGCATGTTCCATGAAGTAATGAAACAACCGCCGCTTCAGAGGAGAGGCATCTTCCATGCGGATCATGACAGTGGTCAGCATGGTTTCGAATATGCGCGGCGGGGCGAAGTAATAGGTTGGCCCGATTTCGCGCAAATCCGTGAGCATGGTTTGGGCGGATTCAGGGCAATTTACGCAAAACCCCGTCCAATAGGCCTGCCCGATGGCAAAGATGAAATCCCCCACCCAAGCCATCGGCAGATAGGCGAGAATCTCGTCTCCGGGGCGCAGATTGTCAAATTCGGACGAATTTTTAGATGTGACAATGATATTGCGGTTGGACAGAACCACACCCTTGGGCTTGCCTGTCGTGCCGGATGTATAAAGCATGACGCAGGTGTGATCGAGCGTCAGTTCGGCCATGCGCTTATCCAACTCGGGCCCCAGCCGGGTTTGGGCCGCGCGGCCTTCGCGCATCACATCTTCCAGCCAATTCATATGGGTGTGATCGTATTTGCGCATTCCGCGCTTATCCAGATAGGTGATTTCCTCTATGCAGGTTACATTTTCCTGCACTTCCAGAACCTTATCCACTTGCTCCTGATCGCCGCAGACCACAAACCGGGCGCCGCAATGTTCCAGCACATAGGCCATCTCTTCGGCCACCGCGTCTTGATACAGCGGCACGGGGATTGCCCCCACCGATTGCGCTGCAACCATCGCCCAATAGAGCGCAGGCCGGTTGCGCCCGATGATGGCCACATAATCGCCGCGCGCCATGCCCAAGGCCAGAAACCCAAGCGCCATAGCCCGCACTTCGGCCTGTGTCTCGCGCCATGTCCAGCTTTGCCAGATGCCGAATTCCTTTTCCCGATAGGCGGTTTGCGCGCCAAAGCGTTCGGCATTGCGGGCCAATAGCGCGGGGATCGAACAAAACGCGTCCAGCTCTTGGCTGGTCTGGGCCGTGTCAATCACGGGGCCTCCTCCTCTCGGCGATAGATATGCAGGCTGGCTGGGCCGCCTGTCTTCTCCCTATGTGCCATCTGGTGCGGTGATTCTTGCCCCAGTTTTGCGCAATCCTTACGAATTGTAACGCGGCATGATCTGGGCTTTCCGTCAGCGCGCTTGCCGTCTAACCTTGGCGAAAATCACGAATGAGACCGCGATGAGCCGAACCGAGGAAACGCGCATCAAACTGATGGGGGCCGGGCTGAACATGATTCAGCAGGCGCTTTCCATCTTTGACCGTGATTTGCGCCTGTCAGTCTGCAACCGGCGCTATCAGGAAATGTTTGAACTGCCCGATTGGCTGGTTGAACCGGGTGCGGAATTTGAAGACACCATCCGCTATCTGGTCACGCGCGGCGAATATGGGCCAGTGCAGGATACCGAAGATGCCGTGCGTATCCGCGTCGAGGCCGCGCGCGATTTCGTCCCGCATTACATGGAACGCGAGCGCGCGAATGGTCGCTGGATAAGCGTGGAAGGGGCCCCCTTGCCGCAGGGCGGCTGGGTAACAGTTTATACCGATATCACCGAAGTAAAGCTGCAAGAGCGCCTGTTGCAGGCCCATTCGGCCGAACTGTCGGGCGAATTGATGGCCCATACCAAGCGATTGGCGCAAACGAACCGCGCACTTGCGGCCTCTAATGCGGCGCTGGAAGAGGCCAAGCGCGAATTGACGGAAATGGAAGCGCGCACCCGTCTGACAACCGAAATGATGCCTGCCCATATTGCCCATATCGACCGCAACTTGCGCTACACCTTTTCCAACCGCCGATTATCCGCAGTCTTTCCGGGCTTGCCCCAGAATATTGTGGGTTTGGACGCACAACAGGCGCTGGGCGAAGTGTTCGAGAAAATTGCGCCCTTGCTGGAGCGCGCCTTGGCGGGCGAAAATCTGGTGCATGAATTCACCCATGACGCCAGTGGCCGCCGCATCCGCCTGTCCCTGACCCCCGATCAACTGGAGGACGGGCCGATCAACGGGATCTATGTGATGTCGATGGATGTCACAGAGGAAACACAGGCCCGCGCCGCACTTGCGCAAACGCGCAAGCGCGAACTTGCCGCGCAGCTGTCTTCTGGTCTGGCGCATGATTTTGGCAATCTACTCACCATCATTCTTGGCCTGCAAGGGCAGTTGGCCCGCAAACCCGATTTGCCGCCAGAGATTGCGCAAATTGCGCAATCCACCAGTGCGGCTGCGCGCCGGGGGGGCGTGTTGCTTGAACGCATTGCCACCATTTCGGGCCACCGCGAATTGCGCCCCCAACCCACCGATCTGGCCGCGCTGCTGGATGATCTACAGCTTATGGCCCGCCCGGCCCTGCCGCCTGATGTCAGATTGGAGGTTGCCTTGGCCGAAGATCTTCCCCCCCTGATGCTGGATGCGGGCGGATTGCAAGATACATTGCTGAATCTGATCCTGAACGCGCGCGATGCTTTGGCAGGGCCTGCCGGCGTGATCCGGCTGGACGCCCGGCGCGTGAGCACCACATGGCTGGAAATCTGTGTGACTGACACAGGCAGCGGCTTTAGCGCGCATGCGCTGGAAAAGGGCCTTGATCCCTTCTTTACCACCAAGGGCAGCGCGGGTTCTGGCCTTGGGCTGGCAATGGTCTATGACCAGATCACGCTGTCAGGTGGCACAGTGCGGCTGGCCAACCGCGCGTCTGGCGGGGCAAAGGTAACGCTGCGCCTGCCACTGAAGCTGGCCAATACCCCCACCGATCCCGGCGGGCGCGCCTTGGCATTGTTGGTGGAAGATACGGACAGCATCCGCGAAAGCGTGCGCGAAATGCTGCGCGATCTGGGCCATAGCGTGATAGAGGCCGCCAGCCATGACGAGGCCCTGGGCCTGATTGATCTGCCCGGAATCGGGCTGGTTTTGTCAGATATAAATCTGGTCGGGGGCGGATCGGGGCTTGATCTCTTGCGCATCTGCCGCGCGCGTGGGCTGCCCCGCCTGCATCTGATGACAGCCCTGCCGCCAAATGATCGCTTGCGGCGCGAGGCAGCGGCTGAATTCCCGGTTCTGGCCAAACCCTTTGCGCTGCCCGCCCTGCGCGCCGCGCTGGAGCATTCGCAATGACCCAACCCCATATCGCCATTCTGGATGATGAACCCGAAATCCGGCAGGTTTTATCGCATGCGCTGCAAGAGGCGGGATTTCAGACAACCACCTATGCGCGCGCCACAGAGTTTGAAGCGGCGCTGAAACGCATGACACCAGATGTTTGCCTTGTGGATTTGGGCCTGCCCGATCGTGATGGGCTGGCGCTGGTGCACCGGCTTGCGCTGGAATCGGGCGCGACGATTATCATCATCTCTGGGCGCGCGCAGGTGCAAGACCGCGTGACGGGGCTGGAACTGGGCGCAGATGATTACATCATCAAACCCTTTGACCCCGCAGAAGTGGTTGCGCGCATTCGGGCACGGCTGCGCAAACCCGGCACCCAGCCAGAAGCGCGGGCCGCGCGCGCCAGATTCAACGGCTGGACAGCCGAGTTTGACCGCTATGTGCTGATAGATGCCAAAGGCCGGGAAATCCCGTTCAGCCATGCCGAAGGCGAGGTTTTGCGCCTGTTTCTGGACAGCCCCAAACGCCTGATTTCACGCGCGCAGATGCTGGACGCTCTTGGCGGCAGTGCAGGTGAAAGCTTTGATCGCGCCATGGATGTGCGGATATCCCGCCTGCGCACCAAACTGGATGAAGACCCGCGCAATCCGCGCCTGATAAAGACCATCTATGGTGCGGGGTATATCTTTCTGGGCGATGTGATCTGGGGCTAGGCTATTGTCTTTGTGTTTACATGGCCGCTGCTTTTGGCCAAGATAGAGAGCCTGCCACAGCGAACGGAGCCTGCATGCGTAAATTTCTGGTCGTCCTTGATGACAGCCGCGAATGTCTGAACGCAATGCGCTTTGCTGCGCTGCGCGCGGCGCAGACGGGTGGGCAGGTGCAAATCCTCTCTATCATCAGCCCCGATGAATTTCAGGGCTGGATTGGCGTGGCCGATCTGATGCGCGCCGAAGCACGCGAAAGGATAGAGGCCCATTTCGAGGTTTTCGCCAAATGGATGCGCGACAGACAGGGCATAAACCCCGAACTTGTCATCCGCGAGGGCGAACCGGTGGAAGAGATATTGGCGCAAATCCAATCCGACCCCGAAATCGGCATTCTTGTTCTGGGTGCGGGCACAGAGGGCAACACGCCCGGCCCGCTGGTCACACAGATGTCGCGCAATTCCGGCAGCTTGCCCATTCCCATCACCATCGTTCCGGGGGAATTGTCACGCGACAGGTTGGAAGCCATTTCAAAGGGTTAACCCCTGCCACTGGGGTGCGGATTTGGGCCGCAGCCTTGGTGCGCGAAAAAGGAAACGCGATGAAGCTTGTTCGCTATGGGCCGCAAGGCCACGAAAAACCGGGCTGTCTGGATGATACCGGGCAGCTTCGTGACCTCAGCGCTGTGAGCGCGGATTTCGGGGGCGATAGTGTATCCTGCGCCGCGCTTGACGTCCTGCGCCAGATTGATCTGAACAAAGCGCCTGTTGTCGAAGGCCAACCCCGGCTGGGCGCGCCCCTTGCCTTTGTGCCCAATTTCTATTGCATTGGCCTGAATTACGCCCTGCATGCCGCAGAGACCGGCGCCGCCACACCGGCAGAGCCGATCCTATTTTCCAAGGCCAGCGCCTGCCTGTCCGGGCCGCAAGACCCTATCCTTCTGCCGGGCGGATCACAAAAAACGGATTGGGAAGTAGAGCTTGGCGTGGTGATCGGAACGCGTGCCTATCGCATATCAGAAGCAGAAGCGCTGGACTATGTGGCAGGCTATTGCGCCGTCAATGACCTGTCAGAGCGGGAGTATCAGTTCAATCATGGGGGCCAATGGATCAAGGGGAAATCCTGCCCCGGCTTTGGCAAGATCGGCCCTGTGCTGGTCACGAAAGACGACATCCCCAACCCGCAAGCGCTGGGTTTGCGGCTTTGGGTGAATGACATATTGCGGCAGGATTCGACAACCGCCGATATGATTTTCACCGTCGCGCAGATCATTTCCCACATGTCGCACTATATGGAATTGCTGCCCGGCGACATTATCGCAACTGGCACACCTTCCGGGGTGGGAATTGGGCTTTCACCACCGCAATTCCTGCACGCAGGTGATCGCGTGCGGCTTGCAATCGATGGTCTGGGCGCGCAGGCCTGCGCCGTGATTGCCCCTTAAGCCATAAGGGGGGAAATGCCGGGCCATTCAGGCCCGGCACGCTGGCTTTATGCCGCTTCCGACAAGATGCGGGCAATCTCGTCTTTCAGCGCCATGCGCTTGCGGCGCATCTCTGTTTCATGCGCATCCGAGACAGGCTCTACCAAGGTTTCGGCGCGGTGAATGGCGCGGTTCACGTCATGATATTCCTCTGCCAGCCGGGCGAAATGGGCGTTATCCAGCTTCAGCTTGTGCATCAATTCCACAGCTTGCGGAAATTCTTCGGCCAATTCATGCGGGGTGTGCGACATGGGGTAACTCCTCTTTCCATCTGCCCCTGACACTACCAGCTTAGCGCGACAACGCTTTGATCTGGAACAAATTGCTTGCCTTATCGCGCGTCGTCACCCGTCCCGCTATCGCCATCGGCCTCAATCTCGTTCCGCCGCATTTCCGTGCGCTGCACTTCACGCTCTGGCACGATTTCGCGGGGCGGCGGCACATCTGCGCGCAGCGCTTCGGGATTGCGCAACCAGATGTCGCGCTGTGCAAAGGGTATCTCAATCCCCTCGGCCCGGAAGCGCTCTGTAATCTGGTGGCGCAATTCTGTGCGCACTGACAGCCCAAAGCTTACATCACTCAGCACAAGGCGCAATTCGAATTCCAGCGCATCCGCGCCGAAATTCACGAAATGCACCTGCGGTTTGGGATCGATAAGCGCAAGCGGTTCATTCTCGCCAATCTCTTGCAGAATACGCGCAACTTTGCGGCTGTCTGATCCATAAGCCACCCCGACCGGAATGATGATACGCCCCAGAGAGTTGTAGCGTGTCCAGTTCGTAACCGTGCCAGAAATCAGATCGGCATTGGGGACAATCACATCTGTTCGGTCAAATGTCTCGATTACGGTAGAGCGCACAGAGATAGACCGCACCGTCCCCATCGTGCCCCCCACCTCGATCCAGTCACCCTCTGCCACGGGCCGCTCTATCAACAAAATCACGCCTGAGATGAAATTCGACACGATATTTTGCAAGCCGAAGCCAATGCCCACAGACAACGCACCTGCAACAATGGCAAGGCCCGACAAATCAATCCCTGCTGTAGAAATGGCCACAAGGGCGGCAATGAATATACCCACATAGCCCGTGCCGGATTTGATCGCCTTCTGCCCACCCTTGTCGATTTTCGTTTTGGGCAGGACAGAGCTTTCCAGCGCGCCCTGGATCATTCGCGTGATCACATAGCCAATCGAAAAGACAATCACGAAACTGAGAATATTGGCCGGCGAAATTCGCGTTTCGCCAATGCGGAACCCTTCGCGCAGCATTTGCCAGAATTCCAGCAATTCTGTGGGCCGCACCCCCCAGATCAGGGCGAATACAGGCAAAGAGACTATCACCAGCGCGAAATTCACCAAAGACGGGATAAGCGGGGTATCCGTTACTTCCTCGTCACATTTGGTGAGAATGCCAAACACATCTTCTTGCAAATCCATCAGGAACAGCAAGACAACAATAACCCCAAGCGACACGATGGTCGGAAATAACAACGCCTGCGCTGCCTGCACATAGCCGATGGCCGCAAATAGCGGGGCGCCAATGCCCACTGCCATCACGACCTTGCCCAAAACCGGAACCAGCCGATCAAAGAACCGGTTTTCGCGGGTCATGCCGGTATCATGGCGGTTATGCTGGTTCAGCAGCATCCCGATACGGAACAAGATAATCCCGCTAAAGGCGAGAACCGGAAATACGATAACAGCATTTGCCGCATCGCTCTGATTCTGTGGCGGCAAAAACGCAATCAATATTGCATGAAAAGCCAGTGCCGCGCCGATCAGATTTGCCCAGAACCGCCCCTCACGGCGGCGGCCCTGCGGCAGGTTCAATGCGGCAGATTTACTGTCGATAATCGGAAAAATCTGCCGTCCTGCCCAGCGGGATGTAAAATAGGCAAATCCCGCCGCCGCAAGGCCAACGGCCAATTCACTGCCGATATTGCCAAAGAGCGATGTCAGTTCCAGCGCAAATGTCAGGGCGAATACGGCAGTCACAGGCACGATGATTTGCGCCAATGACATAAGCCGCGCCAAAACCCGCTTGCTGCGCCGCGATCCCCCTGCATCCAACAGGCGCGAGACGACTTTCTCTATCCATTCGCGCCCGCGCCACAACACAAAGCCCGAAAACAACAGCAACACCAGCGAAACCGGCAAGTTGGAGCGGAATTCACGCATCCGCGCGGGGTCTTCGGTGGCCCCGATGATCTGGGTTGCGAAGGTGAAGGTCGTGCCCCAAACCGCATCAGCAGCCAAGACCCAATTCACCGGATTGACAGGCGAGGGCCAGAGCGAGAGCAATGCTTCTGCATCGCGTTCGCGCAAGGTGATATCAATCTGGCGGATCAGACCATCCGCACGGCGAAACGCTTCTTGTGCGGCAATGCCGGGGGCTTGCAATACGGTCAGTTGCTCTGACAATTCGGCCCGGCGCTCAGAAATTTCGGCGGCCTCTGTTGCGCCCTCTTCCGGGGGCGGGCCAAGTGCTGCGATCTGTTCGCGCAGGCTTACGATCCGCGATTGATCCGCATTCTGCACCGCCAGAAACCGCGCCCGGAAATTTACCAATTCCCCGCGAAGTTCAGCCAATTCTTCATTGCTGGCACCGGGCCGATCCAAGAGCGCTTCGGCATTTTGGGCAAAGCTGCGCCATGCCTCGTAATCCGGGGCGCCATTTGCGCTTTGCGCAGGTGCCTGCGCGGTGGATTGGGCCTGCACCATGGCCGGTGCAACAAAATATGTGGCGCAGATCAGCGCCAAAAGGAGAGTTTTTATCATCTGCATGAGAAGACCTTATCAGCCTTCAGAGACATCGGGAAGGGTGCGAGAACCACGATCCAGCCATTCCGGCACAGGCAGCGATTTAGATCGCAAGAAATCGGGATTGAACAGCTTGGATTGATAGCGCGTGCCATAATCGCACAGGATCGTGACAATGGTATGCCCCGGCCCCATGTGCTGCGCCATGCGCATGGCCCCCGCCACATTTATCCCGGATGACCCGCCAAGGCACAAACCTTCCTCTGCCAGCAGATCAAACACGATTGGCAGCGCTTCTTCATCGGGGATTTGCGCGCAAAAATCGGGGGTAAACCCCTCCAGATTGGCGGTAATGCGCCCTTGTCCTATCCCTTCGGTAATAGAGCCACCCTCTGACGCCAATGTGCCTGTGGTGTAAAAGCTGTAGAGGGCGGCCCCCATCGGATCGGCCAGACCGATTTTCACGCCTTTGGGCTGCAACACCTGCGCAACGCCTGCCAATGTCCCGCCTGACCCGACAGCGCAGATGAACCCATCCACCTTGCCGCCGGTCTGCGCCCAGATTTCGGGTGCCGTGGTCTCTATATGCGCCTGACGGTTGGCGATATTGTCAAACTGATTTGCCCAAATTGCGCCATTGGGTTCGGTCTTGGCCAATTCCTCTGCCAGACGCCCGGAATAGCGCACATAGTTATTCGGGTTGCGGTACGGGGCCGCAGGAACCTCTACCAGTTCTGCCCCGGCCAGACGCAACATATCCTTCTTTTCCTGACTTTGGGTTTCAGGAATCACGATAACTGTCCGAAACCCCATGGAGGCGCCCACAAGCGCAAGCCCGATACCGGTATTGCCGGCCGTCCCTTCCACAATCGTGCCGCCGGGGCGCAGCGCGCCGCGTGCAACCGCATCGCGGATGATATAGAGGGCCGCGCGGTCTTTTACAGATTGGCCGGGGTTCAGAAACTCTGCCTTGCCCAGAATTTCACAGCCTGTCGCCGCGCTGACCTTGTTCAAGCGGATAAGGGGCGTATTGCCGATGGCTTGTGACAGATTGGCGTGGATTGTCATGTTTTGCTCCGGTGTTTTTCGCCGCGCGCGCAGCCAAACGGAAATTACAGCCGAGCCAGCCCTTTCAGGCTGGCAGACGCGAAGGGATCAGAAGAGGCCGTAGCGCTTGGCCGTGCGGGCGTAAAGCCAAAGACCAAGCGTTACTGCCACCTGTCCACCCGCAAAGAAAAGAAGGTTTACACCCGCAACAAAAGCCACGCCGCCAAAAAAGGCGATGACCGCCCAAACGGCAACTGGCAAAGTCGCAATCAGCGTCAGCGACAGGATTAGCACGGCAGCCGAATCCCGCAACAGCAAGAGCACAGCCCCCAAAAGCCCAAGCCAGATGGCGGCTGTCAGCGCGATTGCCGCCCATTCCGGCATGGCCGCAAAAACCTCTGACAGGCCCAGCGGATCAGGCAGCGGCAATCGCGCCTGCAAGGCGTCATAGCGGGCGTAGACATACTCTACCGCATGGAGCGCAAACCAAAGGGTTCCAAGAACCCCAAAAACTGTCATTATCAGGCTACGATGCGCTGTTACGGGCATGATCCACTCCCCTTTTTGGTGCAGATTGCCCTGCCCTGCGCGGAGTGTCCAGCCCCGGCAAGGCTATTGCAGTGTTCAAATTCAGGGCAGAACCCGCCGATACAAATGCCATGTCGCATGGCCCAGAACAGGCAGAACCACAAATAGGCCAAGAAACATGGGCAGCATGCCCAGAAAAAGTAACCCTGCGATCAAGGCGGCCCAAACCAGCATCGGCAGCAGATTGACCAGAACCACATTGAACGAGGTGATCATGGCCGTGATGAAATCCACTTCCCGATCAAGAAGCAACGGCAGGGAAACCACTGTCAGACCGAACAGAACCGCCGCCATCCCCCCGCCAATCGTGCCGCCCACGATCAGCATTTTTACCCCCGGCGCAGAGATCAACATATCTGCGGTGGAACTGGTAATGGGTTGCAGCCCGAAAAACAGCGCGAATATTGTATGCGCGACAAAGACCCAGAACATGAAGGCCAGCATGATCACCATCGCCATTGATGGAATTTGCCGGTCTTTCTGGGCCAGCACGCAGCCCGCAACTGCCGCCCAACTTAGCGGCGCGCCCTGCTCCAGCCTGCGGCTTACCTCATATAGCCCAGTTGCGGCAAATGGGGCCAATAGCGGAAATCCCACTGCAATCGGGATAAACCACCAGCTTTGCCCGGATGCCAGGAAGATCGCATACAAGATCAACCCGCCCAGAACATAGACCAGCGAAAATGCTATCCCGAACAGGGGCGCGCGGCGGAAATCCTGCGCGCCCGCCCTGAGGATAGCGCCCAGATCAGACAGTCCAATCTGTTGGGGCTGCGGTATTTCAGACGGTGGAAGATGCGCTGGCTCTGACAGATGCTCGGACATGATGTGTTCCCCTCCCTTTCGGGAAAGCATATGTCTGCGACATTCCGCCGCGCAAGTGGAAACTGCGGCGCCCGTATTCGGGTTAATCGCTTGCCGTCGCCTCTGCCCGAGATTTTCCGGCCACGTTCTGCGCCAGAGTTGCCGCCATAAACCCGTCCAAAGCACCATCCAGCACGCCTTGGCTGTCTGATGTCTCATGCCCTGTGCGCAGGTCCTTTACCATCTGGTAGGGGTGCAGCACATAGGATCGAATCTGATTGCCCCAGCCCGCATCGCCTTTGGCGTCATGCGCGGCCTCAATCGCCTCTGTGCGCTTGCGCAATTCCATCTCATACAGGCGCGATTTCAGGGCATTCATTGCAATTTCGCGGTTCTGGTGCTGTGATTTCTGGCTAGAGGTGGTCACGATCCCGGTGGGGATATGCGTGATCCGCACGGCAGAATCGGTGGTGTTCACATGCTGCCCGCCCGCCCCGGAAGAACGGTAAGTATCGATGCGGATATCAGAAGGGTTGATCTCTATCTCGATATTGTCATCCACAACCGGATAAGCCCAGACAGAGCTGAAGGATGTGTGCCGCCGGGCAGAGCCATCAAAGGGCGAAATGCGCACCAAGCGGTGCACACCAGATTCCGATTTTAGCCAGCCATAGGCATTATGGCCCGAAATCTTGTAAGCGACAGAGCGAATGCCCGCTTCCTCGCCAGCGCTTTCGGACATCAATTCTACGGTATAGCCCTTCTTCTCGGCCCAACGGACATACATCCGCGCCAGCATGGACGCCCAATCACAGCTTTCCGTGCCGCCCGCACCAGCGTTGATTTCAAGGAAAGTATCATTGGAATCGGCCTCGCCATTCAAAAGCGCTTCCAATTCCTTGGCGGCCGCAAGCTTGCCAAGAGCGGCAAGTTCCGCCTCAGCCTCTGCTATGATATCGCTGTCACCCTCGGCCTCGCCCATTTCGATCAAGCCGATCTGATCTTCCAGCTCCTGCTTGATCTTGCGATAGGTTTCCAGCGCATCGGCCAAAAGCCTGCGATCGCGCATCAGTTCTTGCGCGCGAGCCGGATCATTCCACAAATCGGGGTTTTCCGTCATTGCGTCAAATTCTTCCAGCCGGTGCGGCGCAGTCTCGATATCCATACGCTGCCCCAGAAGGGCAAGCGATTTGCGGATCGCGTCAATTGTGTTGAGCGTCTCGGAGCGCATTCCGTATCACCTTGGTTGATGGGCTGTCAGTTCGCGCCGTGCATAGCGCGACCCTGCGCGGGGGGCAAGCATTCGCGCGGCCTGCACGGCGCGCCATCTGCAAATCCGTAGATCAATACAATCCGCCCGTGGACACACTGCCCAAAGACGCGGGGCCGCTGGGTGTTGTGCTTGGTTCAGGCAAGGAACCCATCCCATCATCTTCGCGCTGCAAGGCGTCATAGCTTTCTCCGGGGGCAAAGATGGGCAGATCAGAGCCAAGGGAAAATCCGCCATCAATGATTGCAGCAAGGCCAAAGATAGGCTCGATCCCTTCGCGGAAAAATTCGGTTACAACATTGGCGCCCGTGGCGCTGTCGGGCAGACGTGCCCCTGTATCGCGGTCGATCTTGATGAAATAGCCGCCCTCTGGCACACGAAAGCGCCCGCCACCGTATTTCTTTACAGCTTCCAGCATGAAATCATTAAAGACAGGGCCGCACATTGTGCCACCCCCTGCCCCGCGCCCCAAGGGGCGGGGCTGGTCAAACCCGATGTAACAGCCAGCCACGATGTTCGACGTATAGCCCACGAACCAGACATCACGCGCCTCGTTTGTGGTTCCGGTCTTGCCCGCTGTGGGCACGGGCAGGTTGACAGTGCGCGCCGCAGTCCCGCGTTCAACTACGCCCTGCATCATCGAAGTCAACTGATAGGCGGTCACAGCATCCATCACGCGGGCACGCTGAGAGGTGATCCAAGGCGTGCGCCCGGCGGGCATGGCGCGTTCGGCACAATCCACGCAGTTGCGCTGATCATGGCGGTAAATCGTATTTCCCCAACGATCCTGCACACGGTCAACCAATGTTGGTTCCACGCGCTCTCCGCCATTGGCGAACATCGCATAGGCGGCAACCATCCGAAACAGCGTTGTTTCCTGCGAACCAAGCGACGCCGCAAGGAATTGCTGCGCGCGGTCATAAACGCCAAAGCGTTCGGCATAGCCGCCCACCAGATCCATCCCGATTTCCTGCGCCAGCCGAACTGTCATCAGGTTGCGCGACATCTCTATGCCCCGGCGCACCGGTGTTGGCCCATAAAACTCGTTGGACGCATTGGTCGGACGCCACAGCCCCTGAGGGGTTTCAATCTCGATTGGCGCATCCACGATGATGGTGGCGGGGGTATAGCCCGAATCCAGCGCGGCGGCATAGACAAAGGGCTTATAGGCCGAACCGGGCTGGCGCTGTGCTTGTGTGGCGCGGTTGAACACCGAATGCTGATAGGAAAAGCCCCCCTGCATGGCGATCACACGGCCAGTATTGACATCCATCGCCATGAAGCCGCCCTGCACTTCCGGGATCTGGCGCAAAGACCAGCGGATATGGCTGCCATCACTGTCAGAGGTGACGCGGCGCACATAGACCACATCCCCCACATCCAGATTATCCGAGAGCGAGCCGCGCGCCCAAGAGATATCTGCACGCTCTACCACATGGGGGGCATGGTAATCCGCCGCCACGGCCTCTATCCCCAGCCGCGCGCTGTCCGCGCTGACCTCCAGCACAACGGCCGGATACCAGCGCCCGCCAAGCGTTACATCGCGCGCAAGTTCCAGTTCCGCCAAGGCGCTGCGCCATGCCTGTTCATCTGCCAGCAAATCGAGTGCAATGGTCTGGCCTGTGGTGCGCAACCGTCCCAAACCGCGATCATATTGTTCAAGCGCGCGTTGCAGGGCGTGGGCCGCATGCACCTGCATTTCAGGGTCTATCGTGGCGCGAATGGATAAGCCGCCCGCAAAAAACTCTTCTTCCCCAAAACTTCCTGAAAGCTGGCGCCGCACCTCGTCTGTGAAATAGTCGCGCGCGGGCATGTTGGCGCGTGGGCTTGGAAAATCGCCCGATTGCACAGTCAAAAGCGGCATGTCGCGCGCCGCGTCATGTTCAGCACGCGAGATGAAGCCATTGCGCAACATCTCTCCCAACACATAGTTGCGCCGCGCTGTCACGCGATCACGGTTGCGCACAGGATGGTAGTTAGAGGGGGCCTGTGGCAACGCCGCCAGAAAGGCCATTTCATGCAGGTCAAGCTCGTCCAGCGTTTTGTTGAAATAGGTCTGCGCGGCCGCAGTGACACCATATGAATTCTGACCCAGAAAAATTTCGTTCAGATAGAGTTCAAGTATCTGGTCTTTGCTCAGCGTGCCCTCAACGCGGGTGGCAAGGATCAATTCCTTGATCTTGCGCTCGCCCGTCCGATCCCCCGACAGCAGAAAGTTTTTCATCACCTGCTGGGTAATGGTGGATGCACCCCGCAAATTCTCCCCGCGCGAGGCAATCGCCTCATAGGCCGCCACAGCAATCGCACGGGCATCAAAGCCCCCATGGCTGTAGAAATTGCGGTCTTCGGCAGCGATAAAGGCGTTCTTCACCTGCTCTGGAATATCATCAATCGGAGTGAACAGACGCCGTTCCAGCGCGAATTCGTCTATCAAGCGCCCTTCGGCAGAATAAATGCGGCTGATGGATGGGGGGGCGTAGCTGGCAAGCTGTTCATAGCTGGGCAAATCCTGACTGTAGAACCAGAACACCCCGCCAAGGGCCACAACGGCAAAAAACGCCGATGTAATGGCGAAGCTGAACAGCCCCCCGAAAAAAGACAGAATCGCGCGCAGCACTGGAACCCTCTTGCATAGACGCCCTCATCTATACGGGAGTTGGCGCAGAAGGTCAAAACCGCGCGGCGCAAATGATGCGCAGTCACAAGGGTTTGACGCGGCCGTTAGCGGCGGCGCAAAGGCGCTTGGGCCTGATCGCGCAAATGCCACAGTTCCAGCGCATCGGCCAGCGCCTCGGCCATGGTGTTCATCCATGCCGGATCGCGCAAATTCGCCAGATCGCGCGGGTTTGACATGAACCCCAGTTCAACCAGAACCGAAGGCATATCCACGGCACGCAGCACCGTAAAGGCGCCCGATTGGATGGGCCTGCGGTGCAGCCGCAAACCAGCCCCGGCAACCCCTTCCACCAAAGCCTCTGCAAGGGCGCGCGCACGCGGCTGCGTGTCTTGCCAGGCCACCGACATCAGAACCCGCGCAATGTCATCAGTGGCACCGCTCAAATCTACCCCCGCCAGCATATCGGCACGGTCATGGCGTTCGGCCAGATAGGCGGCGGAATCGTCACTGGCCGCATCGCCCAGCAAATACATCACCGCGCCGCTTGCCATCCCTTCGGGCAAAGCATCTGCGTGCAGCGACACAAACACATTCGCAGAGGCCCCGCGCGCCGCCCGAATGCGCCCATCAAGCGAAACAAACTCATCCGCATCGCGCGTCATGGCCACATCGAACACCCCGCGCCGCAGCAGGATTTCGCGCAAGTGCCGCGCAAAGGCCAAAACCAGATCGGCCTCGCGCAGCCCCTCCCGCTCTGCGCCGGGGTCTATTCCGCCATGTCCGGGGTCAAGCATGACAAGGGGTTTTCGGGCAACCACGGCGGCCATGGCCCCGCGCGCCGCCGGGTGCAGCAGATCCCCGACACTCTGGGCCAGAAATTGCGCTTCATCCCAGGCCGCCGCCTCAAACTCTTCCAGACCCGCGCGGCGCAGGCGCAGTGTAATCACTGCCCGGCCCGATTCCGCCTCTATGCGCTGTTCCGAACTGGAAATCACAAAAGGCCCACCCAGATCCAAGACCAGCCGCGCCCAGCCATCGGGCAAATGCCCCAAGCGCAAGCCCGCAAGACCCTGCGCATCTGCAAGGGCCTGCAAATCTGTTTCTCCCCAGGAAATTGTATTCAGATCCATCACCAGACGCGGCGGCGCGCCGATCAGGCGCAGCCGATAGGGCACAGGCTGGCTTAACGACAGATCAAAAGCCACAGCCTCGCGCGTGACGGACAAGGCCGTGCCCTGTTCCAGCACATGCGCCTGTCCGCCCATGCTCCGCGCACCGTTTGCCGATTGCGCCACAGCCGCAGCCACAGGCAGCAGCATCCACAGCGCCAGAATGGCGCAGATCAACCGGATATGCCCTGCCAGTGTCACACAGCACTCCCGCCTGTTTAAACCCCGCCGCGCAGCAATACACCGGCTTTGGCACGCAGGAAACCATTCAGACCATATCGGCGCATGATAAAAACGATCACTTCCGCGAAACCCGCAATTTGCCGCAGCCGAAAGGGTTGATTCCCGGCCTTGCACAAGCTTTAACAGGCGCGAAAAAGAGATGCGCCAAATTCGCCCTGCGCGCGACAGGCCGAAGAAACAAGGAGCCTAAGATGACACTTCCCCTGACCGACACTGCCCTTATCGGATCGTGCCTTGCGGCCTCGGCGCTGGGGCTTTTGGTTCTGACATCGGGCGGTGGAAGCAGCACAGCCAGCAGCCCGGTGGCTCAAATCACCGCAGAGCAGACAGAAACTGTTGGCGCAGCACCCGATATTCTGGCCGATCTGGGCGCGGCCCCGTTGGCGGGCGTGCAGGCTGTGGATGCCGAATTCGGCGCGCAGGTGCGGGCCTATTTGTTGCAAAACCCCGAAGTGATCTTCGAGGCTGTGGCGGCCTATGAGCAACGCACGGCGGAAGCGCAAGGTGATATGGATCGCGCCATCCTAGAGGCGAATGCAGATGCGCTGTTCAACGATGGCCATTCCTGGGTGGGTGGAAACCCGCAAGGTGATATCACATTGGTGGAATTCATTGACTACCGTTGCGGCTTTTGCAAACGCGCCCATGATGAAGTGGCCGCACTTTTGGAAGCAGATGGCGGTATCAGATTGATATTGAAAGAATTCCCGATTCTGGGGCCAGAATCCGAACTGGCGTCGCGCTTTGCAGTGGCCAGCCTGCGCCTTGGGGGGGATGATGTTTATGCGGTATTGCAAGACCGACTGATGCGCCATGATGAT
Source organism: Natronohydrobacter sp. (assembly GCA_030603695.1). Classification (GTDB taxonomy): domain Bacteria; phylum Pseudomonadota; class Alphaproteobacteria; order Rhodobacterales; family Rhodobacteraceae; genus Roseinatronobacter. The sequence continues at coordinate 140,207 of JAUVXF010000002.1, read as the reverse complement.
GCGATCACGCTGGAGTTTCTGGAAGAACTGGCCGGGGGTGAGGGCCTTGATTTCGCCGCTGTCGCCGCCGAGATGGAAAGCGATGCTGTAACCGATATCCTGATGGAGAACCGGGCGCTGGCCCAACGCCTGCAAATTTCGGGAACCCCCACCTTTGTTATGGAAACCGAAATGATCCGTGGCTTTGTGCCTGCCGAGGCGTTGATTGATATTGCCGAAAGCCTGCGCGACTGAGCAGCGCAAACAAAACGTGGCCCCGCATCACGGCAGCTGATGCGGGGCAATCATGCGTGAGATGGCGCTTGGCAAAGGTTCTGGCCCAACCGATAGCCGCAAGCGCCTTTGCGCTTGACCCAAGGCCGCATTCCGACAACCTAGCCCGGCAGAACAAGCAGGAACCTTTTAGATGACAGGCAAGACGCCCCCTTTCGCAGCCTTTGAATGGATGATCGCCTGGCGATACCTGCGCGCGCGCCGGGCCGAGGGTGGCGTAAGCGCAATGACGGTGATCTCTTTTCTGGGGATTATGCTGGCCGTCTTTGCCCTGATCGCCACGCTTTCTGTGCGTTCTGGCTTTCGGGCAGAGTTTGTGGATACGATTTTGGGCGCGAATGCCCATGTCACCGTCTATTCCAGTGTGCATGTCGATGAGGGCGGGCGCACCAGCCGGGTGATAGATGATTACGCCGATATGGCAGAGCGCCTGTCTGCCGTGCCCGGCGTCACGCGGGTTGCACCGCTTATTCGCGGGCAGGTTATGGCCTCTGCGCATGGGCGCAACACTGGTGCCGAAGTCTTTGGCATCAGCGCGGAAAATTTGCTGACAATCCCCCGCGTGGCCGATCCAGAGCAAGCTTTGGGCGACATAACCCGATTTGAAAACGGGATTGCCATAGGTTCGGGCATTGCTCGCGAATTGGGTGTGGGCATCGGAGAGTCCATCCGCCTGATCTCTCCAGACGGGGCGCGCACCGCTTTTGGAACCAGCCCGCGCATTTCGGCCTATGAGGTGGTCTATATCTTCACCGCTGGGCGGTATGATATTGATCGCACGCGGATATACATGCCGTTTGCAGAGGCGCAAATCTATTTCAACCGCGATGGCGTTGCCGATGAAATGGAGGTGATGGTCGCCAATCCCGACCAGATTGACGCCATGCAGATGGATTTGCTGCGCGCAGGCGGCGAGCGCGCGATGCTCTGGACATGGCGCGATTCTGCCGGGGCGTTTTTGCGCGCGCTGGATGTGGAGGATAATGTGATGTTTGTGATCCTCTCCATCCTTGTGCTGATTGCGGCGATGAATATCATCTCTGGCCTGATCATGCTGGTGAAGAACAAGGGGCGCGATATTGGTATCTTGCGCACAATGGGGCTAAGCGAGGCATCGGTTCTGCGGGTCTTTTTCATTTGCGGGGCCAGCGTGGGCGTGCTTGGCACGGCGGCAGGCGTGGTGCTGGGCTGCCTGTTTGCAATCTATATTGACCAGGTTTTCAGCTTTGTGAACTATCTCTCTGGCGGCGGGGTCTGGGATCCCTCTATCCGAGGCATTTACGAATTGCCGGCGCAATTGCGGCTGGCGGATGTGCTCAAAGCGGTGGGCCTGTCTTTAGCATTGTCGTTCATTGTTACAATTTTCCCGGCACGCCGCGCGGCGCGCATGAACCCGGTAGAGGCGCTGCGCTATGAGTGACATGGCCCTTGTTCTGGATGGCATCCATAAAACCTACAATGCGGGCAAGCCGAATGAGGTTCGGGTTCTGCGTGACGCCTCTCTCAGCATTGCACGCGGTGAAGTTGTGGCGCTTGTCGCCCCGTCTGGCGCGGGCAAATCAACCCTTTTGCATATCGCGGGCCTGCTGGATACGCCCGATCGCGGGGCCGTGCTGGTGGATGGGGTGGATATGACGCGGCTGGGCGACCGCACGCGCACGGCGGCACGGCGCGGGCAGATCGGCTTCGTGTATCAGTTTCATCACCTTTTGCCGGAATTCAGCGCCTTAGAAAACATTGTGCTGCCGCAACTGGCAAATGCAGTGCCAGCCCGTCAGGCCGAAGCACGCGCGCGCGATCTGTTGGAGCGCGTTGGCGTGGGCGCGCGCGCCGATCACCGCCCCGCCGCCCTGTCAGGGGGCGAACAGCAGCGCGTGGCCTTTTGCCGGGCCTTGGCCAATGCTCCTAGCCTGCTTCTGGCAGACGAGCCAACCGGCAACCTTGATCCCAACACCTCGGATCAGGTATTTGCCGCGCTGATGGCCTTGGTGCGCGAAACAGGGCTTTCGGCGCTGATTGCCACCCATAACCTTGATCTTGCGCGGCGTATGGATCGGATGGTGCGCATGCAGGATGGGCAGATCATGTCGGTTTAGCGCCAATGGCCCTGTCAGGCTTGCAAATGCCGCAAGCCCTGGGTCACATCCGTGCGCAAGGCCAGACGCAAAGCGGCATCATCGCCTGCGCGCAACGCCTCTAGGATAAGCCGGTGGTGGGGCGGTGCCGTAGTGCGGCGCAGCCGCGTATAAAGCGCGCGCATGGTCGGGCCAAGTTGCAGCCAGACAGTTTCCAGCAGCCCCAGCATGGCCGGGCTTTGGGCGCGCAGGTAAAGCGTGCGGTGAAATTCCAGATTGGTGCGGATATATTCCACCGGGTCTTGGCGGTGGATGGCGCGGGCATTGGCCTCGTTTATGCTTTCCATACGGTCGATCAAGGCCAGATGCGCGCGGCGCAAGGCGCGGCTGGCAAGTTCTGGTTCCAGAAGCGCGCGAATCTGGGCAAGCTCTTCGATCCGGTCATTGCTCAGCTCTGGCGTGGTCACGCGGCCAGAGGCCGAGAGCGTCAGCGCCCCTTCCGCCGTCAAGCGGCGCAGCGCCTCTCGTGCGGGGGTCATGGACACCCCATATTGCCGCCCTATCCCGCGCAATGTCAGGGCCTGTCCGGGAAATATCTCTCCATGCATCACCATTTGGCGCAAACCGCGATATACCCGGTCATGCGCGGGGGGATCGGGCAATATGGCTTGGCGGGTGACAGGCTCGTTCATCTGCAAACTGTGATCACAAATCGGATGCTGGGTCAATTCCCGCTGTCAGTTGCGACCAAAGTTCATGCGACCAAAGCCTTTCTTCCCCATCGCGCGCAATTGGCATAGTCTGGATGCCAGCAAGGATAAGGGAGGCCCAACCATGCAGATGTCCGATGAACGCCAGATTGCAGCCCCGCGCCCCGTGGTCTGGGCCGCCTTGTTTGATCCGGAGGTGCTGAAAGCCTGCGTGCCCGGCTGCCAAGAGCTGTCAGGCTCTGCCGCAGAGGGGTATGAGGCGACTGTGGTGCAAAAAGTGGGGCCGGTAAAAGCCACATTCAAAGGCACTGTCACCATGAGTGATGTGGTAGAGGGCGAAAGCTGCACCCTGTCGGGCGAAGGCAAAGGCGGCGCTGCGGGCTTTGCCAAGGGCGATGCGCGGGTGCACCTGTCAGACGGGCCAGATGGCAGCACCCTGCTGCGCTATGAGGTGGATGCCAAAGTGGGCGGCAAGCTGGCGCAGCTTGGCAGCCGCATTGTAGATGGGTTCGCCCGGCGCATGGCAGGAGAGTTTTTTACCCGCTTTCAGGCAGAGATTGAAGGCCCCGCCGAGGCAGAGACCGCCGAAGCACCAGAGGCGAGTAGCGATGACCAGCCCACGCCAGAGAAAAAAGGCTGGTTCAAGCGCGTTCTGGGCTAAGGGGCATGCGCTGAAGGCTTGTGCCAGCCCCGCCTTTTCGGTAAAGTTTTTTTACCAATTCTGAGGGGGAGCCTGAATGCCCGTCATCACCAATATCGAAGACCTGCGCCGGATATACGAGCGGCGCACCCCGCGCATGTTCTACGATTACGCGGAATCAGGCAGCTGGAGCGAACAAACCTTCCGCGAGAACAGCTCTGATTTTCAGCATATCCGCCTGAAACAGCGTGTCGCGGTGGATATGTCAGGGCGCAGCACCCGCGCACAGATGCTGGGGCAAGACGTGGCAATGCCCGTAGCCTTGGCCCCTGTGGGGCTGACAGGCATGCAATCTGCCGATGGTGAAATCAAAGCTGCCCGCGCGGCAGAGAAATTTGGCGTGCCCTTCACCCTGTCCACCATGTCGATCTGTTCGATAGAGGATGTGGCGGCGCATACCAAGGCGCCGTTCTGGTTTCAGGTCTATACGCTGAAAGATGATGATTTCATGCGCCGCCTGTTTGACCGCGCGCATGCGGCAAACTGTTCTGCCATTGTCATAACCGTGGATTTGCAGGTTCTGGGCCAACGCCACAAAGATTTGAAAAATGGCCTGTCGGCCCCGCCCAAACTGACCGCCAAATCCATCGCCAATATGATGACAAAAATCCCCTGGGGGTTGGAGATGCTGGGCACGAAGCGGCGCTTCTTTGGCAATATCGTGGGCCATGCAAAGGGCGTAAGCGATCCCTCGTCGCTGAGCACCTGGACGGCCGAAGCCTTTGACCCCGCGCTGAACTGGGATCGCATTGCCCAATTCAAGGAATGGTGGGGCGGCAAGATAATCGTGAAGGGCATTATGGAGGCCGAAGATGCCCGCCGCGCGGCTGATATTGGCGCTGATGCGATTGTTGTATCAAACCACGGGGGGCGGCAGTTGGATGGGGCTGTCAGTTCTATCCGTATGTTGCCCTCTATTGTGGATGCCGTGGGCAAGGATGTGGAAATCCATCTAGATAGTGGCATACGTTCGGGGCAAGATGTGCTCAAGGCGCTGGCCCTTGGCGCGAAGGGCACATATATCGGCCGCGCCTTTACCTATGGGCTGGGGGCGATGGGGCAAGCGGGCGTCACCAAGGCGCTGGAGATTATCCATAAAGAGTTGGATATCACCATGGCGCTCTGCGGCCAGACCAATGTGGCCGATCTTGGGCCGCATAACCTGTATGTCCCCCAAGGCTTTGGCGACCCGACGATAAACCTGTAACCTGATCTGTCTTGCGGGCCAGCGAAGCACTGGCCCGCAGCCCTGCCCCGTTCTGCCTGCCAAAAGGCGAAAACCACTTGATCACAGGCCCGGATCAGGCGATCAAGCCATCTCTGGAGCAGATGACCACACTCAGCCCGGCCTTGGCCGCGACGGCCAGGTTTTGGCAGGCAAAGCGGATAAACGCATGAACGCTACCTTGGACAGCTTTCTCAAGCCGGGCATCCGGCCAGACCCGGTGCCAGAGGCGCTGCCCTTCATTCCGCGCATCCTGTGGCAGACAACGCGCGACCGCGCGCAAATCCGGCCAGAACTGGCTGGCTGCATCGCCAAGCTGAAGGAAACCAATCCCGGCTGGGAACATCGGCTTTTTGACGATGCGCGCCAGCTTGAATTTCTGCAATCCGTTTGCTCGGATCGTTTTTTGCGTGCCTATGCCCGCATCCAGCCGCGCTATGGGGCCGCGCGTGCGGATTTGTTTCGCTATGTGGCCGTGTATCTGCATGGCGGCGCGTATCTTGATCTGAAAAGCGGCACCACACGCCCGTTGGATGAAATCCTGCGCCCCGATGATCGCTTTATCCTGTCGCAATGGGATAACGGGCCTGATGGCATGTTTCCCGGCGTGGGCACGCGCAAAACATTGCGCGATATTCCGGGCGGCGAGTATGAGCAATGGTTTGTCATCGCCCAACCCGGCCACCCCTTTCTTGCGGCTGTTCTGGAACGAGTGCTGGAGAATGTGGATACCTATACCCCCTTCCGCTTTGGCCATGGCGGCAAGGGTGTGCTAGAGGTGATGGGGCCAAACGCCTACACGCGCGCCATCCACGCCCTGCGCAATGACCACCCCCACCGCAAGATTTGCGCATGGGAGGAAGGGCTGCGCTACACAATGTTCGAGGATCTCAAAGCGCATCAGGGGCTTGATTCGGGCCATTACATGCACTCCATGTTGCCCCCGCTGACAGATGTTGGGCTTGGCGGGTTTGCGCGATTGCGCTACCAGGTGCTGGAGGCAACCTATAAACCCTTCAGCCTGCTGCGCGCGTGGAATTACCGCCGCCTCTCTCGCCGCTGGGCGCGCAAGGCGATGATTGCAAAACAAGATTGAAACTGGAAGATACATGACCAACAGCCAGCACGATATCCAGCCGCCCGATGCGAAACACACGGATTTCTGGCCTGTTTTCGTTATTTCCCTGTCAGACGCCACAGAACGCCGCGCCAGCATCACGGCGCAGCTTTCGGCACTGTCAATTCCCTTTGAATTTATGGATGCGATTGATGGGCGCAAAAAGCTGCCCGCTGAATACGAGTATTTGATAGATCGCGAGGGAACCAAGACCAATTTCACACGGGCCATGTCGGATGGAGAGTATGCCTGCGCGCTCTCTCATATGTCGGTTTATCAGCGGATCATTGAAGAAGGGCTGCCCGGTGCGATTGTGCTGGAAGATGATGCCATAATCGCGCCCGAATTTGCCCGGTTTCGGGCAGAAAAATGCTACACAGGCGGGGCGCTGATTCAATTGGATCATACGGGCGGGCTTATCTGGCGGAAAGACGGGTATATTGATTTGGGTGCGGGGTTCAAAGCCGGGGTTGCAGCACAAATCGCGCATCCGATTACAGGCTATACCCTGAACCATGATGCCGCCGTTTTTCTTTGCGAGAATGGCTTGCCAATTACGCGCCCTGCGGATTGGCCCTGCGATGTGACACAGATTCCAAAGCTGCTGGCTGTTCCGCGCTTGGTGCACCAGCCACCAATCGAAAAAACGCCCTCTTTTCTTGAAAGTGGGCGGCAGCAAGTGAACAGGAAAAACCCAGTGAACAGGTTTAACCGATTTTTTCAGGTATCTTATTGGAAGCGCAAGGCGCGCAGACCATGGACAATACGCGTTTCCTGACAGCGGCAAGGCTGCATAACGCGACCCCACAAAAAATTCGAGCATCAGGCCGGGTTTGACTGCCACCACGCGCGAAACGCATCTTCGGGGAAATCGCCCGGCAGAAAAGATTGTGCTGCGGGCGCCCGGCGAATCTGGATTTCATCGCGCACAAAGCTTTTCCAGACATAAAGCTGAATGCGGCGCTTGAAATAGGGCACGCCGAACAACCAGCAGGTTGTCGCGGCCAGAGGGCTGAGTTCCGTGCGCAAAATTTTTGCGCCGGGTAATGCTTTGCGAAAGAGAAGCGTGCCAAGAGCAACTTGCTCATTCGACCAAAGCCCATTTGGCAGCCATTCCGTTTCCACCATAAACCGGAAACGCGCGTCCAATTCATCGATAAACGCGCGCGCGATGAACAAATCACCTGCCATCATTAGCGCCCTTGCACCATTTACGGAAACCTTTGGAATTTTCCCAAGGCGCTGGCGCTGCGAAAAATAATAGGTGGTGTTCAACAGCATACTGGCCCCATCCACATCTTTTTGCGTGCGGATGATTTTGGCGTCTTTCATATCTGGCAGAAAACGGCACAAGCCCGCATCCAGCCACATTAGATAGTCTGCATCAACCAGCTTTGCCGCGCGCCGCATCAGATCAATTTTTGACATGACCATCATGCCATAATCGCTGAGCTGATAGGAAATATCCTTGCGGTTAATCGTGCGGCTGGTGGCCAGAATTTCCTCTACCCGCGCGCGATGGGCAAACATTGCCAGATCATCCTTGGCAATGGAAATAATCTGATCACCCGGCTTTAGCGCTATTTCGGAAGCGTCTATATCTGGATCAAGAAATACAATAAACTTTAGGGGAACTTGCAGCGTTTTATTCAGCCAAGCGATATAAGTTCCCATATCGCGGCCATCAACGCCCGCTCTGCCAATGTTATAAAGCGCGGTCACAGCAACAATATTCATATAGATTTGGCCTTGCTGCGAAACCGGCTGTGTTACCGAAAATCTATACTGCCACTATACGCGCCACGCGGCGAAAATAACATTTTCTCAGCAACTTGCCTTACCCTGTCGGGAAAACCTGTTGTTTTATCGCCACCACTTATAGCGGCTGGAATATGGTGGAGCCAAGCGGGATCGAACCGCTGACCTCTTGAATGCCATTCAAGCGCTCTCCCAACTGAGCTATGGCCCCACTTTGCCGCGTCATTTCTTCTGCGTTGCTGCCTATTACGAAAGCCCGCAGGGCAGTGCAACAGAAAAAATGCGCGGCGCGCCGAAATGATGATCAGTCGTCGTCATCCGATGCCACATCGGCCAGATCATCCAGCGCGACAGTGTCATCATCATCATCTTCCAGCAGATCATCATCCACTTCAACGCCTGCTTCGTCATCGACCAGCAGATCATCATCATCAACATCCTTCACGGATGCTGCTTTGGCTTTGGCCAGCGCTGCCGCTGCATCGCCCCGGCGATCATTTGTTTCAATGACCACAACCTGCCCTGTATAGGGGCTGATGATCGGGGTCTTGTTCAGATCATAAAACCGTTTACCGGTTTCCGGGCAGACGCGCTTTACGCCCCATTCTGGATTGGACATCGACATTTCCTTTGTTCGCGTGCCTTCCTTCAAGCCCTGTGCCGTGCCATAACTCGGACAGGCTGTAAAGACCTCTGGGCCGCGTAGCTGGGCGCAAGGGGCGTTTTCCGGGCTGAAAGGGCTGTCTATGTTGGAAAACACGGGTGCAGAGGTGCAAATCAGGGATGGTGCCGCGCATTTGCCGGGGCTGCCGGATGTTCCGGTCGCGCTGCGCCGTTCGGCACAGGCACGCAGGCTGAATTTGCGTGTTTCCGGGTTGGATGGCCGTGTCAGCCTGTCCATGCCCACCAGCCTGCCGCTCTCCGAGGCGCTGGCCTTTTTGCACGAAAAGGAAAGCTGGCTGCGGGCGGCGGTTGGGCGCGTGGCCGGGCCAAGGCCCGTTATGCCGGGCGCGGAAATTCTGTTGCGCGGGGTGCGCGTGCGAATCACGGAACACAAGCATCTGCCGCGCGTGACAGAGGCCCCCAATATGCTGCTGGTGCCCCCTGATCCACATGGCGGCCGCACCGGGCTGCGTGTGGCCGCGTATCTGAAAACTGCCGCGCAAGCCGCGCTTCTGCCCGCAAGCGAGGGCTATGCAAAGCAGATTGGCCGCCGTTTCAGCACTATCAGTTTGCGCGATACACGCTCGCGCTGGGGGTCTTGCACGGCGCAGGGGCGGTTGATGTATTCATGGCGGCTGATCATGGCCCCGCCAAAGGTGCTGGACTATGTGGCCGCCCATGAGGTCGCCCATCTGGCGCATATGGATCATTCGCCCGCCTTCTGGGCCTGCGTGCGGGGAATAATGCCCGATTACGCCCATCACCGGGCATGGCTGCGCGCCCATGGCGCAGAGTTGCACAGCTACAGTTTCAGCGCGCGGCCTTTGGCGGAAAACGGATAGCGCTCTAACAGATCATGTTGCGCGCCATCGGCGCGCAGATGCGACCGGTACAGCGACAGTTCCGACACCTCGAAACTGTCTGTCTGAAACCCTGCATCACGCACCACTGCCGCTTCCAATTCGGTTTGGTTAAACTGGCCGGGGCTAAGATAGGCAAGGGTGACATGGGGCACAAAACGGCGGGCCTCTGGCGCAAAGCCTGCGGCGCGCGCAAGGCGCACAAGCTTTTCCTGCAAAGCCGTCAATTCCGGCGCGGGGGTGACAAGGGCATGCAGATTATGCGCCTTGACTTTGCCAAACAGGCCAAGCCCGGCAATGCGCAATGTCAAAGGCGCAAGCTGCAAGCGTGACAGCGCCAAATCCAGTTCTTCCAGTTGCGCAGGCTGCGCCTCTCCCAAAAACACCAGCGTGATATGGAAATTCTCTGGCGGCTGCTTGCGCTTGACCGGCAAGAGGAATTGCTGCAACACAAGCTGGCTGCGAATGGCGGCAGGCAGATCAAGCGCCAGAAAAACCCGCATGATCTGGCCCTTATGCTGGTTCAAAGGTTGCAGCAACCTCATACATCACAGGTTCGAACCGCGCACATATGGCACCGATGGCGCGATTGCGTTCGCGCATCGCCGGGCTGCGCAGCATAGCCTGAAAATCGGTGCGCGCGCGCCATTGCGAATAGGTTGCAATACGCGTCTGGGCGTCATTGACATGAATGGCCACGCCCCGAAATCCGGGCTGGTGGCGGATCACTGTTTCATAAGCCTCTTCCAGCGCTTCCAGCACATCGGCACAAGTGCCCGGCGTCATCTCGAAGGTGGTGATCACTGTCTGACCATCATGAGTGGTTGCGATCTGCATCTTTCCCCTCCTTGCAATCATGCCCCATGGTGGGGCAAGGCGCGCCAAAGATCAATGATCGAGCATCGCCATGAGCCGCGCCTTCTCGCCCTTGTCCTGCGGGTCAGAGATGGCGGCGGCCAATGCTTCCAGCGAGGCAATGGAATGGGCCGCGCGAAACGCATCGACATGGGGCAGCATTGCACGGATCCCGCGTGCACGGGGCGCGAAATCATCCCAGCGCAAAAGCGGGTTCAGCCAGATCAGGCGGCGGGCGGAAAGATGCAGCCGCTCCATCTCTCGTGCCAGCGCCGCAGGATCATCCCTGTCCAGCCCGTCCGAGATAAGCAGGACAACTGCCCCCTGCCCCAACACCCGGCGCGACCAGTACAGATTGAAGCTGCGCAGACAGGCCCCAATCCGCGTGCCACCCTGCCAGTCCTGCGCCTCGCGCCCGGCCGCGGCCAATGCGGCATCCACATCGCGCGCGCGCAGATGGCGGGTGATATTTGTCAGCCGCGTGCCAAAGGTGAACGCATGCACCTTGGCCCAGCCCTGCCCCTGCCGATTGGCCACGGCATGCACGAAATGCAAAACCATGCGCGAATATTGCGACATGGAGCCGGAGATATCACATAAAACCACCAGCGCGGGCCAGCGCTGGCCGGGGCGGCGATGGTACAGCGCCGTAACCTCGCCCCCCTGCCGCAGAGAGGCGCGCAATGTGCGCTGCCAATCGGGCCTGCGCCCCAATGGATCGGCTTTCAGGCGGCGCGTGGCGAGAGGTTTGACAGGCAGCGCCAACCGCGCCAGCATATGCCGGGCGGCGGCGGCTTCCTCGGTGGACATCTGCTCGAAATCAAGGCTGCGCAACCGCTCTGTGCTTGCGGCCGTATTGGAGGCGTCGATTTCGATTTTGGTCGTCTCACTCTCTCGGCTGTCCTGGGGGCGCTCTGGCGCCAACGCGCCATCTGTCAGCGCCTCTGCCGCGCGCTTTGCCGCCGCTTCTGCCGCCTTTTCTTCGGCCACATTGCGGATCGCAGGCAGCATCAGCGACATCATATGTTCCAGATAGCGCGGATCGCGCCAATAGAGCCGGAAAATCTGGTTGAAAACCTGCCGCTCTTCTGGCCGATTGACGAAAACGGAATGCAGCACCCAGTAGAAATCCGCGCGCCGCTCAAACCCGGCCGCCGCAACGGCTGCAATTGCCGTCTGAACCCGGCCCGGCCCGATGGGCAAGCCCGCCCGGCGCAAGGCGCGCGCAAAATGGGTGATGTTATCCACCAATTTGCCATCTTCGGGGAGGGCGAGATCAGGATATTGCGCCATGGCTTAACCCGGGCCAGGGGCTTTGCCCCTCTTGGGCCTTTGGCCCAATTCACCCCAGGATATTTTTGCCAAGATGAAATTCATGCGGATTCAAGTGATTTGCGGGCCTCATCCAGGATTTTCCTGGCCTCCAGCCCCTGAATCCGCGCGATGTCATCCTGATACTTCAGGATTGCGCCGAGCGTATCAGAGATGACTTCGGGCGAGAGGGTTATCACATCCAGCGCGAGCAGGCATTTTGCCCAATCGATGGTTTCGGCCACGCCGGGCTTTTTGAACAGGTCTTCGCTGCGTAGGCGCTGCACAAAGGCCACCACCTCGCGCGAGAGGGTTTCGCTGGCATCGGGCACGCGGGCCGCAAGGATGGCGCGTTCATGCGCGAAATCGGGGTAATCCACCCAGTGATAGAGGCAGCGGCGCTTGAGCGCGTCATGCACCTCGCGGGTGCGGTTGGAGGTGAGGATGACAATCGGCGGCATGTCGGCGGCAATTGTGCCCAGTTCCGGGATTGTGACCTGAAAATCGGACAGGGCTTCGAGCAGGAAGGCTTCGAATGGCTCGTCCGTGCGGTCGATTTCGTCAATCAAGAGCACCGGCGCGCCACCGGGCTGGGGCCGCATGGCCTGCAACAGCGGGCGTTCGATCAGGAATTCTGGCCCAAAGAGGCGCGTTTGCAACCCGTCTTGGGTGCCCAAGGCCTCTGCCGCGCGGATGGCGAGCATCTGGGCCGCGAAATTCCATTCATAGACGGCGGAGGCGGCATCCAGCCCTTCATAGCATTGCAACCGGATCAGGCGGCGCCCAAGGGCTGTGGCGATGGCTTTGGCGATTTCTGTCTTGCCGGTTCCGGGCGCGCCTTCGAGGAAGATCGGGCGTTTTAGGGTGAGGGCGAGAAAGACCACTGTCGCCAGCGCGCGATCGGCCAGATAGGACTGGCTGGAAAGCGCCGCCTGCACATCATCAATGCTTGCCATATCCTGCGTCATGCCCTGCCCCTCTGAAGCCTTGATGGAAGGCTGGCGCGCGGGGGCTGCAAGGTCAAGCAAGCAATTACGCTTTGCGACCAATGGACAAGGGGCGCCCGTGCCGCACCACTGACCCGGATGTGACCGAAGGCCGCGCCCATTTGCACGGCTATCCCTTTGCGATGGCGGCAGTTTGCAGTAAAAACCCACCATGATAGTAGAACTCGGACATTTCGCCCTGATTCTGGCCTTTGCCGTGGCATTGGCCCAAACCGTAATCCCGCTGGTTGGCGCACATAAAGGCTGGCGCGATTGGATGATGGTGGCCAATCCCATGGCCACTGTCCAATTTATGCTGGTGGCCTTCAGCTATGCTGCGCTGACATATGCGTTTCTGGTATCTGATTTCTCGGTCAAGCTGGTGGTGGACAATTCCCATACGCTCAAGCCGCTGATTTACAAGATATCAGGCGTCTGGGGCAATCATGAAGGGTCATTGTTGCTATGGGTTCTGATTTTGGCGCTTTTTGGTGCCTCTGCCGCGTGGTTTGGGGGCAATCTGCCTGCCAGCCTGCAAGCGCGGGTGTTGGCGGTGCAATCCGCGATCACGGCGGCCTTCATGGCCTTTACGATCTTTACCTCCAACCCGTTCGAGCGGCTGGAATTCCCGCCCTTTGACGGCACTGACCTGAATCCGCTTTTGCAAGACCCTGGCTTGGCCTTTCACCCGCCATTTCTGTATCTTGGCTATGTCGGGCTATCGATGGCGTTTAGTTTTGCGATTGCCGCGCTGATAGAGGGCCGGGTTGATGCCGCCTGGGGGCGTTGGGTTCGGCCCTGGACGCTGGCGGCCTGGGTGTTTCTGACCATTGGCATCGCAACCGGTTCGTGGTGGGCCTATTACGAGCTTGGCTGGGGCGGGTTCTGGTTCTGGGACCCGGTGGAAAATGCCAGCCTTATGCCTTGGCTGTTTGCGGCAGCGCTGTTGCATTCTGCCATAGTGGTGGAAAAACGCGAAACGCTGAAAAGCTGGACGATCCTTTTGGCCATCCTTGGCTTTGGGTTCTCGCTGATGGGCACATTCATCGTGCGCTCTGGCCTGCTGACATCCGTCCATGCTTTTGCGATGGACCCGGAGCGCGGCGTTTTCATCCTGATGATTCTCGCGGCCTTCATGGGCGGGGCGCTGACGCTGTTTGCGTTCCGTGCCCCGGTGCTGGAAGCGAAAGGCGTGTTTGCGACGGTCAGTCGCGAATCGGCGCTGGTGATCAATAACGTGCTGCTGGCGGTTTCCAGCTTTGTGATCTTCATTGGCACCATGTGGCCACTGATCGCAGAGATGCTGTTTGACCGTGTTCTTTCCGTCGGGCCGCCGTTTTTCAACATGGCGTTCACACCGTTCATGGTGGCTTTGGCCATGGTCTTGCCAATTGGCGCGATGTTGCCATGGAAACGGGGCAATCTGGTGCGCACCCTGCGCCCGCTTTGGGGGCTTGCCGCCTTCTCTGTCGCGATGGGGGCGCTGACCTGGGCCTTGCAGACGGGAAATTCCCCGCTTGTGCCGATTGGTTTGGCATTGGGGATATGGGTGGTGCTTGGATCGGCCATGGATATCTGGGCGCGCACGGGGCGGGGCGCATTTGGCTACCGCTTTGCCCGGTTGGGCCGCCTTCCGCGCGCGGATTGGGGCAAGGCAACCGCCCATATCGGGCTGGGGATATCGGTCTTTGCCGTTGCCGCCCTTGTTGGATGGGAATCGGAAGATATCCGCGTTGTCCAGATTGGCGAGAGCTTTGACAAAGGCGGCTATACCCTGACACTTACCGCCGTGGATCGGGTGCAAGGGCCTAATTTCGTCTCGACCATGGGGACGCTGGAAGCGTGGCGCGATGGCCGCCTGGTGACGATCTTGCAGCCCGAAAAGCGGTTTTACCCCATAGCGGGCATGCCAACAACGGAAGCGGCGATTGACTACAGCATCACGCGCGATCTGTATATCACGCTGGGTGATCCGCAAGATAATGGCGGCTGGGCGATCCGAACCTATATCAAGCCATTTGCGAACTGGTTGTGGTTTGGCTGCTTCCTGATGGCCTTGGGCGGGATTTTCAGCCTGAGTGACCGGCGCTTCCGTGTCGCAGCCGGGGCCGAACGCAACCCCCGCAACGCGGTTCCGGCAGAATGAGGGGGTTTGCGCTTTTGGCGCTGGCCCTTTTCATGGGGTTTGCAAGCCCGGTTATGGCGGTGCAACCCGATGAGATTTTGGAAGATCCTGGCTTGGAATCGCGGGCGCGCGACATTTCCGCAGGGTTGCGCTGCCTGGTATGCCGCAACGAATCCATTGACGAATCCAACGCTGATCTGGCGCGCGACATGCGGCTTTTGGTGCGTGAGCGGTTGGTAGAAGGTGACAGCAACACGGAGGTTGTTGCCTTTATCGTAGAGCGTTATGGCGAATATGTCCTTCTGCGCCCCACCACCGAGGGCGCAAATATGATCCTTTGGGTAGCGGCGCCGGTTTTGTTCCTGATCGCCATAGTGTCGGCGGGCCTGTATCTGCGCCAGCGTGGCGCGGCTCCAGACCCGACGACAAAGGGCTTGAGCGCACAAGACCAAAAGCGTTTGCGGGAAATTCTTGAAGAGTAACCCTATCTTGCCCTTTCGCTAGGCTGCGCGCTTGTTATGATCGCGCAGACAGAACCGGAGGGCAGATGGATTACCAGACATTGCGTGTAAAAAGTGATGCGGGAATTTGCGTGATCACGCTGAACCGCCCTGAAGTGATGAACGCGCTTTCCAAACAGATGCGGGCAGAGTTGACGCATGCGCTAAAATTTATCCCCGATGGTGCGCGGGTTCTGGTGCTGACGGGTGAGGGGCGCGCCTTTTGTTCTGGTCAGGATCTGGGCAGTGGGGGCAATGCCACCCAGATAGATCTGGAACGCACCCTGCGCGAAGAATATGAACCCATGCTGCACGCAATTTATAACGCGCCCGTGCCAGTGATTGCTGCGGTAAATGGTGTGGCCGCGGGTGCGGGTGCGAATCTGGCACTTGCGGCAGATGTTGTTATCGCAGCGGAATCGGCCAGCTTTGTTCAGGCTTTCAGCCGGATTGGCCTGATCCCGGATGCAGGTGGAACCTATTTCCTGCCCCGCCAGATCGGATTTGCCCGCGCGATGGGGGCGATGCTGTTTGCAGAAAAGATCAGCGCCAAACAGGCCGCAGACTGGGGCATGATCTGGGAGTCTGTGCCAGATGCAGATTTTGCGGCCACATGGCAGGCACGCGCGGCGGTGTTGGCACAAGGCCCGACAATTGCCTATCGCAACATTCGCCGTGCGGTGCGGGCAAGCCTGTCAAACAGTCTGGATGGCCAATTGGCGCTGGAAGCACGCTTGCAATCCGAAACCGGAAAAACGCGCGATTTTCAGGAAGGCGTTCTGGCCTTTCTGGACAAACGCCCGCCACAGTTTGAAGGCCGCTAAAGCGGCCTTCAGCTTTGCGGCTCCGGCAGGCTTTGAGGGTCTGGGCCGTGCCATTCCCCCTGCGCTTTCAGCGCTTCCATCACTTCGCGCGGCATGTAGGTTTCATCATGTTTGGCCAAAATCTCTGTGGCCTGAAACACACCATCAATCAATCGGCCCGTGCCGACCATCCCCTCATTCTCGGAAAACAGATCAGGCAGAATGCCCCGGTAATGCACCTCTACCGATGCAGGGCCATCGGTCACGCGGAAAACAACCGTATCAGATTGGCCCCGGATGATAGACCCAGGCTCTACCAGCCCGCCAATGCGAAACACTTCATAGGGTGACGGGGGTTCGGCCACCACCTGCGACGGCGAGCGGAAGAAATTGATCCCGTCCCGCATGGCATAGCCAATCAGCGCCGTTGACAATGCCAGCGCGACAGCGGCCACGGAGATAATCTGTATCCGGCGGGTTTTCTTCAGGCTTTTCATCGCATCCTCATTCTCACGGAAAGAGTGGCGCGCCCATCAGCCCTGCCACCTCATCCAATCCCAGCATCAGGTTCGCGTTCTGAATGGCCTGCCCGCTGGAACCTTTGCAAAGATTGTCCAGCACCGCCACCACCATCGCCCGACCGGGCACGCGATCACCAACAACACCCATATGCACGAAATTGGAGCCGCGCACATCATGTGTCGAGGGGGTTGTGCCAAAAGGTAGCACGCAAATCATTGATTCATCGCAATAGCGGCTGTGCAAAACATCGTGAATTTGGGCTGCATCCCCATCCAGCCATGCCGTTGCCAGAATGCCGCGATTCATGGGCAGCAAATGCGGGGTGAATTGGATATGCACAGGCCGGCCCGCAATGGCGGAAAATTCCTGATCAAACTCGCCCAAATGCCGATGCGTGCCCCCTACCGCATAGGCTTGGGTTCCCTCTGACAATTCGGCATGCAGCAAGTTTTCCTTCAGTGCGCGCCCGGCCCCGGACACCCCGCATTTCAGATCCAGAATGATGCGATCCAAATCAATCACCCCGGCCTCTATCAGCGGGCGCAGGATGTATTGGCCTGTAGCGGCATTGCAGCCAGTGCCTGCCACCAGACGCGCAGAGCGTATCTCATCTCGGTAAAACTCTGTCAGGCCATAGACGGCCTCGCGCTGCAAATCTGGCGCGGCATGGGGTTTGCCATACCATTTCTCATAGGCGGCAGGATCGCGCAGCCGGAAATCCGCAGACAGATCAACTACCTTAAGATTGCGCGGCAAATCTTTGATAACGCTTTGTGATGTGGCATGCGGCAGCGCACAGAACGCCAGATCTGTGGTGCTGAAATCCACATCTTCAATCCGGCACAGATCAGGCAGTGTCAGATGCCGCAGAAAAGGGAAAACCTGCGCCATGGGCTGCCCTGCCTTGCGCTCGCCCGTCAGGGCCGTGATGCGCAAATCGGGATGGGTGGAAATCAGGCGCACAAGTTCGGCACCTGTATAGCCAGAGGCGCCCAGAATGGCGATGGATTTGGTCATGGGGGCGTTTCCCTTTGCATGAGGCTTGCGCAAGCGATGACTGTTCCGCGCCTTGCGCAATTGGACTTGGGGCTGACTGCGGCTCAGGCCGCGCGAAAGCTGATCTGTCGTCGCAAAAACTGTGTAGCCTTGCGCGACACATTTACCGGATCGCCCGTTGTCAGAAACTGGCTATCGCGCCCTTCGCCCAGCATTTCGGGGCGGCGCTTGAGGTAATCATCCAGACTGGCAGCGACCAGATTGGGTTGCGAATACACCGCCACTTTCGGCCCCAGCGCCTCGCGGAAGGCATGTTCCACCAGCGGGTAATGCGTGCAGCCCAAAACTGCCGCTTCGGGGCGCGGCATGCGCCGCAACAGCGATTCCACATGGCTATGCACAAGGGCTTCCGCCAGTTGCATATCGCCTTGCTCAATCGCATCCACCACCCCGCCGCAAGGCTGTGCTTCCACATCCACGCCAATCGCGCGAAAGGCCAATTCGCGCTGAAACGCACGGCTGGATACAGTGGCAGGCGTGGCAAATAGCGCCACATGCTTTACCGCCACCTCGCGCGGGGGAGAATTATCGCCCCATTGCCGTTCTGTCAGGGCCTCTATCAGCGGCACGAATACCCCCAAGACGCGCTTTTCAGGGGGTATCCATGTTTCTTGCATGCGCTTGAGCGCCGCCGCAGAGGCCGTATTGCAGGCAAGGATAACCAGATCGCAGCCTTCGGCCCACAGCCTTTCAACCCCTGCACAGGTAAGATTGTAAATATCTTCGGCATCGCGCACACCGTAAGGGGCATGTGCGTTATCGCCCAGATAGACCAAAGGCACTTCTGGCATGCGCTCTGTAAGCGCGCCCAGCACTGTCAGGCCGCCAAGCCCCGAATCGAATACGCCAACCGCCATGCCGCCTGCCCCAGCCAGAGTTCTTGCGCCTTGCATAAGCCTGCAAGGGGCGAAAATCCAGCCTGTTTGCGCCTATTCGGCGGCCATCTGCACGGGCGGGCTGGTGAAAGCGGCCAGCAACTCTGCACGGCGCTTTGCAGCGGCTTGGGCATTGCGATGCTTGACCGGGCCAAAGCCCCGGATGGATAGCGGCAATTCCGCCAATTCCACTGCGACGCCGTGGTTTTGCGGGGTCAATCCGGCCAGTATTTGCGCAACCAGCGCTTCATAGTCGCGGATCAACTGGCGCTCCATCCGCCGCTCTGCGGTATAGCCAAACACGTCCAGCGGCGTGCCGCGCAGCCATTTCAGCCGCGCGAGCATCCCAAAGCCGCGCAGCATGGACGGGCCAAAGGCGCGCTTTGCAGGCCGTCCATCCGGGCCGGGGCGCGACAAAAGCGGGGGGGCCAGATGAAAGCGCGGGGTGAAATCGCCCTCAAATTCCGCACGCGCCTTGTCCAGCGTTTGCAGATGCAGGCGCGCGACCTCGTATTCATCCTTGTAGGATAATAGCTTGTGATAGCCCTTTGCCACGGCTTCGCGCAGGCGCTTGTCTGGCACCTGATCCACCAGATTGCGGTAGCGGCGTGCAAGCCGCTTTGATTGGTATTCGGCCAGATGCGCCGCACGCAGGGCAATTATATCTTCCAGCGTTTTGGGCTTTTGCACCACAGTATCAGCCAACACCTGCGCGGCCGCTTTCGGGTGCACGACGGCCCAGCGCCCCAGCGCAAAAGCGCGGGTATTTCCGGGGACTGCGGCCTTGTTCAGTTCAATGGCGCGCAAGATCGCCGCTTGCGACAGCGGGACTAGTCCCATCTGCCACGCAGCCCCCAGCGCGATCATGTTGGAATAAATGCTGTCCCCCAACAGGCGGCGGGCTAGTTCGGAATAATCAAACAGATGCAGCTTTTCCCCAAGCCGCGCTTGTAGTGCGATTTTCAAATCCTCCGAGGGAATGCGAAATTCGGTATTGCGGGTAAATTCGCCTGTGATGATTTCATGGCTGTTCACCGCCGCGCCCGTCTGGCCGTTGCGCATCAGCCCCACTGTCTTGGCCCCGGCTGTCACCACCAGATCACCGCCAATGACGCAATGCGCCTCGCCCAGCGCCACGCGGATCGCGCTGATATCTTCGGGCGCGTTGGCAATCCGGCAATGGATATGCACGGCCCCGCCTTTTTGGGCCAGCCCGGCCATTTCAATCATGCCTGCGCCCTTGCCATCCAGATGCGCGGCCATTGACAGGATGGCACCAATGGTCACAACACCTGTCCCACCCACGCCGGTAATGACAATATTATGCGTGCCCTGAATTTCGGGCAACTTTGGATCAGGCATATCCGGCAAATCCACCTCTGCCGTTGCCGCGCGCCGCAACTTCGCCCCTTCCAGCGTGACAAAGGACGGGCAAAACCCCTTGAGGCAAGAGAAATCCTTGTTGCAGCTGGATTGGTCTATCGCGCGCTTGCGGCCAAATTCGGTGTCCAGTGGCACGATAGAAACGCAGTTGGATTGCACCCCGCAATCGCCGCAGCCCTCGCAGATATCGGTATTGATGAAAACGCGGGTATCGGGATCAGGGAATTCGTTACGCTTGCGGCGGCGGCGCTTTTCCGCAGCGCAGGTTTGCACATAAAGGATAACCGAAACGCCGGGATACGTGGCGCAATCCTTTTGCACAGGTTCCAGATTGGCGCGCGGATGCCAGCCAACTGTTTTGGGAAACTCTGCGCGGAGGGGTTCTTCCTTCTCGTCAAAGACCACCTCTATCTTGCCCACGCCCATGGCAGCCAGTTCATTGGCAATGCGCGCGGGGGACAATCCGCCCTCGTTCTTTTGGCCGCCTGTCATGGCCACGGCATCATTATAGAGGATTTTATAGGTGATATGCGTGCCTGCCGCCAAAGCGGCGCGAATGGCCTGAACGCCCGAATGGTTATACGTGCCATCGCCCAGATTTTGAAACACATGGCCACGGGTGGAAAACGGCGCCTCGCCTATCCAGTTGGCACCCTCGCCCCCCATCTGGGTGAAACCTGTTGTGCTGCGATCCATCCATTGCACCATGTAATGACAGCCAATCCCGGCATAAGCACGGTGGCCGTCAGGAACGCGGGTGCTGGTATTATGCGGGCAGCCAGAGCAGTAATAGGGCAATCGCGCGGCCAGATCGGGGGCGTTATCTGCGCGCCGGGCTTCGGCCAGCATGGCCAGACCTGCGCGAATGCGGTCTGTGTCGCGCCCTTCCTCTATCAGGATTTCCCCCAGCTTTTCGGCAATCATGATTGGGTCAAGCGCATAGCGGGTCGGGAATAATTCCAGCCGCCGCCCGTTTTCCCAAGTATCGCCCTTGTGCCAGCCATAAACACGCCGGCCCCGACGATCATCGAAAATTGCTTCTTTCACCTGCACTTCAATCAGCTTGCGCTTTTCTTCGACAACCACAATCAATTCCAGCCCTTCGGCCCAGTCGTGGAAGCTTTCCATATCCAGCGGGAATGTCTGGCCCACCTTATAGGTGGTAATGCCCAGATGCCGCGCCTCTTCTTCGGATATCCCCAGAAGGTTCAGCGCCTGCACCAGATCCAGCCAGTTCTTGCCCGCCGCCACAAACCCGATCTTGGCGCCGGGCTGGCCCCAGATGCGTTTATCCATGCGGTTGGCGCGGCTGAACGCTTCTGCCGCGAAGCGCTTGTAGTCAATCATCCGTGCTTCTTGCGCCACAGGCGTATCCAGCAGGCGGATATTCAGCCCCCCTTCCGGCATGGTGAAATCTGGATTTACAAATTGCAGGCGGTGGGGGTTGCCATCGATCACGGCTGTGGCTTCTACCGTGTCTTTCATGGTTTTCAGACCAACCCAAAGCCCCGCGAAACGTGACAGCGCGAAACCGTAATGGCCGTAATCCAGCAATTCCTGCACCCCGGCAGGTGACAGGACAGGGATATAGGCATCCACCATGGCCCAATCGGACTGGTGCAGCACCGTAGAGCTTTCGCCCGTATGGTCATCCCCCATCGCCACCAGCACACCGCCACGCGGCGAGGTGCCTGCCATATTGGCATGGCGGAACACATCCCCTGTGCGATCCACCCCCGGCCCTTTGCCATACCAAAGGCCAAAGACCCCATCATAGCGCCCTTCGCCGCGCAATTCCGCCTGCTGGCTGCCCCAAAGCGCGGTTGCGGCCAGATCCTCGTTCAGCCCTTCCTGAAAGCGGATATCCGCGCTCTCCAACAGCTTGCGGGCACGCGCCATCTGCTGATCCACCGCCCCCAAGGGAGAGCCGCGATAGCCCGTCACATAGCCAGCCGTATGCAGCCCCGCCGCCCTGTCGCGCGCAGCCTGCGCCAGCATAAGGCGCACAAGCGCCTGTGTGCCATTCAGCAGCACTGGCGATTTATCAACATCAAACCGATCCTGAAGCGAGATTTCCTGACGCACCGTCCACACCTCCCAAGGCATTGCTGCGTATGCTATCATCATAGGTCAATATTTATGACCTACAAAGCGGAATATTGGCGATAAGCGCTTTTTTGATTTGCAAAAACGGCGTAGAAAGATGCTGTCGTGTTAGCACAAACAGCCTTATTGGAAATTGCCGTATGGATTGGGACAAGCTTAGAATATTTCATGCCGTTGCCGATGCAGGCAGCCTGACACATGCGGGGGATGTGCTGCAACTGTCGCAATCCGCCGTCAGCCGCCAAATCCGCGCGCTGGAAGAAGGGCTTGATTCGATCCTCTTTCACCGCCACGCCCGCGGCCTGATTCTGACAGAGCAAGGCGAGTTGCTGTTCGAGGCCACAAAGGCCATGACCCGCACATTGGAATCCACCGCCGCGCGTATCCGCGATGCCGAAGACGAGGTTTTCGGCGAGTTGCGCGTGACCACAACAACGGGTTTTGGCACGCTGTTTCTGGCCCCGCGCTTGCCTGCGCTTTATGCACAATATCCCGATCTGAAAATCGACCTGATGCTGGAAGAGCGCGTTCTGGATTTGCCCATGCGCGAAGCAGATGTCGCAATCCGCATGAAAGAACCAAGTCAGGCCGATCTGATCCGCAAAAGGCTGATGACAGTGAATATGCGCCTTTTTGCCTCGGCAGAGTATCTGCGGGCAAACGGAACCCCGGCCAAGTTGGAAGATTTGGCCGATTTCCGATTGGTTTCGCAAAACATCACCTCGGCGCAAGTGAGTGTCGGCGCGCAACTGATCCGGGAATTGACGGCACGCCCGCTGCGATCCAGCTTTACGGTGAACAATTATTTCGGCGTGCTGCAAGCCGTGCTGAACCATCTTGGGATCGGGGTTTTGCCGGACTATGTGTCAGAGGATTTCCCAGACCTCGTGCATGTGCTGCCAGAGATTGCCAGCGGTGATATCCCGGTTTTCCTGGCCTATCCCGAAGAATTGCGCCATTCCCGCCGGATTTCCGCATTCCGCGATTTTGTTGTGGAAGAAATTGTTGCCTATCGTCGCGGGCGGCAAAGCTAGGCCAGCCTGTATGAGGCATGTATGCAACGCATACCGGCAATGTTGCAGATGCAAGATAATTTAACTTGCGTAATGGATGAGCAATACCTTAATCAAAACCCAAGGCGTGAGTGACTATGTCTTCCGCCTTTACCTCCCTGTTGGACTTTGGCCGAGCATTGCGCTCGGCCTTTTTTTTCGGGCGTTTTGTGGCAATTTCCGCCTTGCGCGGCAGTGCGGTGCGGGGCAGCATCAGCGCGCGCAAACCAAAATTGCCTAATTCCAATGCGCTTTGCCTGAGTTGACACCACCGAAATCGGGCAGATCCCGCCAATCAGCGGTTTTCCTTGACACCGGGTTTTCTGGTCTGGGCGCCCCCTGTCGCGCGCGCCCCCTTTCCCCCTCGCGGCCTTTGCCTTATGGGAAAGCAAACGGCTGGTGCGAACCATCAGCCCCCCTGCCAGACCGCTTGAAGGGTAATTCGCCATGACCGACCCCATTCTGACTGACGAGCTGATCGCCGCGCATGGCCTGAAGCCAGATGAATATGCCCGCATTCTGGAAATTATCGGCCGCGCGCCCAGCTTTACGGAATTGGGCATCTTCTCGGCCATGTGGAATGAGCATTGTTCCTACAAATCATCCAAGAAATGGTTGCGCACCCTACCCACCACTGGCCCACAGGTGATTTGCGGGCCGGGTGAAAATGCAGGTGTGGTGGATATTGGCGATGGTCAGGCCGTCATTTTCAAAATGGAAAGCCACAATCACCCCAGCTATATCGAACCCTATCAGGGCGCGGCCACCGGTGTGGGCGGCATTTTGCGCGATGTGTTCACCATGGGCGCCCGCCCGATTGCGGCCATGAACGCGCTTAGCTTTGGCGCGCCATCCCACCCGAAAACCGCCCATCTGGTGCGGGGTGTGGTGGAAGGGATTGGCGGCTATGGCAATGCTTTCGGCGTGCCCACTGTGGGGGGCGAAGTGCGCTTTCATCCCGCATATAACGGCAATTGCCTTGTGAATGCCTTTGCTGCCGGGCTGGCCGATGCAGACGCGATTTTCTATTCTGCCGCCAGTGGCGTGGGAATGCCAGTTGTCTATCTGGGCGCGAAAACCGGGCGTGATGGCGTGGGCGGGGCAACCATGGCCAGCGCCGAATTTGATGACACGATCGAAGACAAGCGCCCAACCGTGCAGGTGGGCGATCCTTTTACCGAAAAGCGCCTGCTAGAAGCTTGTCTGGAACTTATGGCCTCTGGTGCGGTGATTTCCATTCAGGATATGGGGGCGGCTGGCCTGACATGTTCGGCGGTGGAAATGGGCGACAAGGGCGGCTTGGGGATCAAACTGCAACTGGATCACGTGCCGCAGCGTGAAACCGGGATGACAGCCTATGAAATGATGCTGTCCGAATCGCAAGAGCGCATGTTGATGGTGCTAAAGCCCGCCAAAGAGGCCGAAGCGCGCGCTATTTTTGAAAAATGGGATCTGGATTTCGCAATCGTGGGCGAAACCATTGCCGAAGACCGCTTTCTGATCCTGCATGGCAATGAGATCAAAGCCGATCTGCCGCTGTCCAAACTGTCATCCAGCGCGCCGGAATATGACCGCCCCTGGGTGGAAACCCCGCCCCCCGCCCCATTGGGCGATATTCCCGAAATCAGCCCTATCGCCGCGCTGCGCGCGCTGATTGGCGCACCCTCTTACGCGCACAAGGCGTGGGTGTGGGAACAGTATGACAGTCAGGTCATGGCAGATACAATCCGCATACCGGGGTTGGGGGCTGGAATTGTGCGGGTGCATGGGACGGATAAGGCGCTTGCCTTCACCTCGGATGTCACGCCGCGCTATGTGCGCGCCAATCCGTTCGAGGGCGGAAAACAGGCCGTGGCCGAAGCCTATCGCAATCTGACAGCCGTGGGGGCAAAGCCGCTTGCCACCACCGACAACCTCAATTTCGGCAATCCTGAAAAACCCGCGATCATGGGCCAGTTTGTCGGTGCGATCAAAGGCATTGGCGCGGCCTGTGCGGCGCTGGATATGCCCATCGTGTCTGGCAATGTCTCGCTTTACAACGAAACCGACGGCCAGCCGATTTTGCCGACCCCCACAATCGGCGCGGTGGGGCTGATAGAGCATTGTGACCACATCATCGGCGGCCTGCCGCAAGAGGGTGACTTGGTGCTGGTTCTGGGCGAAACCGAAGGACATATGGGCCAATCCGCTTTGCTGGCAGAGGCATTCGGGATTGAAGCAGGCGATGCGCCGCATGTTGATCTGGCGAAAGAGCGGCAAAATGGCGAGTTCCTGCGCGAGAACCGGGCGCTGGTAAAGGCGGCTTCCGATCTGTCCGATGGCGGCCTTGCCCTTGCCGCGTTTGAAATGGCAGAGGCCGCAGGGCTGGGGCTAAGCCTTGATAGCGGCGATATCGCCACTCTCTTTGGCGAAGATCAGGCGCGCTATCTGTTGGCGGCAAGCTTTGATCAGGCCGAAGCGCTGATGGTCGCGGCTGGCAAGGCCGGGGTTGCGCTGGCCTGTATGGGCAGATTTGGCGGCGAAACCGTGCAGATGGGCGATGACAGCGCCCCATTGACAGATCTTTCGGCGCTCTATCGGGGGGCCTTTGCGGCGGCGATCGGCAGCGCTTGATCTACCCACCCACCGGGATTACCTTGAGGCGAAGAAGAATAGGAGCCGGGCCATGGCCATTACAGTAGAAGACTTGGAAACCCTGTTGAAAGAGGGGTTTCCCAATGCCAAAATCACCATCACTGACCTTGCCGGCGATGGCAATCATTATGCCGCAGAGGTGATTGACGAAAGCTTTCGTGGCCTGAACCGCGTGCAGCAGCAACGCGCCGTTTATGCTGCACTGAAAGGCAAGATGGATGGCAGCCATGGCGAATTGCATGCCCTTGCCCTGACAACCAAAGCCCCAGACTAAGACCAACACGCCCTGAAAGGATGCCGCCAATGAGCGCCGCAGAAAAGATCAAGCAAACTGTCGAAGCCAATGATGTCGTGCTGTATATGAAAGGCACGAAAACCATGCCGCAATGTGGCTTTTCCAGCCGCGTGGCGGGGGTTTTGAATTTCATGGGCGTTGACTATGCCGATGTGAATGTTCTGGCAGATGAGGAAATCCGCGCCGGGATCAAGGATTACTCGGATTGGCCCACCATCCCCCAGCTTTATGTGAAGGGCGAATTTGTGGGCGGCTGCGATATTGTTACCGAGATGACATTGTCGGGCGAATTGGATCAGCTGTTTGATGCCAAAGGCGTGGCCTATGACAAAGACGCGGCAGAGAAAATCCGCGAGGCCAATGCCTGAGGGCAGGCATTGTGTGCAACACGTCGAAAGGCCCCGGTGAGATGCCGGGGCCTTTGGTTTTTCATGGCTGTGTCCATGGCCGCGCCCCGGCGCTGGATCGTGCACTACGCATCTGCAACACACCTTCGCGCAGATCATAGGCGCGCGCGCCAGTGTCGCGCATATCTCGGGGGGTGATCACATCGCAGCGCCGCCCCCCGCGCGGGGCCGGGGCAACAGGCACAGAAACCACCACGATCCGCCCCGGCAGGCAGAGCGCCTCCAACTGCGCCGCCGCCTGTTCGCCCGAAAGATGCATCACGTCAAAACCGCCCCCCCGCAGATGCACAATATTGGCGCGCGCATCATGCCCGCTGCGCGCCTGCGCCTGCGCCTGACTGGCGCCATCCCCGTCAGAGCGCAGCCAGCTTTCGGCCACGAAACTGCCCGTGCGCGCGCGGCTTATCACGCGCCCGCCCTCCAGCATCAGCCCGACCACCTGCGCCTCTGGCGCGATCAGCAGTGCCGGGCGATCACTGTGCAGCCATAGCACCAGCCCCAACCCCATCACGGGCAGCCCCGCCAGCCGCACCCTTCCCTGCCATATGATCAGCCAGAGCGCACCAAGGCTAAGCAGCGGCATAACCGCAGGCGGGGGCTGGATGACCAGCATCACCGCGCCGTCCAGCGCGCTGACATGGGCCGAGACCGCCAATATCCAGCCAATCGCAGGCCCCATGATGGCCAATCCCAGCCCTTCCAGACCGAACGGGGCCAAAAGTGCGGCAAGCACGGCGGCAGGCATAATCACAGTGCCCATCAGCGGCACTGCCAGCAAATTGGCAATCAGCCCATATTCCGCAAGCCGGTTGAAACTGGCCGCCGCTACCGGGGCCGTGGCCACGCCCGCGACCACAGAACAGATCACAAGGCTGATTGCGGGCCATAACCAGCGCGGGATCTGCCCGCGCCATGCCCTCTCATCCGCCAGCCAGCGAAACACCGCCACCAGCGCCACAGTTGCCGCGAAACTCATCTGAAATCCGGCCTGCACCAGCGCTTCGGGCCGGATAAGCAAGATCACCATCGCCGCCAAAGCGACAGAGCGCAGCGACACCGCCCGCCGTTCCAGCAGCACCGCCAGCAGCATGACGGCCACCATGATAAACGCGCGCTCTGTCGCCACATTGCCGCCCGACAGCGCCAGATAGAACGCCCCTGCCCCCAATGCACCAACAGCCGCGATCTTGCGCGTTGGCGCACGCAGCGCGACTGGTGGCACAAGCGCCATCAGCAAACGCAAAAGCCCGAAAACAAACCCCGTCAGCAACCCCATATGCAGCCCCGATATGGCCAGCAAATGCGCAAGGTTGGAGCGGCGCAATTCCTCCATCCGTTCCTGTGCTATGCCCGATCTGTCACCCGTCAGGATTGCAGCGGCAAAGCCGCCCACATCGCCGGGCAACTGCGCCTGCACCTGCGCGGAAATGGCCATACGCAGACGGTGGAGCCGCAGCCCTGCCGCCCCAGCCTGTGCAGGGGCGACACTCAGCACAGGCGCGCGGGTATAGCCCACCGCGCCCAACCCCTCAAACCATGCAAGGCGGCGGAAATCAAAGCCCCCCGGCTCGGCTGGCGCAGGCGGCGGGCCAAGATGGCCGGTCGTCATAACCCGCAAGCCCGGCTCTGGCTGGATAAAGCTTTGCGCGCCATGCAGCGTTACCCGCACCCGTTCTGGTGTTCGGGTCTTGGTCAGGCCCTGCAACACAACCTCGTCCAATGTCAGGCGCAGTGCATCACTTGGCGCGCGATCTATCTTCACCACGCGCCCTTCAATCGGGCCATAATAGCGCATGTTCAGCACTGGCGCTGCCACATGTGCCGCGCGCCACCCCGCTGCCAGACAGCCCAGCACCACAAGCGCCAGCGCCAGCGCCAAGGGCGCCCCCTCTTCCGGCAAGAACCGCGCGAGCAGCACACAGCCCAGCCCCAACCCGGCAAGCGCCACCCATTCCGCAGCAAGCGGTTCCCGTGGCAGGGCGAAATACAGCCCGATCCCGATGGCCAGGGCCACGGGCGCCGCCAGAAAGAAGCGCCCGCTTTGCTGCGCCACAGCCAAACTCAGCGCCGATAGGCCCGCCACAGCACCCCCGCCAGTGAATGAGACCAGACGCACCCTTGTTTCCGCCCCGCAGCTTGCCTAGAACCCAAGCCAGAACCCTGCCCGAAAACTGGTTTCCAAAAGGTTAAACTCAGCATGTCAGATGCCATCGTCACCCGCTTTGCCCCTTCTCCAACCGGTTATCTGCATATCGGGGGGGCACGCACGGCGCTGTTCAACTGGCTGTATGCACGCGGGCGCGGCGGAAGATTTCTGCTTCGAATCGAAGATACAGACCGCGCACGTTCCACCCCGGAGGCAACCGAGGCAATTTTGAAGGGGCTTAGCTGGCTGGGGCTGGACTGGGATGGCGAGCCGATCAGCCAGTTTGACCGCGCGCCCCGCCATGCCGAAGTGGCCCATCACATGCTGGCCGAAGGGCGTGCCTATAAATGCTTCGCCACCCAAGAGGAAATCGAAGCCTTTCGCGAATCGGCCCGGGCAGCGGGGCAATCAACCCTTTACCGATCGCCCTGGCGCGATGCGGCTGCGGCGGATCATCCCGATGCCCCTTATGCGATTCGCGTTAAAGCGCCCTTGGACGGGGAAACCGTGATCCGTGATCAGGTGCAAGGCGATGTGCGTATCCGCAATGATCAGCTGGATGACATGATCATTCTGCGCTCTGACGGGACACCAACTTACATGCTGGCTGTGGTGGTGGATGACCATGATATGGGCGTAACCCATGTTATTCGGGGGGATGACCATCTGAATAATGCCGCCCGGCAAATGCTGGTGTATCAGGCCATGGGCTGGAAGATACCTGTCTGGGCGCATATCCCGCTTATCCATGGGCCGGATGGCAAGAAGCTGTCAAAACGCCACGGCGCGCTTGGAGTAGAGGAATATCAGCGCATGGGCTACCCCGCTGCGGCCATGCGCAACTACCTTGCGCGGCTGGGCTGGAGCCATGGAAATGACGAATTTTTCACCGATGCGCAGGCATTGGAATGGTTCGATATTTCCGGCATTGGCAAATCTCCTGCGCGTCTGGATTTCAAAAAACTGGATCATCTGACAGCACAGCATATGACAGTGGCCGACAATGCTGCACTGCTGCATGAATTGACGGCATATCTTGCGGCAACAGGTGCAGCCCCATTGACAGATACCCAACTTGCGGGAATCCTCCGGGCGATGCCGGTTATCAAGGAGAAGGCAAAGAGTTTCGCACAAATTTATGAAAAGGCTTACTTTATTTTAACCGAGCGCCCCATTGTGCCCGATGAAAACGCAGCTCCCGCCCTTGATACTGTATCCCGTAGTATACTGAGGGAATTGACGCCGCGTTTGCAAAATGCTACGTGGGAGCGGGAATTTCTGGAGGGTATTGTCACCGAGATTGCGCAGCTACACGGTGTTGGTCTTGGCAAGCTTGCGCAGCCTTTGCGCGCTGCCCTTGCCGGACGCACCAGCAGCCCCAGCATTTTCGATATGATGCTCATTCTTGGCAAAGCTGAAAGCTTGCGCCGTATACAAGACGCGGCAACCTGACCTGGTGGGGAATTACGCCAGGTCGGGATATGGGACAGCCTGAAGGGCATCATGCCTACAGGCCATTTTGAAAGGATGCAGAATGGCGAACGGAAGCGAGACGGCAAAGCTAACGATCGGCGACAAGGTGATCGACCTTCCGGTCATGAAACCCTCTGTCGGCCCGGATGTACTGGATATTCGCAAGCTTTATGCACAAGGTGATGTGTTCACCTATGACCCCGGCTTCACGTCTACCGCCGCCTGTTCTTCCACCATCACCTATATCGACGGCGATGCAGGCGAATTGCTGTATCGTGGCTATCCGATTGAAGAACTGGCAGAGAAATCGCATTTTCTGGAATGCTGCTATCTGCTGCTTTACGGAGAACTGCCCTCGGCCGCCGATCTGGAAGATTTTGAAAGCCGCGTGACGCGGCACACGATGCTGCATGAACAAATGCAGTATTTCTTCCGTGGCTTCCGCCGCGACAGTCACCCCATGGCCGTTATGACGGGCGTTGTGGGTGCGATGTCGGCGTTTTACCACGATTCAACCGATATCAATGATCCCTGGCAGCGCGAAGTTGCGGCCATCCGCATGATCGCCAAAATGCCGACAATCGCGGCTTGGGCCTATAAATATTCTATCGGACAGCCATTTGTGTATCCCAAGAACAGCTTGGATTATTCGGGTAACTTCCTGAATATGTGCTTTGCCGTTCCAGCAGAAGAATATGTGGTCGATCCAATCCTGAGCCGCGCGATGGATCGCATCATGATGCTGCATGCCGATCACGAGCAGAACGCCTCTACGTCTACTGTGCGTCTGGCTGGCTCTTCGGGCGCCAACCCATTTGCCTGTATTGCGGCGGGTATTGCTTGCCTTTGGGGGCCTGCGCATGGCGGCGCAAACCAAGCCTGCCTGGAAATGCTGCGCGAGATTGGCACAGTGGATCGCATCCCAGAATTCATCGCCAGGGCCAAGGACAAGAATGACCCGTTCAAGCTGATGGGCTTTGGCCACCGCGTCTATAAAAACTTCGACCCGCGCGCGACCGTGATGAAGCAATCCGCGGATGAAGTGCTGGGGCTATTGGGGATCGAGGATAACGAGACACTGAAAGTCGCCAAGGAACTGGAACGCATCGCGCTGGAGGATGAATACTTCATCTCCAAAAAGCTGTATCCAAATGTGGATTTCTACTCTGGCATCATTCTGGAAGCGATGGGTTTCCCCACATCCATGTTCACCCCCATTTTTGCACTCTCGCGCACAGTGGGCTGGATCAGCCAGTGGAAGGAAATGATTTCCGACCCAGAGCAGAAAATTGGCCGCCCGCGCCAACGCTATACTGGTGCGCCCCGCCGCAGCTATATTGAGATAGAGACCCGCTAACGCCCGGTCATACCAACAAAACCGCCCTTCGGGGCGGTTTTTTGATGCGCGCCCCTTGGCAGGTGCTGCATGCCGACATAGCTGCTGGGCATGAACAGAATCGCACCGCTTCTCACATTCTTTGCAACGCTGGCCTTTCTGGTCGCGCCACTTGTGACCGATCCGTTCACAGGCTTTGCGCCTGAACGCTTTCCTGTGCCGCAAATAAACCCTCCGGTGCAGCCAGCTGGCTATGCCTTCGCAATCTGGGGGGTGATTTATTTGTGGCTTGCTGTGCTGGCAGTGGCAGGCGTCACCCTTCGGCGCAGTGACAAGCACTGGCAGCCTGTTCATCTGCCACTTGCGCTTAGCCTTGGGCCGGGGGCGTTTTGGCTATGGCTGGCGGGTATTTCCGCCATTGGGGCAAGTATCTTGATTTTCTGGATGCTGGCCTTCGCAATCTGGGCAATGTTGCGCGCACCTTCGCAAGATCGCTGGCTGTTGCAAGCCCCTGTGGCACTCTATGCCGGGTGGCTGACAGCGGCGGCGCATGTGTCGCTGGGTGTCAGTCTGGCCGGCTATGGGCTGGTTACTGCGCAAACGGCCGCATTGCTGGCCCTGACCAGCGCAACAATCATTGCATGGGGAATTCTATGGCGCAAGCCCCAAGCGCCGGAATACGGGTTGGCCGTGATCTGGGCCTTTATCGGTGTTCTGGTGGCCAATCTGGGGGGCGCAGGGCTGGTGCAGGCGGCAACAGGCATAGCCATTGCCGCGATGACAGCCCTTGTGCTGCATGGGCTTTGGGCTGGACAGAAGCGCGCGGGCCTGTAACACCAAGGCCAAGCACGACCCGGAGTAACCCATGCCCCATACCCCTCTTATTTTCGCCGCTGATGGCAGCACGGACAGGTTGCGCGCGATCATGCGCGCCTTGCGCGACCCGGATACTGGCTGCCCTTGGGATATAGAGCAAGATTTCACCTCTATCGCCCCCTATACGATCGAAGAGGCCTATGAAGTGGCCGATGCGATAGAGCAGGCCGATTGGCCAGCATTGGAAGGGGAATTGGGTGATTTGCTGTTGCAGGTCGTCTATCATGCACAGATGGGCGAAGAGGCCGGGCATTTCACGCTGGATAGCATCACCCGCGCGATCAGCGATAAGATGGTGGCGCGCCATCCCCATGTCTTTGGGGATGAGAGCCGCGACAAGACCGCCGCAGATCAGGTGCAGGATTGGGAAAAGCTGAAGGCACAGGAACGCGTGGCGCGGGCGAAAGGCGGGGTGCTAGATGATGTGGCGCTTGGCCTGCCTGCCCTGATGCGCGCGGTCAAACTGCAAAAACGCGCAGCGCGGGTGGGGTTTGACTGGCCAGAGATCGGCCAGGTTCTGGATAAGATCTTGGAAGAGGCGCGCGAATTGACAGAAGCGCGCGACAGCCTTGGCCCAGAAGAACGCGCCGAGGAATTTGGCGATATTCTGTTCGTGATGGCAAATCTGGCCCGCCATCTGGATATTGATCCCGAAGCGGCCCTGCGCGCGGCCAATGCCAAATTCACCCGCCGCTTTCGCGCCATAGAAACGGCGCTGGCGCAAGATGGCCGCCGCCCTGAAGACAGCACGCTGGAAGAGATGGATGCCCTCTGGAACGCTGCAAAGGCACGCGAGAAGCATAATGCAGCCCGATGACCAAACCCTGACACAGACAGGGCTTGCGCCCGAAGGCCGCGGCAGCATTCTGCTGTTGGCCTGTGGGGCTTTGGCGCGCGAGATATTGGCGCTGAAGGCCGCAAATGGCTGGGATCATATGGATTTGCTGTGCCTGCCCGCCAATCTGCACCTATGGCCAGACCGTATTCCAGATGCGGTGGAAAAGGCGGTGCGTGAACATGGCCCGCGCTATGACGAGGTTTTCGTGGTTTATGCCGATTGCGGCACGGGCGGGCTGTTGCAGGCACGTTGCGCGGAATTGGGCGTAGAAATGGTGGCCGGGCCGCACTGCTACGCTTTTTTTGAAGGGGTCGAAGCCTTTGCCGCAAAGGCCGAGGATGAAATGACAGCGTTTTATCTGACAGATTTTCTGGTGCGCCAGTTTGAGGCTTTCGTCTGGAAACCGATGGGATTTGATCGCCATCCAGAGCTGATTTCCATGATGTTTGGCAATTACACAAAGCTGATCTATCAGGCCCAAACCGAAGACCCCGCCTTGGATGCGAAGGCGCGGGCCTGCGCCGCGCGGCTGGGGCTGGCCTATGAGCGGCGCTTTACAGGCTATGGTGATCTGGAAGGCGCGCTTGCCGCGCGCGGGGGGCAAGGCCCTGTGGCATAATCTGTGGCCAATCCTGCGCACTATTTGTGGCGGATGAAATAAGCGGTGGCCTCTGGGCGCTCTTGCATGTCCAGCAACATATGGCCAGATTCTGCGCAAAAATGCGGAATATCCACCACCGCCGCCGGATCGCTGGCCAAAATACACAGCACTTGGCCAGACTGCATGTCTTTCAGCCGCTTGCGCGCTTTCAAGACAGGCAAAGGGCATAAAAGCCCGATTGCATCCAATTCGACATCTGCAAAGATCTGATCTGACGCCATCGCCCTATCCCTCACGCCGCCTGCGCCCGCGCTTGGGCGTGGGGGCGTCCAGCCCCTCTTGCAAAAGGGCGGTCATGGGGTGGTCGGGGTGATCTGCGCCATATTGTGCAAGCATCTCATTCAGGGCCGTGCGCTGGTCGGCCTCTGCGGGCAGGCTTAGCGCCCAGTCAATCAGGATGGAACGGCATTCCCCGTCTGAAATCCCCTCCATGCGGTAACTTTCGCGTATCAGCCCTTTCGGGTCATGGCTGGTCTGCATTATCGTCCTTTCCGGCCATGGCCGCCTCTGATGTCAGCGTGGCAGTTATTGCCTGATCCGCCTGCGCGCAGAAATCGCGCAACAGGGCGGCCAGCGCATCGGCAGTCTCTGCGCCTGCGGATGACAAGATAAACTTCTGACCACCGGGGCCAAGAGCCGCGATATCGGAAATCTGATCTGCCAGCAGCCGCCCTGTTGCCTGCAAGCCCCAGCACAGCCGATAAGCCTGCAACAACGCCTGTTCCGCCTCTGCGCCCAGCACGCCGGCTTTAGCGCCTGCGCGCAATTGCGCTTCCACGCGGCGCGCAGAATGGCCTGTGCGCAGCGCACAGAATTGCGCGATCAACTCGATATCCATCAACCGCCCCGGCCCGGCTTTGGCATCCCACAACCCATGGGCGGGCTTTGCCTCTGCCAGACGCGCGCGCATATCGGCCACATCTTGCGCCACTGTGGCCCCGCCGGATTTCTCTGCCAAAAGCGCGCGGCGAAATGCCTCCAGTCTCTCGCCCAAGGCCACAGACCCGGCCACACGGCGCGCGCGTGTCAGCGCCAGATGCTCCCATGTCCAGGCCTCGTCGCGCTGATACTGCTGAAACGCGGCCAAACTGGTGGCCACTGGCCCTTGCCGCCCAGAGGGGCGCAAGCGCATATCCACTTCATAGAGCCGCCCCTCGGCGGTGGGGGCGGATATGGCTGTCAGAAACGCCTTTGTCAGCCGCGCATAATAGCTGCGGGCATCCAGCGGGCGGGGGCCGTCTGACATGTCATCATGATCGGCCTCATAGATCACGATCAAATCCAGATCAGAAGCCGCATTCAACCGCCCTGCCCCAAGCGACCCCATACCCAGCACCACCGCCCCATGCCCCGGCGGTGCCCCATGCTTGCGCGCGAATTCGGCTTGCACCACGGGCCAGAGCGCCCCAAGCGCGGCCTCTGCCAATGCGGCATATTCTGCCGCAGCTTCAAAGGCATCTACCAGCCCGCGCAAATGATGCACACCAACGCGGAAATGCCATTCCCGCGCCCAAATACGCGCCGCATCCAATTGGCGCTCGTAATCATCAATCTGGGCCAGACGATCCGCCAATTCACGCTGAAGCGCGGCGGTTCCCGGCCAAGGGGCAAAAAACGCGCCGCCAATCACGGCATCAAACACCGCCGCATTGCGCGACAGATAGGCGGCAAGGCGGGGCGCTGTTGCGCATATATCAACAATCAATGCGATAAGCTGCGGATTAGCCTCGAATAACGAAAAGAGCTGCACGCCGGCGGGCAGACCGCCAAGAAAGCGGTCAAACTGGATAAGCGCGGCATCGGGATCGGCGGCATCTTGCAGCTTGTTCAGGATCACAGGGCGCACACGCTTGAAGATTTCCTTTGCGCGCCCGGATCGCAGGGCAGCGTAGCTATGCCAACCGGCAATAAGCTCTTGCGCGGCCTCGGACAGCTCTGGCTCTGGCGCGCTGGGGCTTTCGGGAGCGAAAAACCCTTCTGTCAGGCTGGCCACATCTGCAAGCCGCGCTTTCAGATGCGCCCGAAATTCTGCCGTATCGGCAACCCCCATAAACCGGGAAATCCTGTCAAACCCCTCTGGGGTTGTTGGCATTTTCTGGGTCTGGGCGTCTTGCACCATTTGCAAACGGTGCTCTATCTCGCGATGCGCGGTGTAATGGGCGCTCAGTTTGTCGGCAACATCCTGGGGCAACCAACCCTTTGCCGCAAGCGCGGCCAACCCCTCAACAGTGCGGGGACTGCGCAATTCCGGGTCACGGCCCCCGGCGATAAGCTGGCGCGTCTGGGTGAAAAACTCGATCTCTCGAATGCCCCCCTGCCCCAGTTTGATATCATGCCCCTCCAGCGCCAAAGCGCCACCCAAGCCTTTATGCGCCTTGATTTTCAAGCGCATGTCATGAGCATCTTGAATGGCGGCATAATCCAGATGCCTGCGCCAGACAAAGGGGCGCAGCGTTTCCAAAAACCGCGCGCCTGCCGCCAGATCGCCG
The DNA here is from genome assembly GCA_030603695.1 of Natronohydrobacter sp. GTDB lineage: Bacteria > Pseudomonadota > Alphaproteobacteria > Rhodobacterales > Rhodobacteraceae > Roseinatronobacter. Next base: position 104,097 of record JAUVXF010000002.1, on the reverse strand, counting down.
GCACAGGGCCGCGCCTTGATATAGGCCGCGCGCTCCCATGTGCGGCCAAGGCTTTCATAATACCGCTCTGCCGCGTCCATGGACAGGCATACGGGGGTAACAGAGGGATCGGGGCGCAACCGCAGATCAGTGCGAAAAACATAGCCCTCGGCGGTGTGATCGGACAACAGGCCACACAGCTTGCGGGTGACGCGGACAAAGGCCGCGCGGGCCTCGTGGTAATCATCGGGGGTGAAGCGGGTTTCGTCAAACAGGCAGATCAGATCAATATCGGACGAATAATTCAATTCGCGCGCGCCCATCTTGCCCATGGCCAGAACAACCATTCCAGCGCCGGTTTGCGCATCTGCAAGCGTTGCACCCGGCAATTTGCCACGGCGGATTTCTTCTGCCACCAGCGCGCGCAAGGCCACATCTGTCGCGCGATCGGCCAGATCCGTTAATGCGCCTGTCACCTGATCCAGCCGCCACACCCCCCCCAGATCGGCCACCGCGGCCAATAGCCCGATGCGCCGCTTGGCCCGGCGCAAACGGGATGACAAATCTGGCAGAGCAACTGTGCCAAGTTCGTCCAGTTCCGCCATCAGGCTGGCTTGCGGCGGCTGTTGGAATGCGGCGGCCATCCAATCACGCTCTCGCACCAAAAGGTCGCGCAAATAGGGGCTGCATCCGGCAACCCCCGCAACCAGATCGCGGTAAGGGCCGGCGATGTCGGGATAAAGCGCATGCGCCTCTGCGCCGGATTCGGCGTCATATGGCAGCGGCGAGCGTGTTAAAGGGCCAAATTCCATACCGGCAGAATGCCCTTTCGCCCAAGGCAGGTCAATTGCCCTAACACCTTATTGGCGCGCAAGAATTCCACGGCACTGATCACGTAGGAATTGGCGGGAGGATAGTTTTTAGACAGCTATACAAAGATTTCGCTTGTCAGAATTGGTTAGTTTATTTTACCACTGCTTTCAGAGGGAGGAGCGTTTCAGAAAACAAGCGGCAGCTTGGCGCAATTATGTTGCGCGGCAGTGTCGCGGTTTTACTTGCGGCTGCTGCCTCTGTCGGCGGAAAATGCGACCGATGTCCAACAACCGGAGGAATAAGAATGAATAAACTGCTTATCACCACTGCGCTAAGCGCCAGCCTTGTGGCAGGCGCAGTTCAGGCGCAAGAGCGCGTGCGCTGGCAGATCCCCATGAGCTTTGCATCCACGCTGACAGCGCTGGGCGATACGATGCCATGGGTGGCCGATCAACTGCGCGCCGTTTCGGGTGGCAATATTGATCTGCGCGTGGCAGAGCCGGGTGCAGTTGTTCCCGCACTCTCGATCTTCGAGAATGTCTCGCAGGGCAATATTGACGCCGGTTATAGCTGGATGGGCTACGAGTGGGGCACTGTTCCTGCATCCGCGCTGTTTGGTGCAACGCCATTTGGCTTGGAATCCATCGAATTCTTGGCATGGATGACCCATCACGGCGGTCAGGAACTGCTGGAAGAAACCTTCCACCCCTATAACGTGCATCCCGTGCTTTGCGGCACAATCAGCCCCGAAGGGGCCGGCTGGTTCCGCCGGGAAGTGCCCACAGTTGCAGATCTGCAAGGGCTTCGCTTCCGTGCAGCCGGTGTAGGTGGTGAAATCTTTGGCGAATTCGGCATGTCCGTAACCCTGCTGCCGGGTGGCGAACTGTATCAGGCGCTGGAAACAGGCGTTCTGGATGGAACAGAATTCTCTCTGCCAACAGTGGACGAGCAACTCGCTTTCTTCGAAGTGGCGGATTACTTCTATATGCCCGGCTGGCACCAGCCTTCGACAAACCAGTTCCTGTATGTCAATCTTGATGTCTGGAACGGGCTGGAAGATCAAACCCGCGCGCTGATCGAGATGACCTGCATGGCAGGCAATGCCTATGCCATCGCCCGCGCAGAAGCGCTGCAAGGTGCAGTGTTTGCACGCTATGAAGAGCGTGGCGTGAATGTGCGCACCTATTCAGACGAGCAAATCGCGGCCTTCCGCGAGGCATCCAACAAGGTGTTGAGCAGCTGGTCAGAGCGGGACGAGATGTTCGGCAAGGTCTATTCTTCGATGATGGCCTATCAGGCAGAACTGCGCCCCTGGAAAGAGCAAGGCTATCTGCCGCGCGATTGGCAGACCCGTATCGGGGAATGATCTGATCCCACTGGGATCAAAGGCTGCGCCCCTCAAAAGGGCGCAGCTTCTTTCAAATTGAAAACAGGCAGAACTTGATTTCCGCAAGGGGATAGACACATGAGCCAACCAGACAATGCTGCCGAAAACGCCATCGACGCGGCGGGCCATGGCAGTGGCCTGAATTTCCCCCAAACCCGGATTTCCAGCATTCTTGAAGCGGGACTTGGCGCGGTTTCCTACATCCTAAATTCGATCTGGATAATTCTGGTCATGATCATCGTGGTGAACGTCACGATGCGCTATGTCTTCAACGTGAACAATGTCTGGGTAGAGGAAGTGCAATGGCACCTGTATGCCGTGGGGTTCATGTTTGGGATAGGTTACGCAATCTTGCATGATGCGCATGTGCGCGTAGATGCCATGGCCGCGAATTTCCGGCCCGCGACACGCGCCTGGATCGAACTGTTCATGATCGCTCTGATTCTGCTGCCGATGTCCTATATCATGGTCAGCTATGCGATACCCTTTGTCGAACTCTCGTATAGACGGGGTGAAACGTCGTCTGCGCCCGGTGGGCTAACCCATCGCTGGATGATCAAGTCGGTTATCGTACTTGCCTTTGCCTATATCGGCATTGCGGCTTTTGCCCGGTTGACGCGCGTGACAAGCTTTTTATTCGCATTCCCGCGCTCCCTTCCACATCGCCCCAACTGAGTCGCGAGACTCTTTGCATAATATCCGCCGCGCGTGGCATACCGGGCGACAGAACGACGCTTGGCCCGCAGGGTTCAAAAGGACTAGAGCATGGAAGTTAACGAAATACTTGTGGTTGCGATGCTCGGCACATTCATCGCGCTTATCTTCACTGGCATTCCGATTGCCTGGGTGCTCGCGGGGGTATCGCTGCTGTTCAGCGCGATCGCTGTGCTTGGCTACGAATATTTCAATTGGGAAACCTATTTCCTGACCGATTGGCGGATTTTCGGTATTTTTGTTCAGCGCGTCTGGGGACAGATGTCCAACTGGATCCTCGTTGCGCTGCCCATGTTCATCTATATGGGTCTGATGCTGGAACGCTCTGGCGTTACGGAAAAGCTGATGTCGAATTTCATCCAGCTGTTCGGTCGGTTTCGGGGCGGGCTGGCGCTGGGTGTGGTGCTGATCGGCATTCTGCTGGCGGCCTCTACCGGGGTTGTGGGCGCATCGGTGGTGCTGCTTGCTCTTTTGTCCATGCCGATCATGTTGCAACAGGGCTATAACAAGGGCTTCGCGTCTGGCGTGGTCTGTTCTGCGGGCACATTGGGTATTCTGATCCCGCCATCGATCATGCTGATCATCATGGCCGATCTTATGGCGGTATCGGTGGGCGGGCTGTTCATGGGCGCGCTGATTCCGGGCCTGATGCTGGGGGTATTCTACATCATCTACATCATGGGGGCGGCTACCTTTTTCAAAAAGCTGGCACCCGCGCCAACAGACCTGCCACCGGTGACGGCAAAACTGATTTTTGACACCTTGCTGGCTGTCGTGCCGCCGCTTTTGCTGATCATCGCTGTGCTTGGGTCTATTTTTGCGGGGCTTGCCACGCCGACCGAAGCCTCTGGCCTTGGGGCTTTCGGGGCCACCCTTCTGGCGGCGGCGAATGGCAAGCTAAGCCTTGCGGTGCTGAAAGATGTGGGCATGAAAACCACACTCACCACGGCTTTCATCTTTGGCATCTTCCTTGGGGCCACGATGTTCGCGGTTGTCATGCGCCAGCTTGGCGGGGATGAGTTCATATCTCAATCGCTCAAGGCGCTGCCCTTTGGCCCATCGGGGATAATCCTGACAATCCTGTTCATCGCCTTTCTGGCGGGGTTCTTTCTGGATTGGCTGGAAATCTCGCTCATCATGCTGCCGCTGGTCTCTCCTGTCGTTGTGGCGCTTGGGTTTGATCAAATCTGGTTTCTGGTGCTGTTCGCAGTGGTGCTGCAAACATCCTTCCTGACGCCGCCTGTGGGTTTCTCGCTCTTTTATCTGAAAGGCGTGGCCCCACCCAGCGTGACAATCATCGATATTTACAAGGGCGTGATCCCCTTTGTGCTGTTGCAGGTGCTGGCGGTGATGATGGTATTCCTTTACCCGCAACTGGTGCTTTGGCTGCCGGGGCGTCTGTTGTAAGGGACTGCATAAAGCGCTAACACCATCTCAGACCCCGGCCAGCGCGCCGGGGTCTCTCCATTGTCCTCTCACGGTCTGCCCATGCTCTTTGATCCGCTGCTTTATGGTTTTGTGTTCCTTGGCCTGTTTTCGCCGGGGCCAAATGTGATCATGCTTACTGCGTCTGGGGCGCGGTTTGGCTTTCGCCGCAGTTTGCCGCATTTGTTTGGGGTAGTGCTGGGCGTGGGGGTGATTGCCGCGGTCACAGCGCTGGGTGTGGGGGCGCTGGTGCTGGCAAACCCGGCCCTTGGGCTGGTGCTGCGTGGCTGTGCGGCGGCATGGATTTTGTGGATGGCGTGGAACTATTACACTGCCACCCGCCGCCCCACGACAGAGGCACAAGATATAGGCCAGCCCATGACATTGTGGCAGGGCGCATTGTTCCAGTGGATCAATCCCAAGGTCTGGGCGGTGGCTTTCGCAGCCTCGGCAGGCTATGGCGCAGGCCTGCCCCCCGTGCAGGAATCCGCGCGTCTGGCCCTTGCCTTTAGCGGCACAAATCTTGGGGTCTGCCTGTTTTGGGCCAGCGCGGGCGCGCTGTTAACTCGGCTTGTCCAATCGCCAGCGCATTGGCGGTTGTTCATGCGAGTTATGGCCGCGCTTTTGGCGCTGTCGGCGTTCATGGTCTTTCTCTAGGCCCAATCTCTGCCCCCTTGCCTTGGGGCGCAAATCTGTTAGCGTCTTTTGATCAAAACTTGCCGGAGTTTTCCCAATGGCCCTTGACCGCACCACCCCGAATGATCTGCGCGCCTTCTGGATGCCCTTTACCGCCAATCGCCAGTTCAAACAGGCGCCCCGGATGATGGTCGCAGCAGAGGGGATGTTCTACACCACCTCTGACGGGCGTCAGGTGCTGGATGGCACGGCGGGCCTATGGTGCTGCAATGCCGGACATGCGCGCCCCAAGATTGTAGAGGCGATCCAGAAACAGGCGGCAGAACTGGATTATGCCCCAGCCTTCCAGATGGGCCACCCCAAAGCTTTTGAACTGGCCAATCGCTTGGTGGATCTGGCCCCAGAGGGGATTGATCATGCGTTTTTTGTCAATTCAGGCTCGGAAGCCGTTGAAACGGCGCTGAAAATTGCAATCGCCTATCAGCGCGCCACAGGCAATGCCAGCCGCACCCGCCTGATCGGGCGCGAGCGCGGGTATCATGGCGTGAATTTCGGCGGCATTTCGGTTGGCGGGATTGTCAATAACCGCCGCCATTTCGGCGCGATGCTGGCAGGGGTGGATCACCTGCCCCATACCCATATCCCCCAAAACCAATGGACAAAGGGCCAGCCCGAACATGGCGCCAATCTGGCGGATGAGTTGGAGCGCATTGTCGCCCTGCACGGCCCAGATACAATTGCTGCCGTGATTGTGGAACCTGTAGCAGGTTCCACGGGCGTTCTGATCCCGCCCAAGGGCTATTTGCAGCGCCTGCGCGAGATTACGCGCAAACACGGTATCTTACTGATCTTTGACGAGGTGATCACAGGCTTTGGCCGGCTTGGCAGTGCCTTTGGCGCGCAGCATTTTGATGTGACACCAGACATGATCACTTGCGCCAAAGGCCTGACAAATGGCGTTATTCCCATGGGCGCCGTGCTGACAAGCGCGGAAATCCATGACGCCTTCATGACCGGCCCGGAACATATGATAGAGCTGTTTCACGGCTATACCTATTCCGGCAATCCCATCGCCTCAGCTGCCGGGCTGGCCACGCTGGAAACCTATCGCGAAGAAGCGCTGTTCGAGCGTTGCGCCGAAATTGCGCCCTATTGGGAAGAGGCGGTGCATTCCCTCAAAGGCCATCGCCATGTGATTGATATTCGCAATATGGGGCTGATCGGCGCCATCGAATTGGAACCTATCCCCGGTGCGCCCACGCAACGCGCGTTTTCAGCCTTCCTCAAAGCCTATGAAAAGGGCGTTCTGATCCGCACAACGGGCGATATCATCGCCATGTCGCCGCCGCTGATTATCGAGAAAGCGCATATCGACCAGTTGATCGGCACCTTGGCGGATGTGCTGGAAAGCCTTGACTAAGGGATGAGCAAATCCCTTGCCCGCGTGGCCCGCGCCTTACAGGATGCGGGCCTGCCCAACACGATTTCCGAGGCAGGCGAGGCCCGCACGGCAGAACTTGCAGCGCAGGCTTGCGGGTGCGAGATTGACCAGATCGTAAAATCCATCATCTTTTGCGGCCAGCAAAGCGGCAGTATCAAGCTGTTTCTGACGGCAGGCGGCAACCGGATTGATGCCGCCAAAGCCTCGGAGCTTGCGGGCGAGGCTTTGGGGCGCGCCGATGCAAATCTGGTGCGTGCCAAAACAGGCTTTGCCATAGGCGGGGTATCACCGGTTGGCCATCTCACGCCTTCTGACACATGGATTGATCCGCGCCTGATGGATTTTTCACAGGTCTGGGCCGCCGCAGGCACGCCGCGCCATGTCTTTTCAATCGCACCGCAAGTGCTTATCTCTCTGGCCAATGCCAAACTTGCGGATTTCACAGAATGACCTTGCCAGACCCCCAGTTACAGCCCGAATTCTACCGCGATGTGCCGATCAAGCGGGCGCTGGCCTGGGCGATCGACTTTGTTGCAGTCTGCATACTCTCGTTTCTGGGTGTGCTGCTGACATTCTTTGTCAGTCTGTTCTTTTTGCCAATCCTGTTTGCGACCATCTCTATCGCCTATCGCACGGTGATGCTGGCGCGCTATGGGGCGACATTTGGGATGATGGTCACAGCGCTCAAATGGCGCCAGCTGGATGGCCGCAGCCCCGATCCCATGACAGCCTTGGGTTATAGCGCTTTGCATGCCGCGCTCTGGACAATCTTTCCGCTGCAAATCGCCTCTATGGCGATGATCTTGCTCTCGCCCTATCGGCAGGGCTTGCATGATGTCTTTTTGCGCACCACGATGTTGCACATAACCGCGCCAGAGTAAGCGGCATTCACGCCAGATGCGCGCGAAACTCTGAAATCACCTGTGCATAGAGATCGCGCTTGAACGGCACGATTGCGGCAAGCATTTCTTCGGCCCCAATCCAGCGCCAAGCCGAAAATTCGGGATGCGCTGTGGCCAGATTTATTTGCTCATCCCGCCCTTGATAGCGCATCAGGAACCAACGCTGTTTTTGGCCCCGATAGCGGCCATTCCAGATATTTGGCACCATATCCGGGGGCAAATCATAGCGGAGCCAGTCTTGCGTTTCGCCCAGCGGGGCCACAAGATCGGGGGTGACGCTGATTTCTTCTTCCAATTCGCGCAATGCGGCTGTGCCGGGGTTTTCGCCCGGATCAATTCCGCCCTGCGGCATCTGCCAGGCAGGGGTTGGGCTATCTATGCGCTGTGCGGCGAAGATAAGCCCTTGCGGGTTAATCAGCATCACCCCCACACAAGGCCGATACGGCAGGGCTGCAATCGCCTGTGGCGTCATTTTTGGCCGTTCAGCGCTGTCAGGCCGCGCAGAATATCAAGCGCATAGGCGAGTTGATAATCCTCGTCGCGCAGCCGCGCCACATCTTCGGCCTGCTGGCGCTCTTCTTCCATCTGCCGGCGCTCGTCCTCGGACATGTCACGGTTTTCCAACCGGCCACGCAGATCATTTTCCGACCGGGTGCGCGGTGCAGCCTGCTCCTCGCCCTCTTCAATCGGCTGTCGGCGTGGTTGTTCAACCAAGATATCTGGTGAAACACCCAAAGCCTGAATAGAGCGGCCAGAGGGGGTGTAATACAGCGATGTTGTCAGACGGATCGCACCATCCCCGCGCAAGGGCATCACGGTCTGAACCGAACCTTTGCCAAAGCTGCGGGTTCCAACCACAATTGCGCGGCGGTGATCTTGCAGCGCGCCCGCCACAATTTCTGACGCCGAGGCAGAGCCGGAGTTGATAAGCACCACCAAAGGCTTGCCGTTGATAAGATCGCCGGGTTGCGAGTTGAACCGCTCTCCAGCACCTTCCTCGCGTCCACGGGTCGAAACGATCTCGCCCTGATCGAGGAACGCATCAGAAACCTGGATTGCCTGTGTCAGCAGCCCACCGGGGTTATTGCGCAAATCCAGCACCACGCCGCCAAGGTTTTCTTGGCCGCCAAGCTCTGCAATCGCCTCGTTCAGGCCATCGCGCAGATTGGGAAAAGTCTGCTCGTTGAAGGTGGTGACGCGCAAAATCACGATATCGCCCTCTGTGCGCACGCGCACGGCCTGCAAACGGATCGTGTCGCGGATTATCGACAGATCAAAGGGTTCTGCAACCCCGCTGCGCACAACAGTGATGATGATTTCAGACCCTACAGGCCCGCGCATCATATCCACCGCTTGCGCCAGATTCAGCCCCATCAGCGATTCACCGTCCACATGGGTAATGATATCGCCCGGTTCCACCCCGGCCTTGTCGGCGGGCGTGCCATCCATGGGCGTTACAACCTTGATAAAACCATCTTCCTGCGTCACCTCTATCCCCAAGCCCCCGAAAGAGCCGCGCGTCTGGGTGCGCATATCGTCAAAATCATCTGGCGGCATATAGCCTGAATGCGGATCAAGTGACATGAGCATGCCGTTTATAGCCGCTTCTATCAGCTTGGCGGTGTCGGGTTCTTCAACATATTGGTTGCGGATACGTTCGAACACATCACCGAACAGATCAAGCTGGTCATAAACGGAAGTCGCGCGCACGCGCTCTTGCGCCAGCAAAGGCCCGGCAACCTGGGTTGCAAGCAAAACCCCGCCAATGACGCCGCCAAGACCTGCCATAACATATTTGTTCATACCGCTTTATCCTATCTTGCCAAAGCACAGCCCCGGCCTGTCGCGCTGCCCTACCCTTAGGGTATTATCGGGAAACTTAAGACCCACTCAATGCGAACCAAGGCTCTGGGTCAATGGGATTCCCCGCTTCTCTCAATTCAAAATAGAGTGTTTGGCTCCGACTGCCAGAGGGGATTTCGCCAGATTGCCCCACAGGCATCATACCAATCGGTGCCCCTTGCGGCAGGATTTCGCCGGTTTGCACCAAAGACGCGCCCAAGCCCGCCAGCACAAGCAGCATCTCTTCACCCGGCTCCAGGATCACAATGATCCCGTGCCCCGCCAAGGGGCCTGCATAGCGCACGGTTGCTTGCCAGGGCGCTGTGACCAATGCCTCTGGTGCAGCCGCGAAAACCAGGCCCTGCCGCACCACCCCGGCCGCATCTGGCTGGTTGAAGCGGTGCAACAGCGTTGCGCGCACGGGCAGAGGCAATGTGCCCTTTGCCGCGCGAAAGGTGCGTGCCGTGCGGCTTTCAGACACAAGCGGGCGATCGGCCAATTCAATGGCGAAATCGCTGAGTGTGGCGGCATTGCGCGCAAGCGCTTCCAACTGGGCGGGCGCATCTGTCAGGTTTTGCGGCAGGGGGCCACGATCCGAAATTGCCTGCGCCAAGGCAACCCGTGCCTCTTGTGCCGCCACCAACCCTTGTTCCAGCGCCAAAAGTCCAAATTGCCGCGCCCGGCGCAAGGCGCGCAAATCTTCCAGCGCATTGCGCAATTCCACGACATCCCGGGCCAGTGCGGGCGTTACATCAGAGAGCAGCATCCCCGCGCGCGCAGCTTCCAACGCGCCGTCAGGATGCAGATAGCCCAGTGACGTATCCAGACGCTCGGTCGCCATCAACACAGAGAGCAGGCGTGCCAAATCCTCCCCCCGCGCGGCGAATTGCTGCGCCAGCGCAGCTTCTTGAACCTGCGCACTGCGCAACCCATCGCGCAACGCAATCATGCCATCCTCATAGGATTGGATCGTTTGCGACAGGGCTGCAATCTGGTCGCGCCCGGACTGCGCGGCCTGCATGGCCTGCGTAGCGGCTTCCAGCGCCTGCGCAGCTGCCATGGCGCGTTCGGCAGGGTCTGCGTTGGCCATACCCGCCAAAGCCAGACAGAACAGCCCCGCAAGCCCTGCGCGCGTCATTACGGAACCAGCAGGCTTTCGCCCGTCATCTCTGGCGGTTGAGGCAATCCCAAAAGCGCCAGCAGCGTGGGCGCGACATCTGCCAGCCGCCCCGCGCGCAACCCGACCCCTTCTGGCCCGCCGATCAGGGCAAGGGGCACGGGGTTCAGGGTATGGGCCGTGTGCGCGCCGCCTGTCTCTGGGTCGATCATGGTCTCGCAATTGCCATGATCTGCTGTCAGAACCATTGTGCCGCCCGCCTTCTCCAGCGCTGCAAGGGATGCGCCAAGGGCGTTATCCACAGCCTCGCAGGCGCGCGCGGCGGCGGCCAGATCGCCTGTATGGCCCACCATGTCGGGATTGGCGAAATTCACCACGATCAGGTCATACCCCTCGCCGATCGCCTGCACCAGTCGTGCCCCGACTTCTGGCGCAGCCATTTCGGGTTGCAAATCATAGGTGGCCACTTTCGGGCTGGACGGCATAAAGCGGTCTTCGCCCGGTTCTGCCTCTTCCTTGCCGCCATTCAGGAAAAACGTGACATGGGGGTATTTCTCTGTCTCCGCCAGCCGAAACTGGCGCAAGCCATGCTGGGCCACCCATGCGCCCAAACCATTGCGAATGTCGCGCTTTGGAAAGACGGTGGACAGGAAAGCATTATGGGCATCCGAATATTCCACCATGCCCAAAGCCGCCGCCCAGTCGGGGGCTTTGCCCCTGTCAAAGCCGGTGAAGGCGGGGGCGCAAAGTGCGGCCAAAATCTCGCGCGCACGGTCGGCGCGGAAATTCAGGCAAAACAGCCCATCCCCCGGCTTTACCCCGCCATAGCCCGCGATAACGCTGGGCAGGATGAATTCGTCATTCTCACCGCGTGCATAGGCGGCGGCCACGGCATCTGTCGCCGTTGCCGCAGCCAAACCTTCGGCGCGGATGATGGCCGCATAGGCGCGGGCGACACGCTCCCATCTGTTGTCACGATCCATGGCGTAATACCGCCCTGTGACCGTGCCAATGCGTGCAAGGGTAGGCAAATCCTGCTCCAATGCCTGCAAGAACCCATCGGCAGAGCGCGGCGCGACATCGCGCCCATCCGTCATGGCATGGATCACAACAGGCACACCCGCCGCCGAAAGAATACGCAACGTGGCCTGCAAATGCTGCACATGCCCATGCACCCCGCCGTCAGAGACAAGCGCCAGCAGATGTGCCGCCCCCCCGGTATCGCGCAACTTGGCAATGAAGGCCAAAAGCGCGGGGTTGCTGGCATAGCTGCCATCTTCAATCGCCAGATCAATCTGGCCCAGATCCATCGCCACCACACGGCCCGCACCGATATTGGTATGGCCCACTTCGGAATTGCCCATCTGCCCGCTGGGCAGGCCGACATCCGGCCCATGGGTAATCAGCGTGGCTGTTGGGCAATCGCGCATCACGCGGTCGTAATTGGGGGTATCAGCCAAGGCAACGGCATTGCCTTCTTGCGCCTGTGACAGGCCCCAGCCATCCAGAATGCACAATACAATCGGCTTTGACATGGAAATCCCCTTCTGTCGCAAAACCAGAGGCGCGGGCGCCTCTGGTGATAGATAGGCGGCGCTTAGCCTTTTTTCAGCCGCCGATTGCGCGCGGCCAGCAATTTCAGGCGCAGCGCGTTCAGCTGGATGAACCCTGCGGCGTCTTTCTGATCATAGGCGCCCGCATCTTCTTCAAATGTCACATGCGCCTCGGAATAGAGGCTGTGATCCGACCACCGCCCGATGGTGCGCACATGGCCTTTATACAGTTTCAGACGCACAGTCCCGCTCACATGTTCCTGGCTCTTGTCGATCAGCGCTTGCAGCATCTCGCGCTCTGGAGAGAACCAGAAGCCGTTATAGATCAACTCTGCATAGCGCGGCATCAGGCTGTCTTTCAAATGGCCCGCGCCGCTATCCAGCGTGATCTGCTCAATGCCACGATGCGCTTCCAGCAGGATCGTGCCGCCCGGTGTTTCATACACCCCGCGCGATTTCATACCGACAAAGCGGTTTTCCACGAAATCCAGACGCCCGATTCCATGCTTGCGGCCATAGTCGTTCAGCTGGGTCAGGATCGTTGCGGGCGAAAGCGCCACGCCATTGATGGCCACGGCATCACCCTTCTCGAAGGTGATTTCAATCACTTCAGGCGTATCGGGCGCATCTTCGGGGTTTACGGTGCGCTGATAGACATAATCGGGCGCTTCATCGGCCGGGTTTTCCAGAACCTTCCCCTCGGACGAGGTGTGCAAAAGGTTCGCATCCACCGAGAAGGGCGCCTCTCCGCGCTTGTCTTTGGCGATGGGGATTTGGTTTGCTTCTGCAAATTCCAGAAGCCTGGTGCGCGATGTCAGATCCCATTCGCGCCAAGGTGCGATCACCTTGATATCGGGGTTCAGCGCATAGGCCGAAAGTTCAAACCGCACCTGGTCATTGCCCTTGCCGGTTGCGCCATGCGCAACCGCATCTGCGCCCGTCATGGCGGCAATTTCCACCAACCGCTTGGAAATCAACGGTCGCGCAATGGATGTGCCCAGCAGATACAGCCCCTCATAAACCGCATTGGCGCGGAACATGGGGAAAACAAAATCGCGCACAAATTCTTCGCGCAGATCTTCGATATAAATATTCTCTGGCGCGATCCCCAGCAGCAGGGCCTTTTCGCGCGCGGGTTCCAGCTCTTCCCCCTGCCCCAGATCGGCGGTGAAGGTGACAACCTCGCAATCATATTCGGTTTTCAGCCATTTCAGGATGATAGAGGTATCCAGCCCGCCCGAATAGGCAAGCACGACTTTCTTGGGGGCGCGTTTTGGGGCGGACATGATCACTCCGTTGCGTTGCAGGGCCAGTTCAGCATGCGTCTATTGGCATCTGGCGCGCGCTGCAAGGGCTGCGGGGCTTTGCAAATGGCGCTTATATGCTAAGTCTTGCACGAAAGGGAAGGGATCCGCCCATGCAAGACAGGCTGGAACTGATGCGCGGCGTGATTCACCCCTGGCACCATGATCATTTCGGGCATATGAATGTGCGCCATTATGCGCCATTCTTCGATGATGCCGCCTATCACATATGGGCACGCCTTGGCCTGCCCTATAGCCAGATGCTGGAAAGCTACGGGGTGCATTGCGTGACGGCACAGGCGACAACGCGCTTTTTGCGCGAATTGACGGCGGGGGATTTGATTGTGATTGATGGGGTTGTCAGCAAGATTGGCACGCGCAGTTGCAGCTTTCATCTGCGCATGTGCCATGCAGATACAGGCGTGGTTCATGCCACCTATGATCTGGTAGAGGTGTTTTTCGATCCCAAAACGCGCCAATCCGCCCCCATGCCCGATTCCATTCGCGCGCGCTTGCAAGATTTGCTGGCCCAGCCATGAGCGCCTTTGTCACCGCCGCCACTGCCGCAACGCAAGACATGCGCGACATCTTTCCGCCCACGCCCCTCTTGCGCAATGACTATCTGTCAGACCGTTTTGGCGCGGATATCTGGCTGAAGCGCGAAGACCTAAGCCCCGTGCGCAGCTACAAAATTCGCGGTGCATTCAATGCCATGCGCAAACAATTGGCCATTGCCCCCGACCAGCGCCATTTCGTTTGCGCCAGTGCAGGCAATCACGCGCAGGGCGTGGCCTATGCCTGCCGCCAGTTCGGGGTTCAGGGCACGATCTTCATGCCAGTGACAACACCGCAGCAAAAAATCATGAAAACCCGCAGCTTTGGCGGCGAATATGTCACGATCCGGCTGGTGGGCGATTTCTTTGATCAATCCCTTGCCGCCGCGCAGGCCCATTGCCAGCAACAAGGCGCACATTTCCTGTCACCCTTTGACGATGCCGATGTGATTGAAGGGCAAGCCAGTGTCGCGGTGGAGATGCTGGAACAGATGGGCCATGCACCCGATATGGTGATCCTGCCTGTGGGCGGGGGTGGGCTAAGCGCGGGCGTGACGCGCTATTTACGGGAAAGCGGGGCAAAAACGGCATTGCGCTATGTCGAACCAGCGGGCGGAGCCAGCCTGACAGCGGCCCTTGCAGCAGGGGCACCCGTGACACTGGACAAGGTCGACAGCTTTGTAGATGGTGCCTCGGTTGCGCGGATTGGCGCGCTAACCTTCGCGCAGCTGCGCAATATTGCCCCCGATCATGTGCTTACCGCCCCGGAAAACCGCATCTGCATCACAATGCTGGATATGCTGAATGTGGAAGGTATCGTCTTGGAACCCGCTGGTGCGCTGTCCTTGGATGTGCTGCCCGAATTGGCGCCCCAGATCGCCGGTAAATCCGTTATCTGCCTGACATCTGGCGGCAATTTTGATTTCGAGCGCCTGCCCGAAGTCAAAGAACGCGCCATGCGCCATGCGGGCACCAAGAAATACATGATCCTGCGCTTGCCGCAACGCCCCGGCGCCTTGCGCGATTTTCTGGAGATGCTTGGCCCGGAAGATGACATTGCGCGATTTGAGTATCTCAAGAAAACCGCGCGCAATTTTGGAACGGTTCTGATCGGGATCGAAACAGTGCGTCCTGAGAATTTTGCAAGCCTTTTCGCACGCATGAGCGCTGCGGGTTTCACCTATTCCGACATTACCGAAGACGATGTGATCGCAGGGTTTGTGATTTAAGGTTTTAAGTTAGGTTTTCTTTACAAGGTATTCTTTCCATTTTGTTTTAAGGATTTCGCATGTCGCTGGAAGATGTTCCATGACCTGTGCTTTCAGCAAAGCGACATCTTGCCCTTCGCGCGCGGCGGTTTCGCCCAGCGCACAAAGTTGTGACAGTTCGACAAAGCCAAGGTTGAGCGCCGCGCCTTTGAGGAAATGGAACGCGGCCATGTTCTGACAATCGCTTTCGGCGAAAGACAACTGCTCCAGCCCCTCCACCCCCTCTTCCAGAAATACTTCAATGATTTCAGAAAACTCTTCTTCCCCAAAATCCTCGTACAATTCCGAAACGCGTGACCAATCAATCATATGAACCCTTTTGAGCTGCCTTGATGTAGCATGACGCAAACTTCTTAAGCTTTGATTGCTTGTTGGCACAGTTCTTGCCACCACGGAAACATACAGCAACGGCTTCACCAAAGATTAAGAAATTTTTGCGAAATCCTTTGAAAATCAACAGCCATGGCCTGTGCGCCGAGGGGAATCACGGTGCTACGAGCATGTGACGATGCAACCAAAGCGCTTTTTCACAACAAGGCCGCGCTGATTGTGGATGACAGCCGCACGCAACGGCTGCTCTTTGCCAAGAAACTGGAAGCTTGGGGATACAGCACGCAGGAAGCCGTGTCCGGTCGCGCTGCGCTAAAACTGTGCGAAACAACGCATTTCGATCTTATCTTGTCAGATTGGATCATGCCGGAAATGGATGGTCTGGAATTTTGCCGTGCATTCCGCGCTTTGCGTCACGATGCTTATACCTATTTCATTCTGCTCACCTCCAAAAACGAAAAGGATGCCGTCGCTCAGGGGCTGGATGTTGGCGCGGATGATTTCTTGTCCAAACCCGTAGCCGCGAATGAACTGAGGGCGCGAATCCGCGCCGGAGAGCGGCTGCTGCAAATGGAGCGCGAGATGCGCAGCGCGCGCGGCCAGCTTGTTGCTGCCGTGGAAGCGCTGGATGATGGTTTCATTTACTTCGATGCCGATGACAGGCTGGTTCTGGCGAATGAAAAATTCAGAGAATTTTATTCACTTTGCGCCCCCGCACTCGTGCCGGGGGCGACGTTTGAAGAAATCTTGCGCTATGGACTGGAGGTTGGACAGTTTTCAGACACCCAAACCCAAGAAGATATCTGGATTAGCGAAAGGCTGGCCGAGCGCGAAGATAGCAGCCGCTCGCAGCAGCGCCTTAAAGATGGCACTGTCTTGCAAATTGTAGAGCGCCGAACCGCTGATGGCGGGCGTGTCGGGCTGCGCGTTGATGTTACAGAACTGACAGAAGCGCGCGAAGCCGCACGCCGCGCCGAAGCCCGCGCTGTCCATCAAAACAAAGAATTGCGCGCAGCCCTTGCCGAATTGCAACTCTTGTATGACGCGCTTGATCGCGATCTGATGCAAGCCCGTCGGCTGCAACAATCGCTTCTTCGCAAACGCGAGCACGCATTTGATGGCAGCGCACTTTCGCTTTTGTTGCAATCCTCCGGGCATGTTGGCGGCGATATGGTGGGCACATTCCAGATCAGCCCCCATCAGATCGGGATTTATGCCATTGATGTCGCGGGGCACGGCGTTGCGGCGGCCATGCTCGGTGCCCGGATCGCCGGGTTGTTTTCCGCACGCGAACATAACCAGAATATCGTGTTCAAACCCCATAGGCCGAGCGGGCGCAGCATTGCCTGCGCCCCTCACGAAGTTGCAGCACGAATCAATGATCTGATGTTGGATGAATTCGGGGCAGAAACATATCTCACGATCCTCTATGCTGAATTCAACCTGAAAACCGGCAAATTGCGGCTGGTGCAGGCCGGCCATCCGCACCCTGTCATTCAACGCGCCAACGGAAAGCTGGATATCCTTGGCGAGGGCGGGCATCCCATCGGGCTATTTTCCGAAGCTCATTTCAGCACAGTCGAAGCACAAATGGCACCGGGTGACAGGCTGCTGATCTGTAGTGACGGGATCACCGAATGCTCCAACCGGGAGGGCGCGCAATTCGGGCAAGAGGGGGTAAGCCGCATAATGACCGCGCTCTCTGGCCTGAAAGGCGCTGATTTCATGGATGCGTTAAAATGGGAACTGACACGATGGGCCGGGCGCGACGAATTTGACGATGATGTGTCTGGCGCGCTGCTGGAATTTCAGTACGCGGCCATGACGCCGCAGGGGGCCGATAACTTTGATCACAACATGCCGACTGTAGAGTAAGGTTTTGTGCGCATCTTTTGACAGCTATGGCGTAATATCCAAATCTGCGCAGGTGCTGTGCCGCAAACGCGCTTGGCCCTTGCCTGTTAATTCCTATATGTAGTGCCAGACACACGGGCCAAACCTGCCCGGCAGGACAAGGAACACACAGCCATGAGCATTGGCGGACAGATCGCATGGGATGACACTGTTCTTCCCTTCCAGCTAGATCGGTGCGATATCCGGGGCCGCGTTGCGCGGCTGGATACTGCGCTGGAGCGTGTGCTTGCGCGCCACAATTACCCCCCGGCCGTAGAAGCCTTGATTGCCGAAGCCGCCTTGCTCACCGCAATGATTGGCCAAACAATCAAACTGCGTTGGCGTTTGTCCGTGCAGGTGCGCGGCGATGGGCCAATCCGGCTGATTGCAACGGATTATTACGCACCGGAAACCGAAGGCGGGCCTGCGCGCATTCGCGCCTATGCCAGTTTCGATTCCGCGCGAGTTGATCCCGATGGCCCGGCCTATCCGCAAATTGGCAAAGGTTACTTTGCCATTCTGATAGATCAGGGGCCGGATATGACGCCCTATCAGGGCATTACCCCCATTTCGGGAACCAGCCTTGCCCATTGCGCAGAGGCCTATTTCGAACAATCCGAACAATTGCCCACCACTTTCGCGCTCAGCTATGGGCGGGCCACCCTGCCCGGCCAGCCAGAGAAATGGCGCGCAGGCGGGGTGATGTTGCAGCATATGCCCCAAGCCTCTGGCACATCGCCGCGCGAACGCGATGTGCTGACCGAGGATTGGAACCGCGCCAATATGCTGCTGGAAACCGTGGAAGACATGGAACTGATTGGCCCGAATGTGCAGCCGCCCGAATTGCTGCTGCGCCTGTTCCACGAGGAAACGCCGCGCGTCTATGATCCGCAGGCGGTGCATTTTGGCTGTTCCTGTTCCGAAGACAAGGTGCGTCAAAGCCTGTCCATCTATTCGGCCAAGGATATCGCCACCATGACAACCCCCGAAGGCACAGTAACGGCGGATTGCCAGTTTTGCGGGGCACATTACATCATGCAGCCCGCGTCACTGGGTTTCGAGGCGCGGAGCGATGGCGACTGATCCCTTGTCGCGCTTGCGGGCCAGCCTGTCGCAGCCCTGGACGCACTCTAGCGACTATGATCTGAATCCCGGCCTTGTGCTGCCCGAAAACAGGGTTTTGCGCCCGGCTGCGGTGCTGGTGGGCATTGCCACATATGGGCAGGGGGAGCCGCGGCTGGTGCTGACCAAACGCGCCTCGCATCTGCGCAACCATCCCGGCCAGATCGCCTTCCCCGGCGGGCGCAAGGATGAGGGGGACAAAGATCTTGTTGCCACAGCCTTGCGCGAAGCCGAAGAGGAAATCGGCCTGCCCCCTGCGGCGGTGGAAATTCTGGGCGCCTTGCCTCCGCATGAAACCGTGACAGGGTATCAGGTCACGCCCATTCTGGGCCTGATTGCACAAGATTTCACACCCCGCCCCCAGCCCGATGAAGTGGCAGAGATTTTCTCTGCGCCCTTCGATCATGTGATGAACCCCGCGCGGTTTCGGATAGAACAGCGCATCTGGCGCGGCACATGGCGCAAATATTATGCTGTGCCCTGGGGGCCATATTACATCTGGGGGGCAACGGCGCGCATCTTGCGCGGGCTGGCCGACAGGGTGGGGCCATGCGCGTAAGCGGTGCATGGCTAGAAGCCCCGGCTACGCAAGAGGCGCTGCACCTGCTGGAAAAGGCCGGATATCAGGCCTATGTGGTGGGCGGTTGCGTGCGCAACGCGCTGATGGGCGTTGCGGTCACAGATGTAGATATCTCTACCAATGCGCGGCCCCAAACGGTTATCGCGCTGGCCGAGGCGGCAGGGTTGCGCGCTGTGCCCACAGGGCTGGAACATGGCACAATCACGGTGGTGATCGCGGGCGAAGGGTTTGAGATCACAACCTTCCGGCGCGATGTGCAAACCCATGGCCGTCATGCCACTGTCGAATTCTCGGACAATCTGGCCGAAGATGCCGCGCGGCGCGATTTCACCATGAACGCGCTTTATGCCCGCGCCGATGGTCAGGTGATAGACCCGCTCGGCGGCTTGCCAGACCTGATGGCACGGCGCGTGCGCTTTGTGGGCGATGCGCCCGCGCGCATTCGCGAAGATTACTTGCGGATTTTGCGGTTTTTCCGCTTTCACGCGCAATATGGCGATCCTGAGGGCGGATTGGATGCAGATGCTTTGGCAGCTTGCGCGGCGGGGGCAGATGGGCTGCTCCATCTCTCGGCAGAGCGGGTAACGGCAGAATTGCGAAAACTGCTAAGCGCAGCAAACCCCGCGCCCGCCGTTGCGGCCATGGCGCAATGCGGTGTTCTCACGCATGTTCTGCCGGGGGCAGAGGCACGCGCCTTGCCCGTTCTGGTGCATCTGGAACCAGCCGGGATGGAACCCGATTTTTTGCGCCGTCTGGTTGTTCTTGGGGGCGAGACAAAGCGCTTGCGCCTGACAAAAGCAGAAGTGCGCGCCTTGGGACAGATGCACATTGCCCTTGGCAATCTGCAAACCGGGGCGGCCTTGGGCTATGCGCTGGGGCAAAAGCTGGCGGAGACTGTGCTTCTGGCCCGCGCGGCGCTGCTGGAAACACCCCTGCCGCAGGATTGGCAGGCCGATATCGCGCGCGGGGCGCAGGCGCAATTTCCACTGCACGCCAGCGACCTGCCACATTTGCAAGGCCCTGCCTTGGGGGCAGAGTTGCGCCGGTTGGAACAGGTCTGGATTGCCTCGAATTTCAGCATCAGCAAGGACATGTTGCTGCGTTGACTGGCCTTTGCCCCCGTGCGCCCCTATATCAGGCGCTGGAAAAGAGGGCTGCAAGTGCTACAAAAAACCACCCCGGAACCAGTCAGCAATGGCCCCGCGCAGCGCCTGGCCGGGATGATAGATGCCTTTGCCCCGGCAGAAAGCGCCCCGCCGCGCAGCCTGTGGGCGTTTATGCTGTGGTCAGTGCGCGGGGCATGGCCCGTTCTTATCCTGGCCGCGGTTATATCTGCGCTTGTGGGGGTAACAGAGGTGGTTTCGGCCCTGCTGCTGGGCTTGATCATTGATGCGGTGGTGGAAACTGGCCCGCTGGGGTTTTTTGACCGTCATTTCTGGCTGATCACCGCTTTCGTCCTGTTTTTAGTGGTGCTGCGCCCTGTGGCCTTTGGCCTGTCATCGGCGGCCAATTCCATCGTTGTGCAACCCAATGTCTATGTTCTGGTGCAATCGCGGCTCAATCGCTGGACATTGGGCCAGCCTGTCACCTTCTTTGACAATGATTTTGCAGGCCGCATTGCCCAGAAACAAGTGCAGACGGCCCGCGCGCTGACAGATGTGGCCAATGAAACGATCAATACCATGGCCTTTGCGCTGGCCTCTATCCTTGGGTCGGTGGTGCTGCTGGTCACGATAGACGGGCGGATCGCGCTGGCGCTGGCGGTGTGGCTGGTGGCCTATCTGGCGCTGATCCGCCATTTCCTGCCGCAAGTGCGCGCGCGCTCTGGCGCGCGGGCGGGGGCGCGCGCGCAGGTAAGCGGACAGGTGGTGGATACGATCACCAATATCAAAACCGTTAAACTATTCGCCCATGCTGATTTCGAGGATCGCGCGGCGCTGAATGCAATGGGCATATTCCGCGACAGGGCCGTGGAATTTGGTGAAGTGCAGGCATGGTTCCGGCTGTGGCTGATGGTCTGTGCCGGTGTGTTGCCGGTGCTGCTGATCGGGGGCACGCTCTGGCTTTGGGCACTGGGACAGGCCACACCGGGGGCCATAGCTGCGGCGGGGGCAGTGGCGATCCGCATTGCGCAGATGACAGGCTGGGTCAGTTTTGTGCTGATGGCGATTTACGGCAATCTGGGCGAGGTGGAAGATGGGATGAAAACCCTTACCCCCCGCCCCACGCTGCAAGATGCGCCAGATGCCCTGCCCTTGGGCCGTGCCAGCGGTGCCATAGGTTTTGAAGATGTCAGCTTTGCCTATGGTCGCCAGACAGGCGGGGTGGATCAACTTGCCCTGCAAATTGCGCCGGGCGAAAAGATCGGGATCGTGGGGGCCTCTGGCGCGGGGAAATCCACGCTGGTGGCACTTTTGCTGCGGCTTTATGATGTGGAAACCGGGCGCATCACGATTGATGGGCAGGATATCCGGGGCGTGACGCAGGAAAGCTTGCGCCGCAATATCGCCATGGTCACGCAAGAAACCGCGATGTTCAACCGCTCTGCCTATGAGAATATCCGCTATGGCCGCCCCGATGCCACCCGCGCAGAGGTAGAGGCCGCCGCCCGCGCCGCCGAAGCGCATGACTTCATTCTGGGCCTGCAAGACCATGAAGGGCGCAAGGGCTATGACGCGCGCTTGGGCGAACGCGGCGTGCGCCTGTCGGGCGGGCAGCGCCAGCGTATTGCTTTGGCCCGCGCCTTCTTGAAAAACGCGCCTATTCTGGTGCTGGATGAAGCCACATCGGCGCTGGATTCAGAAGTGGAAGCAGCCATTCAGGATGCGCTTATTCCGCTGATGGAGGGCAAGACCGTGCTGGCCATCGCGCACCGTCTGTCCACCATCGCACAGCTAGACCGCATCATCGTGCTTGACGAAGGCCGCATCCTTGAGCAAGGCACGCATGACGCGCTGTTGGAACAGGGCGGCACCTATGCCCGGTTCTGGGCGCGGCAATCTGGCGGATTTTTGGGAACGGATGATGATGGGCAGCAAGGCTGAAGCACCCCAAACCCCACGGCAGGACAACGCGCGGCAAATTACCATCACCCGGCTTGGCCATCAGGGCGATGGGGTGGCGGAAGGGCCGGTTTTCGTGCCGCGCACATTGCCCGGCGAAGTGGTGGAGGGGCTGATCCACCAAGGCCGAATGGAGACGCCGCGCATCCTGCACCCCGCGCCAGAGCGGATAAAGCCGGCCTGCCCGCATTATCGCAGTTGCGGCGGCTGCGCGCTGCAACATGCGCATGTCGATTTCGTGACAGAGTGGAAAGAAAGCGTCATCCGGCACGCGCTGGCGGCTCATGGGTTGGAAACCGCATTTCGCGCGCCCCATATCTCGCCGCTGCGCAGCCGCCGCCGGGCCAGTTTTGCGGGGCGCAGGCTGAAAAAAGGGGCGCTTGTGGGTTTTCATGCCCGCGCGTCAGATGTGGTAACAGCCGTGCCAGAGTGCCAAATTCTGCACCCGGATCTGATTGCCGCCCTGCCCCTGCTGGAGGATCTGACCCAACGCACCGGAGCGCGCAAGGGCGAGATGGCGCTTGCACTTACGCAATCCTTGGGCGGGTTGGATTTGGCGGTCACGGGTGGCAAACCGCTGGATGCACCCTTGCGACTGGAACTTGGGCAATGGGCCGGACAGTCGGGCCTTGCACGACTGGCATGGGAGGGCGAGGTGGTTGCCCAAACGCGCGCGCCAGAGCAGCAAATGGGCCGCGCCCGCGTCACCCCGCCGCCCGGCGCGTTTTTGCAGGCAACCCCACAAGCCGAGGCGGCCATGTGCGCGGCCTTGCAAGAGATCACTCAGGGCGCAAGGCGCGTGCTGGATCTGTTCGCAGGCTGCGGCACATTCTCTTTGCCTTTGGCAGAACACGCCGAAATCCATGCCGTAGAGGGCGCGGCCGATATGCTTGTGGCACTCGACAAAGGCTGGAGGCAAGCCATCGGATTGAAGCGTATAACCCATGAGGCGCGCGACCTGTTCCGCCGTCCCCTGCTGCCCGAAGAACTGGCGCAGTTTGACTGCGCCGTGATCGACCCGCCCCGCGCCGGGGCCGAAGCTCAGGCCCAGGCCCTTGCCAATAGCCGTATTCCCCGTATTGGTGCGATTTCCTGCAACCCTGTCACCTTCGCGCGGGATGCAAAACTGCTGGTTGCAGGCGGATATCAGCTGGAATGGGTGCAAGTGATTGACCAATTCCGCTTTAGCCCGCATGTGGAACTTGCAGCAAGTTTTATAAGATAGCATATCGCGCATCATCAGGCGCCAAGAGGAATTGTCATGTTCAGCCGTGAAAGAACCGCCGCTTTTCTAGATCAGGCATGGGTGCGCAACGGAATCATCGGGGTGATCGTGTTCAACGCGATATTGTTGGGCATGGAAACCTCTGACAGTTTGATGGGTTTGGCTGGGGGCCTGATTGTCACACTTGACAAGATCTGCCTCACAATTTTCGTGATCGAAATTGCGCTGAAATTCCACGCACATCGTTTGGGCTTTTTCCGCTCTGGCTGGAATGTGTTTGATTTCCTGATTGTTGGCATCTCGCTTGTGCCGGGCGCGCAAACCTTCTCTGTGTTGCGCGCGCTGCGGATTTTGCGTCTCTTGCGGGTGGTATCTGTCAGCCCCAACCTGCGGCGCGTGGTGGAAGGGTTCATCACCGCCCTGCCGGGCATGGGATCAGTATTTTTGCTGATGGGGATGATTTTCTATATCGGCGCGGTGATGGCAACAAAACTGTTCCAGAACAGCTTTCCCGATTGGTTCGGTGATCTGGGCAATTCAGCCTATACGCTTTTCCAGATCATGACGCTGGAAAGCTGGTCAATGGGCATTGTGCGGCCCGTCATGGAAACCTATCCCTATGCTTGGGTCTTCTTCGTGCCCTTCATCATGGTAACAACCTTCGCTGTCGTAAACTTGCTGGTGGGTTTGATCGTCAATTCCATGCAAGACGCCCATGCAGCAGAAAGCAATCAGGCGACAGAGGATTACCGCGATGAAGTGTTGCGCCGTCTGGCTGCAATAGAGGAAAGACTGAACGCACAGGAAAAAACCACGACAACCAAAGCAGAGTGACACCTTTGTGATCGCGCGATCATGCCCACTTGGCACAGGCGCAGAACTGCGGCATTGTTGCGGGAAAAAATCAGAGGCAGGCATATGAGTTTTTTTCGCGTCTTTGCGGCATTGGCGCTGCTCGCAGCACTGGCGGGGTGTGGCAAACCCCATAATAAATTCCGTACATATACTGGGCCGGAAGTGACGCAAGTGGTGGTGTATAAATCCGAAAGGCGGATGGATCTATACCACCACAACACAAGGCTGCGAACCTTCCACGTGCAGCTAGGCGGCAATCCCATCGGCCACAAGCAGCACGAGGGCGATCGCCGCACGCCAGAGGGGGATTACATCATCGACCGGCGCAACCCCAACAGCGCTTTTCATCTGTCCTTGGGCATAGACTATCCCAATGAAGAAGATCGCGCCCGCGCCAAAGCAAATGGCTGGCGGCCCGGTGGCGATATCTTCATCCATGGCCGTGGCCCAAGATTTGCCAAAGCGCGCGGGGATTGGACAGATGGCTGCATCGCGGTAACTGACCGAGAGATGGAAGATATATATGCCATGGTGCGTAATGGCACGCCCATACGGATAAAACCGTGACTGCACGCCCCGCCACAGCCAAGCCAAGCGAACAGAGGAAAACTCTCCTCTCCATCGGGCATGGCTATAGCGCGCAGGCTTTGGCCGAAAGGCTATTGCCACAGGGCTGGCATATCATCGCCACCACCCGCAACTCGGACAAAGCGGCGCGGCTGCGCGCGCGGGGGATAGACGCGATCATCTGGCCGGGAGAGGCATTGCCGATAGAGCGTGCAAGCCATATCCTGACATCTGTTGCACCATTGGCAGCAGACCCGGTGCTGGAGGCCCATGGCGCAGAGCTTGCACAGGCGCAGCACCTGAACTGGGTGGGCTATCTTTCAACAGTGGGGGTCTATGGCGACCATCAGGGCGGCTGGGTGGACGAGGACAGCCCCACCAGCGCAAGGCTTGCGCGCGGCAAAGCACGCATCGCGGCAGAGGCCGCATGGCAGGCTTTGGGCGCAAAGGCCGGGTTTCGGGTGCATGTGTTCCGGCTGGCCGGGATTTATGGCCCCGGCCGTGGCCCGTTCGAGAAGCTGCGCAACGGCACGGCGCAACGGGTGATAAAGCCGGGGCAATATTTCTCGCGCATCCATGCGGAAGATATCGGGCTGGCGCTGGAACTGTCCCTGCGCTCTGATATCGGAAGCCGCGTTTTCAACCTGTGCGATGACATGCCCGCCCCCCCGCAAGATGTGCTGGAACATGCCGCACAGCTGCTGGGTATGCCACCGCCCCCCGAAGTCAGCTTTGAAGAGGCCGATCTCTCACCCATGGCGCGCAGCTTTTATTCCGACAGCAAGCGCGTGCGCAATGACCGCGCCAAGCGCGAGTTGGGCTGGACACCCCTATACCCTGATTACCAAAGCGGGCTGGCAGCGATCCTGAAGGCCGAAGGCTGATTGCAAAGCGCTCTCAGCCGCGCTAAGGCGCGCCTTATGCCCAGATATGCGCTGAAAATAGAATATGATGGTCGGCCCTTTTGCGGATGGCAAGCGCAACTGGGGCAACCCTCTGTGCAAGAGGCGATCGAGGCCGCCCTCGCCCTGCTGGAGCCGGGGCTTGCCCGGATTGCCGCAGCCGGGCGCACCGATACGGGCGTGCACGCGACAGGACAGGTGGCCCATTGCGACATGGCGCGCAACTGGGAGGCCTTCCGGTTGCGCGAGGCGCTTAATCACCACCTGCGCCCCCTGCCCGTTGCAATACTGGATTGCGCGCGCGTGGATGATGATTTTCATGCCCGGTTTTCCGCAGTAGAGCGGCGCTATCTGTTTCGCCTGCTTGCACGCCGCGCCCCCCCGACATTCGAGGCCGGGCAAGTCTGGCATATTCGCCACCCCCTGCACCTTCGGCCAATGCAGGACGCGGCAAAACACCTGCTGGGCCAGCATGATTTCACGACCTTCCGCGCCAGCCAGTGTCAGGCGGCATCGCCTGTAAAAACACTGGATGACCTGAGCATTGCCGCGCATGAGCGCCCTTGCGGGGTGGAGTATCACTTCACCCTGCGTGCGCGATCCTTCCTGCATAATCAGGTGCGCAGCATTGTGGGCACATTGGAGCGGGTGGGTGCGGGCGCATGGGCGCCCGAAGATGTGAAAGCCGCCCTGGAGGCCCGCAACCGCGCCGCATGCGGCCCTGTCAGCCCACCCGATGGGCTGTATTTGACAGGGGTTGGCTACCCATCCGACCCTTTCGCGCGGGATTGAGCCGAGGCAGGGGGGCTGGCTGCCCCCCTGCACCCCCCGCGGATATTTATGCCAAGATGAAGGGCAAGGTCAGTCCACTTCCTCGACCACGATGAGATCGCGATCAGAGGCGCCTTTGGCGTAGCTGAGCGCCTCTTGATAGGCGGGAGAGTTGTAGCAGGCGACCGCAGCTTCGACCGAGGGGAAACGGGCAACCACATTGCGCGGGCGCGCCTTGCCTTCGAGCACGACATAGCGCCCGGCGCGCGCCAGGAAAACGCCCCCATGCGCCGCAATGGCACCGGTGGCACGTTTGGCATATTCCCCGTAAGCGTCCGGGTCTGTTACCTCGACATGGGCAATCCAAAGTGCGCTCATGATTTTGATCCTTCCAGATAAGCTGTGATGGCGGCAAGCGCCGCGTCAGCGCCAGAGATATCCGCGCCGCCCCCTTGGGCCATGTCCGCGCGCCCCCCGCCCCCCTTGCCGCCAAGCGCCGTGACCGCCACGCGCACGAGATCGACCGCAGAGAGGCGCGTGGTGAGATCATCTGTCACACCTGCCGCGACAGCGGGTTTGGCCCCGGTATCGGCGATCAGCACGACAGCGCCGGAGCCGAGTTTCTCTTTCATTGCATCGATCAGAGGTGGAAGATCCTTGCCACTGACACCTGTCATGGTTTTGGCGATCAGCTTGATCCCGCCCACTTCTTGTGGCGCATCTTCGGCGGCGGTGCCGCCCATCGCGATCTGGCGTTTGAGTTGGGCGATTTCATTGGCAAGGGCGCGACGCTCGTCGATCAGGGCCTTTACCCTGTCTGGCACATCTTGCGCGGGCGCTTTCAACAGCCCGGCCACTGCGCCAAGCCGGCTGTCTTGCGCACGCAGGTGATCCAGTGCGGCCTGACCTGTCAGCGCCTCTATGCGGCGCACCCCGGCGGATGACGCGGAATCGCCCAATATGACGCAGGCGCCGATATCCCCGGTGCGCAGCACATGGGTGCCGCCACACAGTTCGAGAGAATAGGTATGCCCATCATGGCCCTTGCCGGAATTGGCATCCACACCCATGGACACCACGCGCACTTCATCGCCATATTTCTCGCCAAAGAGCGCCTGCGCACCAAGGGCGCGGGCATCATCGGGGGTCATGATCCGCGTTTCCACCGGGGTGTTCTGGCGGATGAAACTGTTCACTTCGCCCTCCACCTGCGCCAATTCCTGCGCTGACAGCCCCGCACCATGGCTGAAATCAAAACGCAGCCTGTCGGGCGCGTTGAGTGAGCCTTTTTGCGCCACATGATCGCCAAGCGCGCGGCGCAGGGCCTCGTGCAACAGATGCGTGGCAGAATGATTGGCGCGGATCGCACTGCGGCGGCGGTGATCCACCTCCAGCTTGACAGGCTGGCCGCGCACAATCTCGCCCTCTGTGACTTGGGCGATATGGACAAAGACACCCGCCATCTTGCGGGTATCTGTCACCTGCGCTGCGCCTGTGGCCGAGCGGATAAACCCGCAATCGCCCACTTGCCCGCCCGATTCTGCATAGAAAGGCGTTTGGTTGACGATGATCTGAACCGCGCCGCCAGCGCGTGCAACCTCTGCCCCATCAGCAACCAAGGCCAGCACCTGGCCTTCCGCACTCTCCATGTCATAGCCCAAAAACTCGGTCACGCCGTGCTTTTCGGCCAGATCGAACCAGATTGTGGCATCTGCCGCATCGCCAGACCCGGCCCAACTGGCGCGCGCGCGCGCCTTTTGTTCGGCCATTGCGGCATCAAAGCCCGCAATATCTACTGTGCGGCCCCGCTCGCGCAGGGCATCTTGCGTCAGATCCAGCGGAAAGCCGAATGTATCATAGAGCTTGAACGCCGCAGCCCCTGATAGCGCCGCCCCTTCGGCCAGCCCCTCCAACTCTGCATCCAACAGCTTCAACCCGCGATCCAGCGTCTGGCGAAAACGTGTTTCTTCGGCGCGCAGGGTTTCGGTTATCAGCGCCTGCGCCGCGCGCAATTCGCCGTAATGCCCGCCCATTTGCGCCACAAGCGCGGGCACAAGGCGGTGCATGACCGGATCTTGCGCGCCCAGCATATGCGCGTGGCGCATGGCGCGGCGCATGATCCGGCGCAACACATAGCCGCGCCCGTCATTGCCCGGCAAAACGCCATCCGCAATCAGAAACGAGGTGGCGCGCAGATGGTCAGCGATCACACGGTGATGGGTTTTGCCGGGGCCATCCGGGTCTGAATTGGTGGCGTGGCTGGATGCCTCTATCAGCGCGCGCATCAGATCGGTGTCGTAATTGTCATGCTTGCCTTGCAGCAGCGCACCAATACGTTCCAGCCCCATGCCTGTATCGATGGACTGGCGGGGCAAATCTGTCAGGCGGCCATCTTCATGCTGTTCATTTTGCATGAAAACAAGGTTCCAGATTTCGATGAAGCGGTCGCCATCTTCCTCTGGGCTGCCCGGAGGGCCGCCCCAGATGCTTGGCCCGTGATCGAAGAAAATTTCGGTACAAGGGCCACAAGGGCCAGTGGGGCCCATGCGCCAGAAATTGTCATCTGTGGGGATGCGGATGATCCTGTCATCAGACAGGCCGGCCACTTTTTTCCAGATAGTCGCGGCCTCATCATCCGTGTGATAGACGGTGACAAGCAAGCGGTCTTTGGGGATGTCAAAATCCTTGGTCAGCAGTTCCCATGCAAAGGGGATTGCTTCGGATTTGAAGTAATCGCCAAAGCTGAAATTGCCCAGCATTTCAAAAAATGTGTGATGGCGGGCGGTATAGCCCACATTGTCCAGATCGTTATGCTTGCCACCGGCGCGCACACATTTTTGGGCGGTGGTGGCGCGATTGTAATCGCGGTGTTCCAGCCCGGTAAAAACATTCTTGAACTGCACCATGCCAGAATTGGTGAACATCAGCGTCGGATCATTGCGCGGAACCAGCGGCGAGCTGTCCACAATCGCGTGGCCCTGCCGCGCAAAATAATTCAGGAAAGTCGAGCGGATATCAGTGAGGCTGGCCATATCGTCCTCCGGGGGAATTCGGGTTGGCCCGGTTTATCGCTGCGCACTGGGGCTGTCCACACCTGAGTAAGGCTTGCGCTTGCCCCGACTGCGGAAAAGACAGGGGAAACGGCGCTATCTGCGCGCCCAAGGCGGGTACAGGCTAGGGCGCGATCAAAGCCCGAATACTGGCTATATCTTCTCCAACACATCGCCTTGCCGCATGATCCCGTCTTGCGCCACGCGGCACAAGATGCCGCGCAAACGCAGAGCGCGGTTTTCCGGTGCATTGATCCAATCGCGCGAGGGCTTGCCGTAACGGGCCGCCCATTTCACGCACCCATCATTGAATATGTCAGACACCTCCAAAACAGCCGTCCCGGCGCGCAGCCGCTGACCGGGGGGCAGGTTTGCCTCTGACAGGTTCATGTCGGTTATAAACGTATCCCCCGGATGCGGGGTGTTTTCCCTGTCACGCCAGACGATATCCAGCACCCTGCGCGACAAGATGCAAACCTGAATGCCGGGGTGCGGGCTGCCATCGGCCAGACGCAACCAAGGGCGCGTGGCCCAACGCTCGCCGGGGATGCCCGCTGCACGGGTTACAGATATCTCATTCACAAATCTGCGCATGCCATAGTCTGGCCGCAGGCACAGCATCTCTATCTGGCCGCCAGTTTTGGGGGCGGCCAGAATATGCGCCATAGCCGCCTGCAATTCAGCGGCCGTGGCGTGGCTCATTCCTCCAGCACCGAATCGTCGCCGTCGCTCATATGGAAATCAAGCCCATGCGCGGCGCGAATCTTGTCTTCGATCTGCAAGGCCATTTGCGGGTTTTCCTTCAGGAAGGTCTTGGCATTCTCGCGCCCCTGCCCGATCCGTTCATCCCCGTAGGAATACCAGGCGCCAGATTTCTCGACCACCCCGGCCTTGACGCCCAAATCCAACAATTCCCCGCGTTTGGAGATGCCCTCGCCATACATGATATCGAATTCAACCTGTTTGAACGGGGGCGCGACCTTGTTCTTTACAACTTTCACGCGGGTTTGGTTGCCCACAACCTCTTCCCGATCCTTGATAGAGCCGATGCGCCGGATATCCAACCGCACAGAGGCATAGAATTTCAGCGCATTCCCCCCTGTCGTGGTTTCAGGAGAGCCAAACATCACACCAATCTTCATGCGAATCTGGTTGATGAAAATCACCATGCAATTTGACCGAGAGATAGAGCTGGTCAGTTTGCGCATGGCCTGGCTCATAAGCCGCGCATGCACCCCGACAGAGCTGTCGCCCATATCGCCTTCAAGTTCCGATTTCGGGGTCAGCGCGGCAACGGAATCCACCACCACCAGAGAGACAGCGCCAGAGCGCACCAGAGTATCCACAATCTCCAGCGCCTGCTCGCCCGTATCTGGCTGCGAGATCAGCAATTCATCCAGATTGACGCCCAGCTTGCGGGCATATTGCGGGTCTAGCGCGTGTTCGGCATCCACAAAGGCGCAAACGCCGCCTTTTTTCTGCTCTTCGGCCACCACATGCAGGGTCAGCGTGGTTTTGCCAGAGGATTCCGGGCCGTAGATTTCAATAATCCGGCCTTTGGGCAAGCCCCCAATCCCCAAGGCAATATCCAACCCAAGCGACCCTGTAGAGGTTGATTCGATCTCTGTGACCGGATTGTCACCGCCCAAGCGCATGATCGAACCCTTGCCAAATTGCCGTTCAATCTGCGCAAGCGCCGATTCCAGCGCCTTTTGTTTTTCTGCCGTCCGTTTGTCGGTCATTGTCAGAAGATCCGCCATTGCCATTTCCTTTGCCCCTTATTTCACAGCGCG
Organism: Natronohydrobacter sp.; assembly: GCA_030603695.1. Classification (GTDB taxonomy): domain Bacteria; phylum Pseudomonadota; class Alphaproteobacteria; order Rhodobacterales; family Rhodobacteraceae; genus Roseinatronobacter. The sequence goes on along the minus strand of JAUVXF010000002.1, from coordinate 73,012 downwards.
CCCTGCGCGGCAATCGCCCGTTTGGTGCGGGTATGTTCGATAAATGTTCCTTAACCCATATCGCGAAACAAAGCGAGAACTTTTCACATCGCCCAGTCAGGCTATGGTAAATTGGTTAAGAATTTCCTTCATATACCAAAACGATGGCAGGCTTGCGTCTGCTGCAACGCAGCATTGCCGGATTGTCTGTGGCAAGGTCAGCAAAGATGACCTACGTTTCAGCACAGGGGGGAAACACTTTTGAAAAGGGTTTCCAAAATGGCAAGTTTCACGACCAATACGACACCAGTTGAAAAGCCGGATTTGAACAAGGTCAGCGCTTGGTTTTTCGCTCTGCTGGAAGAAGTCGCGCGCTTCTCGCCCACCTATCGTGAGATCATGCGCTACAACGCGCTCAGCGATGCGGAACTTGCTGCACGCGGCATGACGCGGGCCGATGTGGCGCAGCGCGTGTTTGGCGCGCGCATGGGGCTTTGATCGCCTAAAGCACTTGCAACGGCAGGCCCGTATTGCGCAAGGCGGCTTCTGTCTGGGGCAAGCGGGCATGCAGCATGGCATAGCTTCCCGGCGGTAAATCCGCTTTTTGGGCCAGGACTGAGATTGCTGTCGCCAAGGCAGATTGTTCTGGCGCGGGGCAATAGATTACCCCGCCCAGAACCCCGGCAGACAATCTGCGCAGCAAGCTTGGCAGGGCCGTGCTGGCAGAGCCAAGCACGATACACCCTCCGGCAGGGCGATCTTGCAATCGCTGCGCGGCGGTTTGGGGCACTGCAAAAATGTCGGTCAAATCGGGCAAGGCAGCCTCCAGCACAGCGGCAAAGCGCAGGCTTGCCGCCAAATCGGCCCCGCGCAGCGCCGCAACAGCGCGCGCCACATCGGGCGGGCCAGCGGGCACAATCTGGCCAGCCCCCCTGCCCCCCGGCAGGGGCACGCCCACGCAGCCCGCACCAAAGGGCGCGCGCCATTGGCCCGCGACGAAATGCGCAAATAGCCGTTCTGAATAATCCTCGAACATGGGCAAACCCTATCAGCCGCGCGACGGCGGGGCCAGTGTTCCACGCAAGCGCTGTCAGCACGGCCGCGCTTGCCAAATCGCCAGCTTTGCGGCACGACAGCCCCATGACACGCGCACAGCATCTGTTTTGCATTGGGGCCGCCCATTGGGATATCATCGGCCACAGCCCGGCCCCTGTGGCTTTGGGCGCGGATGTTCCCGGCCGTATTCTGCGCAGGCCGGGGGGTGTGGCCCTAAACATCGCAGCAAATCTGGCACAGTTGGGCCATAGGCCCGCACTGATGGCCGCCATCGGACATGACCAGCCGGGACATGACTTGCGCGCATGGCTGGCTGCACAAGGTGTTGGCACAGAGTGTCTGATCCCCCTGCCCGGCCTGCCCACAGACAGTTACATCGCGATAGAGGGCAGTAATGGCCTGATCGCCGCCATCGCCGCTTCTGACGCGCTGGAAAGCCTTGGGGCAGACATGCTGCATATGCTGCCGGACAGTGCAAGCTGTATGGTATTCGATAGTGGGCTTGCGCCGGGGCTGCTGGCGGAATTGGCCCAAACACCACGGCTTGCGGGGCTGGATCTGCGCCTTGTCGCTGTATCGCCCGCCAAGGCCGTGCGCTTGGCCCCGTTTCTGGGCGCGATGAGCTGCTGTTTTTATCTTAATCTGGCAGAGGCAGGCGCAATTTGCGCAACCACCTTCCCCGATAGCGCCAGCGCTGCGCGCGCGCTTGTCGCGCGGGGTGCGGCACGGGTGCTGGTCACGGATGGGCCAAACCCGGCAACCGATGCCACGGCGGCAGGGTTTATCACCGCCACACCGCCCCGGATTACCCCTCTGCGCGTTACTGGGGCAGGAGATGCCTTTACGGCCGCCCATATCAGCGCCGAATTGCGGGGCCAGAGCCGCATGGCGGCACTGAATGCCGCCTTGGCCGCCGCAAGCCAACATATCACACGCCCTATTCCAGATTGCTGAAGGAAGCCCCAATGCCGCCCCTGACCTTTTCGCCCGAAGTGACAGCCGCCCGCGCTGCTGGTGCGCCCCTTGTGGCGCTGGAATCCACCATCATCACCCATGGCATGCCCTACCCCCAAAACCTGCAAATGGCCCAAACCGTAGAGGATGATATTCGCGCCGCCGGGGCCGTGCCTGCCACAATTGCCATCATGGATGGCCAAATCCATATCGGGCTGGACGCGGCCAATCTTGCCCGGCTGGCCCAGACGCAAGACGCGCTCAAACTCAGCCGCGCCGATCTGGCCGTGGCGCTGGCCACGGGCCGCGTGGGGGCGACAACTGTGGCCGCGACAATGATTTGCGCAGCCCTTGCCGGTATAGAGGTGTTTGCAACTGGCGGGATTGGCGGGGTGCATCGGGGGGCAGAGCAGAGCTTTGATATATCCGCCGATTTGCAGGAACTGGCGCAAACCCGCGTGACAGTGGTGGCCGCAGGGGCCAAGGCCATTCTGGATTTGCCCAAAACGCTGGAAGTTCTGGAAACTTTGGGTGTGCCTGTCATCGCCTATGGGCAAGACAGCCTGCCCGCCTTCTGGTCGCGCGAGAGCGATTTGAAAGCGCCTTTGCGGCTGGATACCCCGGCCCAGATTGCCGCAAGCCATCTGATGCGTGCGCGCCTTGGCGTGCCGGGCGGGCAGCTTGTCGCCAACCCCATCCCCGCAGAGGCCGAAATCTCTGCCGCTGTGCTGGCACCCATGATCACCCGCGCCATTGCAGAGGCAGAGGCGCAGGGCATCGCGGCCAAGGATGTAACGCCGTTTTTGTTGCAGCGTATTTATGATCTGACAGAGGGGGCCTCGTTGCCCGCCAATATTGCTTTGGTGCGCAACAATGCGCGCCTTGCCGCCCAGATCGCACAGGCCCTTGGCACGGCACGGCTTGCATAACCCCGCCCCTCACGCCATCTAGGGCCAACAACGCTTTCAAAGGGAACAGACATGTCGCCAGATACGGGCAAGCGCGGGCTTATCGCCTCTTTGCGGGGCAATTTTCTGGCGGGGCTGGCGGTGCTTGCGCCGGGGGTTCTGACAATCTGGATCGTTTGGAATGTCATCACATGGATTGATGGCATTGTGCTCAATTTCATTCCGGGCCGATTTCACCCGCAAACCTTTATCGGTTGGGATGTGCCGGGCGTGGGCGTGGTGGTGTTTCTCATCTTTACGCTGATCATGGGCTATTTCACCAAGGGCCTGATCGGGCGCACGCTGGTGACATGGGGCGAGCGGATTGTGGAAACAATGCCCATCATCCGATCAATCTATAATGCCGTCAAACAGATTGCAGAAACCGTGATCGCCCGCAAAACCCCCAGTTTCGAGCGCGCCTGCCTTGTGCAATACCCGCGCCCCGGCATGTGGGCAGTGGCCTTCATCTCCACGCAGACGCGCGGCGAAATTGGCGATCAACTGGTCGGGAATGGCGAGATGGTGTCGATCTTCCTGCCCTCTACTCCAAATCCTACAACCGGGTTCCTGTTATTCGTCCCGCGTGAGGATGTGATCATTCTGGACATGCCGATAGAGGATGCCGCAAAGCTGATCATCTCTGCCGGACTTGTCTATCCAGAATCGCGCAAGGCAAAGTCGGCACTTAGCCAAACATCTCTTCCAGATTGACAGTTTCGCGGGTATTCAGATCATCCTTATGCGCGCTCAGGAATGTGTCGCAAGCCTTGCGCCCGGCCTCTTTCAGGCTGTGCAGCAGATAGGGCGTTGGTGTCACTTTGCTGGTAACAGAGAGTGTGGTCATCAGATCATCATCGGCCACCATATGCACCAGCACATCTTTCATGCTGCCCGCTGTCATGGTTCCATCGGCAATCAGACGTTTGACAAATTTGATCGCGCGCAATTCCCGCAGCAGTGACGAATTGAAGCTGATCTCATTGATCCTGTTCTGAATATCTTGCGGGGTCTGGGGGATTTTGTCGCGCAGCATGGGGTTTATATTCACGATCATGATGTCATCCGGCAGATGGCTGCGAAACAGCGGAAACAGCGCGGGGTTGCCTGTATAGCCACCATCCCAAAACGCCTCGCGCTGGCCGGTTATGGGATCATCAATTTCCACCGCCTGAAACAGCGTTGGCAAACAGGCAGACGCCATGATCACCTCGCCCGACACCTCTGGCCCGGAAAATACCCTGATCTTGCCGCTGCGCACATTCGTGGCCGCGATATGCAGTTCCGGCCCCTCTTTGGCGCATACCTGATCAAAATTCAACGATCGCACCACCGATTCCAAGGGATTGCGATAAAACGGGCCATATTGATATGGGCTTGTGACCAGCGCGGCCACATTCATGGGCGAGACCGGCACCATCGCCTCTATCCACGAATTGACCATGCCAATAGGGGGCAGCGCCTGTGCGATCCAGCCCGTCAGGCGCAAGTCATGCACCGCACCCACCTGATGCCAGATGCGATCCAGCAGCACACGCGCGCCCGCAGCGCCACCTTGGGCATAGCCAGCCTTCAGCGCCGCACCATTCAGCGCGCCCGCAGATGTGCCCGAAATCGCAGCAATCTCTACGTCGCGCTCTTGCAACAATCGATCCAGCACACCCCATGTAAAGGCGCCATGCGCGCCCCCGCCTTGCAGTGCCAGATTGATACGCTTGACCATGCTTTCACCTCCAAACCCGCCGCGCGCCATCCGCCCGGCACGCGGCTTTTCACCTATACCTGAGCCATCGCGGAAAACCCCTAAAGCGCCGTCCAGCCGCCATCTACCGAAATGGTGGTTCCCGTAATCTGCGCGGCCGCATCCGAGCACAGGAAAACCACTGTGCCCCCAATCTGCGCGGCAGTGGCAAATTCGCCAGAGGGCTGGCGCGCCAGCATCACCTGTTTGATCACCGTTTCACGATCCATGCCATGCGTTTTCATCTGATCGGGGATTTGCTTTTCCACAATCGGGGTCAGCACATAGCCGGGGCAAATCGCATTGCAGGTAACACCCTTGCCCGCCGCTTCCAGCGCTGTCACCTTGCTAAGCCCGACCACCCCATGCTTGGCGGCCACATAAGCCGATTTATAGGGGCTTGCCGTCAGCCCATGCGCTGAAGCGATATTGATCACCCGCCCCCAGCCTTTCGCATACATCCCCGGCAGCGCCACGGCGCTGGTATGAAACGCAGAATTCAGGTTGATGGCGATGATGGCATCCCATTTCTCAGCCGGGAATTCCTCCAGCTTGGCCACATGCTGAATGCCCGCATTATTCACAAGAATATCACAGCCCCCTGCCGCCTCTATCAGCGCGCGGCACTCCTCCGGCTTGGACATATCGGCCGGAATATAGCGCACCGAAACCCCGCTCTGTGCCGCCAGTTCTGCGGCCAGAGCATGATCCTCTGGTGTATCGGTAAAGGAATTGATCACCACATCCGCGCCAGCTTGCGCCAGTTCACGCGCGATACCCAAACCAATCCCGGAATTTGACCCTGTGACCACCGCGCGCTTGCCTGAAAGTTGCATCGCCTGTCTCCCTCTTGCATCTGCATACCGGGCGCAGCATAGCCAGCAAACAGCCAATGACCAGAGCCGCCCTGCCCGGCCCCTGCCAAAGTGCATAAAAAAACGCCCGCACAAGGCGGGCGTCAGTTATTGAGGCAGGTTTCATACAGGCAAGAAACCTATCGAGCAGTGCTGTATATATAACCATTCTGTCAGAGCCTTCCAAGCTAAAAGTTTGAAAACTCTCGCAACGCATTGTAGCGTCTGGCGAAACGCCACCCAATTTTCACCCCGGAGCCGCTTTATGAAACCAAATTTGCGCCAGATACTTGCCGCAGTTTCCTTGGCCTTGGCGCCTGTCCTTTCTGTTACGCACCTGGGGGCTCAACCCCTGCATGGCATAGCTATGTATGGAGAGCCTGCCTTACCACCAGATTTTGCACATCTGCCGCATGTGAACCCCGACGCGCCCCAAGGCGGGCGCATTGTGCAAGGAGAGGTCGGCAGCTTCGATTCCCTCAATCCGCATATCCTCAAAGGGCGCACCCCCTGGCAGCTGCAATATCTGAATTATGAAAGCCTGATGGGCCGTTCCTGGGATGAACCTTTCACGCTTTACGGGCTTTTGGCCGAATCGGTTGAAACCGACGCGGCCCGCAGCTTCGTGGAATTCACCCTGCGCGCAGAGGCCCGATTCTCCGATGGCAGCCCCGTTACCGTGGAAGATGTGCTCTGGAGCTATGAAACCCTGGGCACAATCGGCCATCCCCGTTATCATGGCGCCTGGGGGCGTGTGGCACAGGCCGAAGCCACAGGGCCGCGCAGTATCCGTTTCACCTTTACCGAACCCGACCGCGAATTGCCGCTGATCCTGGGCCTGCGCCCGATCCTCAAAAAGGCGCAATGGGAGGGCCTGGATTTTGCCGAATCGGGAACCTCGGTCATTCCCATCACAACAGCGCCCTATGTGATCGACCAGTTTGAAGCAGGGCGCTATGTCTATCTCAAGCGCAATCCCGATTACTGGGGCAATGATCTGCCCTTCATGCGCGGCCAAGCCAATCTGGATGAAATCCGCATGGAGTTTTTCGGCGATGGCAACGCCATGTTCGAAGCCTTTACCTCTGGCCTGCTCAACACCATGCGCGAAACCAATGCCAATTCTTGGAATACCCGCTACAATTTTCCAGCCGTGCAATCCGGGGCCGTGGTGAAATCTGAAATCCCGCATCAGCGCCCCTCTGGCATTGCGGGTTTTGTGATGAATATGCGCAACCCCCTCTTTGCAGATTGGCGTGTGCGCGAGGCCATGATCCACGCTTTTAACTTTGAATATGTCTCTCAGGTCGTGAATGACAGCGTCGATCCACGCATCACTTCGTACTTCTCCAACTCTTTTCTCGCCATGCAACAAGGCCCGGCAGCGGGGCGCGTGGCTGAATTTCTTGCGCCCTTCGCGGCCGATCTGCTTCCGGGCACGCTCGAAGGCTATAGCCTGCCTATCTCCGATGGCTCTGTGGCCAACAGGGCCAATATGCGCCGCGCCCTTGGCCTGCTGGCAGAGGCGGGATGGGAACCAGACAGCGCAGGCGTGCTGCGCAACACCGCAGGAGAGGCGTTCCGCTTCACGCTGCTCTTGCGCCAAGGCTCGTCCGAAGTGCTCTCCATCGCCGATATCTATGCCGAGGCCCTGAAACGTCTGGGGATGGATGTCACCGTCACCCAGATCGATTCGGCCCAATATACCGAACGCACCACGAATTTCGATTTCGACATGACCTATATGGTGCGCGCCATGTCCCTCAGCCCCGGCATAGAACAACAAAGCTATTGGGGCAGCGAAGCCGCCATGATCCCCGGTTCGCGCAACTGGATGGGCGTGCAGAACCCGGCAATAGATGCGTTGATCACCCGTCTTCTCACCTCCGGCGATGAAGAAGATTTCATCGCCAGCGCCCAGGCGCTGGACAGGGTGCTAACCGCCGGGCGCTTTGTCGTGCCCTTCTGGTTCAATGATCGCGCGCGCATTGCCCATGCGCGGGAATTGCGCTTTCCTGAAACTCTGCCAATTTACGGCGATTGGATCGGGTTTCAGCCAGATATCTGGTGGTGGCAGGATTAACCCGCGCCCGGCCCTTCCACCCAACCTGCCCCTTTCCTCAACTTGGCCATTCATCTTGGCCAAAATATCCTCAGGGGGGTGAATTGGCCCAAAGGGCCAAGAGGGGGGCGCGAGCGCCCCCCTTTTTTACGTCCGCGATGACGCGCGCGCAGTCGGGCAATCGCGGCGGATTTCCCGTGTATTCAGCCCTGTGGCAACCAGCATGCAGCGATCACGCGCCTCAAAATAATAGCCGCGCGCATACCACATCACCGCGCGATCCATATCGCCCCCGGAAACCAGCCAGGCCCCACGCAGATAGCGGCCCGCATAGGTCAGGTTCACTTCAGGGTTCAGCAACTCTTCCGGGCGGCCCTGAAAGCCCATTTGCCGCGCAGTCTGGGGCAAGACCTGCATCAAGCCCCAATAAGGGCCGTTGCGCGCATTGGCGCGATAATTGCTTTCGCGCTGAATGACACGGTGCAGCAGCGCTTCGGGTATCTCGTGCTTTTGGGCAAAGCGCTGCACCAGGCGGCGCATTTCTGGCGTTTCGCCCGGATACAGCGCCGAAGGCGCGGCGGGCGCACGGGTTACATCGGCATTGGGTTTGGCACAGGCCAAAAGCGCGAATGCCGCGCAAGACAGGATCAGGGGGCGGATCATGCGGGAGTGACCTTTCGCAAAGCCGGAATTACACCAATCTCATCAAGAGCGGCATCCAGAGCATTGAATTCAGGGATATTTTCAGATTTCAGCCTATCAAATCTGGCACGCAGGCGCTCTTTCTCTGCACCTTTGCAATCATTCCATGGCCTGCCTTGCAGACCCATTTCCAGAACGTAAAAGGCAATGAAATGAGGCTTGTGCCCCGCGCGCAATAGCCGCGCATAGGCAGCATCTGCGCCAAGCGCGCGCAGCGCCTCTGCGCTGGTTATGCCAACTTGGGCCAAGGCCACTTCCATAGCAGGCCCAAGATTGCGAATGGAGGAAACAGGCGCAGACATAAAACCACGACAGGTGACACCCCGACAATGGGGCAAGCTGGCGACACTGCTACCCTGACACCGGCTGCGCGCCTAGAAATTTCTGCAATAGCGCGCGGGTCATGCGCGCCGGTCGGCAAAAATCAGCCTATTGCGGCACGGCAAGACTTAGATCAGCGCCCAATCCTGAAACCGGGCAATGGGGGCCTGTGCCCCGATCCGGGCATGGGCTGCCTGCGCAGCAGCACAGGGGTTATGGGCTTGGGCGCCAACAAATTGCGCATGCGGCGCAGGTTTTCTCTGGGCTGTCGGAGACATGGCACCACCTCTGAAGTTTTTGCTCTCAAGCAGATGAAACCCCAGAAATATGGCCAGCTTTGGCCGGGTTTGCGGCGCAAACCCGGCCAAAGCGCATACGCCTTGCTCAGGCCAGATCGCCAGCAGGCGTGATCTGGCTGCGCCCGCGCAAATAGGGGTGCAGCACTTCGGGCAGATCAACCCCGCCATCGGCGCGCTGGCCGTTTTCCAGCACGGCAATCAGGCAGCGCCCCACGGCCAAACCAGACCCATTGAGCGTATGCACAAATTCTGGCTTGCCCCCCTCGGCAGGCCGGAACCGCGCATTCATCCGCCGCGCCTGAAAATCGCCGCAGACAGAGACGCTCGAAATCTCTCTGTACTTCCCCTGCCCCGGCATCCAGACTTCGATATCGTGGGTTTTCTGCGCGCCAAAACCCATATCCCCTGTGCACAGAACAATGGTGCGGTATGGCAGGCCCAACCGCTCCAGCACTGTTTCGGCGCAACGGGTCATGCGCTCATGCTCTGTCAGACTATCCTGGGGCCGGGTGATGGACACCATCTCCACCTTCTCAAACTGGTGCTGGCGCAGCATGCCAGTGGTATCTTTGCCTGCACTGCCTGCTTCTGATCTGAAGCACAGGGTATGCGAACAAAAGCGCAAGGGCAGCGCCGCGCCATCCAGAATTTCACCTGCTGCAAAATTCGTCAAAGTCACCTCGGATGTGGGGATCAGCCACCAGCCATTCGTTGTTTGATAGCTGTCTTCGGCGAATTTGGGCAATTGCCCGGTGCCATACATGGCCTCATCACGCACCAAAACAGGGCTGTTGACCTCGCGCAAGCCATGCTCTTCCACATGCAAATCCAGCATGAATTGCGCCAATGCCCGGTGCAACCGCGCCACTGCGCCGCGCAGCACCACAAAGCGCGCGCCCGACAGCTTCGCGGCTGTGGCAAAATCCATCTGCGGCGCAACCCCGCCAATTTCAAAATGCTCGACCGGCTGGAAATCGAAGGCGCGCGGGCTGCCCCAGCGGCGCAGTTCGACATTGCCGCTTTCATCGGCGCCATCGGGCACCTCGTCCAGCGGCAGGTTGGGAAGGGTTTCCAGCAGCGCTGTCAGTTGCGCATCGCCCTTGCGGGCCTCGTCTTCCAGCCGCGCAATATCGGCTTTCTTCTCGGCCACCAGCGCGCGCAGGCGTTCAAATTCGGCCTCATCGCCGCGTGCCTTGGCTGCCCCCACATCTTTCGAGGCCGCATTTTGCGCCGCGCGCGCTGTTTCTGCCTCGGCAATCGCGGCGCGGCGGTCTTGGTCAAGGCCCAGAATCGTTGAAGAGTGCGCCCCAAGCCCCCGCCGGGCAAGCGCTGCATCAAAAGCTGCGGGGTTTTCACGGATGGCGCGGATATCGTGCATGGCGGCTCTCGCTTTTATGGGGGCTGCAAATTCCGCCCCCTTATGCCGCAATGCGCCCGCACGCGGAAGGCCCTGTTGCAGCGCAGTCAAATTGCTGCAACGCAGTAGATTGACCCATGCCTAGCAGAGCGGTTACACTGGCGCGACACGATGCCAGACAGGAGCTGCCCTAATGGATGGCAATGCGCTCGCGACAGATGCGGGCCAAAACCCCGCGCCACAGGCGGGATTGTTTGATAAGCCTATTTTCACAGATGCTCAGGCCCGCGCTTTGGCGCATGTGGGGGTTATTGATGTCGGCTCGAACTCTGTTCGACTGGTTGTATTCGATGGCGCAGCCCGAAGCCCGGCCTATTTCTTCAATGAAAAAGTGCTGTGCGGGCTGGGGCGGGGGCTGGCGGAAACCGGCAAGCTAAACCCTGATGGCCGCGCGCGCGCGCTGGCCACGCTGAAGCGCTTCGCGCTTCTGGCACGCGGCATGTCGCTCAGCAATCTAACCATGGTTGCCACGGCTGCGATGCGCGAGGCAGAGGATGGCGAAGAATTCCGCGCCTTGATAGAGGCGGAAACAGGGTTGCGCATGCGCGTGATTGAGGGCCCAGAAGAAGCCCGGCTTTCCGCGCAGGGCGTTCTGACAGGCTGGCCAGAGGCGCAAGGGCTGGTCTGTGACATCGGCGGCAACAGCATGGAACTGGCAGCGATCGGCGAAGGCCGGGTGCATAGCAATGTCAGTTCCGGGTTGGGGCCGTTTCGGCTGCAACAAGTGGCGGGCGGCAAAAAGGGACTGCGCCAACATATTGGCGATACGCTGCTGGGCCTGCGCGAATCGGTCGGCAAACACCATGATGCGCTGTATCTGGTGGGCGGATCATGGCGGGCAATCGCACGTCTGGATATGGAGCGGCGCGGCTATCCGCTGAAAGTGCTGCATGAATATGCCATGACGCCCAAATCCATCCGCAAAACGATAGACTGGATCGCCGATCAAGACCCCGCCAAGCTGCGCGCGCTGTCGGGCATTTCGGCAGAGCGCATGAGCCTGATTCCCCTCGCTGCTCAGGTGTTGCGGCAATTGGTGCATGTGTTCAGCCCCAAACATGTCTATGTTTCCAGCTACGGCATTCGCGAAGGTATTTTGTATGAACAAATGCCGGACATCCTGCGCAGGCGCGATCCATTGATTGAAGCCTGTCATTTCATGGAACATTCAAGCGCGCGCATCCCCGGCTTTGGCAAGAAACTGTATGAATTCCTGCTGCCGCTGTATCGCAACCGCCCGCCAGAAAGACTGCGCCTGATTCGGGCAGCCTGCCTGCTGCATGATGTGAATTGGCGTGCCCATCCCGATTACCGCGCCGATGCCTGTTTTGATACCACCACCCGCGCCAATCTGGGCGGGCTTGATCATCAGGGGCGGGTCTATCTGGGGATCGCGCTGATGCATCGCTACAAAACCAGCGGCATGCGGCCACGAATCAAGGATATCGCAGGGCTGCTGGAAGAAAAGTATCTGGCAGAGGCGAAAATGCTGGGGCGGGCGCTGCGATTTGGGGCCATGTTCTCTATGGATGGGCCGGAAAATGCGGGGGAATTGCGCTATTATCCGAAGAAAGCCGTTCTGGAACTGGTGCTGGAACGCGAGATGCGGGCGCTGTTTACCGAAGTGGCAGAGCAACGGTTTGCCGCACTCGCGAATCAAATGGAAGCAACGGCGAAAGTGCGCGTGCGCCGCAATTACAACTCCAACGGTGTGCCGGAAGGCGGGCCATCATCACCATTGGGCGCGGAATGATCCTCCAACGGCGGCATCTCCTCGCGGCGCCGAATTAGAATATCGCCATTGGGCAGAATTTCGGGGGGATGATATTGCGTCATGCCGCGCAAATCGTCCAAAAACCGCTGGATCTCAGGTTCCAGCGCGGAAAATCCGCGCTCCAACTCGCGCAAATGCGGCTCTGCTTCGGACAGAAAGCCGCGCAACAGGCGCTCGAACAATTCTGTCAGGGGGATGGGGCCATCCTGTTGCGGCTCCTCTTGCGCCGGGGGAACTGGATCAGTCTGCGCAGACACGGGCGCAAAAAACGCTCCGAACCAGAGGAACGCCGACGCTGCGCTGATGATGACCGAGACCCGCCACATGCGCCAAATATAACCTTTCGGCGCCATCCAGACCAGCGCCTTGTTCTGCACGCATGGTGGCAGCAAAAAATAGCGCAGATGACGCGCCCCTCCGATCAGGCAGCGCGGCTTTGCTGGATCGTCTCCCAAGCCAGATTCAAATCGCGCAAGCGATGCTCTGCCAGTTTCACCGCCTCTGGAGGAACCCCCCGCGCGGCCATGCTGTCGGGATGGGTTTCGCGCACTGCGCGCCGATAGGCGCGCCGGATCTCGGCCAGTGGCGCGTCTGGGCTCACCTCCAGCACATCATAGGGATCGGGGGCGACATCCCCCACAAAACGCGCGCGCAAACACAGAAAGCAGCGCTCTGACAGGCCAAAAATTCCTGCCACCTCTTGTAGGAATGCCTCTTCCATCGGATGAAAATGGCCATCCGTCATGGCCACCTCGAAAAGCCCTTCCATCAGATCCATCAAGACAGGATCGCGCGGCGGGAACATGGCAGCAATTTTGCGCGCATAAAGATCAAACCCCGCCACATCCTGCCGCGCCAGATTGAACACGCGCGCGGCAGCAGGCTCATCTTCCGGGGCGATTGTGAAAATGCGCCGGAAGGTTGCCACCTCGCCACGGGTGACGGCCCCATCGGCCTTGGCCAATTTCGCCCCCAAGGCAATGACAGCGATAGTGAAGGCCACTGTGCGTTCGGGGGGTGTGCGCAACCGCTCGAACACATGGCTCAGCGGCTCTCCCTGACGGAGTGCACGCAGCGCTTCACTTATGCGAGACCAGATCGACATAAGAGCAATCTATCAGCCAAAAGGGGGGGCGGCTGCAAGGCAAATCAGCGCAGGCCTGACCACAGGAAAGCAAGATTGGGGGGCTGCTGCCCCCCTACCCCCCCGCCCCAAGGGGGGCGCGCCCCCCTTGGGAAACCCCGCGGATATTTTAGACCAAGATGAAAGCCTGGATCAGGAGACAGCGGCAGCGAGGCCCTGGCGGCGGCCCACAAGCTCTTCGGCCACAAGAAAGGCCAGTTCAAGCGATTGACTGGCGTTCAGCCGGGGATCGCAGGCTGTATGATAGCGCTGAGACAGATCCTCATCCGTGACCGCGCGCAAGCCGCCGGTGCATTCTGTCACATCCTTGCCCGTCATTTCAAAATGCACGCCACCAGGGATAGAGCCTTCGGCGTTATGGACGGCAAAGAATTCACGCACTTCGCGCAAAACAGATTCGAATGGCCGGGTTTTGTAGCCCGATGAGGATTTGATCGTGTTTCCGTGCATGGGATCACATGTCCAGAGCACATTTGCCCCTTCTTCCTGCACTGCGCGGATCAGCCGGGGCAAGTGATCGCCCACCTGCCCTGCCCCAAAGCGGGCAATCAGCGTAAGCCGGCCCGGTTCGTTTTCGGGGTTGAGACGCGCGATCAGGCGTTTGAGATCATCGGTGGAAATGGTGGGGCCGCATTTCAACCCGATCGGATTTTGCACACCGCGGCAGAATTCCACATGCGCGCCATCGGGCTGGCGCGTGCGATCGCCGATCCAGAGGAAATGGCCAGAACCGGCCACTGGCAAGCCAGAGGTGGAATCGATCCGGCAGAAGGCTTCTTCATATTCTAGGAGCAGCGCTTCGTGGCTGGTGTAGAAATCCACCGATGACAGTTCTTTGCTGGTATCCGACGTGATGCCGGCTGCGGTGAGGAAATCCAGCGTATCTGTGATGCGATCTGTCATTTCGCGGTAGCGCTGCGCCTTTTCGCCATCGGCGAAGCCCAATGTCCAAGCATGGACGCGGTGCATATCGGCATAGCCGCCCTTGGAGAAGGCGCGCAACAGGTTCAGGCTGGCCGCAGCCTGCGTATAGGCTTGCAGCATGCGCGCGGGGTCTGGATTGCGCGCCTCGGGTGTGAAATCGAACCCGTTGATGATATCGCCACGGTAGCTGGGCAATTCCTGCTCGCCAATCCGTTCCATGGGTGCAGAGCGGGGCTTGGCAAACTGCCCTGCCATGCGCCCCACTTTTACAACTGGAACCTTGGCGCCATAAGTCAGCACAATGGCCATTTGCAACAGCACCTTGAATGTATCGCGGATACCATCTGCCGTGAATTCGGAAAAGCTTTCGGCGCAATCGCCCCCCTGCAAGAGGAATGCCTCGCCCTTGGCGGCAGCGCCCAGTTTGCGCTTGAGCGCGCGCACCTCGCCTGCAAAGACAAGCGGCGGGTATTTGGCGAGTTGTCCCTCGACAGCGTGCAGCGCCGCCTGATCGGGATAATCGGGCATCTGGATCCTCGGCCGCGTGCGCCATGTCGATTTTGTCCAGCCATGTGTCATGGTTGCCTCCCGGAGTGAAAACTGTGAATGCGCCGTTAGCGGTCGCACCTGTCGCGGCCTCTATACAAAAGGCTGTGCGGGCATGCAAATACGATTGCCCTTGCGCGCGAGAGAGAAAATTGATTGTGTCATCCCAACCAGAGCCTGAGATATGCCTGAGATAAATCCCACCGCCCCTGTGTCACATATTGCGCGCCCTGCTTCAGGCGCGTCAAAACATGTGGTCTTTTTATTGCTGGAGCGGTTCACCCTGATGGCACATGCTGCCGCAATAGAGCCGCTGCGCCTGGCCAACCGGGTTGCGGGGCGGGCGCTTTATTCCTGGCAATTGGTCAGCGAGAGCGGGAAAACCGTGCGCTGTTCGAATGGCAGCGAGATTGCGGTTTCTGGCGGGCTGGAAGATTTGCCCGCAGATGCAATGATCTTTGTGTGCGGTGGGGTGGATGTACAGCGTGCCACAACGCCTGCGATCCTGTCATGGCTGCGAAAGCGCGCGCGACATGGCAATACCATAGGGGGCATTTGCACCGGGGCCTGGACATTGGCCAAGGCCGGGCTGCTGGATGGGTATCGTGCCACAATCCACTGGGAAAACCATGATGCGCTGATCGAGGATTTCCCGGATATTGAATTGACGAGATCGGTTTTTGTCATTCACGGCAAGCGCCTGACATCGGCCGGGGGGACAGCGCCACTTGATATGATGCTGACAGTTCTGACAACTGCGCAAGGGGCGGATTTGGCACATGCTGTTGCAGACCAGTTGATCTATTCTTCCATCCGCACCAATCGCGATACGCAGCGCCTGTCTATCCCGGCACGGATAGGCGTTCGCCATCCGAAACTGGGGCGGGTGATTGAATTTATGGAAAACCACATCGAAACGCCCATCAGCCCGGCAGAGCTGGCAGATGCCGCAGGCATGTCGACGCGGCAACTGGAACGGCTGTTCCGGCGCTATCTGAACAAAAGCCCCAAGCGCTATTACATGGAATTGCGCTTGGAACGCGCCCGCAACCTGCTGATGCAAACCGATATGAGCGTTATCTCTGTGGCGCTTGCGACAGGTTTCACCTCACCCTCGCATTTCTCCAAATGCTACCGCGCGCATTACGAGACTACGCCGTATAGAGAGCGTGGCGCACATCCAAGCCGGGATATGGAGAGCTGACACAGGGCAAAGAGGCGCGCCATGCCAGCGCGCCTTACTGTTCAGAAATCCTGAATATCCGCATCTGCAATAAGCTCTTGCAACCGCAACTCTGCCAGATCGCTCAACCGACGGTCGAAAACGATGTTGCGCACCTGATCATCGCTTGGTTCTTCATCAAATTGCAGCTGGCGCGCGCACAGCATAAGCACAATGCGCTGCCCACCTTCGACCAGACTTGTGGAAATGCCGTAGCGATCAAGGCGGGCAAGTTCCAGAGCCTCGGTGCGGGGAATGTCATTGACCAAGGCTTCACGCTCTTGCAGCGCGCCTTCAGGCAGGCCGCGGGCGAATGGGGCCAGTTCGGCACATGTCAGGGCATCGCGCCGGATCGCCTCTAGCTGGGCGGCAGTGCTGGCACTATCGGCATTGGGCAGGGCAAGGCGGCTATATGTCAGGCGCACGCGGTCGGGCGGTATATCGCGGCTGCTGTCTTTGGCGCGCAACTGGAAATAGGCAAAAGCTTCTGGGGCCATGTCAATCGGCCCAATGATCTGGCCGGGGCTGGCGGCAGACAAGGGGCCACGGATCTGGCTGGGCAGGTTTTCCATGGCAACCCAATCAGGCAGCATTCCACCTTGGTCGCGTGACCCAGCCAGCGAGAATTCGCGCGCGATATCAGAGAATTCCGCGATTGTGGTTGCAGATTCTATCATTTCGATAATTTGCGCGACAGGTTCGGCAAATTGTGGATCAGTGGGCAAGAAGATTTCCGAAATCATCACCCGCTCGCGGCCCAGAATTGCAGCAATGTCGCGCGCGCGCTCAACATCTCCCGCGCTCACTTGCACCAGTTGGGGGAAACGCTGCGCCACCACCTTGCGCCACAACAATCCCGCTTCCACAAAAGCCACAATTGTTTCACGCTCCACCCCACCCTCGGCCAAGGCCGCGATGAAGTCATCAGCGCTCAGATTGGCGCGGGACGCAAATTCGGCAATGCCTTCTGCAATCTCGTCACTATCCACACGCAAATTCAGACGGCGCGCCTGATCGCGTTGCACGGCCTCTTGCGTCAGCAACAACAGCGCTTCTTCGCGCAAATCTGCGGCCCCCGCGTTCAGCAAGGTCAGAAAGCTGATCCGCTGCTCGATATCGAAATTGGTGATGATGCGGTCATTGACCTTTCGCACGGGTGCAAATGGGTTTTGCGCCTGTGCCATCGGGGCTGTGGCCGCCCAGACGAGCAAGGAGACCATCAGCGCCACGCCTGACCGCACAAGCAGCGATGTTCTGAAAACAAGCATAAGTGTCTTTCCGTTTTCTTGCCTTGGCCCCCGCAAGAGCCTCTTTTCCAGCAGTTACACGTTTTGGCACACATTGTCATTACACTTGCACATCAGGGCAAGTGCAAGCTCTTATGCGCATTACATCTCCGTACAGGCCCTGCGGGCGCGCGAGGGGTTGCCACCGATACCCAAAATATCAATGTTCAGCCCGAAAGCGGTTCGGGGCG
Source organism: Natronohydrobacter sp. (assembly GCA_030603695.1). Classification (GTDB taxonomy): domain Bacteria; phylum Pseudomonadota; class Alphaproteobacteria; order Rhodobacterales; family Rhodobacteraceae; genus Roseinatronobacter. The sequence goes on along the minus strand of JAUVXF010000002.1, from coordinate 55,593 downwards.
TGGGGGTGGTTGCCGAAGCAAATTCCCGCTCCAGCCCCAAAGACATGCGCAGGCACTCGTTTTCATAGTCCAGCCCGAAATTGGCGCGGGCCGCGCGCCTTTGAGCAATATCGTAGCGCCAGCCGATGCGGGCTGTCCACATCTCGTCAATCTCGCGTGCACCTTCAAAACTCCATTCCGAGGCCGACCGCGCGCGCCCCTCGAAAGGATTTCTCTTTATGCGCATGTAGCTGGTGGACAGGCTGTGCTGTTCGCCCGTCCAGTCCAGTTCCAACGCTGTGCGCTGCAAACTGAAATCCGACGTGAAATGCGACCGCGTTGCAAATTCCAGCCCGTAAACAGTGCCGATACTGGCCGCGACCAGCCAATCAGACTGCGCGCCGCCCAAAGGGGTATTGGGCGAAAACTGGCCCAGATCGCGCGCGCGCCAGATACGGCCCAGCGTAAAGCGGCTTGACCAGCCTTCGGGGTCATGACGTGTCAGGCTGATTCCAAGGTTTGCGCGGGTTCCGCTTTCGCGGATATCGCGCCCTGCAAACCGGTCAAAGCTGAACAGATTGCCTTCATCCAGCTCTGGCAAGCGGCTTGTGTCATTCGGGAAATTCCCTGTGCGGTTACGGCCCCAAATAATCTGGGCAACGGGTTCAATAACATATGTTACCCCATCCGCCCCATGCCGCAGCAAGGGCCAGCGCAATTCTGCCATCACATTGGGCGTTATCCGGGAAGGGGAACGCGGCAGGCCCACATCGCCCGATATCTGGAATTGATCCAGACCCAGTTGCACCCCAACTCCCCCCAGAACACCGAGGGGCAACACAGCATCCCGGCGCCATTCCAGATCCAGACTTAGGCGGGCCACTTCGCGCGGCCGCGGATCGGCGGGATCGAAGGGTAGGAAGCTGCGTTCGCGCTGGTGAAGATGGGCTTCCAGCCGAAAAGCCCCAACGCCGCCAATGGCGGGCATGTCCATGCGCTGCTCCAGCACAGCCTGTCCAACACGGTTGGGCAGGGCGGCATTCACCTCTCCCAGCCGCAAAGACCGGAATTGCAGGGCTTGAACCCGGACGCGTTGGTCACGGCGCACACGCTCCAGCGTAATTTCATTTGTCAGGCGCGCATCTTCCTGACCGTAATCTTCCAACACTTGCCTGTCAGAAGGCTGAATCAGGTTGAAGCGCAGTTGATAGCCGCGCCCCAGTGCAAAATCACCCGCCATTCTGGCGGCCACCCGCGTTTCGCCCGGCCGGATCGAATCGCGCGCAACAAGCCCGCCCAGTTCCAGCATCCCCGTAGCAAAGGCTTGGCGATACCGAAACTCCAGCGCGCGCGTGCCCTTTGTCCCGACAAACGGTGTCAGCAACAGATCGCGATCTTGCGAAAGGACAATGAAATAGGGCGCGCGCAATCCAAGCCCGTGCTTGGTATCAAACACAAAACGCGGGCTTAAAAACCCTGTTGCCCGATCCAGCCGCGGGTCGGGAATACGCAACCGCGGGATATAGACGACTGGCACCCCCAACAGGCGAAACTGGGCATTCTCGAAATAAATCTGCTTGGCCTCGTCATCATGCACCACCCGGCGCGCGCGGATTTCCCAAAGCGGGGTTGGGCGCGTGGCGCAGATTTCACATGACGATGCGATCACAGCGTTCATTTCGGTAAACCGAGCATCGACGCGGTTTATGGAATGTGCGGCAATCTGCAATTGCTGGTCATACACAACCCGTGCAGACCGAATTAACCCCTGCGTCATCCCTTCTGAAAGTTCGGCCTGATCCGCCAGAATCACCACCTCATCGCCCTCGGTCAGCACGATCGGGCCTTCGATGGTCAAACGGCCGGTTGCACGATCATAGATAACGCGCCGCGCTTGCAGCCGCGTGCGGCGCATCAAGGCTTCAACATTGCCCTGGGCAATCAGGCGGTCTGGGCCATCCAGATACAGGCTATCCGCGACAAGGGTTGCAAATTCGTCCGCCGCCCCGGTGCTTTGGGCAGACACAGGAGCGATCATGACAGCACAGAGCAACCAACCAAAAGCCGCACTGACAAAAGCGCCAGCCAGCTTTCGGAAATTCTGCCCTGCCGGATGCCAAAAGGGCATCACCCCTCCTCTAAATTCAAAAGCAGCCCCCAGGCCAGAAGAACCGTTGCCACAGGCAATCCCCAAGCGGCCAGCGCCACGGGAATCTGTCCGCTTTCCCCCAGAACTTGTGCAAAGTTACGCAGAAAGAACAGGCTGAATCCAGCAAGAATTGTTATCAGCGCCCGCAGACCCGCCGTTCCCGCCCGCATATGATGAATGCTGAGTGCCAGCGCGAGGATCATCATTCCGCATAACATCACAGGCAGCGCCAGTTCCATGTTCAGCCGCATGCGATGGGGCAGCGCAGCAAAGCCTGCGCGTTCCAGCGTGGCGATAAAGCCGGGAAGTTGCGCAAGCGGTATCGCGCGCACCTGTGCGAAACTGTCACGAATTTGCTCTGGTGTCAGATCGGTGGAAATGGCCATCTGTGGCAGATACTGCGCCGAGTCTTCGGGGTTGAGCGCAGAGAGGTTCCAGATTTTCACATCTTGTAACTGCCATTGGCCGGGGCGCAGCTGCGCTTCGCTGGCTTGCAGGCGCAAGGACACGCCATCAACCTCGTGAAACACAAGAAATGTGGCGTTGCGCAACTGGGTTCCCGTGGCCTCTGCGGTGCTGGCATGAATCACGGTCTGCCCCTGCGCATCTGCCTGCCGCAGCCATAGCCCCTCTTCCACCAGTGCCACAACGTTCAACGGGCCATCCCGAAGCTGCGCAAGGCTGCGCCCATATTCCCGCGACGCGCTGGCGACAAGCGGGTTCATCACGGCAACAAATCCCATGCTGCCCAGCAAAACCACAATAACAGGCAAAAGCATCAGCCGTGGCACGGAACGCCCTGTCGCGCGGATAACCACAAATTCCGAAGACCGCGACCAGCCCAAGCCCACCCACAGCGCCGACAGCATTAGCACAAGCGGCGCTATTTCATAAAAACCCTCTGGCAGATTAAGCGCGGATAGGCGCAGAATCTGCCCGAAACCTACAGTTTCCCCGGCCAGGCGGCGCATCTGCTCGACCATGTCCAAAAGCAGCATCATGCCCAGAAATATGCCCGAAACCATCAGAAAGCTTGCACCAAGCCGGGCCAGAAGATAGCGCTCCAGGATCATGCGGCCCCCCGCAATCGTATTCGGCGCGGCAGGCTTGCCTGCGCAAGCATCGCCAGCACCAGCGCCAGCCCAAGGCCCACAGGCACAAAGGCAAGCCCGGCGCGCGCGGCATCGCGCAGCGCCAAGCCCGATGTCGCATTGGCAACAAGCTGGATCAGCGTCAAGGCCACAATCGCCCCCAACACCTGCCGCCATGCCCCCAAGCGGCTGAACTGCCCCAGAAACACTGCTGTAAACCCGATCAGGGATGTGACCACAGCCAAGAGGGGCTGTGCGTTGCGCGACATCCATTCAAACCGCGCTTCGGCCTGTGTCAGCCCCATACTGGCCAGCATATCCGCATCCGCATTGCGCAAAACCGCCGTGGGCAATTCGCGCACATCGGCGCCCCGCCCGGCAGGGCCGATCAACGCGCCCACATCATAGCTCAGATCATCAAAGGCGATGGTGGTCAGCCGGTTGGTCGCTTCGGAATGGATAAGGGCCACCCCATTGAGCATCACCAGCACTGGCCCTTGCGGCCCCGGCACCAACAGTGCCGAGGCCGCGCTATATTCCACCCGCATGCCGCTTGTGCGCGAATCGGCCAGAAAAACATCCACCAATTTGCCCTCTGGTGTGACATCGCGCAAGAACACCACAATCCCATCAGCAGGTTCCAGAAACTCTCCGGCGCGCAACAGCCGCGCGGTAATGTTTTCGGCAATCTGCACCTGCCTTTCGGCCAGTTGCGCCCGCGACAGCGGCATCAGCACATGCATCAGCGCCGCCAGCATAACAGCCACAATCAAGCCAAACGCCAAAACTGGCCGCAGCATGCGCGCATATGACAGCCCCGTGCCCTGCAAGACCACCATCTCATTATCGCGCGTCAGGCGAATGGCGACATATACTGCCGCCGCAAAGGCCGAAAGCGGCAGCACAACGCGGATCACATTGGGCAGTGTCAGCACTGACAGTTCCAGAAATACCCAAAAACTCTGGCCATCGCCAATCAGCGCATCAAACAGGCGCGCCGCGCGATTCACCCAGTATACAGAGACCAGAACCAGCGTGAAAAACGCAAAGACAGTAATCAACTGCGCCAGAAGATATCTGTCGATCCGACTCACCCGCGCGAAACCCCGTCAATTCCTGATCGCGCCAGCCTATCGCCCCCTGCCCCGGAAGAAAAGCCGCTCTCACGGCAATCTGGCAAGAGGAATGGTGCGGCATGCCCAAAACGCGGAAAAACATGCCCCGATTGGCAATGATGGAGGCCCGCCAAATTCCGGGTTGTGGGGCAGCGGAGATTTTCACAACCCCTGCCCCAGCGCGCAGCATCCGCCCAAGCGGCATGCCAGCCCTATCGCTGGCGTGCGGCAGCCAGAATCGGGCCTTGCCCCTGTTGCTGGATCACAATCACCGCAGCGTCATCCCCTTCCAGTTGCACCGTTGCGCGATAGGGTTCGGCACCATCCCAGATATCGATCTGGTTCCATGATGTCACGATATTGCGGTAAGTCACTGTGCGCCCGGAATTTTCGCCAGCAAGAATCTCTACTGTTTCTGAATCGCGGTAGCGCACAAGCTGCACATCGGCGGCATAGGCAAGCCCCTTTTCCGCCACGGCCTCTATCCTGATCTCTCCGCCCGCCCCGCGCGACAGGTTCAGGTGAACACCATTGGGCGCAAATCGCATGCCCAGATGTGTGGCAATCGTGCCCATCACCTGCACTTGCGAAGAGCCTTTAACCTCGTCAATGCCGCCGACAATCATCTGGGGGGTATAGACAGACGCGCGGCCCTTGATCCGGGCATAATCTTTCTGGCGTTTGCTGAATTGGGATTGGCCGAAACTGTCCGCCCAGCCAATGTAATCCCAGTAATCCACGTGCAGCGCCAGCGCGATAACGTCTTCGCGGTCGGCCAGGGTTTCCAACAACTGATCGGCAGGTGGGCAAGCCGCACATCCTTGCGAGGTGAAGAGTTCCACCAAGACGGGATGATCTTGTCCGGCAACCGGGCTCGCAAAGCCGAGCGCTGCCAAAAGCAAGACCCGAAGGCGATAATCCAGTCGCATAAGACAATCCCGGTTGTTGACATGGCGATGATCTAAACATGCACAGTGCGAGGGGCCAATCAAGGTTTTGAGAGAATATGAAATCGCGACAAGTTCGCCACACAGCGGCCCCGGCGCAGCGCTTGCGGAAAAAATTGTGCACAACGGTATACAGACGCCGGAATTTGCTTGATTGGCCTTGGCCTAAAGGGGTAAGGCAGTGGCAGCAACACCCCTTTCAACCCCAAGGGAGGCCAAAGCCCCATGACCATAATTGTCGGAAAAGACAGCGCCGCCACGCGCAAGACCCTGACAGCAGGCGGCAAGACTGTCGCCTATTACTCTATCCCGGCAGCCGAGGCCGCTGGGCTTGGCGAATTCTCCAAACTGCCCGCCGCGCTGAAAGTGGTGCTGGAAAACATGCTGCGGTTTGAAGACGGCAACACCGTTACCGTGGACGACATCAAAGCCTTTTCCGACTGGGGCAAGAATGGCGGCCAAAACCCGCGCGAGATTGCCTATCGCCCAGCCCGCGTGCTGATGCAGGATTTCACGGGCGTGCCTGCGGTTGTCGATCTGGCCGCCATGCGCGACGGGATCAAGGCCCTTGGGGGCGACCCGCAAAAGATCAACCCGCTGAACCCTGTTGATCTGGTCATCGACCATTCGGTGATGATTGATGAATTCGGCAATCCCCGCGCCTTCCAGATGAATGTGGATCGCGAATATGAACGCAACATGGAGCGCTATACCTTCCTGAAATGGGGCCAAGGCGCATTCAACAATTTCCGCGTTGTGCCGCCCGGCACAGGCATTTGCCATCAGGTAAACCTTGAATATCTGGCCCAGACCGTCTGGACAGATACGGATCAGAACGGCGAAACTGTCGCCTATCCCGATACGCTGGTGGGCACAGACAGCCATACCACCATGGTCAACGGCATGGCCGTTCTTGGCTGGGGTGTCGGCGGGATCGAGGCCGAGGCCGCAATGCTGGGCCAGCCTGTTTCAATGCTCATTCCCGAAGTTGTGGGCTTCAAGCTGACGGGCCGCATGGTTGAAGGCACAACCGGCACCGATCTGGTGCTGAAAGTGGTGCAGATGCTGCGCAAAAAGGGCGTTGTCGGCAAATTCGTGGAATTCTACGGCCCCGGTCTGGACACATTGCCACTGGCAGATCGCGCGACCATCGCCAACATGGCGCCCGAATATGGCGCGACCTGCGGCTTCTTCCCGATTGATGACGAAACCCTGCGCTACCTGCGCGGCACGGGCCGTGAAGAGGCGCGCATTGCCCTTGTCGAAGCTTATGCCAAGGAAAACGGTTTCTGGCGCGGCCCGGATTATGCGCCCATCTACACGGATACGCTGGAACTGGATATGGGCACGGTTGTTCCTGCCATCTCTGGCCCCAAGCGCCCGCAGGATCACACCCCGCTCGATCAGGCGGCGCCAAACTTCCTGAAGGTGGTCAACGAATATCGTGGCACCGCCGCCGATGCCGCAGCCTCGGCCATGGCCTCTGAAGGCCCGGCCCCAACTGCCCCCGCCGATCCACGCAAAACGGCACCAGTTGCGGGCGAAGATTACACACTCCGCGATGGCTCTGTCGTGATTGCCTCTATCACCTCGTGCACCAACACATCGAACCCCTATGTGATGATCGGTGCCGGTTTGGTGGCCCGCAAGGCCCGCGCATTGGGCCTGACCCGCAAGCCTTGGGTCAAAACCTCGCTTGCGCCCGGCTCTCAGGTGGTTTCGGCCTATCTTGAAGCTGCAAACCTGCAAGAGGATCTGGATGCCATCGGTTTCAACCTTGTGGGCTATGGCTGCACCACATGCATCGGCAACTCTGGCCCGCTGCAAGAGGAAATCTCCAAGGCGATCAACGAAAACGACCTGATTGCAACTTCGGTTCTGTCCGGCAACCGCAACTTTGAGGGCCGCATCTCGCCGGATGTGCGGGCCAATTATCTTGCCTCGCCGCCGCTGGTTGTGGCCTATGCGCTGGCGGGCGATATGAATATCGACATCACCCGCGACCCCATCGCCCAGACGCCAGAGGGTAAGGATGTCTATCTCAAAGACATCTGGCCTACTTCGCAAGAAGTGGCAGAGCTGGTCGAAGCGACTGTGACGCGCGAAGCCTTCATGGCCAAATATGCCGATGTGTTCAAAGGCGATGAGAAATGGCAGGCCGTGGAAACCACGGATTCCGAAACCTATGACTGGCCATCATCGTCCACCTATATCCAGAACCCACCCTATTTCCGTGGCATGGCGGCAGAAGCAGGCACGATTTCCAACCTTAAAGGGGCGCGCATCCTTGCACTTCTGGGCGATATGATCACAACCGACCATATCAGCCCCGCGGGCAGCTTCAAACAAACCACCCCCGCAGGGAAATATCTGGAAGAGCGTCAGGTTCCGGTGCGCGAATTCAACAGCTACGGCGCGCGGCGCGGCAATCACGAAGTGATGATGCGCGGCACATTCGCCAATATCCGCATCAAGAACGAGATGCTGGAAGGGGTTGAAGGCGGCTATACCAAAGGGCCAGACGGGGCGCAGACCTCTATCTTTGATGCCGCAATGGCCTATCAGGCCGCTGGCGTGCCGCTGGTGATCTTTGGCGGGGTAGAATACGGCGCTGGGTCGTCGCGCGACTGGGCGGCCAAAGGCACAAACCTGTTGGGCGTGAAAGCCGTGATCGCCGAAAGCTTCGAGCGTATTCACCGTTCCAACCTTGTGGGCATGGGGGTTATTCCCTTCGAATTCACGGGCGGCGAAACACGCAAAACGCTGGGCTTGACAGGGGATGAAACTGTTTCCATCACCGGGCTGGAGGGGGATCTGAAACCCCTTTCAGAAGTGCCTTGCACCATCACTTATGCCGATGGGCGCGAAAAGACGATCATGCTGAAATGCCGGATCGATACAGGCATTGAAAAGGAATATGTCGAACATGGCGGCGTGCTGCATTATGTGCTGCGCGATCTGGCCAAAGCTTCTTGATAAGGCGGCATAACTGGCTTGAAAGACCCCGGCAAACGCCGGGGTCTTTTTTTGCAAGGCGCCTTGGTTGACGCCGGGTTCAGATAGGATTAGCCAAAGGGCAAAAAGGACACAGCACATCATGCCCACCCGCATCATAGCCCTGACATTGCTTGGCCTTGTGATGGGCTTCATCATCCTGATGGCCTCTGTCACATTCTTTGTGCGCGAGCCTTTGCCGATTGTCGGCGCGAACCAGACGCTTTTGTTGCATACTGTCGATCTGGCCCCGCAAATCCGCACTGCCGTGGCAATAGATGGCGGCTACCGGGTTGATTTGACAATCGAACATGCCCTTGGCCAAGATCCCGATGTGATTTTGCGCCCTGTTGGCGGGCAGGCCATCCCACTTGATACCGGAGTGGACAGCGGCGGTGCATGGTCTGGCTCTGGCCAGATGACACGGCCGGGCCGCTGGGAATTGGTGCTGACTGTGGGGGCAGAGCGCGAAACCTTGCCCTTTATCGTGCGCGAATAATTACGCGCCTTGCGCAAAAATAAATGCGCCCTCATGGCGCGTGAAACCTGCGCCCTCGTAAAAGCTGACAGCCCCTGGCGCGGACAGCAGAAGGCACGTTTTCACACCGGGCGCGGCCTGTGCAGTTTGCTGCAAAAGCGCCTTGCCAATACCCTTGCCCTGATAGGCTTCATCCACGCATAGGTCAGAGCAATACAGGCAATAGGCCCAATCCGTGACAGACCGCGCCACCCCTACAAGCCTTTCCCCCTCGCGCGCCGTGACAATGATCTGTGCGCCGCGCAACATTGCCTCCAGACGCGCTATTTCGGATGGCCGCCGCGGCGCCAGTCCTGACACCTGCAAAACCTGCGCAAATTCTGCCGCCGGAAGGTCAGGCTCCAGCCGATAGAGCACCGTCATCGCGCGGCAGCACGCTCTATCGCGGGCCGGATGCGGTTTTCGACCACGTCGCGCGTGATCGGGCCAGCAAAGCGCAGAATGATTGTCCCATCCCCAGCCACAACATAGGTTTCAGGCACGCCATACAGGCCCCAATCCAGCGCCATGCGGCCAGAGGCATCTTGGCCGCTTGCCGCGAATGGATTGCCCAGTTCATCCAGAAAATCCAGCGCGCGATCGGCTTGGTCGCGGTAGTTGATCCCATAGACAGGCAGTTCCTGTGCCAATTCTTCCAACAGCGGATGTTCAGCCCGGCACGGTGCACACCAAGAAGCCCAGTAATTCACCAACTTCACCTCGCCATCGCGAAGCGTGGCATCATCAAACAAATCCAGATCACCCAGTTGCGTTAGCATCACCGTAGGGGCTGGCTGCCCCTCACGCGCAGAAGGCAGCGCATCCCGATCTTCGCGAATGTTTCCGAAAAAGAACAGCGCGGCCAATGCTGCAAACAACACGGGCGGAAGAAACATCAGTGGCCGGAATTTACCCATCATATCCTCGTCTTGTCTCAATCTCTTGCAATTGCCGCCGAATGGCCCGTGCGCGCAACCAATACCAGAGCGCCAAAGCCCCAATCAGCCCAAGCGAGGCGACATAGGCCAAAGTCACTTCCAGCGCATAGCGTCCAAGATCGGGCATCATGCCATACGCTCCCGCATTACCAGCGCTTTCATCCGCCGCGCGCGTATCTCTGTGCGCGTGCCTGCCAGCACCAGGGCCAGAAAGATCAGGCCAAACCCCGTCATGGACACATAAAGCGGCGCTTTATAGGCCCAATCCATCCGCGTTCCGGGTGCAACAGACAGCGACGCGCCCTGATGCAAGCCCTGATTCCAGAAAATGGCGGCATAGCGCGACAGAACCGCGAAAACCGAGCCAACAAGGCACAAAACAGCGGTCAGATCTGCCCCGGTATCGGGATCATCAATCGCGGCCCAAAGCGCGATATAGCCCAGATAGAATAGAAACAGGATCAGAAAGGATGTCAGGCGCGGATCCCAGGCCCACCATGTGCCCCACATGGGCTGGCCCCAGACAGCACCGGTAATCAGCCCGATCAATGTCATGACCAGCCCGACAGGGGCCGCCGCCTTGGCCGCCAGCGCGCTGACATGGTGACGCCGGATCAGCCAGACCAGAGAGGCCACCAGCATCATCACCCAGGCATTGATTGCCATCATCGCAGCGGGCACATGCAGGAACACGATTTTCACGGTCGCGCCCTGACGGAAATCATCGGGCGTGAAGAAGAAGCCCCAGATCAAACCGATACTTGTGACAGCAACAGCCGCAACCGCCACGATGGGCAGCAGCCAATCTGTTGTCCGCATAAATTTCAGCGGGTTTGCATATTCCCAAAAAGACGCCATGGGGATCACCTATCTCTCGCTCGCATCACTCTCAAGGCCGCGCATGCGCGGTTCACCGAAGGTTTATCCGCAGCACAAGGGCAGATGCAAAGGGCAATAATGCCACAGCCCCCAGCGTGAGCCCGGCCAAGAGCGCAAGCGGCGTGGCCGTGCTTAGCCCCTGCGCGCCACGCGCCACCACTTCGGCCCCGAAAACAAGCGTGGGGATATAAAGTGGCAACACCAACAGCGACAACAGCAGCCCCCCGCGCTTTAGCCCAACCGTCAGCGCCGCGCCGAATGTGCCGATCACCGAAAGTGCAGGCGTGCCCAGCAACAGCGACAGGATCAGCCAGAGATACGCTTCTCCGGGCAGGAACAGCAAAAGCCCCATCACCGGAGAGATCAGAACCAGCGGCAACCCCGTTGTCAGCCAATGCGCCAGCGCCTTGATACTGACCACCGCTTCCAGTGGCACAGGGGCCGTTGCCAGCAGATCAAGCGAGCCATCCTCATAATCCAGTGCAAAAATGCGATCCAGCGACAGAAGACAGGCCAAAAGGGCACCAACCCATAAAATACCCGGCGCGATCACCGCCAGCGTTGCAGGCTCTGGCCCCACGCCCAAAGGCACAAGCACGGCCAGGATCAGGAAAAATGCCAGCCCCAGACCAAAGCCCCCGCCCGCGCGCAGGGCCAGCCGCAAATCCCGTGTCAGCAGCGCAATCACAAGAAAGCCTCGTCAAATGCGCCACTGCCCGGTTGCGGCATCTGCGCCTTGAAGGGCGCAAGATCAAGGATTTCCGCCTCTGGCAGGCCAAGATCAATATGGGTGGCCATCAAGGCCATTCCGCCGCCCGCCAGATGGGCGCGCACGACATCGCCAAATAGCGCGACAGAGGCGTGATCCAGCGAGACAGTGGGTTCATCCAGCACCCAGACGGGCCGCCCTGTGACCATCAGCCGCGCCAGCCCCAGCCTGCGTTTCTGCCCCGCAGACAGGTTTTGCGCCGCCCGCGTTGATAATGCCTTCAGGTTCATCCGCTCCAACGCCTTTGCAATCCCGGCAGTGCCATAGATCGCGGCCCAGAATTCCAGATTCTCAGCCACTGTCAGGGTGGATTTTATGCCATCGGCATGGGCGGCATAGGCAATGCTATCGGGTGGCGCAGCAATCTGGCCGGCAAGCGCCGGTTGCAGCCCGGCCACGCAGCGTAAAAGCGTGGTCTTGCCGCAACCATTCGGGCCGCGCAGCACCAGTGCCTGACCGGGGGCAAGTGCGAAACTCACCCCTTCCAGCAAGGGCAGCCCACCCCGCGCACAGGCCAGATTATGAACCCTCAGCATGTTCGCCCTGCCCGTCCTATGCTGCCCAATGCCTGCACCCCGCAATCAGCCCACGGGCAAGACAGCAAGCGCCACGCGCCGCGCTTCTGACAGCAGCACGTTGTAGGTGCGGCAAGCAGCGGGGCTATCCATGCTTTCCACCCCCAGACCAGCCGCTTCCAACTGGTTCCGCAGGGCGGCGGGGATATGCGCAATCGTGCCACCCGTGCCAATGAACAGCACATCCACCTGTCCCGCCAGCGCAAGCAGCGCCTCTGCATCCGCGTAGCCGCCCCAAGGGCGCACGGCACCGGGCACGATCAGCAGTGGCGCGGGATGGGCAACACCCCCGATGCGAAAGAAATCCGGGCCATACCCCTCTACCGGTTGGGCCGCGCCAAAATCAATCTCGCTCAGGCGCATGTCAGCTTTCCTTCACACCGAATTGCGTGCCCGCAGTATCGCCCGAATTCTTTGACCAATCGCGCTTCACCCCAAGGCGCAACAGCACCGCAGAGGCCACGAATACCGAAGAATATGTCCCGACAATAACCCCCCAGATCATTGCAAAAACAAAGCCCCGGATCACATCGCCGCCAAGGGCAAACAGCGCCAAAAGCGCCAAAAGCGTGGTCACAGATGTCATCACCGTGCGCGACAGGGTGTCATTGATCGACAGGTTCAACACCTCTACAATCGGGCGCTTCTTGAACTTTATCAGGTTTTCGCGCACGCGGTCGAAAACGACCACTGTATCGTTCAGCGAATAGCCCACAATCGTCAGCAAGGCCGCGATGATGGCCAGATCAAACCGGATTTGCAGCAAGCTGAAAATCCCGATTGTCAGAACCACATCATGCACCAGCGCTGCAACCGCGCCGACAGAGAATTGCCATTCAAACCGCAACCAGATGTAGAACAGCACAGCCGCCAGCGCCAACACGACAGAGATGACAGCAGAGCGGATCAACTCGCCGGAAACTTTTGGCCCGACAGATTCCACCGCTGCAAAAACCAGCGAGGGATCAACGGCCACCAATGCCTCGCGCACCGTGTTGATCTGCTCTGGCGTGATGGCCTCTACCCCTTCCTGCGCCTGAATGCGCACCATGGCCACATTGCGGTCGGGGCCGAAACTGGGGTCAAACACCTCTGTAATCGCGACATCGCCAAAGCCAAGCGGCACAATCGCGGCGCGGTAGGCACCGATATCCACAGGGGCCTGAGCCTCTGTTCGGATGGATGTGCCGCCCCGGAAATCAATCCCGAAATTCAGCCCCATCGTAAAAAACACAATCACTGACAGCACCATCGCAAGCGCGGAAGCGCCAAATGTCAGCCGCGAATGACGAAAGAAATCCAGCGTCGTATCATCTGGAACCATCTTAAGACGCATCAGCAACCCCCTCAGATCGCAAGAGTTTTCGGGCGACGACGCTCGAAATACATGACCATCATCAACCGCGTGACCAAAAGCGCAGTGAAAACGGAAGTGATGATCCCCAAACCAAGCGTGACAGCAAAGCCGCGCACAGGGCCAGAGCCCATGGCGAACAGGATCAGGGCGGTGATAAAGGTGGTGATATTGGCATCCAGAATGGCAGAGAGCGCCTTTTCATATCCCAATTCAATCGCGCGGGCTGGCCCTTTGGCACTGCGCATTTCCTCGCGTATCCGCTCGAAAATCAGCACCGTGGCATCCACCGCCATCCCGATCGTCAGCACGATCCCGGCTATGCCCGGCAATGTCAGCGTGGCCCCGATCAAAGAGAGCAGCGCAAATATCATGGCCACATTCAGGATAAGCGCGATATTGGCGATAATCCCGAAAATGCCATAGGTCGCGACCATGAAGCCCAAGACGGCAACCATCGCCACGATGGCCGCAATCTTGCCCGCATCAATACTGTCTTGGCCCAGTTCGGGGCCGACGGTGCGCTCTTCCAGAAAATCCATCTCTGCCGGTAGCGCGCCTGCGCGCAGCAACACCGCCAGGCGGCTGGTATCTTCCACCGTGAAGCGCCCGGTGATGATGCCAGAGCCGCCGGGAATATGGCTTTGGATCACAGGGGCAGAGACGACCTCGCCATCCAGCACGATGGCGAAAGGATTGCCGATATTCTCTGCCGTATACAGCCCGAAGGCGCGGCCCCCCGCAGGGTTGAAGCGGAAGCTGACGGCGGGGCGGTTATTCTGATCCATGCTTGGCTGGGCATCCACCAGTTGCTCGCCGGTGACGACAGGTGTTTGATCCAGAACATAGAAAACCCCCGGCTCGTCCATGGAGGGGTATATCACCTGCCGCGGGCCCGGCACGTCTTCGGGGTTGGACGTAACGCTGACAACGGGATGAAAGGTCAACCGCGCAGTTGTGCCAATCAGCGCCTTCAGCTCTTCGGCAGAGCCGATCCCCGGCACCTGAATGAGAATACGGTCTGCGCCTTGCCGCTGGATGGTTGGCTCGCGCGTGCCGGCCTCGTCCACACGGCGACGGATGATTTCCAAGGACAGGCGCATAGTGCGCTCATCCGTGGCCATGCGCTCGGCCTCTGAAAGGGTGACAACGATCTCTTCGCCTTCAACCCGCACTTCCAGATCATTGGATTGCCCAAAACCGGCCATGGATTGTGTGGGCTGTGCCAATTCGCGCACAAATGCCGCTGCTTCGGCCAAGGCATCCTGATTGGCAATGCGCACGCGCAATTCGCCCGGATCATCCGAAGGCATCCGCCGGACGGCACCCACCAGCGCACGTTCGCGCGCCAGACGGTCGCGCACACCGGGCCACATGCCATCAATGCGGTCGGCATAGACATCCGCCACCCGCACCTCGGCCAGCAGATGTGCCCCGCCGCGCAGATCAAGCCCCAGATTGACCAGAAAAGACGGCAGGAATGCGGGCCAGGCCGCAAGATCGGCATCCAGCGCCGCGCCTGCCTGCCCTGCCGCAAGCTGCGCCACGGCGTCATTATGGCGCTCTGCACGCTCATAAAACAGGTTCGGCATCGCAAAGAGGAGTGCGAGCGCGCAGGTTCCCCAAATCAGAATGCGCTTCCACATTGGTATTTGCAGCATCAGGGGCAGGCTCCCGGTTTGGTATCAGGCAGGGCTGGAGAGAGGGGCAACCCGCCTCACTCTTTCGCGGCAGGCTCTGTCTTTGAAATCACATTGGCGATGGTCGATTTCAGAACGCGCACTTTCACGCCCTCGGCAATCTCTATTTCAGCTTCGCCATCTTCCTTGACCTTGACCACCTTGCCGATGATCCCGCCTTGGGTGACAACCTGATCCCCCCGGCGCAGGGCAGAGACCATGGCCTGATGTTCTTTCATCTTCTTTTGCTGGGGGCGGATCAGCAGGAAATACATGATCACAAAAATCAGAATGAACGGGATGATCGAAATCAGACCACCGGCAGCACCGGCATCTTGCGCATAAGCAGGGGTGACGAACATGAAAGCTCCTGTCAGTTATGGCCCCGGTTGAAAGGGCATGTTTACCGCCCCCGAACGGGGGCAAATTTGCGCGCACCCTACTGGCAGGGGCGCATAATGGCAAGGCGGATG
Organism: Natronohydrobacter sp.; assembly: GCA_030603695.1. GTDB lineage: Bacteria > Pseudomonadota > Alphaproteobacteria > Rhodobacterales > Rhodobacteraceae > Roseinatronobacter. The sequence continues at coordinate 40,134 of JAUVXF010000002.1, read as the reverse complement.
GGGGGCCATTTCGGCGCGCGCACGGGCGGTTTTTGTCGCAACTGCGTGAACGCGCGTGCGGGCCTACCAGCGCCCGGAAACCGCGCGCAACATCAAGCCGCCCCGGCGTCTGAATTCCGTGGGGTATAATCCCCCCTCACGCACCAGCGCCGGGAATTTGGCCGCACGCGCCAAAATGCCACCGGCCTGCCAGCCCACCAAAAGCGCAGGCGCGGCCATGGGCGGCACTTGCGCGCGCGCGCCCCGCGCCTGTGCCAGCCGTGCAAGCCCCAGTTCCGCCAGCCCCCGAATGGCCGCATCACTGCGATCAGGCAGCGCAGGACAACCGCGCGCGTGCAATTCCGGGACAGCCACAAACCAATTTGCAAGCCCCGCTGCAAACCCCATGGCGCGCACCGCAGCCTCGGCCCCTGCCCCCGCGCCCAACACTTGTGCCGCCAGCCACATCAGCGCGCCGCTGCTGGCATCCAGATGGGCCTCCAGCGCGGCCGCATCGGCAAAAAGGGTGCGATAGATATCCCATCGCCGCGCAGCGATCATGTCATGGCCCAGGGCCACCGGCAATTCGGCCTCCTGCCAAAGCGCAGACAAGGGCGCGGCAACCTCATGGGCGCGCGCGGGTTTGCCTGCGGCGATATCATCCAGCACATCGGCCCAGAATTGCAGCCGCATTTCCGCAATCATCGGTTCACGCGTGGCCCAAGGCGCACGCGCGATTTCCAGATTGAACGCATAAAGCGGCCACAGCTTTTGCTGCGCGGCGAGAGGTGCGGCCAGAGTTGCGGCGTAGCGGTCAGGATCGCCCGCGCGCACCATTTCGGCCAAAGCTGTCATTCCGGCGCGACCACCATCAGCAGATAGGCGATTTCCGAAGGCGCGGCCTTCCAGCGTGTGATTTCGGCCTCTGCCTCGTCCAGCGCATCGCGCAGGCTGCCTTGGGCGGTAGGGCGCAGTGCCGCAATGCGCGCGGACATGGAGGTGTAATAGGCCTCCCACGGCGCGCCGATGACCATACGCTCGCCCAGACTGCGATAGCCCGCCGCCGCCACCCGCGCGCGAATGCCTTCGGCATTCGTGACTTGCGGGTATTGTGACCAGAAGGCCAGCGCATTGGCCGAGGGATTGGGCAACAGGCAGGCTTCGGAAAACGCCACAGCCCCGCCCGGTGCCAGCGCATTGCGCCACTGCCGCAAGCCCTCTGTCACGCCCAGAAAATACAACGCCCCTGCACACCAGATCAGGTCATATGGCCCGGTGATTTGCGCCATATCGCCCTGACGCACCTGCACCCGCGCGCCAAAAGGTGCGCAGCGCTTTTGCGCGGCCGCAACATATTGGCCAATCTGTTCGACAGCCTCTATCTGCGCGGCAGGGCGTTCCTTGGCCAAAGTCACCGTATCCGCGCCAGAGCCGCAGCCCGCATCCATGATCCGCCCCGCCGTGGGTGTGCCGGCCACATAGAGTGCCCATGCCACATCCGCAGGCATGCCCGGCCCTTCGCGCGCCAGATCGCTATAGACGGTCAGAAAAGCCTCATCCGGTGTTACTTCGTCCATTCCGCCGCCCCATCGCGCAAAAGTTTCCATGTCACGGCATCCAGCAGCGCCTCGAAGCTCGCATCCACAATATTGGGCGAGACCCCGACTGTTGACCAGCGCCGCCCCTGCCCATCTTCAGAATCGATGATAACACGGGTGACAGCCTCTGTGCCCCCTTGGGTGATCCGCACTTTGAAATCCACCAGCTTCATATCATCAATCGCGGCCTGATAAGGGCCAAGATCTTTGGCCAGCGCTTTGGACAGCGCATTGACAGGGCCACGGTCATGCCCTTCGGCATCCATGGATTCAGAGACAGAGAGCTTCTTCTCATCCCCGATCTTGACCACGACCACCGCCTCGGACAACGAGATCATCTGATTATACTTGTTCTTGCGCCGCTCGACTGTCACGCGGTAGCGCTTGACCTCAAAAAACTCTGGCACTTGCCCCAAAGCGCGCCGCGCCAGCAATTCAAAACTGGCCTGCGCGCTGTCATAGGCATAACCCTCATCCTCGCGCGCCTTGATTGTGTCCAGAATTGCCCCCAGCCGCGCATCGCCCTTTTCAACCGCAATGCCCATATCTTCCAGCCGCATCCGCAGATTGGACTGCCCGGCCTGATTGGACATCGGCACAATCCGCACATTGCCCACAGATGCGGGGTCAATATGCTCATAGGTGCTGGGGTCTTTCTGGATCGCACTGGCATGCAGCCCCGCCTTGTGCGCGAAGGCAGAGGCCCCCACATAGGGCATGGAACGCAACGGCACGCGGTTGAGGATATCATCCAGCCTGCGCGAAATCCGCAGCAAACCTTGCAGCGCCTCCGGGCTTACCCCCGTTTCAAAGCGTTCAGCATAGGCAGGTTTGAGCAGCAAGGTGGGGATAAGCGTGGTGAGAGAGGCATTGCCGCAGCGTTCCCCCAGCCCGTTCAGCGTGCCCTGTATCTGGCGCGCGCCTGCCTCTACCGCCGCCAGTGAACAGGCCACGGCCTGGCCCGTATCATCATGGCAATGAATACCCAGATGGGCGCCGGGTATTCCACTCTGTATCACCGCCCGCGTAATGGCGTGAATTTCGCTTGGCAGCGTCCCGCCATTTGTATCGCATAACACCACCCAACGCGCCCCGGCGTCATGGGCGGCATGCAGTGCCTTTAGCGCATAGTCAGGATTGGCCTTGTAGCCGTCAAAGAAATGCTCGGCGTCAAAATGCGCCTCGCGCTGTTGCGCCACACAATGCACGATAGAGGCGCGGATATTCTCGATATTCTCTTCCAGCGTGATCCCAAGCGCGGTGGTCACATGGAAATCATGGGTCTTGCCCACAAGGCACACCGCCAGCGTGCCCGCATTCAGCACCGCCGCCAGCACATCATCATTCCCGGCAGAGCGGCCCGCGCGCTTGGTCATGCCAAAGGCGGTGAGGGTTGCCCTCGTCTGCGGTTTCGCGGCGAAAAACTCGCTATCCGTCGGGTTTGCACCGGGCCAGCCACCTTCGATATAATCCACCCCAAGCTGATCCAGCATCGCCGCGATCTGGTGCTTTTCAGCAGTCGAGAATTGCACGCCCTGCGTTTGCTGGCCATCGCGGAGTGTGGTGTCATAAAGGGTGAGGCGCTCGCGGGTCATGGGTGGCCCTTCCGGTGGGTGCGCCCGGTATCAGCAGTCCCGCCCGTTTCGCCAGCAAAACGTGAAGCGCCCAACCTGCCCCCGCGTCGCGCAAAAGGTGCGCACCTTTGGTGCGACGCGGGCGCTTCGCTTCCGTCCCGCGCGGTCCAAGCGCTGCCCTCTGTTGCACATACAGGTGACGGGGTCATTTGAGGGCGTCCAGTTTGGAGGGGTCGAAGTTGGGACCGGGGACAACTTCGATACTTGACTTGCTCATTCGGACCTCTGCCCCCGCATCAAGCAGTATGGATTTGAGGGCATCGATACCGGAAAAGTCCTTTGTTTGCAAAGCTGTTTCGCGAAGCAACGTTAGCTTTTGCGCATAATCCGCAAGATCCCAAGCTCGCTGGACACCATTTGAAAGGTATTTGAATAGGTCGATCCCGACAAGATAACACCCTGCCACAAGCTGTCGCTGGGCAAGTTCTATCTCATCGCTATAGAGACTCGCACGGTTCAATCCCTCTAATTTCTTTCCGGTAGCAACGAGGGCCGTTAGCGCACTCGACGTGTTCAGATCGTCAGCTAGCGCTTCTACGACAGCAGGATCGACAAACGATCGCACAAACGCATCACGATCTTTTTGAAATTCCCTCTCTAGCGCCTTGTTTGGTTCAATCTCTGATGTCCAAATGTCCAACCGGCGCTTGGCGGTCAAAGCAGTCGCCTGACGCCAATCCATCGGTTTTCTGTAGTGCGTCAATAGAAACACATACCGAATGACCGCGCCCGGAACACCAATCCATCCAGGCAAACCACTTTCCAGCAAATCCCGCACCGTAAAGAAATTGCCCAGAGACTTGGACATCTTCTTGCCCTCCACCTGCACCATTTCATTATGCAGCCAGAAATTGGCAAAGCCCGCCCCCGGATGGGCGCAGCAACTCTGTGCAATCTCATTCTCATGGTGGGGAAATTGCAGATCAATCCCGCCGCCATGAATATCAAAGGCAGGGCCAAGCAAATCATGGCTCATGGCCGAACATTCAATATGCCAGCCCGGCCGCCCCCGGCCCCAGGGGCTGTCCCAACCCGGCTCTTCGGCGCTTGAAGGCTTCCAGAGCACAAAATCCATCGGGTCGCGCTTGTAAGGGGCCACCTCCACGCGTGCGCCCGCGATCATGTCATCAACAGAGCGCCCCGACAACGCGCCATAATCAGGGTAAGAGCGCACATCAAACAGCACATGGCCCTCGGCCTCATAGGCATGACCACGCGCGATCAAGCCCGCAATCATCGCCACCATCTGCACGATATATTCTGTCGCGCGCGGCTCTTGGCTGGGGCGCAGCGCCCCAAGCGCGTCCATATCGGCGTGATACCAGGCAATCGTCTCATCAGTCAGCGCGCGGATGATCGCATTCAACGGCCGGGTATCGCCTGCTGCCTGCATGGAACGCGCCCGCGCGTTGATCTTGTCATCAACATCGGTGAAATTGCGCACATAGGTGACATGCTCGGCACCATAGACATGGCGCAACAACCGATACAGCACATCAAACACCACAACCGGGCGCGCATTGCCCAGATGCGCGCGGTCATAGACCGTCGGGCCACAGACATACATCCGCACATTTTCAGGCGCGATCGGCGCAAAGACTTCTTTCTTGCGCGTGCGCGAATTGTGCAATCTGATCTCGGTCATGCCATCCTCTCAGGCCAAGGCCCGGCGGAAGGTGCTGTCAGACATGGAAACCTGTCACAAGACCAACCGCCAAGAAACTTAGCGGCAAATGCAGCAGCAAAGGGCGCAGGTCAAGCAACTCATGCGCCAAGACCTATCTTCTCCGCCCTGCCAAGCCAAGCCTAAAAACAAGCGCCCGCGCCCCCCCAAAGGGAAAGGCGCAGACGGCACCCGGCATATGCCCCGCGCATGCAGGCGCGCAGATGATATCACAGGCAAGACATGCTCAGATTTTTGCAGATGTCCCACGCACCAGCGATTGCCCCACATAGACCAAGATCGCAAAACCCACAGCCCCGGCCGCGAAAACACCCAGCAAAACCAGCCAGTCAATCGGCCCGCCAATATCGCGAAAGCCGGAATTCGTCATCACCATCACGAACAGGACTGCGGCAATCCCCCCAAAGGGCATGGATACCTGCGCAAGCAAAAATTTCCGCATCGACATAGAGCGGTCACGGATCAACACATAAAGATAAGCCATGGTTATCGCCGCCGCCACCAGCACCATCACCCAAAACAGCCCGCGCCCGAACATTTCCTCAAACACCGCAAGAACGGTCGTCAAACTCAAGCTTTCCATCGTCTTTTCCTTTACGCAAAAGGCCTGTCATTCATCTTGGCCCAAATATCCGCGGGGGTCCGGGGGCGGCAGCCCCCGGCTTTGTCTCAGGCGCGGCCACGCAACATCGCGTTATATGTGGCTTTCAGCGCGACTTCCTTCATAAGCCAGGAAATCCACAACTCTTCCAAAGGCGCAATCACGCCGGGGAAAGACGGGACAAGGTGGTTCTTGTAATCGAACTCGATCAGCATGGCGCGGCCAATCCGGGTGATCAGCGGACAAGAGGTATATCCCTCAAAGGTCTTGGTGCCCGCGCGCCCTGCAATCTCGCTGACCAGATGATCCTCAACCACGGGCTGATGCCATTTCACACTTGCCGCGGTTTTGCCCTTGGGCACGCCGTTAATATCGCCAATACCAAAGATATTGGCATAGCGCAGGTGGCGCAGCGTGGATTGATCCACCTCGATCCAGCCCTGATCCGTCCATTTATCTGCCCATGACAGGCCGGACTCGCGCACCACCTGCGGGGCGCGTTGCGGCGGGATGACATTGATGAAATCATAATCACTGGTCACATCGCCATCGGGCGTCGCAAAGGTGGCGGTTTTTGCGCCCGCATCCACGGCCTTGAGCACATGTTTCCAGCGATAGGTGATATCCCGGTCATCAAATAATTGCCGGACGCGGTGATCCACCACAGGCACACCAAAGAGATTGTCGGCCTGAGAGTTATAGATCAGCTCTACCTTGTTGCGGTTGCCTTTGCGCGTCGCGATATCTTCAGCAAGAAACGTGATCTTGAGCGGCGCGCCGGCGCATTTCATCTCGGTCGCGGGGCGGCCAAACAGGCCAATGCCGCCCTCATCGGTGAATTTGTCGAGGGCGTGCCAGCTTTTCTCGGCCATCTCCGGGCTGGCATAATGCGCCGAAATCCCGGTTTCAGGCCCGACCATGGACAGATCAAAGCCCTCAATCGCCTCCCAATCCAGCACAAGCCCGGTGGCCACGATCATATAATCATAGTCTATGCGCTGCCCGCCGGTGGTGACAACGCGATTGGCCTCAGGATCAATCTCTGCGGCAAATTCGTTGATATAGGTGATCCCGCGCGGCAACCATTGCGTGGTCGACGAAATGGAATAATCCGCCTTGCGCAACCCTGCTGCAATCAGCGTGAAGCCCGGCTGATACCAATGCTGGGGCCGGCCATCCAGCACTGTAATCTGTGCACCCTCCAGGCGCTCTGACAGACGATTGGCAATCGCAGCACCGCCCGCGCCTGCACCCAGGATCAGGATGCGCGCGCTGGTGCGCACTTTCGCAGCCTCGGCGCTGCCTGCCCCGAAGGCCAAGGCCGCACCGCCCGCGCCCGCAAGGCCCATAAAGCCCCGGCGGCTGGCTACGATCTTTTCCAAATCAATCATGCGCTCCTCCCCAACATAGCATACATATATTCATAATCTTACATTTTCATATTAGCATCTTTGATCCACATCAAACTCCCGCCCTCTGCCGCTGCGGCAAAATAACACAGCCGCCACCCCGCCTTATTGATACGGATCAAGGCTGCGCAGGCGAAAAGCGCCGATATTGCCTATCTGAGGGACAGATTTCTGCATACGGACGTAGCGCCCGTGGCGCATGAGGAGAGATATTTATGCGACTGACAACACGAACAAATCTCGCACTTCGTACCCTGATGTTCTGCGCCGTGAACAAAGACAGGCTTGTGCGGAAGCAAGATGCTGCAAGCGCGGTGAATGCCTCTGAAAATCATCTGGCGCAGGTTATCAACAAGCTTGCGCAAGAAGGATTCATCACCACGTTGCGCGGGCGGCATGGCGGGTTTCATCTGGCGCGCCAAGCGTCATCAATCAGCGTGGGGGCAGTATTTCGAACCTTCGAATCCGAGTTGCCCTTTATCGAGTGCTTTTCAGATCACAATACCTGCCCCCTGAAAGCCCATTGCATCATGCGCCCCCATCTGGCCCGTGCGGTAGAGGCGTTTTATTCCGCGCTGGACGACTTGTATCTCTCGGATCTTGTGTCCTGCAATTCGGGCTTGGATGCGCTGCTCAGCATGGATGGCCCGCGACTGCCTGCAAAATGCAGTGCAGACACCAAAGAGGCAGGCTTTCTGGCACGCCCAATCCCCGAAATGGCGACAGGCTAGGCGCTGGCTACACCTGTGCAGTAGTGCTTTCGGATTGAGCCGCCGCAACAAAGGCGCGCATGGCGGCGGGGTCTTTTATGCCCGGTGCGCTTTCCACCCCGGACGAAACATCAACCTGCCGCGCCCCCGTCAGGCGGATCGCTGCGGCCACATTTTGCGCCGTCAACCCCCCGGCCAATAGCCATGGGCGTGGCCAGTGCCGCCCTTGCAGCAACCGCCAATCAAACGCCAAGCCGTTTCCGCCCGGCAGTGCAGCCCCTTTGGCAGGCTTGGCATCTACCAAAATCTGGTCACTGACAGAAAGATAGTCCTCCAGCGCCGCCAGATCTTCGGCATCTGCAATGCCCACAGCCTTAATGATCGGCAAGCCATACCGCGCGCGAATTTCCATGACGCGCGCCGGGCTTTCATGGCCATGAAGTTGCAAGAAATCCACTGGCAAATCGGCCAAGAGCGCGGCAAGAGCATCATCTGACGGATCAACAACCAGCGCCACTTTCGCCACGCCCTCTGGCACATCAAGCATCAGGGCGCGCGCATTATCCGGCGTCAGGTAGCGCGGCGATGGCGGGTAGAAATTAAACCCCAGATACCGCGCGCCTGCGGTCACAGCCTCTGACACCGCTGCGGCGCTGGTCACGCCGCAGATTTTCACATGAACCGGATCAGACATAACGCCGGGTCACTTACTCTCGACCAAGGCAAGCACATCGTCCTTGCGCATTTGCGGCGCCACTTTCTCGGCGCGCTGAAGCTCTGCGCGCATGCTGGCCGTTTCGCGGCGCAGTTTCGCAGCCTCGGCGCGGTAGCCATGCTCGCGGAACCATTCCCAGATAAAGCCCAGCAACAGCCCCAGCACGATCGCCAGCCCCAGCAACAGGAAAACCGGCAATGCAAGGCTGAAATTAAACCCCAGCAAGGCCGCCAGCGCATCAGGCAAGAGCTTGATTTCCACAATGGCGCGATTGGCAACAGCCACGGTTACAAAGATAACGGCGATCACCGCCGCAAACCCATAGCGCAGATATGCAATCATGTGGCTTTAGCCCTCCAGCCCGTTCAACCGGTCGCGCAACAGCTTGCCAGTTTTGAAAAAGGGAACGGCCTTCGCCTCTACGGCCACGCTCTCGCCCGTGCGCGGATTGCGCCCGGTGCGGGAATCGCGCTTCTTCACCGAGAAGGCGCCAAAGCCGCGCAGTTCCACGCGCTCGCCACGGGCGAGAGCTTCGGTAATCTCACCAAAGACCGTGTTTACAATCCGCTCGACATCTCGCTGATAGAGATGCGGGTTTTCATCTGCGATTATCTGGATCAGTTCTGAACGGATCATGCGTTGTTACCCCCGGTCGGACGCCCTCACCCTTGGCGGGCGTTCTGGCTATTATCAAGCGACTATATGCGCAAATCTAACGCGAAGAAACAAGGAATTATAGACCATCCTTGCCAACAGCCGCCGCAGCAAAGCAAAAACCCCGGCACAGGGCCGGGGTTTTCTTATTATGCGCTAAGCGCGTTGCAAGACGCGATCAGTTGCGGTCTTTCAGCGCGGCCCCAAGGATATCCCCAAGGCTTGCACCTGCATCGGAAGAGCCATACTGCTCTACCGCTTCTTTTTCTTCGGCAATTTCGCGTGCCTTAATCGACAGGCCCAGACGGCGGGTTTTGCTGTCAACGCTGGTCACACGGGCATCAATCTTGTCACCCACCTGGAAACGCTCTGGGCGCTGGTCGGCGCGGTCACGAGCCAGATCGGAACGGCGGATGAAGCTCTTCATGCCGTTATATTCAACCTCGATGCCGCCTTCTTCGATGGCAGTCACTTCACAGGTGACAATCGCACCGCGCTTCACGCCCTCAACCGCATCGGAGAAGTTGTCATTCTCCAGCGCCTTGATGGACAGCGAAATGCGCTCACGCTCGACATCCACTTCCGAAACAACGGCATTGACCATGTCGCCCTTGCGGAAATCCTGAATGGCCTCTTCGCCGCGCTGATCCCAGCTGATGTCAGAGAGGTGCACCATCCCGTCGATATCGCCTTCAAGGCCAACGAACAGACCGAATTCGGTGATGTTCTTGATCTCGCCTTCAATCTGGCTGCCAACAGGGTGGCTTTCGGCAAACACTTCCCATGGGTTGCGCTGCGTCTGTTTCAGGCCAAGGCTGACACGGCGTTTCGCGCCATCAATCTCCAGCACCATGACATCCACTTCCTGCGAGGTGGACACGATCTTGCCGGGATGGACGTTTTTCTTTGTCCAGCTCATTTCAGAGACATGGACAAGCCCTTCAACGCCAGCTTCCAGTTCTACGAATGCGCCGTAATCGGTGATATTGGTCACGCGGCCTTTATGGACAGTGCCAAGCGCATATTGCACTTCAACCGAATCCCACGGATCGGCCTGAAGCTGCTTGATACCCAGCGAAATGCGGTGTGTGTCCTTGTTGATCTTGATGACCTGCACCTTGATCGTCTCGCCAATGGTCACGACCTCGGACGGGTGGTTCACGCGGCGCCATGCCATATCGGTCACATGAAGCAGACCATCAACACCGCCCAGATCAACGAATGCACCATATTCGGTGATATTCTTGACCACACCATCGGCGATCTGCCCTTCGGCCAGCTTGCCAATGACTTCGGCGCGCTGTTCGGCGCGGCTTTCTTCCAGAATGGCGCGGCGCGAGACAACGATATTGCCGCGACGACGATCCATTTTCAGAATCTGGAAGGGCTGCTTGAGGCCCATCAGCGGGCCAGCATCGCGCACGGGGCGCACATCTACCTGAGAGCCGGGCAAAAACGCCACTGCGCCGCCCAGATCCACTGTGAAACCGCCCTTGACGCGGCCAAAGATCGCGCCGTCAACGCGCGCTTCATCGGCATAGGCTTTTTCCAGACGATCCCATGCAGCTTCGCGGCGGGCCTTCTCGCGGCTGACAACAGCCTCTCCGCGCGAGTTTTCCACGCGCTCAAGATAGACTTCCACCTCATCGCCCACGGCAACTTGCGGGGCCTCGCCGGGATTTGCGAATTCTTTCAGATCAACGCGGCCTTCCATCTTGTAGCCGACATCGATAATGGCCTGGCCTGCCTCGATGGCGATAACCTTGCCGGTAACAACACTGCCTTCATCGGGCGTGTCCATTTCAAGGCTCTCGTTCAGCAGGGCCTCGAATTCTTCCATAGTTGTTTTAGCGCACATATAAATCTGGTTCCTTTGGGTCATGTTGCTGGCCGGGCGGTTGCCTCCGCCGGTCTTTGGGTTTGCATCAAAAGCCGCAGCATCACACCTGAAGAACATCAAACACAAAAGGTCGCAGCTTGCGCCCGACCCTGTTCTTACTGGCCGTGTGACCTGCCGGTCATCTTGAATGCCCGCTCTATAGGGGCAAGCAGGGGCTGTGACAAGCGTTTGGCGCAGAGAATGCCGCGATTAGCTGGGCCAAAAGCGGTATTTTGCCGCGAAATTGCCTGTCCGGGGCTGCCAACCAGCGAAATCACGGCACAGGCCCGATTCAACATATGGCGCTGGACGGTTGCAGGGCCGGGCGCAGATAGCTTGCCCGCAGGCCCTAACCCTGCCCCGCGCGGATCAGTGCATCAATGCGGCGCGCTTCTTCCGCCATGCCCCAAGGGGCGTTGAGCACCGCAAGGCCAGAGCCGATCATGCGGTGGCCCTCTCGGATGGGCGGAAAGCGGGTTTCAAACACGGCAAGATCAGGGTGCTGTGCCGCAAGGCTGGCCAGCATGGGCGCATGGGGTTCTGACAGCAACACAGGATACCACAGCATGATAACCCCAACATTCCACTTGCGCCGGATATCGGTTACAAGTTTGGGCAGGGTCACATAATCGCTTTTCACCTCATAAGAGGGGTCTATCATCAGCACGCCCCGGCGCGGGGTAGGTGGACAAAGCGCAAGCGCCAGTTCCAACCCGTCAGCATGGCGCAAATGGGCGCGATGCCCCGCCCTCGCCTGATAAAGGGCCGCAAATTCCTGCGGGTGCAATTCGGCCAGTGTCAGCCCGTCTTGCGGGCGCAGCAAATGCGCGGCAATCAGCGGCGATCCGGGATAGGCCGCAGGCCCATACACTGCGCGCGTGGCCGCGATTGCGCGCCGGTAAGGGTGATCGGGGGCAAAGCCCTGTTCCAGCCGCAAAATACCGGCTTGCGCCTCGCCTGTCTTCTGCGCTTCCGGGGCATCCAGCGCATACAGCCCGCGCCCGGCATGGGTTTCAATATAGCTGAGCGGCTTGTCCTTGGCCGTCATATACTCCAGCACCCATGCAAGCAGTGCATGTTTGTGCAGATCGGCCAGATTTCCGGCATGATAGAGATGTTGATAAGACAGCATACCGCCCCTCTGCCATGCGGCGCGGGCAAACTCAACGGCCTTTCACGATTGACCATGCGCGCCCCTGCAAGATAGCGTGCCGCAACCCCGGATGAGGACATGCCCCATGCTGATCGCCCCGGCCCTTGCCGCAACCCCTGCCCCCCCTGTGATGGAAGCCCGCCGCTGGCTGGAAGGGGTGGAATTCACACCAGAGCGCCCACTCCTTAACCTAAGCCAGGCCGCACCTGTCTTGCCCCCGCCCGCGCCCCTGCAAGACGCAATGATTGCCGCGCTGGCAGATCCGGCCACCCATATCTATGGCCCGGTTCTGGGCCTGCCTGCGCTGCGCGCCGCCCTCGCCACACAGATGACCGCGATTTACGGCGGGATAATAGACGCAGCCAATATCGCGATCACATCAGGGTGCAATCAAGCCTTTTGCGCCGCAATCGCCAGCCTTGCCAGCCCCGGTGATGGGGTCATCTTGCCAGTGCCGTGGTATTTCAATCATGCGATGTGGCTAAAGATGAACGGCATTACCCCTCAGCCCCTGCCCTGCGGGCCGGATATGCTGCCTTGCCCTGAACAGGCTGCACAGCTTATCACGCCGCGCACCCGCGCGATTGTTCTGGTCACGCCGAACAACCCCACAGGGGCAGAATACCCCCCGGCCCTGATTGCCGCCTTTCGTGATCTGGCACGCAAGCGGGGCTTGGCCCTGATCCTTGATGAAACCTACCGCGATTTTCACGCAAGCCCCGATGCCCCGCATGATCTGTTCACAGATCCTGACTGGCAGGATGTTGTCATCCATCTTTACAGCTTTTCCAAAGCCTACCGCCTTACGGGCCACCGGGTAGGCGCTATTGCCACCAGCCCGGCACGGCTGCGCGAGATCGAGAAATTTCTGGATAGCATGACCATTTGTCCCACCGGGCTTGGCCAGCGCGCGGCCCTTTGGGGGCTGGAGAACCTGCGCGCATGGCTGGTCGGAGAGCGTGCCGAAATCCTGCGCAGACGCGCGGCCCTTGTCAGGGCATTTCAGTGTTTGGACGGCTGGCACTTGCGCGGCAGCGGGGCCTATTTCGGCTATGTGGCGCATCCCTTCGCGCAAGAGGCCGAAACCCTTGCCCGTCATCTGGTGCGCGCGGCAGGGGTGTTGGTTCTGCCCGGATCGATGTTTGGCCCCGCAGGTGACACGCAAGGCGCGCGCCATTTGCGGATTGCCTTTGCCAATGCCGATTGCGCCGGAATTGCAGAACTTGCCCGGCGTTTGGCCGAAATTCGTGATCTCTGAACGCTTGCCCCTGCAAGCGGCTTTGCTTACACAGCACCAAGATATCCGCCCACCACTTGCACAGCATAGAGAGAGCGCATGGCCAAGAACCCGCCGAAGAAGAAAATGAGCGCAAAGAACATGGCCGCAGCCTTTCTGATGGCCTTGCTCGCGCTTAGCCTGTTGGGCTTTGGGGTGGAAGGCTTTGGCGGCCGTGTGCAGAATGTGGGCACGGTGGGGGATCGCGCGATCACGGCCAACCAATATGCCCGCGCCATGCAAAACGAATTGCGCGCGCTGCAAGGCCAGTTCGGGCAACCCATCACAATGGAACAGGCCCGCCTGTTTGGCATGGATCAGCTTGTGCTGGAACAGCTTGTCACCTCGGCCGTGCTGGATAACGAGGCCGCGCGTCTGGGCGTTTCCGCAGGTGACGCGACCGTGCAACGCGAAATCATGCAAATCCCGGCCTTTCAGGGCCTTGATGGCCAGATAGACCGCGAAGCCTATCGGTTTGCCCTGCAAAATGCGGGCATGAATGAGGCCGAGTTTGAAGCCACAATCCGCGAGGATGTGGCGCGCACCATCTTGCAACTTTCGGTCATTGGCGGCGCATCGGCCCCAGATTTGATTGTTACCCCGCTGATGGAGTATCAGGCGCAGACGCGTGACATCTCTGTAACCACCCTGACAGCGGCCAATCTGCCCCAGCCTGTGGGCCAACCAGACGCGGCCACGTTGCAGGCTTTCTACGATGCGCAGACAGACCGCTACATGCAGCCAGAGGGCAAGCGCATTGCCTATGCGATCATAACACCCGATATGCTGGTGGATACGCTTGAAGTGGATGAAGATATCCTGCGCGCCGCCTATGAGGCGCGGCGGGCGCAATTCTCGCAACCCGAACGGCGGCTGGTGGAGCGTCTGGTCTTTCCCGATCTGGCCAGCGCCGAAGCGGCACTGGAGCGGCTCACCGCAGGGGATACCTCTTTCGAGGGGTTGGTGGCAGAGCGCGGGTTGTTGCTGGATGATACCGATATGGGCGATGTCAGCCGCGCCGATCTGGGGACAGCGGCAGAGGCTGTTTTTGCCCTGACAGAGCCGGGCATCGCAGGCCCGGTCGAAACCTCGCTTGGCCCGGCGCTGTTTCGCATGAATGCCATTCTGGCCGCGCAAGAAGTAAGCTTTGAAGATGTGCGCGAAGATTTGCAGGCAGAGCAACTTTCCGATCTGGCGCGGCGTGTCTTGGCAGATGACTATGATCTTTATGAAGATCTGTTGGCCGGGGGCGCAACTGTCGCACAACTGGCAGAAGAAACCGATATGCGGTCAGGCCAGCTGGAATGGCGGCCCGGCCAGACCGAAGGCATTGCCGCCTATGAAAGTGTGCGCAATGCCGCGCAAGGGCTGAATGCAGGCGATTTCGCGGAAATTGGCTTTCTGGAAGATGGCGGCCTCTTTGCGCTGGAATTCATCGAAGCCCTGCCCGCCGCGCCCCGCCCGCTGGAGGATATTCGCACACAAGTGATCACAGATTGGCAAAACCAGCAGATTCTGGACGGGCTGCGCCTTGTGGCGGAGGATCTGGAACGCGCCATCCAAAGCGGCACAGAGGCGGACACCGCAATCGCCCCGATCCGCTTTGACGGGCTGCGCCGCACCGATTTCCTGCCGGATCTGCCGCGCGAACTGGTCGCGCTGGGCTTTGACATGGAACCGGGAGAGATACGCAGTTTCAACGGGGCGAACCGCATTTATCTTGTTCAGCTTCACGCGGTCGCAAGCCCGGATCTGATGCTGGAAGATGTGGCCAATCTGCGCGCGGCACTGGAGGTGCAGGTGGAACAAAGCATCGCACAAGACCTGTTTGGCTATTTCGCCGCCAGCCTGCGCCAATCCACGCCCATCCAGATCAATCAGCAAATGATTGATGCCGTTCAGGCCAATTTCTGAGGCGGGGATGGCACAGTTAACCCCTGATTTCGCAAGTTTCGAGGCAGGCTGGGCGCGCGGCGAGAACCAGCTTGTTTTCGCGCGTCTTGCTGCCGATCTGGATACGCCAGTTTCGCTTTACCTGAAGCTGGCAGGCGCCAGCCGTGACAGCTTTATTCTGGAATCCGTTACCGGGGGCGAGGTGCGGGGACGCTATTCGATAATCGGGATGAAACCCGATCTGATCTGGGAGTGTCGCGGCACGTCCAGCCGCATAAACCGGGATTCGCGCTTTGACCCGGACGCATGGCAGCCGCTGGAGGGCAACCCGCTGGATACGCTGCGCGCCGTTCTGGGCGAAAGCCGGATTGAGATGCCAGAGGGTTTGCCCGCAGCCTCTGCCGGGCTGTTTGGCTATCTGGGCTATGATATGATCCGCCTTGTGGAACATTTGCCAGATATCAACCCCGACCCCATTGGCGTGCCCGATGCCGTCATGCTGCGCCCCTCTGTCGTGGCGGTGCTGGACGGGGTGAAGGGCGAGGTGACTGTTGTCTCTCCTGCTTGGGTTGGCTCTGGCCTGTCGGCACGCGCGGCCTATGCGCAAGCCGCAGAGCGCGTGATGGATGCCGTGCGCGATCTGGAACGCGGTGTGCCCCAAGCCCCGCGCGAGTTGCAAAGCGATACGGCCCCGATTGGCGCGCCGCAATCCAATTTTGACAAATCCGCCTATCTGGAGGCCGTGGAACGCGCCAAGGATTACATCCGCGCAGGCGATATCTTTCAGGTTGTGCCCTCGCAACGTTGGGCGCAGCGCTTTGCGCTGCCGCCCTTCGCGCTGTACCGCTCGCTGCGGCGCACAAACCCGTCGCCCTTTATGTTCTATTTTGATTTCACCGCCAGCGGCGGGCCATTCCAGATTATTGGCGCAAGCCCAGAAATTCTGGTGCGCCTGCGCGCCGGTGAAGTGACAATCCGGCCCATTGCAGGCACGCGCCCCCGCGGGGTCACCCCAGAGGAAGACCGCGCACTGGAAGCCGATTTGCTGGCCGATCAGAAAGAATTGGCAGAACATCTGATGCTTCTGGATTTGGGGCGCAATGATGTGGGGCGGGTTGCAAAAATTGGCACAGTGCGGCCCACAGAGGAATTCATCATAGAGCGCTACAGCCATGTGATGCATATTGTCTCGAATGTGGTGGGGGAATTGGCAGAGGGGCAGGATGCGCTTTCGGCCCTTCTGGCAGGGCTGCCCGCAGGCACGGTTTCAGGCGCGCCCAAAGTCCGCGCGATGGAGATTATCGACGAGCTGGAGCCAGAAAAACGCGGTGTCTATGGCGGCGGCGCGGGATATTTCGCGGCCAATGGTGAAATGGATATGTGCATCTGCCTGCGCACTGCCGTTTTGAAAGATGAAACCCTGTATATTCAGGCCGGCGGGGGCGTCGTTTATGACAGCGACCCAGAGGCGGAATATATGGAAACCGTCAACAAATCCCGCGCGCTGCGGCGTGCGGCCGAAGATGCGGGGCGGTTTGCTGGCGGCAATGGGTAAACTTCGCCCGCCAAGGTGTTGAAATATATAAAGGCCCCGGATCATCTCCGGGGCCTTTTTGGTTTATTCCGCCGCTTCGGCATAGCTTTCAACCGGGGGGCAAGTGCAGATCAGATTGCGATCACCGAACACATTGTCCACGCGCCCCACAGGCGGCCAGTATTTATCCCCCCGAAAGCTGGCAGGCGGGAAACAGCCTGCTTCGCGTGAATAAGCCCGATCCCAATCGGCCACCAGATCTTCCACAGTATGCGGCGCGTGGCGCAGCGGGCTGGCCTCTGCACTGATTTCGCCCTGCTCTACCGCGCGAATTTCGGCGCGGATGGCAAGAAGCGCTGTGATAAAGCGGTCAATCTCGGCCTTGGTTTCCGATTCCGTGGGTTCCACCATCAATGTGCCCGCCACTGGCCAGCTCATTGTGGGGGCATGAAAGCCATTGTCGATCAGGCGCTTGGCGATATCATCCACGGTGACGCCAGCCTCGGCAAAGGGGCGGGTATCTATGATACATTCATGCGCGACGCGGCCCTTATTGCCCATGAACAGAATCTCATAGGCCCCGCGCAGCCGCGCTGCGATGTAATTGGCGTTCAGAATAGCCACCCGCGTGGCCTGTGTCAGCCCCGGCCCGCCCATCATCAGGCAATAGGCCCAAGAGATAAGCAGGATAGACGCCGACCCATAAGGCGCAGCCGAAACCGGCCCCTCTGTGCCGCCCGTTTCAGGATGGCCGGGCAGGAAGGGCGCAAGATGCGCCTTTACCCCGATTGGCCCCATGCCGGGGCCGCCGCCACCATGCGGGATGGCGAATGTCTTGTGCAAGTTCAGATGGCTGACATCGCCACCAATCTCGCCGGGTTTGACCAGCCCGACCATGGCATTCAGATTGGCCCCGTCAATATACACCTGCCCGCCGTGATCATGGGTGATCTGGCAAACCTCGCGCACGGTTTCCTCAAACACCCCATGCGTGGAGGGGTAGGTGATCATGCAGGCGGCAAGCCGGTTGCCCGCCTGTGCGGCTTTCTCGCGGAAATCTTCCAGATCGACATCGCCATTGGCCGAAGATTTCACAACCACCACCTGCATACCGCACATCTGGGCAGAAGCAGGGTTCGTGCCATGGGCCGAAACCGGGATAAGGCAGATATCGCGATGGCCTTCGCCGCGCGCGCGATGATAGGCTTGGATTGTCAGCAGGCCCGCATATTCCCCCTGCGCGCCAGAATTGGGCTGCATAGACATGGCATCATAGCCCGTAATCTCGCAGAGTTTTGCGCTCAGATCGGAAATGGCCTCGGCATAGCCCTGGGCCTGATCGGGCGGGCAGAACGGGTGCAGCGTGGAGAACTCTGGCCAGCTGAGCGGCATCATCTCTGCCGCCGCATTCAGCTTCATCGTGCAAGAGCCAAGCGGAATCATGGCACGATCCAGCGCCAGATCACGATCCGAAAGGCGGCGCATATAGCGCATCATTTCCGTTTCGGCGCGGTTCATGTGGAAAATCGGATGGGTCATATAGGCCGATTGCCGCAAAAACGGTGCAGAGAAGCCCAGTTCCGCCCGGTGCGGGGGCAGGCCCTCTATGCCAAACACCCGCAAGACGCGGGCCAAAACCTGCGCATCGGTGGTTTCATCCAGCGAAATGCCCACATGGGTGCTGCCGATCTTGCGGAAATTCAGGCCCTCTGCACGGGCTGCGGCCAGAATGCCAGCCTGCCCGACACCAACTTCAACAGTGATGGTATCAAAGAACTCTTTCGCCACCACCTGCGCGCCTGCATCGCGCAGCGCTGAATACAGGCGCTGGGTCAGGAAATGCACGCGCTCTGCAATGGCGCGCAGCCCCTTGGGGCCATGAAACACCCCATACATAGAGGCCATGACCGCCAAAAGCGCTTGCGCAGTGCAGACATTCGAGGTGGCTTTCTCGCGCCGGATATGCTGCTCGCGGGTTTGCAGCGACAGTCGGTAAGCCTTGTTGCCGCGCGCATCAATACTGACCCCAACAATCCGCCCCGGCATCGCGCGCTTGAACGCATCGCGGCAGGACATGAAGGCGGCATGCGGGCCACCATAGCCCATAGGCACGCCAAAGCGCTGCGCGCTGCCCACGGCAATATCGGCCCCCATCGCGCCGGGTTCCTTGATCAGCGTCAGCGCCAGAAGATCCGTGGCCACGATAGCCACGGCATTCGCGCCATGCAGCGCGGCAATCTGGGGCGTGACATCGCGCAGATTGCCATATGTGCCGGGATATTGGAAAATTGCGCCAAATACCGCGCTTGCGTCCAGTGTATCAGGCGCACCCACGATCACCTCTATCCCCAACGGGGCCGCGCGCGTTTGCATGACAGCGATATTCTGGGGGTGGCAGTTTTCATCTATGAAGAAAGCCCGCGCCTTTGATTTCGCCACACGCTGCGCCATGACCATCGCTTCGGCGCAAGCCGTCGCCTCATCCAGAAGCGAGGCATTCGCCACGGGCAGCCCTGTCAGATCGGCCACCATGGTCTGGAAATTCAGCAATGCTTCCAGACGCCCTTGGGCAATTTCGGGCTGATAGGGCGTGTAGGCCGTGTACCATGCCGGATTTTCAAAGATATTGCGCAAGATCGCGGGCGGCGTGACAGTGCCATAATAGCCCTGCCCGATCAGCGAGGTCATGATCTTGTTTTTCGCGCCCACAGCGCGCAATTTGCCCAGCAACTCGCCCTCGGAAAGCGGCGCCCATGTCAGCGCGTCTTGCTGGCGCAGATCGGCGGGGATGGTCTGCTCTATAAGCTGGTCAAGGGTTTCGCAGCCCAACACATCCAGCATCGCGGCCATTTCTTCGGGCGTTGGCCCGATATGGCGGCGATTGGCGAAATCATAGGGGTTATAATCTGTGGCGGTAAAGGTCATCAGGCGCTGCCTCGCAAGATACGGGTTTTCGGCCAGCGCTGTGGGATTGCCACTGCGCTGGCCGGGGAGAGCGGTTTAACCAAGGAAATCCTTGTATTCATCCTCGGTCATGAATTCATCAAGCACGCTGAGATCATCCAGCTTCATCTTGAAAAACCACGCATCGCCTTGCGGGTCTTCATTCACAAGGCCGGGATTATCCGTCAGCGCCTCATTCACCTCGACAATCTCGCCATCGACAGGGGCCAGGATATCAGAGGCCGCCTTGACCGATTCGATCACGCAGACCTCATCGCCCTTGCCAACCTGTGCTTCAATCTCTGGCAATTCCACAAAGACAACATCGCCCAATTGCTCGGCGGCGTGTTCGGTAATGCCCACAACCACGACATCGCCTTCGATGCGCAGCCATTCATGTTCTTCAGTGTATCTCATTCGAAACGCTCCTCAGCGCTTGTAGGTGGATGGACGAAACGGCAGTTCGCAAACGGTAACGGGCAGACGCTTGCCGCGCAACTCTCCCCAAAGCTGCCTGCCGGGGGTGGCAAGGCCGGGGGGCACATAGCCCATGGCAATCGGGGCCTCTAGCGAAGGGCCGAAACCGCCAGAGGTGATGGCGCCAATCTGGGTGCCCTGTTCGGGTGCATCCCAAAGCGAGGTTCCCTCGCGCATGGGCGCGCGGCCATCGGGGCGCAGACCCACGCGGATGCGCGCAGGCCCAGTGTCCAGTTCGGCCAGAATTTGCGCGGCCCCCGGAAAGCCCCCCGCGCGCGCACCGCCCTTGCGGCGGGATTTCTGAATGGCCCAAGCCAGCCCCGCCTGAACCGGGGTAATCTCTGGCGTCATGTCATGGCCATAAAGGCACAGGCCCGCTTCCAGCCGCAGGCTGTCACGCGCGCCTAGCCCGATCGGGGCCACGCTTTCAATCTCCAGCAGGGCGCGGGCAAAGCCCTCTGCCTGCCCCTCTGGCACAGAGATTTCAAAACCATCCTCTCCGGTATAGCCAGAGCGCGAAATCCACAGCGAGCCAAAGGCGCTGTCAGCGGTGATGACATCCATGAAGCGCATCTCACAGACAGCGGGCGCAAAATGCGCCAGCGCCGCTTCGGCCTGTGGCCCCTGCAAGGCCAGAAGCGCGCGGTCTGTGGTGGGCAGCACCTGTGCCACATCGGCCAGATGGGTTTGCAGATGCGCGATATCGGCCTCTTTGCACGCAGCGTTTACGACCATCAGGATATGATCGCCGCGATTGGCAAACATCAGATCATCCAGCACGCCGCCCGTGGCATTGGTGAACAACCCATAGCGCTGCCGCCCCACCCCAAGGCCAGACACGGCCACGGGCATCAGCGCTTCCAACCCGGCCTCCAGCGCGGCCATGTCACCGCGCGGGCGCAAAACCACCTGTCCCATATGGCTGACATCAAACAGCCCGGCATGGGCGCGCGTGTGCAGATGTTCGCGCATCACCCCCAGCGGGTATTGCACCGGCATGTCATAGCCCGCGAAGGGCACCATCTTTGCCCCCAGCGAAAGATGGAGTGCGTGAAGCGGCGTGCGCTTCAGCTCTGTCGGGTTCTCTGTCATGTCGCCCCTATGGTTTGGCCGCAAGGCCAGGTTCATGGCGCAAGGGAAAGCCCCCTTGCAGATCATGCCCCCTCTGTCCGTTGCGCCTGAGATCGCTATCCCTTCGGCGGACGCGGGTTTTGCCGCGCCTCTCTCCAGAGTCTGTCTGTCGGATCGGTCCTTTTGCCTGAGAGTTTACCGGGGCGGTTGCTCCTTCGGCCCTGACGCAAGCGCCAGTGTCTCCCGTTCCAACGATTTCCCTGCTAGCGGAAATTGGGCAGGCGTGGCAAGTGTTTTTCCGCGGTTGCACCAAACGCGCTTCAAAAGGTCTGAAAACGACATGACGGATGATTTTTTCTTTGGCTATGGCTCGCTTGTGAACCGCCAGACCCATGTTTACGCCGATACCAGCCCAGCCACGATTCGCGGCTGGCGGCGGGAATGGCGGAAATCCTTTGCCTATGGGCAGACATTTCTCAGCGTCGTGCCCGATGCCAGCGCCCAGATTGACGGGCTGGTTGCACGCGTGCCGGGGGGCGATTGGGGCGCGCTGGATATCCGCGAAGCAGGGTATGAGCGCCTGCCTTTGGCGCCAGAGCAGATCATCGCGCCGCGCGCCGTTGAGGCGCAAATCTATGCAGTTGCGCGCGAGGGTTCCGCCCTGCCCGGCCCTGATGCCCCCGTTACCCTCAGTTATCTGGATGTAGTGATAGAAGGGTTCTGGACAGAATTTGGCCCCGCAGGCGTGGCGCGGTTTTTTGAAACCACAACTGGATGGGCAGCGGTGCTGGATGACCGCAAGGCCCCGCGCTATCCGCGCGCGCGCCCTGTGCCCCCAGAACTGCGCGATATAGCCGACAGCTACCTGAACGCATTGCAGGTAATCCGTATAAGGGACTGATTGGTATTCATCTTGACCGCTTGAAGCGCAAACACCCCTCTAGGCACGCCAACCCAAGATATGATCCGGCGGGTTATAGGCCGAAGGGGCGCCGCGCGATCCAGGCAAAATTCCCGCCAGTTCGTTTTTCTATATCTTCACGCGCAGCCGCAAAAACCCGCGCTCATCCGCACCCAGAATTTCAGGAGAGAATTGGGCGATCATGTCCAGATGCGCATGGGCGGAAATGCTTGTGTGCAACACCGCCTGCGCCCCGGCAATCAGTTTGAAGGGTGCTTGCGGATCAACGACCAGCGGCTCATTGCCACTGACATGATCGCGCAGAATATCGCGTGTGGTTGCAGGTAGTTCCAGCACCACACTCTGCGGCCCGGTTCCGGCAAAGCCCCCGGCCCCCTGTGCACGAAAACTGTTGGTGCAGATAATGAACTCTGCCGCCATGTCCACAGGCTTGCCCTTCCACATCAGATTGCGAATGCGGCCTTCGGCCCCCTTGCGCTCGGCCCCATCTGAGCCAAAACGCGCAGGTGCGGATAAATCCACCTCATATGTCAGCCCATAGATGATTTCAAAGTTATAGCCGGGAAAATCGGGATTCATCAGCGTCTGGTCGGGGCTGTTGGGCTCTAGCCGGGCATAGGCGGAAACCGAACGCTCCAGCCACAGCGCTACTTGCGCCCCGGTCAGACGCGATGCCGCCACCCGGTTTGGGAAAACATACAGATCTGCCAACGAGCGCAAGGTCAGCACGCCGGGCTTGATATGGGTGAAGTTATTCGCCCCCCCCAGCCCCCCGGCCTTGGATGGCGACACCGCCGAAAGCAACGGCAAATCCCGCAAGCCCGTATCTGCCATATGCTGGGCCACGACCTCTCGCTGCGCTACCGCCACAAGGGCGGTGGCGGCACTTTGGCCCAGATAGACAAAGAAGCTGTTGATGGCTGTCTCGGTCTGGCCAATGGGCTGGCGAATATTTTCCAGCACCGAGGAATGCGCGCGCTCTATGATCTTGCGCACCTTGGGGCTAAGCAGCGGCACTTTGCGGGGCTGCGCTGTGATCGGTGCAAATTGAGTTGCGGCATCGCGCAGCGCATGGGTGGCCACCCGCACATCCAGCACATCCCATTGGGCGCCCGTGCGCACCATCTGCAAATCGATCACCCCCAGATGCGACCCGTAAAACCCGCTCATCACCGTGGGCTTGCCGCAGATCGTGCCCCGCGCAACATCTATGCCGGGAATATCGGCAAAAAGAGGGGATGGGAAAACCTGATGTGTATGGCCACTAAGCACCACATCCACGCCCTCTATTCCACAAAGCGGGATGATGGCGTTTTCCATATTCTCGGTATGGCGGATAGGGCCTATCCCGGTATGGGCCAGCAAAACCACCAGATCGGCCCCCGCCTCGCGCATTTCGGGAACCCATGCGGCCACGGCCTCTACCATGTCGCGCGTCTGGATACGGCCATTCAGATGCTGGCGCTCCCACAAAGTGATCTGGGCAGGGGCACAGCCGATCACCCCGATACAGATGGGATGCGCACGCCCTGCCCTGTCGGTAATCTGGCGCCGCAACAGCCGATAGGGCTTTACCAGATGGCGATCCTTGCGCGGCTGGGCGCCCAATTTGTGCAAGATATTGGCCGAAACCACGGGAAATTCCGCCTGATCCAAAGAGCGCATCAGGAAATCCAGCCCATAGCTGAATTCATGATTGCCCAAGGTCATCGCATCATATTGCAGGGCATTCATCGCCGCCATGACAGGGTGCAAATCTCCTCTGCGCGCGCCCGTATCATAGGCGAAGAAATCACCCACGGGCGTTCCCTGCAAAAAATCCCCATTGTCAAACAGCAGACAATTGGGCGCCTGCTGGCGCGCTTGGTCTATCAACTCCGCCAGACGCGACAAGCCAAGATCCGGGTTTGGACAATCTGCATAATAATCATAGGGATGCAGATGCACATGCAAATCCGTGGTTTCCAGAATCCGCAAATCCACAATGGCGGAAATTTCAAGACTATGGTCGATTTCAAGCCGATGCTGCTTCATTTCACTCTGCATGTCACAAGGTCATTTCTCAGGAACCCTGATGCAGAGTTGAGGCAGGATTTCGGCGTCAATCATGAGATTTTATGGCAATTAAGAAAATGTTTACGCGTCGCACCCTAGGGCAACCATATTCCCGACACAATCATAGATTGTCGCGCCCAGGTGCAAAGTGATTGCCCCGCCTACAGAAACCTGCAACAGACAGGGCGCGGCATAGCCGGGGGGGAACGCATGCAATTTGCCTTTGGGGCGCTTTGGGACACGCGCGCAGCAGAGCGCCGCGGCATGGCAGAGGATCTTGCTGCCAGCCTGTCGTTGCCACAAACTCGCATATTGCCGCTTTGGCGGGGCAAACCACATCTGCTGGGACAAACGTTGGGCTGGGTAAAGTCCGATCATCCCATGCTTGCTCAGGCGTCAAAGCCTTTCCTGTATCTGGGCCAACAAGACGGGGCCGATCTGTTTGCCGCAGACATCTCTGTCTGGGAACCAGATGTGCTGGATCGCGCGGCCCTTGCAATGTTTGCCGATACCAGCATCCAGATTCACCCCGATGCCCCCAAAGGCGGGCAATTCGGGGAATTGCGACTCGCCATGGCCCATTTGCCCCCGCCCGAAGCTGCCTTGGCAGCAACCGCGCGCGCAATCTATAACTGGCATCGCACACATCAATTCTGTGCCGCCTGTGGCGCTGCAAGCGTGATCGCCCAGGCGGGTTGGGAACGCCATTGCCCCGCTTGCGGTGCCAAGCATTTTCCGCGCACCGATCCTGTGGTCATCATGCTGGTCACACGGGGCAACCGCCTGCTTCTGGGCCGCTCTGCCGGTTGGCCAGAGGGGATGTATTCTGCTTTGGCCGGGTTTATTGAACCCGGCGAAACACTGGAAACAGCAGTTGCACGCGAAGTGTTGGAAGAAACCGGGCTGCACACCCGCAATATCCGCTATATCGCTTCGCAGCCATGGCCCTTTCCCAATTCGCTGATGTTTGGCTGTACGGCCGAGGCAAGTAGTGACAAGATAACATTGGATGATGAGCTGGAAGATGCGCGCTGGTTATCGCGCGAAGAGGTTCTCAGCTCCTTTAGCGGGCAGCGCCCTGATATCGTGCCCGCGCGCAAAGGCTCTATCGCACATTATCTGATTGGTGAATGGCTTGCCGGACATGTCTGAGATAGGGAATGGCGCAAGCCGCTCTCCTCTGAGGGCTTGCATTTCATCGCTTGGGATTTCAGGATACCGCCCATGAAGACTGAACTCACCCCCCCTGCGGGACAAGTTGCCATGCGCTGGAACCTGCCCAATATCCTGACTGTGCTGCGGCTGCTCGCCGCGCCGGGTGTCGCTGTGATGTTTCTGTATTTTCACAGGCCCTGGGCCGATTGGCTGGCATTGATCCTGTTTGCGCTGGCCGCCATCACGGATTTCTTTGATGGCTATCTGGCCCGCGCCTGGAAACAGGAAAGCCGGCTTGGCGCCATGCTGGATCCGATCGCGGACAAGGCGATGGTGGTCATCGCGCTGCTGGTCATCACCGGGTATTCGGGCATGGATCCCTGGCTGATCCTGCCAGCAACCGCCATCCTGTTCCGCGAAGTATTTGTATCCGGCCTGCGCGAGTTTCTGGGCGATACCGCAGGCCTACTGAAAGTGACAGTTCTGGCCAAATGGAAAACCACAGCACAGATGACAGCAATCGCTGTGCTGTTTCTGGCAATGGGTCTGGAATATATCCGCGAAGCCAGCCAAGAGCGCAGCAATGCCGCCCTGATCGCCACGCTCAGCGATATCGGCACCGAAGATATCAATGTGGTCGATCTGGCACAGCATAGCGGCAATGTGGTCTGGACATTTGGCCTGGCCCTGATCTGGATCGCGGCCTTGCTGACATTGGTGACGGGATGGGATTACTTCCGCAAGGCGCTGCCCTTCCTGAAGGATGACACAAAATGACCCTTGAAATCCTCTATTTCGCCTGGTTGCGCGAACGTATTGGCGTTCCACGCGAAACCGTTGAAACAAATGCTGCAACAGTGGCCGATCTGGTGGCCGAACTCAGCGCGCGCGAAGACCGCTACGCTTTGGCCTTCTCCGATCTCTCGGCCCTACGCGTGGCCCTCGATCAGGAACTTGCCGAATTCGCAGCCCCGCTGGCCGGCGTGCGCGAAGTGGCATTCTTTCCCCCCATGACAGGGGGGTGACATGGAAATCCGCGTCCAATCCGATCCGTTCGATTTTGGCCGAGAATGCGCCGCCTTTGGCGCAGGGCGACAGGATATCGGGGCGATTGTCACCTTTTGCGGCATCGTGCGCGGGCAAGATCAGGGCCAGTTGCACCAGATGGAAATCGAACATTACCCCGGCATGACCGAACGCGCCCTGACACAGATCGCACAAGACGCACAGCGCCGCTGGGCGCTGTCCGATTGCCTGATCATCCATCGCTACGGCCCCCTGGCACCGGGCGAGAAGATCATGATGGTGGCCACAGCCTCGGCCCATCGCGCCGATGCGTTCGCCGCCGCCGATTTCCTGATGGATTACCTGAAATCCCGCGCCCCGTTCTGGAAAAAAGAAACCCGCGCGGATGGGTCAGACTGGGTGGCCGCCAAGGCAAGCGACGAGGCCGCCCTCACCCGCTGGTGATTTCATCTTGGCCCAAATATCCTGGGGTGAATTGGGCCAAAGGCCCAAGAGGGGCAAAGCCCCTTTCTTTTTGAACAGGGCCAAAGCACAGGCAAGATATTACCAGCAAGGCACATGAAAAAAGGGCGGCCTCTCGGCCGCCCGTCTTCATCTTGCGCGCAAGATCTCAGCCTTGGGTCGCGCTGGTCACATCAACCGACACGCCAGGGCCCATGGAAGAGCTGACAGACACTTTGCGCAAATAAGCGCCCTTTGCCCCCGATGGCTTGGCCTTGGCCACAGCATCGACAAAAGCGCGCAGGTTTTCGGCCAGTTGCGCTGCGTCAAAGGATACTTTGCCAATCCCGGCATGGATAATGCCAGCCTTTTCCACCTTGAACTGAACCTGACCACCTTTGGCGCTTTTAACGGCCTCGGCCACATCCATCGTCACGGTGCCAACCTTGGGGTTGGGCATCAGGTTGCGTGGGCCAAGGATTTTGCCCAGACGGCCCACAATCGGCATCATGTCTGGCGTTGCAATGCAACGGTCAAACTCGATCTTGCCCGATTGGATGGTTTCCATCAGGTCTTCGGCGCCCACGATATCGGCACCAGCGGCCTTGGCCTCATCGGCTTTGGGGCCACGAGCGAACACAGCCACGCGCACAGTTTTACCAGTGCCATTGGGCAGGTTCACCACGCCGCGCACCATCTGGTCGGCATGGCGGGGGTCAACCCCCAGATTCATCGCAATTTCAACCGTTTCGTCAAACTTGGCAGAGGCATTTGCCTTTACCAGCGTGATCGCGGCTTCCACGCTCAGGTTGTCCTGACCGACAAAGGCTTCGCGGGCGGATTTGATCCGTTTTCCAACTTTTGCCATGATCTTAACCTTTCACCTCGATACCGCAGGATTTTGCGCTGCCTGCGATGATCTGCATTGCGCCCTCAATCGTGGTCGCGTTCAGGTCTTTCATCTTGGCTTCGGCAATCTCGCGGATCTGTTTGGTTGTCACGGTTCCGGCCACTTTGCGGCCCGGCGCGTCAGAGCCTTTGGCGCGGTTGCGCTTGCCCACTGGCTTGAGGCCCGCAGCACGCTTGAGATACCAAGACGCGGGTGGCGTTTTCAGATCCAGCGTGAAGGATTTATCCTGATAATAGGTGATCACGGTTGGAATGGGAGAGCCCGGCTCCATCTCTGCGGTGCGGGCGTTGAATTCCTTGGTGAACATCATGATATTGATCCCGCGCTGACCCAGAGCAGGGCCAACAGGGGGTGACGGGGTGGCTTTGCCCGCCGGAATTTGCAGCTTCAGCTGCCCGATTACTTTCTTGGCCATCTGGCCTCTCCTTCTTCTCACCTCGCCCCATGCGCACGCGTGCCGGGGCTGTTGCGGTTTAGTGGTCAGGCTTTCCGGGCGCGCCCATCAGCCTCCCACAGGCATCACATCAGATATCCTTGGAAACCTGTGTGAATTCCAGATCGACCGGGGTTGCCCGGCCAAAGATAGAGACCATCACCTTCAGGCGGCTGGCCCCTTCATCAACTTCTTCCACAAGGCCAGAGAACCCTTCAAATGGCCCGTCATTGACCTTTACCTGCTCACCGATCTCGAAATGGATCAGGGTGCGCGGGGCTTCTTCACCTTCCTGCACGCGGTTCAGGATTGCATTCACCTCTTCATCGCGCATGGGCATTGGCTTGCCCTGTGTGCCCAGAAAGCCTGTCACGCGATTGATCGAATTGATCAGATGATAGGCTTTGGCGCTCATTTCCATCCGAACCAGCACATAGCCCGGCATGAAGCGGCGCTCTGACGTCACTTTCTTGCCGCGGCGCACTTCGATCACTTCTTCGGTGGGAACCAGAACTTCTTCAATCTGATCCTCCAACCCTGCTTCGGACACGGCGGTTCGAATGGCCTCGGCCACTTTCTTTTCGAAATTCGACAGAACGCTTACCGAATACCAGCGCTTGGCCATGTTTCCCATCTTTCCGCTTTCAACCAAGGCGAACAGCCCCGGATTGCCAAGCGCGCCCCAGATAGCGCCGCCGCCTGACAAAAGGTCAAAACAATGAGCGCACCAGAGCGGTGCGCTTTTGCGAGTGCATTACAGACAGGCGCGCGGGTTTTCAACCCCTCTGCGCGTGCTGTTGCATCCTAATTGAAAATTCCCAACAGTCCCGACAGCCCGCTACGGATCAGCAAGTCCACCAGAAAGAAGAATACTGCTGTCAGTGCTGCCATGATCAGCACCATGACAGTGGTCACAACAACTTCACGCCGGGTGGGCCATGTTACCTTGGCGGTCTCGGCGCGCACCTGCTGCATGAACTGGAAAGGGTTGGTCTTGGCCATAACAAACATCCTTGTGCTTGAGGCAGGACATACGCAGCCCCTGCCCCGGTTTCAAGCCGATTTTGCAGGCAAGGGCCATCTATCCGCCAGATCGGGGCCAACATTCCGGGTTCATATCGCAGGCCCAAGCAGACCGGGCCAGCTTGCGGGCAAGAAGAATCACCGCGCCGCCAAAGGCACGTTGTGCAGAAAGGGCGGACTTTAATCACAACCAGCCGCCACCCAGCGTGATACTTCAGTTCAAAGCCCCCACGGGCCGCGAACATTATAGGGCAACAGAAAGCAAGCGCCTATGCGCCGTATTCTTCCCGGATTTGCGAAAGACTCAGCGCGGCCATGAGTTTCAGTCGCTTTGCGACTGGCAGGGGCAGAGGGACTCGAACCCACGACCCTCGGTTTTGGAGACCGATGCTCTACCAACTGAGCTATACCCCTATGCCAACGCTGTCTAGGTTTAACGCAAACCCGCGTCAAGCACTTATAAGCGCGATTTCGCAGCAGCGCGCCGATGTCATTTCGCGGCGTGCATTTTCGAACATCGGCCGCAGGAAAACTTGGGTCAAAGATAAGCGATCTTTCGCAGATTGGGGGGCGGAGGCATGCCCAAAAACACAAAACCACTGTTGGAAACAGTCGCATCCTGCCTATATCCCCCGGACAGGGTAGACGTGCACCGCAAAAAATTGGGGATAACGATGGAGCAGTTGCTTACACGAATTCGGAACAGTCTGCTTGGCGATTCTGCGCCGCGAGTCTTGCTGTTGGGCGGAGCGGTGGTTTTGACCGTGGTGGTGGTCATAGATATTTTCGGCGCGCGCGAGCGTGCGCCACAAGTGCGCGAAACCATGCGCCTTGTGGCAGATCAAGCCCCGACAGCAACCGTTCCAACGCGCTACAACGTGCCACGCGATCTGGCCAGCGAAAGCAGGATGACCGCCGATGACGGCCAGACACAGATGGCAGAGCCAGTGGCAGGAGACCTGCCCTTGCCAGCAGAACCCGCAGAGATAGCGCAGGTAGAAACGGAACTTGGTGATCCGGCAGCACCAGACCTGCCAGAGGCAGAACCAGCGACGGAACCAGACGCCATGCCAGAGGCAGAGTTGGCCGAAGCCCCGCAAGACGCCACGCCAGAGGCCGAAGCCGAGACTGAGGCTTTGGCCGTGACAGAGGAGGCCGAAGCACCGACAGAAGCCATGGCCGAAGGCGCGGGTGATGCAGATATGGGCCTTGCCCTATTGGCAGGCGCTGATATCGCAAATGGGCAAAGCGTTTGGCGCCAATGCGCGGCATGCCATGTTTTTGATTCCCAGCAAAATCGCGGCGGGCCATATCTGGTCAATATCATCGGGCGCGATATCGGCGCGGCAGAGGGCTGGCGCTACTCGCGCGCCCTGTCAGAACATGGGGGCGTCTGGACTGTAGATGCCTTGCTGGCATGGCTGGAAAATCCAGACAGCTACATCCCCGGCAACCAGATGGCCTTTCGCGGGCTGCGCGATGCGCAAGACCGTATCGATCTGCTAGGTTTTCTGAATGCCAACCGGGTAGAGTGACTTTTCCATCTGTCACGCCAAACCCCGCTTTGGTGCAGGCAAACAGGCGTGGCATGGCCAAATTACTACCCAGCTTTGAAGCGCCAGCAGATATGTGACAGGCACTTAAAGCGCCACAGCTTTGGAAAAGCTGTGGCGCTTAATCGTGGCGCAAAACCTTTGGGGTAATCACCTATTCCACAATGTGCAGGGCAGAGATTGCATAGTGACAAGAGATCGTTTTATTCCGCACGGGATCATGCAAAGACATCCTGAACCTGTCGGCCGGGCGAATGCCGCCAATTGCCGGGACGGTTCCGCAGAAAAGCGCGGTTGATGGCGCCATCCCGCCGCCCGACAGCCCTGACATAAGGGTTTCAAGCGGGCGGATGCTGGCCAGGGTTCCAGATTGATACTCTACGAATTCCATGGCCCCCGCTTCCAGAATTTCAGAACGCAGTTGCAGCTTGTCCACATGCCCCAAAACATCCTCCAGTCGCCACAACATGCTGGCAACGGGTTTTGGGCAAATCTGCTTGGATTTTGCCACAGACACGGTTTCCAGCGCCCGATCTGTATGATCCGATGCAAGGCCAAGCCACAGGGTGCCGTCTTGATCTGACACGATCATCGGCTCCACCTCGCCGGATGTCGCGGGGCCAAGAACAGATATGTGCGGCGCTTGTGTCAGAAGCTCGCAACCCGCTTGATAATAGAGGGGAACATGCGCAGGCGGTTTCACCCCCAGCGCCGCCAGCTCTGCAATATGATGCTGCACGGCGGCGGCGGCGCGCCCTGTCCAGCCCGCGATGACCAAAGTGCCAAGGGCTATGGATACCGGGCCATCTTCGGTCTGAAACTGAAATGATTGCATTTTCCCCTCACAGATTGGCAGGCAGCCATAGCGCAAGCCCCGGAACAGCGATCAGCAAAAAGGCCATCAGCAGCATCAAGACGGCATAGGGGATTGCACCAACCATCACCTCTGACAGATTGCCACCACGTCGGGCGCCCTGCACCACATACAGGTTAAGCCCCACAGGCGGTGTGATCAGCGCCATTTCCACCAGCACGATCATCAAAATCCCAAACCAGACAGGATCATAGCCCAGCCCCACAACGATGGGCACCATGATTGGAATGGTGATCACCATCAGCGACAAGGTTTCTATGAAAAAACCGAGAACGATATAGATGGCAACGATGACCATCAGCGTCATCAGCGGGCTGAACCCCAACCCTTCCATGAAGGCGCGCAATTCGCGCCCCAGTCCGGCGCTGGAGAGGGTGAAGTTCAGAAATGCCGCCCCCAGCACAACCAGCATGATCATGGCGGTAATCCGCATTGTGCCATAAAGCGAATCGCGCAGCATTGGCCAATTCACACCGCCAGAAAACCCGGCGATGACAAAGGCCATGCCAACGCCCACCGCTGCCGCCTCTGTGGGGGTGGCCCAACCACGATAGATAGAGCCGACAATCGCGGCAAAGAGCAGGAAAATCGGGATCAGATGCACCAGCACCGCCAGCATCTCGCGTAGCGGATACCGGCGCGACTCTCCGCCCAGTTCTGGGCGAATTGTGCAGATCAGGGCCGTAACAAGGCTGAACCCCACCGCCAGCATAAGACCGGGGATCAACCCCGCCACAAAAAGCTGCGGGATAGAGGTTTCGGTCAGGAACCCATAGACAATAAGATTGATGGATGGGGGGATCATGATGCCAAGCGTGCCACCCGCGGCAATGGCCCCGGCAAATAGTCGCGGATCATAGCCCAAACGCTCTGCCTGCGGCATGGCAACTGTGGCAACGGTTGCAGCCGTGGCGACCGATGATCCCGACGTTGCCGAAAACAATGTGGCCGTGCCAATATTGGCATGGATCAGCCCACCGGGCAGCCAGCTTAGCCAGCGATCCAATGCGGCATATGTCTTGGCGGCGACGCCGCCGCGCACCAGCACCTCACCCAGCAGCACAAAAAAAGGGATGGCGATCAGCGTGGATGAATTGGACGCAGACCACACAAATTGGCCAAGCCCACGGATAAGGGGGAAGGGCGTGAAAAATTGGTCAACGCCAAAGCCCAGCAAAAACAGAACAATCCCTACAGGAATTGTCAGCGCCATAAGCCCCAGCAGGCCACCAAAGATATACAGGATCATTGCGCTTGCTCCAGCTCTTCGGCAATCTCGTTGCGGATACCGATCCGGCGCTCTACCGCCCCAAGCTTGCCCTGAAACACCAGAATCAGTGATATCATGGTCACGGCGCAGCACATCAGCGCAAACCAGACCCAGCCCGCGAACCACAGGCTTTGGGGTATCCAGAGCGGCGTTTCCAGAACTGTATTCGCGCGGGAGTCATTGTTGATTGATCGCAGCAGCACGGGCCAGGCGCGCATGGCGATGATGACAACTGTCGCAGACATGGCCAGCATCGCCAGAAGATCCAGAAACACCCTGCCCCAGCTTGCCAGCCGCGTGCGCAACACCTCTATACGGATATGCGCAAGTTCCAGCAGGGCAAACCCCATGCCCCAGGCGGTTGTCACGGCCATGACATAGCCGGTTATCTCTGTCGTGCCACCCAGCGACGAACCGAACCGCCGCAGGGTGATTTCAAGCAACACATAGCCCACACAGGCCAAAAGCCCCATGCCCACCACAAGCGCAATTGCGCGGTTGATGCTGCGTAGCAGATCGAAAATTCGCAAGACCATGTGCTGCCCCTTTCGGCTAGATCAGTCGAGCGGAATTGTCACGCCAACCACACTGCCCACTTCCGCATTCCAGCGCTCTGCCCAGTCGCGCCCCGCCCGCGTTGCCCATTCGGGCAAAACCTCGGTCACAAGAATTTCGGTTGCACGCGCCAGATCTGCTTCGCTTGCTTCCACCAGAACCATGTCGCGCGCCTCGCCATAGGGGCAAGCGCCATTGCCCGTAAGGCAGGCAATATCATCGACCAGGCCATCTTGCGCAACCTGCCAGGCCGGATCTTCAAATTCGGTTTTGATGCTTGTCGCAATCAAGTCCTGCATCTCTGGCGACAGGCTGTTCCACCGATCCAGATTGATCGCGGTCACAACAGGGTCCCACCCCCCCAATGGCAGCGTCACCAGATGTGTCGAGACTTCCCACCACCCGGAATTATAGCCTGATCCTGCCCCTGTTACTGCGCAATCAATCGCACCGCGCTGCAATGCGCCAGGAACCTCGCCGAAATCGACATTCACGCCCTCTGCGCCCAGCGCTTCCAACAGCTTGGCTGTCATCCGGCCCGATCCGCGCACCTTCAGCCCGCGCATATCATCCAAGCCACTAACGTCGGCATTGCAAAACACGATTTGCGGCGGATAGGGCGCTATTGCAAGAACATGGCTGTTGAAACGCGCGCGAAAGATATCGGACACCATGGGGCGGGCCGCATCGGTTTTGGCGCGCGCCGCATCGGCATCCATTGCAATCAGCGGGACATCCAAAGCTTCCAGTTCCGGGGCATCGGCAACGGCATAATCAGCCACTGTCATGGCCACATCATAAACACCATCCCCCAGCAGGTTGTAGATATCGCCAACCCCAAGCCCCATTTCATTATGCGTGGTCAGCGCCACTTCCAGCGCACCGCCAGAGGCTTCGGGCAGGAACTCGTTCCAAAAGGGGGCCTCGAATTGGCGGTGCAATGGCAGGTTAGACCAACTGCCGACCACGGACAGGGTTTCGGCGCTGGCAGGCACCACCAGGGCCGTTGAAAGCATAAATGCGGATAGAGTTTTGAGCTTCATGTCTGTCTCCACTGTTGGTTAGGGTTTCCAAATTGGATGTTCGGCATCCTCGTTGATATCACTTATCAGCATATGTCCCGGCGCATGCGTGATCACGAGCGGGATCGCAGCGGCCAGCAGCGCGTTTTGCGAGGTGACGCCACAGGCCCAGAAAACCGGAACCTCATCAGGCGCGACCGAAACCGCCTCGCCCCATTCTGGCCGATCAATATCCGCAATCCCGATTGCGGCGGGATCGCCCAGATGCACCGGCGCGCCATGCGCCAATGGATAGCGGGCCGAAATCTCTACCGCGCGCGCTACATCCTGTTGGGGCAAGGGCCGCATGGAGACAACCATCGTGCCCCCGAATACCCCACCCGGCTCCAACGGCAAGGCTGTGCGATACATGGGCACAGTCCGGTTTTGCTGGACATGGCGCATGGGGATGTCGGCTGCCATCAAGGCGCGCTCGAAGGTGAATGAGCAGCCCAGCGCAACCGTCACCATATCATCGCGCCAATGGTGCGCGATATCGGTAACTTCGCTTTCGAAATGCCCATCACGATACAGCCTGTAGCGCGGCAGATCATGGCGAATGTCGATATCCGGCCCCAATGTTGGCAAGGCGGGATCACCTGTTTCGCCTATGCCAACAATCGGGCAGGGTTTGGGATTGCGCAGACAGAAGCGCAGAAAGTCCAAAGCATGATCCGCGGGCAGAATGGCTATATTGCATTGCAACTTCCCCGGTGCCAGACCGGCAGTATGTCCCGCGAATTCCCCCGCGCGAATAGCCGAACGCAGGTCTTTCACAGTCTTGAGAGCTTCAAGTTCCTGATATGTCACGCCCCACCCTTACCGCCACATGAACTTTGTCACAGGCAAGGTTGCGTAAAATCCATATCAATTCAAATCGTATATTTTGATAAACAGTGATCAATAATCCTGATCAATTGCCGCCTGCAATCTCCATTGCCAGATGGGCGGCCTCTTCTGCCAGAGAATTGCGTGGCTCTGCCATCCAAGAGGCGGTGAATTCCAGCGGGCTGGGCAGCCATCCCGGATCAAACGGTTGCAACTGACCGGATGCAACACGATCCCGCGCCAAAGCATTGGGAATCGGGCCAACCCCGATGCCAGATGCGATCATCTGGATACTTGCCGACAGCGACGCGCAACTGAACACCCGTATGCCGGGGCCGTGGCGCTTGCTCAACTCTTCAACCAATTCACGGTAAGGGCGCGTATTGCGCGCATAGCTGATTACTGGCGTGGTCAGGAAATCCGGGTCAGGCCGCCCGGCGGCGCGATACCAACCCAGATCGAAATGCGGCAGCGCGATATTGTTGACAGAAAAGGCAGAGACAGGCCCCATCAACAAGGCCAGATCAAGCTGACGTGCCAGCAGCGCATCGCGCAGATTGATAGAGATATCGACCGTCAATTCCAGACTAAGGCGCGGGTAATTCTGGCTCAGACATTCCAGAAAACGCGGCAACCAGGTTTCGGCAATGGTTTCCGAAGCCCCGACCCGAAACAACCCGGCAATACCTGTCGGATCGCTGACGCGCTGGCGGATTTCTTCCTGAACAAAGGCCATCTGTTCGGCATATCCGCGCAACAATTCGCCTTCCCGCGTCAACACCACCCCGCGCGAGCTGCGCTCGAACAATCTGACCTGAAGCGTATCTTCCAAAGCCTGCAATCGCGCCGTAACGGCAGGCTGAGAGATGTTCATCTGCTCTGACGCGCGGCGCACCCCTTGCAGACGGGCCACCCAAAGGAAGGTTTGCAACTGATCCAGCGTCACGGCGCGGCGCGCCCGTCAAAGGGGGCTACAGATATGCCATCCGCGCCAAGGGCCTCGCGCAGGGCCTGCGCCAGAACCACGGCCCCGCGTGTATCGCCATGCAGGCAAATCGTATCAATCTGGGCGGGAAGATGCGTGCCTTTTGCCGTGATAATCGCACCTGCCCGCAGCATGGCAAGAATACGCGCGCAAACCTCCGCCTGATCGTGGATCACAGCGCCGGGCAAGCGACGATCCATCAAAAGCCCATCTTCGGTATAGCCGCGATCGGCGAATATCTCTTGGGCAAAGCGCGCGCCCAAATCCTGTGCGGCGCGGGCCTGCGCTGTGCCAGAGATCACCACCAAGATGATATCGGGGCAAACGGCCAACGCCCCTTCATAACAGGCGCGCGCAAGGGCCTCATTTTCCGCCGCCATATTGGCCAGCGCGCCATGCAATTTCAGATGCCGCACCGCCCCGCCTGCGATGCATGCCATCGCCTGTGCCGCGCCCAGCTGATAGGCAACCAGATGGCGCGCCGCATCTGGCGAAATCTGCATCCGGCGCCGCCCGAAACCCTGCAAATCCGGCAAACCCGGATGCGCACCGATGCCAACGCCATTGGCAACGGCCAGTGACATGGCCTGCGCCATCACATCGGGATCACCCGCGTGAAAGCCGCAAGCGATATTGGCGGATGTGATGATTTTCAAAAGCTCTGTATCTGCCCCCATCGTCCAGGGGCCAAAGCTTTCGCCCATATCTGCATTCAGATCGATTTGCCGGATCATGGCATACCCCTTTCCAGATCATCGCCGCATGTCACACCACTGATCAACTGATAGGCCAGAAGATCGGCCATGTCATGCGGATCACGGATCAGCGGGCGCAGTGTCTGGCCAATCTCGGCACGGCGTCTGGCCTCGCTGCGTTCCAGCGCGACAGCGTCCTCCAGCGAGATGAACTGAAACGTTAGCGCGGCCCCGCTTGGGGCCTGCACCAGCCGTGGCAGATCACAGGGCAGCACCGTTCCGATACGCGGATAGCCGCCCGTTGTCTGGCATTCGGCAAGCAGCACAAATGGCGCGCCATCACCCGTGATCTGGATATCGCCAGGAACGATTGCCTCTGACAGAATGCTCAGGCCAGTTTGCGTGGCAAAGCCGGCCCCTTCTGCCACCAGCTTTTGCCCCATACGATTGCCGCGCGCATCTTTGCGGAAGATGGTTTCGGTGAAGCGCTGACATTCAGATTTTGCGAAGAGTGCTGTTTGCGGCGTATCAATCATGCGCAAAATGCCGCCCTCAAAGCGATCCAGCGGGGTGAATGTCCGGCCCACCGCCCTGCCCCTGTCCGGCCCTAGCGCCAGCCTGTCGCCTGCATCCAACATGCGCCCAATCCCTGCACCCAGATGGGCAGAGCTTGCCCCAAGGCACTCCTCCGCCGCTATGCCCCCCCCGACATGCAGATAGCTATAGCCGCCACGGCTGCCCGCAAGATCCAGCCGCGTGCCTGCGGCAAGTGCGTGGCTGGCCTGCCAGGACAGCGCGGCCCCATCGGCGCACGCGCGCATGGGCGCCCCTGTCAAAGCAATGCGGGCGGGGGCCGTCACCTCCAGGCTGAGGAAACTGCCTGCAATCTCTATCGCGCCCAGCCCGGCATCTTGCCCCAACAGGGCCGCCCCCTCGTGCAAGGCCAGCCGATCCGCCGCCCCACCGCGTGACAGCCCCTGCGCCAGATAGCCCGCCCGCCCCATATCTTGCAGCGTGACACCTGGCCCCGCGCGGTGAATGCGAATCTCGGCCATCATGCCAGCCTCGTGGCAACAGCGCCGCCATCACATTTGGCGCTGCGGATGTTTTCAAATTCATCCCGGCTGACGGGCTGGAACAACACCTCGTCGCCGGGGCGCAGCAAGAAAGGATCATCCTGATCCGGCCGGAACAATTGCGCCGCTGTCTGGCCAACATGGCGCCAGCCTGTTGGCGTGCTGACGGAAAACAACACCATCTGCCGGATCGCTACGGCCAAGGCCCCCTCTGGCACGCGCGGTGTCAGGGCCGTTTGGCGGGGGATATCCCATTGCGCGGGCAATTCCCCCAGATATGGCTGGCCGGGTGCGAACCCTATGGTTTGCACACGCAATGACGCGGCACATAAAGAGGCGATTGCCTGATCGGGGGTCATACCCGCCAGCTCTGCCGCCTCTGCCAGCTGCGGGGCAAGATCGGTTCCGAAAACAGCCGGCACACGCCACAAGCGGCGGCCCTGCGGCAGGGCGGATTGATACCAGTCACACCCGGCAAGGCGCGGGCGCAGGTCTTCACGCAACCGGGCATGATCCGTTTTTTCCAGATCAAACCGCAGATAAACCGATGTCAGCGATGTTGCGCTTTCCACCACACCCACCGGGGGATCACCCTGAACCGCTGCGCGAAACGCCAGTGCGGCGCGATTGGCAGCCTCGCCAAGCTGCGCACCAAAGCGGATAAGAAGCCCGTCCACGCCAAGCGGATATATTGCGGGCAAGGACGCATTTCCCCCGTCGGCAGCTTGCACCTCAACCATAGCAGCCCCCTTTGCCAAGTCGCCCCGACTCTTCATTGACATTTTGCTGATAATTTGTCAACGTTGTGTCAGAACAGATTTCGGATAGAAGGCCCCGCGCATGTCATCCTCCCCCAAATCGCCATTAGCAATCGGCCCTATTGTAAGCTCTGCGCATCTTGCCACATCATCACTTCCCGCGCTTTCCGAGATCGAATTTGCCCTGACCATGGCCAATCACGCCTTCCAGC
This sequence comes from Natronohydrobacter sp., assembly GCA_030603695.1. Classification (GTDB taxonomy): domain Bacteria; phylum Pseudomonadota; class Alphaproteobacteria; order Rhodobacterales; family Rhodobacteraceae; genus Roseinatronobacter. The sequence continues at coordinate 1,092 of JAUVXF010000002.1, read as the reverse complement.
GCTGGATCGTGCGCTGCGCCACGGCGGCGGGCCTACCCGGCCTCTCGCCCATGGATGTGCTGATCCTGCATCTGGTAAACCATCGCGGCCGCGCCAAATCCCTCGCCGATATCTGCCTTGTGCTCAACATCGAGGATACACATCTGGCAAATTACGCCATCAAGAAACTGGCCGCGCAAGCGCTGGTGAAAACCGGGCGGGCTGGCAAGGAAAAGACTGTTGCAATCACCGAAAAAGGCGCAGGTATTTGCAAAATCTATGCCGAAATCAGAGAGGAATTGGTTGTGCAGACAATCACGCAATTGGGCCATGATCCGCAAGATCTAAGCCGGATTGCCGCGCTTTTGCGCACCCTGTCCGGCAGCTACGACCAAGCCGCCCGCGCCGCCGCCGCCCTGTAACAGCCGCCATTGCCGAAAGGGCGCAAAGCCCATGTCCAGTAAGCGCAAAAAGGATCGGCTTGGAGGGTTCATTTTGGTTATGCCGGACTTACCTTCCCCCCGTGGGCCTTTCAAAGCAGCCCAAAGGCACAGGCTGGCCGCTGCACCTGCATATAAGGCTTTTCACGCAATGCGGCTTCGCATGAAAATCAAGCCTCACGCGTTATCGAAAAGACACTTCTGATTATCCATCCCTTGGTACCCTATGGCGCGAGGGCAGGCCCGGAAACGCCTCAAGACGGCCATCTCCATTACCACAGGCTGGGGGCGCGCTGGGCTGGTAAGGCCGGGGCGCTGTTGGATGCTTCCCACATAGCCCTGAGGTAGCGGTCATCGCGGCAGAGTTCCTGCGCCGCCGCGTCTTAGGTGTTTTGGAGATTTTGCAGATATACCGAAAAGACGCCACCTTAAGCTCAACGCCGCAAGAAGGTTAGACCGGTCCAGCCAGTGATTTTAATAACCCTTGTTTATAGACAAAGGTGGCGGAGACGATGAAGTAAGAATTGCCAGTTAATGATGGTTCACAAAACATCAGGGCGCTTGCGTATCTTGCTGAAATAATTTCACAAATTCCGCCACAAAGCATCAAGAGACCTCAGGGCGCATTCGTAAAGCCCAAGGCCATTTGATACCCTTCCGGCATCACGGTAGC
>JAUVXF010000036.1 GCA_030603695.1 Natronohydrobacter sp. | reverse complement strand
TCTTCGCAAAGATCAAGGAATTCAGAGCCATAGCAACCCGATACGAAAAAACAGCGTCTAGCTATGCTGCCAACTGGCATCTCGCAGCTGCCATCATCGCTTCACGATGAATGTCCACGGGCCCTAACGCATCAGCGATTCCCGCAGGTGTTCGGTTCAATTTTTCATCAAATCTGGGGGGCGGAGGAATGTTCGTTGTCAGGGCGGCATTGACCGCTTTATGCGCCATAGCGGCAACAAACCAAGCCCGCGCGCAAACAGTGGCGGAACCTGTTACAATTCGTGCGCCCGCCCAGATTACCCGCGATGGGGCCAGTTCTGTATTTACGGATCGCAATGACGTGCAGGTTGGTGATATTTTGCAAACTGGCGCGACAGGGCAGATACAATTGCGCTTCTTTGATGAAACGCGCATAGCAATAGGCCCGAATTCCACGTTTGTGGTAGAAGATATCACCCGCCAGAACGCCACGACGGCAGATAAGTTTCTGGTCAATACTGTGCGCGGCGCGTTTCGGTTTATCAGCGGCGCCAGCCCGCAAGATGCCTATTCGGTGCGCACCCCAACTGCAACGCTTGGGATCAGAGGCACGATTTTTGATGTGGCCGTTGTGGCCGCAGATGCAACCGATGTCATCTTGCATGATGGCGAAGTGCGCATCTGTTCAAATAGCGGCGGCTGTGCTGTCATGATCGGCAGTTGCGCCTATGTGAATGCCCCCGGCCGTGGCGGCTTTGAAACTGCGCAGGACAGAGCGGCCTTTGTCGAAATTCTGGAAGAGCGGTTTCCCTTTGTCCTGTCGCAAGGCTCTCTGCGGCGGGATTTTCGCGCGCCGGTTGAAAATTGTGGCCGTGTTGGCCTGACAGTCATTACCCCAGCCGCAGACAGCGCGCCCGCGTCCTCCTCACCCGCGCCGAACCCGGAACCACTCCCGCAGGGTGGCGGGTTCACACCACCGGGGTCAGGCGGCGCGCAACCCGGCCCTGACAATCCAACGCCGGGACAAGGCGGCACAGCGCCCGGACGGCAAGAGGGGTTTGCGGGCAATCGCGGCAATCGCGGCAATGCCAATCCGGGCGACTAAGCGAAAGGCGGCACCATGCAATTTTGCGCCCTCACAGTGGCTTGCTGTAGCTTCTGATGGGCAAAAAGACGCTTGTTCTATTGTCGGGCGTGCTGCTTTTGCTGCTTGTGGCGCTGGTGCGGCTGGCAGACCCGGCGCCCGTGCAGCAAGTGCGGCTGGCATATTTTGATTACTTGCAGCGGCTTTTGCCCCGCCCGGCCGCCGATTTGCCAGTGCGGGTGGTGGATATTGACGAGGCCTCGCTCACCGCTTTGGGCCAATGGCCCTGGCCCCGCCATGTGCTGGCGCAACTGGTCGAAAATCTTTCGGCGGCAGGGGCTGCCGCCATCGTGTTTGATGTGATTTTCGCAGAATCTGACCGCCTGTCCCTGTCGAACATGGCGCGCGATCCATCGCTTGTGACATGGTTTGAACAGTCGGGATTAGGGTCTGGCCCAGATTTGCCGGATAATGATCTGATGTTTGCGCAGGCCATGCAGGGGCGCAATGTTGTTCTGGGCGTGGCCGATATCCGGCAAGGCGGGCTGGTGGACTATGGGCTGAAATCCGGCGCGGTGGAAATCGGCCTTTCGCCTGCCAGCGGCTTGCCGCAGGCCAATGCGCTGACAGGGATTGTGCCCATTCTGGCAGAGGCAAGCGCGGGGATTGGCAGTATCAGCACCAACCCCTACCAAGAGTTTGGCGTGGTGCGCGCTGTGCCGGTGATGTGGCGCACCGATATTGGCCTTCTGCCTGCCCTTTCCATGGAAGCGCTGCGCGTGGCTTTGGGGCAATCCACCTTCATTCTGGTTGGGTCTGGTGCCAACGAAGCGATCATAGAGGCCCTGCGCATCGGGGCGTTTGAAATTCCCACCACATCTGATGGCCTGTTCACTGTGCGGTTTCGCCGCGATGATCCTGCACTCTATGTTCCCGCCCACCGCGTGCTGGAGGGTGGGCCTGATCTGCCCCCCGTCATAGAGGGGCATATCGTTCTTGTGGGCACATCCGCGGCGGGGTTGCTGGATATCCGCACCACCCCGCTGGGCGAAAGCGTGCCCGGTGTTTCGGTGCATGCGCAGATCATAGAGCAGATTTTGCTTGGCGATTTTCTGTATCGCAGCGATCTGACAATCGCGATGGAGTTTTTGTGCTTTTTCGTTTTGGGCGGGGTGGTTCTGGCGGTGATGGCCAATTTCGGGCCAATCCCCTCGCTTGCATCGGGCCTGACGGGGGCAGGGCTGACAACGGCAACAAGCTGGCTGGCCTTTCGTGACCACGGAATCCAGTTTGACGCCACATTCCCGATGGCGGGGGGCTTGGTGCTGTTTGGCAGCGTTTTCGCGTTGCAATATATCGTGGCCGACCGTGAAAAGCGCATCATCCGGCGGTCTTTTTCACAATATGTGTCGCCTGAAATTCTGGCAGATATAGAGCGCAAAGGCTATGATCTGAAACTTGGCGGGGTCGAGCAGGATATCGCCGTCATGTTCGCCGATATCCGAAATTTCACGCCCCTTAGCGAAACCATGTCGCCCACCGATCTTGTGGCCTTGCTGAACGAACTGTTTACGGATTTGGGCGAGAATATTCTTCATAACCAAGGCACAATTGATAAATTCATTGGCGATGCCCTTATGGCATTCTGGAACGCCCCTGTGCCAACACAGGATTACAGACGCAAAGCCTGTCTGGCCGCTTTGGGAATGCGCGCGGCGATTGGTGCATTGAACACGCGCAAAGGCATAGCCCCCGAAAGCCAGATTGCCATGGCAATCGGGCTAAGCTCTGGCCCTGCCTGTGTGGGAAATATCGGGTCGCGGGATCGGTTTAATTATTCTGCTATTGGCGACACAGTAAATCGCGCGGCCAGAGTGGAAACCAATTGCCGCCATATTGGCTGCGATCTGCTTGTATCGGATGATATTGTGGCCGGGGCTGGTGATCTTGCTTTTCTTATGGCCGGGCGCATTGCGCTGAAAGGGCAATCTGGGCGCGCTGCGGTGCATGTGCTGGTTGGGGATGCCGACATGGCCCAAAGCGCGGATTTTATCGCGCTGGCAGAGTGCCATGACAGATTATTGCAGTGCTTGGCGCAAGGTGGCGCAAATTCCGCGCCGCTATTGGCAGAGTGTCAGACCCTCGCACACCGGGTAGATACGCGGCTGGGTGCGTTTTATGACCGTATTCCGCAACGCGCCCAAGATTTTACCTGATACCCCACCCCTCAAGGCACTGTTAACGCAAAAATATAAAGCGCTGCAATTTTCAGCACGGGGCGGCGCGGATGTATGGGCCATTGCCCGCGATATTGACAGATAAATTCCTTCGGCGCAGATTGCCCTTGCCGCGCCAAAAAAATCTATATCCGTAGGTATGGAGTATTTGATCCGCGTGTTGCCAAGGGGTTTTCATGGGCTTTGTCGATACCGGAAATAGCGAAACATCACCGCATGGCACGGATTCAGTAAATCCCATCTTGGATTATTTGAAAGACCTGCACGCGCGTTTGGTGCCGCTGTTGGAGGGCACTGTCGCAACCTATATCCCCGAACTGGCCAAGGCAAACCCTCAGGATTTTGGGATATGCCTGATTACCATAGATGGCCAGATTTACACTGCCGGCGCGCATGATCGGCAGTTTACCATTCAATCCATGTCCAAGCCCTTTGTCTATGGTCTGGCGCTGCGCGAACATGGGCGCGATTATGTAACCCAACGCGTTGGCGTAGAACCCACGGGCGAGGCGTTCAATTCGATCATTCTGGATGAAGAATTCAACCGCCCGTTTAACCCGATGGTCAATGCCGGTGCGATAGCCGTGGCAGGCATGGTTCCCGGTGCAGATACCGAAATCCGCCGTATGGAAATGATGCGCCTGTTTTCCGATCTCGCGGCCCGCCCGCTGGATATGGATGAAGATGTCTTTGTGTCAGAGCGCGATACTGGCCACAGAAACCGCGCCATCGCCTATATGATGCTGAACACAGGCATGATCACCGATGCGCCCGAAGATGTGCTGGATTTGTATTTCCGCCAATGCTCTATGCTGGTGACATGCCGTGACATGGCGATGATGGCCGCCACGCTGGCAAATTGCGGCACAAATCCTGCCACCGGAAAGCAGGTATTCGGCCCCGACCAGACGCGCGAGGTGTTAACTGTCATGAGCACCTGCGGCATGTATGATTACGCCGGGCAATGGGCCTTTGATGTGGGCTTGCCTGCCAAAAGCGGGGTTTCGGGGGGGGTGTTTGCCGTTATTCCGGGGCAGGCAGGTATTGCTGTCTATTCGCCCTTGCTGGATCGCTATGGCAACAGTGTGCGCGGCATCGAAGCCTTCAAGCAGATCGCGCAGGATTTCAAGCTGCATGGGTTTGAAATCCGGCCCAGTAGCCCGGCTGTGATACGCAATATCTATACGGCGGCAGAAATTGGATCAAAGCGCGCGCGCTCGCGGGCAGAGCGCGCGATCCTTGCCCGCGAAGGCCACCGTATTGGGGTGATCGAAGTGCAAGGCGCGCTGTTTTTCGGGCCAACTGAATTTCTTATCCGCAAGATTTCGCAATCCGTGGCGCAACGTGATGTGATTGTCGTGGATCTCAAGCGTGTGCGGCATGCCGATAGCGCCGCTGTCGGGCTGTTGCGCCAGATGTGCCAGTCTTTTGGCCAGATCGCCTGCAAGCTGGTGTTTGTGAACCTTGCCAAAGGCGGCGCGCTGGATGGGCTGCGCGATATGCTGGAAGACATCGGGGCACAGGGCCGCATTGCCCTGCAAGACAGTGTTGATACGGCCCTGGAACAGGCAGAAAGCAAGCTGCTTGCCCTGTTTGAGGATGCAACCGCCGCCAGCAAATACGCCCTGCACCGGCTGGAGCTGTTCGCGGGCCTGGAGGCCGATGAATACAAGCTGCTGGAAGGCGAATTGAACGCCTTTCAATTTGCGCCCGGTGATCAGATCATCCGCGAAGGCGATCCGGCAAATGCGCTGTTCATTATTGCGCGGGGGTCTGTCAGCATCTCGGTAAAGCTGGGCAATGGGCAGCGCCGGCGCGTCGGCTCTGCCGGGCCGGGCCTGTCAATCGGAGAGACGGCGCTGGTTGAAGGTGGCGCGCGCACGGCAGATGTTTTCGCCGATGAGCATGTGATCTGCTATGCGATTTCGGTAGAGCGCCTGCATGCGCTGGATGCCCGTCATCCGGGGATACTGACAAAGATTCTGGCAAATCTGGTGAAAATACTGGCCGAAAGGCTGCGCTTGGCAAATGCGGAAATTCGCAAGCTGGAATAGCTATCAATTGCCCTATGGCCGCAGCAAAACCCATAGCATCAGGACATATGTCAGATGGTGCAAAACCTGATCCAAACCGAACAGATACCAATATTCAACCCGCTCTATCCCGAAGTTCAGCTTGCCTTGCGCCTGCTCCTTGCCCCAATCGATATGATAATGCAAAATCCCTTCCAGCAGGATTAGCCCCAGCACAGCAAACAAGCCCGCCCCAAGGCCCAGCAACACAGGCACGCTTGCGGCCATATGAATCGCTGCGTGATAAATGCCGCCGGGATGCCCATATGTGCCCTTGTTTTGCAGCATGTATTTTGTCTGCAACAAGTAATCGGCGATGTAATGTTTAACCAGTAGCGCGCCTATCCCAAGTAGTAAAACATCTGGCGTTATCAGCAAAAGCACGCTCCTTTTCGTGAAGGCGACAAACGCGCCTTTGGGCAATGCCATCATATGAGGTCTTTTGCCGGATTTCCAGCTTCACCATGCCAGCGCGCGGTTGTAGTTCTGTAATCTGTGGCCGCTGCTTATATCAGCTACAGCCCAAAGCAGGCTCAGCTTTGGGTTTCAGTCTGGGGCGCCTTTTGGATAACGGCCTCGAACGTAACCGAAGTTGCTACCTTTTTTGCCAAATCGCTGGCCAGCCGCGCATTCAGGGCAAGGCCCAGATTGGGCTTGCGCCGGGTTGCCTTTTGCAAGGTGGCGCTATGCCATTCCACCACATCCGCCCCCGCTGCGGCGCGAATGGTGGCAGAAGCGGGCGCTCCAGTGATATAGGCAATCTCGCCAATAAACAAAGGTGGGGTCAGCCTGAAACGCGTTCCCCCCTTTTCCGCGAAAACCGTGCCGGATTTTATGAAAAACAGATTCTCCGGTTTTTTGCCCTCGTGGGTAAGCACTGTATCTGTTGTCAGAATATGCCTATCGCCCAACCGCATAAGCCTGCGAAATTGGCCCGGTTCCATTGTGCCCATGGCCTTATATACAGGAATCAGATCAGAACTGAGCAACAGTTGCGAGCGATCCAGCAGCAGCAAAAGCAGGCCATAAAATGTAGATGCGCCAATCGCAGCACTGATGAACGCGGCCTCATATAACGGCGGGGAAACAATTTTCAGGTAATAGATGATATATAGCGCCGTGCCGAAAATCAGGATGCACCGCATGATTATCTGATTGCGAAACAGCATCGCGGCAGTTTGCACAGCGCCAGCCAATAAAACAAGGCTGGAGGGGGCAAGGAGGGCCGATAAACTCTCCATGAAAATATGTCCTTCCAAGGCTATAGTGCGGATTTATAACACGCTTTTACACGCAATATCACCCGGAAAAGCGAATTCACTCAGGCCAGAGTTTATTCCGGCGCAGCCATTGTGCTGGCGCGTTTGTGCCACAGCCATGGCAAAAGCCCGATCAGCGCGGCCCCCATGCAGGCCAGCCCGAATGCCACGCTTGCGGCCACCGCTTGCGCAGCAGCTATGCCCCATAGCGGCCAAAGCGCTGCGGCAATGCCTTCGCGCACGCCCCAGCCATTGATTGTCAGCGGGATCAGCATGGCCAGCAATGTCAGCGGAACCAGCGCCACAGTGGCAGCGGGGTCAAGCACCACCCCCACCGATTGCGCCGCCGCCCAGAACCCGCCCAGATTGGCGGCCAAAATGGCCAGTGTCAGCCCCAGTTGCCGCCCCCAAACCCCGCTGCCCAGCCAAGCCCGCCCAAACAAACTGCGCAAGCGTGGCGCAACCCACAGGGCCACCAGCACGGCCATCAGGCCCAATACCCCAAGCGCCAGCCCTTTTGCACCCAGCCACAGCCCCAAGCCGGCCAATGCAACCACGCCCAGCGCCACTTGCCCCGCCAGCCGCTCTATCACTACAGTGGCTGCCGCACCCTGCCAGCCAAGGCTGCGGCTGCGCAAGATGCGCCCCAGATCGCCCAGCACCCCACCGGGCAGGAATGTATTTACCGCCACTGACAGCCCGTATTCCCGCAAAGCCCAGGCCTGCGGCACGTCATGGCCCAGCGCCCGCGCCGTTACCCGCCAGCGCAGGGCAGATAGTGCGATTTGCCCGGCCAATGCCGCCACCGCCAGCGCCAGCCAGCCCGGCTGCACCCCGCGCAGCGCCGCCAGCACCGCCTTGGGCTGCGCCAGCCACAGCACAAGGCCCAGAACCAGCAGTGTCAGCCCAAGGCGCAAGGCCAGCTTCATGGCGCGGTTAACTGCTGCAACAGCATATTGCGCACCCTGTCCATGCGCAGGGCGGGGGTTTGTGGGTCTGGTATCATCCCTTCGGCCCAGCCAAGTGCGGCGAACCGCGCCACCAGATCGGGCGGCCCGATAACATGCACCGGCACGTCAAACCCCTCTACTCCAGATACAAAGCGCGCGGGTTCATGATCGCCCAGCATAATGATCAGCGGGGGGTTGTCGGCATGGCGTGCCGCCCATGCCCCCACCGCTTGCAGGCTGTAATCCACGGCCAACCGGAATTGATCGCGCACCCGGTCATGATCGCGCCACACCACATCCGGCGGATCGCCCGACAGCGCCCATTGGTTGAAAATGGTGCCATCACCAATCTTGTCCCAATCCACCACTTCGGGAATGGGAACCCAAGGCGCATGCGAAGAGACAAGCGCCACCTGCGCCAGAATGGGCGGGCGCGGGGCTTGGCCCAGTTCCAGCCGATCCAGCGCATGCAGGGTAAATTGATCGGGCATTGTCACCCAGTTGAACGGCTCTCCCGCATAGCCCAGATCGGGGGCGTTATAGATGGCGTCAAAGCCGAAAAACGCCCCTTCGGGCCAAGGGAAGATATGCGCAGGCTTTATGGCCACCGTGCGCAACCCGGCCTCTTGGGCAAAATGAAACAGCGTGCGGCGCTGGCTGACAAGCAGCGCGCGGTAGCGCGCCTGCGTATCCAGCCACAGGCCAGAGGCGACAGAACCATGCGCCAGCCAGCTTTGCCCCCCCACCATCGGCGCAGTGGCCCAGCCAGACCGCATGGCCAAACCCCGCGCGCCCAGCTCCTGCCCGATCCGGCGCAGGGTTCCGGTATGGGTGGGCCGATAGAGCGGGTTGTCAAAGCTGGAACGGCCATAGGATTCGACATAAACCAAAATCATGTCGCGCCCGTCCAGCAGCCCGAAAAACGGGCCTTGCGCGGCCATGTCATCGCTGCGCGCCGCCGCACGGAAGGCCGCGATATCCGCGCGCGTTTCCCGAAATTGCGCCACACGTTCCAACCCCACACGGGCGGTAAAGGCCGCGCCCGGAATTGTCTGTACCATGGCGGGGGGCAAGGCCCATGCCCTGCGCGCCTGCCCGATCTCGGCCACGGCCACCGCGCCAGTGGCCAAAAGCAACACCCATGCCACAGCGCGCCCCAAAGGAGGCAATGACACCCGCGCCCAAACCCCCAGCGCCCACCACAGCGCCACAGCCACCAGCCCCACCGCCAGCACAGCCCCGAGGGCAGCGGCCCCGGCCAGCCCCGGCCCGATACTGCCTTGCAGCAGCACCCAGGCGGCCGGCAGCAAATGCGTATCCACCAGCAGGTTAAAGCCGCGGTTGAACGCGATGAACGTGCCCAGATCGGCAAGTTTCAAAAGGGCTATCGCCATCAGCACCGCCAGCACCGCAGCACGCAACACCTGCCCCAGGCGCCCAGCCCCGGCCAGCACCACCGCCGCCAACACCACAGGCAGCTCCAAAGGGAACATGGCCAGCGCGCCCCATGTCATCGCCGCCGGATGATTGGGCTGGATCAGGATCAAATACAGAAATGCCAGCGCAACAGCAGCGCGAATCATGGCAGCCCCCGAAACAGGGGCAGCGAGGGCAACGCCGCGGCGCGGCACAAAGAGCTGTAAATCTTGTTCATGCGCTGGAATAATAGCGCAAAATCGCGCCACTCCAACCCTTGCGCGAACACAGCCTCGCAAGTGCCTGTGCCCTTGCCAATCGCCTTGCCCAAAATGCCAGATCAGCGCCAGCCAGGGAAAACCTCCTTGCTTGGCTTTCATCTTGGCTCAAATATCCTCAGGGGGTGAATTGGGCCAAAGGCCCAAGAGGGGGCGCGAGCGCCCCCTGCGCCCCTCCAGCTCTTGCCTCGGCGCGATAAGCTCTATCTAATTGAGTGCAACCCAAACCGGATAGTCCCCCATGAGTGCCGCACGCGTCCGAAAATACGCCCCCACAACCCGCCTTTTGCATTGGG
>JAUVXF010000023.1 GCA_030603695.1 Natronohydrobacter sp. | reverse complement strand
TGGGCGCAGCCGCTTGAGCTACTTGACGGCTCCGCGCCTGCGCCCATTGCTCACGCCGCCGAATGATGGCACACAAAAGGAGAACAGACTCGACTTACGAGTGGCCCTGAAAACAGGGGCAGGTCACAAGTAATAGAGATCAGCCCAGTTGACATCATGAAGCGCGCGACCACTTAGTTGGTAAGAGGCATAAAGATCATGGACAAGACGTTGCTTAATCCAGACATAACGTGGAGCGCTCAGGCGCTGCTGGATAAGTATGGCCTGACGCAGCCGCCGATTGACGTATACGCGCTTGCCGAACAGCTTAATCTCATCGTGAGCGATGAGTTCGACTTCGACCAGATGGGGATTGCGGGCAAAATCAAATGGAGTGCAGATCGCGAAACGGCTGAAATCTGGGTCAATCCGCTAGACAGCGGGGAACGGCGGCGCTTTACCCTGAGCCACGAGTTGGGGCATCTTTTCAAGCACATGATCCCAAACCGCCTAGACCGCGAGAAAGATGAGAGCTTCGTCGACAACCCTTCGCATTTCCGTGATGGACGACGAAACAGCAAAGAACAAGAGGCCAATCAGTTTGCCGCAGAGCTTCTTATGCCCGCCAAAATGCTGCGCGAGCATGCAAAAAAACTGGCTGATGCAAACCGAGACCCGGAGACCAGAAAGATACAGATGACGCGGGACGATTTCATAAAGCGCCTCGCCGAGACTTTTGGAGTCTCGCCGCTGGCGATGGAATATCGTCTCAAGAACCTGCGTATCCTGTAACCGGGCGCGGCAACTTGCGGACGCATGAATGCGAAGGGGATTGCGTGTAACCGCCCCCTTCCCTTCCCCGCCATCCCCAAGTATAGCCCCCCCATACCCGGACAGGAGCGACCCGCATGCAAGGCAGTGCCAATCTCAACATCATGATCAACGCGGCCCGCAAGGCCGGGCGGGCGCTGGTCAAGGATTTCCGCGAGGTGGAGAATCTTCAGGTCTCCAGCAAATCGGCGGGGGATTTTGTCAGCCGGGCGGATATCGCCTCGGAAAAGATCATCCGCGAGATGCTGATGGACGCGCGGCCCAATTACGGCTGGCTGGCCGAGGAATCTGACCCGGTGGAAGGCACAGACCCCACCCGCCGCTGGATCGTAGACCCGCTGGATGGCACAACGAACTTCCTGCACGGCCTGCCGCATTGGGCGGTTTCCATTGCGCTGGAATTCAAGGGCGAGATCGTTTCGGCCGTGGTGTTCGACCCTGCCAAGGATGAATTGTTCTTTGCCGAAAAGGGCCTTGGCGCGTTCATGAATGACCGCCGTTTGCGGGTCTCCAACCGGGGCGTGATGATGGAGTGCATTTTTGCCACGGGCGTGCCCTTTGCCACCAAGAAAACCCTGCCCGCCACGCTGCATGACTTGGCGCAGCTTATGCCCGCCTGTGCAGGTGTGCGCCGCTGGGGTGCAGCGGCGCTGGATTTGGCTTATGTGGCCGCGGGGCGCTATGATGGGTTCTGGGAACGCGAATTGCAGCCTTGGGATATCGCGGCGGGCCTGTTGCTGGTGCGCGAGGCCGGGGGGTTCACTGCCCCCATCCGCGAGGGTGAGAGCATCTTGGAACGCGGCGAGGTGATCGCTGCCAATTCGGAAATTTTTGACACATTCGCCAAAACCCTCCGCAAACGCCCTGCGTGATACGGGGCATTTGCCACAGACAGCAGGGGCATTGGGTGGCAGGGGCAACATGCCTTCGCAACCATCTTGCAAAGTTTTAAGGCCCCAAATCTGACCTAGCTGATCTGGGCCTTGGGTGCGGCTTAGGCGCTGATCTTTTCCACAGTCAGATTGCCATTGGTATAGACGCAGATATCGGCAGCAATCGCCATTGCGCGGCGCGCGATGTCTTCGGCGCTCATATCTGTGGCCATCAGGCCGCGCGCGGCCGCCAGTGCAAAATTGCCACCCGATCCGATGGCGGCGATATCATGTTCCGGTTCCAGCACATCGCCAGCACCTGTGATCACGAACAGATCGCGGCCATCGCTGACAATCAGCATCGCTTCCAGCTTTTGCAGATATTTATCCGTGCGCCAGTCTTTCGCCAATTCGACAGAGGCGCGGGCAAGCTGGCCGGGCGTGGCCTCCAGCTTTGTTTCCAGCCGCTCCAGCAGGGTAAAGGCATCTGCGGTAGACCCCGCAAACCCCGCAACCACGCTATAGCCACCGGGGCTAAGGCGGCGCACCTTGCGGGCGCTGCCTTTGATCACGGTCTGGCCAAGGGACACTTGGCCATCACCGGCAACAACCACTTCGCCACCGCGGCGCACTGCCAGAATGGTGGTGCCATGCCAGCCGGGAAAATCGCTCATCGCAGCCCCATCAGGTTAGAGAACCCCGCCAGACGGCAGGGGAAAGGCGCGGCACGGGCCGCGCCCTGTGCCAGATCACACTGATTCGGCAATCCAGCTTTGCAGCGCGGATTTGGGCGCCGCGCCAACCTTGTTGGACACAACCTGCCCATCCTTGAACAGAAACAGCGCCGGAATGCCGCGAATGCCCATGGATGCGGCGGTGCTGGGGTTTTCATCCACATTCACCTTGGCAATCTTCACGCGGCCTGCAAATTCTGCCGAAAGCTCTTCCAGAGCGGGGCCGATCTGCTTGCAGGGGCCGCACCATTCGGCCCAGAAATCCACCACAACGGGGATATCGGACTGGCGCACTTCGGCATCAAAGGTGGCATCGGTAACGGAAACTGTGGGCATTGGCCCCTCCAATCATTGGTTTCACTTGGTCCAATACCTATGCCCCTGCCGCGCCGGATTCAAGCGCCGCACGCGCTGCCGCGCCTTGCAAAAGAGTGTCGGGCAATTCCATAAGCTGCGCCTGCGCTGTCCAGAGCAGCGCCACACGAATGCGCCGGGCCGGAAAAACCTGTTCCAAGGCCACTGCATAGGCAGCCATCTGGCGCAACAGGCCTTCGGGCACTTGGTCTGGCGTCCGGGGCAAAACGCGGTTGGATTTGTAATCCACCGCCAGCACTTCGGTATCAGACACGACCAGCCGATCAATCACACCGTATAGGGGCTGGCCTGCAAAACTGGCCGAAATCTCTACCTCTGCCAATGTGCCGGGGGCGAATAGGGGCGCAAGATCGGGGGCCTCCAGAACGCCAATGGCCTCTTGCAGCAACAGATCAGCATCTTCCGGCGGGCCGCCGTCCAGACTGGCCAACAGCGCGCGCGCATGGGCAGGCCAGTTCGTGCGCGGCCATAAGGGCAGATGTTCCAACAACAGATGCAGCGCATGGCCGCGCGCAAGGGCGGCTTCGCTCTCCATCCCCTCCTCGCCGCCCAGCGCCTTGGCCCCGCCAAGGTTTGAGGGCGAAAGCGCGCGCGGGGCGGCAGGCGGCATGCTGGCATGTTCCCATAACAGGGGCGGCAACGCAGCCGCGGGCGCATCCGGGGCAGCGCCTGTTTGCAAGGGCGCTGCAAGCGGCCATTCCAGATGCTGATGGCGCAGCCCTGCGCCCGTGGGGAAATCCTGCGCCACCGCGCCCACATGGGCCAAGCCCTGTGCAATCCTGTTATACCAGCAATCGGGCTTTTCCACTGTTCCTGCGGCAGCCACAATCAGCCAGCTTTCTGCCCGCGTCATTGCGACATAGAGCAGCCGCGCATCTTCCTGCGCGCGCAGATCGGCGGCGGCCTGCATGCTGGCTTGCAGGGCAGGCGGGGTGTCATCCTTGCTGCCGCGCCAGCCCAGACCATCGCCAAGCGGGAAAATCTGGCGGCGTTCGGGGGGGCTGTGATCGGCGGTGTCGGGCAAGATCACGACAGGCGCTTCCAGCCCTTTCGCGCCATGCACTGTCATCACCCGCAAGCGGCCCCCTGCCCCATCCAGCTCGCGCTTGATCTGGACATCGCCATGTTCCAGCCAGCCCAGAAACCCGGTCAGGCTGGGAGTTTCAATCTGCTCATAGGCCAAAGCCTGCGCCAGAAAGGCATCAATCCCATCCTCGGCCTCGGCCCCCAGTCGGGCAATCAGGCGGCGGCGGCCCTCGTGGCGGGTCAGGCAGCGTTCAATCAGATCAAAGGGGCGCAAGAAATCGGTCTGGGCGCGCATATCCTCCAGCATGGCCAGGGTCTGGGCATCGCCTGCCTCGCGCAGCCGCGCCCACAGAAAGGCCCCGCCCCGCCCCTGCGCCAGCCGGAAAAGCCTGTCCTCTGACCAGCCCAAAAGCGGCGAGCGCAGACAGGCAGCCAGCGACAGATCATCTTCGGGCGTGGCCAGAAAGGCCAAAAGCGCCGTCAGGTCGCGCACCGCCATTTCCCCGCCCAGCCGCAACCTGTCTGCGCCCGCAATCTCCAACCCTTCAGATTTGCAGGCCGCGATAATCTCGTGAAACAGGGTGTTGCGGCGGCGCACAAGGATCAACACATCCCCTTCTGTCAGGGGTTTTGCCCCGTCGCGGTGGGGGATGGCCACGCGCGCATCCACCATCTCGCGCAACTGGCGCGCGATGGTGCGGGCCAACTGGCGGTGATGGTGTTCTTCGGGGGTGATATCAATAGGGTCATACCATTGCGGCTTTTCCATCGCCTCTGGCCGCGGAATGAGGGGCCACAGATCCACCCGCCCCGGCAATGCGGCCTTGAAAGCGATATGGTGGGGCGCGCCGCCAAGCCCGGCATCGGCAGGGGGGCGAAACGTGGCATCCACACTGCGCAACACGGCATCGGAAGAGCGGAAGGAATGCGCCAAAAGCGCTTCATTCAGATGCAACTGGGCATCGGCCAGTTTTTGGCGGAACTGCGCCTGCATGGCATCGAATACCTGCAAATCCGCGCCCTGAAAGGAATAGATCGACTGTTTCTTGTCGCCCACCACAAACAGCGTGCGGCTGGCATCGCGCGCGCCTTGGCCTGCGGTGAATTCCTGTGCCAGTTGTTCTATCACGCGCCATTGGCCGGGAGAGGTATCTTGCGCCTCATCCACCAGAATATGATCCACCCCGCCATCCAGTTTGAACAGCACCCATTGCGCCACGGAAGGATCGGTCAGCAACTGGCCTGCGCGCGCGATCAGATCATCGAAATCCAGCCAGCCGCGCGCAGATTTGGCCTGCGCATAGGCGGGCAGAAAGACGCGCGCAAAACGGTGCAGCGCCAAAGCGCGCCGATAGGCGGCCAGCGCAATCCGGCGCGGGCGCGCCGCTTCCACCCGCAGCATCAGCGCATCCAGCCTGTCGGCCAGCGTGCCAAGGCCCTTGCGCGTGGGCTTGGTGGGAAAACCGTTCAGCTTGGCGCTAAACGGCTCTTTTGTGCCTGCCCCTGTCAGAAACAGCCCTTCCAGCGCGACCAACGCCTCCAGATCGGGGGCGCCTTGGGCAATCGCGGCCAGCCTTGCCGCGTTTTTTATATCGGTCACGCTGCCGCCCTGCAAATGCGGCACAAGCGCGTCAAAAAGCGCAAATTCGCCGCCCAGAAACACATCGGCCAACAGGCCCTCGAAACTGTCACCGGGGGCAAGGCCCAGATCGGCGGCAAGGGCATCATCGGGCACAGGGCCGGAAAAGCCAGCGGCATTGGCGCAAATCTCGCGCAGCAGGTCATCCAGTTCGGCCCCGGTAAAGACAGCTGCCAGCCCATCGAGTGCCGCGCGGCCCGGCCCTTCGGCCAGCCCATCCAGAACCGCGCCGCGCAGCGCATGGGCGGAACGGTCATCCATCTCGGTAAAGGCCGGGGAAAGCCCGGCTTCCAGCGGGAAACGCCGCAAAAGGGACGCGCAAAAGGAATGGATGGTCTGTATCTTCAACCCGCCCGGTGCTTCAATCGCACGGGCAAACAGCCTTCGGGCCTCTGCCAGCCCGTCATGGGGGGCCTCGTCTATCTGGGCAAGGGCCGCGCGCAACTCCGCCTCTGGCAGCATTGCCCATTTGCCCAACAGCGCAAACAGGCGGTTTTGCATCTCGCTTGCGGCGGCCTTGGTATAGGTCAGGCATAAAATGCGCTGCGGCTCTATCCCGCGCAGCAACAACCGCGCCACGCGATCTGTCAGAACCTTGGTCTTGCCAGACCCTGCATTGGCCGAAAGCCAGGTCGAGGCCAGCGGATCAGACGCGCGGTTTTGCGCCAGTGTCGCATCATTGAAGCGCATCATCGCCCCCCACTGGCAGCCTTTCCGGCGCATCCTGCATCACCCATTCGCCATAGCGCGACAGATGGTCATAATCGGAAACCTCGCGCTCTGACAGCAACATGCGCCGCGCGGCAAAACCCTTGTCAGGGTTCAGATAGGCCGAAATCAATTCCACGAATTCCGCGCGCGTCTGTTCCAACAGCGCGGGCGTTATCTCTGTTTCAACCGGTTTGGGGCTGCTGCCAAGCCCCAGATAGGTTATCCGCGCCACATCGCGCGGGCCAAGTGCCTGAAATGCGCCCTCTTCGGCCATCATGGCTTGCAGCAAAAGCTGCTTGTCGAAATGCTCTTGCTGCAAGCGGGTGGGGGCCTGCCCGGTTTTGTAATCTATGATATGAATTTCGCCATCGGGCCATTCATCTATGCGATCGGGCTTTGCGATCAGGCGAAAGGCGGGGGTTTTCATCTCCAGCGCGCCTTGTTCTTCCAGCATCAGCACGCGCCCCGGCTGGGCAAGGTGAAACTGCAAAAACGCCTGCGCGGCGCGGGCCATGCGGGCTTGCCACAGCATGCGGGCGGCAGGCCAGGGCACTTCGCGCGCCAGCGTGTCACGCGCAAGGGCCATCAGTTGCGCGTAGGGGTCATCCTCCAGCGGGGCGCGGGTGAAATCTTCCAGCACCTTATGCAGCACTGTGCCGCGCAACAGGGCATCGGGCGAGGGGTGCAGCGGGTTCAGCTTGCGCAGGCCAAGGACATATTTGGCATAAATCTCATACGGGTCGCGGATCAGGCGGTTGATGGCGGTTACAGGCAATTGGCGCGGGCGCGCGGCCACAGGGGGCGCAGGCGCAGGGCGCGGCGCGCGTGTGGTGGTGGCGGGATCATCCAGCGGCAAGGTGCGCATATCGGCGTCAAAGCGCGTGGCCATATCCACCCATTCGCCGCCACGCGCGCGCATCCCCGCCAGCGCCGCGCGGCCCGTGCCGGGCAGGCCGTCCAGCAGGTTTGTCAGCCGGTTCAGCCAGCGCGAGGGCACGGTCTGGGCCTCGGAATTGCGGATGGCGCGCGAAAGAACCACCTCGCGCGCCCCAATCGCCTGTTGGAAATCATGCGCAGACAGGCCAATCTGACGCTCTGGCAGCAATAGTCCGGCATCGGCGCGCATGCGACGGTTCAGCCATGGGTCTGGGTCGGGGGCTTTGGGCCAGACCCCTTCATTCAGCCCCGCCAGAATGACCAGATCAGCGCCTTGCACGCGGGCTTCCAGCGTGCCCCAGATCATGACACCGGGATGGGCGGCAATGGGCGCGCGCACCTCGAACCCCTGCAAATAGCGGGTCACGAAACTCTCATAATCGGATGGCGAGAGGGGGCCACCCGCCCCGGCCTCTGCCGCCAGTTCCGCCATGGCGCGGCGCGCCTGCGCGCCTGCGGCCGCGCCCCAAAGCGCACTGTCTGCCCCGCCTGCTAGCCCTTCGGCCAGTGCCAGATGTGTGGCCACCAGATCGGCCAGCGGGCGGGGGGTTGGGTCTGGCTGGGGCGGCAGCGCAGATATCAGCCAGTCCACCCATGCCGCGCAATCGGCGCGCGCGCCGAAATCGCGCAAAAACCCGGCATCGGGATAGGCCATGCCCTTGCGCCTTATGTGCAATTCCAGATCGCGGGTATGGCGCAAATGCTCGCCGCGGTCGCCCGCGCTATGGGTCAGCGGGTGTTTTAGCAGCGCAAGCAGCGCCTGCCCATCCAGCTTGTGCACCATCAGCCCCGCGACATGGCGCAAAAACCGCCCCGGCGCAGAGAGCGCCAGCGGGCGGCCTGCGCTGTCATCTGGGATAATGCGCCAGTAATCCAGCGCGGCAGTTACCCGGCGCGTCAGCTCGCGGTCGGGGGTGATCAGGGCGGCGCGCTGGCCTTGGGCGGCAGCATGGCGCAGGCGCAGCGCAATGGCCAGCGCTTCCATTCGGGGCGATGGGGCCTCTATCAGCGCCATATCGGCGCAAGCCTCTGCCAGCCCTTGCAGCTTTGGCCCCTCGTCCATCCATTGATCGGTCACAGGCGCAGGGCGCAGCGCGAGCGAGACAAGCCGCCCCCGCGCAGGCACAGGCGCGCTGGCGATATCCCAGCGCCGCACCTGATCGGGGGTCATCTCCAACGCCTGCATCAGCCGCAAAAAGCGGTATTGCGGATGGTCTTCGGGGGCCAGCCCTTTGGGCAGCGCCGCCCATGTTTCGGGCGGCATATCGAAATCAAAGCCGGGCAGCACCACCGCCCCTTGCGGCAACCGCGCCACCGCCTGCATCAGCAGCGCCGTTGTGCCCCGCGATCCGGTAGAACCTGCGATGATCACAGGATCGGCGGGCGGGCTGTCCTGCCAGCGGGCTATCAGCGCCTCTGCCTGCGCGCGCAACCGCCCCTCCGGGTCTGGGGCATCCGGGCGCAGCGCCTCTTCGGCCAAGGTGATAAAGGCCAGAGAGCGCGCCCAATGCCCCGAATGGCGCGAGACATCCAGATCACGCAGCCGCGCCAAAGGCACGCCCTCGGCCTGCATTTCGGCAAATAGCCGTGCAAGGCTGTCGGCCAGATCATACAGCGCCGAACGCGGCGCCAGATCGGGCGCGGCGGTCAAAAGCTGCTCAATCCACTGCGCCAGTTCCAAGCGGCGGCGCAGGGGCGACAGCGGGGGCGGCAGGGCCGTCGCACCCTCAAACACCAACGGTTCTGTCACCAGCCGAAGACGCGGCAACAACCCCGGCCCTTGCGCCATAAGGGCCGCGCGCAGCGCGTTGCGCATGCGCGCGGAATTGACCAGCACTGTCACCCTTGCCCGCGCCTCTGGGGCCATCGGGGCCAGCCGCGCGGCCAGCCCGGCGGCCAGCGCTACGGGGAAATCCGCGCCGGGCGGCAGGGCGAACAGATGCGCCGCGCGCGGATCATCCTGAAACATCATCTGCCCCCGCTTTGGCCAATGCCGCCAGCGCGCCTGCCCAATCCGGGCCAAAGCCTGCAAATTCCAGCAGCCGCGCCTCTGGCCCTTCGGCCTGATGCAATGTCACATGCAGGGCGCGCGCGGGTGTGGCTGTGCCCAGCCGCTCTGGCCATTCCACAAGGCAAATGGCCGTCTCGAACGCCTGCTCCAGCCCCAGTTCCACAATTTCATACGGGTCTGACAGGCGGTAAAGATCGGCATGCCAGATTTCTACATCCCCCAGATCATAGCTTTGCACCAGGGTGAAGGTGGGCGAAGGCACATCCTCCCACCGGCCCAAGCCCGCCAACCGCGACTGGATCAGCGCGCGCGCAAAATGGCTTTTGCCCGCGCCCACAGGGCCGGACAAAAGCACCACATCGCCCGCACGCACCCACGCGCCCAAGGCGGCGGCCAGCCGGGCTGTCACTTCGGGCGAGGGGCTGTGCAGGGAAAGCGTGCAATCGGGCGTCATGCCTGCTTTGTGCCATGTCTGCGCGCGCCCTGCTAGACCAGATTGCAGCCCCCCGCGCCCCCTCGCCTTATGGGGTGCGCTGCGCTATGTCATAGGCGCTTAGCGCCCGGAGATTGCCATGCAAACGCCCCAACCCCTGCCCCTGACACGCGATCTGGTGCTGATAGGGGGGGGCCATACGCATGCGCTGGTTTTGCATGGCTTTGCCATGCGCCCCCTGCCCGGCCTGCGGATTACGGTGATAAACCCCGATCCAACCGCGCCTTATACTGGCATGTTGCCCGGCCATATTGCAGGCCATTACGCGCGCCATGATCTGGATATTGATCTGGTGCAACTGGCGCGGCGGGCAGGCGCGCGGCTGATCCTTGGGCGCGCCACGGGCATAGACCGCGCGGCAAAGCTGATCCATGTCACAGGCCGCCCGCCCATCGCCTATGATGTGGCCGCGCTGGATATCGGGATCACGTCAGATTTGCCAGAGATTGCGGGATTTGCACAGCATGCGGTGGCAGCAAAACCACTGGGGGCCTATGCGCGCGCATGGGAGGGCTGGCTTGCACGTGTGAAAGCGGGGGCTGTTGCGCCGCAGATTGCCATTATCGGCGGCGGCGTGGCAGGGGTGGAACTGGCGCTGGCCAGCCATCACGCGCTGACAGGCCATAAGCCGCAGATCACGATTATCGACGGCGCGCGGCTCTTGCCCAATATCGGCCCCAAAGCCCGCGCGCGCCTGCTGGCCCATCTGGCACGCGCAGGCATTGCCACGCGCGAAGGGGTGCAGGTGGCCCGGATAGATGCGCAGACCGTGCAGTTGCCAGATGGCACGGAACTGCCTGCAACGCTTGTGCTTGGCGCGGCAGGGGCACGGGCGCAGGGCTGGTTGCGGCAGGCAGGGCTGCACCTGACCGAGGGTTTTGTGACGGTGGATAAACACCTGCGCTCTGTCAGCGATCCCGATATATTTGCCGTGGGCGATTGCGCATATATGGCCCATGCCCCCCGCCCCAAGGCCGGGGTCTTTGCCGTGCGCCAAGCGCCTGTGCTGCTGGACAATCTGCGCGCGGCTTTGGGTGCGGGGCGGATGCGGGCCTATCACCCGCAGCGCGATTACCTGAAGCTTGTCTCTTTGGGGGGCAAGCGCGCACTGGCCGATAAATGGGGCCTTGCGCCAGAAGGGCGCTGGTTATGGACGCTGAAAGACCGGATTGACGCAGCCTTCATGGCCAAATTTCGCAGCGCCATAGCGCTGCCCCACCCCCTGCCCCCCGCCATGGCAGAAGGCCTGCGCGAGATGCTGCAAGACCGCCCCCTTTGCGGTGGGTGCGGCGCGAAACTGGGCGCGCAAACCCTGCGCGCAGCCCTGCCCCGGATTACCCATGCAGATATTGACACCGGCATTGGCGATGATGCCGCCGTGCTGCGCACAGGCGGCGTGCAGCAGGTGATTGCCACCGATCATTTGCGCGCACTTTGGGAAGATCCCTTTCTCATGGCGCAAATCGCGGCCACACATGCTTTGGGCGATATCTGGGCCATGGGCGCGCGCCCGCAAGCGGCGCTGGCCTCTGTCACGCTGCCGCGCATGGCCCCGGAATTGCAGGCCCGCACCCTGCAAGAGGTGATGGCAGGCGCGCTCTCTGTGCTTGGCCCTGCCGGGGCGGCGCTGGTGGGGGGCCATAGCACAATGGGGGCAGAGATGCAGTTGGGCTTTACCCTGACGGGCCTGCTGGAAGGCACAGTGCGCCGCAAATCCGGCGCGCAGCCGGGCGATGCGCTGATCCTGACCAAAGCCATCGGAACCGGGGTTATCATGGCCGCAGAGATGCAAAGTGCCGCGGCGGGCGAGGATGTGGCGGCAGCGCTGGCGGCCATGCTGCACCCCCAAGCCCGCGCGGCAGATGTGCTGGCCCCCCATGCCCATGCCCTGACCGATATCACGGGCTTTGGCCTTGCGGGCCATCTGGCAGAAATGCTGGCAGAGGGGGGCCTTGCCGCAAAGCTGGTGCTAGAGGATATCCCGGTTCTGCCGGGGGCCTGTGCGCTGGTGGCGGCGGGCCATGCCTCGGCCTTGACGCAGGCCAACCGCGCCGCTGTGGCGCATCTGCTCCAAGCGCCAGACAGCCCCCGCGCGGCGCTGTTATGTGATCCGCAAACGGCAGGCGGCTTGCTGGCCGCCGTGCCCGAAGCCGAAATGCCCGCACTGCTGGCGCAGCTTCGCGCCCATGGATACCCCGCCGCCTGTATTGGCCAGATCATCAAAGCGCCAAGCCCCGCGATTGTGGCGCGCTAATCTGTGACGCCCCGGATAATCACCGCATGTTCCGGGCTTTGTTGGTAACGGTGGTGGGCGAAGGGAAACGCCGCGCAGCGCTGGGCTGCGGGGGCGACGATCCGGCAGCAGGGCTAAGCGCTTTATGGCGGCAATGCCCGCGCGAAACTCAGGCTATGCGCCCACGGCAGCCAAATCGCTGGGCCGGGGGGGCGGCGTCATGCCGTAGGCATGCCCCTTCGCAGGGCGATGCGCGGCGGGCTGGTGTCCTTGTTTCCGCGCTTGGCGAGAGAGGTAAATCAGCATCCAACAAAACCACCCGTCACCATGCGCGCGATACCTATGCCTTTTCCAGCAACCGGACAGAAAGACAAGCCGTGCAGCGCTGGGCCGCGGGGCGGCGATCCGGCAGCAGGGCTAAGCGCTTTATGGCGGCAATGTCCGCGCGAAACTCAAGCTATGCGCCCACGGCAGCCAAATCGCCGTGCCGGGGGGCGGCCCGGCGATGCGCGGCGGCCTTCGGCCTTGACTCCGCGCTTGGCGAGAGGGGGGCAAGCGATGCCCTGCCCCACCCGAAGGCCGATTGCCAGATCACCGTTTACGCCTCTGGACAGGCCCCACCCGGCCCCAGCCTTGCCATAAGGCGCGCGGCTGCGTGGTCTTGCGCCGGGGCAGACAGATCGGGCAGGGCAATCACCTCTGCGGGGGGCTGGCCCGCGCGCATGCGCTGGTAGCGGGGGTCATAATGCTGCGCAATCAGGCTTTCGGCAAGCGCCGCATAGTGCCCCGCCGCTGCCATGGCCTGCCATGCCTCTATCAGGGCCGCAGGCTGATAGGGGCGCAGGGCAGCGATTGTGGCCTCCAGCCGCTCTGGCGTATCGGTAAAGCTGTGATAGGCGGCCAGCGAATAGGCCGCGCGCGCCGCCACAGGGGCCATGATCTGCATACGCGGGGCGGTTTGCATGGCGCGCCACAGGCCGGGCGGCAGGCGCAGCGCGCCAATGCGGTTGGATTCCGCCTCGATCAGCACAAGGCGGGCGGGATCAAGCGCCAGCATGGCCTGTGCCAGACGCGATTCAAACAGCTTTTGCGCGGGCTGCGCCCCATCTTCGCCAAATAGGGAACCGCGATGCCGCGCCAGCGCCTCCAGATCAATCACCTGCCCGCCAAGCCCCGCCACCCGCGCCAAAATCTCTGTTTTGGCGCTGCCTGTGCCACCATCCAAAAGCAGCACAGGCGCTGGAAAGGGGCTGTCATACAGCGCCGCCTGCACCAGCCTGCGATAGGTTTTATACCCGCCCTCCAGCACCGCCACCCGCCAGCCGATCTGGCGCAGGATCACGGCAAACGCGCCAGAGCGCTGCCCGCCCCGCCAGCAATAAACCAAGGGTTGCCAACTGCCCGGCATCTGGGCCAGCGGCCCTTGCAGATGGCGCGCGACATTCTGCGCCACCAGCGCCGCCCCCAATTTGCGCGCCATGAACGGGCTTTGCTGCTTGTAGATCGTGCCCACTTCGGCGCGCTGGGCATCGTCCAGAACAGGCAGGTTGATCGCGCCAGGCAGATGGTCTTGCGCATATTCCGCAGGCGCGCGGGCGTCTATCACCGTGTCAAACGGCGCGTTTTGCAACTGGCTCAGCGCTGTGAGGGTGAACAGGGTCATGCGCGCCTCCTCTATGCTCTGCCTTTGGCGCGCACCGGGGCCAAGGTCAAGGCCGCATGTAGGCAGGGGGTGGACAAGGCGCCACAGCGCGCAAACTGCCCGTCCCTGCCCTGCGCCATGATCCGAGTTGACACGCCGTGCGGTTCACGCTCCATGAAGCCATGAGAATTGACTTTCACCGCATCAAGGCTTGGCTTGTGGCTGAATGGCTGCTGGTGGTTCTGCTGGGCCTGCTGCCAGCGCTGCTTTGGGCCGTGCCCACCCCGCCCCGCGCCCTGAGCGGGCTGGTGGATTGGAAAACTGTTGCCGCGCTGGCGGGGTTGATGGTGCTAAGCCGCGGGCTGGAATTGTCGGGGCTGATTGATCACCTTGGCCGCCTGATCCTGCTGCGCTTGGGCAGCGAACGCGCGCTGGCCATGGCGCTTGTGGTCTTTGCGGCGCTGCTTTCTGCTGTGGTAACAAATGATGTGGCGCTGTTTGTCACCGTGCCGCTTACACTTGGGCTTGCGCGCATGGTGGCCCTGCCTGTGGCGCGGCTGGTGATCTTTCAGGCACTGGCAGTCAATGCGGGGTCTGCGGCCTCGCCTGTTGGCAACCCGCAAAATCTGTTCCTGTGGCAGCGATCTGGCACGGGGTTTGTGGAATTCACCCTCGCCATGCTGCCCATGGCCGGGGCAATGCTTGCACTTGTTGTTGCACTTGTGCCCCTGGCCTTTGGGCAGGCCCGAATAGCCTTGCCGGACAAGCCTTCGGCCATGGCGCTTAATCTTGGCATGATGTGCCTATCTCTTGCCGCCTATCCTGTGTTTTTGCTGGCGGTGAATGCGGGCTTTGCCGTGATCGGGGCGGGCGTTGTGATTGGGATATTTGCGGTTGCATTTCGCCCTGTGCTGCGCGGACTGGATTGGGCACTGGTGCTGGTATTCGTGCTGATGTTCCTCAATCTGGGCCTGCTGGGCCAAGTGCCCGCCATAGCCGCCTTTGCGAATGCGGCCCTGCAAGTGCCGGGCGGCGCCTTTAGTGTTGGCGCGCTGCTGTCGCAAGCCATGTCAAATGTCCCGGCCGCACTGTTTCTGGCCCCGTTTTCAGAGGATTGGCGCGCGCTGGCCTGGGGTGTGAATGTGGGCGGCTTTGGGCTGGCAATTGGTTCACTCGCCAATCTGATTGCGCTGCGGCTGGGCAGGCAACCCCATATCTGGGGCCAATTCCACCTGTGGTCTGTGCCGGTTTTCGCCATAAGCCTTGCCATGGGCGCAGGGCTTATGGCGCTATGAAACCGCGCGACCATGCCGCGGGAACGGCATGGCCCTAATCCTGCGCCCGCAATATCCGCGCGGGGCGTGCCGCCAGCGGGCGCAAGGCAAAGCCAAGCCCTGCCAATAGCGTGGCCAGCACCCCCCCAAGCACGATGGCAATGGCTGAAAGCGGCTCGAACTGATAGGTTGATCCCATCACAAAGCGCATCACGGCCCAAGCTGCCAAAGCTGCAGCGCCCAGCGCCACAAACCCTGCCGCAGCCCCCATCAGCGCGGCCCGCAGCGCGAAAGAAGCCAGGATGCCCGCACGCGAGGCGCCAATGGTTTTCATCACGGCCGCTTCAAACACGCGCGCGCGCTCGCCCGCGGCAGCAGCGCCAATCAGCACCACAAACCCTGTCAGAAGCGTGGCAAGCGCGGCATAGCTGGTGGCCGTGGCCATGGTGGACAGCGCCTCTGTCACCCGTGCCGCCGCTTCGCGCACCCGTATAGCTGTGATATTGGGGAACATATTGGACAAATCGCGCAAAATCGCGCCCTCTGCCGCTTCCAGCGCATAGACGGTGGCAATATGGGTATGGGGGGCCGTGCGCATCGGCTCTGGCGACATGACCATCACAAAACCAATCCCGCCGGTGGAAAAATCCACCTCGCGCAGATTGGCAATCTGGGCGGTAATGTCGCGGCCAAGGATGTTCACCGTGACGCTATCGCCCACGGTCACGCCCAGCTCTGCGGCCTCTTCAGCGCCGAAACTTAGCAAGGGCGGGCCGGAATAATCTGCCTCCCACCATGTGCCAGCAACAAGCTCTGTGCCCTCTGGCATGGCGGCCGCGTAGGAAATTCCGCGATCGCCGCGCAAAACCCAATGTCCCGCCGCCGGATGTTCGCGCGCGGGAATGCCGTTCAGCGCCGTGACAACCCCGCGCAGCATGGGCGCGGTTTCCACTTTATCCACGTTCTCGTCTTCGGCCAGCCGTGCCAGAAACCCTTCCAACTGGGTATTCTGGATATCCAGAAAGAAATAGCTTGGCGCGCGGTCGGGCAGATCGGTGGCAATGGCGCGGCGCAGATTGCTGTCAATCTGGCCCACGGCGGCCAGCACTGTCAGCCCCAGCCCCAACGAGAGGATGACAGCGCTTGCCCCTTCGCGCGGGTTGCCAATCGCGCCCAGCGCCATGCGCAAGGCCGTGTGGCCGCGCAAAGCGCGCGCCCGCGCTGCGCGCCGCGCGATCACACGCAGCGCCAGCGCCGCCAGCGCCAGTACCGCCAGCGCCCCCATTACCCCGCCCGCCGTGGCATAGGCCAGACGCGGCACAGCGGCAAAACTGGCCGCCACTGCCACCAACCCGCCCACAAGCAGGGCTGTCACCAGCAGATAGGGCCAGCGCGGCAGGCGTTTGCCCGCCTCTGACATGCCGCGAAAAATGGCGGCGGCACGCACATCTTCGGTGCGCGCCAAGGGCCAGAGCGTGAAAATCATGGCGGTCAGCGCGCCGTATATGGCCGCTTCAACCAGCGCGCGCGGCTGAACCGCGATATCCAGATCTATCGGCACTTGTGCGGCCACAAACGGGGCCACAGCAAAAGGCACAACCGCGCCAAGGGCCAAGCCAAGCGCCAGCCCCACCGCCGTTAGCACCCCGATTTGCAGGAAATAGACCGCAAAAATGGTGCGGCTATCCGCGCCGATGGTTTTCAGCGTGGCGATGACATTGGTTTTGCCATCCAGATAGGTGCGCACCGCCGCAGACACACCCACGCCGCCCACAGCCAGCCCCGCCAGCCCGACCAGCACAAGGAAGGACGAGACACGCTCTATCACATTGCGGATTTGGGGCGCGGCATTGCGGCTGTCGCGCCAGCGCACACCCGCGCCATCGAACCGGGCATTGGCCGCCGCGCGGGCCTCATCCAGCGCCATGCCGGGCAGGGCCAGACGGTAATTCACCTCATACAGCGTGCCCGGCCCCAAAAGCTGCGCATTCTCCAGCGCGGCAGTCTGCACCAATGTGCGCGGGCCAAAGCCGAAATTCGCGCCCAGCCCATCGGGTTCGCGCGTCAGATGGGCCATCAGGCGGAATTCCTGCACCCCAAGGCGAAAGACATCCCCGATTTGCAGGCCCAGACGCTCTGCCAGAATGCGTTCCATCACGCCGCCGGGCAGGCCATCTGCCCCCGCCAGCGCCCGTTCCAGCGATATGGGCGGATCAAGCCCGATGCTGCCCACCAGCGGATAGGCGCCATCCACACCCTTTACCTGCGTGACAGAGCGTTCGGCCTGATCCCCCTGCCCCGCAATGGCCATAGAGCGGAAATCCACCACCTCGGACACTTGCGCGGCGAAATCGTCCATCCAGCCGCGTTCTTCTTCGGTGGCGAAACGGTAGGTCAGGCGCAATTCGGCATCGCCGCCCAGCAGCGTGGCCCCCTCGCGCGCCAGCCCGTCATCAATCGCACCGCGCACCGATCCCACAGCCGCAATCGCGCCCACACCCAGCGCAAGACAGGCCAGAAACACCCAGAACCCGCGCAAACCGCCGCGCAATTCGCGGCGCGCGATCTTCCATGCTACAGCGATCATTCGGCGGCCTCTTTGCGCGCGTTGCGATCCTCGCCCGCGATCTGCCCGTCTGACAGCCGGATAACCCTGTCACAGCGCGCGGCCAGTTCTGGCGCATGGGTGACAAGCACAAGCGTTGCGCCATGCCTGTCGCGCAGGCCAAAGAGCAAATCCATGATGGCTTGGCCATTGGGGCCGTCCAGATTGCCTGTGGGTTCATCCGCCAGCAAAATATCGGGCCGGGGGGCTGCGGCGCGGGCAAGGGCCACGCGCTGCTGTTCGCCGCCAGACATCTGGGCGGGGTAATGATCCAGCCTGTGACCAAGGCCCACGGCGCGCAATTCTTCCTCTGCGCGGTCGAACGCATCGCGCCGCCCGGCCAGTTCAAGGGGCGTTGCGACATTTTCCAGCGCTGTCATGGTGGGAATAAGGTGGAAAGACTGGAACACCACCCCCATATGTTGCCTGCGAAACCGGGCCAGCGCATCTTCGCCCAAAGCTGTCAGATCATGGCCCATGGCCAGCACCTGACCGGCGCTTGCGCGTTCCAGCCCGCCCATAAGCATAAGGAGCGAGGATTTGCCCGACCCCGATGGCCCGACCAGCCCCACAGTCTCGCCCCGCGTGACATCCAGGGAAATTCCGCTCAAAATTCGTACAGCGCCTGCATTGCCCTGCAATGTCAGCCCCACTTCTTTCAGTGAGAGAACCATGTCCGCCATTTACGCTATCCTTTTAAAATCTCTTATCCCTGCATATGGGGTTGCGCGCGCATTCGGCAACTGCCGCAGTGCGGCATATCTTGCATTAACGGGCGCGCTGGCCCTTTCCGCCGCGCCTGCCGCGCAGGCACAATCGCTGCGCCTTGTGGCCCTGGGCGACAGCCTGACCCAAGGCTACGGGCTGGAACAGGGCGAGGGCTTTGTGCCCCAACTGGAAACATGGCTGCGCGCAAACGGGCTGGAGGTAGAGGTGATAAATGCCGGCGTGTCGGGCGATACCACGGCAGGCGGGCTGGCGCGCATGGATTGGACATTGGCCGAACCTGTGGATGCCATGCTTGTTACCCTTGGCGGAAATGATCTGCTGCGCGGGATTGATCCGGCCGCCAGCCGCGAAAACCTGAGCGGCATTTTGGCGCGGCTGGAGCGTGAGGGCATTCCCGCCATGCTGGCGGGCCTGCCCGCGCCGGGCAATTACGGGCCGGAATTTCAGCTTGCCTTTGAGCGGATGTATATTGATCTGGCGGGCCTGTATGATGTGGCCCTTTATCCCAATTTCATGCAACCCATGACAGACAAGGCCGATGCCGGGGCCTCTTTCGCGGAGTTGATGCAAGATGACCATATCCACCCGAATGCCGAAGGTGTTGCATTGATTGTGGAAGGGATCGGGCCATATGTGCTGGACTTTCTGCAATCCGCTGCCGAAGGTTCGTAAAAACCTGCGCATTCTGACAGTTGTGGCGCATGGGCGTGTTTGGTATGGCAACGCGAGTGCTGACGCAGGCGCGCGGGGCAGAAACAGAGGCAGCGGCAGGGGCAACACCCTTTGGGGCTATAGGATCGGGCAAGACACAGATGGCAAGACAGAACTATATTTTCACCTCGGAATCCGTATCAGAAGGCCATCCCGACAAGGTCTGTGACCGCATTTCCGATGCCGTGCTGGATGCGCTGATCGCCGAGGAAGAAACCGCGCGTGTAGCCTGCGAAACCTTCGCCACATCGTCACTGGTGGTGATTGGCGGCGAAGTGGGCCTGTCAGACCCGGAGCGGCTGAAAGACTATATGGGCCGCATTCCCCAGATCGCGCGCGATTGCATCAAGGATATTGGCTATGAGCAGGAAAAATTCCATTGGAATACCTGCCATGTGCTGAATTTCCTGCACGAGCAATCCGCCCATATCGCGCAAGGTGTGGATCGCGAGGGCGCGGGCGACCAAGGGATCATGTTCGGCTATGCGGTGAATGAAACCCCCGAACTGATGCCCGCACCCATCCAATACGCACACCAGATTTTGCAGCGCTTGGCCGAAGTTCGCAAATCCGGGCTGGAACCCAGCCTGCGCCCGGATGCGAAAACGCAACTTTCGCTGCGCTATGAGAATGGCAAGCCGGTGGAGGTGACGCAACTTGTGCTCTCCACCCAGCATGCAAGCCTTGATCAAACCTCGGATGATATCCGCGCGATTGTGGAACCCTATATCCGCGAAGTGCTGCCACAGGAGTGGTTGACCGAGAAAACCGAATGGTGGGTCAACCCCACGGGGACATTTGTTATCGGCGGGCCAGATGGCGATGCGGGCCTGACAGGCCGCAAGATCATTGTGGATACCTACGGCGGTGCGGCCCCCCATGGCGGCGGCGCGTTTTCGGGCAAAGACCCAACAAAGGTAGATCGCTCTGCCGCCTATGCGGCGCGCTATCTGGCCAAGAATGTGGTCGCCGCAGGCATCGCGCAGCGCTGCACATTGCAACTGTCCTATGCCATTGGCGTGGCAAAGCCGCTGTCCATCTATGTCGATACCCATGGCACGGGAGAGGTGGATGACGAGGCGATTGAGCGCGCCGTGGCGAAGGTGATGGATCTGACACCTTTGGGCATTCGCGAGCATCTGGGCCTGAACCGCCCGATCTATGCGCGTACTGCCGCCTATGGCCATTTTGGCCGCGCGCCGCAATCAGATGGCGGCTTTAGCTGGGAACGTACCGATCTGGTGGATGCGCTGAAAAAAGCCGTCTGATCAGGTGAGGGCAGACAGAAAAGGCCGCGCAATCTGCGCGGCCTTTTTCATGGAACAAACAGTGCCGCGCGTCACGATGCGCAGGGGCTGCCATCTTTGAAGCCCAATTTGCGAAATACCATCGCAGCCGGGCAAAGGCCCGTAAAGGCGGATTGGATCATGTTCAACCCGATGAACACGGTGAACCAGATGAACAGGGGCGAGACCAGATTTGTCAGCACAAGGCTGATCAAAACCATAACCCCGGCAAAGGCAAGAACGGCACGATCGACTGTCATAACGGTGACTCCCTTTAAGATATGCACTATAGATAACACGCCAATCATTCTTATTCAATAATGCGAATGTTATTATTTCACAAAGACCGAGGCCCAGACGCCATGAATCACGCAGGGCGGTTATGCGGGGTGTCAGCGTAGCGTCTGTGCTTCATTGCTTGCCGAGAAATGCTTTCGCTCGGCCTCTGGGGGCTGTTCACGAGGCGCGGCACCAAGTAACGCCATGCGCGGCCCGCCCCGCGCAACCCTGCCAATCCCAATGCCGCCCCTTGTGTCGGGCGACAGCCATCAGATATGATCTAAACGCGCCCCGCGCGCGTATTGTTGTGGAAAAGCAAAAACCACTGCCTATTTATGGTTCTGGCAGTCAGGAAGGAAATCCCACGATGAATTTGCACATTTCCAGTCTCGACCATACGCCCAGCCGGGAAGAGGCCGAGGCAGCGCTTGATCTGTTGCGCCGTTTCACCGATGCCGCGCCAGAAGCAGAGCGCGTGCAACTGGAAACTGCGGTCACAAGCCTGTTGCCTTCCGCCGCCTATCCGGTGCTGAACCGCGATTACCCGGCAGAGTTTGAGGTGGGACATGCCTATAAAGAGGGCCTGCCAGACCTGCAAAATGGCCCTGCAAGCCTGATTGTGGGCGCAAAAGCCGCAATTCAGCATGTGGGCATTTCCAATTTCCGCCTGCCCATCCGCTACCATACCCGCGAAAACGGTGATCTGACATTGCAAACCTCTGTCACTGGCACTGTCAGTCTGGAAGCAGAGAAGAAGGGCATCAACATGTCGCGCATCATGCGCAGCTTTTATGCCCATGCAGAGCGCACCTTCAGCACAGATGTGATCCGCGCGGCGCTGGAAGATTACAAGGCCGATCTGGAAAGCTTTGATGCCCGCATCATGATGCGCCTGTCCTTCCCGATGAAAGTGCAATCCCTGCGCTCTGGTCTGGTCGGGTATCAGTATTACGATATCGCGCTGGAACTGGTGGATCAGGCAGGCACGCGCCAAAGCTTCATGCATCTGGATTATGTCTATTCATCCACCTGCCCCTGTTCGCTGGAACTCAGCGAACATGCACGCGCCACGCGCGGCCAATTGGCAACGCCCCATTCCCAGCGCTCTGTCGCGCGCATTTCCGTAGAGGTGCTGCCGGGCCGCAAGCTGTGGTTCGAAGACCTGATTGAACTGTGCCGCGCCGCTGTGCCAACTGAAACGCAAGTCATGGTCAAGCGCGAGGATGAACAGGCTTTCGCCGAACTGAACGCCGCCAATCCGATCTTTGTGGAAGATGCCGCGCGCAGCTTCTGCGCCCAACTGGAAGGCGACGCCCGGATCGGGGATTTCCGCGTTGTGGCCAGCCATCAGGAAAGCTTGCACAGCCATGATGCTGTCAGCGTTCTGACACGCGGCGACAGCTTCAAGGCCGCAAGCCTTGATCCGCGTCTGTTCAGCACGCTGTTTCATGTCGGCTAAGCGGGTAACGACCAAGGCCAAAGATTACAGGCAGCGCCCCGGCGCTGCCTTTTTCTTTGGTCTGTTCTTGGGTTGCGATACGCGTTGCATGGGGTAATCTGCGCTTATGGCTGGACAGAATACCCCCATCCTGACCGTCACTCTCAACCCTGCGCTGGATCTTTCGGCGCGGGTAGGGCAGATGGTGGCCGGCCCCAAACTGCGCCTGTCTGCGCCGGTATATGAGCCGGGGGGCGGGGGTGTGAATGTGGCCCGTGCCATTCATAAGCTTGGGGGCGATGTGCTGGCATGGGTCGCGCTTGGGGGGGCAAGCGGGGCACAGCATCTGGGGCTTTTGCAGGCGCAAGGGGTGGCCGTGCAGCCCTTCGCCGCACCGGGTGAAACGCGCCAAAGCTGGGCCATAACGGATGATGCGGGCCAGCAATTCCGCCTGCAACTGCCCGGCGCGGAGTGGCCCGCAGCCCTTGGCGCGCAGGCGCTGGCGGATATTCTGGCCCATGCGGCGGGGCTGGTGGTGCTGTCAGGCAGCCAGCCGCCGGGGTTGGAGGCGGATTTTGCCCAAACCCTTGGGCAGCGCCTTGGGCCGGGGCGGCTGATGGTGGATATCTCTGGCCCGGCACTTGTTCAGCTTGTGCGCGCGCCACGGCGCGCGGGCCGCCCCGCGCTGTTGCGTCTGGATCAGGCAGAGGCCGAGGGGCTGGCGGGCCAGCCCCTTGCCACAGTGGCCGATAGCGCGGAATTTGCGCGTGCCCTTGTCGCCAAAGGTGTGGCCGATCATGTGTGCCTTGCGCGCGGGGCCGACGGGTCTGTTCTGGCCGATGGGACAGGGGCGCATCATTGCCGCCCGCCCGCTGTCGCTGTGCAAAGCAAGGTGGGCGCGGGCGACAGTTTTACGGGCGCTTTCACATTGGCACTGGCGCAGGGCCAGAGCGCGCCAGAAGCGCTGCGCCTTGGCACTGCCGCCGCCGCAAGCGCCGTTATGACACCGGGCAGCGCGTTGTTCCGGGCTGCGGATGTGATGCGCCTGCGCGCGCAATGCGATCTGGCCGCGCTCTGACGCTTGACACCCGGCCCGCCCCGCGCAAAGGCTGCGCATCATGCTAGATATGCGCCCCGTTGTTCATCTGATCGGATTGCTTGGCCTGACGCTGGGCGTGCTGATGCTTTTGCCTGCCGTTGTGGATTGGCAGGCCGGCCATGACAACTGGCACGCTTTCGTGCGCGCCAGCTTTCTGATTTGCCTTGTCAGTGCCGCTGCCGCCTTGACCACGCGCAACGCGCTGGATGCCGGGCTGGGGCGGCGGCAATCCTTTCTGCTGACGGCTGCCGTTTGGGCCGTGCTGCCTGCGCTTGGCGCGATCCCGTTCATGCTGGGCGCACCCTATGCCGATCTGACCCATGCCTATTTCGAGGCCATGTCAGGCATGACAACCACGGGAACAACGGTTTTTGTGGGGCTGGATAACCTGCCCCCCGGTGTGCTGCTCTGGCGCTCTATGCTGCAATGGCTGGGCGGGCTTGGGATTGTGGTTGTGGCGCTGGTGTTTCTGCCTGTCCTGCGGGTGGGGGGCATGCAGCATTTTCAGGCCGAAGCCTTTGATACGATGGGCAAGGTTCTGCCCCGTGTCTATGATATCTCGGCGGGGTTGTTGCAGGTCTATTTCGGCCTGACACTGGCCGCGATCATTGCCTATATGGCGTTTGGCATGTCGGGCTTTGATGCTGTGAACCATGCGCTGACAACCATTGCCACGGGCGGGTTTTCCACGACAGACGCATCTTTTACGAAATTCGTGGGGCCGTTGGAATATGTTTCGGTGGTGTTCATGGTACTGGCGGGGCTGCCCTTCATCCGCTTCATTCAGCTTATGGGCGGGTCTTGGGTGGCGGTGTGGCGCGATGTGCAGGTGCGCGCCTTTCTGCGCTGGACAGCCTATGCGGTGGGGGCCGTTATCTTCTACCGCGCGCTGACCAGCGATGCGGCACTTTTTGATATAGTGCGCGGAACGCTGTTCAATGTTGTGACCCTGTTTACCGGCACGGGCTATGGCAGCGAAGATGTGGCGGCGTGGGGCGATTTTCCGTTGCTGGTGGTGATGACGGTGGGGTTTATCGGGGCATGTACGGCCTCTACGGGCTGTTCGCTGAAAGTGTTTCGCTATCTTGTGCTGTTCGAGGCCATTCGCGCGCAGATGCAGCGCTTGCGCCGCCCGCATGAGGTGGTGGCCCTGCGTCTGGGCGGCAAGCGGCTGGAACCCGATGTGGTGTCATCGGTGATCGTGATGTTTACGGTTTTTGTGGCCAGCTACATGGCGCTGGCCGTGGCATTGTCGCTGACAGGGCTGGAATTGCGCACGGCAATCACGGCCGCATGGACAGCGATTTGCAACATAGGCCCTGTTTACGGGCCGGAAGTGGGCGCAACTGGCGCGGTGAATGGCTTTCCCGTTGCGGCAAAATGGCTGATGATTTTTGGCATGTATCTGGGGCGGCTGGAAGTGCTGACAGTGCTGGTGCTGGTGCTGCCCCGCTTTTGGCGGGGATAGGCTGCGCCCCCTACCCGCCCAAACGGTGCAACTGCACATCCGGGCAGGCGCGTTTTGCAATCTCGCACAGATGGGCGTGATGGGTCAGATAGATGACTTGGCCGCTTTGGGCCATCTCGGCCAGCAGGCGAAATGCGGCCGCACTGCGGGTATCATCGAAGGTTTCCATAATGTCATCGGCGATAAAGGGAACTGCGGGCCGCGTGCGGGCCAGTTCCAGATAGCCCGCCGCGCGCAGTGCCAGATAAAGCTGAAACCGCGTGCCCTTGGACAGGCTGTCCACGGGTTTGCCCGCCCCGCCGCACGCCTGCGCAATCAGGATTTCATGGCGCCCCTCGGGTTGGGTGGACAGCCCCTCATAGCGCCCCCCTGTCAGCAGCGCAAAGGCCGCACTTGCGCGCGCCATCATGCCAGAGCGGTGGGTATCGCGGTATAGCCGCAGCGCCTGTTCCACGGCCAGCATTCCGGCCTGTCGCGCCATGAAATCTTGCGCCTCTTGCGCGATTTGCAACACAAGGGTTTGGCGCTCTGCCTCCAGCCGCGCCGCGGCCCCATCCGCCCCGGCCCCGTCGCGCGCCTGTTGGGCGCTGGCCAGCACCGCATAGGCTGCACGCAAGGCGTCTTCCTGCGCGCCAAGGGTAGCTTTCAGGGTTTCGGCCTCTGCCTGTGCCGGGGCGGGATCGAAATTTTCCAGCCGCGCCAGTTCATCTTCCAGCCGCAACCCGCGCAGATGCTGGGCCAGATCGGCGCGCAGGCTGTCACAATCGGCGGCCAGATCGCGCGCTTGGGCCATTTCGGCCAGATGGTGTTCAATCCCGCGCAACGAGGTGTCGGGGAATTCGGCGCGCAAGGGGGCCGTGGCCGTATCCAGCCGCGCGCGGCGCTGGGTGAGTGTGTGCAGATGGGCGCGCGATTGGGTGATGTCGCGTTCCAGCCGCACGCGTTCGGTTGCGCGGCTTTGGGCATCGCGCAGGCGGGCGCGCAGGCGTGGCCAGAGCGCCAGCGCATCTTCCCCCGCATCCAGATCCAGCGCTTTGGCCAGTGCTTTCATGTCGCCGTGAAAGCTGGCCAAATCTTCTTCAATCCGGGCAATGCGGCGGTGCAAAGCCTCTGCCTGCGGGGCCAGAACGGCCAGTTCCGCCAGCACGGCAAGCGTGGCGCGCATCCGTGCTGCATCCGGGGCGGGGGTGCCAATCCATGTGCGCGCGCAAAGCTCTTGCCACTTGGCCTGCCATGCGGCCTGTTCGGCCTGAGCCGCCTGCACCTCTGCCATGCGCGCGGCCAGATCACGGCGCGCACGCGCGCTTTGGCGCAGGGTTTCGGCGGTGCTTAGCAGGGCCTCGGCCTCTGCCAGCAAGAGAGGGTAATCCTGCCCGGCCACGGCGCTGCCCAAAGCGGCCAGCGCGGCCCGCAAGCTGCCTGCCGCATTGTCCAGCCGCGTGGCCTGCGCCTGTGCTTGCGCGCTGGCCTGCGCCAGATCGTGATCGGCCTGCAAGGCGGCCTCGCGCCGGGCCAGCCATGCGCGCAAATCGGGCAGGCTGCGGCCTTCAGGCGCAATGCCAAGTGCGGCCCAATGCTGCGCAAGCTGGCCCTCTTGCGCGGCCAGATCAGTGCGCGCGCGCGCGCGCCGCGCCTGTGCCTGTGCAAGGCTGGCCATCTCTTGGCGCAGCAGGGCAAGCTTTTCCTCGCGCCGCGCCTGTTCCAGCCGCGCGGCTTGCACCGCGTCATCCGCGGCCATCGCGGCTTCAAACTCTGCGGCGGATTGTGCGCAAAGCTGCGCCTTATGTGTGGCCCAAGCCGCTTGCCGCGCGGCGCGGCTGGCCTGCGCCTGTTGCGCGCCAACGGGTGCGGGGGTGTCACAGTCCGCTTGCAGGCGGGCGGTGCTGTCTTCCAGCCGCGCACAATCCTGCGCGGCGGTGCGCGCTGTGTCTTGCGCCTGTGCAAGCGCGTTTTCCAAGACGTGCAGCGTTTCGGCATCTGGCACATCCAGCGCGGCGAGGGCCAGCCCGTCGCCCTGCCAAGGCGCAAGCCGGGCAAATGCTTGGGCCTGTGCGGCTTGTGCCGTGTTTTGCGCGGCATCTGCCTCGGCACAGGCGCGCAACAGATCGGCGCGGCGCAATTCTGCGACCAAGGGCAGCAGGCGCGCAAGCGCGCCCTCATCCAAGGGGGCGCTTGCGGGCATGTCCTGCACTGCGGTTTGCGCGCGGGCCAGTTCGAGCGTTGCGCTGTTCAATCGGCTGGCAAGGCGGGTTTCTGCCTCGATCATCTTGGTCAATTCTGCGGCCAGATCGGGGGCGATAGTGGCCGCTTCCACAGTCAGATCGGCCCTGCCCAGCCGCGCAAGCGCGGCAATCTGGGCGCGTTCAATCTCTGCCAGTTCCGCGCGGCGGCGGGGCAGATCGGCGCATTCCTTGGCAACAGCGCCGAAACGGCCCTCCACCTCTTCCAGACGAGGGATATGCGGGGATGCGGCATCATCTGGCGGCAGGCTGGCCAACGCCGCTTGCAAACTGGCAATCTGGTCTTGGGCGGCAGGGATAAGTGCAGCCAGTTCGGCCTCTTGCGCCAGCCAATCGGGCAGGGTGGCGGCCCAATCGGGCGGCAGCGGGCGTGGGGCGGGCAAGCTGGCAAGGCGCGCTTCAGCCTTGCGCAACCGCACCAGCAGTGGCAGCGCGTCCAGATCGCGGCGCAGCGCATCCAGCCGCGCTTTGGTTTCGGCATGGCGCATGCGGGCGTTTTCATAGCCCTCTTGCGCCTGTTCCACAGCCTGCACCAGCCTGCGCCAGTCGCTGACGGCCAGATCGGCGGCCTTGCGCTGGCTGGTCAATTCGGCCAGCCGCGCCTTATGGCCTGCAAGCGCATGCGCGCGGCCCTTGGGCTTGAACCATTGCGCGCTATTTTCATGCAGGGCAGAGAGTTCCGCGCTCAGTTCCGCCAGCCCGGCACTTGCGGCAAAAAGCAGGCTGCCCAATTCGCCCTTGCTGTCCAGAATGCTTTTGCCGCCCAGTTCCAGCGTATCATCGTCCAGCGAGAACATGGTCATATAGCCGTCCCGATCCAGCCCGCCCATCGCTGCGGCAAGGGTGGTATCGGGCAAGGCGCTGTCTGTGGCCGCATCCAGCAGGGTATTGGCATTGCCCTTCACCCGCGCCACGGCCAGTGGGCCAAGCGGGGTGTCAAGGCTGGCTTCCAGCCGCAGCGCGCGGTTGTCATGCAGGAAATTATACCCGGTGCGCGCGGGAATTCCGAACACCACGTCCAGCCAGCCCGAAAACAGCGTGGATTTTCCGGCCTCGTTCGGCCCATAGATCACATGCAGATCGGGCGTTCCGGGGGCGGGGCGCGGAAATTCCAGCACATGATTGGTGAAATGGCCATAGCGCAGAAGGCCAAGCTGGTTCAGCCTCATGGGGTTTGGCCCCGCAACAGGGCCAATATTTCGGCCACCCCGTCAGATATCAGGGCATCGGGCAGATGGGCCACGGCATCGCGCGCCTCTGGTGGCAAGGCTGCTTCCAGTGACAGGCGCATATCTTCCAAGGCAGCCGTATAGGCGGGGCTACGCAGCACATCTTGCGAAATCAGGGCCGCAAGATCGCCCAGCGCGCCCGCTACAGGGGTGCGGCTGTCCAGCGCCAGCGCCAGCTTTTCCACCCAGACACCGCCCAGCCCGCGCGCCACATCCTGCGCCTCGGCCAAGGCCAGATCGCGGTCACGCCGCAACCGCGCGGCCAAGGGGGTGGCACCGCGCAATTCCAGCCGCGCCACCAGATGCGGGCAGGGCAGGCGCGCGCCCTCCAGCGCGGCAACGATGCGCGGGCGCAGGCCCGCCCAATCCTCCAGCCCTGTGAGATCCACCACCACAGGCGCAAAGCCCGCCAGCGCCACCACTTCCGCGCGGGTTGTGAGTGTGCCAGCATCGTCAATTTCCACCAATGTCACGCTGCCCGCGCCCGGCTCGCCAATATCGCGGCCCTGTGGAATGCCGGGCATGGTGACATGGGCCAGCCCGTGCCGGGGTGCGGGGTAGTCCAGCCGTTTGTGGATATGGCCCAAGGCCCAATAGTCAAACCCACTGCCCTGCAAATCGGCCAGCGGGCAGGGCGCATAGGGATCATGCCCCACAGCCCCGCCCAGAGAGGTATGCATCAGCCCGATATTGAGGGCATCGGGTTCGGGCGGGCGGTATTTGGGCAGCAGGTTTTCGGGCGCGTGTTTGTCGCGAAAACTCAGGCCATGGATGGCCACGCGCCGGGGGCTGGCCGCGATGATCTCCACCCCTGCGCGGCCTGTGAAAACATGGGTCATTGGCGGCAATGTCAGTTCGCGGGTGATGGTGCTTTCGGCATCATGGTTGCCCCGGATGATAAAGCTGGCAATGCCCGCCTGATCCAGCCGCGACAGTTCTGCCGCCAGAAAGCGCGCGGTTTTCATGCTGGTTTGCTGGCCATCATACAGATCACCCGCAATCAGCAGCGCATCCACCTTCTCGCGCAGGCAGAGAGAGATGATATTTTGCAGCGCGCTGCGCGAGGCATCTGCAATCATCTCTGCCAGATCGGGATCGCGCAGCGCAAGGCTGCGCAGCGGGCTGTCCAGATGCAAATCGGCGGTGTGAATGAAGCGAAATCCCATAGCGGCCAGATTGCCCTGCTTGGCGGGGCAGTGCAATGGCCAGGGTGCCGCCATGCCGGGCGCGCATGGCGGGCATTCGCTTCTGGCGTTGTTTTTCGCGCGCGCGCGCATTATGTCCAGACATGCAGCGTCTTTAGGAGGGGAAGCCTTGCGCGATCTGAAATTGCCTGACCAGCGGCACCCGGAAAAAGCCCATCGCCCGGTACAGGCCCAGCCCAAGAAACCCGACTGGATTCGCGTCAAAGCGCCCGGTGGCAAAGGCTATGCCGAAACCCACAAGATCATGCGCGAGCACAAGCTGACCACAGTTTGCGAAGAAGCAGGCTGCCCCAATGTGGGCGAATGCTGGTCACAGGGCCACGCCACCATGATGATCATGGGCGAGATTTGCACACGCGGTTGCACCTTTTGCAATGTCGCCACAGGCCGCCCCGATACGCTGGATGCGTTTGAACCGGGGCGCGTGGCGCATGCGGTGGAAAAGCTGGGGCTGAAACATGTGGTCATCACCAGCGTTGACCGTGATGATCTGGCAGATGGCGGGGCCGAACATTTTGCCCAGACCATCCGCGCCGTGCGCCATCGCAGCCCCGATACCACCATCGAAATCCTGACACCCGATTTCCTGAAATGCGCCCCCTCGGTGCTGGAAACCGTGGTCGAGGCGCGGCCTGATGTGTTCAATCACAATCTGGAAACCGTGCCCGGCCTTTACCCCGAAGTGCGCCCCGGCGCGCGGTATTTCCATTCGCTGCGCCTGTTGCAGCGGGTGAAAGAGCTTGATCCCGCCATGTTCACGAAATCGGGCATCATGGTAGGACTTGGCGAGGACAGGCAGGGCGTTTTGCAAGTGATGGATGACATGCGCGCGGCGGATGTGGATTTCATTACCATTGGCCAATATCTGCAACCCACACCGCGCCATCACCGGGTGGATAGGTTTGTCACCCCGGACGAATTCAAAGCCTATGAGAAAGCGGCATTTGGCAAAGGGTTCCTGATGGTCTCTGCCACGCCGCTGACGCGATCAAGCTATCACGCGGGCGATGATTTCGCACGCCTGCGCGCCGCACGGCTGGAGAAATTGGCACAGGGTTAGTGTGCGCCACCCGTTGCGACAGGCGCGAGGGCGGGTTGGGCCATAAGGGCGCGGTGGCTTGGCGCGCAAAGCCGCGCAGCGCTCGGCCGCGGTGCGACGATCTGGCAGAGCAGCTAAGCGCTTTATAGCGGCCAAATCCGCGCGAAACTCAGTCTATGCGCAGGTTGCAGCAAAATCGCTGTGCCGGGGGCGGCCGTTTGAGGCGCGGCGGCCTTGGCTCTGCGCAGGGCAATCAGCCCTGACCGTCCCCCTCCCCCCGCATAACCGCCCTGCGCAATATCTGGCGAAACGTTTCCCAACCGCGCAAGACAGGGCGCATGTTTGCCAGTCTGCCCCATCGAACCAGTCTGCCCCCATCACAAAGGCCCCGCGCAGGGTGCGCGGGGCCTTGTCGTTTCGCGTGTGCAAGTCTTAGGTGTTGCCGAATTCGGGATAGGCTTCCATCCCCATTTCGGTTTTATCCAGCCCTGTGACCTGATCTTCGTCGCTGATGCGAATGCCCATCACCGCTTTCAGGATCAACCACACCACCAGCGATGCGGTGAACATGAACGCGCCGATAGCAGCCATGCCGATGAACTGTGTGACAAAGCTTGCATCGCTATTTGTCAGCGGGACAGCCATCGTGCCCCACAGACCTGCGAACAGGTGAACCGGGATCGCGCCGACAACGTCATCAATTTTCAGCTTGTCCAGCAGCGGCACGGTGAACACAACGATCACACCACCGACAGCACCGATCAGCGTTGCCGCGCCCAGCGAGGGGGCCAGCGGTTCGGCTGTGATCGACACAAGACCAGCCAGCGCGCCGTTCAGCACCATCGTCAGGTCAGGCTTTTTGTAAAGCAGGGTAGAGAGGATAAGCGCGGCAATCGCACCACCAGAAGCAGCAGTGTTTGTGTTGGCGAAAATCCGGCTCACATCGGCCACATCAGAGATTGTGCCCATTGCAAGTTGAGATGCGCCATTGAACCCAAACCAACCCAGCCACAGAATGAACATGCCCAATGTTGCCATCGGCAGGTTGGAACCGGGCATGACTGTTACACGGCCATCTTTGCCGTATTTGCCATAGCGCGCCCCCAATACCAGCACCCCGGCCAGCGCGGCCCAGCCGCCTGCTGCATGCACGATTGAAGACCCTGCGAAATCGGAGAAGCCCATCTCGTCGAGGAAACCACCGCCCCAGCTCCAGCTTGCCTGAATCGGGTAGATCACGCCTGTCAGCACAACCACGAACACAAGGAACGGCCACAGTTTGATGCGTTCGGCCACAGCGCCCGACACGATAGAGGCAACGGCGGCACAGAACATCAGCTGAAAGATGAAATCAGACCCAACAGAGGCATATGTCACGTCATAGACATCTTCGGCGGTCACGCCCACAGGCTCCAGCACAGTGGCAGAGAAACCGCCAAGCATGCCTTCAATCACCCAGCCATCGCCCGGATACATCAGGTTGAAGCCGACGATGAAATAGGCGATCGCGGCCAGTGAAAAGAGCGCCACGTTCTTGGTGGCCTGCATTGTCGCGTTCTTGGAACGCACAAGCCCGGTTTCCAGCATGCAGAAGCCTGCCGCCATGAAAAACACCAGAAAGCCGCCAACCAGAAAAAGCAGCGAGTTCATGATGAACACCATTTCTGTGTTCAGCGTGGCCACCGCTTCCAGTGCTTCGGCGACAGTGCTTTCTTCCTGCGCAAACCCAAGGCTTGGCAAAAGAACTGCCGCAGCGGTAAGCGGGAGTAAGGTTTTCAGTTGCATCTTGTGTTGTCCTTCCTGAAATCTTGCTGCCAAAGGCTCAGAGCGCGTCATCGCCGGTTTCTCCAGTGCGCACGCGGGTGGCCGCGGCCAGGTCCAGAACGAAAATCTTGCCATCGCCGATTTTGTCCGTGCGCGCTGTTTTTTGCAGCGTTTCCACCACCTGATCGGCCATCGCGTCAGAAACCGCGATTTCCAGCTTCAGTTTGGGCACAAAATTGACCGCGTATTCTGCGCCGCGATAAATTTCCGTGTGGCCAGACTGCGCGCCAAAACCCTTGATTTCGGTAACCATCATGCCGCGCACGCCGATAGAGGTCAGCGCTTCGCGCACCTCTTCCAGCTTGAACGGTTTTATTGCCGCAATAATGTATTTCACAGGTCATCCCCTTTCTTCTGAGCGAGTGTCCAAAGGATCGCACAGCGCTTATGAGTGTGGTCGCGGGGCAATTTCTCAATGTTTTGCCGCGCTGCGGCGGGGGCTACGCGGCAAATTGCACAAAAATGTGCACAAAAAAGAAGCATTGCACAAAAATTAGGCAAAATGATGATGGCTGGCTGCCGTGCGGGTAAACAACTTCCCGCGATTGCAGTGGTAATCTGGTGGCAAACATGGCAGATTCACGCAAAAAGCGATTAAAGCGGGAAGCACCCGGCAAGCAGGTTTGAGACATGGGCAGTTCGGGCGGCAACGGGCGCAAATTGGTGGCGGATCGGCGCAATGCGCCAACGCGCAAAACAGGGGCGCCCCAAAAGACAACCTCGGCACGGCAGCCCAAGTCTGCGCCAAAGCGCAAGGAGGGCAACATATTGGTGCGCTTCATTCGCGGCACAATCGGCCTTGTGTGGCGGCTTATCTGGGGTGTTACATGGCGCCTGGGCGCGACTGTCGGCATGCTGTTACTGCTGGCGACCTCTTATTTTTACATGACCATGCCGCCGCTTTCGGAATTGCTGGATGCGCGCGCGCGCGGTTCTGTCACGATGCTGGACAAAGATGGCAATGTCTTTGCATGGCGCGGCGAAACATTTGGCGGCATCATCACCGCGCAAACAGTCTCGCCGCATTTGAAGAATGCCATCATCGCAACCGAAGACAGGCGCTTTTATTGGCATCTGGGCGTATCACCGCGTGGGATAGCAGGGGCGATTCGGTCTAACATGCAATCCGGGCGCGGGGCGTTTTCCGGGGCGGGTGGGTCTACCATCACGCAGCAGGTGGCAAAGCTGCTTTGCCTTGGTGTCAGGTTCGACCCGACAAAATGGGACTCGGAAGCCGCCTATGAAGCAGACTGCCGCCGGGGCACTGTCTGGCGCAAGATACAGGAATTGCCCTATGCCTTTGCGCTGGAAGCGCGCTTTAGCAAAGATGAAATTCTGACCATCTACATGAACCGCGCCTTTCTTGGGGCTGGGTCGCGCGGGTTTGAAGCTGCCGCGCAGCGCTATTTTGGCCGCTCTGCTGCCGATGTTGGCCCGTCCGAAGC
This sequence comes from Natronohydrobacter sp., assembly GCA_030603695.1. Lineage (GTDB taxonomy): Bacteria > Pseudomonadota > Alphaproteobacteria > Rhodobacterales > Rhodobacteraceae > Roseinatronobacter. Next base: position 10,315 of record JAUVXF010000023.1, on the reverse strand, counting down.
CGCAATGCTGGCGGGCCTTCTGGTGGCCCCTTCGCTTTATGCGCCCACGCGCAACCTGCGCCGCGCGCAGGATCGCGCAAATGTGGTGATCGGGCTGATGCAGCAGGAAGGGTATCTGACAGAGTATGAAGTGGCCGAAGCCCGGTCATTTCCTGCAACGCTATCGGCAAATGCCGAAGCGCCGCGCGGGATTCATTTCGCAGATTGGCTGATGCAATCCGGCCCCGCATTTCTGACCCGCACCACCACAGAAGATGTGATCATGCGCACCACCTTTGATCCGCGCCTTCAGGCCGCAACAGAGGCCGCAGTGACAGAAGTGTTTGCAAACCGCGTGCGCGAAGGATCAGAGGCCGAAGTGGCGGTTGTTGTCATGTCTGCGGATGGGGCTGTGCGCGCCATGGTGGGCGGGCGCTCGGCGCAAGTGGGCGGGTTCAACCGCGCCACGCAGGCCATGCGGCAAACCGGATCTTCCTTCAAGCCCTTCCTGTTCGCCGCTGCGCTGGAAAACGGGTTCGAGCCGTTCGACATTGTGGAAGATGCGCCGCTGACCATCAATACCCCCGGCTCTGGCCCATGGTCACCGCGCAATTATGACAACCAGTTTCATGGCTTTGTTACCCTGACAGAGGCGCTTGCGCGCTCTCTCAACACCCCCGCCGTGCGCATATCCGAAGCGATGGGCCGCGCGCGGGTGCGCGAAGTGGCCAATCAATTTGGCCTGCACAGCGATCTGGCCGAAGGCCCGGCATTGGCGCTGGGCGCGTCCGAGGCCAATTTGCTGGAAATGACGGCCGCCTATGCGGGTATCCTGAATGGTGGCAGTGCGGTGCGCCCCTATGGCATTTCCGAACTGCGCCTGCTGGAAGATCCCGCACCGCTGTTTGGGGCCAGCACCGGGATTGGCGATCGGGTCATCTCGGAGCGTTCGGCGCAGGTGCTGACATGGATGATGACCCGCGTTGTCGCAGAGGGCACAGGCCAGCGCGCGCGCCTGAATGGCTGGGAAGTCGCGGCCAAGACAGGCACCACCCAAGCCGCGCGTGACGCGTGGTTTATCGGCTTTACGGCTGATTATGTGGCAGGCGTCTGGATGGGCTATGATGACAATTCACCCCTTAGCGGGGTGACGGGCGGCGGATTGCCTGCCGAAATCTGGCGCGAAACCATGATCCGCGTGCATGAGGGGCTAACCCCGCGCCCCCTGCCCATGATCCAGCCGGAACAGCCGGTGTTCGAGCCGCCACAATCCTTTGTGCCGCCGCAGGCCACTGGCGGGCAGAGTGGCGGCGCGACCCCGCTGGAGGATGCGATTCGCGGCGTGCTGGGGGCGATTTTCGGCGGGAACTGACAGGGGTAAACGAGTGGCCTGCACCTGACAGAGGGTTCCGGCATGACGGGCATTTTGGGGGGAAAGGGGGCATTCGCAAAGCCGCGCATTGCTGGGCCGCGGTGCGGCGATCTAACCTTGAGGCTATGTCACTTTATGGCGGCAATGTCCGAACGAAACCCAAGCTAAGCGCCAGCGGCAGCCAAATCGCCGTGCCGGGGGGCGGCCCGGCGATGCGCGGCGGCCTTCGGCCTTGACTCCGCGCTTGGTGCTTTACTCAGATATCCCCTAACCGCTCAAACCTGCCCCTGAATACCCACCGTCAGGCGCAAAACACGAGCGGGGGCCGCCCCCAGACAGAAAAACCGGCCAATGCGCTGGCACGGGCATGATGTGGCGCAAATCGCCCTGTTGCGGGGCGAGAGGGCATATTGCGCGGCATTCGGGGTCGCCCGTGCAACGGCTGCAACGCCTCTCGCGTCTGATGTGTTGAAGCTGATGCGACAGCGCATGCAGCCAGCACCAAGGGGGGCTACCCCCCTACCAGCCCTGCCAATTTCAGGCGCAAGGCATCCACCGCCGCGACATAGCTTGCCAATGCTCCTTCTGCCGCAGGCAGGGCGGCACCAATCTCAGCGGCCAGCACATAGGGCGTAGCCGCAATGCCCGCCAGCAGCACAGGCACAGCGAACCCCCGCAGAAAGCTGCGCCATGTTGCGCCGGGCTGAATGGGCTGGCCTGCCTCGCCATCGCCAGTCGCATCTGCGCCAAGGGCATCAAGTGGCGGGCGGAAATCTTCAATATCTGGAAAATTTGCCGGGGTTTGCTTGGTGGTGTTATCGGGTGGGCTTTCTGGCTGCACCTGTGGCGCGGCGCTGGGCCAGATTGGGGCGATGGTGCCGGATTGCTGGCTGTCGTGTGGTTCCTTGGCTTCGGCGGCGCGCAAGCGGGCCTCGAACGCGGCTTCTTCGCGCAAAACATCCAGCGCAGGGCCACTGACAGTGCGCGGTGCGGCGCCGGGCGCTGGCGGTGCGTCTGCTGCCAGTGCTTCGGGCAACGGTGCTTCAGTGGCATTCTCTGCCGCAGGCTTTGGATGCGCCTGAAACCAGATGAAATCGCAAGCAGAGCATTGCACCTCGCGCCCCTCTGGCGGCAAAAGCATCTCATCCACTTCATAATGTGCTTGGCAACTTGGGCAAATTAAGCGCATCTAACTGACCTTGATCAAAACCGCATGCCGGGCATTGGCGCGGCGTTTCTTATGTTGTAGCAAGCACGCAGACGATCTCCAAGTTTATAAACGGTATTTGCAAGGACAGGGATAGAGATGGTCATGGCGAAGGTATGGCGTTTATGATCGTCTTTGACGGTGTATCGCATGATTACGGCGGCGGGGCTTTGTTCCGGGATGCTTCGCTCAGGCTGGAGGGGGGCAGCTTCCATTTTCTGACAGGCCCATCCGGGGCCGGGAAAAGCACCCTTCTGAAGCTGTGCTATGGGGAATTGCTGCCAAGTTCGGGCAAGATTACCCTCATGGGCCAGGATCGAAGCACCATGACGCGCGACCAGTTGGCAGAGGCCCGCCAGCGGATTGGCGTTGTGCATCAGGATTGTCAGTTTCTGGATCATCTTAGCGTGGCGCAGAATGTGGGCCTGCCCATGACGGCCACAGGGCGGCGCTTGCTGGATACTGATTTGCACGATTTGCTGGGCTGGGTTGGGCTGGCCGATCGGGCAGAGGCGCTGCCCCCCACCCTTTCGGGCGGAGAGCGCCAGCGCGCCGCCCTTGCCCGCGCCGTCATCGCCGCGCCCAGCCTGCTGTTGGCCGATGAACCAACAGGCAATCTGGATTGGGAAATGTCGCAACGCCTGCTTTTGCTGATGCTGGAGTTGAACCGCATGGGCACGGCAGTTCTGATTGCCACGCATGATCTGAACCTGATCCGCTTTGCCAAGGCCCATGCGAATGCGCGTGTCTTGCGCATATCGGGCCGCAAACTGACACTGGCGGGGGCAGAACTGTGAGCACAGGCGCGATATCCGGTCTGGTTGTGCCGCGGTCGGGCCAAAGCGTGTGGCTGGTCGTGTGCAGCGCGGCAGCCATGGCATTTCTGGCAGTTTTTGTGCTGGCGCTGGCGGCCAGTTCGGCCCAGTTGGCACGCGGCTGGGAAGCACAACTGGCGGAAACCGCCACGATACGCATCTCTGCCCCGCCCGAAGACATGGAGATGCAAACCGCGCTTGTGCTGGAGGTGCTGCGCACAACGCCGGGCATTGCCGATTCCCGCGTGATGGATACCGCCGAACAGGCCGCCTTGCTGGAAGTCTGGCTTGGCCCTGATCTGCCGCTGGATACCCTGCCCATGCCCCGGCTGATCGAACTGCGCGAAACCCCGGAAGGGCCAGACCGCCAAGGGCTGCGCCTGCGCCTGAGCGCCGAGGCGCCGGGCGCCGTTTATGACGATCACACCCGCTGGCGCCGCCCGCTGGTGCAGGCGGCTGCGCGGCTGCAAGGGGTGGCTTTGGTGGCCCTTTTGCTCATCGGCGGGGTGACATGCGCCATCATCGCGCTGGCCGCCAGCGCCAGCCTTGCATCCAACGGGCAGGTGATAAAGGTGCTGCGGCTGGTTGGCGCGCGGGACAGGTTTATCGCGGCGGCATTTGTAAAGCGCATATCGCAACTGGCTGTGCTGGGTGCGGGGGGCGGCACGGCGCTGGCCATGGCCGTGCTTTGGGCCTTGCCGGAATTGGGCGGGGCTGCTGCGCATATGGCGGGGATAGGGTTTGACGGGGCAGAATGGCTTTGGCCATTACTGGTTCCGCCTGTGGCAATGGGGCTTGCATTTCTCTCCAGCCTTGCTACCGCCTTTCATGTGCTAAGGGGGGTGACATGATGCGTAACGCTGTGCAATGGGTGCGCTCGCTTGTGTTTATCGGGCAGATGTATGTTGCCATGCTGGTGGTGGCGGTGGTGTTTCTGCCCTATGCGATCCTGCGCCGCGATGGGGCCTTGCGGGCCATGCATGTGTACTGCCGCTATGTGCGCTGGTCGGCCGGTGTAATCGCGGGCCTGCATTCCGAGGTGCGCGGAAACGTGCCGCAAGGCCCGGTTCTGGTGGCGGCCAAGCATCAATCCTTTTTTGATATCATCCTGATTTTCGGGGCCTTGCCGCGCCCGCGTTTCATTATGAAAAAGCAGCTTGTCTATGCACCGATCCTTGGCTGGTATGCGCTGCGTGTGGGCTGTGTTCCCGTGGATCGCGGCAAGCGCGGGCAGGCCGTGAAAGCAATGGTGGCGCGGGTGAAATCCGGGGCCGAAGCGCCGGGGCAGTTGATCATCTACCCGCAGGGCACGCGCGTGGCACCGGGGGTGCAAAAGCCCTATAAGGTGGGGGCGGCGGTGCTCTATGATGAACTGGGTCAGGATTGCGTGCCAGTTGCCACCAATGTGGGCGTATTCTGGCCCCGCCACAGCCTGTTTCGCAAACCCGGTCTGGCCGTGGTGGAATTTCTGGAACCCATTCCTGCCGGTGCGCCCCCGCGCGCCTTTCTGGCCCAGTTGGAACCGGTGATCGAACAGCGCTCCGAGGCGTTGCGACAGGAAGCCATGGCGCAGCTTGGCCGCTGAAATGCTTTTCACGGGCGCGGCACTGTGCCATCACAGGACAAACCCATCTGAAAGGCGCCTCTCCGCATGCCCATGATCCATATTCTGAACGGCCCCAATCTGAACCTTCTGGGCCATCGCCAGCCCGAAATCTACGGGCGTGATACGCTGGAGGATATCGCCCGCGCGGCCCAAGCGCTGGGGCAGGATCTGGGGCTGGAGGTGCTGTGCCGCCAATCCAACCATGAAGGCGCAATTGTCGAGATGATCCACGAGGCGCGCACCACTGCGCAAGGCATCATCATCAACCCCGCTGCCTATAGCCATACCTCGGTGGCGATTCTGGATGCGCTTAACACATTTGATGGCCCTGTGATAGAGGTGCATATCTCCAACATCCACAAGCGCGAAAGCTTTCGCCATCATTCCTATGTCAGCGCGCGCGCCAATGGTGTGATTGCGGGCTGCGGCACCGAAGGGTATCTGCTGGCGCTGCGCCATATCGCCAGCCTTTTGCGCGCAGCTGCGGCCTAAGACCTATAGGGGGGGATAAATCCGCGCCGCGCTGCCCTATACTGCAAACGGGGAGTCAGACGGCAACAAACGGGCCTTGTCCATGCGCGAGACGATGATCACCATGAAAGCTGTCACCAGAGAGAGGGACGACATGATATTGGTGATAGATGACCACCCGCTGTTTTGTGAAGCCCTGCAAATGACCCTCTCGGATGCGCTGGGGCTGGCACAGGTGGAAACCGCAAGCTCTCTTGGGGCGGGGCTGGCCGCACTGCGCGGCGGCTTGCAGGCCGATACCATCATTCTGGATCTTAACCTGCCCGATGTGGCGGGGCTGGATGGGCTGACACGGCTGCGCAATGCCGCACCCGGTGTGCCTGTGATTGTGGTCTCCTCTATGGCAGAGGATCGCATCATCACCGCCGTGTTGCACGCGGGCGCGGCTGGGTTTGTGCCCAAACACAGCCCGCGAGAGGCATTTGTAGAGGCCATTCGCGCCGTGGCGCAGGGTGGAACCTATCTGCCCCAAGGCTATAGCGCCCCCTCGCGCGCGGATGATGACGCCGCCACACTGGCCGGGCGCAGCGCGGTAGAGCGTCTGGCAGAACTGACTCCGCAACAGGGCCGCATTCTGGCGCTGGTCTGCGAAGGCTATCTGAACAAGCAAATTGCCTATGAATTGTCGATCAGCGAAACCACAGTGAAGGCACATGTCACGGCGATCTTGCGCAAACTGGGCGCGCAAAGCCGCACACAGGCCGTGCGCATTGCCAATTCCGCCAGCTTCGCGCAGATATTGCGCGAGTAGATTTCGCCATCCTGACGGGGTGCAAGGCCCCAAACCAAAATACGCCCCTGCCAACGCAGAACGCGCGAAGATTGCCCCACGCCGCGCAAACCCTTTGCGCATTCCTGCCCTCCTGCGCTAGGCTTTGGCAATGCACCGCAAAGGGCCAGCGGGAGGGGCTTGATGCAACAGCCAGACGCCTTTATCCGGCGCGCGCAATCGGCGCAGCCCGACACAGCGCGCGCCATTGCAGAAATTCTGGCGCAGCTTCCTGCGCCGGACATGGCGCTTGTGATCCTGTTTGTGGGCGAGGGGCACGATCTTTCCGTTCTGGAAACCAGCCTTGCGCCGCTTGCGCAAACCACCCGGATTATCGGTTGCACCACTGCCGGAGAGATTGGCGCAGGCGGCTATCTGGAGGGCCATCTGGTTGCCCTTGGCCTGCCGCGCAGCCTGTTTCGCGTGGCCACCGGGTATCTGGGCGATTTGCGCAATTTCAACCCCGAACGCGCCCGCGATCTGGCCTTTGAACTGCGCGCAGAGGTGACATTTTCCACCGCCGACTGGGCAAATGAAGTGGCCTTCCTGCTGTCTGACGGGCTGTCGCTGCGCGAAGATCAGCTTGTCTGGGCCTTGTCCGAAGCACTGGGCCAAAGCCCGCTTGTGGGCGGATCGGCAGGCGACGGGTTGCGCTTTGGTCAAACCTTCGTGCTGCATGGCGCGCGGTTCATGACCGATGCTGCCGTTCTGGCCGTGCTGCGCACACCCTGCCGGGTGACGGCATTCCGCTTTGATCACCTGATGCCCACCGAACAGCGCATGGTGGTGACAGAGGCCGACCCCGCGCACCGGCTGGTGCGCGCGATCAATGGCATGCCCGCAGGGCCGGAATATGCGCGCATCTTGGGCAAAGACCCACAACATCTGTCGCCCTTCATCTTTGCGGCAAATCCCGTGGTTTCCAAAATCGGAGATACGCACCATGTCCTTGCCATTCAGCGGGTGGAACCAGATGGCACCTTGCGCTTCTTTTCCGCCATAGAAACCGGGCTTGTGCTGCGACTGGCCGAAAGCCGCGATCTGGTGGCCCATCTGGAAGGCGAATTGGCGCGCCTGCACGCCGATGGGGCCACCCCGGCCATTCTGGCCTGCGATTGCATCCTGCGCCGGCTGGAAGCAGAGAATAGCCAAAGCCGCCACCGCATTTCTGCTGTGCTGGATCGGCACGGGGTAACGGGGTTCAATACCTATGGCGAGCAGTTCAACCTTGTGCATGTGAACCAGACCTTCACAGGGCTTGCCTTCTACCCGCCCGAAGAAGATGCCGAAGGGCTGGATATCTCTGGCTTTGTGGCCCGTGCGGCAGAGGCGCGCGCAGATGGTTGATTCGATCCTGACTGCCGGGCTGTCGCTGGAAGAGGAAAACGCGCGCTTGCGCGCCATTGTCACCGCACTGATAGACCGATCAGAACGCGCGGCCCAAGGCCCCAACCGCCCGGTGGGCCAGCTGAACCATGTGGTTGCGCTGGAACAGCAAATCCGCACCCGCACCCGCGATCTGGCCGAAACGCTGGACAGGTTGCGCGTGGCCAATGCGCGCCTGTCACAGGCCGAACGCGCCGCCGTGCGCGCGCGCAACAGCCTTGCCGATGCGTTGGAGGCCATGGGCGAGGGCTTTGCCATGTTTGATGCCAATGATACCCTGACCATGTGCAATTCCCGCTTCTGTGCCGATCTGCCCGATGTGCGCCACCGGATCGGGCCGGGGCTGAGCTTTCGCGATTATGTGCGCATCGTGTCTGAAAGCCCGGCGCTGAACCTGCCCGATGCCGCGGCGCGTGCCGAATGGGTGCGCAAGCGGGTGGACAGCCACCGCAGGCGCGATGTGAATTTCATGGTTCCGCTCGTAGATGACCAATGGTTGCAGGTCAGTGAACAGCGCATGGTATCGGGCGGCACGGCTGTAACGCAAACAGATGTGACAGGCATGGTGCGCACCGAACGCGAGGAACGCGCGAAACTGCTGGATGAACAGGCGCGGATGGTGCGCGCAACGTTGGATCACATGGATCAGGGCGTTATGATCTTTGATGCGAAAGCGCGCCTTGCTGGCTGGAACCAGCGCTTGCGCGCCATGTTCTCGCCGCCAGTGGATTTGCTGGCAACGGGCACGCCCTTTGCCGCACTTCTGAACAATCTGATGCGGCGGCGGCAATTGGGGCGCGGCAATATCCGCGCCGTTCTGACAGATTGGGTGAACGGCCCACCCCACCGCCCGCCCCTGACACTGGAGATCGTGCAAGATGAAGGCGCGGTGCTGGAACTTTCGGCGCAGGCCATGCCAGATTCCGGCTTTGTGATCTCTTTCACCGATCTGACAAAGGAACGCCGCGCCATTTCCGAAATGCACCGCCTGAACGAGACATTGGAAGCGCGCGTGCGCGCCCGCACGATAGAGCTGGAATCCGCCCGCGATGCCGCAGAGCGGGCCAATGCCTCGAAATCGCGGTTTGTGGCTTCGGCCAGTCATGATCTGTTGCAACCCTTGAACGCGGCCAAGCTGTTTCTGGCCTCGCTGCACGCGATGGATCAGCCCCCCGCCCAAGCCCGCCTGACAGAGCGGATTGTCAGTGCCTTCGGCTCTGTCGAGCAGATTTTGGGCGCGCTTCTGGATATCTCGAAATTCGATATCGGCGCGGCGCGGGCAAAAACCGAAACGATCGCGCTTGATCCCTTGCTGGACAGGCTGCGCGAGGAATTTGCCCCCATTGCCCAAAAGCAGGGGCTGGAATTGCGCGTCCTGCCCTGCCGCGCGCATGTGGTGACAGACCCGGTTTATCTGAAGCGCATCTTGCAAAACCTGCTGTCCAATGCGCTGCGCTATACGCGCAAGGGGCGGGTGCTGCTGGGCACGCGGGCCAGTGGCGGGGCGGTGCGGCTGGAAGTCTGGGATACCGGCCCCGGCATACCCGAAGACAGACAGGCAGAGATTTTTCAGGAATTCACGCGCCTTGATCCTGTGGGGCAAGATGGGGGCATGGGGTTGGGGTTGGCGATTGTGGAACAGGCTTGCGCGCTGCTCAATCACCCGCTTGCGCTGCGCTCGGAACTGGGGCGCGGCACGATGTTCAGCGTCACTGTGCCGCGCGCACAGCATATCCCACTTTTGCCCACCCCCACCCCGCCACGCGAACCGCGCGGCCCGTTGGACGAAATGCTGGTGCTGGTGGTGGAAAATGACGCCAATGTGCGCCGCGCCATGATGGGGGTGCTGGAAGATTGGGGCACAAGCCCGATAGAGGCCGCCACCCTGGCAGAGGCAGAGGCCCAGATCGCAGAACTTGGCGTGCCGCCCGATGTGATTTTGGCCGATTACCAGTTGGATGGCGGCGAAACCGGGCTTGCCCTTATTGCCGCGCTGCGCGCGCGGCACGGGCCTGTGCCTGCGGTGCTGATTACGGCCAATCACAGCCCCGATCTGATACAGACAACCGAAGATCAGGGGATATTGCTGATGACAAAACCGCTCGCGCTGCGGCGCTTGCGGCGGGTGCTGCAACAAATGCCGCTCTACACGCTTGCAGGCGGCAGGCCAGAGACAGCACGGCGCGGCGATCACAGCTATTGGCTGCTGCCAGAAAGCTGATATCCGCTGGCTGGCAGAAAATGCCCCTTGGCGGATTGGGCAAAAGGGGGCTGCCCGTGATAAAGTCCCAAGCACCCGGCCTATGGAACAGGGCAAGCTTTGCCCGCTGGCAAAGGCTGGAAACTGTCATCGGCACAGGCTATAGCAGGCGCAAACCCGCCCATAGCATATAGGGACAACGCATGAGCACGATTATCGACATTATTGGCCGCGAGATATTGGATAGCCGGGGCAACCCCACGGTAGAGGTGGATGTTTTCCTTGAAGATGGCACGATGGGCCGTGCGGCGGTGCCCTCTGGCGCCTCTACCGGCGCGCATGAGGCTGTGGAGCGGCGTGACGGCGACAAGGCCCGCTATATGGGCAAGGGCGTTCTGGGGGCCGTGGCCGCTGTGAATGGCGAGCTGGCCGAAGCGCTGGTGGGCTTTG
>JAUVXF010000024.1 GCA_030603695.1 Natronohydrobacter sp. | reverse complement strand
CTTCGCAAAGATCAAGGAATTCAGAGCCATAGCAACCCGATACGAAAAAACAGCGTCTAGCTATGCTGCCAACTGGCATCTCGCAGCTGCCATCATCGCTTCACGATGAATGTCCACGGGCCCTAGTTTTGCAGATGCAGAAAAGCAAGCTATCTCGCAATGGTAAAGAAAACACCCCTTTTGCACTGCCTTTACCAAAGGATACAGGCGGTTTTCGGCCTTGCAGGGCTTGGCAATGTGCTGTGCTTCGGGCTAAGAGGGACAGGGTTTGGACAGAGGTGGCGTGTGAGCAATCCTGACAGTTTCATTGATGAAGTCACAGAAGAGCTGCGCCGTGACCGCATGCTGGGCTATCTGCGCCGCTATGGCTGGATTGCCATTCTGGCTGTGATTCTGTTGGTGGGGGGCACCGCCTGGAACGAATGGCGCAAGGCCACAGACCGCGCCAGCGCCGAAGCCTTTGGCGATGCCGTGCTGGCCGCCCTGGAAAATGACGCCCCCGCAGACCGCGTGCAAGCCTTGGCCCAGATACAGGTGACAGGCGCACAGGCCGGGCTTGTGCAGTTGTTGAGCGCGGGGGAATTGCTGCAATCGGATCGCGCCGCAGCACTTGCCGCACTGCAAACCGCTGCCGAAGATACCGCCTTGCCAGACGCCTATCGCCAGCTTGCCACGCTGAAGCGGGTGATTGCCGGGGGCGCGGAAATTCCGCTGGCAGAGCGCGAGGCCCTGCTTGCCCGCCTGTCGCAACCGGGCCAGCCGATGCGGCCTTTGGCGCTGGAACAGACTGCCCTGCTGCAACTGGAACAGGGCAATCGTGAAACAGCCATTGAAATTCTGGCAGATTTGCTGGAACAATCAGACGTATCCGAGGCGCTGCGCCGCCGGGTGACGCAACTTATCGTCGCTTTGGGCGGCGAAGTTGGTTAAACAAATACGCAGGCCCCGCAACTGTCGGGCATGAGTGATAGGAGCATGTGGTGAAATTCAGATCCTGCGCGACCGTCCTTGCCCTGACTGTTTTTGTCGCGGCCTGTGATCGGGGTTTCATTCTGGAGGGCGAGCGGTTTGATCTGCGCGCGCCCTTTTCCGAGAATGCAGGGGTTGCGCCGGAAAACCGCGCGCTTCCGATTGCGTTGCCAGCCGCAACCGCCAATGCGGATTGGACACATCGTTTGGGCACACAATCCAGCCGCGCGCTGCATCCGGCCCTTGGCGGCAGTTTGCAGCCCCTCTGGTCTGTTCCCATCGGGCAGGGTGATACGCGGCGCCACCGCATTACCGCTGTGCCTGTTGCGGCGGGCGGGGTGATTTACACGCTGGACAGCCTTGCACGGGTCAGCGCGGTAAACACATCTGGCGCTGTGGTCTGGACGCGCGATCTGACACCCGGTTTCACGCGCAACGCCGATTCCGCCTCTGGTGGCGGGTTGGCGATTGCGGATGGCAAATTGTTTGTCACATCGGCTTTCGGCATGGTTTGGGCGCTGGATCTGGCCACTGGGGCTGAAATCTGGTCGCGCCGCTTTGATGCCGCCCTGACAGCGCCGCCCACGATTGCGGGCAGCGCGCTGTATATTGTGGGCACGGATGGCACAGGCTGGGCGCTGGATGCGGCCACCGGCAAGACAGATTGGCAACTGACAGGCGCACCAAGCACCTCTTCCATGGTTGGGGGCGCGGCACCTGCCGTGGCCGGTGATCTGGTGCTGTTCCCCACATCTGCGGGCGAATTGATTGCCGCGCGCCGTGATACGGGCCAGATTGTCTGGCGGCGCGCTGTGGCGGGCACGCGGATTGGCATGGCCTATGCGGCTGTCACCGATGTAACCGGGGATCCGGTGGTGCAGGGCGATGTGATCTATGTGGGCAACCAGTCGGGCCGGATGATGGCGCTGGATCGCGCCACAGGAACCCCGATCTGGACAGCAGACGAGGCCACTTATGGCCCGGTCTGGCCTGTTGGGGGGGCTGTGTTTCTGATGTCTGACAGAAACCGCCTTGTGCGGCTGGATGCCAGCACGGGCGCTTTTGTCTGGGCGCAGGAATTGCCCCTGTTCACACAGGCGCGCGAACGCCGCCGCGCCGCGATTTACCCGCATTATGGCCCGCTTTTGGCCGGGGGGCGGTTGATTGTCGGCTCTGGCGATGGGGTGTTGCGCAGCTTTGATCCTGTTTCCGGCGCGCCTTTGGGCGAGGTGGAATTGCGCTCTGGCGCGGCCAGCGCGCCAATAGCGGTGGGTGGCACGCTGTATGTCGTGTCGCGCGATGGGCGCCTCGCGGCCTATCGCTGAGTTTGAAAATGAGGTAACGGCAATACCGGCCCCCGAATTGCGGGGCCGGTATTGCCGTTCAGGAGCACGGAAAACATGAGTTTCACATTGGCCATCGTTGGCCGCCCCAATGTCGGGAAATCGACCCTGTTCAACCGGCTGGTGGGCAAACGGCTGGCCTTGGTGGATGACCAGCCGGGCGTGACCCGCGATTTGCGCGAAGGTGCGGCACGGCTGGGCGATCTGCGCTTTACCGTGATAGATACTGCCGGGCTGGAAGAAGTGACGGATGACAGCCTGCAAGGCCGCATGCGCCGCCTGACCGAACGCGCCGTGGATATGGCCGATATCTGCCTGTTTCTGGTAGATGCCCGCACCGGCATTACCCCCACAGATGAGATGTTTGCCGAAATCCTGCGCAAACGCGCCGATCATGTCATTCTGGCCGCCAACAAGGCCGAGGGGCGCGCGGGCGATTCGGGCGTGCTGGATGCCTATAGCCTTGGCCTGGGCGAACCTGTGCGCCTTTCGGCAGAGCATGGCGAGGGGATGGATGAACTCTATCACATGCTGCGCCCGCTATCGGATGAATATGCCGAACGCGCGGCAGCCGATGCGCCGGAAACAGATGTTGATCTGCCAGAGGATGATGCGCAGGGCGAAGAGGATTACACCCCCAGTGCCAAGCGCCCCTTGCAAGTGGCCGTGATCGGGCGGCCCAATGCTGGCAAATCCACGCTGATCAACAAGATCCTGGGTGAAGATCGGCTTCTGACCGGGCCAGAGGCCGGGATCACGCGCGATTCCATCTCGCTGACGCTGGATTGGATGGGCACGCCCACCCGCATTTTCGATACTGCGGGCATGCGCAAGAAGGCGCGTGTGATTGACAAGGTGGAAAAGCTGTCTGTCGCCGATGGCCTGCGCGCCGTGCGCTTTGCCGAAGTGGTGGTTGTGCTGCTGGATGCCGCCATCCCGTTTGAAAGCCAGGATCTGCGCATCGCCGATTTCGCAGAGACAGAGGGCCGCGCCGTGGTGATTGCGGTGAACAAGTGGGATCTGGAAGATGACAAGCAAGACAAGCTGAAAACCCTGCGCGCGGCCTTTGAAAAGCTGCTGCCGCAGCTGAAAGGCGCGCCGCTGGTCACGGTTTCGGCCATGACAGGCAAGGGGCTGGACAGGCTGCATGATGCGATCTTGCGCGCGCATACTGTCTGGAACCGCCGTGTCACCACCGCCAAGCTGAACCAATGGCTGGGTGCGATGGTGGAAGCACATCCACCCCCCGCGCCGGGCGGCAAGCGGATCAAGCTGCGCTATATGACACAGGCCAAAACCCGCCCGCCGGGATTTGTGATCATGTGTTCCAACCCCGAAGAGCTGCCCGCCGCCTATACCCGCTATCTGGTCAATGGGCTGCGCGAGAGTTTCGACATGCCGGGCACACCGATTCGCATTTTCCTGCGCTCTCAGGGGGATCAGAACCCGTTCAAGGGCCGCAAGAAAGCACCCCCCTCGAAACTGCGCAAGCATTTGCAGGGGCGCAGGCCGGATTGAGCAGGGCAGCGCTGGGTCGGCGTGATTTTCCGGCAGTGGCTATGCCCCAAGCGCGGGATCAAGGCCGCCGCGCGGGGCGCCACCATGGAAAGCCGTTCTGCACCATGCGGCTGATATATGCCTTCTCCAGTGACGGGGCAGAGAGACAAGCCGCGCAGCGCTGGGCCGCGGTGCGGCGATCTGCCCTTGAGGCTATGCGGTTTATGGCGGCAAATTCCGCGCGAAACTGAAGCTAAGCGCCCACGGCAGCCAAATCGCTGTGCCGGGGGGCGGCCCAGCGATGCGCGGCGGCCTGCGGCCTTGATTCCGCGCAAAGGGAACATGCCCCTTGGATGGCGCAACTTTCCGTCAGATAGTCAGCAGGCGCATGCCAACCCCAAGATTGGCGGGGTTTGGCTGCTTTGCTACGCCCTGTCAGATCTGCTTTTCCGGCATATGCACTTTCAACCCGTCCAGCGCATCGCTGACCTTGATCTGGCATGTCAGGCGAGAGCGCTGGGGATCGGGCTGGTAGGCGAAATCCAGCATGTCTTCTTCCATCGGGTCTTTTTCGGGCAGTTTTGCCACCCATTCGGGATCGACATAGACATGACAGGTGGAACAGGCGCAGGCCCCGCCGCAATCGGCCTCTATGCCGGGGATGCCATTGTCGCGCGCGCCTTCCATGACGGTCAGGCCGTTTGCCACCTCTACCACATGTTCTGTTCCGTTGAATTCGACATAGGTGATCTTCGCCATGAAACCCTCTCTCATGCTGCCTCAGACAGGGAGATAAGGCAGGTTCGGGGCTTTTGCCAGCCGAAATGCGCCGCAAACTTTCCGGGTTTGGCCAAGGATGAGTCCCTTTTGTGCCCGAATCGGGGGGTAGTGCTGATGTTGGATCATCCGCAGATGATGGCAACACAGGTGCAGGACGATGAAACAGCGATATTCATGGGCGGGCATGTGCGCTTTTGGCCTGGCGCTGGCCCTTTGGGCTGGCCCCGCATTGGCCGATAGCGTGGGTGCAAGCCGCGCCAAGGTGGAAATGGTCAATCTGTCATTGCCGCAGGCGGCGGCGCGAGATTGCTGGGCGCGCTATAGCCGCGCCAGCACACAGCCGCGCGATACCATAGAAGAGGTGGCATTTCGCGTGCCCTGCCCCGAACAGATGACCCCCCGCTTTATAGAGACATTGCAGCGCGCCCTGCATGCGCGCGGCCATTATGCAGGCCCGATTACAGGGCGCGCCGATCCTGCCACGCGCGCAGCGGTGCAGGATTTTCAGCGCGCGCAAGGGTTTAACAGCCCCATCCTGACGCTGGAAACCGCGCAGCGCCTTGGGCTTTTGCCGATAGAGATAAGCCATAACTGACATAACAAAAACGCGCGCCACAGGGGGCGCGCGTTTCATGGTTCAGGCGAAGGGGCGCTTATTCCAGGCTTAGCGCCACAAAGCGCGGATCACCATCGCGGCGCAACAGCACCAGAACAGAGCGGCGGCCTGCATCGCGTGCTTCTTCTGCGCGGGCTTCCAGATCGGCCAGGCTGGCCACGGGCTGCTGATTGGCTTCGGTAATCAGATCACCCGGCAGGATGCCTTTTTGCGCGGCGTCGCTGTCTGGTTCCACCTCGCGCACGATCAGGCCGGTTGCGGTGGCGGGCAAATCCAGTTCTGCGCGCAGCGCATCACCCAAGGGCTGAAGCATCATGCCCAAAAGCGCGCTTGCGTCCTCTGGCTCTGCCATGGGTGCGGGCGCATCGCTGCGGGCTGCGGCCTCGAACAACTCGCGCTGGCCAAGGGTAACGCGCAGGGTGACTTCTTCGCCGTTGCGATAGACAACCACATCCACATCACGGCCCACCCCGGCATCACTGACGCGGCGCACCAGCATGCGGGTATCGCGCACCGGGCCACCATCAAAGCGCACGATCACGTCGCCCGCCAGCATGCCCGCATCTTCCGAGGGGCCATCCATCACATCTGTCACCATCGCGCCATCGGGGCTGCTTAGCCCGATGGCTTCGGCCATTTCCTCTGTCAGATCCTGAATGCGCACGCCCAGCCAGCCCCGGCGGGTAGAGCCGAATTCCAGCAATTGATCCACAACATTGGTGGCCACGCTGGAGGACATGGCAAAGCCAATCCCGATGGAACCGCCAGTGGGTGACAGAATTGCCGTGTTCACGCCAATGACTTCGCCATCCATGTTAAACAGCGGCCCGCCCGAATTGCCCCGGTTGATGGCGGCATCGGTTTGGATGTAATCGTCAAAATTGCCCTGCAAGGCGCGGCCACGGGCAGAGATAATGCCCGCGCTGACAGAGAAGCCCTGCCCCAGCGGGTTGCCCACGGCAATCACCCAATCGCCCACGCGCGCCGCTTCGGCATCGCCCCAGGGGACATGCGGCAAGGGCGCATCATGGCTGACCTTCAACAGCGCGATATCTGTGGCCGGGTCTGTGCCAACCAGTTCGGCATCCAGTTCCAGACCAGAGAAAAATTCGATCCGAATTTCATCTGCGCCCTCAATGACATGGTTATTGGTGACGATATAGCCATCATCAGAGATCACAAAACCCGACCCCAGCGCCTGATTGCGGCGGGGGCGTTCGGGACGATTGTTCCGCCCTTGGGGGCCTTCAAAGAAATCGCGAAAGAAATCCTCAAACGGTGATCCGTCTGGCAGGCGCGGCCCGCCATCCAGCCGCTCTGCCACTGTGGTGGTGGTGGTGATATTCACCACGGCAGGGCTGACACGTTCGGCCAGATCGGCAAAGCTTTCGGGGCGATCTGTCTGGGCTTGTGCCAGAGGGGCCAAAGCAAGGCCAAAGATCAGCGCAAGGGCCAGAACCCGCAGCACCTGCGCCATGCCGGGCCGGGATGGCCCAGAAATTGCGGCATGTGACGTCATGAAACTCTCCCATCATGTGCATGGCCCAGAAATCGGGGCCGTGTCTTGCATATGCAATCTAAGCCGCCAAGGGCGAAACGCAATTGGCGTTTCACAGTTTCAACCAGTCGTGAAAGGCTGTCACATGGCTGGATTGGGGTTTGGTGGGTGATCCTGCCGCGCAAGATGGTGCGGATTGGTCCTGTTGCCCAAGGCTTTTTGGGCCGTCGCGTGAAACACCAGATGCCTGCGGCGTTTGGTTTTGCAGCAATGCCAAAGCGGAAAAATTTGGAAACTTTTCCTGAAATTGCGTCAGTTGCCGCCCAGCATACCCGATACTGTGACCAGAACCGCGCCAAGCGCCAATGCCACCAGCCCGATCATGCGCCGGGCATCTACGGGCAGGGCGGCCAGCATGCGCAACATCTCTTCCATGCGCCGAGGGGCCAGTGCAAAGACCAGCCCCTCGAATATCAGCACCAGCCCAAAGGCCAGAATGAGTGTTTGCACGCTCATTCACGCGCCCTTAATTGCCGATGATCGCTTCCAGTTCGCGCACCGCGTCAGGCTCTGACGGGTCTGGTTCGGGGGCGCGCTGCTGAATGGCGCTTGGGTCTTCGGCCAGACGCTCTGCGGCATCGCGCACCATGCTCAGCACATCTTCGCCCATGCCATCGCTGCGCAGGAAGTTGAAGAACTCGCTATCCGGGCGCAAAACCATGCTGGTATTGTCACCGCGCAACGCGCGTTCATAGCTTTGCATAGACCGAGTGAATGCGAAGAATTCAGGATCAAGGCTGAAGGCTTCGGCATAGATGCGGTTACGCTCTGCATCGGCCTCGCCGCGGATGATCTCTGCTTCGCGGCGCGAGGCCGATACAAGCTCGATCACTGTCCGGTCGGCCAGCGCGCGCACGCGCTGCGCGGCCTCGTTCCCGCGGGCGCGTTCGTCTGCGGCTTCGCGTTCGCGTTCGGCGCGCATCCGGGCAAAGGTGGCTTCCAGGTTTTCGCGCGGCAGATCGGTGCGTGTCAGGCGCACATCGATCACCTCAATCCCAAGGGTTTGTGCCTCGCGGCGGGCCAGATCGCGGATACGGTTCATCAGCGATGTGCGATCTTCGGACAACACAGAGTTAGAGGGCACAGACCCAAGCACTTCGCGGATGGCGGCATTGATGATGCTTTCCATACGCCCTTGGGCGGCGCGCACACCGTCCACGCCCACCGCTTCGCGGAAGCGGCGCACATCTTCCAGACGCCAGCGCAGGAAGGCGTCTACCACAAGGCGGCGGTCATCCAGGGGCGTTACTTCCAGCGGCTGGGTTTGCAGGCCCAGAATCCGCGCGTCATAGCGCACCACTTCCTGAATGAACGGAACCTTGAACCCAAGCCCCGGTTCTTTGATTTCCTGCTTTACCTGACCGAATTGCAGCACAAGCACATTCTCGCGCTCGTCCACCACAAACAGGGCCGAGAAGGCAGTGATAAGGGCCACCACCAGAATTGGCAGCAAAAGACCTGCTTTTTTCATCAGTTTGCACTCCTCGGACGGGTCAGGGATTCAAGCGGCAGGTAGGGCAGCACGCCAGACCCACCGGCTTCGCCGCCGGTTACATTGTCCAGAATTGTCAGGTTCATATCGCCCAAGACACGTTCCATGGTTTCCAGATACATCCGTTTGCGCGTGACTTCGGGCGCATTCACATATTCGGAATAGACAGAGACGAAGCGCGCGGCCTCACCTTGCGCGTTGTTCACCACTTCGGCGCGGTAGGCTTCGGCTTCTTCCTGCAACTGGGCGGATTGGCCACGGGCCTGCGCCAGAACGCGGTTTGCGTAGGCATCTGCCTCGCGCTCCAGCCGGTCGCGTTCCTGACGGGCGGTTTGCACGTCGCGGAAGGCGTTGATCACCTGCTCTGGCGGGTCGGCCTTGTCAAAGTTAACCCGGATCACGGCGATCCCGGATTCGTAGCTGTCCAGCAATTCCTGAACGGCTGCGCGCAGATCGGCGGCAATGGCGCCGCGATCGCGGTTCAGAATGGGCGAGAGTTCCGACCGGGCGATAATGTCACGCATCCCGGATTCTGACGCGGCGCGCACAGTTTCGCGCGGATCGGCCAGATTGAACAGGAAGCGCGCGGGATCTGTCACATTCCAGACCACCTGAAATTCGATATCCACCACCGCTTCATCGCGTGTCAGCATCAGGCCGGTATCCAGCACATTGCTGCCCGTGCCCACTTCGGTCACGCGCTCTGTTGTCACCTGCACGATTTCATGGGTGATCACGGGCCAGGGCGCGAAATTCAGGCCGGGATTGCCGGTTTTGTAATACTGGCCGAACATCAGCTCTACAGAGCGTTCTTCGGGGCGCACCGTGTAGAAAGAGGCGAAAGCCCACATTGCCACCAGTGCCACCAGCCCCAACAGCACGCCGCGTTTGGAAAAGCCGGGGCCGCCAACACCGCGCCCGCCTTTGCCACCGCCGCCGCCACCCATCAGGATGCGCAACTGTTCCTGGCCTTTTTTCACAATCTCATCAATCTCAGGGATGGGGTTTTGGCCATCGCCACCGCGCCCACCGTCGCCGCCACCGCGGTTTCCGCCGCGATTACCGCCGCCGCCTCCCCAAGGCCCTCCACCGTTTCCAGACATCCGGACTCCATTCATTACATTGGTTTCATGTTTATCTGTGTCATGTTTGCTTCAGAAAGTGGGCCTTGCCCCTCTGAATTCAACCCTCAATCCCTGTGGCTGCGCGTCGCACTGCGCATTGTGACCAGTTCTTCGGCCATTGTGGGATGGACAGCCAGTGTTTTGTCAAACTCTGCCTTGGTTGCGCCCATGGATATGGCCACTGCCGCAAGCTGGATCATCTCTCCGGCATGATCGGCAACGATATGGCAGCCTAGCACTTTGTCGGTCGTGCCGCAAACAATGAGCTTCATCATCGCGCGATTGTCACGGCCTGCAAACAGGCTGTGCATGGGGCGGAACGCGGCGCAGAACACATCTACAGGGCCTTGGGCGCGCGCGTCTTCTTCTGTCAGGCCCACAGTGCCATATTCAGGCTGGGTGAAAATGGCCGTGGGGATAAGCCCGTGATCGAAATGGCGGGGCGTTCCGCCAAAGACAGTATCTGCAAAAGCATGGCCTTCGCGGATGGCCACAGGGGTAAGATTGGCGCGATCCGTGACATCGCCCACCGCATAGATGGACGGAATTGTGGTCTGGCTGTAGCTATCGACCGGGATTGCGCCATTGGGTTTCAGGGTTAGCCCCAAGGCTTCCAGCCCCAGCCCTTCGGTGGCGGGGGTGCGGCCTGTGGCAAAGATGATGGCATCATAGGTTCTGTCATGCCCGGTGGTGGATTTCACCCATGTCCCACCATCGCGGCGCTCCATCTCCAGAATATCGGTGCCCAGATGCAGATCAACGCCATTGGCGATCATTTCGTGCGCGATATGGCCGCGCGCTTCTTCGTCAAAGCCGCGCAGAATTTGCGCGCCCCGGTAGAATTGCGTGGTTTTCACCCCAAGCCCGTTGAAGATGCAGGCAAATTCGCTGGCGATATAGCCCCCACCCACAATCAGCACCGATTGCGGCAATTCCGGCATGAGGAATATGTCATTGGATGTCATGATCCCCGGCACATTGGCCCATTTATCCGGCACAACGGGGCGGCCACCTGTGGCAATCAGGATATGCTTTGCCGTGACGATGCGGCCATCAGCCAAGGCCACTTCATGCGGGCCAGCCAGCGTGGCGCGGCAATCATGCAGCTCTACGCCCGCGCGCAGCAGATTGGCGCGGTAAATCCCTTCCAGCCGTGCCAGCTCTCGCTCCAGCTTGGTGTGGAAGGCAGGCCAGTCAAACCCGCCGATCTGGGCCTCCCATCCATAGGCGCGGGCATCTGCCACAGCGCCGGGGAAGCCCGATGCGAAGACCATCAGCTTTTTGGGCACGCAGCCCCGGATAACGCAGGTTCCGCCCATGCGGTATTCTTCGGCCAGCCCCACGCGCGCGCCATGTTCCGCTGCCGCAATCCGCGCGGCCCGCACCCCGCCAGAGCCGCCACCAATTACAAAAAGATCGTAGTCAAATGCCATTACGGCCCCTTACAGATCGGAAAAGATGTTGCGCGCTATGCCCATATCTACGTGGCGGGTGGTGATTTCGGGCGTGCCGCTGGTCAGATCGCGCAATTCGCAGGTGCCATCGGCATGGCCGATCACAACGATATCGGCGATATCCACAAACAGGCCATTTTCCACCACGCCGGGAACCTGATTGAGCACCAGCGCAAGCTGGCGGGCATTGCCAATCCGGCCCAAGGCCAGATCAAGGATGTAATTGCCTTCGTCGGTGACATAGGGTTTGTCGCCATTCATCCGCAAGCTGCATTGGCGGCCCATCACATCGACAGAGGCCAACACCTCTTCCACCAGCGCGCGGGTGGCCTGCCAGCCAAAGGGGATCACCTCTATGGGCAGGGGGAAGGCGCCAAGGGTTTTCACCTCTTTGGCGGCATCTGTAATCACGATCATCTGGTCAGAGGCCGTGGCCACGATCTTTTCCTGCAAGAGCGCGCCGCCGCCGCCTTTGATAAGGGTCAGTTCGGCATCAAATTCATCGGCGCCATCAATGGTCAGATCCAGCCAGCGCGCCTCGTCCAAGGACACAACATTTATCCCCACTTCGCGCGCCAGTTGCGCGGTGCGGGTGGATGTGGGCACGGCAATGATGCGCAAGCCCTCTTGCTGCACGCGCGCGCCAAGGCGGCGCACCATCCATGCGGCGGTAGAGCCGGTGCCAAGCCCCACGC
This sequence comes from Natronohydrobacter sp., assembly GCA_030603695.1. GTDB lineage: Bacteria > Pseudomonadota > Alphaproteobacteria > Rhodobacterales > Rhodobacteraceae > Roseinatronobacter. The sequence goes on along the minus strand of JAUVXF010000024.1, from coordinate 30,593 downwards.
GCATCCCGTCTTGCACGAAATCGGCGGCACAATGGGCGCTGGCATATTTGGCGCGGTCAATCGGGGATAGCTGGTCACTCATGGCAAGCCCTTTTGCAGTGGTCGGGGGCTTTATAGGCGGTTTCTGGCCGGGGGTGAAAGCAGAATCGGCAGGGATTGCCCTGCCTGCACACGCGATTGTCAGCGCTGGATCGTGCGCAGATAGGCTTCGAGCGCAATAATCCGTTCTGGCAGCAGGCGCGATTGCCCCTGATCGGTTTCCACCCGCGCCAGCCTGCCTGTGAGAAGATCGCCGAAATTGGGCATTTCCGCGCCGGAATAGACAACGGCACCTGTGGCATAGCCATCCAGCTTGTCCAGTATCCGGCGCTGCGGATATGTGCCGCCAGCGCGCGCGGCGATTTGCGTCAGATCGGGGATTTGCGCGCCGCCTGTGCCATCTGCGCCGTGGCAGGAGACGCAGTTTTGCAGGTAGATATTGCGCCCGGCCTGCGGGCTGGTGAAGGGCGCGCAGGCGGAAAGCAGGGCTGTGGCGGCAATCAGGCTATAGGGTTTCATAGCGTCAGAATGGCGCAGATGCGCGCCCCTGCCAAGGGCGCAATCGGGGGCGGCCAGTCTCATTTGGGTGTTGTGGCCGGGGGGGTGGTGAAAATTTTGCCGCTGCGGGGAGTGAGCGCTTTGGGGGCCGAAGTCTTGGGCCGGGGGGTGTGAGGGGGAGTTTGCTCTTTGCGCGGGATCAAGGCGGCCGCGCACCGCTGCGCGGTTTGGTGCAGCTTCCAACTGTGCCCTTGTGGCGAACCTGCCCTTGCGCAACCTGCCGGCACGCGCAGAACACTAGCCCAACCCGGCCGCCTGCGCGACATGCCATGCGCCAAGGGGGTGGGGGGCTGTGTGCGCCCTGTGCCGCGCGGGCCAGCGGGGGGCTGCGGTTTCCGGTTCCAGCCGGTGCGGGATGCCTGCCTTCTCCAGTTGCGCGACGATCCGGCGCAAAGGCTCTGGCAGGGGTGCCCATGCATCGGGCTGATAGATCGCGACCGCCGCATCCGGGGCCATGGCGGGACATAGCCAATCTGCGCCAAGGGTGGCGGCAAGATCCAGCTTTGCGGCGCGGAACCCTTTGAAAAACCGCGCAGGCGGTGCTTTCGAGAATACTGCAAGCTGGCGCGCAAGTTCCAGATCAGATTGGCCCATTTGCCGTGCAGGTGCATCGCCCTGCAAGGCCGCGCTGCGCAGCACGCCAAGAACCCGCGCGCCAAGGGATGTGTGATCGCCCACAACCAGCGCGGCAGGGTGCAGGATATCGGCCAGCATATGCCCGGCGCGGCTGAATTCGGGCGCATAGACCAGTTGCGCGCCGTGCAGGCGCTGCATGATGGCCGCGCAATACCCCACAGGCACGGCAGAGCGGAGGACAATGGGCGCAAAGGGCTGCTGGCGGGCGGCAAATTCGATCCGGCTGTCCAGTTCCGCCAGTTGCAGCGCCCCTGTTGCGGGATCGGTGGAGAGGGGGGCCGAGATGAAGATCATGCCCGCCCGCTCCAGCGCCGCGCCTGTATCCAGAGTGGCGCGCAGGTTCAGCTTATGGGCGGCCAGATAGGGGGCAAGTCCCGCGTCTGGCAACGCGTAATCGGCGCGGTTTATGGCCTCTACCCTGTCGGGCACTGGCCCTGTCATGACCACCTCATGCTGCCGCGCCAAAGCCAGTGCATCTGCCAGCGCCACAGCACCCAAACCGATGATTGCGATTTTCATCTTGCTGCCCCTTGTTGTGATCATCCTTGGCCTGATGCTGCATGTGGAACATGGCAGCATTAGGCCAAATTAACGACGATTCCGGCACGGTTTGCAGGCAATACGGGGCCACCCCCCTTGGCGAAAGGGGCCATTGGCGCGGGCCGTGGGCGTGCTATTCTTGTCCATCATGACACAAGCGCCCCCCCTTATCCCCCGGCCAGAGGGGCTGTATTGCCCGGACGGGGATTTTTATATTGACCCTGTGCGCCCTGTGGCCCGCGCGCTCATTACCCATGCCCATGCCGATCATGCCCGCGCGGGCCATGGCGCAGTGCTGGCCACGCGCCAAACGCTGGATCTGATGGCGCTGCGCTATGGCGCGGATTTCACACAGGCGCGGCAGGTGGCGGAAGGGCCTGTGCAGATGGGCGGGGTGCGGGCCAGTTTTCACCCGGCCGGGCATGTGCTGGGTTCGGCGCAGATTTCCTTGCAGACATCTGCGGGCCGTGTGCTGGTGACAGGCGATTACACCCGCAGCCCCAATGCCGCTTGCGCCCCGTGGGAGCCTGTGGCCTGTGATATTCTGGTGACAGAGGCAACATTCGCGCTGCCTGTATTCCACCACCCCGCCCCGGAGGGCGAGATTGCGAAATTGCTGGCCTCTGTTGCCGCATTTCCAGAGCGGGCGCATCTGGTGGGGGCTTATGCGCTGGGCAAGGCGCAGCGCGTGATCATGCTGTTGCGCGCGGCGGGCTATGATGCGCCGATCTATCTGCATGGCGCGTTGCAAAAGCTGTGTGACTATCATCTGGCGCAAGGCGTGGCGCTGGGCGATCTGCGCCCCGCCACTGTGGAACGCGGGCGCAAGGGCGATTTTGCGGGCGCGATTGTGCTGGCCCCGCCTTCGGCCTTTGCGGCCACATGGGCACAGCGCTTTCCCGACCCTGTGATCTGCTTTGCCTCTGGCTGGATGATGGTGCGGGCGCGCGCGCGCCAGCGCGGGGTGGAATTGCCGCTGGTGATTTCCGACCATGTGGATTGGCCGCAACTGACCCGCACGATAACAGAGTTGAACCCGCGCGAGACATGGATCACCCATGGCCGCGAAGACGCGCTGTTGCGCTGGTGCGCGTTGAACCAGCGCGCGGCGCGGCCTTTGCGGCTGGTGGGCTATGGGGATGAACCCGAATGATCTCTGCCTTTGCCGATCTGTTAGAGCGTTTGGCCTTTACCCCACGCCGCAGCCTGAAACTGGCGCATCTGGCGGGCTATTTCGCCAGCACGCCAGACCCCGATCGCGGCTATGCCTTGGCGGCGCTGACAGGTGATCTGGCCTTGCGCGCTGTTACCCCGTCGCTGTTGCGGGGGGTGGTGGCAGAGCGTGTGGATGCAGAGCTATTCGCGCTGTCTTATGATTTTGTGGGCGATCTGGCGGAAACCATCGCGCTGATCTGGCCAGAGGGCGGCACGGCGCGCGATGTGGCGCTGTCTGATCTGGTGGCGGAACTGGCGCAAAGCCCGAAGGCCGAATTGCCCGCGCGCATTGCCGCGCGGCTGGATGGGCTGGGGCCTTCGGGGCGCTATGCCTATCTGAAGCTGGCCACAGGTGGTTTGCGTGTGGGGGTATCGGCGCGGTTGGCGCGGCAGGCAGTGGCTGATTATGGCGGCCTTGATCTGGGCGCGATAGAAGAGGTCTGGCACGGGCTGGAACCCCCTTATGCCGGCCTGTTTGCATGGGCCGAAGGGGGGGCAAAGCCTGTATCTGCCGCGCGCGCGCCGTTCCGGCCTGTGATGCTGTCTACCCCCACGGATGCGGGGGCTTTGGCGGCACTTTCGCCCACGGATTTTGTGGCGGAATGGAAATGGGATGGCATTCGCGTGCAGGCCGTGTGCGAGGGGGGCACGCGGCGGCTGTATTCGCGCACAGGCGATGATATTTCGCGCGCCTTTCCCGATCTGCTGGCGGCGCTGGAATTTGACGGTGTGCTGGACGGGGAATTGTTGGTGCGGCGCGGCGCAGAAGTGGCCCCGTTTGGGGATTTGCAAACGCGGCTTGGGCGCAAGCAGGTGGGGGCCAAGCTGCTGGCCAGCCACCCGGCGGCGCTGCGCGCCTATGATCTGCTGATCTGGCAGGGGCAGGATTGGCGCGGCGCGCCATTTGCGGCGCGGCGGGCAGAGTTGGAGCGCGTTGTGGCCGCTATGGGGCAAGAGCGGATAGACCTTTCGCCGCTACTGCCCTGCCAAGACTGGGCGGCGCTGGATGCGCTGCGCGCCGCCCCGCCAGACCCGGTGATAGAGGGTGTGATGATCAAGCACCGCGCCAGCCCCTATCTGGCGGGGCGGGTGAAGGGGCATTGGTTCAAATGGAAGCGCGCGCCGATGGTGGTGGATGCCGTGTTGCTTTATGCGCAGCGCGGGCATGGCAAGCGGTCGGGCTATTATTCGGATTTCACCTTTGGGCTGTGGCATGAGGGCGCGCTTGTGCCTGTGGGCAAGGCCTATTTCGGCTTTACCGATGCAGAGCTGAAAGCGCTGGATCGGTTTGTGCGCGACAATACGGTGGAACGCTTTGGCCCTGTGCGCGCGGTGCGGCCCGAAAAGGTGGTGGAAGTGGCGTTCGAGGGGCTGAACCGTTCGGCCCGCCATAAATCCGGCGTGGCCATGCGCTTTCCGCGCATTTCGCGCATACGCGATGACAAACCGGCGGCAGAGGCCGACCATCTGGCGGCCCTGCTGGCGCTGCTGGGGGATGGCGGGTAAGTGCCCCCGCGCTTAGCCCAGTGCCGCCAGAAGGCGCGCGCGGGGTTCGGGCAGGGGGCGGCCTATGGCCTCTGCCAGCCAGCTATGCAGGAAATGGCCGCTAAGGTGCAGCGCATCGCGCGCGGCCTGATGATCGAAGGGCGCATTGCTGACAAGGGCTTGGGGCAGCACCAAAAGCCGCGCGGCATAGTCGCCCGCACCCTCGCGCGTTACCGCGCGCCCTGTGCGGGGCGAGACATAGGCCAGCCCATCGGCCCGCCCTGTGACAGCGCATTGGGCCAGATCAAGGCCAAAGCCTGTTTCCTCCAGCAGCGCCAATTCCCACAGCGCATAGGCGCGCAGCCAGCCGGGCTGGCCAAAGCTGTCAAACAGTGCCAGCGTGCTGGCATAGAGGCCGGGATAAGCCATGCGTTCGGGCAGGGCATAGCGGCACAGCGCGCAAGCCGCGCTTAGCCCCGCCAGCGCCAGCCTGTCGCCCATCACATGGCCCGCGCGGGTCTGGATCAATTCCACCGCAAAGCTGCCAAGCTGGTCTTGCAAGCGCGCGCGCCATGTCAGATCCAGTTGCGCGCCCGGTTGCAGCGTGGCCGCCATCTTGCGCGAGGCCCCGCCCCGCACGATCCCGGCATGGCGGCCATGCAGCGGCGTGAATACCTCTATCACGGCGCTGGTTTCGCCATGTGGCCGCATTGCCAGCAATATACCCTGATCGCGCCAATCCATGCGCCAGATGTGCCGCCTTGGCCGCGCGGCGGCAAGTGTTTTCCTTTTCGCGGCCTGCCCCTATGTTACGCCCAAAGCATACAGAGGCAGGATGAACCCGAAATATCGCATTACCGCCGGGCTGATTGGCCTGATTGGCCTTGCAGCGCTGGGCACGCAACTGGGGCTGCGGCTGGGGCGCGGGCAAAGCCTTGGGGTGGCATTATGGGCGATGGCGGGGTTTTTCACCATCCTGACCAATCTGCTGATGGCCGCTACGATGCTGACCATTGCTGTCACCGGGCGGCGCTTGCCCTTTGGCTGGATGAGCATGATTACCCTGTCCATGGCTATGGTGGGGCTGGTGTATCATACCCTTCTGGCGCATCTTTTCGCCTTTTCCGGGCTGCGCTGGTGGGTGGATCATGCGTTACACAGCCTGTTGCCTGCGCTGATGCTGTGGTTTTGGCTGATGGAAACAAGCCGCGCCACCCCGCGCGGGGGACAGCCGCTGTTATGGCTGCTATGGCCCTTTGGCTATGGGGTTTATGCGCTGGTGCGGGGGGCTTTGGGCGGGCGCTATCCCTACCCGTTTCTGAATATAGAGGCGCTGGGGCTGGCGGCTGTGGCGCTGAATGCCGGGGTTTTGCTGGCGGGGTTTGTGGGCTGTGCCTATGCGCTGAATGCGCTGGGCCAGCGCATGCCGCTGCGCGCGGGGCTGTAAGGCGCTAGGCCACTTGCCCCGACAGATAGGCCGCGCAGCCTGAAAGGGCCGCGTAATCATCTTCCACTATCGCCACGGGAAAGCGCGCCACGATCTCGGAAAAGCGGCCCATGGCGGTAAAGCCCTGTTCAAAGCCGAAATCGGCCAGAAACGGCCCGAAGGCGCGGGCCACGCCGCCAATCAGGTATATTCCGCCAAAGGGCAGGGTTGTCAGCGCCAGATCGGCGCAAAGCTGCGCCAGAAGCCGCACATAATGCCGCCCCACCTGTTGCGCCTGCCCATCCCCTGCCGCGATGGCGGCCATGATCGCGCCTGCCTCCCGCTGTGGGTGGTCGGGGCTGTGGAAGGCATAAAGCCGTTCCAACCCTGCGCCCGACAGCACATCTTCGACAGAGGCAAAGCCGCGCTGGGCTGTCAGCCAATCGGCCAGCCTGTAATCTTCGGCCCCTTTGAGGGGAAGGTGGATATGCCCCGCTTCGGCCGGGGGCACGATATGGCCCGCGCCCAAAGGATAGATGGGCGCGGCATTTACCCCTGTGCCCAGCCCGATCACCAGCTTTGTACCGGGCTGGGGCGCAGCACCGCGCACCATGCGCAGATGCGATTGCGCCAGATAGGGCATGGCATGGCCTTGGGCCTGCAAATCATTCAGCAGTGCGATATGGCCTATCCCGCTGGCCTGCGCCAAATCGGGGGCCTGCACATGCCAGCCCAGATTTGTCATCTCGGCCCGATCGCCCTGCACTGGCCCTGCCAGTGCGATGGCGGCGCGGGCGGGGGTGACAGGGTGGCGTGCAAGATAGGCGCGCAGCACCGCTTCCAGCCCGTCAAATTCGGCATTGCGGAAACGCTGTGTCGCGCCCTCTATCAGCGCGCGCCCCTGTGCCAGCGCCACGCGCGTATTGGTGCCGCCCACATCGGCCACCAGAACCGTGGTTTCGCCCTGTGTCATCTTTTGCCTTGCCCTATGCTTTGCGGCTATGTTCGCGCTAACGCGGCCTTCAGGGCGTGATACGATGCTTTTGGCTGGCGCTGCAAGCTCTCAAAATCCACATGGACAAGGCCAAAGCGCTTTTCATAGCCCAAAGACCATTCGTAATTATCCAGAAGTGACCAGATGATATAGCCCTCCAGCCGCACACCTTCGGCCATGGCGCGGCGGGCGGCGGCGATATGCTGGTTGAGGTAGTCTATCCGCGCGCTGTCTGGCTGGCCCGGTTGGTCGGGATTGGCCATGCCGTTTTCGGTAACGTATATCGGCAGGCCATTGGCATAGCTTTGGGCGAAATGCAGGAAATGGTGCAGCCCTTCGGGGCAGATTTCCCAGCCCATCTGGGTTTGGGGCAGATCGCCCAAGTGTTCCGACAGGGCAGGCCAGGGGCCGGGGGCATGGGCAATGCGTTTGCAGGTATAGTAATTCACGCCCAGCCAATCCAGCGGTTGCGCAATGGTTGCCATATCTGCTTCCCAGCCTTTGGGCATATGCTGTCCCAGCCCGTCCAGCACATCTGCCGGATACTGGCCGCGAAACATGGCACCCAGAAACCAGCGGTTATAGATGCCGTCGTAAAGCCGGGCTGCGGCGTGATCTGCGGGGCTATCGCTGCGGGGCAGGGCATATTCAAAATTGCACACGGCCCCCAGATTGCCCATGCCAAGCCCGCGCATAACCTGAATGGCGCGGCCATGGGCAAGGCCCACATGATGCATGGCATGGGCGGTGGCGCGAATATCGCGCAGGCCCGGCGCATGCAGGCCCAGAAAATGTGACAGCCAGCCCACGCACCACGGCTCGTTCACCGGGGCGACAGACCAGAGCCTGTCACCGATGCGGCGGCAGAGCGCCTCGGTATACTCGGCAAACCAGCCTGCAATATCGCGGTTGCGCCAGCCCCCCAGATCGGCCAGCGGAGAGGGCAATTCCCAGTGATAGAGGGTGAGCGCGGGTTTCAGCCCGCGCGCCAGCATGCCATCTACCAGCCGTTCATAGAAATCCAGGCCCGCGGCATTTACCGCGCCGCGCCCTTCGGGCATGACCCGCGCCCAGGATGCCGAAAAGCGGTAGATATCAAAGCCCGCATCGCGGATCAGATCCAGATCTTCCGGCCAGCGGGTGTAATGGTCGCAGGCGCGTGCGCCGTTTTCGGCGCGCACCACATTCCCCGGCGTGGCGGCGAAATCATCCCAATGGGTGCGGCCCGCCCCGCCTTGGGCGTGCCCTTCTATCTGATAGGCCGATGTCGCCACGCCAAAGGCAAAACCGGGGGGGAAATCGGCGCGGGTGAAAGTCATGTTATCTGTCATTTGCTTGCTCATTTTGGGGCCGGCCCGGTGGAAGCGCCCAGCACAAGGGCCGCTTCCATCATTTCTGTCAGCGGTGCATCTGTGGGCTGTGTGACCAGTTGCAACAGCATCCGCGCGGCGCGGCGCCCTGCTTCGCGCACAGAGGAACGGGTGGCGGTGAACATGGGAATATCGCCATCATTGGGCAGATATGAGAGTTCATCATCATGGGTGACAATGGAAATATCGCGCCCCAGTTTCAGCCCCAGATCGGACATGGCGCGGCGCAACCCGTAAGCCACGATCATGGAAGAGGCCAGAAAAGCGGTGGGCGGCTGTGGCAGGCGCATCATTTCCAGCCCTGCGCGGTAGCCATATGGCTCTGTCATTTCGGCCTGTCGCATCAGCGCGGGATCGGGGGGGATATGGGCGGTTTCCAGCGCTTCCAGATAGCCACGGCGGCGGCGGGCGGCGAAATCCATATCTTCCAGACCATTGACAAGGGCAATGCGGCGATGGCCCAGATCGCTTAGAAATTGCGTGGCCCGCTGAAAGGCGCGTTTGTTGTTGATATCCAGCCAGGAATAGGGGCTGGTGATTTCCGAGGTGCGGCCATGCACCAGAAACGGAATGCCAAGGCTATCCAAAAGCGGCACGCGGGCATCGCGGATGCGCGGGCCATGCACCATCACGCCATCCACCGCGCGGCGGGCAACCAGATCGCTGTAGGCGCGCTCTTCCTCGGCATCGGCGACAACGCGCAAGATCATTTCATAGCCCGATTGGCCATAGATTTCGCCTGCGCCTGCGATGAAATCGGCAAAGATGGGATTTACAATCTCGTGGCTGGTGGACAGCGGGATAACATGGCCAATGGCCTGCGCGCGGCCTGTGGCAAGGCTTTTGGCGCGGGGCTTGGGGTGGTAATTCAGGCGCTCTGCCGCCTCTCTCACGCGCGCGCGGGTGGCGGCGTTGACTTCGGGAAAGCCATTCAGCGCCCGGCTGACCGTGGTGGGCGACAGCCCCAGAGAGGCGGCCAGTTGTTTGAGGGTAACGCTCATTTTTCAGCCAAACCGTGTTGGATTTGGGCGACTGTAAGCAAAATTTTGCGGATATGCAAAGGGCTTAATTTGAGAGGGATTTTTCTGCACCTGCAAAAAGCATAAGGAAATAAGGGGGCTTACGCGAAAATGATTTGACAGGGCAGCAAAGTTAATCCAGTTTGCGCCTATCCAAAGCGGTTTGAAAAATTGATTCCATACTGCTGGGATGTTGATCAGCGCAAGCGCAAGAATTGTGCATAACACCAGTCAACCTTGGGAGGATGACAATGAAATCCAAATTTTATGCCGGCGTTGCCGCACTGGCCCTGACAGCCGGGGCCGCGCAGGGGCAAGACCTGATTATCGCGCCGGGCACAGATGGCTTTAACTGGGAGAGTTTTGACGCCTTCGCCGCCGCCCATGATTTCGCGGGAGAGACGCTGACCATCACCGGGCCTTGGACAGGGGCTGATGGCCAGATGGTCAATAACATGCTGGCCTATTTCGCCGCCGCAACCGGCGCGGATGTGCGCTATTCCGGTTCTGACAGTTTCGAGCAAGATATCGTGATTGCCGTGCAGGCCAATTCTGCGCCCAATCTGGCCGTTTTCCCGCAGCCCGGCCTTGCGGCGGATATGGCCGCGCGGGGGGCTTTGGCGCCTTTGGGTGCGGAAACTGCGCAATGGATGGTGGAAAACTATGCCGCCGGGCAATCCTGGGTGGATTTGGGAACCTATGCCGGCGCGGATGGCGCGGCGGAAATGTTTGGGTTCTTCTACAAAGTGGATGTGAAATCGCTGGTCTGGTATTCGCCCGAACAGTTTGAAGAAGCGGGCTATGATGTGCCCGAAACGCTGGAAGACCTGATCGCGCTGTCTGAACAGATTGTGGCCGATGGCGGCACGCCCTGGTGCATTGGCCTTGGCTCTGGTGCGGCAACCGGCTGGCCCGCGACCGATTGGGTGGAAGACATGATGCTGCGCCTGCATGCCCCAGAGGTGTATGACGCCTGGGTAAGCAATGAACTGGCGTTCAATTCGCCCGAAGTGGTGCAGGCTATTGAAATGTATGGCCAGTTCGTGCGCTCTGACGGTTGGGCGCAGGGGGGGCCGGAAGCATCCGCCACCACCGATTTCCGCGACAGCCCGGCGGGCCTGTTCCAGATTCCGCCTGCCTGCTACATGCATAAACAAGCGTCGTTTATCCCCACCTTCTTCCCAGAAGGGGCGGAATATGGCGCGGATTATGATTTCTTCTATTTCCCGTCATCGGGCGCGGGTGATCTGGGCAACCCGGTTCTGGGTGCGGGCACGGTGTTTGCCATTACCAGTGACAGCCCCGCTGCGCGTGGGTTGATAGAGTTCTTCAAGACCCCGATCGCGCATGAAGTCTGGATGGCGCAATCGGGTTTCCTGACACCGCATACCGGCGTGAATCTGGATGTGTTTTCCAATGAATCTTTGCGCGCGATGAATGAAATCCTGCTGAATGCCACAACCTTCCGCTTTGATGCATCCGATCTGATGCCGGGCGAGATTGGCGCGGGCGCGTTCTGGACAGGGATGGTGGATTACACCACCCAAGGCGATGCGCAAGCGGCGGCAGATGCCATTCAGGCGCGCTGGCAGGCGATGCGCTAAGGCAAGGGGCGGGGGTGCGATACTGCGCCCCCGCCTGTCACTTCGGGGGGAAAGGGCGCGGCATGTCACCTGTCTTGCAAGGGATTTTGACAATCATCATCGGCGTGGGCGGGTGCGTGGGGTATTTCTACGGCTCTAACCTGCTGTTGGACAAGGTGATCTTTCCCGCACGCGGTGCCAATATCGGGCGCAATATCAACCGCGCCAATCAGGTGCGGCCCTGGCTGTTCCTGTTTCCGGCGGTGTTTGCGCTGGGGGTGTATCTGGCCTATCCGGTGGTTGGGTCTTTTTACCGGTCGCTTTTTGACAGGTCGGGCGCGAATTTCATTGGGCTGGGCAATTATGTGGATCTGTTCAATGAGGGCACATTCCGTGTGGCCGTGTTCAACAATCTGCTTTGGGTGCTGGTTGTGCCCGCGCTGGCCACGTTCTTTGGCCTGCTGATTGCGCAGCTGACAGACCGTCTACGCTGGGGCAATATTGCCAAATCGCTGATTTTCATGCCGATGGCGATTTCCTTTGTGGGGGCCTCGCTGATCTGGCGGTTTGTCTATTCGGCCAATCCCGATATCGGGATCATCAATGCGCTGCGCGATGCCATGGGTTTGGCGGTTCTAGACCCGCTGCAAGTGCAGTTTTGGAACAATTTTTTCCTGATGTTCATTCTGGTCTGGATACAGACAGGCTTTGCCATGGTCATCCTTTCGGCGGCGCTGCGCGGTATTCCCGAAGAAACGATAGAGGCCGCGATCATTGACGGGGCAAACCCGTTTCAGGTGTTTTTCAAGATCAAGGTTCCGCAGATCATGGGAACGATTGTCGTGGTCTGGACAACCATCACCATTCTGGTGCTGAAGGTGTTTGATATTGTCTATACCATGACGGGCGGCAATTTCGGCACGCATATTCTGCCCAGTTACATGATGACATATATGTTCCGCGATGATGGCCGCGCGACGGCGGTGGCCTTTGTCATCATGCTGCTGGTGCTGCCTGTGATGATCTGGAACATCCGGCAAGCACGCGCCGAGATGCGCTGAGGGGGGGCAGGATCATGGACAATATCGCAGGGCAGAATTCGGGCGGGCGGGTTGCCGTGAATATCACGGTGCTGGTTTTGGTGCTGCTATGGCTGTTGCCCACGGTGGGGCTGTTTGTTTCCAGCTTTCGGGATCGTGACCAGATTTCCAATTCGGGCTGGTGGCTGGCGCCCATGGCGGTGGATCTGAATTTCCGCACCCGCGTGGCCACAGATGGCGCGCGCGAAGAGGGGGGCGTCTTTGTGCTGGAGGGCAATGTCTTTGCCGATCCCGCTTTGGCCGCCAATTTCCCCGATGGCGCGGGGGTTGTGGCCGCCTATGGCACGCGCGCCGTTGCGCCCACCGAATTTGTAGCCGGTGAGGTGTCAGAACTGCGCGGGGGTGGCAACCTTGTGGTAAACCGCGATGGCAGCTACCGCATAGAGGCCCCGGAGGCGCTGGATCGTGGCCCGACACTGTATTTCGAGGCCCGCACCCCGCCCAAATTTACGCTGGCCAATTACCAGACCGTGCTGTTTGCCGATGGCATGGATCGGGCCTTCATCAATACGCTGACAGTGACAATTCCGGCCACGATTATCCCCATTCTGATTGCGGCCTTTGCGGCCTATGCGCTGGCATGGATGGATTTTCCGGGCCGGGGCCTGTTGATTGCGGCAGTGGTGGGGCTGTTGGTTGTGCCGCTGCAACTGGCGCTTGTGCCGTTGTTGCGGCTGCATACTGATATTGGCATCGGCCAAAGCTTTGTGGGGATATGGCTGGCGCATACCGGCTTTGGCCTGCCTTTGGCCGTGTATCTGTTGCGCAATTACATGGCCGGTTTGCCGCGCGATATCATCGAGAGCGCAAGGGTGGATGGCGCGACCGATTTTCAGATTTTCATCCGTATCATCCTGCCCCTCAGTTTTCCCGCGCTGGCCAGCTTTGCGATTTTCCAGTTTTTGTGGACATGGAATGATCTGCTGGTGGCCAAGGTCTTTTTGCCATCGGGCGCAGATACGCAGGTGATGACCGTAAAGATTGCGGATGATCTGCTTGGCTCTCGTGGCGGCGATTGGGGCATTCTGGCCACGGCGGCCTTTGTCTCTATCGCTGTGCCGCTGGCCGTTTTCTTCACAATGCAACGCTATCTGGTGCGCGGCCTGTTGGCTGGCTCTGTCAAATAAGGAAAGAAACGTGACTGCTACCGCTTTGTTGCAGCCCGATCACGGGCTAGAGCTTTATCCCGACTGGTGGCGCGGTGCGGTGATCTATCAGATCTACCCGCGCAGCTATCAAGACAGCAATGGTGACGGTATTGGCGATTTGCGCGGCATTATCGAGCGCCTGCCCTATATCGCCAGTCTGGGTGTGACGGTTATCTGGATCAGCCCTTTCTTCACATCACCGATGAAGGATTTCGGCTATGATGTGTCGGATTACTGCGATGTAGACCCCATGTTCGGCACGCTGTCGGATTTTGATGCGCTGGTGGCCACGGCGCATAAGCTGGGGATCAAGGTTTTGATTGATCTGGTGCTGTCGCACAGTTCCGACCAGCACCCGTGGTTCAAGGAAAGCCGCGCGTCGCGCGACAATGCGCGGGCGAATTGGTATGTCTGGTCAGACCCAAAGCCCGATGGCACGCCGCCCAATAACTGGCTGTCCATTTTCGGGGGGTCGGCCTGGGCTTGGGATGCCGCGCGCTGCCAGTATTATTTGCATAATTTCCTTGTGTCGCAACCCGACCTGAATTTCCATGAACCGGCGGTGCAGGATGCGCTTCTGGATGTCACGCGGTTTTGGTTGGAGCGCGGGGTGGATGGGTTCCGGCTGGATACGATCAATTTCTATGTGCATGACCGCGAGTTGCGCGACAACCCGCCGCTGGCGCCGGAATTGCGCAATGCCAATATTGCCCCCGCCGTGAACCCCTATAACCACCAAGAACATCTGTACGATAAAAACCGCCCCGAAAATCTGGAATTTCTGCGCCGGTTTCGCGCGCTGCTGGATAGTTATGGCGCGGCCGCTGTGGGCGAGGTGGGCGATGCGCAGCGCGGGCTTGATATTTTGGGCGAATATACATCTGGCAATGACAAGGTGCAGATGTGCTATGCGTTCGAGTTTCTTTCGGCAGAGGCCCCCTCTGCCGCGCGGTTTGCGGCTGTGCTGCGCCATCTGGATCATGTTGCCCCGGATGGTTGGGCGTGTTGGGCGTTTTCCAACCATGATGTTGTGCGCCATATCACGCGCTGGGGCCTAAGCCCTGCGGCTGTGCGCGCCTATGCCACGCTGCTGATGTGTTTGCGCGGGTCTGTGTGCATTTATCAGGGCGAGGAATTGGGCCTGCAAGAAGCAGAGCTGAATTTCGAGGATTTGCAAGACCCTTATGGCATTCAGTTCTGGCCCGAATTCAAGGGCCGCGATGGCTGCCGCACGCCGATGGTATGGTCGAATGACGTGCAAAACGGTGGCTTTTCCAAGGGCCAGCCATGGTTGCCTGTCGCGCGCGAGCATCTGGGGCTGGCGGTGGATGCGCAGGAACGCGCGCCAGATGCGCTGCTGCACCATTACCGCCGCGCCATAGCGCTGCGCAACGCGCACCGCGCGTTGGCGCGCGGCACGCTCAGCGGTTTGCAGGTTTCCGGCGATGTGCTGTCTTTCCACCGCGAAGAGGCGGGGGAAGAGATGTTTTGCGCCTTCAACCTAAGCCACACGCCCGCAACGCTGCATCTGCCGCAGGGCCATTGGGTTGCGGTGGGGCAAGAGCTGAACAGCTCTGGCCCCGGTGCGGATGGGGTGGTGCATCTGGGGCCTTGGCAACCGTGCCTTGTGCTGAAGCGATAACATAAGGGGGGGGGAACCATGGCAGAGCTGCGGCTGACAGATGTTGAAAAGGCTTATGGCGAGGTCAGAGTCCTGTCTGATATCAATCTTGATATCAAGACAGGGGAATTGATTGTCTTTGTCGGCCCGTCCGGTTGTGGCAAATCCACCCTGCTGCGCATGATTGCGGGGCTGGAAAAGATTTCTGCCGGCACGCTGGAAATTGACGGGGTGGTGGTGAATGATATCCCGCCCTCGCAGCGCGGCATTGCCATGGTGTTCCAGTCTTATGCGCTGTATCCGCATATGACGGTGCGCGACAATATGAGCTTTGCGCTGAAAATCGCCAAGAAATCACGCGCAGAGATTGATGCGGCGGTAGAGCGTGCGGCGGATATTTTGCAACTGCGCCCCTATCTGGACAGGCTGCCCAAGGCGCTGTCGGGCGGCCAGCGCCAGCGCGTGGCCATTGGCCGTTCGATTGTGCGTGATCCGAAAGTGTATCTGTTTGATGAACCGCTATCCAACTTGGATGCCGCGTTGCGCGTGGCCACGCGGATAGAGATTGCGAAGCTGAAAGAGAGCATGCCCAATTCGACCATGGTGTATGTAACCCATGATCAGGTGGAAGCGATGACACTGGCAAGCCGGATTGTGGTTCTGGCGGGTGGGGGCATTGCGCAGGTTGGCACACCGCTGGAACTGTATGAGCGCCCGAATGGCGAATTTGTGGCGCAGTTTATCGGCTCTCCGGCCATGAACCTTTTGCCGGGAGAGGTGGTGCAGACAGGCGCGCAAAGCCGCATAAAGCTGGCGGGCGGGGGCACGGCGTTGGCCGATATTCCCACCACGGGCGCGGATATGGGGCTGGCTGTCAATCTGGGGGTGCGGCCAGAAGATCTGGTGGCCACGGATGGCGAAGATTACCTGTATCAAGGTGAAGTAGAGTTGCTGGAAGCGCTGGGTGAATTGACAGTGCTGTATTTCAAGGCCGAAACGCCCGGCGCGGCCCCGGTGCTGGCCAAGCTTGGCGGTATTCATACAGGGCTGAAGGGACAACGGGTGCGTCTGAAGGCCGATCCTTCCAAGATACATCTGTTCCATAACAAGAAATCGCTGCTGTATCGCTAAGTTGGGGGGCAGGCCAACTGCGCCCCTGCCGCACGCGGCCTGCGTTGGATTGCAAAACGCCGCCCCCGATGAGGGCGGCGTTTTTCGGGTAATCCGGGGCTATCTTAGGCGCTGCGGAATTGGCGCATCAGGAAATCGGGCACATGATCGCCCATGCCCACCACTGCACCGCGATTGTCGTTGCGGTTATCATGCTTGCGATCAAGCCGATGGTCATGGCGGTTATCGCGCTGGTCATTGCGCTGATCGTTCCGTTCTGGCCGGTTGCGCGGCGGCGTTGGTGCCGTGCGGGCGGCTTTGGCCTCTGCGAACTGGTGCAATTCGGCCTGTTCGGGCGCGGGTGCAGCGGCTTTGGCTGCGGGTTCCGGGGCCGGTTTGGCGCGGGGCTTTCTATCACGCTCGCGGCTGCGGCTGCGGGGGCGTTCGTCCTCGCCCTCTGGGGCCTGCGGGGCGGCGATATCGGGGGCCGTGCCGCGTGGCAGGGGCTTTTGCAGCAAGGCTTCGATCTGATCCAGATATTTCTGATCGGCCGGAACCATCAGCGAAATCGCCTTGCCAGAACGCCCGGCGCGGCCTGTGCGGCCAATGCGGTGCACATAATCTTCGGGGTGCGAGGGCAGATCGTAATTGATAACATGGCTGACAGAAGGCACATCCAGCCCCCGCGCCGCCACATCAGAGGCAATCAGAAGGCGCAATTCGCCCGCGCGGAATTTCTCCAAGGTGCGGGTGCGGACGGATTGATCCAGATCGCCATGAATGGGCGCTGCATCAAACTTGTATTTTTGCAGCGATTTCGACAGGATATCCACATCCACCTTGCGGTTGCAGAAGATCACGGCATTCTCGATCTTGTCGCCTTCGGCAGTGATGATGGCGCGCAGCGCATCGCGCTTGAGTTTCGCGGCCCCGTCGCGGCGGGTGGCGGGCAGTTCGATCAATTCCTGCGCAATGGTTTCTGACGCTGTGGCCTGACGGGCGATTTCTATCCGCGCGGGGTTGGAGAGGAAGGTATTTGTAATACGCTCAATCTCTGGGGCCATGGTGGCGGAATAGAAGAATGTCTGGCGGGTGAAGGGGGTAAGGCCGAAAATGCGTTCAATATCGGGGATAAAGCCCATATCCAGCATGCGGTCGGCCTCGTCCACGACCATGACTTCCACACCTGTCAGAAGCAGTTTGCCACGCTCGAAATGATCCAGCAGGCGGCCGGGTGTGGCAATCAGCACATCTACGCCGCGATCAATCAGCTTGTCTTGCTCGCCAAAGGCCACACCGCCGATAAGAAGCGCTTTTGTCAGGCGGGTATATTTGGCGTAGGTGTCAAAATTCTCTGCCACCTGCGCCGCCAGTTCGCGCGTGGGCGCCAGCACCAGCGAACGCGGCATGCGCGCGCGGGCGCGGCCCCGGCCAAGGCGGGTGATCAGCGGCAGGGTGAAAGAGGCGGTCTTGCCAGTGCCTGTCTGCGCAATACCCAATACATCGCGCCCTTCAAGCGCGTGGGGGATGGCTTGCGCCTGAATGGGGGTGGGCGTGGTATAGCCCGCTTCGTCAATGGCCTTGAGAACCTTCGGGTCAAGCTTCAGGTCGGAAAATTGGGTCATATGCGTCCATGATTGCGCGGCATCGGGCCGCGTTGGGTTTGGGACGCCCGATTTTCGCGCCCCGCTTGCGGAAAGCTGTTCATACAGCGCCTTGGCACATAGGGTATAAATGGCCAAAGGTCAATCTTGCGGGGGATGGGGGCCAAAAATCTTGCGATATATTTGACGCATTGCCGCGTTTGACCCGTTGCAGTGGCTTTGCAACCGCGCTAGATAGCACCCATTGTGCGGGTGTGGCGGAATGGTAGACGCGAGGGTCTCAAACACCCTTTCCGCAAGGAGTGTCGGTTCGACTCCGACCACCCGCACCAATACGCCGCCCAATGCGCCACAGGGCAGGCCCGGCTTGAAACTTCAGGCATGACTGTATAGGACATTTCGTAGGCATCTGCGAAATAAACTTGCATAGGGAAATTCATGGCACGCATCACCAAAGCCGTTTTTCCTGTAGCAGGGTTTGGCACGCGGTTCTTGCCAGCCACCAAAGCCATGCCCAAAGAGCTGTTGCCCATCATTGACAAACCGATTGTGCAATTCGCCGTGGAAGAGGCCGTGGCCGCCGGCATAACAGAGCTGATCTTTGTCACAGGCCGCAACAAGCGCGCGGTGGGCGATCATTTTGATGCGAATCTGGAACTTGAAAATCAGCTTCTGGCGAAGGGCAAGAAAGAGTTGCGCGACATGGTGCGCAATATCGTGCCCGAAGGTGTGGCCTGTATTTTCGTGCGCCAGCCAGAGCCATTGGGGCTGGGCCATGCCGTGCTTTGCGCCGCCCCTGCCGTGGGGGATAACCCTTTCGCCGTATTGCTGGCCGATGATCTGATGCGCGGCCCGCATTTGCCGACAGAGGCGCTTGTGAAGGCCTTTGCGAAAACCCCGCGCTCTATTCTCTCTGTCTCTGAGGTGCCGCTATCGGAGGTTTCGAAATACGGTATTCTGCGGCTGGGCGCGCCATCGCAAGACGGGATGATTTCTGTTGCAGGGCTGGTAGAAAAGCCCGACCCCGCGCAAGCCCCTTCGCGCATGGCCTCTTTCGGGCGCTATGTGTTCACGCCCGAAATCTTTGCCCTGCTGCGCGTGTTGCAGCCCGGCGCGGGCGGAGAAATCCAGCTGGCCGATGCGATTGACCAGCTGGCTGCGCAAGGCAAGGTTTCGGCCATCCTGAACCCTTCTGTCCGGTATGATTGTGGCGATAAGTTTGGCTATCTGACAGCGATTGTGGATACCGCCCTGGGTGATCCCGTCTATGCCGAACGCTTTGCCGCCTTGCTGCGCGACAGGCTGGCCAAGCAGGCCGCGCAAGACGCCGCCGAATAGGCACGCGGCCCAGACGCAACCTTTGATTGATGAATTTTTGGCGCGGGCGTGTGTTGCTTAACGCTCTCTAAAGATATTGATAATACCAGAAAGTTGACAAAGGTCTTTCAGTGACAAGGCCTTTGTGCAACACTCGCGCAAAATTAACCAAGAATTTATTCATTTATCGAGAGGCCCAGAATGACCAGCCACACGCCAGAATTGCACGAAAGCGTGAAACAGGCCCTGGAAACGACAGGGACACAGACGCCGGAAGGGCGCGCATTCATTCTGGACTGGGTGGCAAGAAACCAGAAGCGGCTGGCGGCGGGTTTGGGAACAACTGCCCTGATGCTGCCCTTTCTGGCCGAAGCGCAAGCCGTGGGGCCGATGGTGAATGTGCTGGATGTGGCGGGCGTGCGCTCTGTCGCGCTGAATGCAGATGGCAGCGCGCAACTGGTGCTGGCCAATGGCCAGCAGGTGCAGATTGCCGCAAGCGCTGTGCAGGTTGGGGCGAATGGCGCGGTGCTGGTTACACAAGCCGCCGCGCAGATGCTGGCCGAAGTGGTGGCCAGTGTGGCGGCTGCGGGTGGCGGTGCTGTGGCCGGGGTGGCTGCGGGCGGGTTTGGCGGTGGCGCTGCGGCGGCCGGGATTGGCCTTGGGGTTGCAGCGGCGGGCGCTGCGGCGGGCGGCGGCGGTGGTGGCAATGGCCAGGCGCCAGAGCAGCTTTTGCGCCTGAATATCGAAAGCTTTTCCGCGCCCCAAAGCCTGAGCCAGATTTTCGGCTCTGCTGCGGCGGATTTGCTGCAAACCGATGTGGTGACAGTGACTTTGGGCACGGGTAGCGCCATGCAGACGCTGGTTGCCGTCTATAACACCTCCGCAGCGGTGTGGCAGATTGACACGATCACCGGCAACGTCCTTGAAACCCTGTTGCAAGGCCGCCAGCCCCTCAGCTTCACCGCCACGCGCACCCCGGCAGAGGGGCCGGAAACAGAGATTACCGGCAGCGTAAATGCCGTGGTCGACACTATCGCGCCCGAAATTGCGATAACTGCGGTTGCAGGCGGGGATGCGGTGCTAAATGCCGCAGAGCGGGCCGATGCGCTGGTGGTTTCGGGCACAAGCACCGCCGAAAACGGACAGGTTGTCACGGTTCAGGTGCTGGATGGCAGTACGGTTATCGCCACGGGCACGGCCACTGTCACCAATGGCACATGGAGCGCGCGAATTGGCGCGGGTGCATTGCAGGATGCGGCAAACTACACCGTGCAAGCCACCGTCTCTGACGCGGCGGGCAACCCTGCCGCCAGCCCGGCCAGTGGCAGTGTGGCAACAGATTTCACCGCGACGATCAGCATAGATACCGTGCCACCGCTGACCACGGCTGCAACATTCTTCGATCTGGTGCTCACCGGAACCAGCACCGGTGTGGAACAAGGCAGCCCGGTATTCATCGATTTTGCAGGCACACTCTATGCCGCCACGATCGATTCTTCTGGCAACTGGACAACCTCTGAGCCGCATATCCCGCAATCCGAGTTGGCGCGCCTGCGCGATGCGGGCACCAGCCCCATCCCCCTGAGCGTGACAGTCACAGATGCGGCAGGCAATGTGGCCACCGCGCTTGCACCAATAACACCAAGCTACAGCACCCCCAGCCTGACCATCACCACCCCCTCCGAGGCTGTGGTGCTGAACGGCACCACCGTAGGCGACCCCCTTGTGATCAGCGGCCAGACAGTGCCCGGCGCCTCTGTTGTGGTGCAGATTGGGTCAAGCAGCTTGCCCGCCGTCACCGCCGATAGCGCGGGCACCTGGACAGCCACCGCCACCACCCTGCCCAGCGATGGCAGCTATACCATCACCGCCAGCGCCACGCTGAACGGCCTACCTGTGGCCAGCCCCGCCACATTGGGGCTGGTGATTGATACCATCCCGCCGGTTGTGACCATCACCGATGTAGGCGTTGGCGCAGATGGGGTATTGAACGAGGCAGAGCGCGCGGCGGGTTTCACCATTTCCGGCACAGTGTCAGACGCTGGCACCACCGATCTGACCACGCTGCAAATGACGGTCGAACTGCATACGACGAGTCTGCCAGACCCTGTTTCCCTAAGTGCCACAGTTGCGGCAGATGGGACATGGACAGCAACTGTCCCTGCCGGAATTTCCCTGCCCAGTGACGCGGGCATCCAGATCCGCGCCTTTGCCACCGATGTGGCAGGCAATTCGGAACCGCCAGCGATCGCCAGCTTCAGCACCGATTTCGCCGCCACGATCAGCATAGATACTCTGCCCGAACTGAACACCGCCGCCACATTCTTTAATCTGGTCATCAGCGGCACAACCACCGATGTGGGCGCAGGCCACCAGGTGAATGTTGGTTTCATGGGGGCAAATTACGATGGCGGCCTAACCGATAGCGCTGGCGCATGGTCTGCCATCATCCCGCAAACTGTGCTGGCGGCGCTGCGCGATCAGGGCACAACCACTATCCCGATAAGCGCGACTGTCACAGATGCCGCCGGAAACAGGGCCACCGTAACTGCGGAACTAACCCCCAGCTATGCCACCCCCAGCCTGACAATCACCACGCCCGGTACCGTTGTGGTGCTGAATGCCACCACCGTGGGCGACCCCCTTGTGATCAGCGGCCAGACAGTGCCCGGCGCCTCTGTTGTTGTGACGATTTTCGGCACCTCCCTTGATGCGGTTGTTGCCGATAGCGCAGGCAACTGGACAGCCACCGCCACCGCCATCAACCTGCCCGGCGATGGCAGCTATACCATTACGGCCAGCGCCATGCTGAATGGCATACCTGTGTCCGGCCCCGCCACCTTGGGGCTGGTGCTTGATGCCACCCCGCCAGTGGTTGTCATCACCGATTCGGGCACAAGCGGCGATTGGGCCTATAACGAGGCAGAGCGCGCGGCGGGTTTCACCATTTCCGGCACAGTGTCAGATATGGGCACACCCAATCTGAGCACAGTTCAGGTGCAGGTGGATTTCCTGATTCGCGGCGCGCTCGGCGCCCCTGTTCATACCGTCACGGCCACTGTGGCGGCAAATGGCACATGGCAGGCCGTTATCCCGCCCAATTCCAGCTTTTTGCAGCACAATACAGAGTACGATCTGCGCGCCAGGGCGGTGGATGGCGCAGGCAATACCGGCCAGACATTGTTTGAAAATATCCGCGCCGATTTTGTCGCCACCGCCACGATTGATCCCTTCACCATCACGACAGTCAACACCATCACCGGGCTGACAGTGACAGGCACAACAACAGGGGTAGAACAGACGCGGACTGTCACCCTGTCGCTGGGGGGCCGGACTTATACGGCGGAGGTGGAGATGTTTGGCACCTGGTCTATCCAGATTCCAGCCTCAGATATTGCCGCGCTTGGCGATGACACAGCGGTAAATGCCACGGTTTCTGTATCTGACAGTGCGGGCAACCCCGCCACTGCCACCGCCAGCACCACCACAAATTTCTCTGTCCCCCCGCTCACCATCACCAGCCCTGTGGCAGACAGTTTCATCAATGCCGCCGACAGTAACGAAAACCCGAATTTTCTGGTCACGGGTGTGGCCATTCCGGGCCAGACTGTCACGCTGGTTACGCCCAGTGTTTCCGGCGGTCGTTCTGCCATCTCTGATAGCACAACCGGCGCATGGAGCTTTTCCATCCCCCGAGGGGATCTGGTCTTCACAGACGGGCCGAGGGAGATAAGCGTTTCGTTTACCTTTGAAGGGCAGCCGTTCCAGACCAGTATCACTGTCAATGTCGATCTGAGCGCCCCCAACCTGACATTGCAATCACAGGTGACAGAGGACGGGCTTGTGGTATCGGGCACAGCCCCGGCAGATGTAGACGACGTAACGCTTACCATTGCAGGCACCGAATACCAAATTTCGGTGACAAATGGGGCATGGAGCATCACCATCGCCGGGGCAAATCTGCCCGCGCCCGATTCTTTCGGCAACGCGAATGTCATGGTTTCGGGGACGGATCGCGCGGGCAACGAGGCTTCGCCGCAAAGCATAACCCTGCAAGCGCCCATGGTAGATTTCGGCAGTAATACTTCCGTTTCGGTCGGGGCGGATGCCTTTGTAAACGGGTTCAGCATTTCCGGCGGCACCTTCAACATGGCCGCAGGATCTATCGTGACGGTCACATCCACCGATAACCCCGCCACCTTCAGCGCCACGGCAACCGTGCAGAATGATGGCAGCTGGACAGCCACTTTCCCCGCAAGCCAAGTGCAGGCGGCGGCGGATACTGCAAATTTGCAACTTTCCGCAACGGTGACAGGCACATCCTACCCGGTTACGCGCAGCGCTAGCGGGTTCACGGCCAGTGTGAATATCCCTGTCTCGCTGAGTGTTGATCCCATCGGCACAGATGGCGCGCTGATCTTGTCAGAAACGGGGGATATCACCCTTTCTGGCCGCACAAGCGGCGTGCAACAGGGCCAGACAGTGACCATCACCACAGGCGGCACGCAGGTGGGCACAGCCATAGTCGGGGCGGATGGCAGATGGACAACCACAATCACGCGGCCCGAGATCGATCCGGGCGAGGCTATTGATTACAGTTTCTCCGTATCCAATGCCGCCAATACCAAAACGGCCACAGCTACAGGCGATCTGGTGGGGTATGAGGCCGCGCAGTTAATGCTAATTGGCGCGACGCCTGTTACCGTGCTTGGTAATCAGGCTCTTGAATTTAGTTTATTTCTTGATCCAAGAACAGTGCTTAACGCCAGTGATCTCAGGCCGGAGGGATATATCTTCGGCTTTACAGAGGTGGTTAGTTTCCAGCCCAGCGCGCTAACATATTCGGCCTTCCCCGCCCCGCAATACGCTGCCGGGCTTACTGGAACCACAACAACCGACAATGCCGCATCCGGCGAGATTACCTTGGCCTCTATCGGCTTCCTTAGCCCCACCGATCCTAACTCTGGGCAACCGATTGATCTTTATTCCGTTCAACTTGTCCGATTCCAGTTTACCGACGCAGATGGCGCACCACAGCCTGTTATCCTAACAGTGGCACCGGGCCAGCTTGGGGGCGGGCATGAATTCATCTATGGCAGCAATGATGACGACGCACTCACAGCCCGCGTGATGGATAGCGTCATCCGGGGCCGTGGGGGGGATGATACCATCAATGTCTCTGCCGCCGGTGTGAACACGATTGTTTTTGAACCCGATCCAGCGGCGAATGGCGTGGATGAGATCATCGGCTTTACCGTTGGCGGGGCGCTGGCGGACAGGATTGCTTTTGCCTTTTCGAACAACTTCCCGGCTGGCGCCCTGCGTGGCGCGGGCACGATGTTTGAATTGCGGGCGGCGGAAGCAACCGGCCCCTTGGGTGCGGATGTGGGCCTTGTGGTGTTCACAACGGAAGTTGGCGATGCAAATGCCGGGGCTGTCCTACAAGCCATGGGATTGCAGGCAGGCGATGTGATTTATGTGCTAAGCGCCGATGAGGATGGCGCATCCTTGGTGCAGATCACATTTAACGACCCTGCCAATTTCAATCCGGTTACAGACATCCGCGATATCGCGTCTTTCAGCGATCTGACCGCGGCTGATCTGGCGCAATTCACTTCGGCAAATATTCTGGGCTTCTCGGAATACCTGTGATGGTCTTTTTGCCCAACCAACAGGCCCCGGCGCAATGAGTGGCGGGGCGCAGCTCACCCCTGTCAGCGCCGCGCGGCATGGGGGCAAGCGCTGGCGGCGCTTCGCCTCTTACAGCTTTGTGCAGGATCACCCGTTGGTGCCGATTGTGCTGGGAGAGCATGAGCAGGTGGCAGCCAGCCTGCCGATTGTCTTTGCTCCCCTGCCCGGTGGGCCACGGCCTGTGGCGCTAACGCGGCTGGGGCCGCAAACGGCGCTGGTGGCCGCCAATGGGGTGTGGCGGGGGGCCTATGTGCCCTCGGTCTTGCGGGTCTATCCGTTTCAGGCACAGCCCGGCACCGGCCCGGAATTTACCCTGATGGTGGATGAGGGCAGCGGGCTGGTAACAGAGCACCCGCAAGACGAGCCGTTTTTCACCGAAAGCGGCGCGCTGGCCCCGGCCCTGGCGCAGGTGGTGGAATTTTTCCGCACCCGCGCGCAGGCCGAATTGCGCACCCGCGCCGCGATGGCGGATATCCTGCGCATGGGCCTGTTGCAGCCCTTTGCCCTGCCCAAAGCCCCCTCTGGCGTGATGGAGGTTGCGCCAGAGCGGCTGGCCGATCTGGGGCGCAGCGATCTGGCCGCGCTGCACCGCACCGGCGCGCTGGCGCTGCTGCATGCGGCCTGTGTTGCGCGCCATCACATAGGTTTTCTGGCGCAGGCCGAAGCCTTTGTGGCCAAAGCCCCTGCTAAAGCCCCCGCCCCCCCTGCAACAGACCCCGCCCTTGCCGGGTTTTTCGATGCGCTGGCCAGCGCGCAGGCGCAAGAGCCGCCTGCCTTCCTGGCAAGCGCACAGGGGGGCAAACCATGAAACGCCCCGTGCAGCCCCGCTGCGCCGGGGTTTGGCCTATGTTGAAAATGGGTGATCTTATGTCTTCCCGCCCCTTTTTGCCGCATGCTGTTGTCCTTGTGCTGGCGGCTTTGGCACTGCTTGCCAGTTGCGCCCCGCGCCCCGATCTGGACGCTTTGCGCGCCGAATTCAATGGCCCGCCCCGCGCGGCGCGGGTGGCGGGGGATATTGCGGCAACGGGCTTTGGCCAGCAGGTTGGCCGCGCCGTGGCCGGCCATCCGCAGCTTGCGGCCGCAACTGCGGGGCTGGCTGCCGCGCAGGCGCGCGCCGATCTGGACGCGCGCGGCTTTTACCCGCAGCTTGCCCTTTCGGCCACATTGGGCACGCTGGTGAATGGCACGATCAGCGGTGGCGGGATTACCCCGCTTTTGCGGGTAACACAGCTGGTATATGATGGCGGCGCGTCTGCCAGCCAGCAGGTGGCGGCGCAAGCGCGGGTGTTTGAAAGCCAGGGCGGGCAGCAGGAAATCGCGGCCGCGTTGGCGCTTTCGGCGGTGGTGGGCTGGCATAATCTGCATGCCGCGCGCGCACGCGCCCGGATTGCCGATGACAATACGCGCGCCCATGAAACCGCGCTGGCACAGGTGCAGGCCCGCGCAGATGCCGGTGCCAGCGGCGCGGGAGAGGCGCTGACGGCCCAAGCGCGGCTGGCCAGCGCGCGCGCCCGCGCGGCAGAGGCCGCCGCGCGTGTGGATCGCGCAGAGGCCGGGTTTGCCGCCGTGTTTGGCCAGCGCGCCGGGGCCGATCTGGCGCAGCCCCCCGTTGCGCCGGGCCTGCCCGATCAGGCCGAAGCCGTGTTGATCGCGCAAAGCCCGCGCATGCGGGGCATGAATGCGCGCATTGCCGCCGCACAGGCCGATCTGGCCGTGGTGCAGGCGCAGCGATTCCCGCGCATTGCGATAGATGGCACAGCGCAGCGCGGCACGTCGCGCGCAACGCTGGATGTGGCGCAGGAACCCGCCGCGATTGGCAGCCGCGCGGCACGTATTCGCGCCGCAGAAGCGCAGCTTGCCAGCGTGGTGGCAGAGCGCGCTGGGCTGGCGCGCGAGATTGCGCGCGCCCTGTCCGATCTGCGATCAGACCAGCGCGCGGGGGCCGCGCGTGTGGGCGCCGCACGCGAAGCGGTGCGCGCCCATCGCGCCACGGTGGCGGCCGCGCGCGAAGAATTCTCCATCGGGCGGCGCACGCTGTTGGGCCTGTTGGATGCCGAGCGCGATTTGCTGGAAGCCAGTGAAGGTTTGATCGCGGCAGAGTTGGAAGTGGCGCTGTCTGGCTATGCCGCCTTGGCGCTGACAGGCGATATTCTGGATGTGTTCGCCATCGCCCTGCCCGCCCCCGATGGTGCAGATGACTGAGGGGCGCGTGCTGAAACTGACCGCGGCAGACAGAAGCGCAACAAGCGCGCTGGAAGCCTGCCTGTTGCATGCCGCCGCGCGGCTGGATCGCCCGATCACGCTGGCCGCGCTTCATGCCGCGCAAACGGGCGGCCAAGGCGCGGCCAGCCTGCGCGATATCATCACGGCCGCCGAACGCGCGGGGCTGCAAGCTGGCTTTGGGCGGCGGGCACTTGGGGCGTTTGATTCCACACTCACCCCCGCCATTCTGATTTTGGAAGATGATCGCGCCGTGGTGCTGGAAGATGTGCGCGCGGATGGGGATTTTGCAATCTATGATCCGGCGCTTGGCGGCGGGCTTGGCCAGATATCGGCGGCGCGGCTGGATGCGATCTATACGGGCTATGCGCTGCTGCTGCGCGCCGAACACCGCGAAGATATCGCGCGCGCTGCCGCAGGGCGCGAGGGGCATTGGTTCTGGGCCACGCTGGCGGAAAATCGCTGGGCCTATGGCCAGGTTTTGCTGGCGGCGGTGCTGGCCAATTTTCTTGGCCTCTCCACATCATTATTCATCATGGTGGTGTATGACCGCATTTTGCCCAATGAGGCGATAGAGTCCCTTATCGCGCTGACAGCGGGGGTGGGGATTGCGCTGATCTTTGATTTCATTATTAAAACCCTGCGTGCGGGGTTTATTGATCGCGCGGGCCATCAGGCCGATATGGCGATGGGCCGGCGCATATTTGACCAGATTCTGGATGTGCAGATGCGCGCGCGCAAAGGCTCTACCGGGGCCTTGGCCAGCACCTTGCGCGAATTTGAAAGCCTGCGCGATTTCTTCACCTCTGCTACGCTGGTGGCGGTGGTGGATTTGCCGTTTATCCTGCTGTTTGTGGGGGTGATTTATTTTATCGGCGGCCCGCTTGCGATTGTGCCCGCGCTGGCTGTGCCCTTTGTGCTGGTTGTGGGGGTGGCGGTGCAACCCATCCTGTCGCGGCTGGCAGAGAAAAGCTTTGCCGATGGGCAATCCAAGCAAGGGGTGCTGGTGGAAACCCTGTCGGGGCTGGAAACGATAAAGGCTGCGGGCGCACAGCGGCGCATGCGCGCGCGCTGGGAAGATGCCATTGCGCGGCAATCCGACCATGGGCTGAAAAGCCGCGCCGTGACGCAATTTGCCATCAATGCCACGGCCTTTGCCCAACAGGCCGCGCAGGTGATGATTGTGTTTTACGGCGTTTTCCTGATTACGGCAGGCACAATCAGCATGGGCGCGCTGATTGCCGG
The DNA here is from genome assembly GCA_030603695.1 of Natronohydrobacter sp. Lineage (GTDB taxonomy): Bacteria > Pseudomonadota > Alphaproteobacteria > Rhodobacterales > Rhodobacteraceae > Roseinatronobacter. The sequence continues at coordinate 2,672 of JAUVXF010000024.1, read as the reverse complement.
GGTCATTCTGACAGGGCGCGCGCTGGCACCTTTGGCACAGCTTGCCCAAACGCTGACGCGGTTCAATCAGGCGCGCACATCTTACCTCAGCCTTGATGCGCTGATGCAGGCCGAAAGCGAGCGCCCCCTTGGCACGGGTTGGATTGCGCGGCCACGGCTGGACGGGGAAATCCGCTTTGATGGCGTGTCCTTCGCCTATCCCGACCAGACGGTGGATGCGCTGCGCGATATCTCTTTCACCATCCGCGCGGGCGAAAAGGTGGCCATTCTGGGGCGGATCGGTTCGGGCAAAAGCACTGTCGCGCGGCTGATGCTGGGCCTGTACCAGCCGCGCCAAGGGGCGGTGCTGGTGGATGGGATAGATATTCGCCAGATTGATCCGGGCGATTTGCGGCGCAATATGGGATCTGTGTTGCAAGATGTGTGGCTGTTTTCCGGCACAGTGCGCGAGAATATTGCCATTGGTGCCATGCGCCCCCGCGATGCAGAGATATTGGAGGCCGCGCGCATTGCAGGGGTAGAGGAATTTATCCGCCGCCACCCCGCAGGCTATGACATGATGCTGTCTGAGCGCGGCGAGGGGCTGTCTGGTGGGCAGAAACAGGCCATCACACTGGCCCGCGCGCTGCTGGGCCGCCCGCCGATCATGCTGATGGATGAACCCACCTCCAGCATGGATGTGCAAAATGAAGGGGCGGTGATTGCGCGGCTGAAAACGGAACTGGCCGATCGCACGGTGGTGATTGTCACCCATCGCACCAGCCTTTTGGAACTGGTGGATCGGGTGATCGTGATTGATCAGGGCAAAGTGGTGGCGGATGGGCCGAAATCCATTCTCTCGCAGCCGCGCGGGGGGGCAGATGGCGCATAGGCGGGATCTGGACGCGCTGGCGCGGGATATGCAGGGCCGCCAAAGCTGGCGCGGCAGCCTGCTATTGGGTGTTATCCTGTTGTTTTTGATGGCCTCTGTGGTTTGGGCCGCTCTGACAGAGATTGATGATGTCACCCGCGCCGAAGGCCGCATCGTGCCCTCGCGCGATATCCAGATCATTCAGGCAACAGAGCCGGGGGTTTTGCAGGCCCTGCATGTGGCCGAGGGCGATGTGGTGGCGCAGGGCGATATTCTGATGGAGTTGGACGGAACCCAACTGGCCAGCCAGTTGGATCAGGAACAGCAGCGCGCCTATGGGTTGATGGCCCGCATCGCGCGGTTGCAGGCCGAGATTGACGGTGCCGCGCCCGAATTTGCGCCAGTGCTGGTGGCGCAGGCCGCCGCCGTGGTGCGTTCGGAACTGGCGCTGTATCAGGCGCGGCTAGATGAATTGGCCTCTGAGGTGGCGATACTGGAACGCCAGCGCTTTCAGCGGCAGGAACAATTTGCCGAAGCTGTGGCCGAAATGGACAGCGCCCGCGAAATTCTGGCCGTTCTGGCCGAAGAGCGCGCGATGATGGAACCCCTTGTCGCCCGCAGGCTGGAGCCTGAAACCACGCTTCTGGATTTGCGCCGCCGCGACAGCGAATGGCGCGGGCGCGAAACCCGCGCGCGCGCCGGGCTGGCGCGGATGCAAGCCGCGCTGGATGAGATTGATGACCAGATTCGCGCCCTGCGCGCGCGCCACCGCGCCGCCGCCCTGTCTGATCTGGCACTCAGCACCGCCGAACTGGCCGCGCTGGAACCCAGCCTGCCCGCGCTGCGCGACAGGGCCGAACGCGCGGTAATGCGCGCGCCCTTGCGCGGGGTGGTAAACCGCATTCACCGCACCACCCTTGGCGCGCTGGCCCGCCCCGGAGAGGATTTGATAGAGATTGTGCCGCTGGATGACACGCTTTTGGTAGAAGCATGGGTGCGCCCGTCAGATATTGCCTTTGTTTATCCGGGCCAGCCCGTGCGGGTGAAGGTAACGGCCTATGATTTCGCCCGCTATGGCAGCTTGCATGGAGAGATTACGCGCATTGGCGCAGATGCCGTGATCCGGTCTGACCGCGACGCGCAGGAATTTTTCATTGTCCATATCCGCACCGAAGGCAGCTTTCTGGATGCCGATGGGCTGGTGGTGGAAGTGATGCCCGGCATGGTTACAGAAGTGGATATGATCGCGGGCCGCAAAACCGTGCTGGACTATCTGACAAGGCCGGTTGTGCGTGTGAAAGAACGCGCCTTTCGCGAATAGCAGCGCGCTGGTGTTGTGCCGCTTGCACCAGATGTGCAAGGGCAGGTTCGAGCCATAAGGGGCATTCGGCGCAGCGCGCAAAGCAGCGCAGCACCGGGCCGCGCTGCGGTGATCTGGCCTGGAGGCTATGCGCTGTGTGGCGGCAAAGTCCGAACGAAACGGAAGCTATGCGCAGGTTGCAGCCAGATCGCCGAGCCGTGGGGGGCGGCCCTTTGAGGCGCGGCGGGCTGACGCCCTTGATTCCGCGCTTGGTGCACTGTTCCAATATCCGCAACCCGCCTGCGCCCCACTTGCGCCGTATGCCGTGCCCTGACGCGGGAGAGCGGCTATTCCCTCTGCCGAAGGCATGACTATGGCATGACGCCGCCCCCGGCCCGGCGCTCTGGCTGCACCCTGCGCTTGGCCTGAGTTTCGTTCGGATTTTGTCCCGATAAAGCGCGCAGCTATTCGGGCGCATCGCCGCCCTTCGGCCCTTTGAGGCGCGGCGGGCTGACGCCCTTG
>JAUVXF010000025.1 GCA_030603695.1 Natronohydrobacter sp. | reverse complement strand
TGACGGGGCGCGAAGAAAAAGCCGCGCAGCGCTGGGCCGCGGGGCGGCGATCCGGCCGGGCGGCTAAGCGCTTTATGGCGGCAAAGTCCGAACGAAACTGAAGCTATGCGCCCACGGCAGCCAAATCGCCGGGCCGAGGGGGCGGCCCTTTGAGGCGCGGCGGGCTAACGCCCTTGATTCCGCGCGGGGCTATGTCCCCTGATCGCTCAAATACCCCGCCTCAGCCCTTCGCCAAAGGATGATGCGCCAGCACCAAAGCGCGCAGGCGCTCTTGCAGGACATGGGTATAAATTTCAGTGGTGGAAATATCGGCATGGCCCAAAAGTGTCTGGATCGCGCGCAGATCGGCCCCGCCTGCCAGCAGATGCGTGGCAAAGGCATGGCGCAACACATGCGGGCTGATGCGCGCCGGATCAAGACCGGCTTTCAACGCAATCTCTTTCAGGATCAGATAAAACCCCACCCGGCTGAGATGGCCCTCGCGCCCGGATGAGGGGAACAGAAAGCGCGGCTCCGGCTTGCGCGCGGCGCGCAACTGCGCGGCTTGGCTGTCCCACTGCACCAACCAGCGCGCCAGCGCCGCGCGCGCGGGCGCAGAGAGCGGAACCATCCGCTCTTTATTGCCCTTGCCGCGCACCAGTATCATGTCGGGATTGCCCCGCACCGCCGCAACGGGCAGGCTGACCAACTCGCTCGCCCGCAACCCTGTGGCATAGAGCAGTTCCAACAGGCAGGCATTGCGCAGCCTGTCAGCCGCGCTGCGCCCTGTTTCCGGGGCGGCGCGCAACAAGGCATCCACATCCTCATGGCTTAGGGTGACAGGCAGTTTGCGCGCGCGGCCGGGGCCGGAAATGCGGCTGGCGGGATCATCCTTGCGCCAGCCCTCGGCATAGGCAAAGCGGAACAACTGGCGCAGCGAGGCCAGCCTGCGTGCGCGGGTCGCTTTGGCCAGCCCCTGCGCCTCGCAGCCGATAAGATAGCGCTCTATCTCTGCGCGGCCCAAACTGGCAAAGTCCAGACCCTGCCCCGCGCACCATTGCGCGAAATCCTGCAAATCGCGCCCATAGGCCAGTTGCGTATTGCGCGCGGCCCCCTGCTCTGCGGCCTGCGCTTCCAGAAACGCGGAAATCCAGGTTACAGAGGCCACAGGCGCCGTCATCCCCGCCGCTCCAACAGCAGCAGTTCTATCGCAACCTGCCGCGCCAGCATCTCCAGTCCCAAGGCGCGCAGGCGGTGCAATGCCTCTGTTGCGGCCTGCACATCGCCCACCCCTGCCTGAGACAACAGCCCCAGCACCTCCAGCAAGACTGCCCCCTGCGCCCCCTGCGCGATCTGCTCTTGCACCAAGCCGGGCAAAACTGGCGTGCCATAGCCCGCCACAATTGCGGCGGCCATGGGCGGCGCGGATATCTGCGGCAGGGGCTCCCCCTTGGCCAGCGCCATGACCAGCCGCCCAACCGCGTTGTCTGGGGCCAGCGCGGCCGCGCGCTCCGGGCTGTCTTGCGCAAGGATCAAGACCTTCCAGAACACATCGCGCGCCGCTTCTGTCAGCGGCATATCCAGCAGCAATGGCGCTGCAATCTCGGCCAAGGGCACTTCCAGTTCCACCGCCGCAAAGAGCGGCCATGCCTGCACCAGCGCGGCACTTGCGGCAGCGGCATCGCCGGTGTCAATCGCGCGCTCCAACATCTGCACCACGCGCACGCGCTCCCACAACCCGCCAGAGGCCGCAGCGCGGCGGGCGGTATATAACCCATACAGGCGGTTTGGCTGCAAAACGCCCGCGCGCGTCAGCCGCTCTGCGGCCTCCAGCTGCGCGCGCCAGCCCGATGTGCCGCGCAAATCGGCATGGGCATAGGCAATGGGCAGCCCGGCCGTTGTGACAGGATCGCCCAACGCCTCCATGATCCGCCAGGCAAGCGGCGTCATGTCTTGCGGTGGCGGCGGGGCGAAATCGCTTTCCTCTTCCTCCAGAAAGCGCGCCAGCATCCCGCCCTCTGCCGGGGTTAGCAGACCAAGGCTTTGCGCCACCCGAAGCCCGGCATAGGCCGCCTGCCAATCACCCGTGCGCGCCATGCAGAAAATCTGCGCGGCATGGCCATGGCTGGCGGCAATCTGGCCCAGCATCTGCGCACAGGCGCGATCTTCCTCGCCCAGCAACAGCGCAATATCAAAGGCGCGCGCCGTCATGCCTGCGGTTTTATCGGCAAGCCCTTCTATCAACTGGCCCGCCTGTTCCAAAGCGCCAAGCGACACCAGCTTGTCCAGCCGCGCCAAGAGCAGCGCATCACGGCTTTCGGGCATGTCATCGCGGGGGGGTAAAAATTCGGCCAGAAGCAGGCGCAAGCCAAGGCGCGTGGCACTTGGCAGGCCATCTTCCGGCATGGCAGATACAGCGGCAATCACCTCTGAACGCGTGCTGCCCGCCCATAAATCGCGCGGCAGGCCTACACGTTCGGCGCGAAACAGGCCCGCGGCCTCTGGCCCCAGCCCCTCCAGAGGCGCGCTCTGGATGCTTTCAAAATACGCGCCCGGCAGCACCACTCCGGCACCATCCCCCTGCCCAAAGCCATCAGGCACAGGGCTTTGCGGCACAGGGGCCTCCAGCGCCTGTTGCAGCCAGTCAATCGCACTCAACGGCGCACCATCGCTGCCCTGTGCAACTGCGCCTCCACCCATAGGGGCAAAGGCCAGACAGGCCAACAGCCCAAAGGGGCGCAAAAAACCCTGCTGCGCGGTCAATTCACCTCCAGCACCACAGGGGCTTCCACCGGGCTGCGCTGCGCTGTCAGATCGCCAATATAGGCATATGCCACGACAGCAATCGCAGCCAAAAACACCAAAACAAGAACAAGTCGGAAGATATAACGCATCGCTGCCTGCCTTTCTGAACCCAGCCCCTCTTGAACGCAAATCAGCTTTGGGGGTTTTCCGTTCGACAATGCCGCATTATCACGACATTAGACAGACAGGCCACGAAAACTTGATAGACAAGACGGGACAGGAGCACGCGCAAAGATGAAATTGCTCAAGACAGTTGTTCTTGTGGGCATGATGGGCGCGGGCAAGACGGCCGTGGGCAAGGAATTGGCGCGCATGCTTGCGGCCCCCTTCCTTGATTCGGATGAAGAAATCGTCGCCGCCGCCGCGATGAGCATTGCCGAAATCTTCGCCCGCGATGGCGAGGCGTTCTTTCGCGCCCGCGAGGCCGAAGTGATCGGGCGGCTGTTGCGCGGCAAACCGGCCATCCTGTCGGTCGGGGGCGGGGCCTATCTGAACGCCGATACCCGCGCGCTGATCTCGGATTTGGGCTGCGCGGTATGGCTGAAGGCCGATCTTGATCTGCTGTGGGCGCGCGTGCGCCAGAAAACCACCCGACCCTTGCTGCAAACCGAAAACCCGCGCGCCACCCTGGCCGATCTTCTGGCGCGGCGCGAACCCGATTACGCCAAAGCCGATCTTGTGGTGGAAGCGCGGCCATCCTACGCCATCAGCGATATGGCAGGGGCCGTGCTGAACGCGTTGGCAGAGCGCCCCGATATCCTGCAAGGAGCCAGAAAATGACCCAGATTGACCGCGTGCATGTGGCCCTTGGCGCGCGCGCCTATGATGTGGTGATCGGCCAGGGGCTGCTGGCACAGGCAGGCGCGCTGATTGCGCCGCTTCTGGCCCGCCCGCGCGTGGCCGTGCTCAGCGAAAGCCGCGTGGCCGCCCTGCATCTGGCCGCGCTGGAAGCAGGCTTGGGCGCGAAGGGCATTGCCAGCACCGCCCATGCCCTCGCCCCCGGCGAGGGCACCAAGGGCTGGGAGGGCTTGCGCGAGGCCGTGGAATGGCTGCTGGATGCGCGGGTGGAACGGCGCGACATGGTGCTGGCCTTGGGCGGCGGCGTGATCGGCGATCTGGGCGGGTTTGCGGCCTCGGTGCTGCGCCGGGGGGTGCGATTTGTGCAGGTGCCAAGCACGCTTCTGGCGCAGGTCGACAGCTCTGTCGGCGGCAAGACCGGGATCAACACCCGCCATGGCAAAAATCTGGTGGGCGCGTTCCACCAACCCAGCCTTGTGCTGGCCGATATAGATTTGCTCGACAGCCTGCCCCCGCGCGATTTTCTGGCAGGCTATGGCGAGGTGGTGAAATACGGGCTGCTGGGGGATGCTGCGTTTTTTCAGTGGCTGGAAGCGCATGGCCCGGCCATGGCGGGGGGCGCAAAGGATTTGCGCCAATATGCCGTGCGCCGCTCTGTCGAGATGAAGGCGGGCATCGTGGCACGCGATGAAACCGAACAGGGCGAGCGCGCGCTTCTCAATCTGGGCCATACCTTCTGCCACGCGCTGGAAGCGGCCACGGGCTATGGCGACAGGCTGTTGCATGGCGAAGGGGTGGCGATTGGCTGCGCCTTGGCCTTTGAACTGTCGGCCCGCATGGGGCTTTGCGCACAGGAAACCCCCAGCCGCGTGCGCGCGCATCTGCGCGCCATGGGCATGGCCACCGATCTGGCCGATATTGCAGGCGATCTGCCCAGCGCCGAGGCGCTGGTGGGCCTGATGGCGCAGGATAAAAAAGTGCAGGACGGGCGCTTGCGCTTCATCCTCGCCCGCGACATCGGCGCGGCCTTTGTGTGCGATGATGTGCCGGGGGATCTGCTTTTGGCGCTTCTGGCCGAGAAACTGGCACACAGGCCCTGACGCTGCGCCCTGTGGCAGGGGGGGCTAGGGGGCCTGTGCGGCCCCCTCTTGGCGCAGGAGCAATTTCAGAAAAAGTTGATAGACTTTTTCGGTTCGAAATTGCGACACAACACAAAGACAATGCGCCAATTCACCCCCGCAGGATATTTGGGCCAAGATGAAAGCCAAAGCGGGGGTTAGGGCATCTCGCGCAAAAGCTGGAGCAGGGTTTTGTACAAAAGGACTTGCGGCCACAGAGGATAGAGTGGGTCGCATGACTGCGAAAGATGGGCGGACTGGCCAACGCGCTTATCCGGCAAGACCGCAAATGGACACCGAAAGCAACTTGATCAAGGCGAATACTCTAGCGCAGCAGCTTGCCGGGGTTGAGAATGCCCGCAGGATCAAGCGCGGCCTTGAGCGCGCCCATCACATCCCAAGCCGCGCCATGTTCGGCCTGCATGTATTTGCGCTTGCCAAGGCCGATCCCATGTTCGCCGCTGACAGTGCCGCCCAGGCGCAAAGCGCGGTCTGCCATGCGCGCGGCCAGCGCCTGCGCCGTGGCGATCTGGGCGGGGCTGTCTTTGTGGGGCAGAAGCAGCGCATGGAAATTGCCATCCCCCACATGGCCCAGAATAGGGCCGGGAATGCCGGAGGCCGCAATATCGGCGGCGGTTTCTTCCACGGCCTCTGCCAGGCGCGAGATGGGAACACAGATATCGGTGGTCAGGGGCGCGGCATGGGGCACAAGCGCCCGCGCGGCGTAATAGCCATTATGGCGCAAGGCCCACAGCTTGGTGCGGGCCTCTGGCGTTTCGGCCCAATCAAAGGCCCCGCCGCCGCACTCTGCCACGATCTCGCCAAAGCGCCGGGCCTCGTCGCGCACGCTTGCGGCGCTGCCGTGAAATTCAACCATCAGATGCGGGCATTCGGCCAGTGCCAGCCCCGCATGGGCGTTGAATGACCGCACAGTTGCGCCATCCACAAATTCGATCCGCGCCATGGGGATGCCGCTTTGGATGGTTGTGATCACGGCCTCCACGGCTGCGCGCATATCGGGGAAGGCGCAGATGGCGGCGCTTGCGGCTTCGGGCTGGCCATGCAGGCGCAGGGTGAGTTCGGTGATCAGCCCCAATGTGCCTTCAGAGCCAGTAAAAAGCGCTGTCAGATCATAGCCGGTAGAGGATTTGGGCGCGCGCGTGCCAGTGCGGATGATGCGCCCATCGGCCAAGACCACTTCCAGCGCCAGCACATTGGCGCGCATCGTGCCATAGCGCACGGCCGTTGTGCCAGAGGCGCGCGTGGCCGCCATCCCGCCCAGCGAGGCATTGGCACCGGGATCGACCGGAAAGAAGAGGCCCGTCGTGCGCAATTCCGCATTCAGCGCCATGCGGGTCACACCGGGCTGGACAATGGCCAGCATATCTTCGGGCGCGACATGCAATACCCGGTTCATGCGCGAGAAATCCACGCATAGCCCGCCCTTGGGCGCCAGCGCATGCCCTTCCAGCGATGTGCCTGTGCCCCAGCCGATGACAGGAATGGCCTGTGCCGCGCAAATGCGCAGGATGTCAGACACCTCTGCCGTGGTTTCGGGATAGGCGACAGCATCGGGCGGCATGGGCGGAAAATGCGCCTCGGATTGCCCATGCAGCGCAAGATCAGATGGCCCGGTGGACAGGCGCGCGCCCAAAAGCGCGCGCAAGGGCGCAAAATCCATGGCCTCAGACGCGCTCGACAGTCACCTTGCCGGCATCGAAGGCAAGATAATCCTTCAGCGCCGCTGCCTCCGGGCTTGGCTCTGTCAGGGCGAAACCGGCATTCAGGATCATCCCTTCGGGGCTGGAGACATGAAAATGCATCCCCCGGCCCCTGTCATCGCAAATCAGCGCGCGATCTGACGGATCAAGCACCGCGCTGGCGATATCTTCGCGCGGGAAATAGATGACAAAAGGGTAATCACGCTGCAACAGTTCCAGCGCGCGTGTGCTTTCCCCGATCACAGCACCATTGGCGCGGACAACCCATTTCCCGGCGGCGGGGTAAATTTTGATGGCGCTCATTGAGAAATCAACCTCTCTATGTCGTGATTTGGCCGGACTATTGCAGGGTTTTTGGCAAAAGGCAAAGCGCGCGAATCCGCGCAGGGGCTAGAGGATTGGCGCACAGGCCCTTTGCAACCACGCGCGCGCCCCCTCGGAGACCAGCGGCCCCACCTCTGCCAGCACCCGCGCATGATAGGCATTCAGCCAGTCACGCTCTGCCCCGCTTAGCAGATCGGCACGCACCAAGGCGCGATCAATCGGCGCAAGGGTCAGGGTTTCAAATTCCAGCCAGTCGCGCACATCGCCGCCCTTGGGGCGCGCGCCCTCGCGCACGGCCACCAGATTTTCCAGCCGGATGCCGAAGGCGCCCTCGGCGTAATATCCCGGCTCGTTGGACAGGATCATCCCCGGCACAAGCGCCACTGTGCTGATCCGCGACAGCCGTTGTGGCCCCTCATGCACCGACAGGAAGGCCCCCACCCCGTGGCCCGTGCCATGATCATAATCCAGCCCGTCCAGCCAGAGCGGATAGCGCGCCAGCGCATCCAGATGCCCCCCCGCCACACCGCGCGGAAACCGCGCCCGCGACAGCGCGATCATGCCTTGCAAGACGCGGCTAAAACACTCTTGCGCGCGCGCCGCCACCGGGCCAATGGCGATGGTGCGGGTAATATCGGTTGTGCCGTCCAGATATTGCCCGCCGCTATCCACCAGCATCAGATCACCGGGGCAAAGCTGGCGGTTTGTGCCCTCTGAGACCCGGTAATGCACAATCGCGCCATTGGGGCCAGAGCCTGCGATCGTGTCAAAGCTGATATCTTCCAGCGCGCCTGTGGCCCTGCGGCAGGCTTCCACCTTGCGGGCGATGTCAATCTCGGTCAGGGGGTGGGCGGGATTGGCCAAAAGCTTGGCCGCCTCGCCATCCAGCCAGCACAGGAATTCCACCATTGCCGCCCCGTCGCGCAGATGGGCGGCGCGCGCGCCGGCAAGCTCTGCCTGCGTTTTGCAGGCTTTGGGCATCATGCACGGGTCTTGCGCAAAGGCCACGGAAATCCCGCTGGTGCGCAGCAGGCTGACAATCTGGGCAGGCACTGTGCCCTTGTCCAGCCGCACTGGCCCGGCCAAGCGCTGCAACGCGGCCACAAACCCCGCGCGCGGGTGCAGATGCACGCCACCGTCCCATGCCAGCGCCGCGGTTTTGGCCGGATCGGCGAACAGATCCACCCGCGCATCATCATGCAAAATGGCAAAGCCCTGCATCACTGGCACGCGCGCCAGATCACCGCCGCGAATATTCAGCAGCCAGCACAGGCTTTCAGGCTGGGTCAGGACAGTGGCGCGCTGGCCTGCCTTGCGCAACACCTCTGCCAGCATCTCGCGCTTGGCGCGCGAGGACAGGCCCGCCAATTCTTCGGGATAGGCGCGCGCCGGGGCCATGGGGGGGCTTGGGCGATCTGTCCAGATCAGATCGATCTGGTTTTCCACCGCGCGCAGGGTGATGGCGCTGCCTTTCAGGCCCGCTTCCAGTGCCTCAATCTCATCTGGGGTATGCAACCACGGATCATAGCCGATATCACCCCCTTTGGGGCAGGCATCGCGCAGCCAGTCGGCAGGCTTGGTTTCGGGCCAGTTGACAGGGGTGAAATCGGGCGCGCATTGCAGCCGCGCTTGCAGGCGGTAGCGCCCATCCACGAACAGCCCGGCCCGATCCGGCAGCACAATGCAAAACCCGGCAGAGCCTGTAAACCCTGTCAGCCATGCCAGCCGTTCATCACAGGCGGCCACATATTCGCCCTGATGCACATCTGCGCGCGGTTGCAGATAGCCCACCAGCCCCAGCGCCTGCAACCTGTCGCGCAGCGCCGCCAAACGGGGCGGGCCATCTTGCGGGCTGGTGCTGGCAGTATAGGTCTGGAACATGGCGCTCCCCTTTTTCGGCAGTGATTTGGCCAAGTGGTAGGGGGCGCGTGCGCAAGGGTCAATGGGCAGTTTGCGAGGCTGTAAGGGGGGCTTGCTTGGGCCACGATAATCGCACAGGGTAAATCACTGGCCCACGGCGCTTTGCGCCCCATATCCCCCCACAGCCACCGAAAAGCCGCATCCATGCTTGACCGCCACCTAAGGCCCCTGATCGATCCGCCCCTCAACCGCCTTGGCGGCCAGCTTGCGCGCAGAGGCGTGAGCGCGAATTTGGTCAGCCTTGTGGGGCTGGCCTTCGGGCTGGCGGCGGCAGGGGCAATCTGGGCGGGGGCCTATCTGCTGGCGATAGGGTGTGTTCTGGCATCGCGGCTGGCCGATGGGCTGGACGGGGCCGTGGCCCGCGCGCGCGGTGTGACGGATTTTGGCGGCTATCTGGATATTGTCTGCGACTATGTGTTCTACGCCGCGATCCCATTTGCCTTTGTGCTGGCCGATCCCGCCACGAATGGCGCGGCGGGGGCGTTTGTGCTGCTCAGTTTCTATGTCAATGGCGGGTCATTTCTGGGCTTTGCGGTGCTGGCCGAAAAAAAGCAGATGCACAGCCGCGCGCATGGGGTGAAATCACTGTATTTCACAGGCGGATTGCTGGAAGGCACCGAAACCATTCTGTTCTTTCTGGCCCTATGCCTGTTGCCCCAGCATTTCGCGCCGCTGGCATGGGGGTTTGGCGCGCTCTGCCTTGTCACGGCTTGCGCGCGGGTCATGCTGGCAGCCAAGGTTTTCGGCCCCGACGATTCCCAGAAAAAATAATCACCCCCCTCTTGAACCCCGATTGCGGCCCCCCCACATATGTAAATGTAAATAACATTTACACTGAAAAGGAGAGACAGATGAGCACTGCCCTGGCGCCCGTATCTTGGGCAAGACAGGCCGAGACTTGGCTTGATGGTTACGGAAAAGCCGCATGGATTGCGGCGATGGTTCTGGCGTTTATCGTGTTCTGGCCCCTTGGGCTGGCACTTCTGGCATATATGATCTGGGGGAAGAAAATGTTTGGCAAATCCTACCGCAACTCTTTGCAGCGGGGCGCGATGGCGGCCCAATCCTCTGGCAATTCGGCCTTTGATGCCTATAAGGCCGAAACCCTGCGCCGTCTGGAAGATGAACAGGCTGCATTCACAGCCTTTCTCAAGCGCCTGCGCGATGCCAAGGACAAAGCGGAATTTGACGCCTTCATGGAGGATAACCGCAAAGGCCGCGACACAGGCACAGACGCGCCGCAACTGCCCACCACCTGAACCACCGCGCCCCCAAGCCTGCTTGGGGGCGCGTCTATGTCCCGCGCCCCTGCATGAACCGCAGCACAGAGGCCGCAGCCCGCAGGCCCGGCGCCTCGCCCCCTTGCCCCAAACGCTCCATGGTCAGGCGCATGGCCGCGCGCTGCGCCGCCTGCGCCTCCGGGCTTTCCAACAGATCACGCAGCCCCGCCGCGATCTTTTCCGCCGTGCAATTGCGGCCTAGAAATTCCGGCACAGCGCGCATCTCTGACACCAGATTAACCAGCGTCACAGTCTCCAGCCGGATCAGACGTTCGGCCAGATAGCGCGTTATGGGATTAACATCATAGGCAATCACCATTGGCGTATCATTCGCCGCCAGTTCCAGCGACACCGTGCCAGAGGCAGCAAGCGCCACATCTGCCACAGCAAAAGCCGCGCGCTTGTCGGCGGGCGCATCCAGCACATGCGCGGCCACGGGCCAGCGCGCCACTTCGCGCCGCATCGCCTCGCGCTGCGCGCCCACAGTGGGCACAAGCACAGGCACACCGGGCGGCAGCGCCTGCGCCAAGGCCGCACCAAAGCGCGGCGCAAGGCGCGCAATCTCACCCCCGCGCGAACCGGGCAGCGCCAGCACAATCGGCCCCGCAAACCGCGCCCGCAGCGCGGCAATCTCGGCCTGTGTGGCGCGCGGCTCTGCCACCACCGGATGGCCCACAAAATCGCAACTCATGCCTGCCGCCTGCATATAGGGCGGCTCGAACGGCAACAGCGCCAGCACATGATCCACCAAAGGGGCCATGCGCGCCGCACGCTTGGGCCGCCATGCCCAGACAGAGGGCGCAACATAATGCACCACAGGCAGATCAGGCCGCAGCGCGCGCGCCTTGCGCAACACCCGCAAGCAGAAATCCGGGCTGTCGATGGTGATCACCAGATCAGGGCGCAGCTCTGCAATGGCCTGCGCCGTTTGCGCAATCCGGCGGCGCAACAGGCGCAGGCGCGGCAGCACCTCTGCCAGCCCCATGACCGAGAGATCGGACATCGGAAAACGCGAGGTCAAACCCTCAGCCGCCATCGCCTCGCCGCCCACACCCTCAAAGCGGATACCTGGCGCAAGGCTTGCCAGCCCCGCCATCAGCGCCCCGCCCAGCTTGTCGCCCGAAGGCTCGCCCGCGATGATGAAAACCCTCACCCCGCCTCTCGCGCCCAGAGAAACAGGCCCAATTCCTCGGCCAAAGCCTCCATCTCGGCGCGCTCTATCAGCAACACGCCCCCCGCTTCAAAGGCAATGCCCCGCAGGCCGCAGGCATGGGCGGCGCGCAGGGTATGAGGGCCAAGGGCGGGCAGATCAATCCGCCTGTCCTGCCCCGGCTTGGGGGCCTTGCAGAAAACGCCGCCCTCTGGCAGCGCGGCCCCCGCTTGGCGCAACTGGCCCAGATGGGCCAGCATGGCATCGGTTCCCGGCAAGGCCTCTACGGCCAGACATTGCCCACGCGCCACAATGCAGCCCTGCCCGATATCGGCAGCACCCAAGGCGCGCAAAATCTCAAAGCCGCGCGCGGCATCCTGCTTGTCACCCGCCTTGGGCGCATGCGTGCCCAAGAGGCCGGGGGCGGCCACCAGCTCTGGGCAGATATCCTGCGCCCCGATCACCGAAATCCCCCATTCCCCCATCAGCGCGATCACCTCGCGCAAGGTGCCATCATCGCCTTGCTGCATCGCGGCCATGATGCGCGGCAAAAGCTGCATTGTGGCCGGATCAATCAAGGCAGGGTCTAGCCGGGGGCGGTGTACAGCGCCTGCAAAAACCGCCTGCGTGACACCCTGATCCTGCAAATGATCCAGAAACGGAACCAGCCGCTCCAACCGAAAGCGCAGCACATCGCCGCGCGCGGTGCTCAGGCTTTCAAACCCTTCCATCTCGCATATCAGCGCCGCGCGCCCCTCTGCCTCCAGCCGCGCGGCCAGCAGCGGGGGCAAACCGCCCCGCCCCGATATCAGCGCGATCCGGCTCATGTCGGGCGCAGAAAATTGCGGCCGGCCTCGGCGGTGAAAAACCCTGCAATGCGCTGCACATGGGCGGATTGCGTCTGCGCCAGCAGCGCTTCGGCCAGATCGCCAAGCGCGCCCTCGCCCTCGGCCAGAAACTTATAGGCCGCGCGCAGCGCCGCGATATCCTCGCGCGCCATGCCGCGCCGCTTCAGGCCGATCAGGTTCAGCCCATGCAACACCCCATCAGGGCCAGAGACAAGGCCAAAGGGCATCACATCATGCGTCACCCGTGTGAGCGCGCCAATCATTGCGCCCTCGCCCACCCGGATAAACTGGTGCAACCCCGCAGAGGCCCCCACGATCACCCGATCCTCAATCACCACATGGCCCGCAACCCCGGCATAATTGGCCAGAATAACGCCATTGCCAATCTGGGCATCATGGCCCACATGCGCGCCCGCCATCACCAGACAGCCATCGCCCACCCGCGTTATCCCGCCGCCATGCTCTGTGCCCAGATGCAGCGTGGCATTCTCGCGGATGCGGCAATTCTTGCCCACCACAAGGCGCGTGCGCTCTCCGGCATATTTCAGGTCTTGCGGCACTTCACCGACAGAGGCGAAGGAAAACACAATCGTCCCCGCCCCGATCTCTGTCCAGCCTGTGACCAGCGCATGCGGGCGCAGCGTCACATTCTCGCCCAAAACCACTTCGGGGCCGACAATGGCAAAAGGGCCAATCTTGCAGCCAGCGCCAATCTGCGCGCCCGGCTCGACCACCGCCATCGGGTGAATTTCAGCGCTAGGATCAATCATGCGCGTCTCACTCCGCCACTGTTGCGGACATGTCGATCATCGCGGCAAATTCGGCCTCTGCCGCCACTTGCCCATCCACCTTGGCCACACCTTCAAACTTCCATATCTTGGTAGAGCCGCGCTTGACCGTGACATGCAGTTCCAGCACATCGCCGGGCACAACCTTGCGGCGGAATTTCGCCTTGTCGATGGACATGAAATACACCAGCGGCGCACGATCCCCAAAGCCCACCGACAGGCCAACCATCACAGCCGCCGTCTGCGCCATCGCTTCCACAATCATCACACCGGGCATGATCGGCGCACCGGGGAAATGGCCCTGAAAATGCGGCTCGTTGAAGGTGACATTCTTGATGCCGACCGCAGATTGCCGCGCCACCACATCGCGCACCCGATCCACCAGCAAAAACGGGTAGCGGTGCGGGATGATTTTCATGATCGTGGCCAGATCGGCCTCTGTTGGAACAGCCTGTGTCATCGACATCCTTTCAACTCTCTCACCGCAAAGCCTGTGCCCTGCCCCTCTGGGGCAGAGCACTAGCAATTGGCCGGGGGGCTGGCAAGCGCCTCAGGGCAGGTTCAGTGGAAAGGGGGGCGGGCCGCCATCGCCGAGGGCACTGTCCATGGCCGCCACGGCATCTTCGGTCATATCCAGCCCGGTCGGGCCAATGATCACCGCGCGCGCATCAATCAGCACCTGCCCGCCAAGACGATCCAGCAAATCCTGTAAAATCGTGCCTGTGCTTGCGAAAAAGCGCCGCCGCTCGGATTCCTCGAATTGCACAAGGCGCTGGCGCTTTTCGGCCTGCGACTGGCGCACAGCTTCGGCCTGAATGTCAAAGGCCGTGGCAGCGGCGCGAAATTCCTCCACGCTCATTTCGGTGCGAAGCGCTGTCAATTCCGCCTCACGCGCCGTCAGTTCCTGCAACAGCCGCTCATTCTCGGCCTCCAGCGCTCGAGAGGCAGCTTCAACCTCTTGCGCCACACGCTGGCCGAATTGGGATTGCCGGAAAAGCTGCTCATCATCCAGAATGCGCAAGCCCGGTTGCGCAGGTTGGCTGGCCGCCTGGCCCAAGGCGAAGGGCAAACCCTGCTGGGCATGGGCGGGCAGCGAAGGGGCTGCCAGCGCAAGCGCACAGGCGACAGCCCCCCGCAACATCATCAGAACCGCGAAACGATCGAGAAATCAAAATTCTGCGCGCGGTCGGCATCAAGCTTGCGCAAGGGGCGCGAGAAATCGAACCGCAACGGCCCAAGCGGGCTGTCCCAGAACACCGATACACCCACAGTGGCGCGCAGCTTCATGCTGTTGTAATCTACGCCATTGCTAACCATGGTCGCCGGCGCATTATCCAACCCCCAGACAGACCCCACATCGGTAAAGATACCGCCGCTCAGCCCGTATTCCTCTGGTGTGCCCAGCGGGAATTGCGCTTCCAGTTGCACCGAGAAGTAACGGTTGCCGCCAAGCACATCATCATTGGTCGCCGCAAAATCGCGCGGCCCCGATGCCCCCGGAGAGAAACCGCGCATCACATCGCCCAGTTGGAACCGCTCGCGGTTGCGGGATTTGCCGCTGATCATTTGCAGCACACCCACACGCGCATCCCCGCGCAAGATCACATCCTCATTGAACACGGCCATTTCATAGCCTGCCCGCGCTTCGGATTTCACAAAACGGCGGCTTTGATTGCCAAGCCCCGCATCCTGATTGAAGCTGAGGATATAGCCCCGCGTCGGGTCAATCCCCACATTGCGCGTGTCATAGGTATAGCCAAACCCAAGCGTGCCCGTAACGGCGGTTCCGGCGCTTTGGTCATCCAGCAGCCGGGCAGATGGTGTTGTTCCCGACGTTAGATCCAACCCCGTCAGACGATCCACCACCAGCCCCTGACGCAATTGCAACCGCGCAAATTCGCCCACCGGAAAGCCGATGCTATTGTTGAAGAACCCTTCCCGCGTATCGAAATCGGAAAAGAAGCTCTTGGTCTCGCGATAGCCCACCGACAGCGAATATCTCAGATCACGCTCCAGCAGCGCCGGTTCGGAAAAGCTCAGCGAGATATCCCGCGATCCGCGCACCGTGTTGAAGCTGACAGCCACTTGCTGACCACGGCCAAGGAAATTCTGTTCGGCAAAGGAAATGCCAAAGCCGATCCCCTGCGCGCGCCCATAGCTGACCGAAAAGCCAAGCGACCCTGTGGTGGTTTCTTCCACCTCCACATCCACAATCGCCTGATCTGGCGCCGAACCCTGGCGCGGCTCGACAGAGACATCAGAGAAATAGCCCAACGCGCGGATACGCTCTGCGGCCTCGCGAATTTCGCGCGGGTTCAGCGGGTCGCCCTCGGCAGAGGTGAACTGACGGCGCACAACCCGGTCAAGCGTGGTGGTGTTGCCCTGAATATCGATACGCTCTACAAAAATGCGCTCTCCGCGCACCATTGCAAATTCCACATCAATCGTCTGGGTGGTATTGTTGCGGGTAAAGCGCGGCTCTGCCCGAATAAAGCGCAACCCGCGCTGCGTGGCCAGTTGTTCCAGCCGGGCGATGTTGTTTTCCAGCACCACAGGCGAAAACACTGTGCCCGGACGGATGTTCAACTCGCGCTGATACTCCGCCGCATCAACCCCTTCAACCTCGCTGACCAGCGACACATTGCCAAAGCGGTATTGCAGCCCTTCACGCAGGTTGAATGTCAGGAAAAACCCATCCCGCTCGCGCGAGATTTCGGAATTCACCGACAGAACCTCGAAATCCAGATAGCCGCGCGCCCGGTAGAAATCTGTCAAAAGCTGGCGATCAAAGGCAATCCGCTCTGCCACGAATGTATCGCGCTGCACCAGCCAACGGAACACGCCCGCTTGCTTGGTATTCACCACCTGCCGCAAGCGATAGCTGGAAAAGGCGCGGTTGCCCACAAAGGACAGGCGTTCAATTTCCACAACATCGCCTTCACGAATTTCAAAGGCCAGATCCACGCGGTTATTGCCGCGCGGAATGATGCGCGGCGTGATTTCGGCAGCGCTGCGGCCCCGCTGGGCATAGAGTTCCGCAATCGCGCGTGTATCCGCCTCTACCTGAGAAGGCGAGAGCACACGGCCCGCGCGGGTTTGCACCACGGCGGAAATCGCATCGTCATTCACCCGGCGATTGCCTTCAAAATTGACAATCCCGATCACGGGCAATTCGCGCACCCGGATAATCAACCGATTGCCCTGTGGGATGAAATCCACAGTTTCAAACAAACCAGAGGCGGCAATGTTGGAATAGGCGGCATTTACAGCACCCGCACTAACCTCTTGCCCGCGCGCAAATCCCGCAAGGCCAAACAGCGTCGAATCATCAACCGCGATATTCCCCTCTATCTCGATAGAGGTGAAGCGATAGGTCTGCGCTTCGGCTGATGAAAGGAAGGCGCCGCTACTTACTGCAAACAAACAGAAAATAGCTGTTGCTGCAAAGCGCAGCCGCCGTGCCACACCTCGTTTGCACGATGGCAGAATCGTGTTCAATGCGCGCATGTCAGGCCCCGTATTACCGCTTTTTTATGAATTCCTGACTATCGGTTCGGGGCCGCCTTGTCAAAGCAATCGGCGCTGGCAGTGTTGCTTTGCACCTTATATCAAAAGCGCAAAAACGCTCTTTTGCGCGCAGCCGCACCGCCACACCCGAAAGAGCGCCTGTGCCCGGCCCCAAATCAGGGGCAGGTCAGATCATTGAACAGCGCAAAGGCAAACAGTGTCAGCACCAGCGCAAGCCCGATGGTAATCAGGATTTGCATCGCCCTGTCCCCTGCTGGGCGGCCCATGACCGCTTCATAGGCATGAAACACCAGATGGCCCCCATCCAGCGGCGGAATGGGAAACAGGTTCAAAAACCCGATTGCCACAGACAAGACGCCAATGAACCAGATGAATTCCACCAAGCCATCATTGGCCTTCGCGACGGAAGCCTCGGCAATCCCGATCGGGCTGGACAGGTTGCAGGTGCTGATCTGGCCAAGGATCATGTAATACAACCCCTCTACAGAGGTGCGGATCACCCGCCAGACCTGCGTGGCCGCAATGCCTGCGGCCTCTGCCAGCCCCGGATTGCGCATGCCGTAGTCAAACACCGCGCCCGATGTCAGCCCGATTAGATAGCGCGTCTCAAACCCGCCCTCGGCCAGCGGCAAATCGGTGCTTTTGGGGATAAGCGTCAGCTCCAGCATCTGCCCTGCGCGCCAGACCTGCAATTCCAGCGCCGCGCCGCCAGAGGCCGCGACCATCTCGCGCAACTCCCCGAATGTGGCAATCTCGGTGCCGTTTATCGCGGTAATCACATCGCCTGTCTGCATCTGCGCCGCGCGCGCGGCAGATTGCAGCGCCACCGACCCCGCAAGCGGGGGCTGGGGGTGCGGGCCTGTCACATCCAGCACCCGGCCCTCGCGCTCGACAGTGTAGCGCAACACCGATTGCGCGGGCATCTGCTCTGCGCTGCGCAGAAAATCGGCCAGCGTTTCCGTGGGTATGCCCTCTACGGCCAAAATCCGATCGCCGCGCGCCAGTTCAAAGGGCTGGGCGGGCAAGGCTGTGATCTCGCCCACCACAGGCTCGTCAATCGCCACGCCTTCATACATGATCAGCGCGGCAAAAACGGCAAAGGCAAAGATGAAATTGAACACAGGCCCCGCCGCAACTGTGGCCGCGCGCGCCCATAAGGGCGCGCCATGCATGGTGCGCCGCCGCGCGGTCGCATCCATCTGCGCCATCGCATCGCCATCCTTGCCAGAGGTCGCGCCGCTATCGCCTGCAAATTTCACATAGCCGCCCAAAGGCACAGCCGCGATCTGCCAGACAGTGCCGCGCTTGTCCGTGCCTTTCAGCAGCACCGGGCCAAACCCTATGGAAAACACATCCGCATCAATGCCAGACCACCGCCCCACAATGTAATGCCCGTATTCATGCACCGCCACGATGATGGACAGCACCACGACAAACGCGGCAAGCGTGTAAAAGAAATTGCCAAAGCCCGGCAGCAACCCGATCAGATCCAAACCCATGTCCCCTGTATTCGCGCGCAGCCGGGCCTAGCCCATCTGCCCGACCAGCGCTTGCGCGCGTATCCGTGCCATGTGATCCATGGCCTCGACAGTTTCAAGCGCTGTGACAGGCTCTTTCAACCAGCTATCAGACAAAAGACTGTCAACAGTGCGCTCTACCAGCTCTGCCATGCCCAGAAAACCGATCTGCCCGCCGATAAAGGCATCCAGCGCGATTTCCTTGGCCGCGTTAAAGGCCGCGCCCGCATGGCCGCGCATCTCCATCACCTCGCGCGCAAGGCGCAGCGCGGGAAAGCGGTCTGGGTCTGGGGCCTCGAAACTCAGCGTGGCAATCTGCGCCAGATCCAGCCGCGCCACAGGCAGTTCCGCCCGTTCGGGCCAGTTCAGCGCATAGCCGATGGCATGGCGCATATCCGGCGGCCCCATATGCGCCATCAGCGCCCCATCGCGAAACCCCACCAGCGCATGAATAATGGATTGCGGGTGGACAACCGCCTCTATCTGGCTGGGCGCAAAACCGAAATATTCTCGCGTTTCAATCAGTTCCAGCGCTTTGTTAAACAGGCTTGCGGAATCTATCGTAATGCGCTGGCCCATCGCCCAATTGGGGTGGGTCATCGCCTGCGCCAGCGTGGCTTGCGCCAGCCGCGCCTTGCTCCACTCCCGGAACGGCCCGCCAGAGGCCGTGATGATCACCCGCTCCACCTGCGCGATATCTTCACCCACCAGCGCCTGAAACACCGCCGAATGTTCGCTGTCCACAGGCAGAATGCGCGCGCCGTGGCGCGCGGCCTCGGCCATCAAGAGCGGCCCTGCGGTGACAAGCGATTCCTTGTTGGCCAGCGCCAGTGTTGCGCCTTGCGCCAGCGCGCGAAATCCCGGCGCCAGCCCGGCCGCGCCCACAATCGCCGACATCACCCAATCAGCCGGGCGCGAGGCCGCCTCTATCAGCGCGCCGGTTCCCGCAGCAACCTCTATCCCGCTGCCAGCCAGCGCCTCTTTCAGGGGCCCATAACAGTCCTCATGCGCGGTAACGGCAATTTCGGCGCGCAGCGCGCGCGCCTGCGCGGCCAGCCGCGCCACATTGCGCCCCCCTGTCAGCGCCACCGCCTGAATATCTGCGCGCCGCGCAAGCAGATCAAACGTGCTTTCCCCGATAGAGCCTGTCGCCCCAAAAACTGAAACCCGCATGGCCTGCCCCCTACCGGCCAATCAGCGCCGAAATCATGCCGGTTTCCACCAGCACAAACACCATCAGCGCCGCCGCGATCATGGCATCAAACCTGTCCATAACCCCGCCATGGCCGGGGATAAGGTTGGAACTGTCCTTCACCCCTGCATGGCGCTTGATGGCGCTTTCGGCAATATCGCCCGCCTGCCCGGCCATCGCCACCAGAACAGAGGCCAGAACCAGCCCCGCGCCCGCCTCCAAAACCCCCATGAACCCCGCACCAATCAGCCCCGCCAACACCCAGCCCGCCACAGTGCCCGACCATGTTTTCTTGGGGCTTACACGCGGCCACAGCTTTGGCCCGCCCATCATGCGCCCGGCGAAATACCCCGCCACGTCAGACCCGATCACCACCAGCACCAGCCATAACACCCAGTCCCAGCCATAGACCTGCCGCAGCGCAATCAGCCCCAACCCGGCAAACAGGATCAGCCCCAGATAGCCCACAGCCAGCGCGCGATCCTTGGGAAAGCGCCATGCCAGCAGCGCAACCGTCAAAACCAGCGCGCCCAGCAGCCACAGGCCCGCAAGCTGTATCCAGAACACCGCCAGCGCCACCGCCGCTGTCATGCCCGCCGCCTCGGCCTTGCCAAACGGCGCGCCCGCATCCAGAATGCGCGTCAATTCCCAGACCATCGCGCCGCAGAGCGTGCAAACCAGCAGCGTGAACCACAGCCCCCCCGCCCAGACCGCGCCAATGCCCAGCGCGGCCATGGCCACGCCAGAGGCAGCCCGCGCGCGCAGATCGCCAAAACTGCCGCCCAGCCCGCTCATGCCATCACCCCGCCAAAGCGGCGCTCTCGCGCGGCAAAAGCCTCCAGAATGGTGCGCATCGTCTGGGGCGTGAAATCGGGCCATAGCACAGGCGTAAACACATATTCGGAATAGGCCGCCTGCCACAGCAGGAAATTGGAAACCCGCGTTTCGCCCGATGTGCGCACCACCAGATCAGGATCAGGCAGAAACCCCGTATCCAGATAGCGCGAGACCAGCACATCCGAAATCTCTTCAGCCCCGATCTTGCCTGCCGCCACATCGCGCGCAATCGCGGCAGTGGCGCGGGCAATCTCGTTGCGGCCCCCGTAATTCATGGCCACAGTCAGATGCACGCGGTCATTGCCTGCGGTTTCGTGCTCGATCCAGTCAATCAACCCGCTCAGCTTGGCGTCCAGCCGCGTGCGATCCCCGATCACGCGCATCCGCACGCCCTCGCGGTTCATGCGCGCCGCCTCGCGCTTGATATAGCGCGCAAAAAGCGACATCAGGCCCATCACCTCTTCGGTGCTGCGCTTCCAGTTTTCTGTGGAAAAGGCGTAAAGCGTCAGATAGCGAATGCCCAGATCAGGGCAGGCGGCCACCAATTCGCGCACGCGCTCTGCGCCCTTGCGATGGCCCACCAGCCGTGGCCAGCCCCGGTTGGATGCCCAGCGCCCATTGCCATCCATGATGACAGCAACATGCAGGCCAAGGGCAGGCACACCGCAAGGGCCGGGCTTATCTGCGCGCATCGCTATCCCTCCGCCGCAAGCCTCAGACCTGCATGATCTCTTCTTGCTTGCTCTCCAGCGCCTTGTCCACCTTGCCGATATAGGTGTTGGTCAGTTCCTGTATCTCTTCCGACCAGAGTTTCTGCTCATCCTCGGACATGCCGGCGGCCTTGGCTTTCTTGATCTGATCCATCCCATCGCGGCGCAGGTTGCGCACGGCCACGCGCGCATGCTCGGCATATTGCGCGGCCACCCGCGTCAGATCGCGGCGGCGTTCCTCGTTCAATTCCGGGATCGGCAGCATGATGATGGTGCCATTCAGCTGCGGATTGATCCCAAGGCCGGATTCCCGAATGGCTTTTTCCACTTTGCCAACCATGGATTTATCCCAGACATTCAGCGTCACCATGCGCGGCTCTGGCACGTTCACGGTGCCCAGCTGGTTGATGGGGGTCGCTTGGCCGTAAGCCTCTACCATGATCGGATCCAGCATGGACGCAGAGGCGCGGCCCGTGCGCAGAGAGGCGAATTCGGTCTTAAGCGCCGCCATAGCGCCATCCATGCGCCGCTTGAGGTCGTCCAGATCAATCTCGATATCATCTGACATGGGGTGTTTTCCTCATATTTGGGCAGAATCTGCCAAAGGTGTCGCGTTTTAGCCTGCGCGTGACGATTTGATAAGCGTTAAGCGCAAAAGCTTAGGGATGCACGCGCGTATAAGTGCCCTCGCCGCGCAAAATACCGCTAAATCCGCCCGGTTCATCCAGCGAAAAGACAATCAGCGGCATTTTGTTATCGCGGCACAGCGCAATTGCAGAGGCATCCATAACTTTCAGATTCTCGCGCAGCACTTCATCATAGCTGATATTGTCAAAACGGCGGGCATCGGGGTTATGCTTGGGGTCGCTGTCATAAATCCCGTCCACCTGCTTGCCCATGAAAATCGCATCACAGGCCATCTCAGAGGCCCGCAGCGCCGCCGCGGTATCTGTGGTAAAATAGGGGTTGCCAGTTCCGGCAGCGAAAATGCAAACGCGCTTTTTCTCCAGATGGCGCACGGCGCGGCGGCGGATATACGGCTCGCAGACCTGATCCATCGGAATGGCGCTGATCACGCGGGTGAACACGCCCAATTCCTCCAGCGCGGTTTGCATGGCCAGCGCATTCATCACTGTGGCCAGCATGCCCATGTAATCGGCCTGCGTGCGTTCCATCCCTTGGGCAGACCCCTGCAACCCACGAAAGATATTGCCGCCCCCGATGACCATGCAAATCTCTACGCCCATGTCATGCACCGATTTCACCTCGCGGGCGATGCGCTGCACTGTGGGCGGATGCAGCCCAAAGCCCTGATCCCCCATCAGCGCCTCTCCCGAAATTTTCAGCATGATGCGGTCATAGGCGGCGGGGATGGGGGTATCGGGCATGGTGTTTTCCTTCGGGCCAATGGCAAATACAGGTGCGCCAGCACCGCACGCGGGCGCAATCTGCAACCGCGCGCTTCCTTTGGGCGGCAAAATGTCGGAAAACGCGGGCAGGTTCAATCTGAAAGCATGGCCCCATGTCCAAAAACCCAGACCCGCTTGGCACGGCGCTTGCGCAGCTGCGCGCAAATCCGCCTGCGCCCGATCGCCCGGTGCTGCTGGCTGGCCCCACGGCCAGCGGCAAATCCGCGCTGGCTTTGGCACTGGCGCAAGATCAGGGCCGCGTGATCGTCAATGCCGATGCGCTGCAAGTCTATGATATGTGGCAAATCCTCTCGGCCCGGCCCAGCGTGGCGGAAATGGGGGGGGTGGCGCATTATCTTTACGGCTGTGTCGGGCGCGATCAGCCTTGGTCTGTGGGCCATTGGCTGCGCGCCGTGGCGGCCCTGCTGGCCACACATGAAAACCCGGTCATCGTGGGCGGCACAGGGCTGTATTTTCGCGCCCTCACCGAAGGGTTGGTGGAAATCCCGCCCATCCCGCCCGAAATCCGCACAGAGGCCGACCAACGCCTGAGGCAATCGGGCGCAGAGGCTTTGGCAAGCGACCTCGACAGCGCCACCCGCGCGCAGATCGATCTTGCCAATCCCGCCCGCGTGCAGCGCGCATGGGAAGTGCTGCGCGCCACGGGCAAAGGGCTGGCAGACTGGCAGGCGCACACCCCGCCCCCGGTTTTGCCCCTGTCGCGCACCACCCCTTTTGTGCTGCGCCCGCAGGTGGATTGGCTGAATTCGCGAATCGATTCGCGTTTTGCAAGCATGATGGCCCAAGGTGCGCTGGCAGAGGCAAGCGCCGCCCTGCCCCATTGGCAACCCCGCGCCCCATGGGCGCGCGCCATCGGCGCGGCAGAGCTGATTGCCCATCTGCAAGGCCATATATCGCTGTCTCAGGCCGTGGCAGACGCAACACTTGCCACGCGCCAATATGCCAAGCGCCAGCGCACATGGCTGCGCAACCGCATGGGCACATGGCAAGCGCTTTTGTGACAGAGTCACCAAATTGCAACGCTTCCTGTCTATCCCGGCCCTCAATCTCGCAGAAACCGGGAATTTGCTTTTCCCGGCAGGCACAGGCCGTAATCTCGCAGCTTATCCGGGGGGATGATGAATGATGAAGACAATACCCGACGCGCCAACACGCCTGCGCATTGTGCCCATCAGCAAACTGGCTGCGGCGCCGAAATGGCAGTTGGAAACCATGCGCGCCCTGCGCGAGCCGTTGCTTTTGTGGTTCACCCACGGGCAAGGGCGCATCAATCTGGGCGGCAGCACGCGCGGCTTTCACCCCCATAACGCCATCTTCATCCCGGCAGGCACGCTCTACGGGCTACAGGCCATGACCCGCGTGCAGGGCAGCGCCATCTATTTTGGCACGCGCCACGGGCTGGAATTGCCCGATCAGCCCTTGCACCTGCGGCTGCGCGATGCCGTGCAACATGCCGAAGTCTCGCATCTGGTGGATTGCGTGCAGCGCGAGATTGACAGCCCGCGCGCCAAATCTGAAAAAGCCGCCTATCTGCAACTGGGCCTTTTGGCCATCTGGCTGGAACGCCACCGCTCCGAGCGCGCCGATGACAGCGCCCGCACCACCCCTGTTCTCAACGCAAATGAACGGCTTACCGCGCGCTATGCCACCCTGCTGGAACGCGAATTCGGCTCTTCCCTCAATGTCACCGATTACGCCACCGCCTTGGGCGTCACCCCCACCCACCTCACGCGCGCCTGTCGCGCCAGTTGTGGGCGCACGGCCCTTGCGCTGATGCAGGAACGCCGCCTGTACGAGGCCCGCCGCCTGCTGCAAGACACCAGAATTCCCGTGCAGGATATCGCGCGCAATCTGGGCTTTTCCACACCGGGCTATTTCTCACGCGCCTTTACCCAGCATATCGGGCAGCCGCCCTCCAGCTACCGCAAAGCCAGCACAGCCGGGCCAAACACCTCCCGCACCCTCAGCTAACACGCGCGCCCGAAGGGCTTGGGCAGCCTCGCCCAAGCTACCGGCACACAACCCCAAAGCCAGCACAACAGGGCCACCCCCGCAGCCATTACCAGCGCGCGCAGACAACTTGGGCCACGCGCCCAACCTCTCGGCCCGCCACCTGCAAACCAGCGCAACCGAGCCCCCCCCGCAGCCACCACCAGCGCGCGCAGGGCTTGGCCGAAACTGCACGTTGTCGGCGTGGTCTTTTGCGTCCACCACCCGCGCGCGGGGTTTGGGCCATTCCGTCCAACCTCCCGACCCACAACCCCAAAGCCAGCACAACAGGGCCACCCCCGCAGCCACCACCCGCGTGCGCAGGGCTTGGCCGCGCCATTATTTGCAATGTTCCGCTGTTGCCGCCCACCACCCGCGCGCGCGGGGTTTGGGTTGTTCCGGTCGTGTAATTCTGGGTCGCTTCCGCCCACCACCCGCGCGCGCGGGGTTTGGGCCATTCCGTCCAACCTCCCGGCACACAACCCCAAAGCCAGCACAACAGGGCCACCCCCGCAGCCAGCACCAGCGCGCGCAGACAACTTGGGCCACGCGCCCAACCTCTCGGCCCGCCACCTGCAAACCAGCGCAACCGGGCCACCCCCGCAGCCACCACCCGCGCGCGCAGGGCTTGGCCGCGCCATTGTTCACAATGTTCCGCTGTCGCCGCCCACCACCCGCGCGCGCGGGGCTTGGGTTGTTCCGGTCGTGTAATTCTGGGTCGCTTCCGCCCACCACACCCGCGCGCGCGGGGTTTGGGCCATTCCGCCCGCCCTGTCCGCCAGCGCGGCCCCACTCATGCTTATTTGGGCGAACCCTGCTTGCGCGCCTCTGCCCGGCAGCGATCCGAGCAAAAGCGCACCTCCTCCCAGACGCGTTCCCATTTCTTGCGCCACGCAAAAGGGCGCTGACACTGCGCGCAGGTTTTCTGGGGCAAATCGCCCTTGCGGCGCATCTTCGCCATGGGCCGCGCGCCCCTAGTCGTCGCGCGCGATCAGGCGGCCATCTTCCCAATCGCCCGCCAATTCCTCGCCAGAGGCATAGCGCAACACGCCCTGTCCGCTGCGCTGGCCATTCAGGAAATCGCCCTCATAGACATCGCCCGTGGCATAGGTGGCAATCCCCCGCCCGGTGATCTGGCCCCCCAGCCAGTCGCCCTCATAGACAAACCCGTCTGCCAGTTCGATCCGGCCCACGCCCTCGCGCGCACTTTCGCGGAACGCGCCGCGATAGACAGAGCCATCGGGAAAGACCATCTCGCCCATGCCATGCAATTCGCCCCCCATGAACGCGCCGGTATAAACGCGCCCATCAGCAAAGGTCATCACCCCCTCGCCCTCGGACAGGCCCTGCACAAAGCCGCCCTCATAGATTGCCCCATCGGCAAACACCGCGCGGCCCTGCCCATGAAACTGCCCATCGCGCCATTCGCCCTCATAGCTGGCCCCATCGGCATAGGTGATCGCCCCTGTGCCATGCGGCAGGCCCGCACGGAACATGCCCACATAGACAGACCCGTCAGGCTGTTCCAACCGGCCCTCACCCTCAATCTGGCCGCCAAGCCATGCGCCCTCATACAGATAGCCGCCCGGCCCGCTCAGACGCCCCGGCCCCTCGCGCAGATCGTCCACAAAGCTGCCCTCAAAGACCAGCCCGTCGGCCTGCTCTACCCGCGCCGGGCCATGGCGCAGCCCTTGGCGGAAAGAGCCGGTGTGAACATCGCCATTGGGGGTGCGCAACACCCCCTCGCCATGCAGATCGCCTGCCAGCCAGTCGCCCTCATAGCGCAGCCCTTCCGGCGAGGTCAGCACACCGCGCCCCTCGCGCTGATCGCCAACCAGCGTGCCTTCAAAGACACTGCCATCAGGATAGGTGATGCGCCCTTGCCCCTCGCGCAGGCCCTCCACCCAGTCCCCGTCATACTCATAGCCATCCGGGCGCGTCAGCACACCTTGGCCATGGGGCTGGCCATCGCGAAAACTGCCAATATAGACAGAGTCATTGGCGAAAACCCGTGTCCCTTCGCCCTCAATCCGCCCCTCAATCCAGTTGCCCTCATAGCTGGAACCATCGGCAAAGATCATCTTGCCCATTCCCTGCGGACGCCCGGCCAGAAACTCCCCCTCATACACTGCGCCCGAAGGGTAGCGCGCCACGCCCTGCCCGCTGATCTCGCCCTCAACCCACGCGCCTGTATATTCAAACCCGTTGGGCAGGCGGTATGTGCCCTGCCCATGCTGAAGGCCATCGCGGAACTCGCCTTCATAAATCCCGCCATCTTCATATTGGCGGGTCAGAACGCCATCGGTCTGGGCAAGGGCCGTCTGGGCAAAGACAGTTTGGCCAAGCCCCATCACGACAGCCAGCACCCCAAGCGATCTGCCAGAAATCATTGCCCTCAACCCCCTGTTTGTCTGCGCAAAACCCTAAAGCCGCAGGCACAGGCTGGCAAGGGCTTTTCCCATGTCCCGACACCCGCTCAACCGGGCGCGGTGAGGGGGGCGTGCATGGCTGGCAAGGGGCGTGCCACACCGCCAAAACGCAACGCCCCCCCAACCGCATATCACACCGCCCCGCCGCAGATATGCGCCCAGGATGAGGCCAGAGGGGGGGCAGAAATGGGGGGCAAAGCGGGGCCATCCCAAGACAGCCTGCCCCCACCCTCCCACAGCCGCGCAACGCACGCCCCAAAAACCAATTTTTAGTGTTTATTATCAGCATGTTAGTGTTTCACGTGGAACATTGGCCACCCGGTTTTTCAGCCTTTGGCCTTCCCTGTGGCGCGCAACATGATATGTCAGCCCTAACCCAAGCCAGAGAGCCGCCATGCCCGACCATTTCCGCCTGACCCTTGCGCAGCTAAACCCCACTGTTGGCGATATCGCAGGCAATGCCGCCAAAGCGCGCGCGGCATGGTGCAGCGCGGCAGAGGCAGGGGCAGACATGCTGGCCCTGCCCGAAATGTTCCTCTCTGGCTACCAAACCCAGGATCTTGTCTGGCGCCCTGCCTTTCAGGCCGATCTGCGCGCGGCCTTGGACGCCTTGGCGCAGGACTGCGCGCAAGGGCCAAGCCTTGGAATTGGCGTGCCGCTGGTGGAAAACGGCGCGCTGTATAATTGCTGGGCGGTGCTGTCGGGCGGGCAGATCGCGGCGGTGATCCGCAAATTCCACCTGCCCAACACTTCGGTTTTTGATGAAAAGCGGCTGTTTGCCTCTGACAGCATCTCCGGCCCCTACCGCATGGGGCCAATCCGCATTGGCACGCCCATTTGCGAAGATGCCTGGTTCGAGGATGTGGCAGAAGCGCAGGCGGAATCGGGGGCGGAATTGCTGCTTGTGCCAAATGGCTCTCCCTATGCGCGGGGGCGCTATGAGACGCGGATGGGCCATATGGTGGCGCGCGTGGTGGAAACGGGCTTGCCGCTTGTCTATCTCAATCTTGTGGGCGGGCAGGATGATCAGGTCTTTGACGGGGCCAGTTTCGTGCTCAATCCCGGCGGGCAACTGGCAGTGCAACTGCCCAGCCATCAAGAAGCGCTGGCGCATGTGGATTTCACCCATGGCGCAGAGGGCTGGCGCGCACAGACGGGCCCCCGCGCCCTGCTGCCCGACACCGCAGAGCAGGATTATCACACCATGGCTCTGGGCCTTGGTGATTACCTGCGCAAATCGGGCTTTTCGCGCGTGGTGCTGGGCCTGTCGGGCGGGGTGGATTCTGCCCTTGTTGCCGTCATTGCGGCAGATGCCATCGGGCCACAGAATGTGCATTGCGTGATGCTGCCCTCGGAATACACCTCGGCCGACAGCTTGGCAGATGCCGCCGATCTGGCCGCGCGGCTGGGCTGCTGCTTGGACGAGATCAGCATCGAAGGCCCGCGCGCCGCGTTTGACAGCGCGCTTGCGCCGCTCTTCACCGGTCTTGCGCCGGATGTGACCGAAGAAAACCTGCAATCACGCATTCGCGGTACGATCCTGATGGCCATTTCCAACAAAACCGGCGCGCTGTTGCTGACAACCGGCAATAAATCCGAAATGGCTGTGGGCTATGCCACCATCTATGGCGATATGAATGGCGGCTATAACCCGATCAAAGATCTCTATAAAACCCGCGTGTTCGAGATATGCCACTGGCGCAATGCCAACCACCGCGACTGGATGGGCGGGCCTTCGGGCGAGGTGATCCCGCCGCGCATCATCGAAAAACCCCCCTCGGCCGAATTGCGCGAAGGCCAGCGCGATGATGACAGTCTGCCACCCTACCCGGTGCTGGATGCGATACTGGAAGCACTGGTGGAGAAAGATTGCTCTGTCAGTGATCTGGTGGCGCAGGGTTTCGCGCGCGATGTGGTGGAACGGGTAGAGCATCTGGTGATGATATCAGAATGGAAACGCTATCAATCCGCCCCCGGCCCGCGCCTGACAGACCGCGCCTTCTGGCTGGATCGGCGCTATCCGCTGGTCAATCGCTGGCGCGACCGCAGCTAGGCCCCCTTCTGCGCGACGGTTCCGCCATGAAGGGGGCAGCTTTGGCGGGGGAACTGTCGCCGCGCCGCGCCGCTGTCGCAAGCCGCGCAGCGCTGGGCCGCGGTGCGGCGAGCCGGCAGAATAGCTATGCACTTTATGGCGGCCAAATCCGAACGAAACTGAAGCTAAGCGCAGGTTGCAGCCAAATCGCTGTGCCGGGGGGCGGCCCGGCGATGCGCGGCGGGCTAAAGCCCTTGATTCCGCGCAAGGCGCGCGAGAGGGGCAAGCGATGTGCCCCCGTGGAAAGCCGCGCCTGATATCTATCCCTGCTCCTGCGACCGGGCAGAAAAACAAGCCGCGCAGCGTCGGGCCGCGGGGCGGCGATCCATCCGAATAGCTAAGCGCTTTATGGCGGCAATGTCCGAACGAAACTCAGGCTAAGCGCAGGATGCAGCCAAATCGCCGTGCCGGGGGGCGGCCCGGCGATGCGCGGCGGCCTTCGGCCTTTGTTCCGCGCTTTGCGCGTTATGCCAATGCCTGCAACTGATTCAAACCTGCCCATAGACAGCTTATGCCGGGTGCAGCGCCCCCGCACCAAGCCGCGCCACGGAGATATGTCCAAGCCGCGATTGTGCCCCCCGCTCACGGGTTTGTCACAGGCTGCGGGCTGGTCTTGGCTTGCATATTTTGGGCTGTCGAAGCATTGGATTTGGTGTATACCTTGCCCATCGAATTGGGTTTAAATCACAAAAAGAAACCGTCGCGCGCAAAAGAAGGCTGGCACCAGATCAGCCCCTGCGCAACGCGGATAGAGAGGCAGAATGCGCAGTGTCAGCTATCGGGTTCTGGGCCTTGGGCTTGGGGTGGCCTTCACCCTGACGGCCTGTCTGGATGCGACCTCATCGCGCAGCGATCCCGCCACGGCCCCAGATGCCGGGCGCGTGGTCGAGCGCGATATCGAAGACCCTGCCACCTTCTCGCGCAACGAGACCGGGCTTTGGGATGGCCGCCCCTCGCTTGGCGGGGTCTGGGTGGCCCATCCCGATGCCAGATCCCCAGAGCGCGTGATCATCCGCAATAGCGAGACCGGGCGTCAAACCGTGGGCGTGCTGTTCCGCCGCGAGCGGCTTAATCCGGGGCCTGCCTTCCAGATCTCGGCAGAGGCCGCAACCGCGATTGGCGTGCTTGCCGGTGCGCCCACACAGTTGCAAGTGGTGGCCCTGCGCAGCGAAGAGCTTGCCCCCATATCTGCCCAACCCGCCCCCGCGCAACAGGCCCAGACAGCCGCCCAACCCGCAACGCTGGCCCCCGAAGCCCCTTCGGATGCCACCGCCCCAGCAGGGGAAACCCTGATCGCCCTGCCCGCAGAAACCGCCGCCCCGCGCGGCGGGCTGCTGAGCCGGATATTCCGGCGAGAGCCTGCGCCAGACATGGCCAATGCAGCACCTGACATCCAGCAAACCGCCCTGCCAGATGCGCCCGCCGCAGCCCCTGCCCCTGCCGCAGCGGTGGCCCCCGTTGCCTCTGGACTGGAACGCCCCTATATCCAGCTTGGGATTTTCAGCGTGGAAAGCAATGCCGCAAACGCGCAGCGCATGGCCACCGGCGCGGGGCTTGCCGCGCGCGTGGTCGAAGGGCGCACCCAAGCAAACGCATTCTGGCGCGTGGTGGTTGGCCCCGCGCAAACCGCGGCAGATCACTCCCGGATGCTTGCACAGGTCAAAGCTCTGGGCTTTACTGATGCCTATGCCGTGCGCCGCTAACCCCGGCACAAGAGCGAGAGAGAAGGAAACCCCATGCGCCTGAAACTTGGCCACGCCCTCATCACCGCAAAGGCCGCCGCTTTGGCCGCCCTCACGCTGGCCGCCCCCATCGGCGCACAGACCGTCGGCGGATTCGAGACGCGCGCAACCTCGGTTTATGTGCGCGATCTGACAACGGGGATTGTGCTGCTGGAAAAATCGGCAGATGTGCCGCTGCCCCCGGCCTCCATGTCAAAGCTGATGACCCTGCTGATGCTGTTCGAGGCGCTGGAAGACGGGCGGATGACGCTGGACACCACATTCACCGTGTCAGAGCGCGCCCATGCCATGGGCGGCTCGCGCATGTTTCTGGAAATGACAGACCGCCCCACCGCGCTGGATCTGATCCGCGGGATTGCCGTGAAATCGGGCAATGATGCGACAGTGGTGGTGGCCGAAGGGCTGGCGGGCACGGAAGAAGCCTTTGCCCAACTGGCCACACGGCGCGCCCGCGAATTGGGCATGCGCAATACCACGATTGCCAATTCCTCTGGCTGGCCGCACCCTGATCACCTGATGTCAAAGCGCGATCTTGGCATTCTGGCGGAACATATCATCACCACCTACCCGCAATATTACCCCTATCTGTCGGAACGTGAATTCACATGGAACGGCATTACCCAGCCCAATCGCGTGCCGCTGCTGGGGGCGGGTGTGGGGCTGGACGGGTTGAAAACCGGTTTCACCTCTGCGGCGGGTTATTCGCTGACAGGATCGGCCCGGCAGGGAGAGCGGCGGATTGTCTTTGCCTTTGGCGGGCTGGAGAGCGAGCGCGCGCGCCTGCAAGAGGCAGAGGCGATCATCAACTGGGCCTTTCGGCAATTCGCCTCTGTCCGGGTGGGCAGCCAAGGGCAAGTGATGACAGATGCCCCTGTCTGGCTGGGCGCAAGCCCAACCGTGCCGCTGGTGCTGGCACAGCATGCCGATATTCTGGTTCCCGCCATTGGCGCGCGCGATCTTTCGGCGCGTGTGGCCTATGACAGCCCCATCCCTGCCCCCATTGTGGCGGGCACGCAACTGGGCACGCTGATCATTGATATCCCCGATATGGGGGAAACACGCCTGCCACTTGTTGCCGGGGCTGATGTGGCAGAGGGCGGCTTTGCGCTGCGCGCCCAAGCTTCGGCCCAGCGCCTGCTAAGCATGGTTCTGGGCAATGCGCGCGAAGCGATGAATTGAGCATGCCAGAGCGCGCGCAAAGCCGGGGTGTGTTTGTCAGTTTCGAGGGGATTGACGGGTCTGGCAAATCCACACAGGCGCGCGCCTTGGCCGAAAGCTTGCGCGCGGAAGGCCGCGATGTGGTGCTGACGCGCGAACCGGGGGGCGCGGCCGGAGCCGAAGAAATCCGCCGCCTGCTGGTGGAAGGCGACCCCGAACGCTGGTCGGCGGAAACGGAAATCCTGCTTTTCAATGCCGCGCGGCGCGACCATCTGGAAAAAACCATCCTGCCCGCGCTGGCGGCTGGCAAAATTGTGATTACCGACCGGTTTGCAGATTCCACGCGTGTATACCAAGGCGCAGCCCGCGCCAGCCTGCGCCCCTTGGTAGACAAGCTGCATGCGCTGGTGATCGGGCTGGAACCCGATCTGACCTTCGTGATTGATATGGAACCCGCCGCAGCCCTTGCGCGCGGGCTGGCGCGCAAATCGGGTGAGGACAGGTTTGAAGACCTGGGCCTTGGCTTTCAGGAAGCTTTGCGCGCGGGGTTTTTGGAACTGGCCCAAGCCAATCCAGCGCGCATATGCCAGATTGATGGCGCGCGCCCTGTGGCCGATATCAGCGCCCAGATTGCAGGCGAAATGCGCGCCTGGCTGGACAGCCGCGCGCCATGAGCGATCTGGCCGATCTGCCCCAGCCCGACCAGCTGGACGGCGCCCCCCATCCGCGCCAGACTGCGGTTCTTTATGGCCAGCAGGCCGCCGAGGCCCGCTTTTTGCAAGCCTACCGCTCTGGCCGCTTGCATCATGGCTGGCTGATCTGCGGGCCGCGCGGGGTGGGCAAGGCCACGCTGGCGTGGAAACTGGCGCGGTTTTTGCTGGCAACCCCTGCCGATGATGGCGGCATGTTCGCGCCCCCCCCGCTTGATACGCTGGATATTCCCGAAGATCACCCGGTATCGCGCCGCCTGCGCGCGGGGGCAGATGGCGGGCTGTTGGTGTTGCGCCGCGCCCATGATGACAAGGGCAATCTGCGCCGCGATATCACAGTGGATGTGATGCGCAAATTGCAGGGCTTTTTTGGGCTTAGCGCGCCGGATGGCGGGCGGCGG
The DNA here is from genome assembly GCA_030603695.1 of Natronohydrobacter sp. Classification (GTDB taxonomy): domain Bacteria; phylum Pseudomonadota; class Alphaproteobacteria; order Rhodobacterales; family Rhodobacteraceae; genus Roseinatronobacter. The sequence continues at coordinate 7,389 of JAUVXF010000025.1, read as the reverse complement.
GTGGTGATTATTGATGCTGCCGATGACATGAATGTGAACGCCGCCAATGCCCTGCTGAAAGCGCTGGAAGAACCGCCCGAAAATGCCACGCTGCTGTTGGTGGCGCATCAACCTTCAAAACTTTTGCCCACCATCCGCTCGCGCTGCCGCGAATTGCGGCTGCACCCTTTGGGCGCAGAGGATCTGGGCGCAGCGCTTGCGCAAGCGGGGGTAGAGGCCGAAGGGGCGGCACTTGCGCAGCTTGCTGCGGGATCGGTGGGCGGGGCCATCAGCTTGGCGCAGGGCGGCGGGACAGAGGTATATACCGCCCTTGTGCGCCTGTTTGACACCCTGCCAAGGCTGGACAGGCAAGCGGCGCTGCACCTGGCCGAAACCATGGCGGGCAAGGCCAATGATGCGCGCTTTGCCATGTTTCTGGCGCTCTATGATCTGTTCATGGCGCGGCTGGCGCGCGCGGGCATTCTTGGCCCCGGCCCAGAGGCCGTGCAGGGAGAGGCCGCGCTTTTTGCGCGCCTTGCCCCCCATGCAGGTGCCGCGCATGCCTATGCTGATCTGGGCCAACGCCTTGGCGCGCGCGCGCGTCATGGCCGCGCGGTCAACCTTGACCCTGCCGCCTTGGTGCTTGATATGGTCTTGCAGACCGAAGCAGAGGCGCGCAAGTTCCTCTGAACCCCCGCCGGAGACCGCATGCCCCTGCCCCAGATCGTTGACAGCCATTGCCATCTTGATTTCCCCCAGCTTTCGGAAGAGTTGGACGCCGTGATCGCACGCGCCCGCGCCGCCGGGGTGACACGGATGGTCACGATCTGCACCAAGCTGCGCGAGGCCGCGCGCGTGCAGGCGATTGCAGAGGCCCATGAGGGCGTTTTCTTTGCCGCCGGAACCCACCCGATGAATGCCGCCGCCGAACCCATGGCCAGCGTGGCAGAGTTGCTGGCCCTTGCCGCCCATCCCAAAATGGTGGGCATTGGCGAAACGGGCCTTGATTACCATTATACCGCCGAGAGCAAAGCCGCCCAGCAAGACAGCCTGCGCCTGCATATCGAGGCCGCGCGCCAGTCACGCTTGCCGCTGATCATCCATGCCCGCGTTGCTGATGAGGATATGGCGCGTATCCTGACCGAAGAACACCGCGCGGGCGGGTATAGTTGCGTGATGCATTGTTTCTCCTCCAGTGCGGAACTGGCGCGCACGGCGCTGGATCTGGGGTTTTATCTGTCCATGTCAGGCATTGCCGCCTTTCCCAAAAGCGATGCGCTGCGCGAGATTTTCCGCGCCGCGCCCTTAGAGCGGATTTTGCTGGAAACCGACGCGCCCTATCTGGCCCCGCCCCCTTACCGGGGCAAGCGCAATGAACCGGCCTATACAGTGCATACCGCGCAGGTGGGCGCGGAACTCTTTGGGTTGGATGTGCCAGAATTCGCCGCGCAGACCAGCGCGAATTTTGACCGTCTGTTCTGGAAGGCCGCCTGATGGCTGAATTGCGCGCGACAATCTTGGGCTGCGGCTCTTCGGGGGGGGTTCCGCGTTTGGGCGGGGATTGGGGCGATTGCGACCCGGCAGAGCCGCGCAACACCCGACGGCGCTGTTCGCTGCTTTTGGAGCGGATTGGCGAGACCGGGCGCACGCAGGTATTGATAGACACCTCTCCCGATATGCGCGCGCAGCTTTTGGATGCGGGCATCGGGCGGCTGGATGCAGTGGTTTACACCCATTCCCATGCCGATCATGTGCATGGCATAGACGATCTGCGCCAATTGGTGTTCAACACCCGCGAGCGGCTGGCCGTCTGGGCCGATGGCCCGACACAAGAGGCGCTTTATGCGCGCTTTGGCTATGCGTTCATGCAGCCCGAAGGCTCTCCCTATCCACCGATCCTGACAATGCACACGATCACAGGTGCCATCACCATAGACGGCGCGGGCGGGCCGTTGGTGCTGCACCCGCTGCGGCTGAACCATGGCAGCATAGATGCGCTGGGCTTTCGCATTGGCGGGCTGGCCTATACCCCCGATGTGGTGCATATCTACCCCGAAAGCTGGCCCATGTTGCAGGGGCTGGATATCTGGATCGTGGATGCGCTGCGCCGCAAGCCCCATCCCACCCATGCCCATCTGGATATGACACTGGACTGGATCGCCCAAGCCAAGCCCGCCCGCGCGGTGCTGACCAATATGCATGTTGATCTGGATTATGCCACAATTGCCGCCGAGACCCCGGAACATGTCACCCCCGCCCATGACGGGATGGTGCTGACAGTGGCGCTATAGAATGCAGGCGCTGATTGATGTCATATTGCCTGTCTTTCTGGTCATTGGCTTTGGCTATGTCGGGCGCTGGCGCAAGCTGATTTCAGATGATCAGGTGGATGGGGTGGTGTGGTTTACCCAGACATTCGCCATTCCCTGCCTGCTGTTTACCGCCATCGCGCGGCTGGATCTGGGGCAGGAATTTGACTGGCGGTTGCTGGTCAGTTTCTATGTGGGTGCGCTGGCGGGGTTTGCGCTGGGCTTTGGGGGCGCGCGGGTGCTGTTCAAGCGCGATTGGGAAGATTGCGTGGCGATTGGCTTTGTGGCGCTCTTCTCCAATTCGGTGCTGCTGGGCCTGCCAATCACAGAGCGCGCCTATGGGCCAGATGCGCTGGCCGCGAATTATGCCATTATCGCGGTGCATTCGCCCATCTGCTATGCCGTGGGGATTACCGCAATGGAAATGATCCGCAATCGCGGCGGGCGGATGCGTGATACCGGGCGCGCTGTTTTTGCCGCGATGTTCCGCAATGCGCTGGTGATCGGGATCGCACTGGGCTTTGCGGTAAACCTGACGGGCCTGCACATGCCCGGTGTGGTGGATCAGGCGCTGGATATGATGGTGCGCGCGGCGCTGCCTGTGGCGCTGTTCGGGCTGGGGGGGGTGCTCTATCGCTACCGCCCGGAGGGGGATTTTCGCACCATCGGCTATGTGGCACTGTTGTCGCTGGTGGTGCATCCGCTGATCACCTACGGGCTGGCGCGCGCCTTTGGCCTTGGGACAGAGGCGCTGCGCTCTGCCGTGATAACCGCCGCCATGGCGCCGGGGGTGAATGCCTATGTGTTCGCCAATCTCTATGGCCGCGCAAAGCGGGTGGCCGCATCTTCGGTGCTGATTGGCACATTGGGGGTGATCGTGACAGGCTGGGTCTGGTTGCAGGTATTGCCGTAAGGACGCCCACCGCTGGCATCGGGGCTATGTGCTGTGTGCTGGGCCGCCGCCCCAAGCCGCGCTGCGCTGGGCGCCTGATAGCCATGCCTTCTCCAGTAACCCGGCAGAAAGACAAGCCGCGCAGCGCTGGGCCGCGGGGCGGCGATCTGACCGGGGGGCTATGCACTTTATGGCGGCCAAGTCCGAACGAAGCTCAAGCTAAGCGCCCACAGCAGCCAAATCGCCGGGCCGGGGGGCGGCCCAGCGATGCGCGGCGGGCTGACGCCCTTGATTCCGCGCTTTGTGAGGGGGCCAATCCGCGTGTTCCCCTGCAACGTCGCCCATCACCAAGCCACAGTTAGCCGCGCCGTGCCCTGTGAGGGAGCGCGTAAAATCGCCGTGCAGCCACGGGCCGACAGGAGCAGCGTGATGCGACGGGCCATGTGTTATCCCCGCTGGCATAGGCTGCGCTTTTGTCATCCAAGGCGCAGCTTGCCCTTTCCTTCATCCGGCGATCATGGCACCAAGTGCGAAACGCTGCGAGAAAGGCCCAAGACATGACCCCTGCCCCCTTCCCTGCCGCCCGTATGCGCCGCCTGCGCCGCACCCGTGCCCTGCGCGAGATGGTGCAGGAGCACAGGCTGAGCGCGGCCGATCTGATCTGGCCTGTCTTCATCCGTGACGGGCAGGGGATAACCGAGCCTATCCCCTCGCTTCCCGGTGTGAACCGCCTGTCGTTGGACAGGCTGTTGCCCGCGGCGGAACAGGCCCATGCGCTTGGCATTCCCGCAATCTGCCTGTTTCCCTATACTGACCAATCCCTGCGCACAGAGACGTGCGAAGAAGCCTGGAACCCCGAAAACCTGACCAATCGCGCCATTCGCGCGCTGAAAGCGGAATTCCCCGATCTGATGGTGATGACCGATATCGCGCTGGATCCCTATAATGCCAACGGCCATGACGGCTTTGTCATTGATGGCGAGATCGTGAATGATGAAACTGTCGCGGCCCTTGTGAAAATGGGGCTGGCGCAAGCAGAGGCGGGGGCGGATATTCTTGGCCCCTCTGACATGATGGATGGGCGCATTGGTGCTTTGCGCATGGCGCTGGAAGCGCAGGGGCATCGCGATGTGGCGATCCTGTCTTATGCGGCAAAATTTGCCTCCGGCTTTTACGGGCCATTCCGCGATGCGGTGGGGGCCTCTGGCCGGCTGGTGGGGGACAAGGCCACCTATCAGATCAACCCGGCCAATGCGGCAGAGGCTTTGGCCTGTGTGGCGCGCGATCTGGCAGAGGGGGCCGATATGGTGATGGTCAAACCCGGCATGCCCTATCTGGATATCTGCCGCGCCGTGAAAGACCGCTTTGAGCGCCCGACCTTCGCCTATCAGGTGTCGGGCGAATATGCGATGATCATGGCAGCGGTGCAAAATGGCTGGCTGAATGAAGAGAAGGTGATGCTGGAATCACTCATGGCTTTCAAGCGGGCGGGCTGTGACGGGGTGCTCAGCTATTTCGCCCCCAAAGTGGCGGCAGCGCTGAAAGGCTAGTGTTCTTCACCTGCGCGAAGGTTGCGCCATAAGGGGCGGCGGCCAAGCCGCGCAGCGCTAGGCCAAGGGGCGGTGATCTGGGCGGGGGCTTATGCTCTGGGCCGCCGCCCCAAGCCGCGCAGCGCTGGGCCGCGGTGCAGCGATCTGAGCGGGGGGCTATGTCACTTTATGGCAGCAAAGTCCGAACGAAACTCAGGCTAAGCGCCCACGGCAGCCAAATCGCCGGGCCGGGGGGCGGCCCTTTGAGGCGCGGCGGCCTGCGGCCTTGATTCCGCGCGGGCGATTGGCCCTGACGATGCGCAGCCCCTACAAAGCCACCCGTCACCATGCGCCTGATATCTAAACCTTCTCCAGTGGCAGAGCAGAAAGACAAGCCGCACAGCGCTGGGCCGCGGTGCGGCGATCCGACAGGGGAGCTATGTCACTTTATGGCGGCAAAATCCGCGCGAAACTCAGGCTAAGCGCAGGGTGCTGCCAAATCGCCGGGCCGGGGGCGGCCCAGCGATGCGCGGCGGGCTTCGCCCTTGATTCCGCGCCGGGCGCGAGGGCCAAGCGATGCGCAGCCTGAAAGCCAAATCGCTGTGCCGGGGGGCAATGCGAAGGGGCTTGCGCCCTCACTCCTCCGGCAAAAACCCGCCCGATTGCCGCGCCCAGAGGCGGGCATATAGCCCGCCTTGGGCCAGAAGCTGATCATGGCGGCCCTGTTCCACGATGCGGCCCTGATCCATCACCACCAGCCTGTCCATGGCGGCGATGGTTGACAGCCTGTGCGCAATCGCAATCACGGTTTTGCCCTGCATCAAGCGGGTAAGTTGTGACTGGATCGCGGCCTCTACTTCGGAATCGAGGGCGGATGTGGCCTCGTCCAATATCAGGATGGGCGCGTTCTTCAGGGCCACGCGGGCAATGGCAATGCGCTGGCGCTGCCCGCCCGACAGTTTCACCCCGCGTTCGCCGACATGGGCCTCCAGCCCCTGCCTGCCCTTGGCATCTGCCAGCCCGGTGATGAAATCGCGCGCCTCGGCCATATCGACAGCGGCCCATATCTCTGCCTCTGTGGCATCGGGGCGGCCATAGGCGATATTTTCGCGCACAGAGCGGTGCAGAAGCGCTGTATCTTGCGTGACCATGCCAATCGCGGCGCGCAGGCTGTCTTGGGTAACGCGCGAGATATCCTGCCCGTCAATCGTGATGCGCCCTGCATCCAGATCGTAAAAGCGCAACAGCAGGTTGACCAGCGTGGATTTCCCCGCGCCAGAGCGGCCTACAAGCCCCACCTTTTCGCCCGGTGCAATATCAAGCGTCAGCGCGTCCAGCACGGCGGGGCGTTTGGTGGCGGGGCCATCATAGCGGAAGGTTACGCCCTCATAGCGGATCGCGCCGGATTTGGCCTGAAGCGGCACGGCATCGGGCCTGTCAGAGATGTCACGCGGCTGCGCAAGGGCTGCGACCCCATCGCGCACAGTGCCGATATTTTCAAACAGCGCCGCGAATTCCCACATGATCCAATGTGACATATTCCCAAGCCGCAGCGCCAGCGGGATGGCCACGGCCAGCGCGCCCAGTTCCACCCGCCCTTGCAGCCAAAGCCACAGGCCAAGCCCCGTGACAGCGGCTGTGAGAACGGCATTGATGATATTGACGCCCACATCCTGCACCGCCACAAGCCGCATCTGGCGGTACACAGTGGCCAAAAACCCGTCCAGCCCGGCGCGGGCATAACTTTCTTCGCGGGCGGAATGGCTGAACAGTTTGACCGTGGCAATATTGGTATAGCTGTCCACAATCCGGCCCGTCATGGCCGCGCGGGCATCGGCCTGTTCTTGCGACACACGGCCCAAGCGCGGCACGATCACCGCCAAAAGCCCGCCATAGGCCAGCGACCACAGCAAAAAGGGCAGAGCCAGCCAGAAATCCTGCGTGGCCGCAAGCCAGAGCGTGCCCAGAAAATAGGCGCCCACATAGACCGCCACATCCATCAGCTTCATCACCACTTCGCGCACCGATAGGGCGGTTTGCAACAGGCGCGTGGCAATGCGGCCTGCAAATTCATCCTGAAAATAGCCCATGGACTGGCCCAGAATCCAGCGATGCGCCTGCCAGCGGATCGCCTGCGGGAAATTGCCCATGATCACCTGATACATGATCAGCGCGCCAAAGACGGCAATCACCGGCAGCACCACCAGTTGCAGCCCCGCCATGCCCATCAGGCGCGCGCCCTCTTCGGCCAGAAAGCGCTCTGGGCCAAGCTCTGTCATGCGGTTTACAAGCGTGCCCAGATAGCCAATCAGGATGATTTCGATAATCGCAAACACCACCGAGAGGCTGGACATCAGCGCCAGCCACGGCAGCACAGGGCGCGCGAAATGCAGCGTAAAGCCCCAAAGCGTGGCGGGGGGTTGGCTGGGGGGCGCGGCGGGATAGGGGTTTATCTTGCCTTCAAACCGCGCGAAGAGTGATTTCATTGCCTTCATCCATGCAAAAGGGGCGTGTGACCACACACGCCCCTTGCAAGATCAAGGCGTAAGGGTCTGATTACTTGAGAATTTTCGACACGACGCCAGCGCCGACGGTGCGGCCGCCTTCACGGATGGCGAAGCGCAGTTTTTCTTCCATGGCGATGGGTGCGATCAGCTCGACCTCGAATTTCAGGTTGTCG
>JAUVXF010000020.1 GCA_030603695.1 Natronohydrobacter sp. | reverse complement strand
ATAGGCGCGGAATTCGCCGAAATACTTCGTGATCGCGGCTGTCAGCGTTGTCTTGCCGTGGTCCACATGGCCAATCGTGCCAATGTTCACATGCGGTTTGTTGCGTTCAAACTTTTGCTTTGCCATGAGGCATCTCCTTCGTGTTCGGGGGCCGGCTGTGAGGTCACGCCGCCATAAGGGGGGAAGGTGCGTGATTGCCACGCACCCGCTTTATCAGGCGAATTTCTTCTGGATTTCATCCGAGACGTTTTGCGGAACCGGCTCGTAATGGTCAAACAGCATGGTGAAGTTTGCACGGCCCGAAGACATAGAACGCAGCGTGTTGATATAGCCAAACATATTGGCCAGCGGCACGAAGGCATTGATTGCAATCGCATTGCCGCGCTGGTCTTGGCCAGTCACCTGACCCCGGCGTGATGTCAGATCGCCGATGATCGAGCCTGTATATTCCTCAGGCGTCACAACTTCGACTTTCATCATCGGTTCCAGCAGCTTCGCGCCAGCCTTTTTCAGACCTTCACGCATTGCCATCCGTGCCGCAATCTCGAAGGCGAGAACGGACGAGTCCACATCGTGGTATTTACCATCCAGCAGCGCCACTTTGAAATCTATCACAGGGAAGCCAGCCAAAGGCCCGCTATCCATCACCGATTTGATGCCTTTTTCAACACCCGGCACATATTCCTTCGGAACTGTCCCACCCACAACGCGAGATTCGAAGCTGTAGCCCTCGCCCGGTTCTGTTGGGCAGATTTCCAGCTTGACCTCTGCGAACTGGCCAGAGCCGCCCGACTGTTTCTTATGCGTATAGGTGTGTTCAATCTTATGGCTGATCGTTTCACGATAGGCCACCTGCGGCGCACCGATATTCGCTTCCACCTTGAATTCGCGCTTCAGACGATCGACCAGAATTTCCAGATGCAATTCGCCCATGCCCTTCATGATCGTCTGGCCCGATTCGAGATCGGTTTCCACACGGAAAGAGGGGTCTTCGGCAGCAAGACGGGCCAGACCCTGGCTCATCTTTTCCTGGTCGTTCTTTGTCTTCGGCTCTACCGCGATTTCGATCACGGGGTCTGGGAAGGTCATAGTTTCCAGAACCACCTGCTTTGCAGGGTCACACAGCGTGTCGCCCGTGGTGGTTTCTTTCAGACCAGCCAGCGCGATGATATCACCGGCCCAAGCCTCGTCAATTTCTTCGCGGTTGATGGCGTGCATCATCATCATGCGGCCAACGCGCTCTTTTTTGCCCTTGGTCGAATTCATCATCTGATCGCCTTTTTTCAGCGCGCCAGAATAGATGCGCGTGAAGGTCAGCGAGCCGACGAAGGGGTCGTTCATGATCTTGAACGCCAGCGCAGAGAAAGGCAGCGCATCATCCGCAGAACGCGGAATGTTGCGGGTTTCTGTCTCGTCGCCGGGGGCGAAGCCCATATAGGCAGGCACATCCAGCGGGCTGGGCAGATAGTCGATCACAGCGTTCAGCAGTGGCTGAACACCTTTGTTCTTGAACGCAGACCCGGTGCAGACAGGCACGAAATCCAGCGCCAGCGTGCCCTTGCGGATCAGGCGGCGCAGCGTGTCCTGGTCTGGCTCCTGGCCTTCCAGATAGGCTTCCATCACGGCGTCATCCTGATCGACAACAGTTTCGATCATGTTTGCGCGCCATTCTTCGGCCTCTGCCAACAGGTCTTCGCGGATGGCCTGACGAGTCCAGCTTGCGCCCAGATCCTCGCCTTTCCATGTCCACTCTTCCATGGTGATCAGATCGATAATGCCTTCCAGCTTGTCTTCGGCACCGATGGGCAGCTGGATCGGCAGCGGGGTTGCGCCCGTGCGATCCTTGATCATTTTTACGCAGTTGAAGAAATCTGCGCCGATCTTGTCCATCTTGTTCACAAAGACGATCCGCGGCACTTTGTAACGGTCGGCCTGACGCCAGACAGTTTCTGTCTGCGGCTCTACACCTGCGTTGCCGTCCAGAAGGCAGATTGCGCCATCCAGAACGGCCAAAGACCGCTCCACCTCGATGGTGAAGTCAACGTGGCCGGGGGTGTCGATGATATTGAAGCGGTGCTTCTCGCTCAGGGGCGCAGCGCCATCAATCGTCTTTTCCCAGAAAGTGGTGGTCGCAGCCGAGGTGATCGTGATGCCACGCTCTTGCTCTTGCTCCATCCAATCCATGGTGGCGGCGCCATCATGAACTTCACCAATCTTGTGCGACTTGCCGGTGTAGAACAGAATACGTTCTGTTGTTGTGGTTTTACCAGCGTCGATATGCGCCATGATCCCGAAGTTGCGGTAGCGATCAAGGGGGTATTCGCGTGCCATGATATCTTGTCCTCAGGCTTGCAGGGTGACGGGATTACCAGCGGTAATGGCTGAAGGCCTTGTTGGCATCGGCCATTTTATGGGTATCTTCCCGCTTCTTGACAGCGGAACCGCGCGAGTTGACAGCATCCACCAGCTCTCCGGCCAGACGCTCTTCCATCGTGTTCTCGTTGCGGGTGCGCGCGGCTTTGATCAGCCAGCGGATTGCCAGCGCTTCGCGGCGCGTTGGGCGCACTTCGACAGGAACCTGATAGGTTGCACCACCAACGCGGCGCGAACGCACCTCGACGGAGGGTTTGATATTGTCCAGCGCTTCGTGGAACACTTCGATGGGCGCGCGCTTGAGTTTCTTCTCAACACGATCCATCGCGTTATACACGATCGATTCGGCAACGGATTTCTTGCCATCGATCATGAGGTTGTTCATGAACTTGGACAGAACCTTGTCACCAAACTTGGCGTCAGGCAGGATTTCGCGCTTTTCAGCGGCGTGACGACGAGACATCTATGACTCTCCTTACTTCGGACGCTTCGCGCCGTATTTCGAGCGGCGCTGCTTGCGGTCTTTAACGCCCTGAGTATCCAGAACACCGCGCAGGATGTGGTAACGCACGCCCGGAAGGTCTTTGACGCGACCCCCGCGGATCAGCACCACAGAGTGCTCCTGCAAGTTGTGTTTTTCGCCCGGAATATAGCTGATAACCTCGAACCCATTGGTAAGGCGCACTTTCGCAACCTTCCGCATGGCCGAGTTCGGCTTTTTCGGGGTGGTGGTATAGACGCGCGTGCAAACGCCGCGTTTCTGGGGGCACTGCTCCAGATGCTGCGACTTGGAGCGCTTGACTTTCGGCTGCCGCGGCTTGCGGATCAGCTGTTGGATCGTTGGCATTCCGGTTCTTCCCGTTTCAACCCGTGTTACACGGCGCTTTCGCGCCTCTCTATCGCATGGTTCTACGCTTGGAACGCAGAACGCATAAAACCGCTTGCGTCCCATTCAGGGGCGCCGCGGTGGAATTCCAGAGGATCGGGGCATCTTGGCCCGGATCATGACCACTACAATTCTGATACCAGTTACCGCGCGGCGCTTGGCCATACAGCTCAGGTGGGTGGCGTATAGGGGGAGTCGCGGGGCTTGTCAACAGGGGTGACGCAGCTTGCTAGGTGCGGCGGATTGCAAGCCGGATCTGGCGTTCTCGCCATAGGGTGAACAGCCCTGTTGCCACCACAATCGTGGCCCCGACAAAGGTAAGCGCATCGGGCCATTCGCCAAAAACCAGCCAGCCTGCAACCAGCGCAAACAACAGCGCCGCATAGCGGAACGGGGCTGCGAATGTCAGTTCCCCCGTGCGCATGGCAAGGATTGTCAGGATATAGCCGCCAATGATGAACACGCTTGCCCCCAACAACCACAGCCAGCCAAACAGATCGGGCATGACCCATATTTCCCGCAAACTGCCCACAGCGCCAAACACCATCACCCCACAAGATGCGGTAAATGCCACCAGCACAGAGGGAACAGAGCGTGTCAGCATCCGCGTTGCCAGATCGCGCACGGTAATCATGGCCACGGCCACAACCGCCGATAGCGCATAGATGGTAAACCCGTCCGCGCCGGGGCGCACAATGATCAGCACCCCACAAAACCCGATCACAATGGCCAACATGCGCCGCCATCCCAGCGGCTCTTTCAGCACAACAAAGGCCGCCAGGGCCACGGTCAGCGGCACAGCCTGCAAAAGTGCAGTCAGATTGGCAATCGGCATGTTGAACAGCGCTGTCAGAAAGAAATAGGCAACCGCAGCTTCGGCCACGCTGCGCAGGGCCAGAAGTTTCACATCGCGCCGGGCCAGCCCCGATAGCTGCGCACGCACGCGCCACAGCAAGACCCCGAAAAACAGGCACACCACAATCCCGCGCAACAGCAATATCTGGAACATGGGCAAACTGCCGCCCGCCAGTTTCAGAAACACATCATTGATGGTGTAGGCCCCGGTTCCGGCCATCATGAACAGCGCGGCCCGCAGATTGTCGTTTTCCATGTGGCCCTTGGGGTGCAGCGCCAGCCCGCGCGCGTGGAGTGGTCAGAACAAAGGCGCATTTCCCGCCCCGACAAGACCAGCGATTGCACCCCAATGCAGCCAGCACAGACAGGCAACTTGGGCGCAATATCCGGCTGCATGGGTCACAAAATGCGCAAGGATCAGAGTGTGGGTATAACACTTCGGGCAGCTATGCAAATGCGCGTTGCGGGCGTTGCGCGCAGCCCGGCCCCGGCCTGCACCGGGCCAAAGAGAAACCCCCGCAGCACGGGGCTGCGGGGGTCTGGCTTTTGAACGGGGCCGGATTATTCCGGGCGCTTGCCAAAGACGATATCCGCCTCTGACATGGGCGCGGCAGTGGGCGCAGCCAATGCGGCGGCGGCCTCTGCCTCGGCGCGGCGGGCATCCAGAACCTTGCGGTCACGCTCTGCCGCGATCTGGCGTGCCTTGGTGACAACGCCACCTGTGCCCGCCGGAATCAGACGGCCCACGATGACATTCTCTTTCAGGCCCAACAGGTGATCCCGCTTGCCCTGAACCGAAGCTTCGGTCAGCACGCGCGTGGTTTCCTGGAACGAGGCCGCAGAGATGAAGCTGCGCGTTTGCAGGCTGGCCTTGGTGATCCCCAGAAGGATCGGCTCGCCCTTGGCAGGTTCCAGCCCCATGGCAAGGGCCTTGTCGTTCATCGCGTCAAACTCGTCCTTGTCCACATGCTCGCCCTTCAGCAGCGTGGTTTCGCCGCTGTCCAGGATTTCCCACTTTTGCAGCATCTGGCGCACGATCACTTCAATATGCTTGTCGTTGATCTTCACGCCCTGCAAGCGGTACACATCCTGCACCTCGTCGATCAGGTAGTTTGCCAGCGCCTCGATCCCCAGAATGCGCAAGATGTCATGGGGGGCGGGGTTGCCATCCATGATGTAATCGCCACGCTGGACGAAATCACCTTCCTGCACCGGAATATGCTTGCCTTTGGGGACAAGGTATTCCGCTGGTTCCAGCGTGTCATCGACAGGCTGGATTTTGATGCGGCGCTTGTTCTTGTAGTCCTTCTCGAAGCGCACATAGCCATCAATTTCACAGATGATGGCATGGTCTTTCGGGCGGCGGGCTTCGAACAATTCGGCCACGCGGGGCAGACCCCCGGTGATGTCCTTGGTCTTGGCGCCTTCGCGCGGAATACGGGCCACAACATCACCGGCCTGAATATCCTGCCCATCTTCCACCGAAAGAACGGCATCCACGGACATGGGATAGGTGATCGGGTTGCCGGCCTCGTTGCGCACCGGCTCTCCGGTGGCTGGCTCCATCAGGATAACTTCGGGCTTCAGATCGCCACCTTTGGGCACAGAGCGCCAATCGGTCACGATTTTCTGGGTCATGCCTGTGGCTTCATCGGTCTCATCGCGCACCGAAAGGCCCGCAACCAGATCCACAAAGCGCACGCGGCCCGGTGTTTCGGCAATGATCGGCAGGGTGTAGGGATCCCATTCGAACAGCTTGGCCCCGCGTTCCACCTGCGCGCCATCCTGGACAAACAGTTTCGCACCATAGCCGGGCTTGAAAGTTGCCCGTTCGATATTGTTCTCATCAATGATGACAACCTGCATCGACCGGCCAGAAACAATCAGATCACCCGACGAATTGGCGATGGTCTGCGCATTGCGCAATTCCACACGCCCCGCCGCATTGGCCTCTTGGAAGGACTGGCTGCCGCCCTGCGCAATCCCGCCAATGTGGAAGGTGCGCATGGTCAGCTGTGTGCCAGGCTCGCCGATGGATTGCGCGGCAATAATGCCCACGGCCTCGCCCTTGTTTACCAATGTGCCGCGGGCCAGATCGCGCCCGTAGCACTTGGTGCAAACGCCTTCTTCGGCCTCGCATGTCAGGGGCGAGCGGATCTTGACAGCGGCAATGCCAGACGCCTCGATCATATCGGCCTCGCGCTCTTCGATAAGCGAATTGCGCGTGACAAGAATTTCGCCCGATGCGGGATCAATCACATCCTCTGCCGCAACACGGCCCAGAACGCGCTCGCCCAGCGATGACACCACTTCACCATCATTCACCGCCGCTTGCGCCGTGATGAAACGATCTGTGCCGCAATCATCGCTGCGCACGATGCAATCTTGCGCCACATCCACCAGACGGCGTGTCAGGTAGCCAGAGTTGGCGGTTTTCAGCGCCGTATCTGCCAGGCCTTTGCGCGCCCCGTGCGTCGAGTTGAAGTATTCAAGAACGGTCAGACCTTCCTTGAAGTTCGAGATGATCGGCGTCTCAATGATCTCGCCCGACGGTTTGGCCATCAGGCCGCGCATACCGCCAAGCTGCTTCATCTGGGCGGGCGAACCGCGCGCGCCGGAATGGGACATCATGTAAACCGAATTCGGCTCCAGCTCGCGCCCTTCTTCATCGCGGCGCACGGCAGAGATTTCGCCCATCATGGCGTTTGCCACAGCATCGGAACATTTTGACCAGGCATCTACAACTTTGTTGTATTTCTCGCCCTGGGTGATCAAACCATCCAGATATTGCTGTTCAAACTCTTTTACCTGATCGCGGGTCTCATTCACCAGCTCCCATTTGGCATCCGGGATAAGCATGTCATCCTTGCCAAAGGAAATCCCGGCGCGGAATGCCTCGCGGAAGCCAAGGCCCATGATCTGATCACAGAAGATGACCGATTCTTTCTGGCCGCAATAGCGGTAGACGTTATCAATCACCGTCTGCACATCTTTCTTGCGCAACAGGCGGTTCACCAGTTCGAACGGTGCCTTTGCGTTCATGGGCAGAAGCGCACCAAGGCGCAGGCGCCCCGGCGTGGTTTCAAAGCGGCGCAGAACTTCATTGCCGTCTTCGTCAATCTGCTTCACACGGCACTGGATTTTGGCGTGCAGATGCACTTCGCCCGCCGCCAAAGCATGTTCCACCTCTTCAATAGAGGCGAAGATCATGCCCTCGCCTTTCAGGCCCTCGCGCATCATCGACACATAGTAAAGCCCAAGCACCATATCCTGTGACGGAACGATGATCGGCGCACCATTGGCCGGGGACAGCACGTTGTTGGTGGACATCATCAACACGCGCGCTTCAAGCTGGGCTTCCAGCGACAAGGGCACATGCACGGCCATCTGATCGCCGTCAAAATCGGCGTTGAAGGCCGAACAGACCAGCGGATGAAGCTGGATTGCCTTGCCTTCAATCAGGATCGGTTCAAACGCCTGAATGCCCAGACGGTGCAAGGTGGGCGCGCGGTTCAACAAAACCGGGTGCTCGCGGATCACCTCGTCCAGAATATCCCAAACTTCGGGGCGCTCTTTCTCGACCAGCTTTTTCGCCTGCTTCACAGTGCTGGACAGGCCCTTGGCCTCCAGCCGCGAATAGATGAAGGGCTTGAACAGTTCCAGCGCCATCTTCTTGGGCAGGCCGCATTGATGCAGCTTCAGTTCCGGCCCTGTCACGATCACCGAACGGCCAGAGAAATCCACCCGCTTGCCAAGCAAGTTCTGACGGAAGCGGCCCTGTTTGCCTTTCAGCATATCCGACAGCGATTTCAGCGGGCGCTTGTTATTGCCCGTGATCACGCGGCCCCGGCGGCCATTGTCAAACAGTGCATCCACCGCTTCTTGCAGCATGCGCTTTTCATTGCGCACGATGATATCGGGCGCGCGCAGTTCAATCAGGCGCTTCAGGCGGTTATTGCGGTTGATCACGCGGCGATACAGATCATTCAGATCGGATGTTGCGAAACGGCCACCATCCAGCGGCACCAGCGGGCGCAGTTCTGGCGGGATCACCGGCAGCACTGTCAGCACCATCCATTCCGGGCGGTTGCCGGATTCGATGAAATGCTCCACCACTTTCAGGCGCTTGATGATCTTCTTGGGCTTCAATTCGCCCTTGGCTTCTTTCAGCTCTTCGCGCAGGCGCGAGGCTTCATCTTCCAGATCAATATTGGCCAGCATTTCGCGAATGGCCTCTGCGCCGATATTGGCGGTAAAGGCATCGGCGCCATACTGATCCTGCGCGTCAAGGAATTCTTCCTCGCTCATCAGCTGGCCATAGCTGAGGTCTGTCAGGCCCGGTTCGATGACAACGTAATTCTCGAAGTAAAGAATACGCTCCAGATCGCGCAGGGTCATATCCAGCATCAGGCCAATGCGCGACGGCAGGGATTTCAGAAACCAGATATGCGCAACAGGGGCGGCCAGTTCGATATGGCCCATCCGCTCGCGGCGCACTTTTTGCAGCGTGACTTCCACACCGCATTTTTCGCAGACAACGCCGCGATATTTCATGCGCTTGTACTTGCCGCACAAGCATTCGTAATCCTTGATCGGGCCAAAGATACGCGCGCAGAACAGGCCGTCACGCTCTGGCTTGAACGTGCGGTAATTGATGGTTTCCGGCTTTTTGATCTCGCCATAAGACCATGAGAGAATCCTCTCTGGCGAGGCCAGAGAAACGCGAATCTGGTCGAATGTCTTGGTCTGGGCCAAGGGGTTGAACGGATTTGTGGTCAGTTCCTGGTTCATTTGTCTATCCTTGAAAGGCTCGGATCGGGAAAGGGAAAGGGGCATAGGCCCTGCACCCCGCGCGCGGTGCGCAGGGTGCGGGATGTCACGCGCCCTTAGCCTTCCTCTTCCGAATCCAGGAGTTCCATGTTCAGGCCGAGGCCACGGACTTCTTTCACGAGCACGTTAAAGCTCTCTGGCACACCGGCCTCGAAATTGTCCTCGCCCTTGACGATCGATTCATAAACCTTGGTGCGGCCTGCCACGTCATCGGATTTGACGGTCAGCATTTCCTGAAGCGTATAGGCTGCGCCATAGGCTTCCAGTGCCCAGACCTCCATCTCCCCCAGACGCTGGCCACCGAACTGGGCCTTGCCGCCCAGTGGCTGCTGCGTGACAAGGCTGTAAGGCCCGGTCGAACGTGCGTGCAACTTGTCATCGACCAAGTGGTGCAGTTTGAGCATGTATTTCACACCCACTGTCACCGACCGTGCGAATTGCTCGCCCGTGCGGCCATCGAACACAACCGACTGGCCCGATGTATCAAAGCCCGCGCGGGTAAGCGCGTCATTCACATCGGCCTCTTTCGCACCGTCAAACACCGGCGTCCCGATGGGCACACCTTTCGTCACGGTGGAAGCGGATTCAACCAGCGCCTCTTCATCCATGCCGTCAAAGACCTCATGGTAGAAATCATCGCCGTACCCGATGCGCATGGCTTCGCGGACAGGGGTCATATCGCCAGAGCGACGGTATTCCTGCAACGCTTCGTCAATCTGCACACCAAGGCCACGCAGCGCCCAGCCCATATGTGTTTCCAGAATCTGCCCCACATTCATGCGCGACGGCACACCCAGCGGGTTCAGAACCATGTCAACGGTTGTGCCATCGGCCAGAAACGGCATGTCTTCCATCGGCACAACCTTGGAAATCACACCCTTGTTCCCGTGGCGCCCGGCCATCTTGTCACCAGCTTGCAGCTTGCGCTTTACCGCGACAAAGACTTTGACCATCTTCATCACACCGGGTGGCAGATCATCGCCACGGCGCACTTTTTCCACCTTGTCATCAAAGCGGGCCTGCAACTGGCGCTTCTGCTGGTCGTAAAGGGCGTTCAGCGCTTCCACTTCCTGCGCCTCGGCCTCGTCGGCAAGGGCAAGTTGCCACCACTGGCCACGGCTCAGGCTTTCCAGCAATTCCTCGTTAATCTCGGAATTGGCTTTCACGCCTTTGGGGCCTTTGACAGCCGTTTTGCCAAGGATCAGCTGGCGCAGACGGCCGTAGATGTTGCGCTCCAGGATTTCCAGCTCGTCATCGCGGTCGCGTGACAGGCGTTCAATCTCTTCCCGCTCTATTTGCAGGGCGCGTTCATCCTTGTCCACACCATGACGGTTGAACACTCGCACTTCAACGATCGTGCCATAAGCCCCCGGCGGCAGGCGCAAGGATGTGTCGCGCACATCAGACGCTTTTTCGCCAAAGATCGCGCGCAACAGCTTTTCTTCCGGTGTCATCGGGCTTTCGCCCTTGGGCGTTACCTTGCCCACCAGAATATCGCCCGCCTGCACTTCGGCACCCACATAGACAATCCCGGCCTCGTCCAGATTGCGCAGCGCTTCTTCGCCCACATTGGGGATGTCGCGCGTAATCTCTTCGGGGCCAAGCTTGGTGTCACGTGCCGCGATCTCATATTCATCAATATGGATCGAGGTGAACACATCATCCTTCAGGATACGCTCTGAAATGAGGATCGAATCCTCATAGTTGTAGCCATTCCACGGCATGAAGGCCACGACCACATTCCGCCCCACAGCCAATTCACCCATATCGGTGCAGGGGCCATCGGCAATCACTTCGCCGCGCGTCACATGATCGCCCACCTTCACCAGCGGGCGCTGGTTGATGCAGGATGACTGGTTGGAACGCTTGAACTTGCGCATGCGGTAGATATCCACACCCGGTTCGCCCGGCTCCAACATCTCTGTTGCGCGCACAACGATACGCTGTGCATCGACCTGATCAATCACACCAGCCCGGCGCGCCATGATCGCCGCACCGGAATCGCGGGCAACCACGCTTTCAATGCCTGTGCCCACCAAAGGTGCATCGGCCTGCAACAATGGCACGGCCTGCCGCATCATGTTGGAACCCATCAGCGCGCGGTTGGCATCGTCATTTTCCAGAAACGGAATAAGCGAGGCCGCAACCGAAACAAGCTGCTTGGGCGAAACGTCAATCAGATCGACAGAGTCTGACGGGTTGAGCATGAAATCCCCACCCTTGCGGGTAGAGACCAGATCATTGACGAAGCGCATATTCTCGTCCAGCTGCGCATTGGCCTGCGCAACCGTGTGGCGCTGTTCTTCGGTGGCGGACAGATACACAACCTCATCCGTCACCTGCCCATTGTTCACCTTGCGGTAAGGTGTTTCAATGAACCCATATTTATTCACCCGCGCGAAAGTTGCGAGAGAGTTGATAAGGCCGATATTCTGGCCTTCGGGCGTTTCAATCGGGCACATGCGGCCATAATGGGTGGGGTGCACGTCGCGCACCTCGAACCCTGCGCGCTCGCGTGTCAGACCACCTGGCCCAAGCGCCGAAAGGCGGCGCTTGTGGGTCACTTCGGACAGAGGGTTGGTCTGATCCATGAATTGCGACAACTGGCTGGAACCGAAGAATTCGCGCACCGCCGCAGCTGCAGGCTTGGCGTTGATCAGATCTTGCGGCATGACCGTGTCAATCTCGACCGAGGACATACGCTCGCGGATCGCGCGCTCCATGCGCAACAGGCCCACGCGATACTGATTTTCCATCAGCTCGCCCACGGAACGCACGCGGCGGTTGCCAAGGTGGTCAATATCATCCACCTCGCCCTTGCCATCGCGCAATTCCACCAGCCCACGCACACAGGCAATGATATCTTCCGACCGCAGGGTGCGCAGCGTATCGGGCGCATCCAGTTGCAGGCGCATGTTCATTTTCACGCGGCCCACGGCAGACAGATCATACCGCTCGGCATCAAAGAACAGCTGGCCAAACAGCGCCGAGGCTGTATCAACCGTGGGCGGCTCTCCCGGACGCATGACGCGGTAGATATCCATCAACGCGCCATCACGGCTCCAGTTTTTATCGGCGGCCATGGTGTTGCGGATATAGGGGCCAACATTGACACCATCGATATCCAGAACTTCAATCTCGGTGATGTCATTGTCCAGCAGCACTTTCAGCGTGCCGCCCTTGACTTCGCCATCCTTGTCCAGATCCCATGTCAGCTCATCCCCGGCCTCGACGTAAATCTCGCCTGTTTCGGGGTTGATGATGTCATGCGCCACATAGCGGCCCACGATCGCATCGAAGGGAACCAGCAGGTCGCTTACCTTGGCCTCGTCTATCAGCTTTTTCACGGCGCGCGGTGTCATCTTGTCACCGGCTTTGCAAATCACTTCGCCCGTGGCGGCATCGACCAGATCCACCGTGGGGCGGGTGCCGCGCACGCGCTCCGGGAAGAACTTTGTGACCCAGCCCTTATTCTTGCGCAGCGCGAATGTGACCGTGTTGTAATAGGCCTTCATGATCGCGTTCTGATCCATGCCAAGGGCATAAAGCAGGGTTGTCACCGGCAATTTGCGGCGCCGGTCAATGCGCGCGAAAACCTGATCCTTGGCGTCAAATTCAAAATCGAGCCAAGACCCGCGATAGGGAATGATGCGGCACTGGAACAACAGCTTGCCAGAGGAATGGGTCTTGCCCTGATCATGGTCAAAGAACACACCGGGAGAGCGGTGCATCTGGCTGACCACCACGCGCTCGGTGCCATTCACAACGAATGTCCCGTTCGGTGTCATCAGCGGCATATCGCCCATGAACACGTCTTGTTCCTTGATATCCTTTACGGATTTCGCGCCTGTATCTTCATCAATATCAAACACGATCAAACGCAGCGTCACCTTCAGGGGGGCGGCATAGGTCATGTCGCGCTGCATGCATTCGTCAATATCGTATTTCGGCTTTTCCAGCTCGTATTTCACGAATTCCAGCGTTGCGGTTTCGTTGAAATCCTTGATCGGGAATACGGACTGGAATACGCCCATGATCCCTTCGCCATCCAGCGGCTTTTCAGCATCGCCAGAGCGAAGGAACAAATCATAGGATGATCGTTGAATCTCTATCAGATTCGGCATCTCCAGCACTTCGCGGATCTTGCCAAACATCTTGCGGATACGTTTCTGGCCAACATAGGACGGAGCCATGCGCGTCATCACCTTTCCTGGTCTTCGCGGGCGGGCGGGCTGACGGGCCTCAGCCGCCGGCCGCTTGCGAAACGGGTGTGGGGCTCTATTCCTGCGCGCCCTCCCACAGGCGCACTCCCGAGCCGATCACTTTCCCTGGACAAGGCTCTTGCCATGCAGGCCCCAAAGCCTTGTCCAGAAACAGCGATAAACTGGGGCTGGATCAACCAGCCCCAGTTTGTATTCACAGGGTCGAGATGCTGCGCATCCCGCCCGATTACTTGAGTTCGACCTTCGCGCCAGCTTCTTCAAGCTTCTTCTTGATCTCTTCAGCTTCGTCCTTGGACGCAGCTTCTTTAACAGCCTTGCCGCCAGCTTCGACCAGATCCTTGGCTTCTTTCAGGCCCAGACCGGTGATCGCGCGAACTTCTTTGATGACAGAGATTTTGTTTGCGCCGGCATCCACCAGGATGACGTCGAATTCTGTTTTCTCTTCTTCGGCAGCAGCCGGGCCAGCAGCCGGGCCAGCCATCATCACAGCGCCGCCAGCAGCAGGCTCGATGCCGTATTCGTCTTTCAGGATTGTTTTCAGTTCCTGAGCTTGGAGCAGCGTGAGGTTCACGATTTGCTCTGCAAGTGCTTTAAGATCAGCCATTGTATCGTTCCATTCTGTTCAGGTTTGAGTGTCCAACGCGAGCGCGAATGCGCCACGCGGGCCAAAGGTTGCTTATGCCGCCTCGCGCTCTTCGAGCGTGGTGAGAATGCTGGCAATATTTGAAGCAGGGGCGCCAATCGCACCGGCGATATTCGCAGCCGGAGCACCGATGCACGACACGACCTGAGCAATAAGCTCTTCGCGCGAAGGCATGGAAGCCACAGCTTTGACACCGGCGGCATCAAGTGCCGTTTCACCCATTGCACCACCAAGAATAACCAGCTTCTGGTTATCTTTGGCATAGTCCTCGATCACTTTCGCAGCTGCGACAGGATCTTCGGAATAGGCAAGAACGGTCATACCGGTCAGAAGGGGCGACATGCTTTCGCAGGGCTTTCCTTCCAGGGCGATTTTGGCGAGCTTGTTCTTGGCGACGCGTACAGCCCCGCCCGCATCACGCATGCGTGCGCGCAGAACCTGCATCTCAGCAACCGTGAGGCCCGTGTATTGTGCTACCACAACCACGCCAGAGCTTTCGAAGATCTGGCCGAGTTCCTCGACCACTTTCTCTTTTTGGGCTCTATCCACAAGGTCTCTCCAATTATTAGAGGGTTACCCCCCCGGCTCGTTACACCAGATTTGCATCTGGCATGAAGTCCGAACGGGCCTTCCCAAATCGCCCGAGGAAAACCCCCGGAAGCAGAAATGTTCCATTCCCGTCTCAGGCAGGATTTATGATGGAACCCATCACCCACCGTCTCGGACGAATCGTTGAAGGCCCCAGACAATAGCCTGACACCACAACGCAGCGTGTCTTAGACGCTGTGGCGCGCAAAGCCAAGGGCTAAATTGCAAATTCCAGCGCGAAAGAGTGCTGTCAGCCGCGCCCGACTGGAAGCGCCTTTGGGGGGAGCAATGCGCCTGTGAAGGTATATCTGGCGGTGGGGGCGTCAACCCGCAACAATCGGCCCCCAATACCCAGGCAAACCTTGTCAGGAATTCAGACCCTGCGCCTGGGCGCGGTAATATTCGGCCTCCACCCGCGCCTCGCGCAATGCGCTCATGGCGGCGTTCAGTTCTGCTTCGGCCTGGCTTAGGCGGCTGGTCAGATCACGTTCGCGGGTTTCTACATATTCAATCGCCTGATCGCGGATCAATTCGGCCTCGTGCAGGGCCTGGGCCATGCGATCCAACTCGCTGAGATCGGATTGGCGCACGCGGGTAAAGCGGTGGACAAGCCAATTCGTTGCCCAGCCAAGCGCAAAGGCCACAAACAGGATAAGCGCCGTGACAATGACAAATTCTGTGCGGTTCATCTTCTTCCCTTATCGCGGCCCAGTTTACACTGTGGGCGCGGCCATTCCAGCCCAATATTCGCCGTCATCTTGCGGGCCGCGCCTGTGGGCGCGGGTTGTCGCCCGCACCTGTTGTGACCACAATTTCCAAATCTGATTCGTCGCGCGGTTCTGGCGGTGGCGCATCGGCCTGAACTGGCGCGCCGCGTTCTGCTGCTGCGGCCTCTGCCGAAGCGCCAATCAACTGAAACTCGATCCGCCGGTTGGCCTCGCGCCCCTCTGCCGTGCCATTATCCGCCACGGGAAATTCCGGCCCATACCCTCTGGCCACGAAATCCGCCACCAATGCGCCCCGCGCCAGAAGGCCCGCAATCACGGCCTCGGCGCGTTGCTGGCTTAGGCGCATATTGGTTTCCAACCGGCCTTGGCTGTCCGTATGGCCCGCCACTTCCATCTCCAACCGGCCACAGTCGCGCAGGATTTCGGCCAGCTTGTCCATCACGCGCCCGGCGGCGTTGTCTATCGTTGCCGAACCGGGGTCGAAGGTGATTTTCTGTTCGGTCACAACCTCTGTGATCCAATCCTCGCAGCGCCCCGGCGTTGGCTGCATGGCAACCGGATCAAGCCGTTCATCATAGCGGATATCCAGCGCGAAAACTGCGCCGCTGCCCAGCCGCTCTGTCATCAGTCGCGACACCCTGTCGGCTGTTGTGGCATCGCCCGTGACACCGCGAATATCAAACCGGTCAGGGCGCATCCGCACGCTGCCATGTTCCATCTGGCCCAGCATATCCACGGCCAAAAGCGCGCGCACGGGCCAGCCTTCGGGCAGATCGGGATCTATGCGCAAATTCGCGCGCACGGCATTCATGCCAAATTCGGCCCGCGCCAAGGCCTGCACGGCCTCGCGAGAGCGGTCATCAATCATGTATCCCCGTAACAAAACAACGCCATCTTCGCCCAGGCTGGCTACGAATTCTATCGCCTCATCCCCGCGCACGGGATCATCGCCATCGGGCGGCAAGCGCAGCGTTTGCAACGAAAACACATCGGGCAGGCGCTGTTCCAGATCGGCGGCAGCGCGCGCCAAAGCTTCGGCCGAAACAGTATGCGGCACGATAAGAGAGATATCCATATCGGCCAAAGTGACACTGCCTTCCCCCATCGCAGCCAGCGCGGCAATCGATTCCGATGCGGCAACCTGCCAGCGCGGCGAAGGGCTGCCAAGCCCGATGACACAATCTATCGCGCCTTGCGCCCCGGCGGCACGGCCTGCGCGCAATATCGCAGCGCGGGCCTCGGATGTGTCTGCGGCGCAGGCGTCAAAGCGCGCGCCGCCATCCTCATCCATCACAAAGCGCAGCGTGAAGGGCGAGATGACAGGGCGCGGCGCAGAAATGCTGATACTGGCAATCAGCCCGCGCGGACGCTCGCGCATCAGCTGCTCGCGCCACTGATCGCGCTGGCGTTCGCTGCCAGCAAGGCCGCTGACTTCCACCTGATCAGCGCTGATGGAAATCTTGCTGCTGGGGATAAGCGCCAAGGCGCGCAACCCGAAATCCGCCGCCTGTTCCCACCCGAAAGGCACAGGGTGATCCGCCGCTTCCAGCATGTTCACGACCGAGATTTCAGGGTCAATCGCTTCAATCCGCGAGACGATGCTTTCGGTTGGCAGGCTGGTCGGGATCAGCCCGATCAAAGAGATATCCAGACCATTGCGCAAAATTTCTATCTGAAAGCGCGGCGCGGCAATCTCTACCGAGGCGGCAACGCGAATTTCATCAATCACGCGCTCTGCCGCGACAACTGTGGAAACGGCGCTCAGCGCGCGAAAGCGCGCGGCTTCGCTGTCTGCTTCGCCACGCAATGTCAGAAGCAAGCCATCTGTCGCCACCTCTGCCCAAGGCAACCCCTTTTCCGCCAGAACCGCCTGGGCATCGCGGGCAACCACATATTCGATCCCGCGCGCAGCCAATGTGGCCGCCCCAAATGATCCCGCCAGCGCCAGCCCAAAGCTGGCAGCCATCAGCAGACCCCCCTTGTATCTGCCCGCCAAAGGCAGGACAGACCCAATCACCCGCTGCAAAACCTGTAAGATTTGCTCTTTCATGCTGGTTCCCTAGCGCCTTGCAGCTACAGGCGCAATCACGCGAAAATGGTGATGGCAAGAAACAGCGCAACCAGCAAGCCCGCATCCCTGTTGGAACGGAACAGCGCCAAACACCTTTCCGTGTCATCTATATCCAGCTGGCCCAGCTGCCAGTTCATATGCCAGCCCATCGCCCAGGCCCCAGCCAGGCCCAGGGACATTTTCAACGGGTCGGCCACAGCCGAAAGCGCGTAGATAACCGCAAGCGACATGAACACCACCGTCGCCAGCAAAAACCCCCGCAACCATGTTTCCGTATTCGTGCCAAACAGCCGCGCGGTGGATTTCACGCCAATCAGCGCATCGTCCTCACGGTCTTGATGGGCATAGATCGTGTCATAAAACAGCGTCCAGCATATGCCCGCCAGATACAGAAACACCGCAGGCAGGCCAAGCGCCCCTGTCTGCGCTGTCCAGGCCAGCACTGCACCCCAGTTGAAGGCAAGCCCCAGAAAGATTTGCGGCCACCATGTGAACCGCTTGGCAAAGGGGTAAATCGCCACCAACCCCAGCGAGAGCACCCCCAGCCCGACTGCGGCCCAGTTGAAGGTGAACAGAATCAGCGCCGCAATACCGGCCTGCGCGCCCATCCAGATCAGGGCTTGCCGCATATTCACCTGGCCCGATGGCAAAGGGCGCGACCGCGTGCGCGCCACTTTGTCATCTATATCGCGGTCAGTAATGTCATTCCATGTGCAGCCTGCGCCCCGCATCAGAATCGCGCCAATGCCGCAGCCCAGCACGATCCAGACGGTCAGCCAGCCCGCTGTCTCTGGCTGCGAGGCCGCGCCCAGAAACACACCCCACCAGCAGGGCAGCAGCAAAAGCCATGTGCCAATCGGCCTGTCAGCCCGCGACAGCCGCAAATAAGGCTTTGCCTGCGCCGGGGCGTAGCGATCCACCCAATTGCGCGCAACCGCATCCGCCACGCTGCCTTGCGCTGTCGGAGCCTCTGGCCTTTGGTCGTTTCCGGTCATATTCTGGGCCTCATGGACAGTGACAGCATGCGCGCGAAAATCAGGCTCTTTGTAGAGCAGCCTTTGGGGGCGGGGCAAGAGATAGCCCTGTCGCAGGATCAGGCGCATTATCTGGTTTCTGTCATGCGCAAGGGAAGCGGCACGCCGCTGGCGCTGTTTAACGGGCGTGATGGCGAATGGCTGGCCGAACTGGGCACGGCCAGCAAGCGCGGCGCGGTGGCGCTGTGCCGCGCTCAATCTGCCACCCAGCGCCTGCCGCCCGATCTGTGGTTGCTATTTGCCCCCATCAAAAAAGCGCGCACCGATTTCATTGTGGAAAAAGCCGCAGAACTGGGCGCGGCGCGGATCATCCCGGTGCAAACCGAATTCACCAATTCCGAACGCATCCGCCAAGACCGCCTGCAAGCCCATGCAACAGAGGCCGCAGAGCAATGCGGCGGAACCTATGTGCCGCAAGTGGCCGCCCTGACCCCGCTGGCCAAAGTGCTGGACACATGGCCAGAGGGGCGCGCGCTGGTCTGGGCCGACGAGGCGCTGGCCGAAACTGCCGCGCCACAGCCCCTGCCCCCGGCCCCTGCGGCAATCCTGATCGGGCCAGAGGGCGGATTTTCGGCGGCAGAGCGCGCGCGCCTGCGCGCCTTCCCCGCCATTCACCCCATATCGCTTGGCCCGCGCATCTTGCGCGCAGATACCGCCGCAGTGGCCGCACTGGCCCTGTGGCAACAGGCGAAAGGCGATTGGCAATGATTCGGCCAGAACTGATGGCAGGGCTGCGGCGCTGGTCAGAGGTGCTGACAGGGCTGGCCGTGGCCCTGTTTGGCCTATGGGCATTGCAAGCGCAGGACAGGTTTTTTCAGCTTCTGGCCGTGCTGGTGGTGGCAGCGGGGCTGGGCATGGCGCTTATCGGCTGGCGGCGTCTGCGTTTTGCCCGCGCAGGGCTTGCGCCGGGGATTGTGCAGATCGTGGAAGGGCAAATCTCATATTTCGGCCCCGAAGAAGGCGGGTTTCTGGCGCTGCGCGATCTGGTGGAATTGCATCTGGTCGCCCAAGGCACAAGCTGGTTGCTGATTGCGTCAGACGGGGCGCGGCTGGAAATTCCGGTGGCCGCCACAGGCGCAGACGCGCTGTTTGATGCCTTTGGCAGCCTGCCCGGATTGCGCATGCAGGCCCTGCTAGAGGCGCTGGAGGATACCAGCCCCCCACCTGCCCGCGCGCTATGGCTGCACCCCGCGCGGGCGGGCCGGCATTTGCGCTTGCACTAAGGCGCAACGCCAAGGCTTGACTTGGGCGCATTCAAACTCCAAGTCTGCGGCCTGACAAGACAGTGACAAGGTAAGATCGGAGCGCAAATGTCCATTCCCCAAACCGGCGGCGGGCCGATCGAAAACAAGGCACAACTGGTCGAATATCTGGCCTCTGGCTGCAAACCCAAAGAAGAGTGGCGCATTGGCACAGAGCATGAAAAATTCGGCTATTGCCGCGATACATTGCTGCCCCTGCCCTATGACGGCCCGCGTTCCATCAGGGCCATGCTGGAAGGGCTGCGCGATCGCTTTGGCTGGGCGCCTGTCATGGAAGGCGGCCATATCATCGGGCTGGAGAAAGATGGCGCCAATGTCAGTCTGGAACCCGGCGGCCAGCTGGAATTGTCGGGCGCACCATTGGAGACAATCCACCAAACCTGTGACGAGGTGAACCAGCACCTGCGCGAAGTGCGCAGCATTGCCGATGACCTGGGCATGGGCTTTATCGGGCTGGGGGCTGCGCCAATCTGGGCGCATGACCAAATGCCCGTCATGCCCAAGGGCCGCTATGCGCTGATGACCGATTACATGGATCGGGTTGGCACGATGGGCAAAACGATGATGTATCGCACCTGCACGGTGCAGGTGAATCTGGATTTCTCGTCAGAGGCCGATATGGTGCAGAAACTGCGCGTGGCCTTGGCGCTGCAACCTGTGGCCACCGCCCTTTTTGCCAATTCGCCCTTTCTGGAGGGCAAGCCAAACGGCCATAAAAGCTGGCGCGCGCGGGTCTGGCGCGATCTGGATGCAGCGCGCACCGGCATGTTGCCCTTTGTCTTTGAACAAGGGTTCGGGTTTGAAGCCTGGGTGGATTATGCCTTGGATGTGCCGATGTATTTTGTCTATCGCGATGGCAAATACATCAATGCGCTTGGCCAAAGCTTTCGGGATTTCATGCGCGGGCAACTGCCCGCCCTGCCCGGCGAAGTGCCCACCCTCTCGGATTTCGCAGATCACCTGACAACCATCTTCCCCGAAGCACGGCTGAAAAAATTCATCGAAATGCGCGGGGCAGATGGCGGGCCGTGGCGCAGGCTATGCGCGCTGCCCGCGTTCTGGGTGGGGCTGACCTATGACCAGGGCGCGCTGGATGGCGCATGGGATCTGGCCAAAGGGCTGGATGCCCAGACGCGCAACGCGCTGCGGGTTGCGGCCTCTGTGGATGGGCTGGCAGGCGCGGCTAATGGTGTGAAACTGATGGATCTGGCGCGCGAGGCCGTGGCGATTGCCGAAGCCGGGCTGAAAGCCCGCGCGCGCCCCGGCGCAGGGGGCATGCTGCCTGATGAAACCCATTTTCTGAACGCGCTGAAAGACAGCATCGCCACCGGCCAAACCCCGGCAGATGAATTGCTGGCCCGCTATCACGGCGATTGGCAGGGCGATCTCAGCCAGATATATGCGGCCTACAGCTATTGACCCGCTCTTGACGAAGCCACGCAGGGGGTGCAATCAGCACCCATGTCGCAACCAAACCCTACTGGCGCAGAGCCTGTGAAACTTAGCCGGAAACACTGGCTGGAAGACCGCCTTACAGCGGCGCTGATGGCTGCGGGCAGGCTGCTGCCCTACCCTGCGCGCATTGCTACAATGGGCTGGCTGGGGGCCTATGTGATCGGCCCCTTTGCGGGCCTGCCCCGGCGGATTCGTGAAAATCTGGCCCATGTCTTTCCCGATCTGCCACAGGCAGAGGTGGAGCGCCTGTGCCGCGCCGTGCCCGGCAATATGGCCCGCGCCATTGCCGAAACCTTTTCCGGGCCGGAATTCATGGCGCGCGCCAAATCCAGCCCGATAGAGGGCGATGGCCTGCCCGCGCTGGAAGCCGCGCGCGATGCGGGCCGCCCGGTGGTGCTGGTGACAGCCCATTTCGGCAATTATGACGCCGCGCGCGTGGTGCTGCGCGAGAAAGGCTGCACCATTGCGGGCATATATATGCCCATGCGCAACACAGCCTTCAACGAGCGCTATGTGGCCGCCATGGCCAGCATTGCCAAGCCCGTCTTTCCGCGGGATCGCGCAGGGCTGGCGGGGCTGATAAAGCACCTGCGCCAAGGTGG
Organism: Natronohydrobacter sp.; assembly: GCA_030603695.1. GTDB lineage: Bacteria > Pseudomonadota > Alphaproteobacteria > Rhodobacterales > Rhodobacteraceae > Roseinatronobacter. The sequence goes on along the minus strand of JAUVXF010000020.1, from coordinate 29,329 downwards.
CATGATCGGGCTGGTGGCCGATCATTACATGGATCATGGCGAGGTAATGGATTTCATGGGCAAGCCCGCGCGCACGGCCCTGTCTGCCGCCGAAATCGCGCTGAAGCATGACGCGCTTTTGGTGCCTGTCTATGCCATTCGCCAGCCAGACGGGATCAGCTTTCGCGTGCGGATAGAGGCCCCCATCCCCCATAGCGACCCCCACACCATGACGCGCGCACTCAATGCCTCTGTCGCGGATTTGGTGCGCGGCCATATGGATCAATGGATGTGGACGCATCGGCGCTGGAAAAACGCCTGAACCGCATGGCGCTTGGGGCCATAAGCCCCCTTAGCGCCCTTCTTCCTCTGGCGTAACGGGCTTTGGCTTGTCATCATAGCGCGGATCAAGAATGCGCTGGCTGTCGCCATCCGGGTCATCATACATGCCCTTGCGCAGCGACCAGAGAAAAGCACCCAAACCCAGAAACCCCAGAAACAGCGACACAGGTATCAAAACGGCCAGAACTTCCATATCGTGCCCCTATTTCAGCCGCAAAGCGTTCAGCGTGACAGTGATGGACGAGATGGACATCACAAACGCCGCCCAAAGAGGGGTGGCAAAGCCAAACAACGCAATCGGCACAAAGATGATGTTGTAAATCCCCGATTGCCACAGGTTTTCCCGTATCCGCCGCATCGCGGTTTTGGACAGGTGCAGCGCATCGGCCACGGGCGACAGATCGCGCCCCAAAAGCACCATGTCAGAGGCCGCGCGCGCCGCATCCAACGCCGAGGCCGGCGAGATTGACACATGCGCCACCGACAGGGCAACCGTATCATTCAGCCCATCGCCCACCATCAGCACCTTATGGCCCGCTTCATGCAGCGCGGTGATGGCAGCGGCCTTGTCCTGAGGCAGCGCTTCGGCCTGCCAATCGGCAATGCCAAGGCGCGCGGCCAGATCGCCCACGGCAGCAGGCACATCGCCCGACATCAGCTTTACCGCCTTGCCCTGCGCTTGCAGCGCGGCCACCACCTCTGCCGCGCCGGGGCGCAACTGATCGGCGAAGGTGAAAGCATGGGTCTGCGCCCCGATGGCCAGATAAGCGGCGGTTACACTGCGCGGCGTGGCCCCCACCCATGCGGCGCGGCCCAGACGCACGCGCGCGCCCTGCCACTGCGCTTCTATCCCGTAGCCCGCCACCTCAGACACCCCATCCAGCGCGGCGGGCACAAGGCCCCGGTCGCGCAAGGCGCGCGCCAGCGCCTGCGCCAGCGGATGGCTTGACCCCTCGGACAGCGCCAGCGCCACGGCCAGCACCTCTGGCCCGTGCTGATCCAGATTTGTGGGGGCAGGCGTGCCCAGTGTCAGTGTGCCTGTCTTGTCAAAGATCACGGTATCCACTTCGGCCAGCCGTTCCAGCGCCGTGCCATCCTTGATCAGCAGGCCCTTGCGAAACAGTTTGCCGCTGGCCGATGTGACAACCGCAGGCACGGCCAGACCCAGCGCGCAAGGGCAAGTGATGATCAGGCTGGCCACGGCAATATTCATCGACAGCCGCAAATCACCGCCCGATATCCAATACCAGATCACAAAGGCAGCAAGCGAGACGATGGGAATTGTCGGCGCATAGGCCGCCGCCGCGCGTTCTGCAATCGTGGTATAGCGCAGCCGCGCGGATTCGGCATTTGCCACCAAATCGGCCATGCGGTGAAGCGAACTGTCTTTGCCTGCCGCTGTCACCCGCACCTGCAAAGGCCCTGTCAAATTCACCTCGCCCGCGCTGACAACATGGCCCTCGGCCGCAAAAACCGGCAGGGTTTCGCCTGTCAGAAGCGCGCGGTCAATTTCTGACTGGCCCGCCACCACCACCCCATCCACAGGCACACGGCCACCGGGGCGCACCAGCACCACATCGCCCACCGCCAGATCGGCCACGGAAACCGTGGCCTCTGCCCCGCCACTTACCCGGATAGCGCGCGGCACTTCCAGCGCGGCCAGTTCCTGCGCCGCCGATCGCGCCACGGCGCGCGCGCGGAAATCCAGATAGCGGCCCACCAGCAGAAAGAAAATCAGCATCACCACGGCTTCAAAATACGCATGTTTGCCCGAAAGCAGCGATTCATAAAGCGAGATGAACAGGGTGAGGATAATGGCAAAGGAAATCGGGCCATCCATATCCATCCGCCCCGCCCGCAAGGCGCGCCATGCATTGCGGAAAAACGGCTGGCCCGCAAAGGCCACTGTGGGAATGGCAATAAGTGCCGATATCAGGTGGAACAGATCGCGCGTGGCCCCTTCGGCCCCGGCCCAGACAGCAACCGATAACAGCATGACATTCATCATCGCAAAACCGGACACGCCCACCCGCATCAGCAAATCGCGGCCCTGTTTTTCCGTCTCTGTCATGGACAGAGTGCCGGCATCCATTTCATGCGCCTCGTATCCCAGCCGATCCAGCCGCGCGATGACATCTTGCGCGGCAATGCCTGCGCGCGCATCCACGCTCAGGCGCTTCAAGGTCAGGTTCAGCCGCGCGGAATTGACGCCGTCCATCTGCGCCAGATCGCGTTCGATGCTGGAAATGCACGCCGCGCAATGCACAGCGGGCACAGATAGCAACAGCCGCGCCCCCGGCAGGGGTGCGCGTGCGGCCAAAGCCTCTGCGGCGGGGGCCGCATCACAGGCCGGGCAGGCGGAGGGGCGCGCGGGGGCGTAGGACATCAGCGCAGATGCAACACAACGCGCTGGCGGAATTCGGTTCCATCAGCGGCAACAGCATGCAGGCGGATATTCCAGTTTCCGCGCCCTATCTCCACCGGCGCGCGATAAGCGCCATTTGTAAAACGGAAATCCGGCGTCTGATCGTCGCGCACATGGGTAGCCGCGCCCAAAACGGCGTCCAGATGCGCCACCTGCACCGGCTGGCCTGCGCTATCGGTGATGGCCAGTGTCAGAACGCCATCTTCATGGCTGGCACGCACATCCCAGCCAAGGGCCAGTTGCTCTGCCAGTTCCTGATTGAAATTCTGGCTGGCCACGAAAGAATTATCCACTTCCAGCCCCGGAAAGGTATTCACGGCGTTGAAAGCCAGGGTCAGGTTCGCCGTGATGATAACCCCAAAGGCCGAGACCGCGATGATCAGCACCTTGCGGCCTGTCATCTCAAAGCCTTTGCGCTTTTCTTCGGTCATTGGTTTCTCCCATTGAATACTGTGTCAGAATATACCCGCTCTGTGCCCCCCACGATAGAGGCCCATATCCGCACCGGGCTGCTTTGCGCCGTATTCGATTGCGTGCCGGGCGGGGCGGAAAGATAGACGCGCAACAGCGCCTGTTCATCAGGGGCCACAGTCACGCGCGTGGCGGGTTCCCCTTCGATAGACAGGGCCAGATCGGGGTTTTCCGTGATGGACAGCACGAAATCGCGCGGCTCATGTGACATATTGCGCAAGCGCACATCGTAGATATTGCGCACCGTGCCATCTGACAGCACGATATGGGTGGGGTTGCGCACGGGTGCCACGCTCATATCCAGATCGGCACGGATGAACAGCGCCACCACCAGCGCCACACCAATCCCGGCCCAGAGCGCGGTATAAAGAATGGTGCGCGGGCGCAGGATATGCTTCCAGACCGATTTTTGCGGCTTGCCCGAAAGCTCTGCCTCTTGGTCAGACAGCGCCATATAGGCCACCAGCCCGCGCGGCTTGCCGATCCTGTCCATCACCTCGTCGCAGGCATCTATGCACAGCCCGCAGGTGATGCACTCCATCTGCTGCCCATTGCGGATATCAATCCCCATCGGGCAGACATTGACGCAGGCCATGCAATCAATGCAATCGCCCTGATTTGGGTCAAGCTCACCTTTTTTCAGCTTGCCGCGCGGCTCTCCGCGCCAATGGCGGTAATCAATGGTGATCGTGTCCTCATCCATCATCGCGGCCTGAATCCGCGGCCATGGGCAGGCATAGATACAGACCTGTTCGCGGAAAAACCCGCCAAACAGGAATGTTGTCATCGTCAGGATCAGCACTGTCAGATAGGCAACCGGATGTGCCTGCCCGGTGAACAGATTGACAAACAGCGTTGGCGCATCGGCAAAATAGAACACCCATGCGCCGCCTGTGGCCATGCCAATCAGAAACCACACCGCCCATTTCAGCCCGTATTTGCGAATTTTTTCCAAGTTCCATTTCTGGCGGTGCAGGCGCAGGCGGGCGTTTCGGTCGCCCTCTATCCAGCGTTCGACTTGAATGAACAGGTCTGTCCAGACAGTTTGCGGGCAGGCATAGCCGCACCACACCCGCCCAAGCGCAGAGGTAAACAGAAACAGCCCGATCCCCGCCATGATCAGCAGGCCCGCAACGAAATAAAACTCATGCGGCCAGATTTCGATCATGAAAAAGAAGAAACGGCGGTTGGCCAGATCCAGCAACACCGCCTGATTGGGCATCTCTGGCCCTCTGTCCCAGCGAATCCATGGAATTACATAGTAAATCCCCAGCATGGCCGCCAACAGCCACCATTTCATCGTGCGGAAACTGCCAGACACCCGGCGCGGAAAGATCGGCTCGCGCTTGGCATAAAGGCTGGGCGGGGTTTGGTCTTGAGCACTCACCTACGCGACTCCTGCAATCTGGTCTTGGTGGTGATCCCATGTTGCGGCTTTCAGGGCCTTGACCTGTGTCAAAAGAGGTGCACGAAATGCATCTTTGGTCAATTTGCCGCAGCGTTCGGGGAAAATAGGGTTACACCGGTCTCTGACAACACGCGCGAACAGGAAACAGAGACCGGTGTGGCCCTGCAAGGCAGAGCGTGAGGAAGTTTTGCCGTGTTTGCGCGCGTGTTTCATTGATGCAGATCAAATATTTTGGTGGCCCGGATAACAGATGACATCATGTCGCAAGCCCTGAGCCCGCCATGCAAAAGCCCCCGCACCGGTAGCGCGGGGGCTTTCAAAATCAGGCCGGTTACAAGCGCTTACTGCCCGCCACCAAGCTGATGGACATAAGCGGCCACAGCGCGAATTTCAGCTTCACGCAGGCGGGTTTCAAAACCGGGCATCACCCCGAAGCGGGAATAATAGATCGATTCCCGAATGGCCTCTGGCGTGCCGCCATAAAGCCAGACCTGATTGTTCAACGCGGGTGCGCCGATGAAGTAATCCCCCTCGCCGCCAACACCGTGGCAAGAGGCACAGTTGATATCAAACAACTCTGCCCCGCCCGCGGCCAGCGCGCTGTCATGATCCGCCCCGGACAAGGACAGCACGAAATTGACAACCTGATCAATCTCTTCACTTTCCAGCAAGCCATCCTGCCCGAAGGCTGGCATGGCCGAATAGCGGGCATCTGCGTAATCCAGATTGCGAATGCCCCATGTGACGGTGGTTACGATATCTTCCATCGTGCCGCCCCACAGCCAGTCATCATCCAGCAAGTTGGGAAAGCCCGAAGCCTGCACCCCCGCGCCGCCTGTGCCGTGGCATTGCGAACATTGCGCCCGGAATACCGATGCGCCCGCATTCACCGCAAAGCGGTGCAATTCGTCATTGTCGCGGATGGAATCCAGATCGGTTTCCACCAGTTGCACGAAGAATTGCTCGTTGCGGGCCTCGAACTCTGAGATATCGGTGGCGACATTGGCGCGCGAGGAATAGCCCAGCATCCCGGCGGTAGAGCTTTGGATGCCCGGCCATGCCGGATAGGCCACCCAATAGCCCAGCGCCCAGATGACCGTGAGAATGAAAATCCACACCCACCAGCGTGGCATCGGGTTGTCATATTCCTCGATCCCGTCCCAGCTATGGCCGGTGGTGGGCGGGTCTTGCCGCAGCTTTACGCCCGGATCAGGGTATTGCCGCGACGCGGGTCTGACCTTGTTGTCGGAATTGTCAGCCATCAGCGGGCCTCTTTCGGTTCTTGGTGGCGCCCCGCACGCGGGGCGCTTTCGTCCCCCTGCGGTTTGTCATCATTGCGGAAAATCATGTTCGCAGTGTCATCATGCACCTTGTTCGCACCGGGGCGCAGGATGAAGACAAACACCCCGATGAAAAAGCAGAACATGAACAGCAAATGCCAGCTATCGGCAAAGGCGCGCAGCCAGGTATAGGTTTCCATGCCTTGCCCCCTTACCGATTGGCCACTGGCACAAAGGTTTCAAAATCAACCAGCGTGCCCAGCATTTGCATATAGGCGATGATCGCATCCATTTCTGTCAGCTGCGGCTGGCCGTCAAAGTTGCGCTGCTGCGCGCCGGGGTAGCGGTCTGCAACAGGATCGCCAAATTCATCTACCTGCGCGAAGAAATCGGTGATCGCATTTTCCATCATCTCATCGGTATAGGGATGGCCCAGCGTGCGATACACACGCATGATATCGCGCACATGTTCGGCATCTGTGCGGGTCAGCACCCGATCCATCATGAACCCGTAAGAGGGCATGATCGATTCCGGCACAACCGCGCGCGGGTCCATCATGTGCTGCACATGCCAGTCATCACTGTAGCGCCCGCCCAGACGGGCCAAGTCTGGCCCTGTGCGCTTGGAACCCCACTGGAACGGATGATCATACATCGATTCCGCCGCCAGCGAGTAATGGCCATAGCGCTCCACCTCGTCGCGCATGGGGCGGATCATCTGGCTGTGGCAGACATAGCAGCCCTCGCGCAGATAGATTTCGCGGCCCTTGATCTCCAGCGGGGAATAGGGGCGCATGCCCTCTACTTTCTCGATCGTGTTGTCCAGATAGAACAAGGGCACGATCTGCACGATCCCCCCGATGGTGACGACCAGAAACGACAGCACCAAAAGCAATGTGGCATGCGTTTCGATTTTCTTGTGATGGTCAAGAATTCCCATTCTCGCGCCCTCCGTTATTCAGCGGGCACTGCGGAACCGGCACGGGCAGGCGAACGCTCTGCCGTGCTGGTCACAGTTTTCCACAGGTTATAGCACATGATGATCGCGCCCAGCAGGAACAGCGTTCCGCCCAAGCCCCGCACCACATACATCGGGAATTTCGCGGCAACCGTATCTGCGAAAGAGTTGACAAGGAAACCCTGTGCATCCACTTCGCGCCACATCAGGCCTTCCATGATCCCTGTTACCCACATCGAGGCCGCGTAAAGAACGATCCCGATTGTGGCCAGCCAGAAATGCCAGCTTACCAGACGCAGGCTATACAGCCCCTGCCGCTGCCACAGCTTTGGCACAAGGTAATACAGCATCCCGAAGGTGATCATGCCGTTCCAGCCCAGCGCGCCGGAATGCACATGCCCGATTGTCCAGTCGGTGTAATGCGACAGCGAATTTACCGCCTTGATGGACATCATCGGCCCTTCAAAGGTTGCCATGCCGTAAAAGCCTACGGCCACCACCATCATCCGAATGATCGGATCGGTGCGCAGCTTGTCCCAGGCGCCAGAGAGCGTCATCAGACCGTTGATCATCCCGCCCCAGGACGGCATCCACAGCATGATGGAGAATGTCATGCCCAGCGTTTGCGCCCAGTCAGGCAGCGCTGTGTAATGCAGATGGTGCGGGCCTGCCCAGATATAGAGGAAGATCAGCGCCCAGAAATGCATGATCGACAGCTTGTAGCTATAGACAGGGCGTTCGGCCTGTTTGGGGATGAAATAATACATCATCCCCAGAAAACCGGCCGTCAGGAAAAAGCCCACGGCGTTATGGCCATACCACCACTGGATCATCGCCGATTGCACGCCAGACCACACAGGCACGGATTTAGACCCAAGCAGCGAAACCGGGATAGCCAGGTTATTGATCAGGTGCAGCATGGCCACTGTGACGATGAAGGCCATATAAAACCAGTTGGCCACATAGATATGCGGCTCGCGGCGTTTGATGATCGTGCCCATGAACACTAGCAGGAACGCCACCCAGACAATCGTCAGCCACAGATCGGTCAGCCATTCGGGTTCGGCATATTCATTGCCTTGGGTGGAACCCAGCACATAGCCGGTTGCGGCCATCACGATAAACAGCTGATAGCCCCAGAACACGAACCATGCCAGGCCCCCACCCCAAAGCCGCGCGGCCGAAGTGCGCTGCACCACATAAAAGGCAGACGCAATCAGGGCATTGCCCCCAAAGGCGAAGATCACGGCAGAGGTATGCAAGGGGCGCAGACGCCCAAAATTAAGATAGCCCTGTGCCCATTCAAAATTCAGGTTTGGCCAGGCCAGCTGAAAGGCAATAATCACCCCGACCAGAAACCCCACAACGCCCCAAAGCGCCGTGGCGATCACACCAAAACGAATCGGCCCATCCATATATTCATTTGGATTTGCTGCCGGCACAGGCTCTCCCACCCGGCGGATCAGCCATATGAGGGTCACAGCACTTGCAAGCATGATGACCAGCATATGAACAAGATAAGGCAAATCGCGTGCCATGCTGGCAGCGATTGCGGCAACCACCACAACCAATCCCAGCACGGCAAGCTTAATGTAATCCCACATGTTCGCGTCCCTTTTTGTCGCCTCTGCCGCCTTAAATATCCGCGACAGAAACAGATTTGCATGATGCCTTTTGTCACGGGTCTCGAAAGAGGGCTTTGATTCAGGTCAAAAACTATGGCCCGATGTCTTGCGTGAGATCATCGCCGGGCAGATTTTTTTCCGTCAGCCTTGGGGCGTATCGCGACTAAGAGGAGATCAGCCAATGGCCTATAAATCCATCTGCACCTTTCTGGCATCCGAAACCGACGCCACCGCGCAACTGGATTCCGCTATTCAACTGGCGCAACGCCATGATGCACATCTGGAAATCTGCGCGCTTGGCATAGATACCACACAAAGCGTGGGCTTTTATGCTGGTGCCCCTGCAATCGTGTATCAGGATGCGCTGGATCAGGCGCGCAGCCGCGCAGAAACGCTGGAAGCGCTGGCGCGCACCCATCTGCGCCAAAGCGATATCCGCTGGAGCGTGGATAACGCGGTTCTGACATTGGGCGGGATAAACGGATTTGTTGGCCTGAAATCAAGGTTTTGCGATTTGGTGGTGCTGCCCCGCCCCTATGGCGAAACGCGCGGCCCGCAAGATGAAATCATTCTGGAAGCCGCCCTTTTTGAAGGCGATTCCCCTGTTCTTATCCTGCCACAGCCCGGCGCGGCGCTGCCGGATTTCGCCAAGATCGTGCTGGCATGGAACCAAAGCGACGAGGCCTTGCACGCAGCCCGCGCAGCCCTGCCCTTGCTCAAACAGGCCGATCTGGTGAATGTTGTTGTCATAGACCCGCCCAGCCATGGCCCCGAACGGTCAGACCCAGGCGGGCTGCTGACACAGATGCTTGTGCGCCATGGGGTGCAGGTGGATGTCTCGGTGGTGGCCCGCACCCTTCCGCGCATCAGCGATGTGCTGCGGCGTCATGCCACGGATCAGGCCGCCGATCTGCTGGTGATCGGGGCCTATAGCCATTCGCGCTTGCGTCAGGCCATTTTGGGGGGCACCACGCGCAACCTGCTGGAAGAAACCAGCCTGCCCGTGTTCATGGCGCGGTAAACCACGCCGCAGGGGCAAGGGCCTGCCGCCGGGCGATTTCGGCCTCTATCACAAACAGGGCGTCTGTGTGAAACGGGGCCATGAAGGGCGGCGCGGCCTGCAAATCGCGCCGCACCACCCCGGCATAGGCAACAAGATCACCCTGCCCCATTTGGCGCAGCCCGCTGGCAAAGCGCCGGTATTGGGCCAGATCATAGACAATCAGCCCCTGCGGCAGGCTGTCGGGTTGGGCATTTGCGCCCTGCATTCCGAGGGTGGCGGGGTTGCGCAATATGGGCATTTCCCACAGCCCCCATTCCACCGCCAAACCCGTCACAAAGGCCAGACCCAGCACAGTGGACAACAAGACACCGCGCCATTTGCGCGGCTCTGATGGCAGCCCGCATGCAGGCGCGCGGGCCGTGCTACTGGCCAGCAAGACAGGCTGATCCCTGTCCCACTCGAAAGGTTGCGACGCTGAAAGCGGGCCAAGGCCGGGCATTTGCAAGGGCTGCGTCACAGGCGGCACCCCGAACTGTGCCACTGTAACTTGGCGAAATTGGCAATCATATTGTCCTCCGCTGCACTGCACACAGAAAGGCAGCGCGCCTTCCGTTCTGGACATACCATTTCAACGGCAAGGCGATTTCAGGACAAAATCAAGAAATCTTAACAGATGATAAACCTATGGATGACACAAACGCGCCACAATCACAGGGCGCGGTTGCACCGGCTTTGCCAGTGTCAGATCAGGAATCCACCGTCAGAATCATCGCCCGTTTCTTCCAGCAGCGCATCGAAATCAGGGATCACGATCTGGCGCTTGCCTTCGGTCACGATCAACCCTTCCTTGCGCAGGGCAGACATCTGGCGGCTGACAGTTTCCAGCGTCAGGCCCAGATATTCCGACATCGCCTCGCGCGTCAGCGGCAGATCAAAGCGCAATTCCCCATCCGATGCGCTAAGCTGCAATGACGCATCGCGCCGCGCGATAATGCAGATCAGGCTTGCAATCTTTTCGCGCGCGGTCTTGCGGCCCAAAAGCAGCATCCATTCACGCGCGGCATCCAATTCATCCAGCGTCATTTCCAACAAGCGCTGGCCAATATGAGGGGTGCGCAGCATCATTTCTTCAAACGGTTTCTTGCGGAAACAGCACATCACCAGATCCGTGGCCGCCGTCACATCATAGGCCGATGTTTCACGCCCCGGCCGGCCTGCGAAATCCGAGGGCAGCAGCAACCCCACCATCTGCCGCCGCCCGTCTTCCATGGTCTGACTTAGCGTGGCAATCCCGGTCACAACCGAGGCCACGAAATCCATCTTGTCACCCGCCCAGACAACAGTCTGACCCGCTTCAAAACTGCGGTAATATTTGATCTGCTCCAGCTGCGTCAGTTCATCCGCCTCACACCGTGCGCACACCGCCCGGTGGCGGATCGGGCAATCATTGCATTCTTGCGAAAAAGAGAGCGTTTTGGGGGATACTCTGGTCATGGTCTTGATCTACATCAATGTGTCAATTCGGGGCGCAGAGTAAACGTAACCTCATGTCTCATATAAAGCAACTTTCCGAGTTGGGTTTGTTTGACGCTCGTGTACCACGGTACACCAGCTACCCGACAGCACCGCAATTCTCTTCCGAGTTTTCGGGCGAGAAATTCTCGCAATGGGTTGCGCAAATTCGACCGGGAAGCGCAATCTCTCTTTACCTGCATGTGCCGTTCTGCCGCAGGCTGTGCTGGTTTTGCGCCTGTCGCACGCAGGGCACAAGCACAGATGCACCTGTGCTGGCCTATGCCGAAACGCTGCACCGCGAGTTAGAGTTGTTCCGCAAGCTGTTGCCAGAGGGTGTGACGCTGTCGCGGCTGCATTGGGGCGGGGGCACGCCCACCATGCTGCCACCCGATTCCATGCGCAAACTGGCCGCACATGTGTTCGATATCGCGCCCCTTGCCACAGGCGGGGAATTCTCTGTCGAGATTGACCCGAATGAGATAGATGACGCCCGGCTGGATGCGCTGGCCGAAGCGGGGCTTACCCGCGCATCTATCGGGGTGCAGGATTTTGACAGCGAAATTCAAAGCATCATCGGGCGCGACCAAAGTTTCGAGATTACAAAATCCACCGCAGATGCGCTGCGCGCGCGCGGCATTGCCAGCCTGAATGTGGATATCCTTTATGGCCTACCCAAGCAGACCCAGCGCCGCATGGCAGATTCCGTGCAAAAGCTGCTCTCGCTGAACCCGGATCGCATTGCGCTCTATGGCTATGCACATGTGCCCTGGATGGCGCGGCGCCAGCAGATGATCCCCTCAGACACCCTGCCCCGGCCCGAAGAACGCCTTGATCTGTTTGAGACCGCGCGCCGCCTGCTGATCTGGGATGGCTATGACGAAATCGGCATAGACCATTTCGCCCGCCCGCATGACGGGCTGTCAATTGCGGCCAGCACCGGGAAATTGCGGCGCAATTTTCAGGGCTACACAGATGATCTGGCGCCTGTTCTGGTGGGGCTTGGGGCCTCGTCCATCTCGCGGTTTCCGCAGGGGTTTGCACAAAATGCCTCGGCCACGGCCGTCTGGAAAAAGGCTGTGGAGGCCGGGCAGTTTTCGACAGCGCGCGGGCATGAATTCACGCCTGCCGATATCTGGCGCAGCCGCGCGATTGAAGCGCTGATGTGCGATTTCCGCCTGTCACGCGCCGAATTGCTGGATAATTACGGCGCAGATGCCGCAACGGTGGATGCGCTGCTGCAAGAGGTGGCCAATCGGTTCGGGCAATTCGTGCGGCTGAAAGGCGATGTGCTGGAAATCACCCAAGAAGGCCGCCCGCTGACCCGGATGATCGCCACCTTGTTTGATGAATATGCGATGGACAAGGCGGGCCATAGCTCTGCCGTATAGGGCAAAGACTGGCCCGCGCGCGTGGTTGCGCCCTGTGTGACGGTTCCGCCATGATGGGCGGGAATAGGGGATTTGCCCTTTTGCGCGGAATCAAGGGCGAAGCCCGCCGCGCATCGCCGGGCCGCCCCCCGGCACGGCGATTTGGCTGCATCCTGCGCTTAGCTTGAGTTTCGTTCGGATTTGGCCGCCATAAAGTGGCATAGCGCTGCGGGTGGATCGCCGCACCGCGGCCCAGCGCTGCGCGGCTTTGCGCCCTCCCCCAACGTCCCCTCACTGTTCAAACCCGCCCCACGGGTATCTGGTGGAAGGCGCAGCCCCTACCCCTCTTCCACAAAGCGCAACAGGCGCGGCAGGCAGATGCGCTTCAGGTCGTAATTCTCTACAATCGTCTTGCGCGCCGCAGCGCGCAGGGGGCGGTAGCGCTCTGGCGTGGCAAGGGCGGAAATCAGCGTCTCTGACCACCCCTCGATATCGAAGAAATCCACCAACAGGCCATTCTGGCCATCGGTAATCACCTCTTCCACCGGGCCAGTGCGTGACGCCACAACTAGTGCCCCAAGGCTCATGGCCTCCAGCACCGACCATGACAGCACGAAAGGCACTGTCAGATAAGCATGGGCGCGGCTGATCTGCATGATTGTGGCGAAATCCCGATAGGGCACACGCCCCAGAAAATGCACGCGCGACAGATCCAGCCTGCCTGCCACTTCGCGCAAGAACATATCGCGCCAACTGCCCTGCGCGGGGCCGCGCGAATAGCTGGAACCATCGCCGCCCACAATCACCACCTGCGCATCGGGCCGCGCGGCCAGCACATCGGGAAGCGCACGAAAGAAAACATGCGCCCCGCGATAGGGTTCTATATTGCGGGCCACATAGGTCAGCACCTCCTCCCCCGCGCTAAGCCAGCGGCCATTTGGCAGCCGATATTGCGCCGAAGGGGCGGGGCGCAGCGCGTCTGTATCTATGCCATCATGGGTAATCGTGATCTTGGCGCGAAATTCGGGGGGGAAGCTATCGGCCTGCCATTCTGTTGGCGCAAGGGCCGCATCGGCCTGCACCATCGACAGCGCCAGATGCGATTGGCGCGCGATTACGGCCATACGGGCCGGCAGGCTGGCCGCGCTGAATTCGGGATCAAACCCCACATCCAGCCCTTCGGTGGCATAGTAAAATTCGGCGTAAACCAAGAGCCGCGCCTTGGGCCAGACTTCGCGCAGGAACAGGGTTTCCCCCCAGCCGCCATGCCCGAAAATGACATCAGGCGCAAAACCCAGCGTATCGCGCATTTGCACTGCCGCCAGCGCCACACGCTGCGCGCGGTCTGTCATGGTGGTAAAACTGGTGCCCAGCCGGGCCTGTTGCGGGTCTGGCTCTGGCAGGGGCATGGGGTAGCGATAGGTGCGGATCGCGCTTTGCTGCTGGTTGCTTTCAACAGTCAGCGCGGCCACGTTATGCCCGCGCGCTTGCAGCGCGGGGGCAAGATAACGAAACTGGGCCGGAAAATTTTGGTGGATGAAAAGAATATTCAAAAATTTTCCTTCCCGGTGTCACGCAGCCCCGATGCTTGTCATATCAAAGGCCGCAGCCAAAAGCGCGCGCGTATAGGCACTTTGCGGGGCTTCAAACACCTGCGCAATGGGGCCTGCTTCCACCACATCGCCCTGTTTCATAACAATCACCTTATGCGCCAAGGCCCGCACCACCCGCAAATCATGGCTGATAAACAGATAAGCCAGCCCATGCTTGCGCTGCAAATTGCGCAACAATTCCACAATCTGCACCTGCACTGTCATATCCAGCGCGGATGTGGGTTCGTCCAGCACCACCAGCTTGGGCCGCAAGATCATGGCGCGGGCAATGGCAATGCGCTGGCGCTGGCCGCCGGAAAATTCATGCGGGTAGCGTTCCATCGTGGCGGGGTCTAGCCCGACTTCGGCCATGATCTCTGCCACCAGCTCGCGCGCAGATTGGCCCGCGGGCACGCCATGCACGCCCAACCCTTCGGCAATGATCTGCTCTACGGTCATGCGCGGGCTAAGACTGCCAAACGGGTCTTGAAACACGATCTGCAAATCCCGCCGCAGGTTGCGCAAATCGCGCGATTTGCGGCCCTGAATATCTGCACCAGCAAACCAGATCGGCCCTTCGCTGGCAATCAGGCGCAAAATGGCCAGCGCCAATGTGGTCTTGCCAGAGCCGGATTCGCCCACAATGCCCAGCGTCTCTCCGGTGCGCAGGGTAAGAGAGGCCGCATTCACCGCTTTCACATGGCCCACAGTGCGGCGCAAAAAGCCCCGCTGGATGGGAAACCAGATGCGCAGATCATCGGTGCGCAAAATCTCTTGCGCGCCCGGCGGCACAGGCGCAGGCGCGCCGCTGGATTCTGCCGCCAGCAGTTTTTGCGTATAAGGGTGCTGGGGGGCCGCGAAAATATCGGCCGTTGGCCCCTGTTCCACAATCTCGCCGTCTTTCATCACGCAAACGCGGTCTGCAAAGCGGCGCACGATGTTCAGATCATGGGTGATGAATAACAGGCTCATGCCCTCGGCGCGCTTCAGATCCACCAGAAGTTCCAGAATCTGCGCCTGAATTGTCACATCCAGCGCGGTGGTGGGTTCATCTGCCACCAACAATTCCGGCCCATTGGCCAGCGCCATGGCAATCATCACCCGTTGGCGCTGCCCGCCCGACAGCTGGTGCGGATAGGCCCCCATGCGCGATTCCGCATCGCGGATACCTACCTTTTCCAACAGTTCCAGCACGCGCGCCCGCGCCCTTGCCCCGCTTAGCCCCTGATGCAAGGACAGGCTTTCGGTGATCTGCATCTCAATCGTGTGCAGCGGGTTCAGCGATGTCATGGGTTCCTGAAAGATGAAACTCACATCATTGCCGCGCACCTGCCGCAACATGGTATCCGATGCACCCACAAGCTGATCACCCTTGAAGGTGACAGCCCCTTCCACCCGCGCAGACTCCGGCAACAGCCCCACGGTGGAAAGCGCGCTTACCGATTTGCCTGAACCGGATTCGCCCACCAGAGCAACGGTTTCGCCCTTATCCACATGGAAGGACACACCGCGCACGGCGCGCACTTGCCGCCCTTCCTGCGTAAAGGTGACAGACAGGTTTTTCACATCCAGAACACGGGTCATGCGAAGGTCTTTCTGGGGTCGAAAGCATCGCGCACCCCTTCAAAGATGAACACCAACAGCGACAGCATAATCGCGAAGGTGAAAAACGCCGAAAAGCCAAGCCACGGCGCTTGCAGATTGTTGCGCGCCTGCAATGTCATCTCGCCCAGGCTGGGCGCAGAGGAGGGCAGGCCAAAGCCCAGAAAATCCAGCGCAGCGAGAGAGCCGATCACGCCCGTGATGATGAAGGGCAAAAAGGTAAGTGTTGCCACCATCGCATTGGGCAGCACATGGCGGAACATGATCTTGGCATTGGAAACGCCCAAGGCGCGGGCCGCGCGCACATATTCAAAATTCCGCGCCCGCAGAAATTCCGCCCGCACCACACCCACAAGCCCCGTCCAGCCAAAGAGCGTCATCAAGAACACCAGCAGCCAGAAATTCATGACGAACAGGGATGACAGGATGATGATGACATAAAGGGATGGCACGGAATTCCACAGCTCTATCACCCGCTGAAAGATCAGATCCAGCACCCCGCCGAAAAACCCCTGCACCGCACCTGCCGCAATCCCGATGATGGATGTCAGCGCCGTGACAATCAGCGCGAAGGTAATGGACAGCCGGAACCCGTAAATGATCCGCGCCAGCACATCACGCGCGGTATCATCCGTGCCAAGAAGATGGTTGCCATCCGGGGGCGACGGGGCGGCGCGGCCAATATCGTTGATCGTGTTATAGCTATAGGGGATCAACGGCCAAACCATCCAGCCCGCAACCACCTCTTGCCCATCCACAAAGCCCGTTGCGGCCTGCGCCATGGCCTCTGCCGGGTCATCCATGCACAGCTCGGCCCCGCCTGTGCGGATCAGACATTGCACTTCAGGGTCGCGGTAAACGGCCTCGGTGCGGAAATCACCGCCAAAGGCGGTTTCCGGGTAGAAGCGATGTATCGGGAAATGCAGCTCTCCGCGATAACTGATGACGATGGGCCTGTCATTGGCGATATATTCGGCAAAAAGCGACAGGCCATAGAGCACGCCCAGAATGATCAGCGACCAGAAGGCACGGCGATTGGCCCGGAAATTGCGCCAGCGGCGGCGGTTGAGCGCCGAAACCGTTATCCCGAAACGGCGTTTCGGTTCGGGCATGCGCGCCCCGCCCTCTGTCTGGGGCAGCGGATTGGGGGGTGTGACAAAAGCGTCGGTGCGGGCATCCATGGCTCAGGTCTCCCGCGATTCAAAATCAATGCGCGGGTCAATCCAGACATACATCAGGTCTGAGATCAGCCCCACCACCAGCCCGATCAGCCCAAAGACAAAGAGCGTGCCAAACATCACCGGATAATCGCGCGCCACTGTCGCCTCAAAGGCCAGCCGCCCCAGCCCATCGAGCGAGAAAATCGTCTCGATAATCAGCGAACCGCCAAAGAACACGCCCACAAACACCGCCGGAAACCCTGCAATCACGATCAGCATTCCATTGCGGAAAACATGGCCATACAGCACCCTGCTTTCCGCCAGCCCCTTGGCGCGGGCGGTCATGACATATTGCTTGCGGATTTCATCCAGAAAGCTGTTTTTTGTCAGCAATGTAAGCGTGGCAAAGGCCGAAATTGTGCTGGCAATCACAGGTAGGGTGATGTGCCAGAAATAATCCGCCACTTTGCCCAAGGGGGTCAGGGTATCCCATACCTCTTGCGGGCTGGTCAGGCCACGGGCGGGGAAAATCTGCCAGTAAGACCCGCCTGCAAACAGCACCAGCAGCAGGATCGCAAACAGGAAACCGGGGATCGCATAGGCCACGATAATCAGGCCAGATGTGAAGGTATCGAAACGCGAGCCATCTTTCACCGCCTTGCGAATGCCCAGCGGGATAGAGACCAGATAGGCAATCAGCGTAGACCACAGGCCCAGCGTGATCGAGACAGGCAATTTTTCAATCACCAGATCAATCACAGAGATAGAGCGGAAATAGCTTTGACCGAAATCAAAGCGCATATAGTTCCACATCATGTGCAAAAACCGCTCTACGGGCGGTTTGTCAAAGCCGAACTCGCGCTCCAGCTGCGCGATAAATTCGGGCGGCAGGCCGCGCGCGCCCTGATAGCGCTCATTCTCTATCGCGCCTACATTGATATCGGCCGCGCCGCCGTCAAAGCCGCCAAACACATTTCCTTGCCCTTCCATCTGGGCAATCACCTGTTCAATCGGGCCACCGGGCACGAATTGCACCAGAAAGAAATTTATCACCATCACCCCCAGCAGCGTGGGGATGATCAGTGCCAGACGTCGCGCGATATAGGCGCCCATAACTTACCTCAAGGCGCCAGAAGCGCGCAGTTCGTTGAAACGCTCTGCATTGAACCACCAGAAATCCAGCTCTCCGGTGGAATAGGGCGGGGTTTCCTCTGGGCGCTGGAAGATATCCCAATGCGCCACCCAGACGGTATCATTAAACCATGCAGGGATCATGAAATGTTCATGGCGCAACACCCTGTCCAGCGCCATCAGCGCGGCATCGCGGGTTTCGGGATCGGGCGCATCCAGTGACAGATCAATCACCGCATCCACCAGCGGGCTACGCAGCCCGGCGGGGTTGAACAAATCATCCGCAGCCTCTGACCCATAGCGCTGGTGCAGGCCGGTTCCGGTATCCATGAAGGCCGCATATTGATCAAAGATCATGTCATAATCACGGTTGCGGCGGCGGTCTGTGTGCTGGGAGGGATCAATGCGCTGAAAGCGGGCATCAATGCCCAAGCCCTGCAAGTTCTGCGTAAATGTCTCGACAATCGAATCCATCGTGGCCGATCCAGCGCTGGAAACCGGGATTTCTATTGTCATGCGCTGCCCGCTGGCATTGCGCAGGGCGCCCGCGCTGTCCACGCTCCAGCCCGCTTCTTCCAGCAGGGCCGCCGCGCGGCGCATATTGCGCCGGTCTGTCAGGCGTGTTGCATCAGAGGCATGGGGCATGCGCGCGGGTTCTGCCAGCACCTCTGCGGGCACAAGATCACCCAGCGATTGCAGCAATT
Organism: Natronohydrobacter sp.; assembly: GCA_030603695.1. Taxonomy (GTDB): domain Bacteria; phylum Pseudomonadota; class Alphaproteobacteria; order Rhodobacterales; family Rhodobacteraceae; genus Roseinatronobacter. The sequence continues at coordinate 10,767 of JAUVXF010000020.1, read as the reverse complement.
CCAACTCCAACCCTTCGGGCGGGCCATCGGCCTGAAAGCGCGTGCCCTGGGTAAAGGAAACACGCTGCTGGAACAGGCCATATTGCAGGGTTTCATTCGTCCATTCAAAATTCCAGGCCAGTGCAATCGCCTCGCGCACGCGCTTGTCTTGCAGGAATTCGCGGCCCAGATTGAACACAAAGCCTGTGGGCGTAGGGGCAAAGCCCGTGGGCAATTCCTCGCGGATCACATGGCCGCGCGCAATGGCGGGAAAATCATAGCCCGTTGCCCATTGGCGAGAATTGTTTTCCGCTCGAAACGTATATTCCCCGGTCTTGAATGCCTCGAACGCGGCAGCGCCATCGGCAAAATATTCCACGCGGATTTCATCAAAATTATGCCGCCCGCGATTGATGGGCAGATCATTGCCCCAATAATCGGGGTTGCGGCGGTAGGTGATACGGCGGTTCACCTCGAAACTGTCCAGCACATAAGGGCCAGAACCGGGTGAGATTTCCATGCGCGATTCGTCCAGCCGCGCGCCTGTCGCCTCATACCATGCCTTGGAAAATACGGGCGTGCTGCCCACCTGATCAATCAGCGAACGGCGCGAAATCCCCTCTGCAAAGGTAAATTTCACTGTGTGATCGTCCAGCGCCTCTGCATTTGTCACCCGCGCGCTGACGGCTTGGGCGTAAGAAGGCAGGCCCTGTTCCAAAAACAGGTTATGCGAAAAAACCACATCATGCGCCGTTAGTGGCGTGCCATCGGAAAACCGTGCTTCGGGGCGCATGTGAAAGATTACCCAATCTTTGGTTTCCGGGTATTCCAGCGAATGCGCCAGCAGGCCATACGCCTCTCCATAAGCATCGGCGGGAACAAGGCCGCTGCCAAAGGGTTCCGATGTTTCCAGCAGGCTTTCATAAATAGAGGCCGAAAACGCCCCGGCACGCCCAATTCGGGTAAAGGGGTTCATGGAATCAAACGTGCCCTGCGACGAGATGGAGATCATGCCGCCCTTTGGGGCATCGGGGTTCACATAGCGCAGATGTTCAAAATCGGGCGCATAGCTGAGATCCCCGTAAAAGGAATAGCCATGTGTGCGGATAATCCCATCACCCTCTTGCGCGGCGGCAGGCTGGCCAAAGGCAAGCGCAAGGCATAGGCCCAAGGCGCTGGCGCAGTGGCGCAAGGCGGCTGTCGCAAATCGCGGGGCGGGCATGACGGCGGGATGGGGCACGGGCAATTCCTCCTGTTGTCGCCTTTGGTCTGGCTGATCTTGTCTATCTTATTCCGTGTTTTTGGGTGTCTGTCACGAGATGCGCAAGTGTTTCACGCCCCGGACAAGGTAATTTGATTGCATGGGAAGAAAAGAAAACAGGCCGCCCAAGGGTTGGGCGGCCTGATCACGCAATCACACGGGCAAAAGCTGTCAGCTTTCGCTTTCGATATAGGCAATCAGATTGGCGCGGTCTTGCACCGCAGACATGCCGCGATAGCTCATGGATGTGCCGGGTGCCAGCGCGCTTGGGTTGAGCAGGAATTCGGACAGCACTTCGGGCGCCCAGATATCACCCGCCTGCGCCAGCGCACCGGAATAGTTGAACCCGTCAACAGACCCGATCGCCCGGTTTACAACCCCATGCAGATAGGGGCCAACACCGTTCCGCCCAGCTTCCAGCGCATGGCAGGCGCGGCATTGCGACCACAGGCGCGACCCTGCCGCCGCATCGGCGATTTCAAACGCTTCTTCAAAGCTCAGTTCCGCCACAGGCTCTGCCGGGGCATCATCTGCGCCAGTATCAATGATAAAAGCCTGCTGCGCGCCCGCGTTGACCGGCACATAAATGGCATTTGCTGCCCAGTTGCCGAGAAGAAAAACCAGAAGCGCGCCACAAAACGCAGCCACTGCCTTGGTGATAACCATTGTGTCAAACATATCGCAATCCCGTAGCCCAGCGAAGTTGCGCCTATCTATCCGCTTCCCCTTGCGGGTTTCAAGCGATAGTTACCGCGACATAAGGCCCATTTGGGCGATATACAGGCATTGTGAGCGGAAACATGACTGGAAAAATCGCATTCCAAGGGGAATTGGGCGCCTATGGGCATCAGGCCTGCGCCGATGCGCGGCCCGATTATACGCCCCTGCCCTGCACCACCTTTCACGAAACCATGGCCGCCGTGCGCGAAGGCCATGCCGAACTGGGTATGGTGGCGGTGGAAAATTCCATCTACGGGCGGGTTGCAGATGTGCATTCGCTGCTGCCTGAAAGCGGCCTGCATATCGTGGCCGAAGCCTTTGTGCGGGTGCATGTAAATCTGTTGGGGGTGAAGGGGGCCCGCCTTGATCAGGTGCGCGAAGCGCATGGCCATGTTGTGATTCTGCCCCAATGCAGCAAATTTTTGCAGGCCCATGCGATCAAGGGGGTGATAAGTTCCGACAATGCCCGCGCCGCGCGCGAGATTGCAGAGCGCGGCGATCCCACCCATGCCGCCCTTGCCAGCGAAATGGCCGCCCAGATTTACGGGCTGGATGTTCTGGCCCGCCACATAGAGGACAGGCCCGACAATACCACGCGCTTTCTGATCATGGCGCGCGCCGCCGATTACACGCGCCGGGGCGATCATGGCATGATGACCAGCTTTTTGTTCCGCGTGCGCAATATTCCCGCTGCGCTGTATAAGGCCATGGGCGGATTTGCGACCAATGGCGTGAACATGGTAAAGCTGGAAAGCTATATGGTGGACGGCTCTTTCACCGCAACCCAGTTCTTTGCCGAGATAGAGGGCCACCCCGAAGACCCCAATGTCGCCCTTGCGCTGGAAGAGCTGCGCTATTTCACATCTTCCCTGCGGATTCTGGGCACATATCCGGCAGATCCTTTGCGGCGGTGAAACCGGGGCGCGCCGGGTGGCCCGCCGCCCTCTCGTCAGGCGGGCAATGCTACCCCATCGCCCTGAGCACCCGCGCAAGGGCAGGGCGCGCGGTCATGCGTTCCAGATAGGCGCCAAGCTTGGCCTCTGTCACAGGAAATTTCGCCACCCGCGCCCAGATCCCGCAATGCGTGAGGATGATATCGGGCACTGTCATCTGTGCGCCCATCAGAAACGGGCCATCGCCCAGACGGTGCACAAGCGTTTTCTGGCTGTTGGTGAATTCCCAGATCAGCGATTCCTTGATTGCGGATTGGCGCAATTCCTGCGGCAGGATAAAACTGTGGCGCGCGGCCATCCACAGGGCGGAATCAAACTCGTCCAGCAGAAATTGCGTCAGGCTGTCTTGGCGCGCACGATCCAAAGAACCGGCCGGAAATGTCAGCGCGCCATGCTTATCGGCCAGATATTGGATAATCGCGGTCGAATCGGTGATCGGCGTGCCATCTTCTATCAGCACTGGCACTTTGCCTGCCGGGTTGAAACTGACCACCCCCGCGGATTGCGGCGCGGCGGGGATATGGTCATAACTTTGGCCCAATTCCTCCAGCATCCACAAAACGCGGGTGGCGCGGCTATTGGCCTTGCCGATAACTGTATACATGGCACCTGCCCTTTTGCGAGTTCTCCCGGATGGCCAAGTTTGCCATGAAGGCCGCCTGTCGGGAAGAGCAGATACAGCGCCAAGTCGCGCAGCGGCCCTATTCCGCACCAAGCGCGCCAATAAAGGCCGAAACCCGGTGCTATGGGAAATTTGTGTCGCATGAAACCCATGGTGTTCAGCGTTTAGCAGAAGGCTCCGCCGTAAGGCGCAGCGTTGCGGAGAATTTGCGCTTTTGCGCGGAATCAAGGGCGTTAGCCCGCCGCGCATCGCCGGGCCGCCCCCCGGCACGGCGATTTGCTGCAACCTGCGCTTAGCCTGAGTTTTACGCGGATTTGGCCGCCATAAAGTGACATAGCCCTGCGGGTGGATCGCCGCACCGCGGCCCAGCGCTGCGCAGCTTGGCGCGCTACCCTAATGCCCCCAAACGGCTCTCACCTGCCCTTGCCTATGCGTCAGGTGACACCAAAACCCCTAGCGCCGCACCAGCATGGCCAGCCGGATAAGCGCGCGTTCCATCACCGCCATGCTGGGCGCGTTCGAGGCCGAGCGCAGGGTCAGATCCGCCGCAACCAGATCGGCCAGCGCACGTTCCAGCCGCGCCAAACCCCAATTTTGCGCCTGTGCCAGCATTTTATCACGGCGCGGGCCAAAAATGGGGGGGCGCGCGCGCTGTATGCCAGCCGAAGGCCCGCCGGGATCGCAGGAAATGGCATGCAGGCTGCGGAAATGGCGCATCGCCATGATGGCCAGCGTCACTGCCGCCACGCCCTGCCCCTGTAGCCGCACCAGCAGCGGGCCAATCTGCGCGGCCTGCCCTTCGGCCACGGCATCCAGCAGATCATCCACCGCCGCCTCCAGGCTGACAGGGGCAACGGCGGCGATATCTTCGGGGGCAAGCGGGGTGGCATCCCCGTATTTATACAGCGCGAGTTTCTCCAGCATCTGCCGGAAATCGCCGGGATCAAGCATGCGCGACAGCGCCACCAGATCGCGCATCGCCTCTGGCCCCACTTGCGCCAGCCCCGATTTTTGCAACGCGGCCTCGATCTCTTCGCGGGTGGGGGGATCATCATAGAGGGCAACCGCCCCGGCCGCCCGCGCCCCTTCAAACAGCTTGCGCAACTTCGATGTGGCTTTCAGCGCGCCTGCGGTTGCCACCAGTTGCGCATCGCCTGCCTGCCAATCCGCCAGCGCGGCGGCCACCGAATCGATCACCTGATCTGTGGCATCTTCCAGCAGCACCACACGCGGGCCGGGGAAAAACCCTTGTGCCTTTATCGCATCGGGCAACAGCGCGGGGTTGCGGCGCAGCTCTGCCGCCGCCAGACGTTCCAGCCGCATTTCGCCCTCACCTTGCGGGCCAATCACGGCGGCAACCAGATCTTGCCGCTTCAGCGCCACGCGCATGGCATCCTGGCCATAAATCAGCAGCCCGGCAAGTTTGGGGTCGGGTGTGGCAATCAGCCGGGCCAGATCGCGGGCAGAAAGCTTCATCCCGCCAAGGCGGCCAACAGCCGTGCGGCCACCTGATCGGCCAGAATGCGCATAAGCCGCGCCTGCGCATCTTCTTGCGCGCGCAAGGTGGCCAGCTGGGTATCCGTGGTGGAATAATTGGTGAAATCGCGCAAATTGCCTTCGGTCACAACGGCGCCTGTGCTGGTATCTGTCAGGCGATAGCTGATTGTGCCAAACAGCGTGATGCGCGTTTCGCCCAAGCCCGCCACACGCGCCGCGCCGCGTTCCGAGGTGGTGATCTGATAGGCCAGATCATAGCGCGCATTCGTGGGCCGGCCCAGACGGGTTTCCAACCCGGCCACGAAATCGAAATCACCCGATGTCACAGGATCGGCGGCGCGCACCTGCCCGCGCAAGGCCTGCCCCGCCCCCCCCGGCCCATAGGCAGGGGCAAAACCGCAGGCCGCCACGGGAAGGGCGGCCAGGGCCAAAAGCAGGCGTCTGCGATCAGACAACAACATTCACAATCCGCCCCGGAACCACGATCAGCTTTTTGGGCACACCGCCCGCCAATGCCTTGATCACAGCATCATCCGCCAGCGCCAGTTTTTCAACCTCTTCCTTTGGCATATCGGCAGGAACCTCTATCTCGGATCGGCGTTTGCCATTGATCTGGATGGGCAGGATCACGCTGTCACGCTGCAACAGCGCGGGGTCGGCCTTGGGCCAGGGGGCTTGGGCCACCAGCCCGGCCCCGCCCAGCCGCGCCCAGATATCTTCGGCCAGATGCGGAACCATGGGCGCCATCAACTGCGCCAACCCGCGCAGGGCCGCTTTTTGCGCCCCCCCGCTGGCCTTGGATTTGGACAGGATATTGGTGAAGGCGTAAAGCTCTGCAATCGCCTTGTTGAAGGCGAAATTCTCGATGGCCTTGGTGCAATCGGCAATCGCGCGGTGCAGCGCGCGCATCAGATCGGTATCGCCCTCTGTGGGCGTGCCATCTTCCATTCCGGCAATGCGCGCCCCCAAGGCCCAGACGCGGCCCAGATGCTTGAACGCGGCCTCTGCGCCCGCACTTGTCCATTCCACATCGCGTTCTGGCGGGCTGTCGGACATCACAAACCAGCGCGCGGTATCCGCCCCGAAAGCGCTGATAATATTGACAGGATCAACCACATTCTTCTTGGATTTCGACATCTTGGCCGAAGGGATGATCCGCACCGCCTGCCCCGTGGCTTTCAGCTTTCCATCTTCCACCTCTTCGGGCAGGTGGTAAATGGCACGGCCCCGCGCGTCTTGGGTGGTGTATATCTCATGCGTCACCATCCCTTGCGTGAACAGGGCGTTGAACGGCTCTCGTGCAGTTTCGGGCAGGTGGCCGGTTTTCACCATCGCCCGCGCAAAGAAGCGCGAATAGAGCAGGTGCAAAATCGCATGTTCAATCCCCCCGATATACTGATCCACATTCATCCAATAGGCCGCGTCTTCGGCATTGGTGGGCGTGGGCGCATGGGGGCTGGTGAAGCGGGCGTAATACCAGCTTGAATCCACGAATGTATCCATCGTGTCGGTTTCGCGCCGGGCGGGTGCGCCGCATTTGGGGCAGGTGCAGTCGCGCCATGTGGGATGACGATCCAGCGGGTTGCCGGGCTGGTCAAAGCTGACATCATCGGGCAGGCGGATGGGCAGGTTTTCTTTCGCCTCTGGCACCACACCGCAACTGGCGCAATGCACCACCGGGATCGGGCAGCCCCAATAGCGCTGGCGCGACAGGCCCCAGTCGCGCAAGCGGTATTGCGTCACCCCATGCCCCACCCCTTGCGATTCGCAAAAGCGGATCGCGGCCTCTACGGCCTGCGCGCCGGTCTGCACCTCATCGCCCGCGAACCCGCGGATATAGCGCACGGCCTCGGTTTTGGGGGGCACAAAGGCCGTGGCGGTGACAGGCGTGTCATCCTCCAGCGCAACAAAGACATCGGGGTGCGGCAAGCCATATTTGCGCGCGAAATCCAGATCGCGCTGGTCATGGGCCGGACAGCCGAAAATCGCGCCCGTGCCGTAATCCATCAGGATGAAATTTGCGATATAGACAGGCAATTCCCAAGCGTTATCAAACGGATGGCGCACCCGAATGCCGGTATCAAAGCCCTTCTTCTCGGCCTTTTCCAACGCTTCTTCGGTTGTGGCCATCTTGCGGCAATCGGCCACGAATGCGGCCACATCGGGATCATGGCGTTCCAACTGCTTGGCCAAAGGATGATCCGGCGAGATACCGACAAAAGAGGCCCCCATCAGCGTATCGGGCCGCGTGGTATAGACCTCTATCCTGTCAAACCCCTCTGGCGCCCCCACTGTGGAAAACGCAAATTGCAGGCCGCGGGATTGCCCGATCCAGTTACGCTGCATCAGGCGCACCTTTTCGGGCCAGTTGTCCAAGCCCTCCAACGCCTCCAGCAACTCTGCCGAATAGTCGGAAATCTTGAAAAACCACTGCGTCAGCTCGCGCCGCTCCACCTCTGCGCCAGAGCGCCAGCCTTTGCCATCGATCACCTGCTCATTGGCCAGAACCGTCATATCCACCGGGTCCCAGTTCACCACGGCATTCTTGCGATACACCAAGCCCGCATGCAGCATATCAATGAACATCGCCTGTTGCTGGCCGTAATAGTCCGGGTCACAGGTGGCAAATTCGCGGCTCCAGTCTATCGACAGGCCCAAGGGCTTCATCTGGTCGCGCATGATGGCAATATTGCCATATGTCCAGTCTTTCGGGTGGCCGCCCTGTTCCATCGCGGCATTCTCGGCGGGCATGCCAAAGGCATCCCAGCCCATGGGGTGCAGCACCGAAAACCCCTGCGCCGCCTTGTACCGCGCCACCACATCGCCCATCGTGTAATTGCGCACATGCCCCATGTGAATCCGCCCCGATGGGTAGGGGAACATTTCCAACACATAGTATTTGGGCTTGGCGGGGTCGCGCCGGGCCTTGAACACCTCGGCCCCATCCCAGGCCTCTTGCCACTGCGCTTCAATCTCTTGCGGGCTGTAGCGGGCATCATTCGGGCTGGACATGCTGTTTCCTGTGGCTGGGCAAATAAAAATGCCGGGCACATCCGGCCCGGCATCTTTAGCGCCCCCTTAGGGCAAGGTCTAGATCACAGGCCCGCCACCGGCTTACAAACCCCGGTCGCGAATCCGCAATTGCCGCGCGCGCGTCAGGATCGCATCTTCCACGGCGCGAATCGTCTCGCGGCTGGCCGGGCCGCTGGATGTCATCAGCGCCACATTCAAAGACCTTGCATCCAGCGCCGGGTCATTCACCAGCACGGCGGCACGGTAGGCACGCCCACCCCCCGGCGGTGTGCCAAAGCCCGTTACAATCACGCCCGAAAACGGATCAACAGATTGCACAGGCAAGAAATCCAATATCTCCAGCGATGCATTCCACAAGTATTTGTTAACTTCTACTGTCGTGCTGGGCGGCTGCGCGTTGGAAAACAGATCCCACACTGTGGATTGCCGCGAAGGCCCCGACAGCCGCTCTTGCGCCTGAATATCAGCCGCCAGCGCGCGCGACCGTTCGCCCCCCTGAAAAAACCCGCCAAACCCGCCGCCACACCCGGCAAGCGCCAGTGTCAGGCCAAAAACCGCCGCTACGCGCACCACGCCTGTATAAGCCATCGCCAAATCCCTCGTCTAAGCGCCCCGTATTCTCTAGCCTGTTCGCGCCAGTGGAACAAGCCCCGCAAGGCCTTGCGCCCAATTCCATCATGGATCAGGGCCAACCTTCCCCCCAAAAGGCGTGACAATTCTGCACCAGATAGCACCCCTTGCACTCCCCCCCCTTCGCTTTGGCTTGAAAAACATCCCCGAAAGGATGAAACAGGCTCAGACCTCGCCGCAACTGGTGAGGCTAGGAATCCTTAGATAACGAGGGAAAAAATGAAAAAGCTTCTTCTCACTACTACAGCCCTGGCGCTGTCGGCTGGTGTTGCTGCTGCTGATGTAACTCTGTCGGGCGACGCACGTATGGGTCTGATCTACAATGGCGACGACGTTCAACTGACAAGCCGCGCTCGCGTCACATTCACTCTGACAGGTGAAACAGATGGCGGTCTGGCATTCGGCGCATCCTTCCGCGCAGACAACGCTGGCGCAGCTGCTGGCAATACACGCATGACTGCTGGTAATGTGTTCATCTCCGGCGATTTCGGTCGTCTGTCGATGGGTGATGTTGCTGGCGCTGCACGTGCAGCGGTTGGCGATCTGCACATGACAAGCCTGACAGGTCTTGGTGACCTGAACGAAGTCACATACCTTGATCGCATTACACAAGGCGCTGATCGCCTCACAGCGTTTGACCGCCGCACTGCCGCTCTGTATTCATACAGCATCGATGGACTGTCACTTTTCGCCAGCGTCAGCCAGAATAACGTGTTGCGCGGCCCCGGCACAGCTGCAACTGGTCTAGGCCCCGTCGGCGTTGCCGCTGGTGAAACATATCGCGAGTGGCAAGCAGCGGTAGGTGCAAGCTATACTCTTGATGGCTTCACAGGCGCGATTGGTTATGAATACGGTCGCGCTTCGCTGACCGGGTTTGACGCCGTGACTGCAAAGCACATTGTTGGTTCTGCACAGTATTCCATGGACGGCATTACTGTTAAAGGTTTTGCAGGTCGTGCAAGCGGCGATCTGGGTGACCTTTTGGTGGCTCTCGATGGTCGTAGAACACAGTATGGTCTGTCTGCGACAGGCACATTCGATGCAGTGACTGTTTCCGCCTTCGGTTACCGTAACTTCTTCACAACCGATTACGGTATCGGCGCAAGCTACGATCTGGGTGGCGGTGCATCTTTCCGCGGTGGTATCGCACGTAGCGGTTCAAATGCAGGTGCTGGCATCGAAGCAAACACAGTTGCAGACATCGGTGTTGCCTTCACATTCTGATCTCCGATCAGTCTGAGAGCTATGAAAGAGCGGGCCTTGGCCCGCTCTTTTACTTTTGGAACACCCGCAAACTCGAGAACCTTCACATTGGCGTCGGTCTTTCCTCAGTTGTTTCTGGCTTAACTGATTCGAAAACTTCCGCTTGGACTTCTGCAGCTTTCTTTTGGATTGCCTCGAATGTTGCTCTTAGGGATGTTGATTGCTCGAAGCCGAGTAATTTCGCCAAATGACCGATCGCCTTCATGAATTGGCTGGTCAGCATTTGAATATTTTGGGCTGCCTTGGAAAGCTGTTCTTGCTGTTGCTGGATTTCGGCCTCTTTGCGCGCAATGTCTTCACTGCGCGCTTCCAGCTCGGAAATACTGCGCTGTTTTGCGGCGTGTTTTTGGGCTTGGTAATCCTTACGGGAAAGCCTTTGGCGTTTGGGGCCTAGTCTAAGCAATCCGCAAGGCTCTCCCACTTCTTGAAAATAGAGATCCTGGAATTTCCGCATTTTGACTTTCAGGGCTTTATTACCCGCGGCGACTGCGTCCCTGTTGGTCAATCCTTCAGCTAGCGCCTCAGCCTCCGCTTTGGCTTTGGCGCGCTTTCCAGGGTGTAAGGTTGTGGCATCCACACCAGGGATGTCGTGGGGGAGAGCATAGACATGCAGATGAGGATATTGTTCATCCGTGTGTTTGTAGGTTGCCTTGTAATGGGGTCCGAAGAGCCTCTTGAAAAACGGAGAGTGTCCGATCTTCTGTGTAACTGTGATTTGGTCCATGCTTCCTGAGAGGAGCAAGGACGATGACAATTTCCAAGGAACTACTGGACGAACTTCTGAAGGGCTGCGAGCGGCCTGAGGATCT
>JAUVXF010000033.1 GCA_030603695.1 Natronohydrobacter sp. | reverse complement strand
TGCAGGATCCCTACAATCTGCTCTTCGGTGAAACGTGATTTGCGCATCGTCTGTTCTCCTTGTTCTGACGAACGTTACAAGAACAAACTCTCCTTTTGAATGGCCCAGTTTATTGGGGGCAGGTCACCTAGAAGCTTGTGGGATTGAGAATATCACTGATCTCGATCAATCAATTTCGCCATTCAGCGGGGTCTTGGGGGCGGGCGGCTCTGATCTGCGCATTGTCGAATATATGGGCTTTAGCTTTTGTGGCTTCGAAAGCGGGATTAGGTATAGGTATGAGTTTGCTCTAATCGGTGTAAGCAACACAACACAGCTTGCTGTAAGAGAGTCTTCTGAAGGAGCTATCGGGCAGTGCTCTTCGCTCGACAACACCCCCCCAACAGTCACCCTGTCCAGCACCACGACCACGCTGATCAATACTGATCCGTTCACGGTGACTGCAACCTTTGACGAAGATGTCACAGGCTTTGATCCTGAAGCGCAGATTGGTGATCTGATTATCTCCGGGGGCAGTTTGATTGGCTTTACTGCCATCAGCGCCACGGAATATAGCCTGACAATTCAGCCAACCGGGAATGGCGATGTGACAATCACTGTGCCATCTGGCGCGGCGCAAGATTTGGCAGGCAATGATAACGAAGTCTCGAACACCCTGCGCATCGGCAACCAGATCCCGGAAATCACCGAACGCGCGATTTCGTCTTTCATGTTGGGCCGGGCCAATCAGCTTGCCTCCAACCAACCGCGCCTTATCCGCTTTTTGCGCGGCGAGGGATGCCAATCCTTCGCGGCCCGTGGCAATGATGCGGGCGGGTCGCTGGAAGGCTGTGTTGCGCAGGGCAATATCTGGTCAGAAGTGACGGCCGCCTGGGGCAATGGTTCCAGCTACGCGCTTGGCACGATTGGCGCGCATCAGTTCCTGAACCAGAACCTGATCGTGGGCGGCATGGTGCAATTTGACCGCGCGACCGATGACAGCACCAATGCTTCTGGCACAGGCTGGATGGTTGGTCCCTATTTCGCCGCCAAACTGCCCGATCAGCCGCTCTATTTTGAAGGCCGTTTGCTGTATGGCCAGACGGATAACCGGATTTCCCCGCTGGGAACCTATACCGACAGCTTCAAAACCGAACGCTGGCTGGCACAGCTGCGTGCCGAGGGCGAGATTGAGCATAACGCTGTCATCTGGATTCCGCTGCTGGATCTGACCCATACCGAAGACCGCTCGCGCGGCTATACGGACAGCCTTGGCAATGCGATCGGCAGCCAGTCTGTAGCGCTGACACAGGCCACGGCGGGGCTGGATTTCCGCCTGCCGCTTCAATCCGATGGGGGCAGTCTGGAACTTATCGGCGGGGCCTCTGCCATCTATTCCGCCACCACAGGGGCGCGCGCGGAATTCGAGAATGGGCGTGGCCGCGTGCATATGGGTGTGAACTGGAATTCCGGGCGCGGCGCGGCGCTACGGATGGGCACATTCTATGACGGGATCGGCACAGGCTATCGCAGTGTCGGCGGAAATCTGGGGCTGGATATCCGCTTCTGAAACGCCCCCCCATGACGCATATACGCCCGCCCCTTGCACCAAAGGGGCGGGCGTTTCACTGCGTATCTGGGCCAGTGGCCAATCTGCTGATCGGCACGGTTTCGAGGATAAGCCAGCGCACAACGCTGCCGCTCATCGAGGGCGCTCTGGCAAGACGGATATGAGAGTGCGCGTTGCTGGAGGCGCTTTGATTGCAGGGGAACAATCCCGATTTCTCCGAGCCATGGCCGTGGCAATGCGGGATTCCACACGGATTTGCATGTTTGACGTGCAAAAATAAAAACGAAATGTGGGAATCCCAAAAATCGGGAAATGGAATAAATGGGCTGATGTCGGGCTATGGCAGAAGGCACCATTGCCCTCATTCTACCCTTCTTTGGCTTCGATATAAGAATTTCTGGCTTTTCCCACCGCTCAATGCTACCTTTTCGCGTGGTTGACGTTAGGTTAAAAATGATGTGTCGCGTGTCAACAGAACTGAGTTCAGGGCAAAAATCATGCGCATGCTGTCATTAATCTTTGGGTCGCTTATCGCTTTTTTTGTAATTTCAGGGCCTGCATTTAGTCAAATCGCTGGTGTTGTTGTTGAAGCTGCGCAGCCTGCGGAATTGCAGCGCGGCGGTGGCCGTGTGGCGATATCCGAAAGAATGCAACTGCAATTGGGCGATGTAATCACCACAGGGCAAAATGGCCGTGTGCAGATTATCTTTTCCGATGAAACCCGAATTGCTGTCAGCGCAAATTCCCGTCTTGTGATAGATGAGATACTGTTCGACAATACCAACAGAGCGTCTCGTTTTGCAGTAAGCGCTGTGACGGGAGCATTTCGCTTCATCAGCGGAAACTCTGCGCCCGAAGCCTATTCCATAAACACGCCTTTGGCGACACTGGGCATTCGTGGAACAATTTTTGATTTTGCCGTGACATCGGGGCGAGGTGTTGATCTGGCAACCTTTGATGGGCAGGTGAGATTGTGTTTTTTGAATGGTGGATGCATACAAGTGGCAGGAAACTGCACAATCATTACGGCACCAACCCATGCAGAGCGTTTTGAACAGCCGGAAACTTTGGATGACAAGCGCCGCTTGCTGGAAGGCCAGTTTCCTTTTGTTGTCAGGCAAGATGTTTTGCGGCGCGATTTTCGGGCACCTGTACGATCCTGCGGCTATCAAAGATTGTTGGATCGAACAGAGCGGCAAACGGCGCCTGCAACAGAACGCGCGTCATCTTCGCCCGCGTCAGATCCCGCGCCAGAGCGCAGCGTAAGCGCAAGCTCCGCATCAGGGGGGGCCACGGCAAGCGCAACGCAATCCGAGACGACAAGCACAACTAGTGCGACGACCAGCGGCGCATCAGCAACGGCAACCCGCACCGAGGCCGGAAGCACAGTGACAGCCACAACGGTCAGAGATTGAGCTTCGTTGGTGCGGTGGGACTGTGCCGTGCCGCGGCATGCTAGGTGTTTTCTGACAAATACCCGGTGCCGATAGAAAGTTGCGGCGCAAGGGGCCGCTTGCCCGCGATAGCAGTTCTGCTGGAAAAGCCCACTAAAGCCTGAATGTGATCGCGTTGCCCCAAGGATCTGACAGAACCACCGGGGCGCTAAGGGAATTGGCGGCTATTCCAGCGGCTTTGGCGCGGGCCAGAATGGTGCTGCGCATGTCAGGGTCGCGGGCGATGATCTCGACCATCTCCAAGCCCGCAGCGCCTTTGGGCCTTGGCCCGGCATGCCGACTGTTCCAGATATTTCCTGCCAGGTGATGATGATAGCCGCCACTGCCAAAGAAAGTGGCACCTGGATATTGGCTGGCGACATCGAAGCCCAGAACATGGCGATAGAACATATCCGCTCTCTCAAGATCACCAACCTGTAGATGCACATGGCCGATAATCCCGCCCTCTGGAAAGCCCGCCCATACGCCGGTGGCAGCGCGTCGCAAATCTGCCATATCCAGTGCTTCAGTCGCCATGCGTATCTGTCCACTGGTGTCGCGCCAGTGTGAAACAGCGCGATCAGCATAGACTTCTATCCCGTTGCCTTCGGGGTCGGCCAGATAAACAGCCTCGCTGACGATATGATCCGAGGCGCCTTGAAGCTTGATGCCCAGCGTGCCGACATGTGCCAGCCAATGCGCCAGATCAGCGCGCGTTGGCAACAGAAACGCTGTGTGGAACAGTCCTGCATCGCGCGGGTTGCGTGGCTTTGCCAGCGGATCGCCGAACAGTTCCAATAGCGGCATCATGTGGTTGCCCAATGTGATCATATCGGGGCTTTGCTCGATAACCGTCAGCCCCAGCACACGCTGGTAGAAATCCGAGATCTTGCCCAGATCGCGCACCCGCAATCGCACCCGCCCTATACGCAGCGGCGATGTTGCATGGTTGAAAAACTCTTGGGTCATACTGGCCTCCGGCCGCAAAATGAAGGGACGGCCGGAGCCTGGCGTGGCCCCGGCAGTTGGGCGTTCAACGATCACGGCCCAGTGCAAACGCACCGTTGCCAAGCAGCGCCTGCACAACCAGCGCGACCGACCAGAAGGCAGGGAATTCCCAGCCGCCGCCTTCGTTGGAAAAGAAGAAGCCAGCGCCCCAGTGCGGGTAGATCGAACCCAGCAGGATAGGCAGCAACGCCAGCGACACCCAGCGCGACCAGACGCCCAAGATCAGTGCGATCCCGCCCAGAAGTTCGGCGATGATCACCAAATAGGCGAGGACGCCGGGAAAACCAAGGCTTTGGAAAAAGGCTACGGTGCCGGCCGGGGTGAAAATCACAAGCTTCAGCCAAACATGGGCCAGGAACAAAATACCCATTGTCACCCTGAGCAGGGTGGCAGCAAGATCGGCGTTGGTGATGCTGGCAAACAGGTTCGCGCGGTGAGTGGTGGGGGTAGCATAGGTCATTTCAGGCTCCTGACGATGCAATGATTTCGACATGTGTGTTTCCACGCCCGCACTATGCCACTAGACCGAATGAATTATAATCGCCGTATGTGGAAGATAATTGCTTCCAATACGGAAGCAATATTACCAGCCCATATCCCATGGCGGTGTCCCCCGATACCGCTCGGCCAGGAAATCAACCAGCACCCGCACCTTGGCCGCCAGGTGGCGGCTATGCGGATAAAGCGCATGAACGCTGAAGGGTTCGGGTTCAAAATCGCGCAACACCTGACGCACGCGCCCCGCCCGCAGGGCATCGCGCGCGACAAAGCTGGGCACACAGGCAAGGCCGAGGCCAGCCTCTGCGGCACTGATACAGGCCTGTGCATTGGAATAGCGCAATCGGCCGCGCACGGGCACGGCAACGGCTTTGCCATCTATGCGAAACGGCCAACGCTCTGTGTCGCGGAAGTTGGTATCAAGGATGCAGGCATGCGCGGCGATCTGATCTGGGGTTTGCAAGTCGCCATGTTCTGCCAACCAATCTGGTGCGGCAACAATGATGATCCGCACATCGCAAAGCTTGCGCGCGATCATGCTGGAATCCTCCAGCCGTCCGACGCGGATAGCCATGTCGAAGCCTTCATCCACAAGGTTCACCAAGCGGTCAGAAAATGTCACATCCAGCCCGATCTCTGGCCAGCGCAGGGCGAAATCATTCAGGATCGGTGTCAATTCCATCCCCCCGAAGTTTAGCGGCGCTGTCAGCCGCACGCGCCCGCGCGGAACTTGCGTCACCTCGCGCACGGCGGCGTCCAGGCTGTCGAATTCATCCAGCAAGGGGCGCAACCGATGGAAATAAGCTTGCCCCGCTTCTGTGGCGGAAACGGTGCGCGTGGTTCGGTTTAGCAGCAACACGCCTAACGCAGCTTCAAGGCGTGAAACAAGCTTCGATGCCTGTCCAGAGGTTGTTCCCATTTTATCGGCCGCTGCCGTAAAGCTGCCCGTTTCCATCACTGCGGCAAACATTCGGTCACAGGCAAGGCGGTTCATGGATCGGCTCCAATCGTGCAGTAAGAGATCATGCATGCAGAGTATTGCACCAATTGCCGACAACATGACAGTAGGGCGTTACACTGCTGATGCGCAACCACTCGGCCCAGTTGGCTGGCAAAGAGTGTTGCTGTCATCGTCTATCGTCTGTGGCGCCCTTGCGCATCCTCGCAATTTGCGGCGCGCTTGGATCAGTCGCGCCGCACCGCTCTGTGTTCGCCGCTGCGGCGCTGCCAACCGTGTCCGCAACATGGCGCGGTTAAATCCAACACCGCCTTAGGTGAAAGCGGCCTTTTGCCAAGTCGATGGCCCAAAAACCGCGCGCCAAATGCCGCTACCATTTGAAAAATCGAAAGCTTTCGGCAGGTGACGACTGCAAGCCGCCAAGCCCTATCCTATGCGTGCGAAAGCGTCGCGCAGGGCTTGTGACCAAGCGGCAGACATGGCCGAGAAATCCTCGTCATTGGCTTCTATCCGGCGCTGTTCGGACAGGCGCAGGGCGTCGCGCTCTATCACCACCAAATCGAGTGGCATCCCCACACTAAGATTGGAACGCAGGGTGGAATCCATCGACAAAAGCACCGCCTTGCGCGCCTCTTCCATCGGGGTGTCAGAGGTGATTACCCTGTCCAGAATGGGCTTGCCGTATTTATGCTCGCCAATTTGCAGATAGGGGGTATCTTCTGTCGCCTCTATGAAATTGCCTTCAGGGTAGATCAGGAACAGGCGCATCCGCCCGCCCTTGCGTTGCCCCGCCACAATCATGGAGGCGCTGGCCATCTGGTTCATGCGATCCATGCGCGTCTTGGTTTCCACTGTCACGCGCGACAGCATGTCACCCACCAGCGTGGCGACATCCAACATGCTTTCGGCCTTCATGATAGAAGTTTCATGCGTGGCATCAGGATCGTTGATCGCCTCGCCCAGCCGCGCCAGTGTTGTTTGCGTGACAGAGAGATTGCCCGCTGTCATCATGGCAATCACACGTTCGCCCGGCTGTTCAAAGGTGAACATTTTGCGATAGGTGGAAATATTGTCCAAACCCGCATTGGTGCGGGTATCCGACAACATCACAAGCCCCGCTTTCAGCAGCAAGCCCACACAATAGGTCATGATCTCTTGTCTCCGCAGAGATTGCCCGCAGAGGCGTAGCGCCGATAGCGGGCGCGTGCAAGCCCGCTCACTGTTGTTGCGCCTCGATCACGACGGTTACATCCAGTTCTTCTTCCGACCCACCCAGCACCAGCCCCCGGATGGGCGCTGCATCTTGCGCGTCAAGACCAGAACCAAGACGGATATATTGCTCATTCGGGCAGCATTTATTGGCGGCATCAAAGCCAACCCAGCCAAGGCCATCAATGAATATCTCTGCCCAAGCATGGCTTGCTTCATGCGGGGTGCCATCTTCTGTAGCATTAAGATAGCCGGACACATAGCGCGCAGGCAGCCCCGCCAGATGGGCGCAGGCAATCAAAACCTGTGCATGATCCTGACACACGCCCGCGCCCGCTGTCATCGCCTCTGCCGCTGTGGTGTGGGCTTGGGTTGCACCGGGCATATAGGGCAAGGCCTCTGCCACGGCGGCGGCCAGATGATGTGCGCGTTCCAGCGGGCTTGCCGTGTCCTGCCCGTCCAAAGCGGCCTCTGTCAGATCATGGATGGCGCGGTTGGGTTCGGTGCGCACAGTGTTGCGCAGATAGGCCAGCGGTGGCACGCGTTCACGGTGGCCGCGCAGAATGCCGGCTGTATCTGTGGTTTCCACCGTGCCGCGCACGGTCACTTCTATATGATTTGTCGGCGCGCGCACGGAAACTGTCTGGATGTAATCGCCCGCCCCATCGCGAAACATGGTTCCCAACACGGCACCGGGCACGTCTATTTCCCAGTCCAGCAGCTTTTGGCTGTCGCATTTTGCAGGGGTCAGCCGCAGGCTTTGTATGATGCCGCCAACAGGGCGCGTGAATTCATAGCGCGTCTTGTGCAAAACAGTCAGGATCATCGCGCTTCTCCTGTCAGATACTGGTCGTGGATACATTGCCCAAGCCCTGCATTTTGGGAAATCATCCGGCTTAGGAATTCGTGCAGGCCTTCGTCAAAAATATCATCCATCCGCGCTTCGGCCAATTCGGCCAGCAGTTTGCGCGCCGCTTCCTGCGCAGGGCTGGAGCGGTCATAAATCCGCGCCAGATGGTCAAGATGTTCATTCACCTCTATCGAGCAGGACAGAAGCGAACGCGGGAATTTAGGGTTCAGGATCAGGAAATGCGCGATCTGCGCGGCGCTAAGTTCGCCCCCATAGGCCCAGTTATACGCCCGATGCGCAGAGAGCGCGCGCAAAAGCGTTGTCCATTGGTAATTGTCCAGCCCCGACCCCACATAAGCGACAGAGGGCAGCAAGACGTAATATTTCACATCCAGCAAGCGGGCGGTGTTATCGGCACGTTCCACCGCATAGCCCAGATTCATGAAGCGGTAGCCATCGTTGCGCAACTGGGTGGATTCAATCGCCCCCCGAATCAACGAGGCGGTGCGCAATGTCCAATCCGTCAGTTCCGGCACTTCCAATGTCGAACGCTCGCGCCGTTGCAGGGCCTTGAGTTCCTGAAAGCTGACATTGATCGCATCCCAAACCTGCGTTGTCAGGGCCGTGCGCACAATGCGCGCATTCTCGCGCGCCGCCGTTATGCAGCTTGCCACAGATGATGGGTTTTCCTGATCGAAAAACAGGAATGTTTCCACATTGCGCTGTTTCAATTCGCCATATTTCTCGGTGAATTGCCCCAATGTGCCCTTGCTTTGCAGAATGGCGCTCCATTCATTGCGATAGCCCCCGCCCGTATTGGGCAAAAGCGCGTTGCGAAAGCCCAAGTCCAACAGGCGGGCTGTGGTTTCAGAGCGTTCCAGATAACGGGCCATCCAGAACAGATTGGCGGCTGTGCGGCTTAGCATCTCATTCCTCCGCGATGACCCATGTATCTTTGACACCCCCGCCCTGACTGGAATTTACCACAAGCGAGCCTTCCGTCAGCGCCACCCGTGTCAGGCCGCCGGGCACAAGTTCGATATCGCGGCCAACAAGGCAATAGGGCCGCAAATCCACATGGCGCGGTGCGATGCCTTCTTCCACAAATGTCGGGCAGGTAGATAGCGCAAGCGTGGGCTGGGCGATGTAATTGGACGGATTGGCCGCAATCTTGGCGGCAAAAGCCTCTATCGTGGCCTTGTCGGATTTTGGCCCCACCAGCATGCCATATCCGCCAGAGCCATGCACCTCTTTCACCACCAGTTCAGCCAGATTTTCCTGCACATATTTCAGATCATCGGCCTTGGCGCATTGCCATGTGGGCACGTTTTCCAGAATTGGCGCCTCTCCCAGATAGAAGCGGATCATTTCGGGCACATAGGTATAAATCGCCTTGTCATCGGCCACGCCCGCGCCGGGGGCAGAACAGATGGACACCCCGCCAGAGCGGTAGACATTCATCAGCCCCGGAACGCCCAGCGCAGAATCGGGGCGGAAGCACAAGGGATCAAGAAAGGCATCATCAATCCGGCGATAGATCACATCCACTTTTTGCGGGCCTTCGGTGGTGCGCATCCAGCAGAAATCGCCCTCTACAAACAAGTCTTGCCCTTCAACCAGTTCAATCCCCATCAGATCGGCCAGAAAGGAATGCTCGTAATAGGCGGAATTGAAATGCCCCGGCGTCAGCAGCACCACCTTGGGATCGCGGTCGCATTTTTCTGGCGCGACAGAGGCCAGCGTGCGTTTGAGAAGCCGCGCATAGCCATCCACAGGGGCCACGCGGTTTTCCTGAAACAGATGCGGGAACATCCGCATCATGACTTCGCGGTTTTCCAGCATGTAGGACACACCCGAAGGGGTGCGGCAGTTATCTTCCAGCACATAAAACTGGTCTGGCCCCGTGCGCACCAGATCAATCCCAACGATATGGCTGAAAATCCCCAAAGGCGGGCGAAAGCCCGCAACGGCGATTTCATAGGCCTCGTTGCGATAGACCATCTCGGCGGGAATGCGGCCTGCGCGGATCATCTCGCCCCTGTCATAAACATCCGACAGGAAGGCATTGAGCGCGCGCGCGCGTTGCTTGATCCCGCGCTCCAGTTTGCGCCACTCTTCTGCCGCGAAAACACGGGGGAACATATCGAACGGAATAAGCCTGTCGGGATCGCCCCCTTCGCCATAAACGGCAAAGGTAATGCCATAGCGGCGGAACAAATCCTCTGCCTCTGCCTGTTTCAGGGCGCGGAATTCGGAGGGCATGTTCTGATACCAGCCTTCCAACCGCTGATAGGGGCGGCGCAAGCCCTCTGCGCCATACATCTCGTTAAAGAATGGGTCTGCCATGAACTGCGCTACTCCCTCGTCTTGCCTTCATCAAAAGAGGGAAGCTACAGGAATGTAAAGATGTCTGAATGGATGTGCCCAAATTTTGGGCACATTCGCCCAGACATGTATCACCCCTGAAAGAGCACCGGGGCAAGCGCCAAGAGCAGCAAAGCCGCCATCGTGTAGTTGAAGGCGCGCAGCAGGCGCGGGCGGTTCAACAGGCGGCGCAAGGCCAAACCCGCCAAGGCCCAAAGCGTCACCGTTGGAAAATTGACCAGCGCAAAACTGCCGGCAACCCAAGCGACTGCAACCCATTCCTGCCCCGGCGCATAGAGCGTGATCGCCCCAAGCGACATGATCCAGGCTTTCGGATTCACCCATTGAAAGGCGGCAGCTTGCAAGAATGTCAAAGGCTTGCCCTTGGCTGCGCCGCCCTCTGGCGGGGCGGCCGTGGCGATTTTCCATGCCAGCCACAGCATATAGGCCACAGAGACAACCGTCAGCACCATCCGCGCAGGCGGGTAGGTGATGAACACCCCCACCAGCCCCACCCCGACCACAAACACCATGAACGCATGGCCCAGCGAAATGCCCAGCATATGCGGCACCGTGCGGCGAAAGCCGAAATTCACACCAGAGGCCAGCAGCATGATATTATTCGGCCCCGGCGTAACCGAGGTGACAAAGGCATAGGCAACCAGCGCCAGAAACAGTTCCGCAGTCATGTCATACCCCAGATTGATCAGGCTGGCATAATATGCGGCACTGGCTGCAATTATGTTGCAAATAATGCATATCATAAAGTATCTCTGCAATTCATGGAGAGTTTGGATCAGATATCCGATCATATATTGCGTGTATTGGCGCAAGAGGGGCGCATTTCCAATCTGGAACTGGCCGAACGCGTGGGGCTGTCGCCCTCTGCCTGCCTGCGCCGGGTGCAGGAACTGGAACGGCGCGGCATTATTACCGGCTACCGCGCTGTTACCGATCCGGTGCGCATGGGCATTGGCTTTATCGCTTATGTGACTGTGGGCCTGTCCAAGCACACCAAGGCCGCGCAAGCAGAGTTTGAGCGCCTGATGCGCACGGCCCCGCAAGTGCGCGAGTGCCATAATGTGACGGGCACAGTTGAATATCTTCTGCGTGTAGAGGCGCGCGATCTGGCGGCCTATAAGCAATTCCACACCGATTACATGGGCGCATTCCCTTATCTGGACAGGCTGACAACCATGGTTGTGATGGGATCGCCCAAAGATGAGCGGCGCTGAAGTTTGCGCGTGCATCGGGCAGCATTATTCGCTATGCTGCACCGCAGCAAAAGGGGTGAGACATGGCCAAGGGCAAGGTTATAACAGTGGCGCAACAAAAAGGCGGCAGCGGCAAGACAACGCTTGCTGTCAATCTGGGGGTGATGCTGGTGCGCTCTGGCGCAAAGGTCGCTTTTCTGGATACCGATCCCCAAGGCTCTCTTGGGCGCTGGTTCATGACACGGGCCGAAGATGGCCGCGGTGACGGGATGGATTTGTCCACGGCCTCTGCCTGGGGTGTGGGCTATGAGGTGGGCAAATTGCGCGATATGGCGGATTTTGTCATCATCGATACTCCGCCCAAAGCCGATAGCGATCTGCGCCCCGCGCTGCGCGTGGCTGATCTGGTAATCGTGCCTGTGGCCTCCAGCCATGTGGATTTATGGGCCACAGATGGCGTGCTGGATCTGACGCGCCGCGAAGGGCGCGAGGTGCTGGTGGTGCTGAACCGTGCGCGCGCAAGCACGCGGCTGGGGGCAGAGATACTGGAAGCCGCGCAAGCGCTGGATGCCACCCTGGCCGAAACCCAGATCGCCAACCGCGTGGCCTATGCCGAAACGCTGGGCCAAGGGCTTGGCGCGATAGAGGGCGCGCGCAGCCCCGCCATCCGCGCCGAGCTTGATGCCCTGATGGCCGAAGTCCAGGCCAAGCTGGCAGAGGCGTGATTATCCGATAACCGCCAGCCCCATGCCGCCCAAGCCTGCAAGCACCACAACGGCCCAAGGCGGGGCCTTGCCCATGACCAGCGCCAGAAAGCAGGCCAAAGCCAGTGTGAAATCGCGCAAATCTGCCACGGCTGATGTGAAAACAGGCGAATATAACGCCGCCCCCAATATGCCCACAACTGCCGCATTTGCCCCTTGTAGCAGAGATTGCGCAAAGGCCATTGCGCGAAACCTGTCCCAATAGGGAAAAACCCCCACAAGCAGCAAAAACCCCGGCAGGAACAGCGCGCAAAGTGCCAGCGCCGCCCCTGCCAGCCCGTTGGGCGCAGGGCCAAGCACTGCCCCCAGATAGGCCGCGAAGGTGAATAATGGCCCCGGCACGGCCTGTGCCGCCCCGTAACCCGCCAAAAACTCTTCGGTCGAAACCCAACCGGGCGCGACGACTTCGGCCTGTAGTAGCGGCAAGACAACATGCCCACCCCCAAAGACCAGCGCCCCCGCCCGGTAAAACGCATCCATCACGGCCCAGCCCTGGCCAAGCGTGGCCAAAAAGGGCAGCCCGATCAGAAGGGCGAAAAACAGGATCAATGCCCCCAAGCCAATGCGGCGCGACACTGGGCCGCTTTGTGGCTTGGCGCCCAGCCGTGTACCCGCAATCGCGGCCCCTTTGCCCAGCGCAAGCCCCGCCACCGCGCCAAAGCCGATCGCCCCCAACATGCCCAGCGGCCCCGGAACGAAGGCCAGCATTGCCACTGCGCCCAAGGCAATCGCCGCCCGCGGCCCATCGGGGCAAAGCGCGCGCGCCATGCCCCAGACGGCTTGCGCCACAATCGCCACCGCCACAATTTTCAGCCCCGCCAAAGCCCCTTGCCCCAGATCACCGCCCAACTGTGCCGCCCCCAGCGCAAAGGCGAATAGCAGCGCCGCAGAGGGCAGCGTAAAGGCCACGAAAGCCGCCAATGCGCCAATCCAGCCCGCGCGCTGCAACCCCAGCGCCACCCCCACTTGCGAGGATGCAGGCCCCGGCAAGAACTGGCACAGCGCCACCAGATCGGCATATTCCGCCTCGCTCAACCAGCGGCGGCGCAGGACAATTTCCTGACGGAAATAGCCCAGATGCGCGACCGGCCCACCAAAGCTGGTCAGGCCCAGTTTCAGAAATGTGGCGAACACTTCTGATGCGCTGCCTGTGGCGCTTGCGGGGGACGGGGTTTGCATTGGGCCGAAATTCCTCAATTTGCATGGTTGGCGGCAGACTGTTGCGGCAGCGCGGGCGCGTCAACCCATAATCCCCCCGCGCCCCATGGACGGCGCGGGCAGGTTGCGCTATCAGCGGGCGCAAATATCCGCTGTAGAGAGGCGCTCTGATGTCCGGCCACGGCCCCGCAACTCCCATGACTGCCCATAAATCCGGCCCGCTGCGCGGGGTTGCGCATGTGCCCGGCGATAAATCCATCTCGCACCGCGCGCTGATCCTTGGCGCGCTCTCGGTGGGGGAAACGCAGATAACCGGGCTTCTGGAAGGCCAGGATGTGCTGGATACGGCCAAGGCCATGCGCGCCTTTGGCGCAGAGGTTGTCCAGCATGGCCCCGGCGCTTGGTCGGTGCATGGGGTGGGCGTGGGCGGCTTTGCCGAACCGTCACAAGTGATCGATTGCGGCAATTCGGGAACCGGCGTGCGCCTGATCATGGGGGCGATGGCCACAACCGCGATAGCCGCCACCTTTACCGGCGATGCCAGCCTGAACAAACGCCCCATGGGCCGGGTAACAGACCCGCTGGCACTGTTCGGCGCGCAGGCTTTCGGGCGCAGTGGCGGGCGCTTGCCGCTGACGCTTGTTGGCGCGGCAGAGCCTGTGCCCGTGCGCTATCGGCTGCCTGTGCCCTCGGCGCAGGTGAAATCTGCGGTGCTTCTGGCGGGGCTGAATGCGCCGGGGCAAACCGTGGTGATCGAAGACGAAGCCACGCGCGATCATACCGAACGCATGCTGCGCGGCTTTGGCGCAGAGGTGCAGATCACCGACAGCCCGGAGGGACGCGTCATTACCCTGACAGGCCAGCCGGAACTGACGGGCCAAAGCGTTGCCGTGCCGCGCGATCCCTCATCGGCGGCTTTCCCTGTCTGTGCGGCGCTGATGGTTCCCGGCTCTGACATCCTTGTGCCCGGTGTCAGCCAGAACCCCACGCGCAACGGAATTTTCCTGACATTGCAAGATATGGGCGCCGATCTCGTGCTGGAAAACCCGCGCGAGGAAGGCGGCGAGCCTGTGGCCGATCTGCGCGTGCGGTTCTCTACCCTAAGCGGGATCGAAGTGCCGCCAGAGCGCGCGGCCAGCATGATTGACGAATACCCCATTCTCGCCGCCCTTGCCGCAACGGCCAGCGGCAAAACCGTGATGCGCGGGATCAAGGAATTGCGGGTGAAGGAATCCGACAGGATTGACGCCATGGCGCGGGGCTTGGAAGCCTGCGGCGTACAGGTGGAAGAAACCGAAGACAGCCTGACAGTTTACGGGCGCGGCGCGGATGGTGTGGCCGGGGGCGCAACCGTGCAAAGCCATCTCGATCACCGCATTGCCATGAGCTTTCTGTGCCTTGGTATGGTGTCGCGCCAGCCTATCACCGTGGATGATGCAACCCCCATCGCCACGTCATTCCCGATTTTCGGGCCACTTATGACAGGGCTTGGCGCGCAGCTGTCGTGAATGTGGCGCAGATGGGGCGCGGCCGTTAGTCGGCTGCGCCCTTGCGTGCGGCCAGATAGGCGGCCCAGAGATCGGGCCTGCGCGCTTGGGTCAGCGCCTCGGATTGCTCTTGCCGCCAACGCGCGATTGCGCCGTGATTGCCAGATGTCAGAACAGGCGGAATCTCCAGCCCCTGCCATTCGGCAGGGCGGGTATATTGCGGATGCTCCAACAGGCCAGAGGAAAAGCTTTCTTCCTCTACAGAGGCCGCATTGCCCAGCACTTCGGGCAATAGCCGCACTGTGGCGTCAATCATCGCCTGCGCCGCCAATTCGCCACCTGTCAGGACGAAATCCCCAAGGCTGATTTCCTCTATGCCGAAATGGTCGATGACGCGCTGATCCATCCCTTCAAAGCGCCCGCAAATCATGGTCACGCCCTGCGCTTTGGCCCAAGCGCGCGCTTTGGCCTGCGTGAAGGGCTGCCCGCGCGGGCTGAGATAGACCAAGGGCCAAGCGGCCCGATCTGCGGGTGCGCCGCGCATGGCCATATCCACCGCGCGGCCCAACACATCGGCACGCAACACCATTCCCGCCCCACCGCCTGCGGGGGTGTCATCGACATTGCGGTGCTTGCCAAGGCCGAAGGGGCGCAGGTCTATGGCCTCCAGCCCCCAAAGCCCTTCTTGCAGGGCCTTGCCTGTCAGCGACAGGCCCAAAGTGCCGGGAAAAGCCTCTGGGAAGAGTGTAATAATCCGCGCCTGCCATGCATGGGCGGGCGTGCCCCGACGTTCCAGACTGCGGGGGGTGAGCGAGGGCGCAATCGCAAGCCGCCCCTGCGCGCGGCGCGGCGGCGTGGTCATTCTATAAGCCCTTCCGGCGGGTCTGCGATGATCCGGCGCGCGGCCAGATCAACAGTCGGGCAGATCGCTTGGGTGAAGGGCAAAAGGATTGCCCCGGTTTTGCCCGGTGCGACCAATTCCAGCAAATCCGATGCGCCGTGATTCAGCACCGCTTTTACACGGCCCAAAGATTGCCCGCCGGTATCAAACACTTCCAGCCCGATAAGATCGGTATGGTAGAATTCATCATCCGGCAGGCTTGGCAAACGATCCCGCGGCGCAAAGAGGCGCATGCCGCGCAGGGCATCTGCGGCTTCGCGGGTGCCAATACCACTCAGGCGCGCGGCAAAGCCCTGCGCCACCGGGGCGCCCAATGTGAGGGTGAATTCCCGCGTGCCATCTTCGGACGAGAGCGGGCCATAATCGGCAATCGCGGCGGGATCGGCGCAAAAGCTTTTCAGCCGCACTTCGCCGCGCACGCCATAGGCGCCCGCAACCGCTCCGACACAGATCCGCGATGTGCTCATGGGGCTATTTCTTGCAAAAGGGTGGTCTTGGGCAAAAGGGGGGCATGATCGCCCCCCTTGCTGCACGGATTATTCAGCCGCGGCGGCCTCGGCTTTGGAGGCTTTTTCGGCGGCGCGGGCTTTGGCTTTCTTGCCCGGCTCTGCTTTTTTCAGGTTCGCGCGGGTTGTCTTGGTGCGCAGCCCGGCTGCTTCCAGAAAGCGAGCAATCCGGTCTGTGGGTTCTGCGCCCTGATCCAGCCAATGCTGAACGCGCGCCACATCCATCTTGATGCGGTCTTCGCTGTCTTTGGCCAGAAGCGGGTTATAGGTGCCCAGCTTTTCCAGAAAGCGGCCATCGCGCGGCATGCGCGAATCTGCAACCACGATCGAATAATGCGGGCGCTTCTTGGCCCCCCCACGGGCGAGACGGATTTTAACTGCCATGTGATTTCTCCTTTGGATGGCGTTTGCGCGGCTGTCTGGCCACGCGGATTTTCAGCGTTGCAAAATCTCGTGGTGACGGATCACTTCCGAGATGATGAAATTCAGGAATTTCTTGGCGAATTCCGGGTCGAGATCGGCCTCTTTGGCCAACCATTCCAGCCGCTCTATCTGGCGTTCTTCGCGCGCAGGGTCAGAGGGGGGAAGATCATGTTGCGCTTTCAGGCGGCCCACGGCCTGCGTGTGCTTGAACCGCTCTCCCAGCGTGTAAACAAGGATAGCATCCAGCCTGTCGATGCTGTCTCGGTGATCGGCCAGCAATTCGGCTGCGCGTTGTGCAGTGTCAGTCATGCCATGCTCCATTTGCGCGGCCCCGGATCATGCTCATTTCTTCCTCATCAGGCCAGACAGCCCACCGGGCAGGCGCATGCCGCCCATACCGGGGCCGGGAAGGCCGGGCATTTTCATGCCCTCTTCCATGCCGCGCCCCAGTTCGGCCAGTTGGTCGGGCGACATTTTGGATGGGTCGGGCAAGCCTTTGCCGCGGCCCAACATTCCGGCCATCGCCTGTTTGAGCATGCCTTTCTTGCCCATAACCTTCATCATATCGGCCATCTGGCGGTGTTGCTTCAGCAGTTTGTTCAGATCGGCCACATCCAGCCCGGCCCCGGCGGCAATACGCTTCTTGCGGCTGGCTTGCAGCAGCGCGGGATTGGCGCGCTCTTTCTTCGTCATGGAGTTGATCAGCGCGATCTGGCGCTTGAGCATGGTATCATCAAACCCGGCCGCCTCGGCCTGTTTTGACATCTTGGCCATGCCGGGCATCATGCCCATAACGCCTTGCATGCCGCCCATTTTCAGCATCTGTTCCAGCTGCATTTTCAGGTCGTTCATATTGAACATACCCTTCTGGAACCGCTTCATCATGCGTTCGGCCTGTTCGACCTCCAGCACTTCCTGCGCTTTTTCCACAAGGGCGACAATATCGCCCATGCCCAGAATGCGGCCAGCTACGCGCTTGGGATCAAACACTTCCAGCGCATCGGTTTTCTCGCCCAAGCCCACAAAGCGGATGGGCTTGCCTGTGACCGCGCGCATGGACAGGGCCGCACCACCGCGCCCATCGCCGTCCATGCGTGTCAGCACAACGCCGGTAACGCCCACCTTGCCATCAAATTCCGCCGCCACATTCACGGCGTCTTGGCCAGTCAGACCATCGACAACAAGCAGCGTCTCGCGCGGGCTGACGGCATCGCGCACCGCCTGCACCTCATTCATCAGCACGTCGTCAATATGCAGCCGCCCTGCCGTATCCAGCAGGTAAACATCATAGCCGCCCAACGTGGCCTGTTGCTTGGCGCGTTTGGCAATTTCAACCGCAGATTGGCCCTTGACGATGGGCAGGGTATCCACCCCGATCTGGCTGCCCAGAATGGCAAGCTGTTCCATCGCGGCGGGGCGGTTGGTATCGAGAGAGGCCATCAGCACGCGCTTGCCCTCACGTTCGGACAAGCGGCGGGCCAGTTTTGCGGTGGTTGTGGTTTTCCCCGAACCCTGCAAACCCACCATCAGCACAGGCGCGGGCGGGTTATCGATTTTCAGGCGACCTGCATCTTCATCGCCTTCCAGCATGGCGATCAATTCGTCATGCACGATTTTCACAACCTGCTGGCCCGGCGTGATGGATTTTGTAACCGCTGCGCCTGTGGCCTGTTTCTGCACGCGCTTGACGAAATCGCGCGTCACGTCCAGCGAGACATCGGCTTCCAGCAACGCCACACGAACTTCACGCAGCGCCGCGCGCACATCTTCTTCCGACAGAGCACCCTGTTTCGTCAGCCGGTCAAAGACCCCGGACAGGCGTTCGGACAGGTTCTCGAACATGCGCGTCTCTCCTTGCCCCAAAGGGCGCAAACTCTTTCTGCACCCATGGGCGCAACGCGCTGATGGGTGGCGATTCCTGCAATATGCAAGAACCGGAAGACTAAACTTCCGGGTGATTGCCGCCCCGATACGCCGCAAAACACGTAGAGTCAAGCAATCTTGCACCCTGCGCGGCGCGCCTGCTTGCGGTTTCGTGATTTGAACTGGGCCAGTTCGGGGCACAGGTTTGGGGCAGTTGTTCTTAACCGGGGGAAAGAGATGACATATCGCACCCAGATCACCGCTGCATCTGTTCTACTGGCGCTTGCGCTGCCTGCGCAAGCCGCAGATGGCTATCAGGTAGAGACATTGGCAGAGGGGTTGGACAGGCCTTGGGGTATGGCATTCTTGCCCGACCGTAACGATCTGATCATCACCTTGCGCGGGGGCGAGGTTGTGTTGTGGAATGAGGCGGACGGGATCACACCGCTGAGCGGCGCGCCCGAAGTTGTCGCATCTGGCCAGGGCGGCTTGCTGGATATCGCCGCCGCGCCCGATTTCACTGACAGCGGGCTGGTCTATATGTCATGGGCAGGTGCGGCAGAGGGCGGAACAACCCCCATGATTGGCCGCGCGCGGCTGGATCGCGGGGCAGGGGCGCTGGTTGATCTGCAAATCCTGCATGTGGTGCAACCTGCACTTGAAAGCGGGGCGCATTTCGGCTCTCGGATCGTGTTTCAGGATGGTTATCTTTTCGCGGGCTTCGGCGATCGCGGCAGCAAGGATTTCACGGCGGCGCATATCAGCCAGGATTTGCGCAGCGAAAACGGCTCTGTCATCCGTCTGACACTGGATGGCGAAATCCCTGCCGATAATCCCTTTGTGGAACAGCCTGATGCGGCGGGGGCGATCTGGTCTTATGGGCATCGCAATATTCAGGCCATGACCGTGCATCCCGGAACTGGCGATATCTGGCTGGCCGAACATGGCGAGGCCGGCGGCGATGAGGTGAACATCACCCAGCGTGGCGGCAATTTCGGCTGGCCGCTGGCGTCATTCGGGATAACCTATCGCGGCGGCGATGAATTCGCGCCGCCCCATCAGCCCGGTGATGGCTTTGTCGCGCCTGTTTATCACTGGCCCGCCGGGCGCGAGGCCCATAATCCGCCCTCTGGCATGGTGTTCTATACGGGCGATGCCTTTCCAGACTGGCAGGGCCATATGCTGCTGGGCAATCTGTTCCACCGCTATCTGGGGCTTTATGCGGAAGCGGATGGCACGCTGACACCCGCGGCCCGCTTGCTGGATGGGGCGGGCTGGCGCATTCGCGATGTGGCTGTCGGCCCGGATGACGGCTTTATCTATGTGTTGGCCGATGGCGAGGGCGTTCCCCTCTTGCGGCTGCGTCCGCAATAAGCCGCAACTGTCTGGGTAATCCGAAAACTGTGTCCTGAAAATCCGCCTAGTCGGCGATTGTGCCCCCGTGCTACGCCTTGCCAAACCAAGGATCACGGAGGCACATATGACCCAAGGCACCATACCCCAACACCGCCGCAGCTACTATGTGCCAAAGGGCGGGCTGGCCCCGCAAAGCCAGCTTTTGACAGATCGCGCTGTCTTCACCACAGCCTATGCCATCCTGCCCAAAGGGGTTTTATCCGATATCGTCACGAGCGCGCTGCCTTTCTGGGAGAAAGCGCGCTTCTGGGTTCTGGCCCGCCCCATGAGCGGTTTTTCTGAAACCTTCTCGCAATATATTGTCGAGCTAGGCCCGATGGGCGGCAGCACCCGCCCCGAAACAGCCCCCGGCGCAGAAGGCGCGCTCTTTGTGGTGGAGGGCGAAATCCAGATCACGCTGGAAGGGGCAACCCATAGCCTGACTGCGGGCGGGTTTGCCTTTCTGCCTGCCGGCAGCACATGGGCCATCGCAGCAGGGGCGCAAGGCTGCGTCTTTCACTGGTTCCGCAAACGCTATCAAAGCCTGCCGGGGCTGGATGTGCCAGAAGCGTTTTTTACCAATGAAAACGATATTGTCCCCAGCCCCATGCCCGACACAGACGGTGCCTGGGCCACCACCCGCTTCATGAACCCCGCCGATCTGCGCCATGATATGCATATTACGATTGTCACCCTGCAACCCGGCGCCTCTATCCCATTTGCCGAAACGCATGTCATGGAGCACGGGCTGTATGTGCTGCAAGGCAAAGGCGTTTATCACC
This sequence comes from Natronohydrobacter sp., assembly GCA_030603695.1. Lineage (GTDB taxonomy): Bacteria > Pseudomonadota > Alphaproteobacteria > Rhodobacterales > Rhodobacteraceae > Roseinatronobacter. The sequence continues at coordinate 987 of JAUVXF010000033.1, read as the reverse complement.
TGAACCAATCCTGGGTCGAGGTGGAGGCAGGCGATTTCATGTGGCTGCGCGCATTCTGCCCGCAAGCCTGCTATGCGGGCGGGCCAGAGCCATTCCGCTATCTGCTTTACAAGGATGTCAACCGCCACGCGCCACTTCCCTGAAAAACCTTGCAACTCGCCCCTTGCAAGCGGGGGCAACTCCGCGCTAAGAGGCGCGCAACGGACAGTTGGCCGAGTGGTCGAAGGCGCACGCCTGGAAAGTGTGTAGGCGGGGAACCGTCTCGAGGGTTCGAATCCCTCACTGTCCGCCATTAACCATTGATTTCGTTTAATAAAATCTAAACTCAGGCAGATTGCCCCACATAAAGCCCCACATTGTCAAAACGCTTGAACGCTGGCATCCATAGCTAAGCAAGACAGCATCGGACGCGATCAGCGTGTTCCTGAAAGCCGGTCTTCAATCAATTCCCAGTTGTCGCGGAATTGGTTCACTTGGGTGATAGAGACTGCTGTATGCGTCGATTGTGGATTTTTCGGGCGAACGCCGCCATGCTTGGCCAGCCATGCCGCATGATTGGCATGCACAATGCCTTGCAATTCGCCTTGCTCAAGGATGAAAAAAGCATCTTCACCACTGCGTTGCCCAATGCTGACAAATACAAAAATCAATGAGGCATCCAGCGCGGGTGCAGTCTGCGTGATGATCTGCCTGTCGCCCTCGAACTCTATTGTCATGAAGCGCTTGGCGTCAAAGCTGACCGAACCTGTGCGCACGGATTTTACCTGCAAAGCTATGGTGCGCCCGTTGTGATAGGCCAGAAGGTCAATATCGGGCACATTGCCCGCAAATGCAGTCGCCACAATGCCCCGCCGCCCTAGTTCGGCCACAACAAGGCTCTCGCCAATCTGCCCTGCAAGCTGGTTATTGAAGCTGCGTGGCATCATGTCGAATAAAACTGTGCCTGCATTTTCCCAATGAGGCTTTGATCTGCGGTAGGCCATCTAG
>JAUVXF010000010.1 GCA_030603695.1 Natronohydrobacter sp. | reverse complement strand
TGCAGGATCCCTACAATCTGCTCTTCGGTGAAACGTGATTTGCGCATCGTCTGTTCTCCTTGTTCTGACGAACGTTACAAGAACAAACTCTCCTTTTGAATGGCCCAGTTTATTGGGGGCAGGTCACTTGCTACGAACTCCAAGTCCCCACCATTCTGCATTTTTGCCAGCTTTTGCTCTACTGCCCCCTCAATCAGATCCTTGAACATTTTCAGATTCTTATCATTTTGCAGGATTGATGACAGACTTTGAGAAGACAAGTCTTCATACAGATCATCGTAAACGCTGCGCCTTATTTGTTCTATGATCGAAATGTCGGCCTCACCGTTCACCTTTGAAGGCTTCTTCAGTTGTTCCAGAATTTTTATTGATGCGCGCTCTATTGTTTGCCGTGTCAGGTAAACGGTTAGGGCCGCTGCCAATATACCCGCGAGTCCTATCATTATCCCCGTCCACTCTAAATAAGACTGACTAGCATTCGTCGCAGCATCCGCCGCAGAAATGGATGCAGTCGCGGCATCCAGCGTCCTGTCGGCCACGGCCAGAAAATTGGAAATCTGCATAAGCGCATCCGACAATTCCCGCCGAACTGCCCCCAATTCGTCATTCACTACCCCCAGCCGCGCCAGATCAATCTCTATCGCTTGCAGCCTGTCCCTGATTTGGATGATCTCGTCACCATGTCCATCCACCGGCGCATCCGCCAGTACCATAGAAGGATGTGCAATCCAAAAAAGACAAACAAAAACAATGTACTTCATAAATTCATCGCATAAATCAATATGCTATAATTCCTTATAGTAAATTGACGCGCAGCACCAGCCCCCCTTACCCCCGCTGCAATTTCACCGGCTCTGTCCGCGCCAGCCGCAGGACATGTGCCATGAACGGTTTGCCCCCATCCTCGCTGCGCACGGCGGCGTATAGTCGCCGGGTCAGGCCGCTCTCGGTGAGCCGTTTGGTCACATAATCGGAATGGTAGCGCACCTCGCGCAGCACCCAGTCGGGCAGGACGGCCACGCCCCGGCCAGAGGCGACCAGAAGCAGAATCACCGCTGTCAGTTCCACCTGCCGGATGGCGCGGGGTTCGACTTTGGCGGGGGTCAGAAGCTGGGTGAACACATCCAGCCGCGTGCGTTCCACCGGGTAGGTAATCAGCACCTGATCGCGGAAATCCTCTGCCTCTATATGGCTGCGTTCGGCCAGGGGGTTGGTGGCGGCGGCGACGAAAACAGGCTCGTAATCAAACAGCGGCAGGAAGGTTACGCCCTCCATATCCTCCGGGTCGGAAGAGATGACAAGATCCACCTCTTCGCGGCGCAGGGCTGGCAGGGCATCGAAGGCAAGGCCGGGGCGGATATCGACATCCACATCAGGCCAGGCCTTGCGAAACTGTTCCAGCACCGGAAACAGCCAGTCAAAACAGGCATGGCATTCGATGGCGATATGCAGCCGCCCGGAACTGCCCTTGCGCAGGCCGGTGAATTCTTCCTCCAGCGCGGCCACGCGTGGCAGGATATCTTCGGCGGCGCGCAGCATTTTCAGGCCCGCCGCAGACAGTTTCAGCGGTTTTGACCTGCGCACGAACAATTCCACCCCGGCCTGATCCTCTATCCCCTTCACCTGGTGCGACAGGGCAGATTGCGTCATGTTCAGCAAATCGGCGGCGCGCGCCAGCCCTCCGGCCTCGTGTATGGCCTTGATCGTGCGCAAGTGGCGGAATTCGATATGCATGCTGCGCTCATAATGGTGTTGAGAATAATGAATTGGTTTCACATTCGCGGCTATGGCACAAGAGGGCATCAAGTATGGAGTTGCACATGCCCACCCCCCGCGTATCTTTTGAATTCTTCCCGCCCAAAACGCTGGAAGCCAGTTTCAAGCTGTGGGACACGGTGCGCATGCTGGCGCCGCTGGCGCCCAGCTTTGTTTCCGTCACCTATGGGGCGGGCGGCACAACCCGGCAACTGACGCATGAGGCCGTCACCACCATTGGCGCACAATTTGGCCTGAATGTGGCCGCCCATCTGACATGTGTGGATGCAACGCGCGCCGAAACGCTGGCGATTGCCGAAAGCTACGCCAAAGCGGGCGTGTCCGAGATTGTGGCGCTGCGCGGCGATCCGCCCAAGGGGCAGGGCGGGTTTACCCCCAATCCAGACGGCTTTGCCAATTCCATAGAGTTGATCGAGGCGCTGGCCGCAACTGGCAATTTCAACCTGCGTGTGGGCGCCTATCCAGAGCCGCACCCAGAGGCTGCGGATAATCTGGCCGATGTGCGCTGGTTGAAGCGCAAGTTTCAGGCGGGGGCGCATAGTGCGATCACGCAGTTCTTTTTCGAGGCCGATACCTTCTTGCGCTTCCGCGATGCCTGCGCGCGCGAAGGGGTGACGGGCAAGATCATTCCCGGCATCATCCCGATTGAGAACTGGACAGGCATTCGCAAATTTGCCCTGGCCACCGGGGCCAGCGTGCCTGCATGGATGGACGAGGCCTTTGAGAAAGCCATCCGCGATGGGCGCGAGGATTTGCTGGCAACGGCGCTCTGCACAGAGATGTGCGACAAGCTGGTGCGCGAAGGCGTAGAGGATTTGCACTTCTACACGCTGAACCGCCCGCATCTGACGCGCGATGTCTGCCATGCGCTGGGCGTTCAGCCCCATGTCGCGCTGGAGAATGTGGCCTGAACACCATGGCCATTGACCGGAAGGGCAAAACCCACTAACGCAAGCGCCACTGGCCAGATGGCCCGTGGCGCTTTGTTTTCCGGATTGCGGGCCACGCTAAACATACCGCTAAAGAGGTCTGGGCGCTGCCCCCGGCCTGTGACGGTTCGGGGGTTTTATTTTGGCCAGAGGGGTCGGATTGATATGGCGCAGGATTGGGGAAAACGCACGAAACTGGTGCATCATGGCGCACGCCGCAGCCAATATGGCGAGGTGGCAGAGGCCATTTATCTGACCCAGGGGTTCGTTTATCCCACGGCAGAGGCCGCAGAGGCCCGCTTTGTCGCGCTTGGGGAAGATGAGTTCATCTATGCCCGCTATGGCAACCCCACTGTGGCCGTATTTGAAGAACGCATTGCCGCGCTGGAAGGCACGGAAGATGCCTTTGCCACGGCCTCTGGCATGGCTGCCGTTTCCGGTGCGCTGACATCCATGTTGCGCGCGGGTGATCATGTGGTGTCATCGCGCGCGCTGTTTGGCTCTTGCCTCTATATTCTGGAAGAGGTTTTGCGCCGTTACGGGGTAGAGGTGACATTCGTGGATGGCACCGATCTGGATCAGTGGCGCGCCGCCATCCGCCCCGGCACAAAGGCTGTATTTCTCGAATCCATCTCCAACCCCACGCTGGAGGTGATTGATCTGAAATCTGTGGCCGATCTGGCCCATGCGGCGGGCGCGCTGGTGGTGGTGGACAATGTGTTTGCCACACCCGTTTTCAGCCGCGCAGTGGAGATGGGCGCAGATGTGATCATCTATTCGGCCACCAAGCATATTGACGGGCAGGGCCGCGCGCTGGGGGGTGTGATCTGTGGCACGCGCGCCTTTATCCGGGGTGTGGTTGAACCTTATATGAAACACACAGGCGGCGCGCTGTCGCCCTTCAATGCGTGGATCATGCTCAATGGTCTGACAACGATTGATCTGAGGGTGCGCGCGCAAGCGGCCTCTGCATTGGCGATTGCAGAGGCGTTGCAGGGCGATCCGCGCCTTGCTCGTGTGATCTATCCGGGCCTGACAAGCCACCCGCAACACGCCATTGCCGCCGCGCAGATGGACGGGTTTGGCACAGTGCTGGCGCTGGATGTGGCGGCAGGCAAAGAGGCCGCGTTCAGGGTGCTCAACGCGCTGCAAGTGGCGGTGATTTCCAATAACTTGGGCGATGCGCGCACCATTGCCACCCATCCGGCTACAACCACCCATCAGCGCTTGCCTGAAGATCAGAAAATCGCGCTGGGCATTACGCCGGGTCTGATCCGCCTGTCGGTCGGGCTGGAAGATACGGATGATCTGATTGCCGATCTGCGCGCAGGGCTGGACTTGGCCAACTGACAGCAGCGCCCCGGTTTTGCAAGGCTGTCGGGCGCGAAGGGCGGTGAGTGCGTGTGGCGTCCCTTCGCCTTCATGCGACCCACTCTAATCTTAAGTGGTCACATGTGTTTTTGCGCTAAACTGGTTCCCGGTTTTGCGCGACATGCTCCGGGGGGATCGGGGCGGTCAGGACAAATTGCCCGATGCGGAATCACAGCCGCAGGCCGCCGCGCATAGCCATTCTGCCAGATTGCGGCAGCGCAGCGATACGCGGCGTTGCGCGCTTCTCTGCCGTGGGCAACAGGTTTCAACCTGTAATCGGTTGTCTTGGAACCCTAGCGCATCACCACGCCATCCAGACTTCCCGCACCGCGCAGCAATTCCAGCGCGGACATGGCGCGCTTGCCTTCGCGCTGCACATCCAGCACCTGCACCGCGCCGGTGCCGCAGGCAATTGTCAGCCCCTCCAGCACTGTGCCGGGCTGGCCTTGCCCTGCCACTGCGCGCGCATCCAGCAGTTTTAGCCGCCCGAAAGGGGCCTCGCACCATGCGCCGGGAAAGGGGGAAAGCGCGCGAATCTGGCGTGCGACCTCTGGCGCGGGGCGTGTCCAATCCACGCGCGCTTCGGCTTTGTCTATTTTGGCCGCATAGGTAACGCCTGCCACGGGCTGCGGCTGTGCCTGTAGCACGGGAAGTTGCGCCAAAGCCTGCACAATTGCATCTGCCCCCATATGCGACAGCCTGTCATGCAATTTCTGCGCGGTATCGCCCTCGGAGATCGGGGTTTGGGCGCGCAGCAGGACAGGGCCAGTATCCAGCCCCGCTTCCATCTGCATGATGCAAATCCCTGTCTCTGCATCGCCCGCCGCTATCGCGCGCTGGATGGGCGCGGCCCCGCGCCAGCGCGGCAAAAGCGAGGCATGGATATTCAGACAGCCAAAGCGCGGGGCATCCAGCACTGCTTGTGGCAGGATCAGCCCATAGGCCACCACGACGGCCACATCGGCGCCAAGGGCGGCAAATTCCGTCTGTTCTGCCGCGCCTTTCAGGCTGGCGGGGTGGCGCACCTCCAGCCCCAGCGCCAAGGCGCGGGCATGAACGGGCGTCAGGCGCGGTTGCTGGCCGCGCCCTGCGGGCCGGGGCGGCTGGGTATAGACACAAACCACCTCATGCGCGGCATGAATGGCGTCCAGCGCGGGAACAGAGAAATCTGGCGTGCCCATGAAGATAACACGCATCACCCCACCTTTTTCGCACGGCGCAACAGCATGTCGCGTTTCAGCTTGCTGAGATGGTCAAAATACATCCGCCCATTCAGATGGTCGATCTGGTGCTGCACGCTTGTTGCCCACAGCCCGACAAAATCACGCTCTTCCAGCACGCCGCTGGCATTGAGGAATTGCACAGTCACCGCGCGCGGGCGTTCGATCCGGGCAAAAACACCGGGCAGGTTCGGGCTGGCCTCGTCATGCGGGCGCAGGGTGACACTGGCATGCAGAATTTCGGGATTGGCCATGCACACCGCCTGCCCGCGCGTCTCAGAGGCATCTACCACCGCCAACCGCAGCAAGATGCCAATCTGGGGCGCGGCAAGGCCAACGCCGGGCATGGCGTCCATTGTCTGCACCATATCGGCCCAGATGGCGCGGATTTCATCAGTGATCTCTGCCACAGGGTTGGCAACACTGCGCAACCGTGCATCGGGCCACGCGATGAAGGGCCGCACGCTCACTTGCGGGCCTGTTCGCGTTTCAGCTTTTCCATCTTGCGGGTAATCATCCCGCGTTTGATCGCGCCGATATGATCTATGAACAGCTTGCCATTCAGATGATCCAGCTCATGCTGGGCGCAGGTGGCCCAAAGCCCGTCAAACTCATCTTCATGCAATTTGCCATCCAGCCCTAGCCAGCGCAGCGCCACGCGCTTGGGGCGCGTCACTTCGGCGTAATGTTCGGGGATGGACAGGCAGCCTTCCTCATAGGTGTTCTTTTCGTCCGAGACTGCGACAATCTCTGGATTGATCAGCACCATCGGGCGGGGGCTTTCGCCCTCTTCCTTCACGCAATCCATCACAAACAGGCGTTGCAAGACCCCCACCTGTGGCGCGGCCAGCCCAACGCCGGGGGCGTCATACATCGTTTCCAGCATGTCTTCGGCAAGTTTGCCAATCTCGCCCGTGACAGAGGCCACAGGCGCGCACAGCTTTTTCAGCCGCGGGTCGGGATGGATCAGGATCGGTTTAATACTCATGCGGTGGGATTTAAGCGAAGGGGCGGGGCCGTTCAATGGGCTTTTGCCCTTGCACCCGCCCACATGGCGCATAAGCTTTGCCCCAAACGGAGGTAAAAGCATGAATTTTGACCAAATCATTGAGCGGCGCGGCACAGATTGCATAAAATGGGATGTCATGGCACAGCGTTACGCTGTGCCCGCCGATACCGGGATTGCCATGTGGGTGGCGGATATGGATTTTTATCCCCCCGCCTGCGTGCAAACTGCGCTGCAAAAGGCGGTTGATCACGGGGTTTACGGGTATTTCGGCGATGATGGCCCTTACCGCGAGGCAATTTCATGGTGGATGGCGCATCGTCACGGCTGGCAGGTGGAGCCGGGGCATATTTTCACGACAAATGGGCTGGTGAATGCTGTGGGGCTATGCCTGCACACATGGACAAAACCGGGCGATGGCGTGGTTCTGTTCACCCCTGTGTATCACGCCTTCGCACGCACCATTCAGGCGGCGGGGCGCAAGGTGGTGGAGTGCCCGCTGCGGCTGGAACAGGGCCGCTACGAGATGGATTTCACCGCCGCCGAGGCGCTGATGGATGGCAGCGCGCGGATGGTGATCCTGTGCTCGCCCCATAATCCGGGCGGGCGTGTCTGGAATGCGCAGGAACTGCGCGCACTGGCCGATTTCTGCGCGCGCCATGATCTGATGCTGATATCGGATGAAATCCATCATGATCTGGTCATGCCGGGGCACAAACATATCCCCATGCCCGTGGCTGCGCCCGATGCCACAGATCGGCTGGTGATGCTGACGGCCGCATCCAAAACCTTCAATCTGGCGGGCATGCATTGCGGCAATGTCATCATTCCCGATGCAAAATTGCGCGGCCAGTTTGCCAAAACGATGATGGCCATGGGGATTTCGCCCAATTCCTTCGGGCTGCACGCCGTGCGCGCGGCCTATTCGCCCGAGGGGGCAGAATGGGTGGATGCGCTCTGCGCCTATCTGGACGGCAACCGCGCTTTGTTTGATGACGGGATCAACGCCATTCCCGGCCTGCGTTCCATGGGGCTGGAGGCCACATATCTGTCATGGGTGGATTTCGCGGATACAGGGATGAGCGCGGCGGAATTTACCGCGCGCGTGGAACAGGGCGCGCAGATTGCCGCCAATCACGGGGTCACATTCGGCACAGGTGGCGAAAGCTTTCTGCGCTTCAATCTGGGCACGCCGCGTTCCGTGGTGGCAGAGGCGGTGGCGCGGTTGCAGCGCGCATTCGCGGATTTGCAATAGGTCACGCCTTCGCCCTGCACATGGCCTGCGCATCTGTGCAGGTTGCGCCCTGTTCCCGTGCGGCCCATCTAGGACGCAGGAATGCAGGAGAATGATATGGGACGTCTGATAAACGGCGAATGGTCGAGCGAATGGTATGACACCTCGAAAAGTGGGGGCGCGTTCCAGCGCGATACGTCGCGCTTTCGCAACTGGGTTATGCCCGATGGCGCGGCAGGGCCATCGGGTGAGGGCGGTTTCAAGGCAGAGGCCGGGCGGTATCATCTGTATGTCTCTCATGCCTGCCCTTGGGCGCATCGCACCCTGATCTTCCGCGCCCTGAAGGGGTTGGAGCCGCTGATCGATATCTCTGTTGTTCACCCCGACATGCTGGGAGATGGCTGGACATTCGGCACGGATTTCGCGGGCGCGACAGGGGACAGCCTGTTTGGCGCAAGCTATCTGCGCGACATCTATATCCGCGCCAATCCCGAAATCTCTGGTCGGGTAACAGTGCCGGTGCTTTGGGACAAATCGCGTGAAACGATCGTTTCCAACGAATCGTCGGAAATTATCCGCATGTTCAATTCGGCCTTTAACGCGCTGACAGGCAATCGCGCCGATTATTACCCCGAAGCGCTGCGGCCCCAGATCGACGCGGTCAACGAGCGTATCTACAACACTGTCAATAATGGTGTGTACAAGGCGGGCTTTGCCACCACGCAAGAGGCTTATGATGCCGCTGTCGTGCCGCTTTTTGAGTCTCTGGATTGGCTGGAGGGGATACTCCAGAACCAACGCTATCTGTTGGGCGATACCCTGACAGAGGCCGATTGGCGGCTATTCACCACGCTTGTGCGCTTTGACAGCGTGTATCACCTGCATTTCAAATGCAACCGCCGCCGGATTGTGGATTACCCCGCACTCTGGGCCTATACGCGCGATTTGTATCAGCATCCCGGCGTCGCGGGCACGGTGCATCTGCCCCATATCGTGCGCCACTATCATTACAGCCACGACACCATCAATCCAAACCGGATCATCCCGATCAACCCGGAGCTGGATTTCATGGAACCCCATAGCCGCGCGGAACTGTAACCGCGCGCCCCCTCACTGAATTGCGATTTCGTTAATGGCCCGCTTGCGGTAAGTTGGCGCAAAGAAATTTAACGGGGGGCGGTATGCGCGTTTTGTCAGGTCTTGCTATTGGTCTTTTTCTGGGTCTTGGAACCGCCGCCACAGCGCAAAGCTGTGGTGGGAATTTCGGCAATTTTGTCAGCGTGCTGAAAACAGAGGCCGCGCAGCGCGGCTATGATCGCGGGCTGGTGGATAATTTCTTTCGCAATGTGCGGCAGGAACAATCTGTCATCAATGCCGATCGTGCGCAGGGCATCTTTCAGCGCCCGTTTCTGGATTTCTCGCGCGCGTTGATTTCACAAAACCGCATGAATGCCGGGCGCGCGAATTACGACCGCTTCCGCAATGTGTTTGATGCCGCGCAGCGCCAGTTCGGCGTGCCACCGGGGATTTTGCTGGCCTTTTGGGCGTTCGAGACTGATTTCGGCGCAGTGCAGGGCAATTTCAACACAGTGAATGCGCTGGTCACGCTGGCGCATGATTGCCGCCGCCCCGATCTGTTCCGCCCACAAGTCTTTGCAGCGCTGGAGATGTATCGGCGCGGCATGCTTGATCCCGCGCAGACACAGGGCGCTTGGGCGGGTGAAATCGGGATGGTGCAGAAACTGCCCTCCGATATCATCAATTACGCCGTGGATGGTGATGGCGATGGGCGGATTGATCTGCAACGCTCTGCCCCCGATGCGCTGCTATCCGCCGCCGCCATGCTGCGTGCGAAAGGCTGGCGCGCGAATGAACCCTGGCTGCATGAGGTGACGATCCCGCAAGGGCTGGATCTGACACGCACGGGGCTGCGCACAGAACTGACGGTAAACCAATGGGCGCAACTGGGGGTGCGGCCTGCACATGGGGCCTTGCCCTCTGGCGCGCTCAATGCCTCTATCATCCTGCCGCAGGGCCATAATGGCCCGGCATTCATGATTTTCCACAATTTCCGCGTGCTGTTTGAATGGAATCAAAGCTTCATCTATGTCACCACCGCCGCATATTTCGCCACGCGCCTATCGGGTGCGCCTGTGTATCAGGCGGGCAACCCCGACCAAGGGCTTAATCAGGATCAGATGCGCCAGCTACAAACCAAGCTGACGCAGCGCGGGTTCAATGTGGGCGGAATTACAGGGATATTGGGCGCAAATACCCGCGCGGCGGTGCAAGATATCCAGGCCCAGCTTGGCTTGCCCGCCGATGGCTGGCCCACCCCGCAACTGCTACAAAGGCTTTAGGCGCGCATCCATCAATTCCCTAAAATGCGCGGTTTAATCTGCTTGAGCAGACAGGAGCATTTTGCCAAACTGAACGCACCAGGTCGGGTGGCCGGGTTTTGGACGTTCCCGTGTTGTGAAGGGCATGTGGGTGAGTGGGGGTTCTGGTTTGGCCAGAACCCCTTTTCACATGCCCAAGGCCACACCGCCTGAAGCGGCTGCCCCTGTCTGCTACGGATATATTCTGCAAGTCCTGTGCCAAAACACATTCCAATATCTGTTTTTCCATGCGCTTGCCTTGAAAACGGCAAATTTCAGTGAACTATTATCACTCAAATGCCCAGATACAGAGCATGGGTTGAAACCTGTCTGGTTCGCGCCCAAATTGTTCTCTAAGCAAGCGTCCATAGCCTGCCCGGTTGGCAAGCCCCCGTGGCGCATCAGAGTCGAGGAAATGTGAAATGCACCAGTCAAACCGCTATCCTGTGCTGCCGTTGCGCGACATGGTGGTTTTCCCCCATATGATCGTCCCGCTCTTTGTGGGGCGCGAAAAATCTGTTCGCGCACTGGAAGCGGTGATGGGAGAGAACCGGCAAATCCTGCTGGTGGCGCAAAAAGACCACAAGCAGGAAAACCCCGGCACGGATGATATCTACCGCGTTGGCGTGCTGGCGAATGTGCTGCAATTGCTGAAATTGCCCGATGGCACTGTGAAAGTGCTGGTCGAAGGGCAAACCCGCGTGCAGATTGAAGACTTTATCGAAAACGATGCCCATTTCGAAGCGATCATCCGCGATATGCCCGAAGAACCGGGCGATCTGGCTGCCATCAAGGCGCTGATGCGCGCGGTACAGAACGAGTTTGAGCGCTATGCGAAAGTGCGCAAGAACATCCCGGATGAGGCCCTTGCCGCAATCGCAGAGGCCAGCGATGCCGCCACCTTGGCCGATCTGGCCGCAGGCCATCTGGGCGCAGATGTGGGCGAGAAGCAAAAATTGCTGGAATCAGCCAATACATCGGACAGGCTGGAAACGATTTACGGCCTGATGCAGGGCGAATTGTCGGTGTTGCAGGTAGAGCGCAAGATCAAAACCCGCGTCAAAAGCCAGATGGAACGCACCCAGCGCGAATATTACCTGAATGAGCAGATGAAAGCCATTCAGAAGGAATTGGGCGATGGCGAAGAAGGCCAGAACGAGCTGACAGAGCTGGAAAACCGCATTCAGGCCACCAAGCTGAGCAAAGAGGCCCGCGACAAGGCCGAAGCAGAGCTGAAAAAGCTGAAATCCATGTCGCCCATGTCGGCAGAGGCCACAGTGGTGCGCAATTATCTGGATTGGATGCTGTCCATCCCCTGGGGTGTGAAAAGCCGCGTCAAGAAAGACCTTGGCCATGCGCAGGAAATCCTTGATGCCGATCATTACAGCCTAGACAAGGTGAAAGAGCGGATTGTCGAATATCTGGCCGTGCAAGCCCGCAGCCAAAAGCTGAAAGGCCCGATCATGTGCCTTGTCGGCCCTCCGGGTGTGGGTAAAACCAGCCTTGGCCGGTCAGTTGCCAAAGCCACAGGGCGCGAATTCATCCGCATTTCGCTTGGCGGGGTGCGCGACGAATCCGAAATCCGGGGCCATCGGCGCACCTATATCGGCTCTATGCCCGGCAAGATCATTCAGGCGCTGAAAAAGGCGAAAACCACAAATCCGCTTATCCTGCTGGATGAGATTGACAAAATGGGCCAGGATTTCCGGGGCGATCCTGCGTCTGCCATGCTGGAAGTGCTGGATCCTGAACAGAATTCCACATTCGTGGATCATTATCTGGAGGTGGAATATGACCTCTCCAATGTCATGTTCCTGACCACGGCAAACAGCTATAACATGCCGGGGCCGTTGCTGGACAGGATGGAGATCATCGCGCTGTCGGGCTATACCGAAGATGAAAAGCTGGAAATCGCGCGCCGCCATTTGCTGCCAAAATCAATCAAGAACCACGGCTTGCGCAAAGGCGAGATGACCGTTTCTGACGGGGCGATTACCGAAATCCTGCGCCGCTACACCCGCGAGGCCGGGGTGCGCAATCTGGAACGCGAGTTGAACAAAATCGCGCGCAAGGCGGTGACAAAGATCGTCAAGAAAGAAACCGACAAGGTGATTGTCGCGCGCGATAATCTGGCGGACTTTCTGGGCGTGCCGCGCCACCGTTTCGGGCTGGCAGAGAAGGAAGACCAGATTGGCGTTGTCACGGGCCTTGCCTGGACACAGGTGGGCGGCGATCTGTTGCAGATCGAAGCGTTGCGCCTGCCCGGTAAGGGGCGGATGAAAACCACGGGCAAGCTGGGCGATGTGATGAAGGAATCCATCGATGCCGCGTCCAGTTTCGTGCGCTCTATCGCGCCGCAGATCGGGGTAAAGCCGCCGCGCTTTGATACGCTGGATATCCATGTCCACGTTCCCGAAGGGGCCACGCCCAAAGACGGGCCAAGCGCGGGCATTGCGATGGTGACATCCATCGTTTCTGTTCTGACGCAAATCCCGGTGCGCAAAGATATTGCCATGACAGGCGAAGTTACCTTGCGCGGTAATGTGCTGGCCATTGGCGGGCTGAAGGAAAAACTGCTGGCCGCGCTGCGCGGCGGGATTACCACGGTGCTTATCCCGGAAGAAAACACCAAGGATTTGCCCGAAATCCCCGATAACGTGAAAGCGGGCCTGACGATTATTCCTGTCAGCAATGTGCGCGAAGTGTTGCGCCATGCGCTGGTGCGCCAACCCACGGCAATAGAGTGGGATGAAGAGGCCGAAGAGGCCGCGCGCCAAGCCCATATCGCCGCTACCGCCCGCGCAGAGGCCCAGCGCCCAACGCATTAAGCCACTACCCTGCCGCCGCCCTTGTGCGGCGGCAGGATTTTTGCCCAGTTTGCACCCCAGAAGGGCTTGCACCGCCCCAAGCGCCAGAGTAGAGAGCAGCGCAGGGGCGATTAGCTCAGTGGTAGAGCGCTTCGTTCACATCGAAGATGTCGGGAGTTCAAATCTCTCATCGCCCACCATCCCCTGATTTTTAGGTCGCGCCTGCCCGCTTGCGCATTGGCCAGCATCTTTGCGCCGTGGCGGTGATTTTCGGCAGATGTGTTGCTTGCTGGTTGAGTAATCGCCAAATGCCGGAAATCCGCCCGGCCATGCCCCGCGCTGCTTGCATCTTGGGCAAATCCGCCGCGCGGCCCTGCCAAGATGCAGCGGATTGCCCAAAGCGACTTGCCGTTTTACATTTCCTGAAAGACCTGTGAAGCTGAGAGCTTCGGCCATATTCCGGCACGCGCGCAAAAGACTGGAAACACGCATGCACCGCAAAGAGATTCGCTTTCTGCTCAATGACAAGGCTGTAACGCTGAAGGCCGTTGCGGCCTCTGATATGGTGCTGGATCACTTGCGGCTGGAACAGCAGTTGCGCGGCACGAAAGAAGGCTGCGCAGAGGGCGATTGCGGGGCCTGCACCGTGCTTGTGGGGCGGCTTGGGCCTGCGGGGCTGGCCTATGAGCCTGTGAATGCCTGCATCCGCCCGCTGGCCACGCTGGATGGCTGCCATCTGGTGACAATCGAACATCTGCGCGGCAATGACGGCGGCTTGCACCCGGTGCAACAGGCGATGGTGGCCCATCATGGCAGCCAATGCGGCTTTTGCACGCCCGGCATTGTGATGGCGCTTTATGCACTGTGGATGGAACACCCCCACCCGACAGAGGCAGAGGCAGAGCGCGCCTTACAAGGCAATCTGTGCCGCTGCACGGGCTATGCGCCCATCATCCGCGCGGCCTTGGCTATGGGGGAATATGGCACAACTGATCCCCTGATGGCAGAACGCGCTGCCGTGCAGGCGCAGTTGCAAGCGTGGCAAGATGGCGCGCGGGTGGTGGTCGAACGGGCAGGCAGCCGCGCGGTTTTGCCTGCTTCGGTGGATGATCTGGCCGATTATCTGGCCCAGAACCCACAGGCCCGGATTGTGGCCGGAGCAACAGATGTCGGGCTGTGGGTTACAAAATTTCTGCGCGATCTGCCGCTTGCGGTGTTTATCGGCCATCTGGACGGGTTGCGCGCAATCACCCAAAGGCCGGACGCCCTGCATCTGGGCGCGCTTGTGAGCTATGAACAGGCCCGCGCGCCCCTTGTGGCGCAATTTCCCCATATGGCGCGCTATTGGGACAGGATTGCAGGCTGGCAAGTGCGGGCCATGGGCACGCTGGGGGGCAATATCGCCAATGGTTCCCCCATTGGCGATACACCGCCCCCCTTTATCGCCTTGGGCGCGCGGCTGGTGCTGCGCCATGGCGCGGCACTGCGCGAGATCGCGCTAGAGGATTTCTTTCTGGATTACGGCAAGCAAGATCGCCGCGCGGGCGAATTTGTGGAAGCCATTATTCTGCCAACACCCGCAGCAAACACCCATCACGCCGCCTATAAAATTTCCAAGCGGCGGGAAGAAGATATCTCTGCCGTGGCGGCGGGCTTTGCCGTGACCGTGGAGAATGGCACAATCACCGCCGCGCGGCTGGCCTTTGGCGGCATGGCCGCCACGCCCAAACGCAGCCCCCATGCCGAAGCGGCGCTGATTGGCCAGCCCTTCACTCTTGCCAGCCTGCAAAGCGCCGCAGCCGCCCTTGGCCATGATTTCACGCCGCTGTCAGATATGCGCGCCAGTGCGCAATACCGCATGCAAGCGGCGCAAAACCTGTTCACCCGCTTTTGGTGGGAGATACAGGGCACGCCCGCAATGCTGGAGGATGTGATATGAAAGACGCCCCCCTCGCTGCCCCGCAAACCCGCATCCACGGTGCGGCCCATGACAGCCTGATCCATGACAGCGCGGTAAAACATGTCACCGGGCGCGCGGAATATACCGATGACATCACCGAACCCGCAGGCTGCCTGCATGCCTATATTGGCGGTGCCAGCGTGGCGCATGGCCATATCACGGCGCTGGATTTAAGCGCTGTGCGCGCGGCCCCCGATGTGGTGGCGGTGCTGACAGCGGCAGATATTCCGGGGCGCAATGACATATCCCCCACGGGCCTGAAGGATGAGCCGATTTTCACCACCGATCTGGTGCAATTCTACGGCCAGCCCATCTTTGCTGTTGTGGCCACAACCCGCGATGCCGCGCGCCGGGCCTGTGGCTTGGCCAAGATCAGCTATGCGCCCTTGCCCCATGCCACCGATATAGCAAGCGCTGTGGCCGCCGATTACCCCAATGTCACCGCCCCCCTGAAGCTGGAGCGCGGCGATATCGCCCCCGCCCTTGCCGCAGCCCCCCACCGCATCCAAGGGCGCCTTCATGTGGGCGGCCAAGACCATATGTATCTGGAAGGCCAGATCGCACTGGCCATCCCCGGCGAGGATGATGAGATCACCGTCTTCGCCTCTACCCAGCACCCAAGCGAGGCGCAGCATATGGTTGCCCATGCGCTGGGTGTGCCTGCCAATGCGGTGGTGGTGAATGTGCGCCGCATGGGCGGCGGCTTTGGCGGCAAAGAAACCCAGATGAATCTGTTTTGCGCCGTCGCCGCGCTGGCCGCAAAGCGCCTTGGCCGCGCTGTCAAATTGCGGCCCGACCGCGATCAGGATATGGAAATCACCGGCAAGCGCCATGATTTCCGCATAGATTACGATCTGGGCTTTGATGATGATGGGCGCATTCTGGCTGTGGATGGCCTGTTTGCCGCGCGCTGTGGCTGGTCGTCCGATCTGTCCGGCCCGGTGACAGACCGCGCGCTGTTTCATGCCGATAACGCCTATTTCTACCCTGCTGTGCGCCTGCAATCGCAACCGTTGAAAACCAACACTGTGTCCAACACGGCCTTTCGCGGCTTTGGTGGCCCGCAAGGCGTGATTGCGGCCGAGCGCATGATAGAGGAAGTGGCCTATGCCCTTGGCCGCGACCCGCTGGAAATTCGCCGCGCGAATTTCTACCGCGATGGTGCCGATATCACCCCCTATCACCAGCGCGTAGAGGATAATATTCTGGCGCGGCTGGTGGATGAGTTGGAGGAAAGCGCCCAGTATCAGGCCCGCCGCCGCGCCGTGCTGGACTGGAACGCCAAGGGCGGCATTATCCGCAAGGGGATTGCGCTGACCCCTGTCAAATTCGGCATCAGCTTTACCGCGACATGGTATAATCAGGCAGGTGCCTTGGTGCATGTGTATAATGATGGCTCTATCCATCTTAACCATGGCGGCACGGAAATGGGCCAGGGCCTGTATACCAAGGTTGCGCAAGTGGTGGCCGAAGCGTTTCAATGCGATATAGGCCGCATCAAGATCACCAAAACCACCACCGAAAAAGTGCCCAACACATCCGCCACCGCTGCCAGTTCGGGCACGGATTTGAACGGCATGGCGGCACTCGATGCCTGCAACCAGATCAAGGCGCGGCTGGTGGACTTTGCCGCGCGCCATTGGTCTGTCGCGCCAGAGGCTGTGCAATTCCTGCCGGGCCGCGTGGCCGTGGGGGCGCAGGCGATACCCTTTGCCGATTTCATCCATGCCGCCTATATGGCGCGGGTGCAGCTATCGGCGGCAGGGTTTTACAAAACGCCCGAAATCCATTGGGATCGCGCGGCGGGCAAGGGCCAGCCCTTTTATTACTTCGCCTATGGCGCGGCCTGTTCCGAAGTGTCTATTGATACGCTGACAGGCGAAACCCGTGTAGACAGGGCCGATGTGCTGCATGATGTGGGCCGTTCGCTGAACCCGGCGCTGGATCTGGGGCAGGTAGAGGGTGCTTTCGTGCAGGGCATGGGCTGGCTTACCTCGGAAGAGCTGGTTTGGGACGGGGCGGGGCGGCTGCGCACGCATGCGCCATCCACCTATAAAATCCCCCTCGCCTCTGACAGGCCGCGCGTGTTCAATGTGCGGCTGGCCGATTGGTCAGAGAATGTGAAAGCCACGATCAAACGCTCCAAAGCTGTGGGAGAGCCGCCTTTCATGCTGCCCATCTCTGTATTCGAGGCGATTGGCATGGCCGTGGCCTCTGTCGCGGATTACCGCGAATGCCCAAGGCTGGATGCCCCCGCCACGCCAGAACGCGTGCTGATGGCGGTGGAACGGTTGCGGCAGGTATGAGCAGCGCGCGCGATATCCTTGGCGCGCCCGCTGCCGTGATTCATGCCCGGATTATGCGCGTGCAAGGCTCTGCCCCGCGCGAGGAAGGGGCAGAGATGTTTATCACCGCCACCGGCTACGCGGGCACAATTGGCGGCGGGCAGGCCGAATGGCAGGCCATTTCGCGCGCGCGCGATATGCTGGCGGCGGGCGAAATGCGGGGCCATCTGGATATCGCGCTGGGGCCGGAAATTGGCCAATGCTGTGGCGGGCGGGTGCAGATCGCATTTTCGCGCCTGTCTGACGGGGCGCGCGCCGCCCATCTGGCGCGGCTGGAAGCGCAGGCGCGGCCACATCTGATGATCTTGGGCGCAGGCCATGTGGGGCGCGCTGTGGGGGCCATGGCCGCTTTGTTGCCGTGGCGTGTGCTGATGGTGGATACCCGCGCAGATGAATTGGCCAAAGCCCCCGCCGGGGTGGAAACCCGCCTTACCCCCCTGCCAGAGGCAGAGATCGCCGATATGCCCCCCGCCACGGCTTATCTGGTCACAACCCATGATCACGGGCTTGATTTTCTGCTCACACTGGCGGCGCTGCGGCGCGGGGATGGGGCCTATGTGGGGCTGATCGGATCGGCTACCAAACGCGCGCGGTTTGAACGCTTCGCGCGCGAAACGGGGGCCGTGCCCACAGACCGGCTGATCTGCCCGATTGGCGCGGCTGGCGTGGGTGACAAGCGGCCCGAAGTGATCGCACTTATGACAGTGCACGAGATTTTCCTTGCCTTGCGGCAGGTGGCGGCGGCGCAAGCGCCCGGTCGCCTGTCGGGCCAGATGTGACAAAGGATTGCCATGGGCCAAACCCTGATCCGCGCGCGGCTTCTCAGCTTTCTGCGCGAACCCCAAAGCCCCGAAGATACCGAAAGCTTTCGCTACATAGAGGATGGCGCGCTGCTGATAGAGGGCGGGATCATCCGCGCCATGGGGGAATTTGGCGCGGTCTGTGCCGAAGGGGCAGAGGTGATCGACCACCGCCCTTATCTGCTGATGCCGGGCTTTATTGATACCCATCTGCATTTCCCCCAGATGCAGGTCATCGCCAGCTGGGCGGCGGAATTGCTGGACTGGCTGAATGATTACACCTTTCCAGAGGAAACCCGCTATGCCGACCAAGCGCTTTGTGCGCGTATGGCGGGGGTGTTTCTGGATCGGCTGACAGAGCATGGAACCACCACCGCTGTCGCCTATGGGTCGGTTCATGCCAGCTCTGCCGAGGCGCTGTTTGCAGAGGCTTTCGCGCGCAATATGCGGCTGATCGCGGGCAAGGTGATGATGGATCGCAACGCGCCAGAGGCGCTGCGCGATACCGCGCAATCGGGCTATGATGACAGCGCGGCCCTGATTGCGCGCTGGCATGGGCGCGGGCGGCTGTCTTATGCGATTACGCCGCGCTTTGCCATCACCTCCAGCCCTGCGCAGATGGACGCGGCCAGCGCCTTGGCGCGCGCCTATCCCGATTGCTATATCCAAACCCATCTGAGCGAGAACCACGCCGAAATCGCACTGTCTTGTCAGCTATACCCAGAGGCGCTGGATTATACCGATATCTATGCCCGCTATGGGTTGCTACGTGAAAACAGCCTGTTGGGCCATGCCATCCACCTGAATGCGCGCGAGATTGGCGCGCTGGCAGAGGCAAGCGCAAAGCCCGTGTTTTGCCCCACATCCAACCTTTATCTGGGGTCGGGCCTGTTTGATGATGCGACATTGCGCGCGGCGGGGCTGGTCAATGCCATTGCCACCGATATTGGCGGCGGAACCAGCTATTCCATGCTGCAAACGCTGGCAGAGGGCTATAAGGTGCTGCAACTCAACCGCCAGCGCCTGCACCCCTACCGCGCCTTTGATTGGATCACGCGCGGCAATGCGGCAGCGCTGGGGCTGCAAAGCCAGATCGGCACGCTAGAGCCAGGCAGCGAGGCCGATCTGGTGGTGCTCAATGCCTGTGCAACCCCGGCCATGGCGCTGCGCATGGAACGTGCGCGCGGGTTGGTGGACGAGTTGTTCACCCTGCAAGTAATGGGAGATGACCGCGCCGTGGTGCAAACCTATGTTGCGGGGGTCGGCTGCAAAGGGGCGGTGGCGCGGTAGCCAGCCCAACAAATGCCCAGCTTGTGCCACATGCCGCGGGTCATGGCGGGCAGTGCTTAGGCGGTAAATTGGCGCGCCATATCTGCACCTGTTCCACATCGCCATCGGGCCTCTTGCCTCAGGTCGCGAGCATTAGCCCGCCTTCATTTCGCGCCACAGGGTGAACAGGCCCGCAGCCACAATCAGGCTTGCCCCCATCAATGTCAGCGCATCGGGGCGTTCGCCAAACACAAGCACGGCCACGATCAGGGCAAACAAGATACGGGTATAGCGAAAGGGCGTGACAAAAGACAACTCACCCACCCGCATGGATGCAACCAGCGCATAGTAAGAAAACACCCCCACCCCCAATGTCAGCGCCAAGGTTGCCGATTGGGCAAGCGTGGTGACAATGGGCGGCTCTTTCATCGCAACCATCACGATTATCCCGGCAGGCACCAGCATGGCAAAGGCCCAACTGGAAATCTGGTAGCTGGAGACAGTGCGCGGGATAACGCGCGTTGCCAGATCGCGCCCCGCCAGCCCGATTACCCCGATCACGGCAAAGACCGAGGCCGTTTCAAAATCCGACATGCCGGGGCGCAGTATCAGAAGCATGCCCGCAAAACCCACGGCAATCGCGCTCCAGCGCCGCCAGCCCACTTTCTCGCCCAGAAACAGCACAGCGCCCAGCGTGACAAGCAAAGGGGCCGATTGCAGAATGGCCGAAGCGGTGGCAAGGCTGCCCAGAACAAAGCCCAGCACAAAACCGATTGTGCCGATCATTTCGGCCATGTTGCGCAGCAATAGCGCCGGGGTAAGCAGGGCAGGGCTAAGGATTTTCTGGCCCTTCTGGTGCGCAATGGTGCCAAAGACGATTGCCCCGCCTGCACCAAGCAGAAGCAGGATCTGGCCCACAGGCACGCTGCCCGCCAGAAGCTTGATAAACATGTCCTCCAGCGCGAAACCGGCCATGGCCAGCACCATCAGCAGCGCGCCGCGCAGATTGTCGGACATGGGGCATTCCTTCACAGGTTAACAAGCGCAGGGCTACCGCGAAACCCGTGCCGAGAAAAGCGAAAAGCGCGCCCCGAAGGGCGCGCTTTCCATCTGCCAGAGTGGCAAGATCAATCTTTCTTGGCAGCCCGTTTTACAGGTGCCCAGAGTTGCTTGTTGGCCAGATACAACAGGGCCGCAAACACAGACAGGAAGATCACGCCCACAAAGCCTGCTTGCTTGCGCTCTACCATTTTCGGCTCTGCTGTCCATGTCAGGAACGCGGCCACATCCAGTGCCATTTGTTCCATCGTGGCAGGGGTGCCATCCTCATAGAACACCATGTCATCGAACAAGACAGGGTTCATAGATACCCAACCACCATAGGCCTTGTTGTAATAGAACATAGACCCGGCTTGGAAATCTTCCTCGCCGGTATAGCCCAGCAGGAAAGAGGCCACATATTCCGGCCCGCCAATCCCTTTCATCAGCTGGTTGATGCCAAGGCCGTAGGGGCCGCTAAAGCCCGCGCGGGCCTTGGTCATCAGGCTGAGATCGGGTGCACCCGTGAACTGCGATTCGGGGAAGTGATCGGGGCCTTCGGCTGTGCGCCAGTCGCGCAAATCGGCATCCCAGACCTCATACATCGCAGCAAAAGCGCGCATCTGGTCTTCTGGCAGCTCTGGCCCATTGCGATCGCTTAGCGTGCGAAAGGCCACATATTGCAGCCCGTGGCAGCTAGAGCAGACCTCGTGATAGACCTGCAAGCCGCGCTGAAGCTGGTTGCGGTCATATGTGCCGGTGATCCCCTGAAAGGAGAAGTCAAAATTGGTGACTTCACCCTTCACTTTCTTGGCCTCTGCCATGGTGGCTGGTAGGGCCAGCACCAAAGCAGACAGGGCAGCAACGGCAAGGTTCCTAAGTTTCATCAGTCTTATCCTTTCGGGTTGCCGTTATTCAGCGGGGATCGGCTCTGCCGACGGGCCGCTTGGGCCATTGCCGGATTTCGCTTTTACGCTGGCTTTGAAATCTTCCTCAATGCTTGCAGGCTCTGGCAGCGGTTTTTCCAACACACCCAGAAGCGGCATGATCACAAGGAAATAGGCGAACCAGTAGGTCGTGCCGATCAGCGCGATATTGGTGTAAATCCCTTCTGCTGGCATTGCGCCTGCCCAGGTGAGCACCACGAAATTCACGATGAACAGCCAAAACCACCATTTGAACATGGGGCGATAGCGGCCCGAACGCACCGAAGATGTATCCAGCCAAGGCAGCAGCGCCCAGACAAAGATCGCACCGAACATGGCCAGAACCCCGAAGAATGTCGCATCAATGATGCCGAAGGTCAGCCAGTTTACGGCAATAACGATCCAGACATCCGACGTGAAGGCGCGCAGGATGGCGTAGAAGGGCAGGAAATACCATTCCGGCACGATTTCCGGCGGTGTGACCAGCGGGTTTGCCTCGATGTAGTTGTCGGTATGGCCAAGGAAGTTGGGCATGAAGCTGACAAGTGCCCAGAACAGCGCCAGAAGCACGGCCAGCGCGAACAAATCCTTGATCACGAAATAGGGCCAGAAGGGCAGCGTATCTTTTGCAGCTTCTTCTTTCGACCCACGGCGCACTTCTACCCCTGTTGGGTTGTTGTTACCCGTGGTGTGGAAAGCCCAAACATGGACAATCACCAAGCCAAGGATTACGAAGGGCAGCAGATAATGCAGCGAGAAGAAGCGGTTGAGTGCCGCGTTATCCACCGCAGGCCCGCCCAGCAGCCATGTTTGCAGCATTTCACCAATGCCGGGAATCGCGCCAAACAGGCCTGTAATCACTGTTGCGCCCCAGAAGGACATCTGGCCCCATGGCAGCACATAGCCCATGAAGGCGGTTGCCATCATCAGCAGGTAAATCAGCATGCCCACGATCCATGTAATCTCGCGCGGGGCTTTGTAGCTGCCGTAATACATGCCACGGAACATGTGCAGATACACAGCAAGGAAGAACAGCATCGCGCCGTTCTGGTGCAGGTAGCGCAGCATATGCCCGCCATTCACGTTACGCATGATATGCTCAACGCTGGCAAAGGCGAAATCAACATGGGGGGTGTAGTGCATGGCCAGCACAATGCCGGTCACGATCTGCAAGATAAGGCAGAACATCAGCACAATACCCCAAATCCACATCCAGTTCAGGTTTTTGGGCGTGGGGATCATGATTGTGTCGTAGATAAGCCCGACAATCGGCAGACGACGGTGAATCCATTTCTCGCCGTTGGTTTTGGGCTCGTAATGGTCGTGTGGAATTCCTGACATGCGTCGTTTCTCCCTTAGCCGAGCTGGATGGTTGAATCGTCAACAAAGCTGGCGACCGGAATATGCATGTTTTCCGGGGCCGGGCCGCGACGGATACGCCCTGCTGTATCATAATGCGACCCGTGGCAGGGGCAGAACCAGCCCCCGAAATCGCCCGCGCCATTGCCCAGCGGCACGCAGCCCAGATGGGTGCAAACGCCGGTCATCACCAGCCATTCGCCGGCATCATCCATGGTGCGGTTGGCATCTGACGCATCTGTGCCCGGCTTGTTGGGGTTGCGAGAATCGCGGTCGATGCTGAGATCGGCCAATTCAACGGCGCGGCCCGCCTCGATCTCGTCTTCCGTGCGGCGGCGGATAAACACCGGCTTGCCAAGGAAGTTTACGGTAATCTGGCCACCCGGTTCCAGCCCGCCGACATCGACAAATATCGATGAAAGCGCCTGAACATCGGCCGAGGGGTTCATCTGATTGACAAGCGGCCAGACGGCCGCACCAACTGTGACCACGCCTGCACCGGCGGTGGCGTAATAGATGAAATCCCTGCGGGTGCTGTCGTTGTCATCAGCGTGGGACACGAGCATTCTCCCTTTTCATTGGGTACGAGGCTGCAAAATATGATACGGCCACGAATATCCGCAGCCTCTCAAAGGGGGTATTTAGCGGGGAAACCCCATCCCGTCTAGCCGCGAATCCGGGTAAAGGTGTCGCAGGTAAGCGGATTTTCACAGGAATTTCCAACCAAAAGCACCAGTTTGCGGGCCGTGAGCGCAAACAGCGCTCATGCCGGGGGCGGTGTGGTGGCCTGCATGCTGGGCCGGGCGCTGATCCGGGCAAACCAATCGGCCAGCGCGGGGCGGGTTGCGCGCCAATCGCGCGCGTCATGCCGGAAATCCAGATATCCCAGCGCGCAGGCCAAGGCAATCTGGCCCATGCACAAGGGGCCAGCCAGATAGGCCATCCAGCGCGCCTCTGTTACATCAAGGCTGCGCGCGATTTTCAGCCATTGCCCTTCCACAAAGGGGGCAAAGCGGATGTCTTCGGGGCGCAGCCGCCATTCATAGACCATCAAAAGCGCTGCATCCAGCATCCCGTCGGCAGTGGCTTCCAATGTCAGTGCATCCCAGCGCCGCGCGCCTTCGGGGTAAAGGCCGGATTTGGCGTAGTCATCCAGATATTGGCAAATCACCCGGCTGTCATACAGCGCCGCGCCATCGGCGCGCGCCAGCGTGGGCACCTTGCCCAGCGGATTGGCGGCAATCGGGGCCGTGCCTGCATCCAGCGGCGTGCCAGAGCCTGTGACGATTGTCAGCTGGTCAGCGATCCCGGCCTCATGCGCCAGCACCATCACCTTGCGCACATAGGGCGATGAATGGCTGTGATAGAGTGTCAGCCCGCTCATACCCGGCGCATCCGAAAGCGGCCCAGTGCCGTGGCGTCTATCTCTATGCCCGGCCCGGTTGCGCCCAGCCGGATCACCCGACGAAACCGCGCCGCGCCATTGATCTGGTCACGGTCGCGCGGGCGATGGGCGCTTAGCCCCTCTGGCAACTCATCCAGCGCATCTTCGCTGCGCTGATCCACCCGTCCGGGCTGCATCTGGCGCGCCACCGCGTAGCCAGCCAGCGCAACTGCGCCGTATTTCATCGCCACCATGGCGATTGGGGCAAGAGGAAGTGCCATTGCGAAAACCCTTCTTCATCTGTTGGCGCAAGCCTAGCAAATTCGCGGCCTTTGTCCATTCACGGTTTGCACACTATTGCGGGTGATTATGGGCTGGTATCTGCGGCACATGCCCGCAGTATCACACCGAAAGCGGTTCATTGCGGCCAAGCGGCGTGTCCTTGTCGGCCAGAATGCGCGCCAAGGGCCAATCCAGCGTAATCAGCGCGCCCTGCAATTTCGGGCTGCCGGGCAGATCGGGGGCGCGGCCATCGGCATTGGCAAATTTCACCTGCGCGCCGCTGCGTTCCAGCAGGGTTTTGGCAATGAACAGCCCCAGCCCCATGCCTTCATAACCGGGCCTGTCGCGTTGGCGTTCTGCCTCGCGGCGGCGGCGGATGAATGGTTCGCCGATATAGCCCAAAATCTGCGGCGGAAAGCCCGGCCCGTCATCGCGGATATGCACCTTCAAGCGCTGATCGTTCCACTCTGCCTGCACCCAGACTTCGGCGCGGGCGAAATCCACGGCATTCTGGATCATGTTGCGCAGCCCGTGGATGATTTCGGGGCGGCGCAAGACAAGCGGTTGCGCGGCGCTGCCACCCGGCCCCGGCACCAGCAGGAAATGCACCTGTTTGCCCCGGTGAATATGCGGCTCTGCGGCCTCTTGCAGCACCGCTTGCAGGGGGGCGCGGCGCAAATGCGTGTCATCCTTGCCCGCCCGGCCCATAGAGCGCAGGATATCGCGGCAACGATCCGCCTGTTCACACAGAATGCGCGCATCTTCGGCCAGATCGGGCTGGTCGCGCAACTCTGCCATCAATTCCGAGCTGATAAGCTTGATCGTGGCCAGCGGCGTGCCCAACTCATGCGCGGTTGCGGCCACCACCCCGCCCAGATCTGTCAATTTCTGCTCGCGTGACAGCGCCATTTGCGCGGCCAGCAGGGCATCGGCCATCGAATTGGCCTCTGCGGCCACGCGCTGTGCGTAGAATGTCTGAAAGCCAATGCCAATGACAATAGCCGCCCAAAACCCGAATACCAGTATCGGCGGCACAACCAGCATTGTGCCATCGGCAAAGTGCAGGGGCTGATATGTCAGGCTGATAAGACTGACCAGCACCACCGAAATCGCGGCCAGCCCATAGCTTGCGCGCGGCCTGAGCGCCACCGCCGCCACAGAGACAGGCGCCAGAATAAGCAAGCTGAAAGGGTTTGTTATCCCGCCTGTCAGATACAGCAGGCAGACAAGCTGCGCGACATCGAACAGGAATGTCAGCAAAGCTTCGGTTTCTGACAGCCGCTTGGTTTGCGGGAAAAGCAGCAGGGACAGCAAGATCGACAGCGCCGCCGCCCCCATAACCAGCCACACCAAGACCACATCAAAGCGCAGCCCCAGATAACTATGCGCCACCGCCAGCGCCAGCGCCTGCCCTGTCAGCGCCAGCACGCGAATATAGGTCATGGTGCGCAGCCGCACCCAATCGCCCCGATACTCCTGAGAGATTTCGCCAAAGGTTGGGGTGGTCATGCGGCCCTTGCTCCTGCCTTGCCGCGCCCATGGGTTTGGGGCGCGTTGTCACAGTTACGCTATGCAGGATTGTTAGGCCGCAGGGAATGCGGCATCAAGGCCCCGATCTAGGATATCGGGGATTGCGATGATTCGGCTTTATTCCTTTCTGGCCATCGGGATGATTGCGGCGCTTCTGGGCGGGCTGGGCTATATGGTCTTTGTCGGGCAGGGAGAGCGGGATTTTGCACAATGCCGCGCCACATCCGTTTCCGGCGGCTCTGGCGCCATTGGCGGGCCGTTTGAACTGGTGGATCACACAGGCCGCACTGTCACAGAGGCTGATTTCGCAGATCGCCCGGTTTTGCTGTATTTCGGCTATACCTTCTGCCCCGATGTCTGCCCGCTGGATACCGCGCGCAATGCCCAGGCCGTCGATATTCTGGCAGAACGCGGCTATGATGTGACCCCGGTTTTTGTATCGGTGGATCACCAGCGCGACACGCAAGAGGCCTTGGCCGAATTTGTGCGCTTCATGCACCCCGATATGATTGGCCTTACAGGAACAGAGGCCCAGATCCGCGAGGCCGCGCGCGCTTACCGCGTGTATTTCGCGATCAATGAATCCGATGATGATTTCTACCTGATCGACCATTCCACCTTCAGTTATTTCCTGCTGCCGGAACATGGGTTTGTGGATATCATCCGCCGCGATCAACCGCCCGAACAGGTGGCCGATACCCTGGCCTGTTTCATTGACAACGCATAATCTTTTGTTGAAATTGACGTGGGCAGCTTCGCGCTCTACCTAAGCGGCTATGAAAGTGAGGGCGCAGATGGATAGCGAACACACCCCCGATCACGGGCTTGACCTTGGCCCCGACCCATCGCTTTTGCTGGTGGATGATGATGAGGTGTTTCTCAAACGCCTTGCCCGCGCTATGGAACGGCGGGGTTTTGCTGTGGAAACTGCGGGCAGCGTTGCTGCCGGGCGTGCCATTGCCCGCGCCCGCCCCCCTGCTTATGCGGTGATTGATCTGCGGCTGGAAGATGGCAATGGGCTGGATGTGGTGGAAACCCTGCGCGCCGCGCGCGAAGATGCCCGGATTGTGGTGCTGACAGGTTATGGCGCGATTGCCACGGCGGTGGCGGCCGTGAAGATTGGTGCGACAGATTACCTCTCCAAGCCCGCCGATGCCGATGATGTTGTGCGCGCCCTTTTGGCGCAGGCGGGGGATGCGCTGCCAGAGCCGCCGGAAAACCCGATGTCTGCCGACCGCGTGCGCTGGGAACATATCCAGCGTGTGTATGAGCAATGTGATCGCAATGTTTCCGAAACCGCGCGGCGGCTAAGCATGCACCGCCGCACTTTGCAACGGATTTTGGCCAAACGCTCTCCGCGCTAGCTGGTGGGCGCAGATGGGGGGAACGGGAATGCGCCTTGGTCTTGTTCTTGGTGCCGCGCTGGTGCTGGCAGGCTGCGCCAGCCCGCGCCAAAGCTGCATGCGCGCCGCGCAGGCCGAATTGCGCGCGCTTGATGCCCAGATCACTGAAAGCGAAGCCGCCCTTGCGCGCGGCTACCGGATCACACAGGCGACAGAGCCGCGCACAACGCTGAATATCTGCGCCTGGCCGCGCGAGCCTGTGTTGTTTTGCACCCAGCACAGCCCCGGCCAATCGGCCAGCCGGGTGAATGTGCTGCCTGCCGCCGAAGAAGCACGGCTGGCAGAATTGCGCCGCGAACGCGCGCGGCTGGTGGTTGTTACCGCAGATCGGGTTGCCGCCTGCCCGGTATAAGGGCGATGGGCTTCGTCATTTGGCGCAGATAGCCCATCCTCAAACGGCAGTTGGCAAGGGGGGCTGGCTGCGCGATGCCTGCACCCCGCCTTAATGCGCCGGCACAGAGACCGGATCAAGCAAGGTGCGCCCGCCATCAATGGTGATGATTTGGCCTGTCATGAAGGCCGCCGCATCAGAGGCGAGAAATTGCACTGCCTCGGCGGCCTCTGAGGCCGCACCAATGCGCCCCATGGGCGTCTGGCGCAGTATAAGCGCGCGGTATTCTTCATTCGCGTGCATCTGCTCTTTCAGATTGGCACTCATGACACTGCCCAGCGCCACGCCGTTAATGCGGATGCGGTGCCCCGCAAAAGCCACAGCCATAGAGCGCGTCATCTGATCCAGCGCGGCAGAGGCAATGGAATAAGCCATCAATTCGGGCTGGGTGCGCCGCGCGGCAATGGAGGACAGGTTGATGATAGAGCCAATCGCATTCTTGCGCTCTTCCAGCCCTTCGGCCTGCGCAATCATGCGTTTGGCAACCATCTGGCTAAGTTTCAGGCTGGCAATCAGGTTTTGGTGCAGCGCGTCTTGCACTGCGTCGCTTTGGTCATCCAGCGGATCAGAGGCCAAGCATTGCCGCGTTGCATTTACAAGAATATCGATTCTGTCATAGGCATCCACAGTGGCGGAAATCAGATTGGCCAGTGTCAGCCTTTCGCGCAGATCGCCTGCAAAGAAAATGGCACTGTCGGTGGTGCCAGACAGGGCGCTAAGCTCTGCTTTCAGGCGGGTTTCATCCCGGTCTGTCAGCACCACATTCGCGCCCTGATCGACGAAATGGCGGGCGATTGCCAGCCCCACGCCATTAGCCGCGCCGGTTACAATGGCGGTTTTGCCTGCGATGGAAAAACTCATGGCCCTATCCCTGACGGCGGCTGCGGGTGACGGTCTGTGTCTTGCGGCGCGGCCCGACAGCCTGCCAGACACGGAAAACAGAAGTTTCAGCCAGCATTTCATGGCTGGTGAAGAGCTGCGCCAAGGCCCCTTCATACGGCAAATGCCGATTCGCCACCATCCACAGCTTGCCGCGATTGTGCAAAAGCCGCGCGGCAGAGGCGATAAAGGCCAGCCCAAGGGCAGGTTGCGGCTTGCGCCCTGTATGAAAGGGCGGGTTCATCACCACGCCATCCAGCGTATCGGGCAGGGCGGTTGTGCAGGCATCGGCCCAGTGAAACTGCGCGCGCGGATCGCTGATATTCTGGCGTGCCAGATCCAGCGCGCGGGCGTCTGCCTCTACCAGATGCAGGGTTTGCACGCCCTTGCGCGCCAGACAGGCGGCAGACAGATAGCCCCAGCCCGCGCCCAGATCGGCCATGCGGGCGGGCAGGGTTTCGGGCAGGTGCTGCGCCAGCAGCGCTGATCCGGGATCAACCCCATCTGCGGAAAAGACACCGGGCAGGGTTTGGAACTGGCCAAGGGCCGGGTCTGTGATCTGATGCGGCGTTGCGCGCCAATCGCTGAAATCCGCCCCCTGTGGCGCGAACCACACCAGCTTTCCATGCGCCTTGGAGATGACGCCCCCAATCGTGACGCGCGCGCGCAGCGCTTTTAGCGTAGCTTCTATTCCATCGGTTTTCTGGCCATCCACCAGCACCAGTTCTGCGCCCAGATCCACCGCTTCGGCAATCAGGGCCAAGCCATCGGCACGGCCACGCGGCAGGCAAACCAGCACCACAGGCGCAGGGCTGGCCGCAAGGGCAACGCTATAGCCCGCTTGGGCAAAAGCCTCATGGTCGGGGCGAAAGCCCGTGACGATGTGAAGGCGCGCAGGCTCCAGCGGTGCAAAGCTCTCCCCCGCGCGCGGGTGCAGCACCGTGACTGTGCCATCCGGCAAGGCAAGCCCTTCGGACAGGGCGATTTCCAGACGCTCTGCCCGTTGGGCAGTGTCGGTGAACAGGGGGGGTGCGAGTGTCATGGGGCGCGCGGCGCCTTATTCCTTTTCCAGCGTGCATTGCAGCGGGTGTTGATGACGGCGCGCAAAATCCATCACTTGCGCAACCTTGGTTTCCGCCACCTCATAAGAGAATATGCCGACAACGGCCAGCCCCTTCTTGTGAACGGTCAGCATGATATCAAAGGCCATTGCATGCGACATGCCGAAAAACCGCTCCAGCACATGCACCACAAATTCCATCGGCGTATAATCGTCATTCAGCAGCATGACCTTATACATCGGGGGGCGCTGCGATTTGGTGCGCGTTTTTGTCACCACCGCGCCGTCATTCTCCGGCCCGTTTGGGGTGCCGTCGGTCAT
Source organism: Natronohydrobacter sp. (assembly GCA_030603695.1). GTDB lineage: Bacteria > Pseudomonadota > Alphaproteobacteria > Rhodobacterales > Rhodobacteraceae > Roseinatronobacter. The sequence continues at coordinate 62,053 of JAUVXF010000010.1, read as the reverse complement.
CTGCGGGGCGGGGGGCGTGTATGTCATCGCGGCTTTCAGACTATGGATTGCAGTTGCGCATCGTTATATAGCGCCACATGGCCTGCTGAAAACCCCCATCTGAGAAAGCCGTGCGCTGAAATGACCCGCATTACCACAATTGGCTTCGATGCAGATGATACGCTGTGGCACAATGAGCGCTTTTTCCGCATGACTCAGGCGCAGTTTGCCGCCCTTCTGGCCGATTACACCGATCAGGAAACCCTGATGGCACGGCTGCTGGAGGCAGAGAAGCGCAACCTTGGGCAATATGGATTCGGGATCAAGGGTTTTGTGCTGTCGATGATCGAAACCGCAATAGAAGTGACACAGGCGCGGGTTCCGGCCACTGTTATCGGGCAGTTGTTGCAAGCCGGGCAAGACATGCTGCGCCACCCGATAGAGCTGTTGCCCCATGCGCAAGAGACAATTGCCGCCCTTGCCCCCTCACACCGCTTGGTGCTGATTACAAAGGGCGATTTGCTGGATCAGGAACGCAAGCTTGCGCAATCGGGCTTGGGCGAGATGTTTGATGCGATAGAGATCGTTTCCAACAAGACCCCGGCTGTCTATGCCGATATCTTCGCGCGCCATGGCGATGGGGCGGAAGCGGCGCTGATGGTGGGCAATTCCATGCGTTCTGATGTTGTTGCACCCATCATGGCGGGGGGCTGGGGGGTGCATGTGCCGCATGGGCTGGAATGGGAAATAGAATGGGCCGAAACGCCAGAGGCGCATCCGCGCTTTCGCAGCATTGCCCATCTGGGGCTATTGCCCGATCTGGTGGGCTGGATTGATGGCAGCTAGGGGCCGGCCCCTGACGGAAAGTTCCGCCGTGATGGGCCGCTAATGGGGGCAGAGGGTCAGGGCTGATTGCCCTGCGCGGAGGCAAGGCCGAAGGCCGCCGCCCCGCAAAGGGCGGCCCCCCGGCACGGCGATGTGGCAGCAACTTGCGCTTAGCTTATATTTCGCGCGGATTTGGCCACCACAAAGTGACATAGCCCTGCGGGTGGATCGCCGCACCGCCGCCCAGCGCTGCGCGGGTTTGCGCCCTCCGCCCAACGCCCCCTAATGAGACAAAGCGCGCAACCAACAGCTTATCATGCCCGCTTCGGAACGCTATCTTAGTGCGCGCCCCTTCACCACGGCATCTGGCCCGAACCGGGCGCGCAGCTTGTCCATGGCGCGCTCGGCCTCTGCGCGTTTTGCGGCGTCAGGGTCTAGCAAATCGGGGCTGAAACCGGGGCCGCAATCGGGGCACAGATCCGATATCCCCACGCCCAGCAGCCGAAAGGGCGCGGCCGTCATGGCCTGCGCCAGCAAGGGCCGCGCGCTGCGATAGATCACATCGGCCAGCGCGGTGGGGCTGTGCAGGCTGATTTGCCGTGTCAGGCTGCGGAAATCCGCACGTTTCAGCTTTAGCGTAACCACACGCCCGGCCAGCCCCCGCGCCTTTGCCCGTTGCGAGACCTGATCGGCTAGCCGCCACAAATGCCCATCCAAAAGCTCCTCATCTGCAAGATCGGTGTCAAAGGTGCTTTCCTTGGAAATGGATTTCACATCGCGGTCAGGGGCGACGCGCCGGGCATCCTGCCCGCGCGCCAACTGCCAAAGCCGCATGCCCATAGCCCCGAACCGCGCCACCAGATCGGACTGATCCCAGCGCAACAGATCATCAATCGTGGCAATGCCTGCGCGTTCCAATTGCGCCCGCAGGGCCGCGCCCACACCCCAGATGATCCCCACGGGCTTGCCACGCAGAAAACCCACAGTATCCGCCCGCCCGATGACAGAAAAGCCGCGCGGTTTGTCTAGATCTGACGCAATTTTTGCCAGAAACTTGTTGTGCGACAGCCCGACAGAGCCGGAAAGCCGCAACTCCTGCTCCATCCGGCGCACAAGCCCGGCCATCAGCACCGCAGGCGGTGCGCCATGCAGGCGCGCTGTGCCTGACAGATCCAGAAATGCCTCGTCCAGTGACAGGGGTTCAATGGCGGGTGTCAAATCTTGCATCATCGCGCGTATCTCGCGCGAGGCGGCCTCGTAGGCCGCAAAACGCGGCTTCACCACCACCGCCTCGGGGCAAAGCTTCAGCGCCTTGAACATGGGCATTGCCGAACGCACGCCATGAATACGCGCGATGTAACACGCGGTTGTCACCACCCCGCGCTGGCCCCCGCCCACGATCACGGGCTTGTTGCGCAGCGCCGGGGTGTCGCGCTTTTCCACGCTGGCATAAAAGGCATCGCAATCCATATGCGCGATTGCCAGATCAAACAGTTCCGCCCCTGCCAGCACGCGCGGAGAGTGGCAGGCAGGGCAACGCGGCCCTTGGTCAAATCTGGTCAGGCAATCACGGCAGAATGCGGGCATGGGCCATCATACAGCGCCGCAAGGCGCGGCGCCAGCGGCGCGGCTGTCACGGATAGGCGACAGCGCAATCCATGCTGCGCGCTTGCAGCCGCAGGCAGGCGCGCTCTGCCTCTGTCTGGGTCAGACCGGCAAAAGCCGCTTCAAACCGCCCGTTTGTCTGGCGAATGCGGCTGACGCCATTGCCCAGCGAATTGGCCTCTGCCATCTTGACAGTAATCAGGCTGCGTTCGGCGGCCGCGCGGGAATTGAACTGCCCCAAGGACACACCCCAAAGCCGCCCGCCGTCAGAGGTGGACAGGCGCGGAACAATTTCCGGGGCCGCCCCTTGGGGTTGGCTGTCAACCTGCGCCTCTACGGCGGCGGCAATCGCCTGCGTTTCCAGATTGCGGGTGCTGCTTGTCAGGATAATCCCGGATTGCACCGCCGCAGGGATCGCACCTGCGCCGATATCCAGATCGGCATGGGCCGTCATGTCTTCAATCGGCTCTGGACCATCATCGAAGAAAGAGGCCTCTGCGCCAAGCCATGTCAGCGTTTCGGGATCATCAGTCGCCTCATCTGCCCCGGAAATTGGCGCAAGCGGGGCTTCGGCCAGCGCAATCAGGGTATCTGCGGCGGGGGCTGTATCGGATCCGGCCATCTGGATATCGGCCACAGTATCTGCCAAGCCCTCCGGGCGCGCTTCGGGAATGGGGCTTGCGTCAGTCAGGGTCAGGGCATCGGCCTCTGGGCTGGCATCTGTTGCGGCGGCCGATCCATCCAGAAACTCTGGATCAGCAAGGCGGAACCCTGCCGCAAGCGCCACGTCCAGCTCTGTTTGCGGGGCATCGGCAACGGCCAACGACTCTGGGCGCGCAGGCGGTGCATCTGTCACAGCCTGAGGCGCAAGTGCTGCCAGTTCCGCGACAGGTGCGGGCGCGGGTTCGGGCGGTTGCGCGGCCGCAATTTCAGAAACCACCGCATCCACGCTTTCGCGCACAGCCAGCAAAACGGCCGGGTCGGGCGCGCGCATCGGGCGCGCGGCCGGGCGCGGGCTGGAGCGCACGGCCATTTGCAACCGGATCGTCTTGGCGGCGGCGGATGTATCCTCGTCGCCATTGCGGCTGGCGGCCGGCGCCTGCGCCACGGCAACAGCCCCCCGCCCTTGATAAGCCGGGGTTGCGGGGGCGCGTGTGGCCACACGCGCGTTTGCACGGCTAAAGCCGATATCCAGCAATTCGGCCACATGCGCATTGCGCGCCGCTGTCGAACTGCCGCCAAACATGGTGGCGATGATATGCTTGTCCCCGCGTCTGGCCGATGCTGTCAGATTAAACCCTGCCGCGCGTGTGAACCCTGTCTTGATCCCGTCTGCGCCCGAATAGGCATCCAGAAAGCGGCGGTTTGTATTGGGCACGGTCGCCACGCCCGCATCATCACTGCGCCGGGAGAAGATGTTGAAATATTGCGGATAATCAAAATAAAGCTGGCGGCCCAGAATGGTCATGTCACGCGCGCTTGACAGATGGCCAGCCTGCGTCAGCCCATGGGGATTATGAAAGGTGGTGTTTGACATGCCCATTGCGCGGGCGGTGCGTGTCATACGATCGGCAAATGCCTCGACAGAGCCGGAAATACCTTCGGCGATCACCACAGAGGCATCATTGGCAGAGCGCAGCGCCGCAGCGCGAATCAGATACCGCAGCGCGATGCGCTGGCCGGGGCGCAACCCAAGGCACACACAAGAGGTGCCCGCCGCGCGCGCGCTGACTGTGAATTGCGTATCCAGCGTGACTTCGCCATGTTTGATGGCCTCAAACGCCACATACAGCGTCATCATCTTTGTCAGTGAAGCAGGGTGCAATCGGGTATCATGATTGCGCGCGAAAATAACTTCGCCGTTGCGGGCATCCATGACCATGGCCGCATAGGGCGCCGCCTGCGCCCCAGCGCCGATGAAGGCCGCGCACAGCATCACCGTAAACGCCAGCGCGTGACGACATATCCGCAAGAATTGCGCCTGCATCCTGTGCCTCTGCTTTCGCCCGCGGTTTTTTATGCGGGTCATCTGCTCTGGCAAAACGATAGCATAGGGGGCCATGCAATAAAAGCATGAATTTTCAATGTGTTTTAACGCAAAGCTACCAAGGCTTTTGCAGATGTAGTAGGCCATGGCCGCAAATCTACCAAATGCGCGACGCTTTGCCCTGTGGCATCTGGCGCAGGGCATGTTCTGACAAGTTGGCGCAGGCGCGCGAGGGCGTTGGATCAAAGCGCCACGCAGAGGCGCTATGGCCCAAAGGCCCGTACCCTCTTGGGGTGGCAGACCTTCGCCACAGGACGCAAAAACAGCTTTGCGGGAAAACAAAGCCTTGGTGCTTTGCCGCATATACACCAGATACCGAAGGGCTGGTTTGAGTGGGTCGGGGACATTCGGGATGGCGCTGAGCCGCCAGCGCTGGGCCGCGGCCTTCGGCCTTGACACCGCGCAGGGCAATCAGCCCTGACCACCCCCCCCCCAAAGCAAGGCCGCCTTTTATACCCGGCAACATCTGGAATATGGGGGGCTTTTGCTGGGCGGCCAATACCAGTGATATGCTGCCTGCCCGCGGGTGCAATCTTGCACCGGGTCACGGTTCGGCACGCGCCCTATGGGGTGCGCCGCGTTTCCTCAGCGCCCATGGTCAAAAAACCTCCGCAAGCGGCGTGCATTCCGTCAGCTTCGGCGTTAAGACAAATCCGACCGATTCAGGAGAGCCCTGCCCATGAACTTTTCCCGCGCCATCAAGATCGCCCCGTCCATCCTTGCTGCCGATTTCGCCAATTTCGGGGCCGAGTGCCGCGCTATTGAGGATCAGGGCGCCGATTGGGTGCATGTGGATGTGATGGATGGCCATTTTGTGCCAAATATCACCTTTGGCCCGGCGACCTGCGCCGCCATCCGCCCTCATATTCGCGGCGTGATGGATGTGCATCTGATGATTGCGCCCGTTGATCCCTATATTGAGGGCTTTGCCAAAGCGGGTGCGGATTTCATCACCGCTCATGTCGAGGCTGGCCCGCATATTCACCGCACGCTTCAGGCCATCCGGGCCAGCGGGGCAAAAGCGGGGCTGGCCATCAATCCCGGCACAGGGCTGGACGGGGTGGAAAACCTGCTGGATCTGATAGATCTGGTCTGTGTCATGACAGTGAACCCCGGTTTTGGCGGGCAGAAATTCATAGATATGAGCGACAAGGTGCGCCGCTTGCGCGCGCTGATTGGCGCGCGCCCCATCCATATTGAAATTGATGGTGGCATCACCCCCGAAACCGCGCCGCTGATGGCGCGGGCGGGGGCGGATGTGCTGGTGGCAGGCTCTGCGGTGTTCAAGGGCGGTTCGGTAGATAACCCCGCACCTTATGGCGCGAATATCCGCGCCATTCGCACGGCGGCAGAGGCAGCGCTTGGCGCGGCCATATGATCCGCGCGGTTATCTTTGATCTGGATGGCACGCTGATAGATAGCGCGCCAGATATCTGGGCGGCTGCCAATGCAGTGCTGGAAGAAGCGGGCCTGCCCTTGGTCAGTTTCGCGCAATCGCGCGGCTTTATCGGGCGCGGTGCGCGGGTGTTTGTAGAGCGGATGGAACACGCCGTCACAGGCAGCAACGATCCCGCCCGCACCGCCCATCTGCACGCGCGGTTTTTGCATTTCTACGAGCGCGCGCATGAAAACACGCGCATCTATCCCCATGTGCCCGAAGTGCTGGAGGGGCTGCGCAGTAATGGGCTGGTTTTGGGCCTGTGCACCAACAAACCTTTTGCCCCGACAGAGGCCGTGTTGCGCCATCTGGGCTGGACAGGGCTGTTTCAGGCGGTGGTGGGCGGCGATACATTGCCCGTGGCCAAGCCCGACCCGGCCCCCCTGCATGAGGTGGTCAACCGCCTTGGGCTTGGCGTGGCAGAGATTGCCTATATCGGCGACAGCGAAACCGATGCCGAAACCGCCCAGCGCGCGGGTGCGCATTTCGGGCTATATACCGAAGGCTACCGCAAAGCCGCGCCGGAAGAGATGTATCATCACTTCCGGTTCGAGGATTACCGCCTGTTGCCCGGCCATCTGGCGGGCCATGTCAGCTTGCAGGGCCAATAATGGCGCGCCGGCCTATGCCCCCACCCCTAAGCCTGCCCAAGCCGGGGCTGTGGCGGCGCACGCCGCCTGCAATTTTTCCGCCCATCATGGGGCTGTTCGGGTTGGGGCTTGGCTGGCGCGCGGCCGCGCCCGCCTATGGGCTGCCGCCCGCAATCGGGGATATGATCCTTGGCGCGGTGGCGCTGCTGTTCGTATTTGCCGCGATTGCCTATCTGGCCAAACCGCTGCGCCGCGCAAGCGTGTTGCTGGACGAAATGCGCGTGCTGCCGGGCCGCGCGGGGCTGGCTGCGGCCAGCCTTTCGCTGATGCTGATGGCCGCCAGCCTTGCGCCTTTTGCCCCGGCACTGGCGCAGGGGGTGGCGGTGCTGGCCTTTGGGCTGCATCTGGGGCTGGTGGCGCTGCTGGTCTATGTGCTGCGCGCAGGCCCGCCAGAGGGGCGGGTCGTGACGCCTGTGTTTCACCTGAGTTTTGTGGGGTTTATCATTGGCGGTGTCGCTGCCAATGCGCTGGGCTATCCACAGATTGCGCAAGGCGTGCTGTGGGCCATGCTTGTGCCTGCCGCCCTGATATGGGCCATCAGCGCGCGCCAATTGCTGCGCCATCTGCCGCCCGCGCCGTTGCGCCCGCTTTTGGCCATTCATCTGGCCCCGGCATGCCTGTTCACCATCGTGGCGGATGGTGCAGGTTTGGGTGGGGTGGCGACAGTGTTTGGCGCGCTGGCGGTGGTGCTGGCGGTGGCGCTGCTGGCCGCTGGCCGCTGGCTGACAGAGGCGGGGTTTTCCGGCCTCTGGGGGGCGTTTACCTTTCCGCTATCGGCCTTTGCCACGGCGCTGGTTTTGGTATCCGATGGGCAAGGGGCGCTGGGCGTGGTCGCGGGGGTGCTGTTGCTGATCGCAAGCGCTGTTGTGCCGCTGATCGCATACCGCATTCTGAAGCTATGGGCACAGGGCACACTTGCGGCCAAAACCAACGCTGCGGAAGCGTGACACCGCGCCCCGTCTAGCGGGTGTTCAGATGATCATGGATCACCTGCGCCAAAGCCTCTGATATCCCGTCCACGGCCTGCAAATCCGAAAGCCCCGCGCGCGCCACCGCTTTGGCCGATCCGAAATGCGCCAGCAGCGCGCGTTTGCGCCCCGGCCCGACGCCGGGGATATCATCCAAGGGCGAGGCGCTGATGGCCTTTGCCCGTTTCGCCCGATGTGTGCCGATGGCGAAGCGATGCGCCTCATCCCGCAGGCGCTGGATGAAATACAAAACCGGGTCATTCTGGCGCAGCGCAAAGGGGCGGCTGCCGGGGCGGTGGAATTCTTCCTTGCCTGCGTCGCGGTCTATGCCCTTTGCAACCCCTACCATGGGGATATCTTCCAGCCCCAGATCGGCCATTATGCCCGCAACCGCAGAAACCTGCCCTGCGCCGCCATCAATCAGCAACAGGTCGGGCCATGTCTCGCCCATGCGGTTCGGGTCTTCTTTCAGCAGGCGTTCAAAGCGGCGGGTCAGAACCTCTTTCATCATGCCAAAATCATCGCCCGGTGTGATCCCATCGCCACGAATGTTGAATTTGCGGTATTGGCTTTTGAGAAACCCTTCCGCCCCGGCCACGATCATCGCGCCCACGGCATCCGTGCCTTGGATATGGCTGTTGTCATACACCTCTATGCGCTCTGGCGGGCCATCCAGCCCAAAGGCTTCGGCCAGCCCTTCCAGCATGCGCCCTTGCGCGGCGGAAGAGGCCATGCGCATGGCCAGCGCCTCGCGCGCATTGCGCAGGGCATTTTCCACCAGTTCCGCCTTCTCGCCGCGTTGGGGCACGGCCAGTTCCACCTTGCGGCCTGCGCGCGTGGCCAGAAGCTGTGCCATCAAATCGGGGTTTTCAATCTCATGCGACAGCAGCACAAGGCGCGGGGGTTCCTTGCTGTCATAGAACTGGCCCAAGAAGGCTTCGAGTATCTCCGGCTCTTCCGCGCCTGCACCTGTGGCGGGATAAAAATCGCGGTTGCCCCAGCTTTGATTGGCGCGGATGAAAAACACCTGCACACAGGCCTGGCCCTTTTCCAGATGCACGGCCACCACATCGGCCTCTGACACAGAGCGCGGGTTGATCCCTTGCGCCTGCTGCACATTGGTCAGCGCGCGGATACGGTCGCGCAGCGCCGCCGCGCGCTCGAATTCCATCGCGTCAGAGGCCGCTTGCATCTGTTCGGCCAGTTGCGCCTGAATTTTCGTGCTTTTGCCCGATAAAAACCGCGCGGCATCGGCCACAAGCGCGGCATAATCGGGTTCAGAGATATACCCCACGCAGGGCGCGCTACAGCGCTTGATCTGATACAGCAGACAAGGCCGCGTGCGTGAATTGAACACGGAATCGGTGCAGTTGCGCAGCAAGAACACGCGCTGCAACTGGTTGAGCGTGCGGTTTACCGCGCCCGCGCTGGCGAATGGGCCAAAATAGGCCCCCGGCGTTGCCCGCCGCCCCCGATGCTTGCGCAACTGCGGAAAGGCATGATCCTTGGGCAAGAGGATATAGGGAAAGCTTTTATCGTCGCGCAGCAGCACATTGTAACGCGGCTTTAGCTGCTTGATCAGGTTTTGCTCCAAAAGCAGCGCTTCGGTTTCGGTGCGCGTGGTCAGGAACATCATGGACGCGGTTTCGGAAATCATCCGCGCAATCCGGCCCGAATGGCCAGAAGGGCGCGCATAATTCGACACCCGCGCGCGCAGATTGCGCGCCTTGCCGACATACAGCACCTCTGATTTCTCGTTCAGCATCCGGTACACCCCCGGAGAGCCATCGAGCGATTTGAGATAGCCCTGAATGCAGGCATGCCCGCGCAATCCGGGCGCAGCGCCGGGCGGGATTTCTTCGGGTGGCAAAGAAGGGTCAGTCATGCGGCCGGGCTTTGTGTGATTCTTAGCTGGTCTGCAATGTTTTCTGCCCTGCGGCAACTAGAATCCTGTCCACCAATCCTGTGGATAACCCTGTGGAGAGAGGGCGGATTGCGTGCGTTTTTCCTTGATTCAAAGGCCATTCCATTAACTGCTTAAAAAATAGGCGATAAACTAACCTATTGTTTTTAAATATAATAATTTCGAGGCTCTTGCAAGGCGCTGAAATTCTTAATGTTTTCATCTCAGTTCTGTGACAGCTTTGTGAACAGTGCACAACTTTGGCCATGCGGCCTTGCTATGCGCCGAATGGGGCCGGGGGCTGGCCTGTGATATCCGGGGTCTGCCAGATCAGGTGCTGGCCGCCATCGATGCACAAAAGCTGGCCTGTCACGGCGGGTGCATCCAGAAAAAATCCCAGCGCGGCTGTGATATCTGACAGGTTGGCCCCGCGCCCCAGAACAGTGCTGGCGCGGCTATTGTCATATTCCGCGCGGGGCTGATCTGCGGCTTGCAGGGTTGGGCCGGGGCCAATGGCATTGACGCGCACGCGCGGCCCCAAGTCCTGCGCGGCCATGCGGGTAAAGGCCCAAAGCCCCATCTTGGCGATGGAATAGGTCATATGCTCTGGCGTCAGTTTGCGCACTTTCTGGTCTATCATGTTCACAACCAGCCCCTGCGCCAACGGTTCGCCCGCCGCATCGGGCAGGGGGGCGGGGCATTGCGCGGCGAAAGCCTGTGTCAGCACGAAAGGCGCGCGCAGGTTGGACATCATATGCCTGTCCCAGCTGTCGCGCGTGGCAGTGGCGATGCTGTCTGCCTCGAATATGGAAGCATTGTTCACCAGCACTGTCAGCGGCCCGCCAAGGGCTGCCGCCGCTTGCGGCACAAGGGGGGCAAGCGCGCTTTCCTCCAGCAGATCGGCGCGCAGGCAGACAGCCTGCCTGCCCATGCCCTCTATCTCATGCGCCAGCTCTTCAGCGGCTTGGGCAGAGTTTGCGTAATGGATGGCCAGATCATGCCCGCGCCGCGCCAGATACAGCGCCATAGCGCGGCCCAGACGCTGCGCCGCCCCCGTTACCAATGCCCGTGCCACTTGCCCCTAGCCTCCGTTGTGAAACAGAAGCCAGAGATAGCCCCCATAGGCAAAAAGCAAGCCAAGGCCAAGCAGGCGGCCAATCGGGCGGCCTGTCCAGATGAAAGGCGCAAGCAGCAGCGCTGCGCCCAGCATGACCCACAAATCCAGCCGCAGCATTTGCGCGGGCACATCCATCTGGCCCACCACCCCGGCAACGCCCAGAATGAACAGCAGGTTGAAGATGTTAGAGCCGAGAATATTGCCCAAGGCCACCCCGCCCTCGCGCCGGATTGCGGCCATCAATGTGGTGGCCAGTTCGGGCAAAGATGTTCCCACGGCCACAATCGTAAGCCCGATCACCACATCAGACACGCCCAGCGCCTCGGCAATATCGACAGCGCCTGTCACCAGCAATTGCGCACCCAAGGGCAGGCCGATCAGGCCAAGCGCCAGAAAGCCCGCAATCTTGGGGCCGTGCAAATTGGGGTCTGCGCCTTCCAGATCCTCCAGCGCCATGTCAACGCGCGCGCGCCGCCCGCGCAAGATGCTGTCGCCCATGAACACCGCAAAGGCCACCAGCAGAACCAGCGCCTGCCACAGGCCAATCGCCCCCGTAAAGGCCAGCGCGATGAACAGCACCGTCACCGCAACCATGATCAGGAAATCGCGCTGGCTTTCGCGCGCCATGAGGACAGGCGCAATCAGCGCAGGCGCGCCCATGACCAGCAAGATATTGGCGATGTTGGAACCGACAACATTGCCCAGCGCCAGCCCCCCCGCGCCCGCAATCACCGCCTGAACCGAAACCAGCAATTCCGGCGCCGATGTGCCAAAGGCCACAACTGTCATCCCCACCATCATGGCAGGAATACCCAGCCGCAGCGCCAGATTGACGGCCCCGCGCACAAGATAATCCCCCGCAAACAGCAAGATCACCAGACCGGCCACCACAAACAGAATATCGATCAGCATCTATGACTTGTCCTTGCAGGTGCAGGCATCATTGCGCAACAAGAATTTGCCACAGCGCGTGCATTTGCGCGGGCGCGGCAGTTTGGTTGCGCGTAATTTATCCAGCGGAGTTTTATGGTTTGGATTAAGGAATTTCTGCACTGCGCCCATCACCACCATGAACACCAGAAACCCGGCAACGATCTTGATCAGCATCGCCTACAGCCCGTAGCGCGCAAAAAGAGCGCGTTCCTGCGCTTGCGATAGCAGTGCATCGCCCAGCGACAGGCCAAAGCGGGCCAGAAACGGGCGGCGCATGCCATAGCTGCGCAGGCGCAGCTTGTCGCCAAAGCGGGCCTTCAGCGTGGGAACCAGATGGCCCAGCCCATCGGCCAGCCCCAGTTCCACCGCGCGGCCCCCCACCCAGAATTCGCCTGTAAACAGGCTGTCATCCTGCGCCAGCTTTGGCCCGCGCCGTGCCTGCACCTGCGCGATGAAATTCTGATGCACCTGATCTTGCAGGTTGCGCAGCCGCGCCACGTCTTCGGGGTTTTCGGGGCGGAACGGATCTAGCTGGGATTTTGATGTGCCAGAGGTATAAACCCGCCGCTCTATCCCGTAGCGCCCAATCAGATCATGCAGCCCAAACCCGGCAGAGATGACGCCGATAGAGCCGACAATCGAATTGCCATCCACAAAAATTTCATCTGCCGCCGTGGCCAGCCAATACCCGCCAGAGGCCGCGACATCTTCTACAAAGGCAAGAACCGGAACTTCGGTTTCCTCTGCCAGCCGGCGAATGCGCGCGGCAATCAGCGCGCTTTGCACGGGGCTGCCACCGGGCGAATTTATCACCAGTGCCACCGCCTTGGGCTTGCCGCGCTTGAAGGCAGCCTCGATCAGTGGGGCAAGGCCCGCATCATTCAGCCGCCCCGGATTGGCGCCAGAGGCAATCATGCCTTGCAGCCGAAGGACAGAAACAACAGGTGGGCGGTTGAGAAATGGAATACGTTTGATCATGGCGCAGGATGTAAGGCAGGGCAGGGCGCGCAACAAGAGGGCGCGCGAAAGAATGCGCGCTTGCATGGCCCTGCCTGCGCCGCCAGAATACCGCCATGATAGACCGTCTGGAAATGTTCATCGCCCTTGCCACCGAACGCCATTTCGGCCGCGCGGCCGAAAGCTGCGGCGTGTCGCAGCCCTCTCTTTCGGCCGCCATCAAGCAGCTGGAAGGGGAATTGGGGGTGCAGCTGGTCTGGCGGGGCAGCCGGTTTGAAGGGCTGACACCCGAAGGCGCGCGGGTGCTGGACTGGGCGCGCCGCATCGTGGGCGATACCCGCACCCTGCGCGAGGAAATGCGCGCGGCCCGCCACGGGCTGTCAGGCAATCTGCGGCTGGGGGTTGTGCCCACCGCCCTGCCGATGATCGCGCAACTGACCGGCCCTTATCTGCGCAATCATCCCAATGTGCGGCTGGAGATTCTGGCACGCTCTTCTATCGAAATTCTGCATCAGATTGACAATCTGCAACTGGATGCGGGCGTATCCTATCTGGATAACGAACCTTTGGGCCGCGTGGTGACAGAGCCGCTTTATACCGAACGCTACCTGCTGCTGATGCGCGCTGATCATGCGCTGGCCGGGTGCGCGGGTTTGGATTGGGCCGATCTGGCGGGATTGCCGCTGTGCCTGCTCACGCCTGATATGCAAAACCGCCGCATCATCATGGCCGAACTGGCCCGCGCCGAGGTGTCTGTCACACCGCAATTACAATCCAATTCCGTGCTGAGCCTGATTGCCCATGTGCGCGCGGGGCCGTGGGTCAGTGTCGTGAACGCCCATACGGCAGAACTGTTCGCCGCCACACCTGATCTGGCCGCCGTGCCGCTGCGCGGCGAAGCTGGGGCAAAACAAGTGGGCCTGATCGCGCCATGGCGCGAACCCCATACCCCGGTTCTGGCCGCCCTGCTGGCAGAGGCGCGGCGGTTTCACATGAGTTGCTAACGTATAACAATTGCCTCAGGGGTTACACCTAAAGTTTTGCAAAGCGTTGCATATCGTTCCCTAATACTACTTGCATCATTAGTCCCTTGTTGGTTTAGCCTGTCAAATTCAAGAAGCTCGAAGCTCGCTTGCTCATAATCAGTCGCAGCCTGCTCCCGATTGGTCGCTAATTGCTGGCGAAAAGCGAGCAAATCTCTACGATTCACCTTGCCCGCTTCATTCGCTGCGCGCATGGCCCTGAAAAGGAGATAATAAACTACTTGAATGCCTTGAGCAATCAATAGCTCATCCTTGTGGGCAAAAACGCTTTCCATATCATCAAGGATTGAGATGACATTGTCTTTAATTTTTTCGACCCGATCTTTTTGCCCTTTCTTCAATTTCCTCGCAAGCCCGTCTAGGTATTCTCTTTTTGTATCAATCAAAGACTTTCCTTCTTGAAGTGAGTCCTCGATAAGCAGGAGCCTGGCGGAGACTTCCCGATGCTTATATCTGGCATCATTAAACTTAACGCAATTAACAAAGTAGGAATGTCTAGATACATCATTTATGGCGGATACAAAATCTCCACCAATTGCATTCCTTTTTTCTGCAGCGTTGAGCGGAACAGCTTCGTTAAGGCGGGAAAACATATCTTCAATTAGATCTAAATCATCGTCTGAAACCTCGACTACTACAATCGGCATCACAAAAGAGTCAAATTTTATTCGAATTTTTGGATGAGTCTTTGCGATATCTTCATAATAGAAACCACCCATCCTAATGGTTGAGTCTCTCTGGTAATCAAAGTCTGGAGCTAATGTAAAGCTTCCGTCCATAAAGCCCCAGATGGCTTCTAAGCGCTGCCTGCCGTCAATGATTGAGTATCGTTTTCCCGTTTTGCGAAGTTTTTCTTCGCCTAAGTCATGAAAGTACAGCTTCGGTAAATCATAGTCATTTATAATGGAGTCTATAAGCAAGCGCTTTTTGGCAAGAGTCCAAACCCCTCCGCTACGTTGATATTCGGGATTGGGATCGATTTCATCGCGCTCTGCATAAAGCAGCATAATAGTTGCATTCTTTAGTGATGAAGTTTGAACATACCCCATTACATACTCTCCCGAAGTGTGACGCTGATACTTTCCATCTCCGGAAAGAGTAAGAATTTATTAACACCTAAAATAGATAGCTCTTCCCTTATATTTTTCTTAGCGTCATGTGGAATCAGATATTTTCTGCAGTGCGATCCATTTCCGACGTCCTCTATGGCTAGGGAATCCCTGTGATGTATCGTGAATGTGCCAGATTGGGCTTGTATTCTTGGATTATTTCTCGTTGCAATAGTTGCGATGGGGAATAGACTTATTCTTGTATTCGATCTCAATTGCTCCGGTGAATAACCCTGAACCTCTTCATCATCAAACGACGGTATATAGTCTGCTTCGTCTCGATCACTAATATTTGCATTTTTATTCAGTTTATTTGGCCTTAGCATCCAAAAAGCGCCGTCTGATTCTATGTCGACTTTCGTCACGGCGAAATACAATGCAGCAAGTGGGTTTTCGCTCCAATCCAACAACCTGGTTGGAACTCCATAATGTTGCATCAGAAATATCCAATCAAACGAATTATTAGGCTTTGACGATGTTAACATTGCCACGCTTTGTTTGAATCTTGAAAGGAGGCTGGTTTCGGACATCTTATTTTGTTGTCGAAGTCGTCCCGGCAAAAGCTTCCAGTTTTCATTCGTTTGTCCACGATACCATATGGCCCCCGAATCTTCGGCGCGGACCGACCTGATCGTCTCTAGCAAATCGCTTATACATGTCACCTGTTTTACCAAATTGATTATCCTTTCCCAAAGCCATACCGCTCACCGACACCGTCCGGTCTTTGTGACTATATTATAATTGCTCTTTCACGCTAGAATGAATTTCATACCGGTGCAATACCTCCGGTTGCCTCTGTCACCCCCTCTGCGGCGCGTTTGACCAAAGCGCCCATTTCCATCGCGCGGGGCAGTGACAGGCGAAAGACCGGGCCAGAGATGGACAGCCCCGCCACGGCGCGGCCCTGCGCGTCAAAGATGGGGGCGGCGATGCAGCGCATGCCTTCGGTGCGTTCCTCATTGTCTATCGCAAAGCCGCGCGTGCGGGTGGTGGCCAGATCGGCCCCAAGGGCCGCGCCATTCGTCAGCGAGGCCGGCGTGAACCCTTGCAACCCGCGCGATATGATCGCCTCCAGCCGCTCTGGCAGCGCATAGGCAAGCAGCGCCTTGCCAATGCCCGATACATGCATCGGGCTGCGCGTGCCGGGCGGAAAGAAGGCGCGAATGGCTTCATGTGTTTCCACTTGCGTCAGAAACAGCACCTCGTCGCCTTCCTCTATGCCCAGATTGGCGGTTTCGCCCGTCTCGCGCATCAGGGTTTGCATGGCCCCGCGTGCGCGGTCTGCCAGCTTGGTGCGCCGCAAAAACGCCGATCCGGTGCGAAACGCCCCTGCGCCGATATGCCAGCGCTGGGCCTCTGCCTCCAACTCGACAAAGCCGTGGGTTTGAAAGGTGGAGAGCACGCGATACACCGTCGCGGGCGATTGGTCGGCGGCCTGAGCCAGTTCTGTCAGTGTAAGCCCGTTCGCCTGGGCAAGCACATCCAGAATCAGCAAGGCGCGATCCAGCGATTGCACTGTGTTCTGTTCGGTCTTGTCGTGAAAGGCGCGGGGGCGGCCGCGCGGCCTGGTATCGCTGGCGCGGGTGTCTGATGGGCGTGTTTCGGGCATCGGTGCTCCTTTTTTGCAGTGCGGCAAAAAACCATTTCAGCCAATGAAAAACAAAAAATCCAACATTCTCAATCTGTAGCATGTATTTTTCGCATAGCAAAAAACAATTTCAAAAAAATTGCAAAAGAGGACGGCACATGTCATCTCTTCGGCAGTAGCTGGAGGAGAGCGCAAAATGTCCCTGCAAAACCCGGTTTTCATCCCAGGCCCCACGAATATCCCAGAAGAGATTCGCAAAGCCTGTGACATGCCGACGATCGACCACCGTTCGCCCACATTTGCCAGAATGTTCAAACCCGCTGTGGCTGGTGTGCGCCGCGTGCTGGGCATGGGGGCGGGTGAAGTGATTATCCTGCCTTCGACCGGGACAGGGGGCTGGGAAGCGGCGATCACCAATACCCTGTCGCAGGGCGATACTGTGCTTGCGGCGCGGTTCGGGATGTTCAGCCATCGCTGGATTGATTTGTGCCAGCGCCATGGGCTGGACGTGCAGATAATAGAAACACCCTGGGGACAGGGCGCACCCCTTGGCGCGATTGAAGCCGCGCTGCGCGCAGACACAGGCCATAAGATCAAGGCCGTTCTGGCCACGCATAACGAAACCGCCACGGGCGTGCGCTCAGACATCGCAGGCATTCGCCGCGCGCTGGATGCGGCGGGCCATCCGGCCATGCTGTTTGTGGATGGGGTATCGTCTATTGGCTCCATGCCGTTTGACATGGCGGGTTGGGGTGTGGATATCGCGGTTGCCGGGTCGCAAAAAGGGTTCATGCTGCCTGCCGGGCTGGCCATTCTGGGGGTATCGCCCAAGGCGCTGGGGGCAATGGAAACTGCTGGCCTGCCCCGCACATTCTTTGATTTTCGCGATATGCTGAAATCCTATGCGGCAGGTGGCTACCCCTATACCCCTGCTGTGGGGCTGATTGCGGGTTTGGCAAAATCCATAGAGATTTTGGAAGATGAAGGGCTGGACGCCGTTTATGCCCGCCATCACCGTCTGGCCGAGGCCACGCGCCGCGCGATTGCCGCATGGGGCATGCGCCCTTGTGCTGCCAGCCCTGATCTGTATTCGGATACAGTGACAGCCGTTCTTGTGCCAGAGGGGTGCAACGGGACAGAACTGGTGCAGCTTGCCGCCGCCAAATACGGTGTGGCCTTTGGCGTGGGCCTGGGCGAAGTGGCGGGAAAGGTATTCCGCATTGGCCATCTGGGCATGCTGACAGATGTCATGCTTCTGTCGGGCCTGGCCACGGCAGAGATGTGCATGGCCGATCTGGGCTGGAATGTGACGCTGGGATCAGGTGTGGCCGCAGCGCAGGAATATCTGCGCAAATCCACCCCTGTCGCGCTGGCGGCTGCGGCCTGATGGGGGCTTTGCCCCCGTCGCCCAAGGGCGACTCCCCCAGGATATTTTTGCCAAGATGAAAGGCGGATGGGTTATGAAAGACCTGCATGACATGATAATTCCGAACTATGACGATGTGCTGGCCGCCCATGCGCGGATTGCCCCCTATATTCACCGCACACCGGTTCTGACCTCCAGCTATCTGAATGCGCTGACGGGGGCAGAGCTGTTCTTCAAATGCGAGAATTTCCAGAAAGCGGGCGCGTTCAAGGTGCGCGGTGCCTCCAATGCCGTGTTTGGCCTGTCTGAGGAGATGGCCGCGCGCGGTGTTGCCACGCATTCGAGCGGCAATCATGCCCTGTCTTTGAGCTATGCAGCCGGGCGGCGCGGGATACCGTGCCATGTGGTGATGCCGCGCACCGCGCCAGAGGCCAAGAAAGCCGCGGTGCGGGGCTATGGCGGGATCATTACTGAATGCGAGCCATCCACCACCTCGCGCGAGGCGGTGTTTGCCGAAGTGCAGGCCGCAACCGGGGCAGAGTTTGTCCACCCCTATAACGACCCGCGCGTGATTGCCGGGCAGGCGACCTGTTCGAAAGAATTGCTGGAGCAGGTGGAGGGGCTGGATGCCGTGATCGCACCGATTGGCGGGGGCGGCATGGTGTCTGGGACATGCCTGACGCTGTCCAATATCGCACCGCAGGTGCAGATTTATGCGGCAGAGCCAGAGCAGGCCGATGATGCCTATCGCAGTTTCAAGGCGGGCCATATCATTGCCGATGATGCGCCTGTCACGATTGCAGATGGTTTGAAAGTGCCGCTGAAAGAGCTGACATGGCATTTTGTCTCTAACCATGTGACTGATATTCTGACGGCCTCGGAAGAGGAGATCATCGCCGCCATGAAGCTGACATGGCAGCGCATGAAAATTGTGATCGAGGCAAGCTGCGCTGTGCCGCTGGCCACGATCCTGAAAAACCCAGAGATATTTGCCGGCAAGCGTGTTGGCGTGATTATCACCGGTGGCAATGTCGATATGGACACGCTGCCTTGGATCAAGATGTAACCTGAGGGGAATGACATGAACGCACCGACCAGATTTGAGGGCCTTGAGGTTGGCTATGATGTGCCAGCGCTGCCGGGCATGAGCGAGGCCGATATCCAGACGCCGTGTCTGGTGCTTGATCTTGACGCTTTGGAGCGCAACATCAAGAAAATGGGCGATTATGCCCGCGCCCATGGCATGCGCCATCGGGTGCATGGCAAGATGCACAAATCCGTGGATGTGGCCAAGCTGCAAGAAAGCCTTGGCGGCGCCTGTGGTGTGTGCTGCCAGAAGGTAAGCGAGGCCGAGGTTTTCGCGCGTGGGGGGATCAAGGATGTGCTTGTTTCCAACCAGGTGCGCGACCCTGCCAAGATTGACCGCCTTGCGCGTATTCCCAAACTGGGCGCGCGCGCGATCTGCTGTGTGGATGATGTGGCCAATGTGGCCGATCTGTCGGCGGCGGCGGTGAAGCATGGCACGCAGATTGAGTGCCTGGTGGAGATTGATTGCGGTGCAGGCCGGTGCGGTGTGACCACCACCCCCGCCGTGGTAGAGATTGCCAAGGCGATTGATGCCGCACCCGGCCTGAAATTTGCCGGTATCCAGGCCTATCAGGGCGCGATGCAGCATATGGACAGCTATGAAGACCGCAAGGCCAAGATTGCCGTGGCCGTGGCCATGGTGAAAGATGCGGTGGATACACTGGCCGCAGAGGGACTGGACTGTGACATCGTTGGCGGTGGCGGCACGGGCAGCTATTATTTTGAAAGCACATCTGGCGTGTATAACGAACTGCAATGCGGCTCTTATGCGTTTATGGATGCCGATTACGGGCGCATTCTGGACAAGGATGGCAAGCGCATTGACCAGGGCGAATGGGAAAACGCGCTGTTTATCCTGACATCGGTGATGAGCCATGCCAAACCCGGCAAGGCGATTGTGGATGCCGGGCTGAAGGCGCAATCGGTGGATAGTGGCCTGCCAGTGATCTATGGGCGCGATGATGTGAAATATGTCAAATGCTCTGACGAACACGGGGTTGTCGAAGACCTGGAGAATGTGCTGAAGGTGAATGACAAGCTGCGCCTTGTGCCCGGCCATTGCGACCCGACCTGCAATGTCCATGATTGGTATGTGGGTGTGCGCGGCGGCAAGGTGGAAGTGCTTTGGCCCGTATCCGCCCGCGGCAAGGCTTTCTGAGCGCGCTTTGAACCCCTGTCATGGCGGCTTTGGGCCTTGTGCCTGAAGCCGCCCTCTTTTCAAGATAAAGGAATACCCCCATGTGGATCGTGCCCGAATCCGCCATATCCGGCCTTGTGGATGCCCAATCGGCCTTTGAGGCGATTGAAGAGTGTTTTGCCGCCATGGCGCGGCGCGATGCCTATAACTTTCCTGTCGTGCGCGAGGCGCTGGGCGAGGGGCGGCAATATGGGTTCAAATCCGGGCTGGACAGGGCCGGGGCTGTGCTGGGGGTGAAAGCGGGCGGCTATTTCCCCGGCAATGCCGCGCGCGGTATCCCCAATCACCAAAGCACGGTTTATCTGTTTGATCCCGATAGCGGCAAACCTGTGGCGATGGTGGGGGGCAATCTGCTGACAGCGCTGCGCACGGCGGCGGCCTCTGCCATATCCATCAAGCATCTGGCGCGGGCGGATGCGAAAGTGTTGGGCATGGTCGGCGCGGGCCATCAAAGCGCGTTTCAGTTGCGCGCCGCAGCGCGCCAGCGTCAGTTTGAGAAGGTTGTTGGCTGGAACCTGCACCCTGAAATGCTGCCGCGTCTGGCGGAAACCGCGGCAGAGCTGGGATTGCCGTTTGAAGCTGTTGATCTGCCCCGATTGGGGGCCGAGGCGGATGTGATCATCACCATCACCTCCAGTTTCGAGGCGATCTTGCAAGATGACCATATCCGCCCCGGCACGCATCTGGCCTGCATGGGCACAGATACCAAGGGCAAGCAGGAGGTGGCGCCCGAAATTCTGGCGCGCGCCACAGTCTTTACCGACGAGGTGGCGCAATCCATCAGCATTGGCGAGGCGCAGCATGCAATTGCCGCCGGGCTGGTGAGCGAGGGTGCGATTGTGGAATTGGGCGCGGTGATTTTGGGCAGCCATCCGGGGCGGGTATCTGCCGATCAGATCACGCTGTTTGATGGCACAGGCGTTGGCCTGCAAGATCTGGCCGTGGCCGCGCGCGCCGTGGAATTGGCCCGCGAACAAGGTTTGGCGCAGCAGATCACGTTTTGAGAACGGTGCGGCGGGTGAGGAGGCCCGCCGCGCCAAGGGGGTAGCGCGCAGCACAAGCCGCGCTGCCCCCGCTTCAGGCGTTTACATCCACCACCACGCGGCCCTTGATCTGGCCTTGCAAAATCTCTGCCCCAAGGCGGGGCAGATCAGCCAATGTGGCGGGGGTGATCATGGCTTCCAGCTTGGTCATGGGCAGGTCTTTGGCCAGCCTTTCCCAAGCGCGCATCCGGTTTTCATAGGGTTGCAGAACGGAATCTATGCCCAGCAGGTTTACCCCGCGCAGCAGAAAGGGGATAACGGTTGCGGGCAGATTGGCCCCGCCTGCAAGCCCGACAGCCGCCACAGAGCGGCGATATTGCATCTGCCCCAGCACCCGCGCCAGCATCGCGCCGCCCACGGAATCGATGCACCCTGCCCAGATTTCGGATTCCAGTGGCCGCTTTGTGGTTTCATTGATCATCTCGCGCGGCACGATCTGGCTTGCGCCCAGATCGCGCAAATAAGCTTCCGCCTCTGGCCGCCCAGTGACAGCCGCCACCTCATGCCCCAGCGCCGCCAGCAGCGCCACCGCGACAGAGCCAACACCCCCTGCCGCGCCCGTAACCAGCACAGGCCCATCACCCGGCTTTAGCCCGTGATCTTCCAGCGCCATCACGGCCAGCATGGCGGTAAATCCGGCTGTGCCCACGGCCATCGCCTGCCGGGTGGTCATGCCCTTCGCCAGCGGCACAAGCCAATCCGCCTTTACCCGCGCGCGCTGGGCATAGCCGCCCCAATGCGCCTCGCCCACACGCCAGCCGGTGAGCACCACTTTGTCACCCGGCGCATAGCGCGCATCATCCGAGGCCGTGACAGTGCCCGCAAAATCTATGCCCGGCACATGGGGGTAATTGCGCACCAGCCCGCCACCGGGGCCAAGGCACAGGCCATCCTTGTAATTGACGGTTGAATATTCAACGGCCACTGTCACATCGCCCGCAGGCAATTGGCTTTCGTCAATCTGCTGGACAGCCGCATGGGTTTTGCCGTCGGCGTCTTTTTCCACAATCAGGGCGTTAAACTGCATGAATCCTCCGGGGTTTTGGGCGAGGGGCGGCCTGCAAAGCACTTTGCGGCGTGGCTGGGCCGTGATATGTCTGACATATCAGACAAGGAAGAGTGCTGCAAAACATAAATGTCAGACATTTATCACAGCCCCCCAATTCTACAGGCCCGATCATGAAAACTGATCTCGACAGCACGCGCGAGTATTCGCAGCAGATTGCGCAAGCCATCCGGGATGAGATTGTGGCAGGCAGCCTGCCTGCAAATGGCCGCTTGCCCTCCGAGGGGGAATTGGCCGCGCGGTTTGGTGTTTCAAGGCCCACAATCCGCAAGGCGCTGAAACGGCTGGCCGCGCAAAACCTGATCCGCACGCAGCGCGGCGCAACCGGGGGCGCCTTTGTGAACCAGATGAGTTTTGCACAGGCGCAAGAGCATCTGGCCACAACGGCCACCTTGTTGCTGTCCATGAACGCTATCGATTTTGAAACGGCCTGCGAGGCGCGTTTTGCCTTGGAGCGCGCTTGCCTGCCGCTTGCCTGCACGCGGCGCACACCCGCCCAACTGGCCAGCCTGCGCGCCCAGATTGCGCGCCAAAGCGGCCAAGGGCTAAGTGACGAGGGGTTTTGCGCCTCTGATGTGGCTTTTCACCGTGCGCTGGTGGATGCGGCCGGCAACCCCGTGCTGTCGTGGCATATGGCCGGCGCGGTAGAGGCCATGCACCCCTTGATGAACATGATCACTTTCACCGCCAGATCGCGCGCGCGGATTGTAGAGTTTCACACCCGGCTTGCCAACGCGCTGGAACAGGGCCAGCTGGCGCAGGCCAGTTGCGCGCTGGATGAATTGGCCGCTTATACTCTGGAGCTGGGCGGTGAAATCCGTGCCCGCCGTGCGGGTGGGCCAGGCTAGGGCGCATTCTGCGCAAATGTCATCCGCCCAACACCTCTGCCAATAGCGGGTTGGGAAAGCGGCGCTGCAAGGTGACGGCCAGAAAGTTTTCGCGCAGCCCCTCCAGCCGTGCGAGTTCGACCAATGCGCCAGATTGCAATTCATCCTGCACCACAATCGGGGGAATAACAGCCAAGCCCGCATCGGCCCGCGCCAGAAGCCGGATCATGGCCATGTCATCCACTTCGGCGGCAATGGCCGGGGTAATGCCCAATTGCCCTGTCAGCGCATCAAACCCCGCCCGCAGGGCCGTTTCACGCGTAGGAAGGATAAGCGGATGGGCCATCAAATGCGCGCGCAGGCCTTGGGTTTGGGCCTTGGTGCGCGCGGGTGTGCCGATCAGGCTGACAGGCTGCGCATCCAGATTATGCACCAGCCAATGACTTGCGGCATCGCGTGCGGGGGCAAGATTTGTCAGCACCACATCCAGCGCCAGCGCTTCTAGCCCGCGCAACAATTCTTCCTGAGAGCCAGCGCGCAGCACCACTTCAATATCTGCCCGCCCGATCAGTGGGTGCAGGAATTGCATTTGGAAATTGCGCGACAATGTGGCCAGCGCGCCCACGCGCAAGGCGCGGCGCACGCGTCCGGTTTCGCGCAAGGTGGCGGTCAGATCATCTGCGGTGCGAAAAATCGCCTCGGCATGATCCAGCGCTATCCGCCCCGCCTCTGTCAGCACCAGCCCCCGGCCACGGCGTTCAAACAGGTCTTGGCCAAGCGCGGCTTCAAGGCTGCGCAACTGGGTGGATAGCGCCGATTGCGACAGGTTCAAACCGCGTGCCGCCCCTGTCAGGGTGCCATCACTGGCCACGGCGCGGAACAGGCGCAGGTGGTGAAGGTTCAGATGGGCCATGGTGTTCCCGATCAGGTGACGATAAAAGTTCTATATAATAGAACAAATAACCATAAAACATGTAATTTTATATAAGTGAAATCTCTGATTTACCGCCCTGCGAACAAGGTATGGAGCCTTCGCATGGATATGATTGCAGATTTCTTTCTGGTGTTTCTGGCACAGCTTCAGAAACCAACTTTGGCGTTTTTGCTGGCAGGCATGGCGCTTGCAGCTTTGGGCAGCCGCTTGGAAATACCCGATTCGGTGTATCAGTTCATCGTGATCGTGCTGCTTTTGAAAATCGGCATCGGTGCGGGGATTGCCCTGCGCGAGGCCGAATTGCGCGATATCCTGTTGCCCGCCTTTGCCGCGGTTGCATTGGGGGTGGGGATTGTCTTTCTGGGCCGGATCACGCTGGGGCTTTTGCCCAATCTGCGCTTTGGCGACAGCGTGGCCACGGCGGGGCTGTTCGGGGCGGTGTCGGCCTCTACGCTTGCGGCGGGAATGGTGATGCTGGAAGAAGACGGGCTAAGCTATGAGGCATGGGTTCCCGCGCTGTATCCGTTTATGGATATTGCCGCACTTCTGACAGCGATTGTGCTGGCAGAGAGGGCGCGGGCCAAAGGCAAGGGCGCGCTGAACCTGCGCGCGATCATCGCGGAAAGCCTGCGCGGTGCGGCCCTGTCGGCCCTGCTGCTGGGTGTGGCGCTGGGCCTTTTGGCGCGGCCTGATCCTGTCTATGCCAGCTTTTATGAGCCACTGTTTCGGGGGTTCCTGTCTATCCTGATGCTGCTGATGGGGATGGAAGCCTATTCCCGGCTGGCAGAGCTGCGCCGCGTGGCCCATGTCTATGCCGCCTATGGGCTGTTGGCACCGCTGGTGCATGGGGCTTTGGGCTTTGGCGTGGGCTGGGCCTTGCATATGGTCACGGGCTTTTCGCCCGGTGGCGTGGTCATTCTGGCTGTGATGGCGGCCTCCAGTTCCGATGTTTCCGGCCCACCCACCTTGCGTGTGGCAATTCCTTCGGCCAATCCTGCAATCTATATCGGCACATCCACCAGCCTTGGAACGCCGGTCGCGCTATTGTCCATCCCGCTTTGGATGGCGCTGGCAGAATTCGCCTTTTCGCAGTGACAGGAGTGATCTGACATGACCCATCCCGCAATCAAGCTGACCATCATTGCAGAGCGCCTGTTGAAACCACGGATCGAGGCGCTGTTAACGCAGGCCGGGCTAAGCGGTTGGTCGCTTTTCCCCGGTGGAGGGCGCGGCACGCATGGCGTTCACCGCGCGCAGGCCGCGCAACTGGTGCGCGAATTCGCCATCATCAAGTTTGAAGTGGTGCTGCGCGATCGTGCCACAGCCGAAGCCGTGGCCGAAACCCTGACCACTGAAATCATGGCCCAGCAACCCGGCCTTGTCTGGCTGGAACCCGTCGAAATCTGGCGTATCAGCAAATTCTGATTGCCCTCTTTGGCCCGGCGCAACTGTCTGGCCCCCAAACCCGTGCCAAGGCCCTTGAAATCCCCCGGCCTTGGCAGCACCTTTCCCGCCCAAGCCACCCCGCATAAGGAGCGCCAATGTCGCCGCGTTTTGACAAATCCCGCCTGCCCAGCCGCCATGTCACCGAAGGCCCCGCCCGTGCGCCCCAGCGCAGTTACTTCTATGCCATGGGGCTGAGCGAGGAAGAGATCAACCAACCCTGGGTCGGTGTGGCGACCTGCTGGAACGAGGCCGCGCCCTGCAATATCACGCTGAACCGTCAGGCGCAGGCGGTGAAGGCCGGGGTCAAGCAGGCAGGCGGCACGGCGCGCGAATTCACCACCATCACGGTGACAGATGGTATTGCAATGGGCCATGAGGGCATGCGCTCTTCGCTCGCCTCGCGCGATGCGATTGCCGATACGGTGGAGCTGACAATGCGCGGGCATTGCTATGATGCGCTTGTCGGGCTTGCGGGCTGCGACAAAAGCTTGCCGGGCATGATGATGGCCATGGTGCGGCTGAATGTGCCGTCGGTGTTCATTTATGGCGGGTCTATCCTGCCGGGGCGCCTGAATGGGCAGGATGTCACCGTGCAGGATGTGTTCGAAGCCGTGGGCAAGCATCAGGCCGGCACGCTCTCGGATGCGGAACTGGCGATCATAGAGCGCGTTGCCTGCCCCGGCGCAGGCGCTTGCGGCGCGCAATATACCGCCAATACCATGGCCTGCGTGTCAGAGGCGATGGGGCTTGCGCTGCTCAATTCCTCTGGCGCGCCCGCCCCCTATGAAAGCCGCGATGCCTATGGCCGCGCCAGCGGCGAAGCGGTGCTGAACCTGATCGCCAAAAACATCCGCGCGCGCGATATCGTCACCCGCAAAAGCCTTGAAAATGCGGCCCGCGTGGTGGCCTGCACGGGCGGCAGCACCAATGCCGCCCTGCACCTGCCCGCAATCGCGCATGAGGCCGGAATTGATTTCGATCTCTTCGATGTCACGGATATCATGCGCGATACCCCGTGGTTTTGCGATCTGCGCCCCGGTGGGAAATATGTGGCCAAAGACCTCTATGAGGTGGGCGGCGTGCCTGTGGTGCTGAAGGAATTGCGCAAATTGGGGCTATTGCATGAAGAGTGCATCACCGCCTCTGGCCGCAGCCTGGGCGAAGAACTGGATCATATCACAGGCGATGCCGATGGCCGCGTGATCTATCCCGCCGCCACGCCCCTGACAGCAACAGGCGGCGTGGTTGGCCTGCGCGGCAATCTGGCCCCCGATGGCGCCATTGTGAAAGTTGCAGGCATGAGCGCCGAGGAGCAGGTTTTCACCGGCCCCGCCCGCGTGTTTGAATGCGAGGAAGATGCCTATGAGGCCGTGCGCCAGCGCGCCTATGCGCCCGGCGATGTGATCGTCATCCGCAACGAAGGCCCCGCAGGGGGGCCGGGCATGCGCGAAATGCTGGCCACCACGGCCGCAATTTCGGGGCAGGGGATGGGCAAGAAAGTGGCGCTTATCACTGATGGCCGGTTTTCCGGGGCCACACGCGGGTTCTGTGTGGGCCATGTCGGGCCAGAAGCCGCCCATGGCGGGCCAATCGCCTTGCTGCGCGATGGCGATATGATCACCATCAACGCGGTGACGGGCGAATTGTCGGTGGCGCTGCCAGAGGCCGAACTGGCCAGCCGCAAGGCCGCATGGCCCGGCCCCAAACCCACAGAATACGCTTCTGGCGCCATCTGGAAATTCGCGCGCCTTGTGGGGGGCGCGCGTTGGGGCGCTGTCACCCATCCCGGCGCGCAGGCGGAAACCCATATCTATATGGATCAGTAACCGCCCCGCCTTGGCCCGCCACCCTGCAGGGCGGGCCAAGGCTTGATCTTCCGGCGCCCCCGCGCAACAAGGGCGGCCCGCGCGCTTTCAGACAAGGAACTCTGCCATGACAACGCCCGAACCCCCCGCCACCCCGGAAGCAGAGGCCGCCCGCCACCGCGCCAAGATGCAAAAGATCAAAGCCGCGCGTGACAAGATGATGGCCACAAAAACCGGCGAAAAGGGTCTTGTCATCGTTCATACTGGCGCAGGGAAGGGCAAGTCATCCTCTGGCTTTGGCATGATCATGCGCTGCATCGCGCATGAAATGCCCTGCGCCGTGGTGCAATTCATCAAAGGCAACTGGGTCACGGGCGAGCGCGAATTTCTGCGCGCGCGCTTCGCGCAGGAATGCACCTTTGTCGTTTCTGGCGAAGGGTTCACATGGGATACCCAAGATCGCGACCGCGATATCGCCGCCGCCCGCGCTGGCTGGGAACAGGCCAAAGACCTTATCCGCAATCCCGATATGCGCTTTGTCCTTCTGGATGAAATCAATATCGCGCTGCGCTATGACTATCTGCCCATCGCCGAAGTCGTGGCCTTCTTGCAGGATGAAAAACCCCCCATGACCCATGTGGTTCTCACTGGGCGCAATGCAAAACCCGAATTGATCGAAATTGCCGATCTGGTCACAGAGATGACAGAGATCAAGCACCCGTTCCGCGCCGGGATCAAGGCGCAAAAAGGGGTCGAATTCTAACCGGGCCGCTTGGCCTGCATCGGGCGCGCCGCCCCTCACCTCAACGCGCCTCGCGGCTGTCATGGGGCGCGCGTGCGCCTTTTCCGCATTCATCTTGGCAAAAATATCCCCGCCGGAGGCGCAGGCCAGCCACCTGCCGCAGCGCCGGGGGTGCGCGCCTGCGCCCATTGCCACGGCGCTGGTCAACCTACAGGGGAATACTTTTAAGATTGAAAACTCTAGATAGTTATATAAATAACACTTTAGGGTGGATTGGGCTTGCCTTTGGGCCTATCAGATACGCAGTCTGACAGCGGGGCATTGTTGCGAATATCCGCAGATACTGAAATGCGGGGCCGTTTTTGATGAATTTTCGCTCTGTCTTGGTTGTCTGTGTGGGCAATATTTGCCGTTCTCCGGTGGCAGAGCGCGCGCTTGCTGCCGATCTGGCTGCGCGCGGGTCTGGCGTTGTGGTCAGGTCTGCCGGGCTTGGCGCGCTTGTCGGGCATGCGGCAGATGCCACTGCCAGCGCTGTGGCCGCGCGCCATGGCGTGATTGTGGATGGCCATATCGCGCAGCAATTTACCCGCGTTTTGGGGCAGGCGCATGACCTTGTGTTGGTCATGGAACCCGGCCACCGCCAAGAGATCGCGCGCCTTGCCCCTGATCTGTCCGGCCGGGTGATGCTGTTTGATCACTGGTGCGGTGGGAAGGGGATTGCCGATCCCTATCGCCGCTCGCCAGAATTTCACGAGGCAGTTTTCCTGCAAATCCGGGATGGCGCGCGTCTTTGGGCCGAGAAATTGACATATAAGACACATGGATAAACCAGATGGATGCACGGCCTGACCCTGCTGTTCGCACGCATGGCGCTTTCCCCGAAATACGCGGTGTGCCCGCACAGCCCCCTGTGGCCGAAAGGCAGGTATCGGATGAGATTGATCTGGGCCAGCTATTCGGCCTGATCTGGCAAGGCAAGCTGTGGATTATTCTGGGCATGGGGTTGGGTTTGGCGGTTGCGGCCTTCAGCTTTGCCAATACGGCCCCCACCTTTCAGGCCGATGCCTTGGTGCAGCTGGAAGAGAAAAATGCCGCGATGATGCTGCCGGGAAGCCTGAGCGCGATGGTGGAGGATGATCCGCGCAGTGTGACAGAAGTGGAAATCCTGCGCTCGCGCATGGTGCTGGGGCGCGCTGTGGCCGATCAGAATCTGGATTGGGTTGTGCGACCTGAACGTGCGCCTGTCATGGGCGTAGTGCTGTCGCGCTACAGGCTTTGGGGCGTGCAGCGCTTGTTTCCGCAGCGCTTTGCCCGGCCGGGAGAGTGGCTTGCGCTGCAAAATCTGGTTGTCCCGCCGGAATGGCTGAATCAGTATTTGCGCCTGACAGTGGCCGAAGGGGGCGCCTATACTGTCGAACTGCCGAATGGCGATATGTTGACGGGGCAGGTTGGCGCGCCCCTTGGTCTGGAAGCGCTGGGCTTCACCATGCTGATATCCGACATCCGCGCCGCCCCTGGCCGTGTTTACAACTTGCGCCAGATCGGCGAGGGCGAGGCCATAGAGGATTTGCGCAGGCGCCTGACTGTCAGCGAGCGCGGGCGTGGTTCGGGCATTCTGGAACTGCGCGTCACGGGGCCGGACAGGGCAGCAAATGCCCGCGCCTTGGATGCGATTTTGCGCGCCTATCAGCGCCAGAATATCAATCGCAGTGCCGCGCAGGCCGAAGGAAGTCTGGATTTCATTCGGGAACAGATCCCCATGGCAGAGCAGGCTTTGCGTCAGGCCGAAGCGGCGTTGAATGCGTTTCAGATGCAGCAAGTCTCTGTAGATTTGCGGCTGGAAACCCAGACCATTCTGGACGAGGTGACGCGCGTTGAAGCGCAGCTTGCAGAGTTGCAGCGCCGTGAGGATGAATTGTCCTTGCGCTTCACTCCCTTGCACCCGAATTACCGCCTGTTGCTGGATGAACGCGCGCGCCTGCAAACCCGGTTGGACGGGTTGCGCGAACAGATTGGCGATTTGCCCGAAACCCAGCGCCAGATCATCAACTTGCAGCGCGATGTCGATCTGGCGCAGCGCTTGTATCTGGAGTTGCTGACCCGCGCGCAAGAGGTAGAGGTCATGCGCGCCAGCACCATTGGCAGTGTGCGCATTCTGGATTCCGCCATTGCCGCACGCGATCCAATCGCGCCGCGCCGTGATCTGCTTTTGGCGCTGGGGGTGGTGCTGGGCTTCATGGTCGCGATTGGCGTTGTGTTGCTGCGGTCGTGGCTGCGCAAGGGCATACAGGACGCAGCAGAGTTGGAGCGTATGGGCTTGCCTGTTTTTGCAACGGTCAATTACAATCGCGAGGCAGACACCCAAGGGCGGCGAAATGGTGCCCTGCCCATTCTGGCGCTGACCAGCCCCACAGATATGACAATAGAGGCGCTGCGTTCTTTGCGCACCAGTTTGCATTTCGGTATGTTGGATGCCGGCACGCCTACCCTGACTCTGACCTCCACCCATCCAGAGGCAGGCAAAAGCTTTCTGTCTGTCAATCTGGCTGTTGTCGCCGCCCAAGCCGGTCAGCGTGTATGCCTGATAGATGCCGATATGCGGCGCGGGCAATTGCGCCGCTACATGAACCAGCCGCGCAACCATCCGGGGCTGGCAGAGGTTCTGGCGGGAACCAAGCGCCCCGAAGATGTGATCCAGCATGGCCCTGTGGATGACATGTATTTCATCGGCACAGGGCGCTATCCGCCCAACCCGTCAGAATTGCTGATGCGTGCAGAGTTGCAGGATTTGTTCCAGTGGTGTTCGCGTCACTTTGATCTGGTCATTCTGGATAGCCCACCTGCCTTGGCCGTGACAGACCCTGTGATTCTGGGCCGCAACTCTGGCGCAACCATTCTGATCGCCCGCCATGACAAAACATTGCCCGGAGAGATTGAGGCCACGCTCAAGATATTTCAATCTTCCGGGCAGCGTCTGGCCGGGGCGGTGCTGAATGGATTTGATCCCAGCAAGGCCAAAGGTGGCTATGGATATGGCTATGGGTATGGGTATGGCTATCGCTATTCCTATCAGCAACGCGGCGACTAGAGCCTGTCGCGCAAAACTGGACACCGGTTTTGCGTAAACAGAGGGGCGACACCCTTTGGTGTTGGCAGCAGGGCGAAAGCTTGCCTTCGGGCAAGCTGATATCTGGTGCAATGCAGCATTTTGCCAGGGTGTTCGGGGCCGCTGAGAAACAAGACTGCGCGTTGCATCGCAAACAGGGGGCGCTGGCGCAAATCCGCAACACAAGCTTTGGTTGGCCATGTCCCGACATCAAAGAGGTTGCGCGATAGGGGGTGCGAATGTATCGAAAACGAAAGTATTGCTCTTTTGGGTAATATAAGCGCAAACGCGCCAATCCTGATAGAGTGTGGCAGGGCCAGATTGCCCTTGTCGCCTGCGATCAGGCGGGGCGCTGTCAGACACGAGTATAAAGCAACATGATTACCATCGCCCTTTCCCCCGCCAGCCATGTTTCGTTCTCTGCCGCCCCGCGCGGCTTGCGGCGGGCGTTTGCGGCTTTGGTGTTGCCACTTTTCCTGATGGCCTGTGCTGACGGGCATACAACCTTTCCGCTGTCATCTGACGGACAGGGCGCGTTGGATGAAACGGTCGAGGTGATCGCGCTGGATGCCACGAATATCAACAGTTTCTCGCGGGCGGCGCGTGTGCCGCAGGCCACCACACTGCCTGCCACGCCGAATTGGAGTTACCGGGTCGGGGTGGGGGATATTCTTTCGGTGATTGTGTTCAACCAGCCGGAACTGACCATGCCAGCCGGGCCGCAGCGCAGTGCGGCCGAAAGCGGGTTTCAGGTGGGGCAGGATGGCAGCTTCAGCTATCCCTTCATAGGCTCTGTCCCTGCGCGCGGGCGCAGTGTGGAAGCCATCCGCGCCGAGATTGCCACCCGCCTTTCAGCCTTCATCCCCGATCCGCAAGTGGATGTGCGCGTGGCCAGTTTCAATGCACAGGCTGTGGTTGTGACGGGTGAGGTGAAATCACCCAACCGCCAAGCGCTGCGCTCGGTGCCGCTGACATTGATAGAAGCGGCCAATGCCGCAGGCGGATTCACCGATGCAGCCGATATGCGCGCCGTCACCGTGCAGCGCGCCGGGCGTCTGCATCAGGTGGATGTGGAGGGGTTCTTGCAGGCGGGTTTGTTGCAGAACAACCCGGTTCTGATTGATGGCGATGTGGTGAATATCCCGCGCCGCAGGGCCGAAGAAGCCTATCTTCTGGGCGAAGTGGCCAAGCCCGATGTTGTCGATCTCTCGCGCGAGCAGATTACCCTGACACAGGCCATCACGCGCCGCGGTGGCCTGAATGTCGGGCGGGCCAATGCGCGCGGTGTTTTGGTGTTTCGCGCGTATGAGTCCATGACGCGGGTTTTCGTGCTTGATACCTCGCGCCCCGAAGGGCTGCTATTGGGCACGCGCTTCATGCTGGAGCCGGGCGATGTGGTCTATGTGTTGCGCGCGCCGTTGCAACGCTGGAATGACACGATCACACGGGTATTGCCAACCGTGCGTGCTATAGACACCGTGCAAGGGCTGTAAGCTGGATTGGGCGCTGTTCAGGGGCCAGCGGCTATTTTGCCGAACGCCGCCTTGAACCGCCATCGCCCGAAGATATCCCCGATTTCCACGAAGAATGCGTTTTGCACTGCTTGCAGATTCGCTCTCCGAATCCCTCGCTCCAGAAAGTGCCCTTGCAGCTTAGGCAGTGTCGGTTTGCAGCGATATCGCCGCTTGCGGGTTTTGGGCTGAGGAAATCCAGATTTCTGCCAGTCATGCCTAATCTTCCTTCTGCAAAGTCCATGGCGCGGCACGGATTATCCGCGCGCTGCCGGATCAGCGTGTGAATTTGTTCTGTCTTTCAGGGCTTTGGGACGGGCTGCGCAAGATTGGGCGCCTTGAAAACCGACTTTTCACCAAGGGCGCATTCAGCCCCGCAGGTGTAACCTATATAGGTTAGATGGGTAGTCCCGCACCCGGATACAAGCCGCAAGCACCGCTTTGGCGGGGTATAGGATAAATAAATGCGGTCTTTGGCTGCGCTTGGGCTTGAAAGCATTGTATGCCAATGTATCCTCAGGGCTTGGGGGAGATATACATGGCAGATGCAGATTTTGTCTTTGATCCTGCGATCTATGCGCGCACGGCATCCCTTTTCGCGCTCAAACGCAGCACATTTGCGCCACAGGCCGTAGAGGCTTTGGCCAGCGATGTGCTTAAACGGCTTGCCACGCATTCCAGCGCAAAAGAGGCGCAGGTTGCACCGGAAATCACCCCCGAAAGTATTGAAGCGTTTTGTGAGGCCCTGATCCAGCCACACCCGCAAGCCGCACAACAGTTTATAGAATCGCGCCGCGCAGAGGGGGTTACGCGCTGGGGCGTGTATTTTGGCTATATCAGTGCCGCCGCCTGCAAACTGGGTGAGAAATGGGACAATGATGAATTGTCCTTCATGGATGTGACGCTGGGCACGGGCCATCTTTATGCGCTGATGCGCGCCTTGCGGGCAGAGCGCATGATAGATTTTCGTGCTGTCGATGCCGAGCGCAGCGCGCTTTTCGCCACGGTTCCGGGAGAGGATCATGGGATCGGGGTTACGATTGCGGCCGATCATTTCCGCGAAAACAACTGGCAAATAGATTTGCAGATCGGCACTGAATTTGATGGCCTTGTGCGCCATGCCGAAGAAACCTGCCCGCGCATCATTGGCCTGTCGCTCAGCACCGAAGATAGGCTGGATACCTTGGCGCGGCTGGTTGTGGCGCTGCGACTGGTGGTGCCGGGTGCCATTATCGGGGTGGCGCCTGCTGGCGGGTTGGTCAGCGCGCGCATTGGTGCGCTTGCAGATGTGGATATCGTCTTTACCCGTGCGGATACCGCCAGTGACGATCTGGCCCGCGTGATCGCTTCGCGCGCGAGTTAGGGGGGCTTGCGCCGCTATGCGCGCTCTTGCCACATAACCCCGGCAGGCGGGATGGTCTGCCCCTCCCAAACCAGCGGCGTCGCCCCGTGGTTGAACCAGAAGCGCCGCGCGCCGCTATCGCGTTTGCGCAGGGCATCGGGCAAATCCCAGGTGGCAATGCCTTGCGCCTGGCACAGATCGCGCAAGATGCTGGTCAATGTCTGATCATCGGGCCATCCCGCCAGATAGCTGATCTTGCCGCCCATCATGGCGGGCAACCCATCTTGCCTGCGCAAGGTGACGGGCGCTTGGCCTTCCATCTCTTCGGCCCAATGCACAAAATTGCCGCCCCCTTCCAAGGGAATGTTTGCACCGGGGGGCAGGCTTTCCACCCGCATCACGCGCGCATCCAGCCCAGGCAGGGCCGGGGGCAAAGGGGTGGGAATGGCGAAATCGGGCGTTTTGGAATTGCTGCGCGGCCCCAGCAGCACTTGCCCCGCGCAGCCCGCCAGCGCGCCGCGCAACTGCGCCGAGAGAGTGAATAGCCCCGGCGCAAGCACCAGTTTCCAGCGCGACAGATCAGCCGTATCGGGCGGCAGGATATCAATATTCAGCCCCAGCCGCCGCAAGGCGCGATACCATGCAAATACCAGCCGGAAATAGCTGAAATCCGCGCCTTGGGGTTGGGTATCCCAAGCCCATGCGCTTTCATAATCAAAGACCAGCGCCACATCGCCCGCCGCGCAGCCCGCCTGCGGGGCAAGGGCCAGTTCCTGCGCCACTTGGATGGCCTCTGCCAACCCCGGCGCAGGCGCGCTATCGGGGCGCAAAAGCCCTGCATGCATCTGCTCTTGCGCGAAAGGGGCTTGGCGCCAGCGGAAATAGCATACGGCCTCTGCCCCGTGAGCAAATGCCTCCCAGGTCCATAGCCGCACCATGCCGGGCAGGGGGGCCGGGTTATAGGGCGCCCAATTCACCGGGCCGGGCTGTTGTTCCATCACCCACCAGCGGCCCTTGCCTACGGTGCGATACAGATCATGGTGGAAGGCCTGAAAATCCGGGTCGCCCTGGCGCAGAAACGCGGCTTTATGTTCGGCGCTGGCTTCCAGCCTGTCCGAGAGAAAGCCAATCGGGTAGCTGTCCCAACTGGCGATATCCAGATCATCGCCAACCTTGTAATGGTCAAATTCCGTGATCCGGCCCATATAGTTATGGGCAATCGGCGCGGTGCTGTGGCGGCGCAATATATCCACTTGCGCGCGGTTGAAGGCCACAACCTGATCGGAACTGAAACGCCGGAAATCCATCACATGCGCGGGGTTGGGTTCTGTTACTGTCAGATGTGGCAGATCGATTTCGTTAAAGCTGCCATAGTCCATAGACCAGAACACATTGCCCCACGCGCGGTTCAGCGCCTCTGGGCTTTGGTATTTCTGCGCCAGCCAATCCCGAAACGCCCCGCGCGCGGCAGGCGAGTAGCTGAGAATCGTCTCATGGCAGCCATATTCATTATCGGTTTGCCATGCCGCGATATGGGGGTTGCGGCCATAGCGCTCGGCCAGAAGCGATACGATGCGCTTGCATTCGGCCAGATAGCCCGCATGGCTGAAGCAGTAATGGCGGCGCGAGCCAAAGCCGCGCGGGCGCCCTTGGGCATCCATGGCCAGCATATCGGGGTGGCGCTTCAGCATCCAGCGCGGGGGGGTGGCGGTGGGGGTTCCCAGCACCACTTGCAGCCCGGCCGCGCCCAAAACATCTATCGCGCGATCCAGCCAGTCAAAGCACAGTTTGCCGGGGCTTGGTTCCAGCCGCGACCATGCGAATTCGCCAATGCGCACCCATTGCAACCCGGCTGCAACCATGCGCCTTGCATCTTCGGGCCAGATATCTTCGGGCCAGTGTTCGGGGTAATAGCACACACCAAGGGCGCGGTTCATGGGGCAGGCTCCGTTCTGGAAAAGGTGTAACGCGTGCAATGCTGGTAGCTTTGGCCGGGGTGCAGCATGGCGGCGGGGAAATGGGGCTGGTTGGGGGCATCGGGCCAGGCCTGAGTTTCCAGCGCAATGGCGCAGTGGCGGGCATAGCGCCGCCCGCCCAGCCCTTGTGGCCCCTCTGCTTGTGGCAGGTGGTTGGCCGTGTAAACCTGTAGCCCCGGCTGGGTGGTGGCCACTTCCAGCCGCAGGTGATCAGAGTGCAGCCATGCCACAGGGCGGCAGGCGCTATGCGGCCTGTCTGACAGGCAGAAATTGTGATCCAGATTTGCGCCTTGCAGGGTTTTGCCTGCAAGGTAGTCAAACTCTGTGCCCGCAACCGGGGCAATCTGGCCTGTGGGCAAAGCGTGTTCATCCGTGGGCAGATACTGTCTGGCGGCAAGGCGCAGGCTGTGGCGCGCCAGCGTGCCGCTGTCATCAAGCGCAAAATACCCGTGATGGGCAAAGCTGCACGGTGTGGCCTGCGTGGTTTGGGCAATGGTGGTAATGCTTAGCGCGCCAGCTGACAGGGCAAGCGTGACCGCGACATCCAGCGCGCCGGGAAAGCCCATATCGCCATCCGGCATATGCAGGGCCAGTGTCACGCTATGGGCGCTTTGCGCGCGAATATCCCAGATCGCCTGTGCGCTGCCCTGCGGCCCGCCATGCAGGCAATGGCCCCCGGCGGCATTTTGCGCAAGCTGGAAGCGCCGCCCGCCCAAGCTGAATTGCCCCTGTGCGATACGGTTGGCATAGCGCCCCACCATGGCCCCGAAATACTGCATTGGCCCCAGATAGGGGGCAAGCGTATCTGCGCCCAATACAAGCGGATGTCCCACCCCCTCCAGCCGCAAATCCTGCACGATCGCGCCCAGTGTCAGCACATGGGCCACCATCCCGCCGCCGTGCAGGCGCAGGCGGTGGACAGTCTGGCCGTTTGGCAAATGGCCAAAGACATCAGCCATGATCGTCCAGCCTGATCTGATGCTCTGCCAGACCTTGCGCGATATCTGGCGCGACAAAACACGCCCCATCAAGGCTATGGGGCTGCGCGCGCCCTTGGCGTGCCGTGGTGCAATAAAGGCTGCGCAAATCCGGCCCGCCAAAGGCCGGGCAAGAGGCATGGGCGGCAGGCACAGAAACCGCGCGCAGAAATTGCCCATCCGGGGCATAGCAGGCCACACGGCCTGCGCCCCATTGCGCCACCCAGAAGCGCCCCTGTGCATCAAACACCGCGCCATCGGGGTTCAGCCCCTCTGCGGTCAGATCCAGCCAGCATTCGGGCGCGCCCTTGGGCCAGCCTGCGGTATCCAAGCTCACGCGCAAAATGCGGCGGGTCACGGTATCGGTAAAGCAGGCGCTCTGCCCATCGGGGGCAAAGCTGATGGCGTTGGGGATGGTGATGGCGCTGTAAAGCTGGCGCAATTCGCCACCCCGATAGCGCCAGATTGCCCCTGCTCCCGCTTCGGCCCTTTTGCCCATCGTGCCAATCCAGAACCCGCCCTGCGGGTCTGCGCGCCCGTCATTGGAGCGGGTTTTCGGGTTCTCGGCCTCCAGCGCGCAGAGGGTGCGGGATTGGCCCGTTTCCAGATCAAACAGCGCAAGCCGCGTTTCAGAAGCGATCAGCACGCGGGCATAATCCACCCAGCCCATGGCAGAGGGCATGTCGCCAAACTCCCAACTGCGCGCAAGGCTGTGCAATTTGCACCCTGTGATATCAAACCAGAAAAATTCGCCCCGGTGCGGATGCCAGAAAGCGCCCTCGCCCAGATCGCAGCGAATGTCATTCAGCGCTATCATGCGCAGCTATCCCATGCGGCCACGGCGACGCGCGCGCGCGCGCCCACATCGGCTGCACTTGCGCCGGGGGAATACAGCGCTGTGCCAAGGCCAAAGCCTGTGGCCCCCGCCTTGCGCCATGTGGCGAAATCGGGCGCGCCAACGCCGCCCACCGCATACACGGCGCAATCGCGCGGCAAGACCGCGCGCATGGCCTGCAACCCGTCTGCGCCCATCTTGAAGGCCGGAAACAGCTTTAGCCCGGTTGCGCCAGCGCGGATGGCGGCAAAAGCCTCTGACGGGGTGAAGATGCCGGGGTAACTGTCCAGCCCTGCCGCGCGGGTGGCGGCAATAACATCGGGGTTGCAATCGGGCGAGACAACCAGCCGCGCGCCAGTTGCGGCCACGGCGCGCACCTGTGCCGCATCCAGCACCGTGCCTGCGCCAATCTGTGCCTGCGCCCCGAAGGCTGCGACCATGGCCGCGATACTGTCCAGCGCATCGGGCGAATTTAGCGGCACTTCGATTTTGGTTATTCCCGCCGCAATCAGGGCTTGGGTGACGTCCAGCGCCTCTGGCGGGGTAATGCCGCGCAAAATGGCGATCAGTTCACGCATGGGCGCTGTCCTTCGGGCAGATGGGCACGCGCGGCTGAGAGGCCAGCCAGCGTCATTTCAGTTGCATCATGGGTGGTAACAGGCACGGACAGGCCAACAAGGGCGGCGCTATAGGCGCCCATCACCTCTGGCGCGCCAATCAGCGCCACGCGCTGGCCCAGCCAATAGGGTTTGGCCGCCGCCAGTTCCGCCCCGATCAGCAGGCCAGACAGCCGCGCGCGGGCATGGCCCGGATCAAGCCCGGCCAGCAGCCCTTCGGCGCGGATGGTGAACAGCCGCGCCATCAGCCGTTCTGGCCGTTCCATCCCCTGTGCCACGCCTTCGGCAAATCCGGCATCCTCCCAGCCACCAACCGAATGGCGCAAGACAGAGTGTTCGGACAATAGCGCGAACATCTCGCCTGTCAGGAAGGTCTGGAAGCTGACAACCTCTCCGGCGCTGAGATGCACCCATTTGCTATGCGTGCCGGGCAGGCAGATCACCCCGTCCCAGCCGGGATTATGGGCCAGAAAACCCGCGATCTGCGTTTCCTCGCCCCGGATCACATCTGCGGGCTGCGTTTGCTTCAGCCCCGGCACGACATGCACGGACAGGCGCAAATCGCGGCAGGGCGCTGGGATCAGGCTTGCGCCCTGTGGCAGGCAGGGAACCGCGCGATAGGGCGCTTCCACCCAGCCTTGGCGAGAGCCGACCATACCGCAGGCGATAACAGGTGTCACCTGCCCCTCTGGCAGCCAAGGCCCGATCAAGGCCAGAAGCGCAGCTTCAAATTCGCTGCGCGCCAGCCGCGCCATGCCCTGATCTGACGCGGCGTGATGGATCACGCGCGCCCCCGCCAGTGCCCAGACGCGCAAATGCGATGTGCCCCAATCGGCGGCGATCCAGTCTATGTGTGTGGTGGCGGGCGGGGTCATCCTGTCACCACCACGCCGCCATCAATGACCAGCGCTTGGCCCGTCATGGCGCGGCTGGCCTGAGAGGCCAGAAACAGCACGCCGCCTGCGATATCTTCGGGGGCGAGTGTGTCGGGCAGGCATTGGCGGGCCAGATGGGCGGCCAGCCCTTCGGGAGTGACCCAGTGTTCCAGTTGCTTGGGTGTCATAACCCAGCCCGGCGCAAGCGCGTTGATGCGTATGCGGTCTGGCCCAAATTCGCGCGCAAGGCTGCGTGTCAGGCCATTAAGCGCGGAATTGGCGGCCGTGTAGATCGGATAGCCCGCATTGCCCATCATATAGCTGATCGAGGTGATGTTGATAATCGCCCCCCCACCCATGGCCTGCATCTGCGGGATCACGGCTTGGGCGGCATAGACATAGGATTTGAAATTGATCGCCAGCGCCCAATCCATGAAATCCGGCGTCACCTCTGCAAGGCTGTGGCGCTGGTCATTGGCGGCATTGTTCACCAGCACTTGCACGGGGCCATGCGCTGCCGCCGCCTGCGCGATGGCCGATTGCAGCGCATCGGGGTTGGTGATGTCACAGGCGATGAACAAGGGGCGGTTGCCGGTGCTTTGCGCCATCTGGTCACAAAACGCGCTGGCGTCAGAGCGTTGAACAAAGGCCACGCGCGCGCCCTGACGCAAAAATGCCTCTGTCAGCCCTGCGCCAATGCCAGAGCCGCCCCCCGTTATAAAGACGGAAGCGCCCGTGAGATCTGGGTAAATGGGATGGGTCATCAATGGCTCTCTCTGGTCACGGGACGGGTATCTTTGCCGACAAGGAAATCCAGATCCGCGCCTTTATCGGCCTGAAGCACATGATCGACATATAGTTTTGCATATCCGCGCGTGTAATGGGGCGGATCGGGGCGCCAGTTTGCACGCCGTGCGTCCAGTTCTGCGGCATCAACCAGCAAGGCCACTTCGCCTTTGCTGACAGATACGCGAATACGGTCGCCCGTGCGCACCAGTGCAAGCGGCCCCCCTGCCTGCGCTTCGGGGGCGACATGCAAAACCACTGTGCCAAAGGCTGTGCCGGACATGCGCGCATCCGATATGCGCAGCATGTCGCGCACCCCCGCGCGTACCAGCTTGGCCGGGATCGGCATGTTGCCCACCTCTGGCATGCCCGGATAGCCCTTTGGCCCGCATCCTTTCAGCACCAGCACTGTATCGGGCGTGACAGGCAAATCATCGCGGTCAATCTCTGCTTTCAGCTGTTCGATGGTTTCGAACACATAGGCGGGGCCTTCATGTTCCAGAAGGTCTGCCGTTGCGGCAGAGGGTTTCACAATCGCCCCATCTGGGGCCAGATTGCCGCGCAGCACGCGCAGGCCCGCGGCGGGTTTCACAGGGTCTGACATGGGCCGGATTACATCGGTGTTATAAATCTCTGCCCCTTCGGCATAGGCTGCGATATCGCCCCCCAGCACGGTGCGCGCAGGCCGCAAATGGGCGCGCAATTGCGCCAAGACCGCAGGCATGCCACCCGCATAGGCGAAATCTTCCATCAGGTATTTGCCCGATGGCATGCAATTCACCAAAAGCGGGATATCGCGGCCAAGTTCGATATCATCCAAGGCCAGATCAACCCCCACACGCCCCGCAATCGCCAGCAGATGCACCACCGCATTCGTAGAGCCGCCGACAGCGGCATTGGCAAGGATCGCATTTTCAAATGCGGCGCGCGTCAGGATATCCGAAGGTTTCAGGTCTTCTTCCACCATCTCGACAATGCGCCGCCCGGTATGGTGCGCCAAGGCCGTGCGCCGTGCATCTACCGCCGGAAGGGCGGCATTGGTGGGCAATGCAAGGCCCATCGCCTCTACCAGCGCGGCCATTGTGCTGGCCGTGCCCATTGTCATGCACACCCCGGCAGAGCGCGACATGCCCGATTCCGCCGCCATGAAATCTTGCAATGTCATCTCGCCCGCGCGCACGGATTCGGAAAACTTCCAGACATCTGTGCCAGAGCCGATATCGCGCCCGCGCCATTTGCCATTCAGCATGGGGCCAGAGCTTACAACAATCGCCGGCAGATCCACAGAGGCTGCGCCCATCACTTGCCCCGGTGTTGTCTTGTCACAGCCGCCCAGCAGCACAACCCCGTCAATGCCATAAGCGCGGATACATTCTTCCACATCCATCGCCAGCAGATTGCGAAACAGCATCGCCGTGGGTTTCATCTGTGTTTCACCCAAAGAGGTGACAGGAAATTCCACCGGAAATCCGCCCGCTTCCCAGACGCCGCGCTTTACGGCCTCGGCCAGGGTGCGCAGCCCGGAATTGCAGGGCGTAAGTTCTGACCATGTGTTGCAAATGCCGATGATCGGGCGGCCATCAAAGGCATGATCAGGAAAGCCCTGATTCTTCATCCATGACCGGTGGATGAAGCCATCCTTGTCAAGCTTGCCATA
This sequence comes from Natronohydrobacter sp., assembly GCA_030603695.1. Lineage (GTDB taxonomy): Bacteria > Pseudomonadota > Alphaproteobacteria > Rhodobacterales > Rhodobacteraceae > Roseinatronobacter. Next base: position 20,696 of record JAUVXF010000010.1, on the reverse strand, counting down.
CCATGCGGCAGAGCGGCGGGGTTTTTTCATGTTAAGCCTTTATCCTTGCGGCGATAGAGAAGGGGGGCCGCGTTTATGCGGCGCGCCGGGTGTGGCACCAATCGGGCAACCATGGGCCATGTGCGGCCAGCATCTCATCCACCAGCGCGCGGATCTGGCGCAAATCCAGCTCGGCGGCGGTGTGAGGGTCTAGCATGGCCGCGTGATAGATATGGTCGCGGTTTTCTGTCAGCAGGGCATGCACGGTCAGTTCCTGCACATTCAGATTGGTGCGCATCAGCGCTACCAGATGGGGCGGCAAATCGGGCACGACAGTGGGGTGCAGCCCGTTTGCATCTACCAGCGTTGGCACTTCCACCGCAGCCCCTTGTGGCAGTTGCGGGATATAGCCCTGATTGGCGTGGTTGCCGTAAATCACCGAAGGCGTGCCGGTAACAATGCTGTCCATGATCGTGGCGGCATATTCATTCGAAGGCGCGTGGTCTATGCGCGGCGCGGATTTCAGCGCCTGCGCCTGCGCGCCCCATGCGGCTATCTGTTCTTCGCAGCGTTTGGGGTATTCATCCAGCGGAATGCGAAACGCCTCTATCAGATCGGGACGGTGGGATTTGATGAACCACGGCACATATTCGGCAAAATGCTCGGAAGATTCTGTCACGAAATGCCCGAAATGCTCCATCACCTCATAGCGCACCAGATTGGGGCAGCGGGGGTTCCAATGGCTTTCCAGCGGGATGGCGCCCGCGCGATAGCCCGCACGCAGGCTGGGATAGAGATCACGCCAGCCCGCGCCATCGCGCACCTGCAAATCCAGATAAAATGCCATATGGTTTATGCCCGCCGCGCGGTAGCGCAGATCGGCCAGCGAAAGCCCCAGATCGCGCGCCAGTTCAAAGGCCGTGCCTTGCACCGAATGGCACAGGCCCACTTGGCGAATATCGGGATATCGCGCGGCCAGCGCCCATGTATTTATGGCCATCGGGTTGACATAGTTCAGCATCAGCGCATCGGGGCAAACCGCGCGCATATCTTCGGCCAAGGCCCACAGATGGGGCACAGTGCGCAAGCCGCGCATAATGCCCCCCACGCCCAGCGTATCGGCAATGGTCTGGCGCAACCCGTAAGCCTTGGGGATTTCGAAATCGGTGACAGTGCAGGGCTTATAGCCCCCGATCTGGAAGGCCACGATCACGAAATCGGCCCCTTCCAGTGCCGCGCGGCGGTTGGTTGTGGCTGTCACGCGCGCGCCCACGCCAAGGCTGGCCACCAGCTTGCGCGCGACCAGCGCGCTTTCCTCCAGCCGCGCGGCATCAATATCCATCAGCGCGATATCGGCCTCTGACAGGGCCGGGCGCAAAAGCGCATCGCCGATCAGGTTTTTCATGAACACGGTGGAACCCGCGCCGATAAAGGCGATTTTTGTCATTTCACTGCTCCCAGTGTCAGCCCCGCGATAAAGTGTTTTTGCATCAGAAAGAACATCATCACAGGAGGCAGGGCGGCGATGATGCTGCCCGCGCTCATCATGTGATAGGCGGCGCGAAACTGGCTGTTGAAGGCCGTGATCCCGGCGGTGACAGGCTGGGTTTCCACCCCCTGCGTCAGCACCACCGCCCAGAAATAATCATTCCAGATGAAGGTGAAGATCAGCACCGACAGTGCCGCGATGGCAGGGCGCATCAGGGGCAGAACCACATACCAGAATATGCGGATTTCCGACACGCCTTCCACGCGGGCGGCCTCTATCAACTCTCGCGGCAGGGCGCGGATGAAATTGCGCATGAACAATGTGCAAAACCCGGTTTGAAACGCGATATGGAACAGAACCAGCCCCAGCCGCGTATCATATAGCCCCATATTCAGCGTCAGATCGCGCACCGGAACCATGAGTATCTGGAAGGGCACGAAATTTCCGGCCACAAACATGAAGAATATCCAGATATTACTTCGGAACCGATACACCCCCAAGGCAAAGCCCGTCATGCAAGACAGCGCCACAGCGCCAATCACGGTGGGCACGGTGATAAAGACCGAATTCAGCAAATAGCGCGGCATGGCGCTATCGGTGAACACGCGGGCATAATTTTCAAACCCGGCAAAACTGGTGGGCAGGCCCCAAAGATTGCCTTGGGTGAAATCGCTATCGGGCTTGATGGAAAACAGCGCCACCATCAGCAGCGGCAAAAGCCACAGGATAAGTGCCACGGGGACAAGCGCCTTGTAAGTGGCCTGCATGGCGGCAGAGCGGCGTTCGACAGGGGTGGGGAACATGTTAATACCCCCGCTCTTCGCGCCACATGCGCCACAGGAAAAACGCGATATAGACCATCATTATCAAAAACAGCACCACCGCAATCGCGGCCCCATAGCCCATGCGGAACCCGTATTCCGAAAGCGAGACTTCGAACATGTAATAGGCCAGCACGCGGCTTGATCCGAATGGCCCGCCATTGGTCATGACAGAGATCATATCAAAGCTGCGCATCGCGCCGATCACTGTCACCACCACGGCGATAAACGTGGCCGGGCGCAGTTGTGGCAAGATCACATACCACAGCATTTTCCAGCCCTTTGCGCCATCCAGCCGTGCGGCTTCTACCTGTTCGGGATCAACCGCGTTCAGGCCCGTCAGATACAGGATCATGCAATAGGCGATCTGCGGCCACAGCCCCGCGGCAATAATGCCATATGTCACCGTGTTCGGGTTACCCAGGACATTCATGGGCGCAACGCCAAACAGCCCGATCAGCGGGTTGAACAGTCCGATTGCCGGGTTGTAAAACCACGCGAAAACAAGGCCAACCACCACTTGCGAGATGACAAAGGGAAAGAAGAACAGCGATTTATAAAGCCGCATGCCGCGAATTTGCTGATTGAGGAACAGCGCGATGAACAGCCCGCCCGGAATGGCCAGCAGATATAGCAGCAGCCATTTCACATTGTTGCGCAACGAGGTGTAGAAGGCGCGGTCATCCAGCAGCTGGCGGTAATTCTCCAAGCCCACAGGCACAGGCTCTCCCAGCCCGTCCCAGCGATAGAAGCTGATATTGAAGCTTTGGAAGATGGGATAGATCACATACAGCGCGAAAAACGCGATGCCGGGGGCAAGAAACAGCCACGGCGCCACGCGCATCTGGTTGCGGCGCCACCATTGCCCAGTGGCAGGGGGGCGCGGCGCGGGTGTTTCGGTGACGGTCATGGGTCTGGCCTCTGGGGTCTGTCCGGGTGCAGTCGGGGCGGCCCGAAAGCCGCCCCAACGCGGGAGGAAACGCGAAATCAGTTCGCGGTCACGCGCTGGCGCACGCTTTCAAGGCGCTGCAAAATGGCGTCCAGATTATCAGGCATCACCATGAATTCCTGAAACCCTTCCATGCCTGCTGCGGCCATTTCGGCATCGGTATCGCGGTCAAAGAATTGCGCAATGCCGCCTGTCGCGTTTGACAGCATCTCGAACCCGGCCTGAATGAACTTGTCATCTGCAACAGAGGCGTTGCGGTTGATCGGCAATTGCCCCAGCACCTCGTTCACAATGGTCTGGTTTTCCGCGCTGGCCACAAATTGCAAAAAGGCGCGGGCATTGTCCTTGTTCTGGGCTTGGGCCGGAATATGCAGCGTATCGGTTGGCGCATCTTCGGCCATCGGAATGCCCGGTGTGATTTCGGGGAACTGGTAGAACCCAAGCTGGTCATCTGTCAGCCCTGCTTCGCGCAGGGGGGCAACAAGGAAATTGCCCATCAGATAGGCGGCAGCTTCGCCATTCACCAAAAATGGCTGTGCTTCTTGCCATGTATAGGCGGTGTGATCGTCAATGAAGGCACCCATATCGATCAATTCGCGCCATTTGGCAAAGGTTTCGCGCACGCGGTCATCTGTCCAGGGAATTTCGCCCGCTGTCAGCGCCATATGGAAATCATAGCCATGTGTGCGCAGGTTCAGATAGTCAAACCAGCCGCCTGTCGTCCACAAAAAGCGCGTGCCGATGGTGTAGCATTTGCGCCCGGACTCCAGAATGACTTGGCAATTCGCCTTTTCCTCTTCCCATGTGGTTGGCACGGAAAGGCCAAGTTCCTCGAAAATATCCTGCCGGTAGTAAATGCCCCATTGGTAATAGCTGTAGGGCACGCCCCATTGTTTGCCGTCCAGTGTCAGCGCGGGGCGGGTAGAGGCAAGTTCTTCCCCCATCTCGCCTGCCCAGAGATCAGAGACATCCTCGAACAGCCCCGCCGCCACGAAAGGCCGCATGCGGTTGCCAGCATACCAGCCATTCACATCGGGCGCATTGGCCGTCAGGTAATTGCGGATCTGGGTTTTGTTCGCCTCGCGGTCGATCAGTGTCAATTCGATATTCAGCGCCGGGTGCAGGGCCTGAAACCGCTCTACCATGCCTTCCATCGCGGCTTTGGGGGCGGGGTTTTGGTCATTGAAAAAGATGCGCAGATTGCCGGTCAGTTCGGCCTGTGCCGTGCCTGCCAGCATCGTTGACATGGCCAGCGCGGCCGCTGCGCCTTTGAACGTGAACTGCATGTTTTCCTCCCTTGCAGGTTTCACTATTTGAAACTAGTTTTTACATATTGAAAAAGATGGCGCGACTCGCTAGGCTTTGTCAAGAAATTGTTTCCATATGCCAGAGGGGGGGGTGATGGCCGCAAGCGCTGCATCTGATGGAACTGTCGCCAAGGCACTGGAAGTGCTGGATCTTGTGGCCGCCCATGGGCGCGCGGTGCGCTTTTCCGATTTGCTGGCCGATAGCCCCTATCCCAAGGCCACGCTTTACCGGCTGCTGCAAACGCTGGTGGGGCAAGGTATGCTGGCCTTTGATCCGCATCATTCCAGCTACAGTCTGGGCATAAGATTGGTGCGGCTGGCGCATGTGGCCTGGCAGCAAAGCTCTCTTGCGCCCATCGCGCGGCCACATCTGGACAGGCTATCGGCAGAAGTGGGCGAAACCGTGCATCTGGCGCAACTGGATCACGCGCAAGTGCTGTATGTCGACAAGCGCAATGCGCGCGAGCCGGTGCATATGTATTCGCAGGCTGGCAAAGTGGGGCCGGCCTATTGCACAGGCGTTGGCAAGGCCATGCTGGCTTTCGTGCCGGAGGCCGATTTGCCACCCCTGCTGGCACAGCAAAGCTGGCACAGGTTTACTGATAAAACCTTTACCACCCCGGCAGCGTTGCAGGCAGAGCTTGCAGCCATTCGCGCGCGTGGCTTTGCCTTTGATGATGAAGAGCACGAGCCGGGGATTATCTGTGTGGCGCTGCCCATCCTGTCCTCACGCGGGGGGGTGCTGGGGGCTTTGTCGGTGACATCCACGACCGCGCGCACCAATCTGGCGGCGCTGCAAGGGCTTGTGCCCACCATTTCACAGATCGCGCAGACCATTGCGCAGGAAACTGAAACCTGGCGTTTTCCCGAACAGGGCGCCCAACCTCTTCGCAAAAGGGCCTAAGCCATGTCCGGTGTGATGCTGCGCAATGTCATTAAGAAATACGGTGAAACCCAAGTGATTCACGGGGTTGATCTGAATGTAGAGCCGGGGGAGTTTTGCGTCTTTGTCGGCCCGTCGGGCTGTGGCAAATCCACCCTTTTGCGTATGATCGCGGGGTTGGAGGAAACATCTGGCGGGCAGATTGGCATTGGTGCGCGCGATGTCACCCATCTTGATCCCGCCCAACGCGGTGTTGCGATGGTGTTTCAGACATATGCGCTTTATCCGCATATGACAGTGGCCGAAAATATGGGCTTTGGCCTGAAAATGACAGGCCATCCCAAGGCCGAAATCCAGCAAAAAGTGGCCAAGGCGTCAGAGATTTTGCGCCTGAATGACTATCTGTCGCGCAAGCCAAAGGCGCTGTCTGGCGGGCAGCGTCAGCGCGTCGCCATTGGTCGCGCCATCGTGCGCGGGCCAGAGGTGTTCTTGTTTGATGAACCGCTGTCAAATCTGGATGCCGAATTGCGGGTGGAAATGCGGGTGGAAATCGCTCGCCTGCACCGCGAATTGGGCGCAACGATGATTTATGTCACCCATGATCAGGTAGAGGCGATGACGCTGGCCAGCAAGATCGTGGTGCTGCGCGGGGGGCGGGTGGAACAGGTGGGCGCGCCGCTGGATCTGTATCGCGACCCGGACAATCTGTTTGTGGCGGGGTTTATCGGCTCTCCGGCGATGAACCTTTTGCCTGCCCGCGCGACTGAGGGCGGGGTGATCGTGCCTGCCCTTGGGCCAGAGGTGATTGCCTGCCGCACGCCCGGCCATGTGGCCGATCTGGTTGCCGGGTTTCGCCCGCAAAGCCTGCATATCCTGCCCGGTGACAGCCATACCGTAGAAATGACAGAGGCGCTGGGCGGGGTGTCTTTCATCCATTGCGCGCGCGCGGGCCAGCCCAAGCTGGTGATCGAAACGCGCGGCCAGCATGTCGAACGCCCCGGCGCCCCCATTGCGCTGCGCGCAGAGGCGGCGGAAATGTTCCTTTTCGATGCAGGCACAGGGCGGCGGTTGCGCTAGGGCAAAGGGGCCGATCTTCGTGACCTGACGTATCGGCGCTGACACCGGTTTGCGCGGGTGCCGGGCCGTGGCCCGCGATTCGCATGTGGTATCCGCGCGGCGGCCAGACATGCCATAACGCGCCAATTTCCCCCCATTCTGGCCTGTGCCCCCCGCGTTGTGGTGCGGGGCGATACGCGCGCTTCCCAATACATGCGGCCCCGCTGCACTGTTTTCCCCAAGGTTTTCAGCCCTGCCCGCAAAAGCCGGGCAAGGGATGGGCATTTGTCATATTGCCGTTACATGGGCTGCGTATTCGGGCGGTGTTGAAACAGCCCATCCGGGGCGCAAACCTAAAGGAGCGTATGATGCGCACTTCCTTCTCCCTTTCGCTGGCCGTATCCGCGCTGGCGCTTAGTGTTGGCATGGCCAATGCCCAAAGCATTGATCCCACCTTGCCAACATACGAGGCCGCCTCTGGTGTGTCCGGCAACCTGACATCCATCGGGTCTGACACGCTCAACAACCTGATGACTCTGTGGTCGGAAGGCTTCCGCAGCTTTTATCCGAATGTAGCTGTCCAGATTCAGGGTGCCGGTTCGGGCACAGCCCCGCCCGCGCTGATCGAAGGGACTGCACAGTTTGGCCCGATGTCGCGCGCGATGCGTGGTTCTGAGATCGAAGAATTTGAAGCACGCTACGGCTACCCCCCCATCCCGCTGCGCGGTGCGATTGATGCGCTGGGTGTGTTCGTGCACCGCGACAACCCGCTGGAATGCCTCAGCCTGCAGGAAGTTGACGCGATTTTCTCCTCCACCCGCGCAGGCGGTGCAGATGCTGCAATCACCACATGGGGCCAGGTTGGTCTGACAGGCGAATGGGCAGATCGTCCGATTGCCATGTATGGCCGCAACTCTGCCTCTGGCACTTATGGCTACTTCAAGGAAGTGGCGCTGTTTGGTGGCGATTTCAGCCCCGAAGTGCGTGAACAGCCCGGTTCGTCCACTGTTATTCAGGGCGTTGCTGCGGATATTGGCGGGATCGGGTATTCGGGTGTGGGTTATGGCACGGCAGATGTGCGCGCCATCCAGATCCGCGGTGAAGATGGCAATTGCTATTCCACCGATGATGCGCCGTCAGGCAATTATGCAATCGCGCGCTTCCTGTATGTTTACATGAACGTCGATCCCAATGCAGAGCTGGAGCCGCTGCGCGCTGAATTCGTGCGCTACGTCTATAGCCAGCAAGGCCAGGCCGATGTTGTGCGCGCAGGTTTCTTCCCTGTCACATCGCGCGTTGCTGACATGGATCTGGAAGCCTTTGGTCTGAAGTAATAAGGCTATCTTTGCTTTGGGTGGGGCGGTATCTGCTGCCCCACTCTGTTTTATTCACTGCATTCGGGAAAATCACCCCATGAGCGATCTGCCAGCCCCCAGCACCCAAGACCGCGCGGTTTCAGCACGCACGCGGCGCATGACAACCCGCGCCAGCGTCAAGATTGGCGAGCGGCTGGCAGGGGGCATCATTACCGTTGGCGGATTGATGGTGATTGTCGCTGTGTTGGGGATCATGGTGTTCCTGTTCCGGGTGGTCGCGCCCTTGATGGCAGGGGGCGAGATGTATGGCTCTGTGCGCCATCAGCTTGAAACGCGCGCACCTGTAATCTGGGCGAATGCCGATGAATTTCAGACACTCTCTACAGTGCTTTCGGCCGATGGCGTGGCGCTGACCTATCACATCCCCACCGGGACAGAGATTTCGCGCGCAGAATTTGATTTTGGCGGGGTGGGTGTAAGCGCTGTCAGCGGCACGCTGGAACGCGACCGCGTGGCGCTGGGGTTTGAAGATGGCACAGTGCGTTTTGTCACGCTGGGTTTCAGTGCCACGGCAACGGCGCAAGCCCGCATGCCCGGCGGCCTGACAGCGCTGGATGCGCGCGACCAGCGCCTTGATGACCGGGTTTTCACCCAAGTGGGCACAGGTGATTTTCGCACCCTTGCGGCCATTTCCGAACTGCGCACAGTGGAACAGATTTCAGATACGCCCATTGTCGCGCTGGATTACCGCATTGGCGGCACGCCAGAGCGCCCCGTGATTGCCTTTGCCACAGTGGATACGCTGGGCCAAGTGCGCGTTAGCCGTTCGCGCGTGCAGATCAATATGATGACAGGCGAAGAAACCGCCACCACCACAACAACCGATCTGCCCCCGATCGGGCTACAGGGCAACGAGCAGGTGACGGGGCTTTTGCTGTCGGGCAATGCCGATCGCGTGCTTATTTCGTCGGATGAGGGCTATATCTACCGCTACGACCTGCGCAATCTGGATGCCCCCGCGATGGCAGAGCGCCGGCGCGTGGCCGATCCCGGTGTGGCCGTTACAGCAATGACATTCCTCACCGCCGAAGATGCGCTGGTGGTGGGCACGGAAGATGGTGGCGTGGCCGTTTGGTTCCGCCTGCAAACGGGTACTGAGCAAACCACAGATGGCCGCGAATTGGTGCGCGCGCGGGTGCATACGCCCATGCCCGCCGCTGTGACCGATATTTCCGAAGCGCAGCGTTCCAAGGAATTTGTCGTCACCGATGCGGCGGGAAATGTGTGGGTGTATCACTCTACCTCGGATCAGGTGCTTATGCGCATGGCGCGCAGTGGCGAATTGGGCGCACAGACGCAGGCCATGATCTTCCCGCGCGGCAATGGTGTTTTGCTGGCCGCAGAGACTGGCGAAATAGAGGCGTGGCAATATGCGCAGGCCCATCCCGAAGTAACGCTGAAAGTGCTGTTCGGGAAAATCTGGTATGAGGGTTACAACCAGCCCGAATTCATCTGGCAATCCACTGCCGGAACTGACCTGTCAGAACCGAAATATTCGCTTGTTCCGCTTATCTTCGGCACGTTCAAGGCCGCGTTTTATGCCATGATCTTTGCCGTGCCCATCGCGCTGATGGCCGCCATCTATACATCGGAATTTGTGGATACCCGCGTGCGCGGCACGGTAAAGCCGATGATGGAGATGATGGAATCCCTGCCTACTGTGGTTTTGGGCTTTATCGCCGCGCTGGTGCTGGCGCCTTTGGTGGAAGAATGGATAGGTGCGGTGCTTTTGGGCTTTTTCGCGCTGCCCATGGGGCTGATGCTGGGGGCCTTTGCATGGCAGGCTTTGCCCGCGCAGGCGGCGCTGAAATATGACGGCTTTCCCAAGTTTATCCTGATGGGTGTCTCTATTCTTGTTACCGCCTGGGTCGCCTCGCGCCTTGGGGTGACGCTGGAACAGGCGCTGTTTTACGGTGATTTCAAGCAATGGACGACAGGGCGCATTGGCACGGGCACGCCATTCATGTTCCTGATCCTGCTGCCGCTTAGCTATTTTGTCACCGCATGGGCCTTTCGCAAGCAATTTGGCCATCATTACCGCGATCTCATTGGCACGATGGAGCGGTCACGCGCCGGGATGGTGGATGCGGGGCGCTGGATTGCGCTGCTGATTATCGCAATGATCCTGTCTTATGCGGTGGCGGCCCTGCTGACGCTGATCGGCTATGATCCGCGCGGCAGTTTCATAGACAGTTATCAGCAACGCAATGCGCTGGTGGTTGGCTTTATCATGGCCTTTGCGGTGATCCCAAATATCTACACGCTGGCCGAAGATGCGCTCAATTCCGTGCCCGGCCATTTGCGCGCGGCATCATTGGCCTGCGGGGCAACCCCGTGGCAAACCGCGCGCTGGGTGGTGCTGCCCACGGCGGCCTCTGGGGTGTTTTCGGCGGTGATGATGGGCATGGGCCGCGCCGTGGGGGAAACGATGATCGTAGTTATGGCGGCGGGCAATACGCCGATCATGGAATGGAACATCTTTTCCGGGCTGCGCACGCTCTCGGCCAATATTGCGATAGAACTGCCAGAGGCGGTGAAGGATGGCACGAATTACCGCGTCCTTTTCCTTGCCGCGCTGACGCTGTTCATCATGACATTCGTCATCAATACCGGCGCGGAGCTGATCCGCCAGCGCTTTCGCAAGCGCGCCTTCAATCTGTAAATCGGGGCTTGGGGACAGATATGACCAGTGTGAACGAAAACCTCCCGCAAGCAACTGTGGCCACCGCGCCGGGCAAGGGGCAAAAGCCGCGCGCACGCCGCCGCTTTTCCGCCGATCTTTCGGCGCTGGGGGAACCCGCACTTTGGGGCTTTGGCGGGGCCTTGGCGCTTGGCATCATCCTGATTGCGGGCTTTCTGATGGTGGTGCTGTATAACGGTGCCACAACGTTTTGGCCCAAGCCCATCGACAAGGTGGAACTGGCAGATGGCAGCGTGATTGCCGGGGTGGAACGGCGCGGCACGATCTTTCGGCCCGATCCGGCCATAATGACAGAGGCTGTGGCCGAAACTGTGGCCGCAAATGATGGCTTTGCCTATCGCACCCTGTATCAGACCGCGAATTTCGATCTTTATGGCGATGATTTCCGCTGGGTGGCCGATTTTGAAGTGGCCAATATCACCCAGCCCGAAGATTTCTATTATTTCGAGCGTCAGGTCTGGGGCGTGTTTGTGGGCCGGATTGCGGGTATGCAGATCAACGGCCAGCCTGTCGCCTATGATCCCGAAGTGTTCCGCCGCGAGCAGGCGCTTGCGCGCGAGCGGTTTTCTGAAATCCGCAAGATCGAGCGCAGCGAGATTGGCCGCATCAACCATCTGATAGAGCGCGAACGCCTATCGCAGCGCCGCGCCCTGCTGCAAGGTGACGATGAAAGCGCGGCCCCCGTGATCGCACAATCGCAGGCGCGCATTGCCGAATTGCAGGCGGAATTTGATGTGCTGCAAGCGCGCGTGAACGAAATTCGCGCCGTTGATCGGGGCTTTCGCGTAACGCTGGAAGAAGTGGGCGGCCGCACGATAGAGCCAGAGATGAGCCAGATTGTGCGCTACTTCCCCGCAAATACCCTGAGCATCTGGGACAAGGCGAAAATCTATGGGTCGCGCTGGGTCGAGTTCGTCTCGGCAGAGCCGCGCGAGGCCAATACACAAGGCGGCGTTTTGCCTGCAATTTTCGGCACTGTGGCAATGACCCTGCTGATGGTTGTGTTTGTGGCCCCTTTCGGCGTGATTACAGCGCTATACTTGCGCGAATATGCCAAACAGGGGCGCGTGACATCCATTGTGCGGATTTCGGTCAACAACCTCGCCGGGGTTCCGTCTATTGTTTATGGCGTGTTTGGCTTGGGCTTTTTTGCCTATACGATGGGCGGCACGATAGACCAGTTGTTCTACCCCGAAAACCTGCCCAACCCGACCTTTGGCAAGGGCGGCATCCTGTGGGCCTCTCTCACGCTGGCGCTGTTGACAGTGCCTGTCGTGATCGTGGCCACCGAAGAGGCGCTGGCCGCCGTGCCGCGTTCCATGCGGGAAGGATCGCTGGCTTGCGGGGCGTCCAAATGGCAGACCATCCGCTATGTGGTGCTGCCCAAGGCGCTGCCGGGGATCATGACGGGCATGATCTTGGCCATGGCGCGCGGCGCGGGCGAAGTGGCGCCGCTGATGCTGGTGGGCGTTGTGAAACTGGCCCCCGCCCTGCCGATTGACGGCTTTTATCCCTTCATCCATCTGGATCGCAGCTTCATGCATCTGGGCTTTCACATCTTTGATGTGGGGTTCCAGTCGCGCAACTCTGAAGCAGGCAAGCCTATGGTCTTTGTCACCACTCTGTTGCTTCTGACGCTGATCGTGATCATGAATGCAACAGCGATCATTGTCCGCAACCGCCTGAAGCGCAAATACGCCACCGGCCAGTTCTGAGGGTAAACCCATGGACACACTCGAATTCGAACCAACCGCCTATCATGTGAAAGACTCGCCCGAAGGCACCGCGCTGGAAATCCGCGATTTCAACCTGTGGTATGGGCAGAAACAGGCATTGTTTGACAATAACCTGAAAATCCAGAAAGGGCAGGTTACGGCCATGATCGGCCCGTCGGGCTGCGGCAAATCCACCTTGCTGCGCTGCCTGAACCGCATGAATGATCTGGTCGATGATCTGCGCATTCAGGGCCAGATTTCGGTAGATGGGTTTGATATCTATGCCAAGGGCGTGGATGTTATTGCGCTGCGCAAGCGCATGGGGATGGTGTTTCAAAAGCCCAATCCCTTTGCCATGTCGATCTATGATAATATCACCTATCCGTTGCGGGTGGATGGCGTGACCAAGAAATCCATTCTGGATGAAACGGTCGAACGCGCGCTGCAACAGGCCGCGCTGTGGAAAGAGGTGAAAGACCGTCTGAATGACAGCGCCCTTGGCCTGTCGGGCGGGCAGCAACAGCGCCTGTGCATTGCGCGCGCTGTCGCCTCTGACCCCGAAGTGCTGCTGATGGATGAGCCATGTTCCGCGCTTGATCCCATCGCAACCGCCCGGATTGAAGAGCTGATAGAGGAATTGAAGGGCACATATTCCATTGTCATCGTCACCCATTCCATGGCGCAGGCCGCGCGGGTGTCTGACAATACCGCCTTCATGTATCTGGGCCGCCTGATTGAATATGGCGATACCAATACAATTTTCACCAACCCGCAAAAGTCACGCACCAATGATTATGTGACAGGGCGGTTTGGGTAACGCCAGATGCATAGCCCACCCATCGCCTTGCTTATCGCAGCCCTGCCCCTACCCGTGCTGGTGGTGGATATGGAGGGGTTTGTGCAAGCCGCCAACCCGGCGGCGCGAGAGCTGTTTGGGCTGCGCATAGAAGGCGCACAAATTCGCGCGCATCTGCGCCAGCCCGAAATGGCGGTGATGCTGGAGCGCGTTTTGGGCGGGCAGGCCGAGGGGTGTGCAACCTTTGTCACCAGTTCCGCCAGCCGTGAAACCATGTGGCAGGTGATCGCGCGCGCCATGCCGCCGGGGCTGATTATGCTCTCGCTGACCGATATCTCGGATATAGAGGCCGCAGAGGCGCAGCGGCGCGATTTTGTGGCCAATGTCAGCCATGAATTGCGCTCTCCTCTGACAGTGCTGGCGGGGTTTATTGAAACGCTGCAAGGCCCGGCAGGCGCAGACCCTGCCGCGCGCACCGAATTTCTGGCAATCATGGCCGAACAGGCCACGCGCATGGGTGGGCTGGTGGCGGATCTGCTCTCGCTGAGCCGAGTAGAGGCCGCGGAGAAAATCCGCCCCCGCACCCCTGTTTCCATCGATATGGTGCTGAAAGCCACGCTGGCCGCGCTGCGCCCCCAGATAGACGCGGCCAAGATGCAGCTTGATTACATGGTGCCCGCCGATCTGCCCGATATCCCCGGCGATTATGACCAACTGGTGCAAGTGTTTCACAACCTGATCGAAAATGGCGTGAAATATGGGGCCACAGGTGGGCGGCTGGAGATTGGCGCGCAGAAACTGGCGGTGCTGCCAGGGTTTGACGGGCCTGTGCTGCGTGTCAGCATCCGCGATTTCGGCGAGGGGATTGACCCGATCTATATTCCACGCCTGACAGAACGGTTTTACCGTATAGACAAGGCCCGCTCGCGCGATAGCGGCGGCACGGGGCTGGGGCTGGCAATTGTAAAACACATCCTGAGCCGCCATCGGGGCCGGCTGGTTATCCGCTCTGCCATTGGCGAAGGGGCCAGTTTTGAAGCCCTGTTGCCCTGCACCTGAAACATCCTGAGAGGAATTTAGCCATGAAACCGCATACACTCTCCGCCTTTGACCGTGATCTGGAAGCCATTCGTCTGGCGGTGCTTGCCATGGGCGGGCAGGTGGAAGCCGCGATCCTGAACGGCTCTCGCGCGCTGGAAAGCCGGGACGAGGATCTTGCCGCGCAGGTGGTTGAAGGAGATCGCGCGATTGATCGCGCCGAAGAAGATATCAACGCGCAAGTGGTGCGCCTGCTGGCGCTGCGTCAGCCGCAAGCGGATGATCTGCGCTCTGCCGTGGCCGTGATGAAAATGGCGGGCGAATTGGAACGCTTGGGCGATTACGCCAAGAACATGGCCAAGCGCGTGCCGGTTCTGATCTCTGCGCCTGTGATTGACGGGGCGGCCGGCGCGCTGCGCCGTCAGGCGCGGCTGGTGGGGCAGATGCTCAAGGACATGCTGGACGCCTTCGCGCGCATGGATGCCGCCTTGGCGCGCGATGTCATCTCCCGCGATATCGAGGTGGATGACATGACAAATGCCCTGTTTCGCGAATTCATCACCCATATGATGGAAGACCCGCGCAATATTACACCCTGCCTGCATTATGTCTTTATCGCCAAGAATATCGAACGTATGGGCGATCTGGTGACGCATGGCGCAGAGCATGTGATTTTTGTGGCCGAAGGCAAGCTGGCCGAGGCGCGCGAAAAGGGCCATTCCACTGCCACGATAGAGCCGCCGAAAGGGTGATCCCATGTCAGATGCCACCGCGCCGCTTGTGCTTGTTGTCGATGATGAACCCGCACAGCTTGCCCTGCTCAGCTATAACCTGAAAACTGCCGGGTTTCGCGTGGTCACGGCCAAGGATGGCGAGGAAGCCGTGCTTGCCGTGGCCGAACAAGGCCCCGATGTGGTGCTTCTGGATTGGATGTTGCCGCGCCTTTCGGGGCTGGAAGCCTGCCGCCAGATCAAGGCCACGCCAGAGGGGCGCGCGGCGGCAGTGATCATGGTTTCCGCCCGTTCGGAAGAAAGCGACCGCGTGCGGGGGCTGGACACAGGGGCAGATGATTACATCGTCAAACCCTATTCCGTGGCAGAGGTGATTGCCCGTGTGCGCGCCAATCTGCGCCGATTGCGCCCTGTCAGTGCCGGGCAGGCGCTGACAGTGGGCGATGTTCGTCTGGACCCGGACAGCTATCGCGTATCGCGCGCGGGCGAGAGCCTGCATCTTGGCCCGACAGAATTTCGCCTTCTGGCCGCCTTCATGGAACGCCCCGGCAAAGTCTGGACGCGCGAAGCGCTGCTTGATCGTGTTTGGGGCCGGGAGATCTACATAGATACCCGCACGGTGGATGTGCATGTGGGGCGCTTGCGCAAAATCCTGTGTTCTACCGGCGGGGAAGACCCGATCCGCACTGTGCGGGGTGCAGGCTATGCCATGGGATAAGGGCCGTATGCCCGGTATCTGACAGAATGCGCCCCGGATTGGGCCAGAATGGCGAAACGCGTTTGGGCATGGCAGAAGGCCCGATTTCCGGGTTCTCTGGCCAATCTCGCCACATTCCGCTATGGCATGGCGCGCCCAAGCTGCCCCGCCTGTGATGCGCGCAATGTCACTGCCTGCCGCGTTTATGGCGCGATTTGTCATTGTGCTGCATATGTGCGGCGTTAAACAGGGCGGCATATTGCTGTGAAAGACTGCTCATGACCTCTGACATCCGTCTGGCCTTTGCCCATCCCGAAGCCCGCGCCGAAGCCTCTGCCCCGGCAGACCCGCGCGACCGCATCAGCCTGCGGGATCATGTCGTGGCCGTGGAAATTGGCGCGTTTCAGGCCGAACGCGGGCAAACTCAGCGCGTGCGCTTCAATGTGGTTGTCGAAGTGCGCCCGCATCCTGCACCGCTGGAAGATGATGTGGATCGCATTCTGTCTTATGACCGCATCACAGAGGCGATTGCGGCAGAACTGGCAACCACACGGCTGAACCTGCTGGAAACATTGGCAGAACGCGTTGCAGAGCGGATTTTGCTGGAACCGCAGGCCATGCGTGTTTTTGTGCGGGTGGAAAAGCTGGATCGCGGGCCGGGGGCCTTGGGCGTGGAAATCGTGCGCAACCGCGCCGCCCAGCCCCTGCGCGCGCTGAATGCCGCAGGGTTGGAACAGGCGGTGCACCCGCTTGTGGTTTATCTGGACAATGCCATGATAGATGCCCCCGATCTGGCCGCGCGGCTGGATGGGTTACAGGCGCAGGGCTTGCCTGTGATCTTGTGTGTGGGGATGCCGCCGCAGGCTGTGGCCGAAACCGGGCACCGCGCCGTGCAGCGCCGGATTGATCTGCTGGCGATTGAACAAAACGCATGGCGGCTGGCCGCGCGCGATCCGCGCTGTGTGGTTGTGTCCAGCCGGACAGAGATTGACTGGGCCATGAAGCAAGGCCAGATGATTGTCTGGGCACCCTCAAAGCTGGTGCTGGATGCAACGGATGGCCCCAATGCCTCGGCCCGTGACGGGGTGGCGCTGGCGCTGTGGCTGGCCGAACATGTGGCGGCTGCGCGCCTGCTGGTGCCAGAGGGCTTGGCCGTGCCCCCCGGCAGCCATGTGCCGCAAGAGGTGTTGGCACGCTGAGGGTCTGCATCTTAGGCAGGCTGCGCAAGGGCAGGTTTGAGCGGCTTTCAGGCATTGGGTGGCGCGACTCCGCGCGGAATCAAGGCCGTAGGCCGCCGCGCCTCAAAGGGCCGCCCCCCGGCACGGCGATTTCGCTGCACCCTGCGGCCCTTGCCCTGCGCAACAGAGCAAATCGACCGCCCCCATGGCGGAACCTTCCATCACATGCAGAACGCTAGAGCGGGATGATCAGATTTTAAAGAAAACCGGGGTGCAGGGTTTTGTCATCACGCGCCAAGGTTGGCGCTTTCCCGCCGCGCGCTGTGTGAAATCTTGCCCCGCCACTGCGAATGCTTGCAAGGCCCGCATACATTCGGCAAAGAGCGCGCATGACATACCGCTTGCCCCATCTGTGCCCCGCAGCCCTTGCCCAGCCTGATTTGCCGCGCCTGCGTGGGCAAACTGGCTTGCGCATTGCCGCCATTGAGGAACATAGCCGCACCGCCCCGCCTGTGCTGCGCGCTTATGATCCTGCGCGCGATGCTGATCTGGCCGCACCCTTGCCCGCGCTATGCGGGCTGGCGCTGGATCGCCCGCGCCTTATGGGGATTGTGAATGTCACCCCCGACAGCTTTTCCGATGGCGGCCAATTTGCGCAGCAGGGCGCGGCGCTGGCGCAGGCCCTGCGGCTGGTGGCTGAGGGGGCCGATATTCTGGATATCGGGGGCGAATCTACCCGCCCCGGCGCGCTGGAGGTACCGGTCGCAGAGGAAATCGCGCGCACAGCCCCCTTGATCCGCGCCTTGCGCGCCGAAGGGCTGCGCCTGCCCATCTCGATAGATACGCGCAAGGCCGAGGTTGCCCGCGCCGCACTGGATGCGGGGGCCGATATGGTGAATGATGTTTCAGCCCTGACATGGGATCGTGACATGGCCCCGCTGGTGGCCAATGCGCGTGTTCCGCTATGCCTGATGCATGCCCAAGGCACACCCCAGACAATGCAGGAAAACCCGCATTATGAGAATGTTAGCCTAGATGTGCGCGACTGGCTGGGCGCGGCCATCGCGCGCGCAGAGGCCGCTGGAATTGAGCGCGCGCGCCTGATTGTTGATCCCGGTATCGGCTTTGGCAAAACGCTTGAGCATAATCTTGCGCTGCTGGCTACTCTGGGGCTGCTGCATGACACAGGCTGTGCTATCTTGCTGGGGGTATCGCGCAAGCGGTTTATCGGGGTGCTGACGGGGGTGGAAAAGCCCGCAGAGCGGGTGGCTGGCTCTGTTGCGGCGGCGCTGCATGGGGTGGCGCAGGGGGCGCAGATTTTGCGCGTGCATGATGTGCGCGAAACACGGCAGGCGCTGTCACTGTGGCAGGCGCTGCAAGAAACAGAACTTGGGACAAAGACATGACGGGCAAATTATTTGGCACGGATGGTGTGCGGGGAACGGCAAACACCTTTCCCATGACCGCCGAAATGGCCCTGAAACTGGGTGCGGCAGCCGGGCGGCATTTTCGCCGTGATGGCAGCAATGGCCACCGCGTTGTGATTGGCAAGGATACCCGCCTTTCGGGCTATATGATCGAAACGGCACTGACGGCGGGGCTGACAAGCACGGGCATGAATGTTCTGCTTCTGGGGCCAGTGCCCACACCTGCGGTGGGGTTTCTCACACGCTCTATGCGGGCGGATCTGGGGATTATGATTTCGGCCAGCCACAATGCCCATCAGGATAACGGGATCAAGTTTTTTGGCCCTGACGGGTTCAAGCTGTCGGATGCTGATGAAGCGTCTATAGAGCAGATTGTCGCGGGAGAGATTGCTTTGGCGCAGCCTGCCAATATCGGGCGCGCGAAGCGGATTGACGATGCGGGTGGGCGCTATGTGGAATACGCCAAAACCACCTTGGCGCGCGGCACGCAATTAAACGGCCTGCGCATTGTGCTGGATTGCGCCAATGGTGCAGCGCACCGGGTTGCGCCGCAGCTGCTTTGGGAATTGGGCGCGGATGTGATTGCCATGGGCACAGCGCCCAATGGTTTGAACATCAACCTCGATTGCGGCTCGACCCACCCGCGCGCCTGTGCGGCCAAAGTGCTGGAAACAGGGGCCGATCTGGGGATCACGCTGGATGGTGATGCAGACCGTGTGATCTTGATTGATGAACGCGGCCAGATTGCGGATGGCGATCAGATCATGGCCCTTTTCGCCCGCCGCTGGGCAGAGGCCGGGCGGCTGAATGAGGGTGTGCTTGTGGCCACTGTCATGTCCAATCTGGGGTTGGAAAACTTCCTGACAGCGCATGGCCTGCGCATGGAACGCACCGCCGTTGGCGACCGTCATGTGGTGGAACGGATGCGGCAGGGCGGCTGGAATTTGGGCGGCGAGCAATCGGGCCATATCGTGATGAGCGATTATGCCACCACGGGCGATGGCATGATTGCGGCGTTGCAGTTTTTGGCCGCCATGGTGGAAACTGGCAAACCCGCCTCTGTGCTGGCACGCTGTTTCGAACCTGTGCCGCAGATGCTGAAAAACCTGCGCTATGCGCCGGGGGTGGATCTGTTATCGGCTGTGCAGGTGCAGGCGGCGATTGAAGATGCCAAGGCCCGGCTTGCAGGCCGTGGCCGCCTGCTGATCCGCAAATCGGGGACAGAGCCTTTGGTGCGCGTCATGGCCGAATGCGAAGATGAAGGGCTTTTGTCCGAAATCGTGAACGGGATTATCGCGGAAATGGAAGCGGTGGCCTGAACAGCCGTTTGCCATTCCGGCAGTGACCAGAACAGCGAAACAACCCGGCTTGCGCCGGGTTGTTTCGCGTAGGTGGGTCAGGATTTTTTCAGCCCCGTTCCGCTGCCTTTCATCCCGCCAGAGACTTCTTCCGTTGCCTCGTCACTCAGTGCCTTTGGCAGGGCCAGATTGAGGATGATGGCGATTGCGGCGGCAGGCAGGATGCCCGATGTCAGCAAGACGCGCGGAGTATCTGGCAGATGTTGCAGCGCGCTTGGTTCCAGTTGCAGCCCCAGCCCCAGCGAAAGTGCGATGGCAAAGATCACCATGTTGCGCCGGTTCCATTCCACATCCGAGAGCATGGAAATCCCCGCCGCCACCACCATGCCGAACATGACAATCACACCACCGCCCAGCACTTCGATGGGCACAGTGGAAATGACCGCGCCAACCTTGGGAAACAGCCCTGCAAGGATAAGAAACACGGCACCAATGGTCACGACATGGCGGCTCATTACCCCTGTCATGGCAATCAGCCCCACATTCTGGCTAAAGCTGGTATTGGGCAGCGCACCAAACAGGCCCGATACGGCCGTGCCCAGACCATCGGCATAGGTTGCGCCCTTGATTTCATCCTCTGTCGCCTCGCGCCCTGCGCCGCCTTTGGTAATGCCCGATACATCGCCCACTGTTTCCACAGCGGAAACAAAGGCCATGGCGCAAAAGCCCACAATCGCGGCGGTGGTGAATTCCAGCCCGAAATGCAGCGGGTTTGGCAGGGCAAATGCGGCAGCAGTGCCGATCGCCCCGAAACTGACCATCCCAAGCATGAAGGCCACGCCATAGCCCGCCAGCAAGCCCAGCAGCACGGCGGAAACAGAGAGCATGCCGCGCGCAAAGAATTTCAGCCCCAGCGTGACAAAGATCACCACCAGCGCGACAGACCAGCTTTGCAGGTTGCCGAATTTCTCTGTGCCCATGGCGGGCACGCCGCCTGCCGCATATTGCACCCCCACCCGCACCAGTGCGAGGCCAATCATGGTGACAACCAGCCCTGTGACCAAGGGTGGCAGCGCAAAGCGTATGCGCCCGATCACCAGCCCAAGGCTGGCATGGAACAAGCCGCCCACTAGGGCCCGTGGACATTCATCGTGAAGCGATGATGGCAGCTGCGAGATGCCAGTTGGCAGCATAGCTAGACGCTGTTTTTTCGTATCGGGTTGCTATGGCTCTGAATTCCTTGATCTTTGCGAAG
>JAUVXF010000012.1 GCA_030603695.1 Natronohydrobacter sp. | reverse complement strand
GCAAAAACAGTTCGCGAATTCGATCTGTCAACGGCAGAGTAAAAGTGAGCCAAAGGGCAGCGCAAAATGTTGCCACTTTGGGGTTGGGATAATCAGTTTCCAGACGAGCGCCAGCATCCGGGCGGCCCCGCTTGTCATATAGCTGGAGGTTGCCCGGATGCTTTGGCCCGTCAGGGCCAATCTGTGCTGATCATGAAAGTTGACGGACACTCACCGTCATATTACCGTGCATATGATCTGTGTTGGATTTTTTGTTTATAGGATTGGCAGACCAATGGGCGATATAAGGCCAATTCCTAAGAAATCTAATGTTGCGCTGATCCACTATCCTGATTGGTTCCATAGTGATTTCTATTGCCCTTTCTGCGGGACAAGATCGATTAGAATGCGAGAGGGTGAATTTGCCTCCCAGAAATGCCCCCACTTGGTTTTTGTGGAACGGGTTTGTGCAGTGATCTTCGCTTCTGACGAACTGGTTGCAGAAATTCGGAAGATTTCGCCACAATCATCAGCAGATCAGATTCGGGATTGTGGGTTTGTGGCATGGCCTGATGCACAGGGTCGGGATTGGACAGTTCCTGTTCGTGAGTTTTGTTGTTTGATTGATAATTCACTGACCATCATTTCCGAACATGCTGATACTGGAGACGATGTGGTGGTCTGCTACAGACCAGCATAAGTGACCTTTAAGCGTCATACACATAGGCTGCAGTGCGGATCAGTTTGAAGCAGTGCTTGAGCGCAGCCGAAGTGATTCGTTAGCTAAGCCTGCAAGCAACAGCAATCCTCCAAAGCAAAAGAGCAGGCGTGAGCCTGCTCTTTCGTGTTTCGCGTACTGATCAGATCAGAAGCGGAATGCTACACCGAAGTCAGCAACATTAAAGCTGGAGCCGGTGAAGTCACGCTGGTTGATCACACCACCGCGCAGCGATGCACCGCCGCCCAGATCGTATGCAGCGCCGATACCGTAGGCGTGCTTGTTCTGTGCTGCCAGGTCAGACTTTGTCTGCTTGCCGAAAGCTGTCACAGTCAGGGCATCCATTGTGTAAGCCAAGCTTGCACCGAACATACGCTGCTTGTCGATGCGCTGACCACCAACATCAAAGCGTACATCCTGATACATTGCTGCAGCTGTCAGGTTGTCCATCGTGTACTTGACGCCGAGGTTGAACTCTTTGGCTTTCAGGTCGGCCGTAGAAGTAAACGAAACGCTTGCTGTTGTGGGCAGAGCATTGCCCGCACCGTCAACCGCTGGACTTGGAGTAGCAATCGGACCAGTAGCTGTAATTGTAGTGGAGAACCCATCTCTCCAGCGTGCCTGACCATAGCCAGCCGACACTGTCAGACCATCAAAGGTGTAAGCTGCAGCAACACTACCAGCTTGGTTGGGACCTGTCTGTGAGTAACCCAGTGCAAAGCTGAAAGCGTCGATGCTGTAGTCATACAGGACACGAGCTTCGATTGCTGGAGCGTTAAAAGATGACGCGATTGTCCAATTATAAGCGTTAGCTTGCGAAGTAAAGCCTGTGTCAGTTTGGAAATCGGAAAGCGTCGTGCCAAAACCGGCCAGTATCGCACTCTGGATTACCGAATTGGTCGTGTTGCCAGGGTTAATGGGAGAGGTATATGTGTCAGTGGTTGCATTGTAATAGGGTGCCAATGCCGCCGCTGCCGTTGCCGCATCAAAATCTCCAAGCGTCGCAAACTCAAGATCGGCAAGCGCATCACGCACATCTTCACCACTTGCCGTCCAGGCAGAAGCAGTTGTGTCAAATGTGAGAATTTGCGAAACAAAACCGCCAGCACCAAACACGGAACCGTTTGGCAGCATCGCATTCAATGCCGTTGTCCCCAGCGAAAAGTTACCGCCATCGACAACTGTGTCCAGTTCGTGCACTGCGAACAGACCGGAACCCGACTGCAGACCAACGCCAGCCAATTCGCCGAACAGCGATGTGAACGCGCCATCAACGTCACCCATACGGATGCGGCCGAAATCGCCAGAGATGAACACGGAACCAGCTGTGCCGCCTGCAGCGCCGCCAGCGTTATCTGCACGGAACGAACCGCCGAATGCCAGACCGCCATCTGTTTCACCTGTCAGAGTGAATGTGACGCGAGCACGGTTTGTGAAGGCCAGCTTCGAGTTGCTGTTCAGTGCGCTGTTGTAGGTGATGCCCATACGGCCATCGCCCGAAAGCGTAACGTCTGCGGCGGCAACGCCAGCCGACAGCGTCAGGGCTGTAGTAGTGAGAAGACTGTTTTATCGGGCGAGGTGTTATTGCTACTGTTGTTCTGGCCCGATTTGGGACGTGCCCGGAGCGGTGCGGGGGCTATGGGGCGGTGTGTTCACAAACGCTTGACGCGGGGGCGAATTGCACGCCTGCCGGGGCATTGGCACAGGGGAAGGGGTTACAAGAGCGCGCATTTCCGATAGAGTGGCGGAAAAAATATTGAGGTCATGATGAGCAGACTGATCCTTTTGGTGCTGGTGGCGGGTGTGCTGGCGGCGTGTGGAAACCGCTCGGCCCAATTTTCGGCGCCGCGGAATTTGGAAAACGCCTGTGCGCTGGAACGCGAGCGCCCGGCCTATTTTGCCGCCATGCGCGCGACAGAGCGGCGCTGGGGCACGCCCTTGCCAGTGCAGATGGCGATTATCCATGCCGAAAGCCGCTTTATTGGCGATGCGCGCACGCCGGTGCGCTGGCAATTGGGGGTGATCCCGATGGGCCGGCAATCTTCGGCGCTGGGCTATTCGCAGGCGCTGGATGGCACATGGGAAGAATATGTGCAGGAGGTGGGGGTGCGCCGGGCCTCTCGCACCAATATCCGCGATGCCACGGATTTTGTGGGCTGGTACACCAACAAGACATTGGAGCGCAATGGCGTGCCGCTGCATGACGCGCGCAACCAGTATCTGGCCTATCATGATGGGCATGCGGGGTTTCGGCGCGGGACATATAATGCCAAGCCGTGGTTGATTGGGGTGGCGGATCGTGTGGCCTCTCGGGCGGCGATGTATGACCAGCAATTGCGGGCCTGTGGGCGGCGTTAGGGCTGGTGCCGGGGTGCGTTGCTATCCGGGGCGGCGTGGGGCCTGTGCGGGGCGTTTTGGGGCCTTCGTGAAGATTTCATGAAGCGGCCATAGTTTTGCCGCAGGGCGTGGCGATAACCTTCGTTAACAAAGCCAAACAGGACAGGAGTTTCCCCATGCTGCACCATGATTTCACCTCCGGCCCCGCAAAACGCGCCTTAGGGGCGCTTGGCCTGCCCCGCGCGGCCTTTGCCAGCCAAGACCCGCAGTGCCGCATTTACAAGCGCTATGTGGCACTGTCAGACGCGCTGGACGCGCAATTGCCGCCGCGCGGCTATATCAGACATTGACCGCCAGATCCGGCAGTTCCAGCGTGAGCATCAGTTCACGCAGCTCCTGCCGGGCGGCGATATGGGACATTGTCATCGCCTCGCCCAGATCTGCCAGATCCAGCAATGTCAGGCCCTTGGGGAAGAGTTCGCGAAAGACCACGCGCTCGCTGAAACCGGGGGCAAGGCGAAAGCCGATGCGGGTGGCCAGCGCTTCCAGCGCATCGCCCACCTTGCGTTTGTTGTGCATGGCGGTTGTGCCCATGCGGTTGCGCAGCACAATCCAGTTGAGCGGTTTTAGCCCAGCCATGGCGCGGGTTTGCCGCGCCTTCCAGACCATTTCGGAATAGATGGAGGGGGCCAGAACTGCGCCTGTTTCCGGGTCTATCCGTGCGAGTAGATCGAAATCTATGAAGCTGTCATTGATGGGGGTGATCAGCGTATCTGCCACCGAATGGGCAAACTGGCTGTAGCGGGTGTGCGAACCGGGGCAATCTATCACGATAAAATCGCTTTGTGCGGTCAGGGTTTCCAGCGCGGCGCTCATGCGGGCATCATGCAGTTGCGGCCCGTCGGGCAGGCCAAATTCCGCCGCATCGGGCAGGGGGATGAAGTTGGGGCAGGGCAGATCGTGCCCATGCCGGGCCATGAAGGCGCGGCGGTTTTCAATATAGCGCCCAAAGCTCAGCTGGCGGATATCCAGATCCATCGCGCCCACGCGCAGCCCCATCCGGGCCAGCGCAACAGAGACATGCATAGAGACCGTGGATTTGCCCGATCCGCCCTTTTCATTGCCAACCACGATGATATGGGCCATGACCGCAACTCCGCCTGCTACGCTACCGCGCCCATCTAGGCCCAGCCTGCGGCAGATACAAGCGCTGCAATACTGGGGGCGGGCCAGAAAAAAGGCGCGGTTGCCCGCGCCTTTTTGGAACTGTTCACACAGGCAGGGTTCAGAAGCCCAGGCCCGCATATTTGTTCTTGAATTTGGACACGCGGCCGCCGGTATCCAGCAGGCGCGATGCGCCGCCCGTCCAGGCCGGGTGCACACTGGGATCAACGTCCAGTGCCAGGGTGTCGCCTTCGGCGCCCCAGGTGGATTTCATCTGAACAATGGTGCCATCCGTCATCTTGACATTGATGAGGTGGTAATCGGGATGCGTATCAGATTTCATGGCTGCGCTCCTCAGGCGTTCGCGTCCAGAGGACGGTAGTTTGTCTTTTCAACGATGCGGGCAGATTTGCCGCGACGATCACGCAGGTAATACAGCTTGGCGCGGCGCACACGGCCACGGCGCACAACTGTAATGCTGTCGATATTGGTGGAATACAGCGGGAAAACGCGTTCCACACCTTCCCCGAAGGAGATTTTGCGCACGGTGAAGGAGGCGCCAATACCAGCGCCGCCCTTGCGGCCAATGCACACGCCTTCAAACGCCTGCACGCGCGAACGTGTGCCTTCGGTCACTTTATAGCCAACGCGGATGGTGTCGCCCGCTTTGAAATCGGGAATTTCCTTGCCCAGAGCAGCAATCTGCTCGGCTTCGATCTGTGCGATCAGGTTCATCGCATGTCCTTTCTTACGCACGGTTTATTCCGTGCCGGTGATGCTGCCCCATAGCTCTGGTCTTCGACCGGGTTCGCCGCAGCGCCCGCCAGAGATAGGTCACGCTTCTCATCTTTCTGTGTCAGGCCCGCACCCTGCCGAAGTGTTCAGGTGGCACATGACAAATGGCCCACATGCCGAATCCCGGCAGCGAACAGCGCCCTGTTACGGCCAGATGCGCTGTGCGTCAAGCCCTGCTGGCTGCCCGCGGGGGCGCAGATAAGAAAACCCCCGCAAGGCGCAGGCGCGTTGCGGGGGGCAATCTGGTGCAGCTTTCGCCTGTATCAGACAAGAGCGGCCTTTGCCTTGGCCACGATCTGGCCGAAAGCATCGGGTTCATGAACGGCCAGATCGGCCAGAACCTTGCGATCCACTTCAATCCCGGCCAGACCCAGCGCATTGATGAAACGCGAATAGGTCAGCGTGGGGTCGATTTCGCGCACAGCCGCGTTGATTCGCTGAATCCACAAGGCGCGGAAGTTGCGCTTGCGGGTTTTACGGTCGCGGGTGGCGTATTGGTTGGCTTTGTCCACGGCCTGTGTGGCTGTGCGGAAATTGCGCGAGCGCGCACCATAATAGCCCTTCGCAGCCTTGATAACCTTGCGGTGACGGGCGTGGGTGACGGTGCCTGATTTAACACGTGACATGACAGCGGCTCCTTAGCGGTCGTAGGGCATGTATTTCTTGACGATGCGCGCATCCTGTTCGCTCAGGATGGTTGTGCCGCGCGCGTCACGAATGAATTTGGTCGTCCGTTTGATCATGCCGTGGCGTTTGCCGGCCTGACCTGCCTTGACCTTGCCGCTAGCGGTCATGGAGAAGCGCTTTTTCGCGCCGGATTTGGTCTTCATTTTGGGCATTTCCATCTCCTTTCGGTGGAGGGTGGAGAGATACGACTCGGCATGCCACTTCGCCGGACGCACTCGTATTAGAGCGGGCCGCATAGCCCAGATCACCGCTATCCGCAAGGCCCCCAACGGGCCTTGGGCTAAAATTGCGCGATAATCCGGCCCACAACATAGGTTGTCAGCTCTGGCACTTGTGTAACCGGATACATGCCTTCGGGGCGATCAAACGCCACAAAGCCGATCAGCGCCACACTTGTCAGAACCAGCGCAAGCGCGACAATCGGCCTGTGGCCCCGCGCCCATGCGCTGACAATGCTGACAACGGCGAGGGGCAAAAGATAAAAGCCCATCATATAAAGCGTCGCGTGATCCATGAAATCCATCTCAAAACATGAGACAGATTACTCGGGTTCCCCCTGCACAATCAAGTGCTCTGCGCAGGGTGCCACGCGCAAGATGTTTGTTGTTCCCGGCTGGTTGAACGGAATGCCGGCTGTCACAAGGATTTGGTCTTTTTCCGTTGCGAAGCCATATTTCAGCGCCACGCGCACTGCGTTGATCACCGCTTTCTTAAAACGCTCCACATCGCCGGTTACGGTTTCGCAATGCACACCCCAGACCAGCGCCAAACGGCGCGCGACGGGTGTAATGGGCGTGATGGCGATAATGGGCACATGTGGGCGTTCGCGTGCCACCAGATTGGCGGTTGTGCCGGATTGGGTGAAACAGCAGATTGCGGCAATATCGGTTTTCTCTGCCAATTCGCGCGCGGCGGCCACAATGCCATCGGCAATTGTATGGTGCTTTACCCGGCGTGAACTGTCGATGATCTCGATATAGGTGGGGTCGCTTTCCACCTCTATGGCCACATTATTCATGGTTGTGACAGCTTCAATCGGGTAATGGCCCGCCGCAGATTCGGCAGACAGCATCACAGCATCTGCGCCCTCATAAATGGCGGTCGCCACATCCGATACTTCGGCGCGGGTGGGCATCGGGCTTTCGATCATGGATTCCAGCATCTGGGTAGCCACGATCACGGGCTTTGCGGCTGCGCGGGCGCGGCGCACAAGGCGTTTCTGGATGGGCGGCACATTCTGCACCGGCAATTCCACACCCAGATCACCGCGCGCCACCATGATCCCGTCAGATACGGCCAGAATTTCCTCAAACGCTTTTACGGCGGCGGGTTTTTCGATTTTGGACATGATGGCGGCGCGGCCCTGCACCAGATCGCGTGCCTCTGTCACATCGGACGCGCGCTGCACAAAGGACAGGGCCAGCCAATCCACGCCAAGGCGGCAGACAAATTCCAGATCCTTGCGGTCTTTATCCGAAAGCGCTGCCAGCGGCAGCACCACATCGGGCACATTCACGCCCTTGCGGTTGGAAATCGTGCCGCCCACTGTGACTGTGCAATTGGCGAAATCGGGGCCGCAGCTTTCCACGCGCAGGCGGATTTTGCCATCATTGACCAGCAAATCCGCCCCCGGTTCCAACGCTTTGAAAATTTCGGGATGGGGCAGGTTCACGCGCTCTGCATTGCCGGGCGCATCGCTCAGATCCAGCCGGAAGGGCTGGCCCTCTGTCAGTTCCACCGCGCCCTCGGCAAAGCTGCCTACACGCAGCTTGGGGCCTTGCAGATCGGCCAGAATGGCAATCGGGCGGCCCAGATCGGCCTCTACCTGCCGAATGATCGCATGGCGGGCGGCGATTTCATCATGGCTGCCATGGCTCATATTCAGGCGGAACACATCCGCGCCTGCCTCGAACAGGGCGCGGATCATGTCATAGCTGGAAGAGGCAGGGCCAAGCGTGGCCACGATCTTGATCATGCGATGGCGGCGCAGGGGGGATGTCATGCGGGTTCCTTTCACTCGGCACTGGCCAGAAGGGCCATTTCCACCAGATTAGGCAGGGTTTATGACATGACGGCGCAAAACCGTAGTCGTTAGCGCAAACATTTATCAGGTCTGCGCAGCTTTGCAACCCTGTCGCGGGGCTTGACGTCTCAGGCCCTTATAGCCACTTAACGACCAAAGCTTAGGGAGAGATTGATGGATACCCAAACCCGCACCGAATTGGAAGCCGCCGCCTTTCGCGCGCTGCTGGAGCATTTGAACCGCCGCACCGATGTGCAAAACATTGATATGATGAACCTGACAGGCTTTTGCCGCAACTGCCTGTCGCGCTGGTATCAGGAAGCCGCAAACGCGCGCGGGATCGAGATGGACAAAGAGGCCGCGCGCGAGATCATTTATGGCATGCCCTATGATGCATGGCGCGCACAGCACCAGACAGAGGCAGGCGCAGAGAAGCAAGCCGCGTTTACAAAGGCTTTTGCCGAAAACGTAAGTTCAAAGCCAGAGTAAGCGCGCAAGCCAAGCTTCCGTAGAATCAGGCGCAGCGCCCCGTAGTTTCAAGATCGGCGCTCTGCCCTTTGCGGATTGCGCCCGCAATATTGCGAAGATGGGCGCGCTATCGCCCATGAATTTCAGGCAATCTGCCCCAAAGCCCGCCGCGCAGGATGACAGCCTGTGGACAGAGCGCAAAAAACACTTTCTATTCATGATATTTTAGGGGTGTCAGCGCCCGATTGCGTTTTATAGGGTGGTTTTCCATGAGTGGGCTGTTCCTGCTTTTCGGCTTTGCGGCGCTTTTTGCGGTATCTGATGCTTTTTCCAACTCTGCCGAAGATGACACCGACTCTCAGGAAAATGACACGGTTACGCGGCGGGGCACAGCGGGCGCTGATGTCATTGTCAGCGGTGGCAATGAAATTGTCATGGGCCGGGGCGGTGATGATACCCTGATCACCACAGGCAACAGCACGCTGATGGGCGGTGCCGGAAATGACACCCTGACCACCTATGCCGATGGCGCGCTGATGGGCGGGGGCGGGGCGGATACGCTTTTATCCTATGGTGGCGGCGCGGTGCTGAATGGCGGCGGCGGGGCAGATACGTTCATCATCAATCTGTTGCGGGTAAATCAGGCAGGCATATTGCTGGATATCAACAACCAGCCTGTTGCGCCAACAGTGATCAATGATTTCAACCCTGACGACGATCGCCTTGTGCTGGATTTGCGTGCCAGCACATTGCTGCCCAAAGGGCCAGAGCCTGTTGTCGTCACCGGCACTCTTGCCCCCGATGGCGAAGGGCTGATGATCCAGATTAATGGCGTCAATGCCGTGCAGCTTTCCACCTATGGTGGCGGGAATATGCAATCCGCGGCAGAGGCCCTGTTCACAGAGTTTGATGCCATAGAGGTTTTGGGCGCGGAGGTTGTTTTTCCGCGCACTGACGAGGGCGGGGATGTGCCAGCGGGGATTGCATCCGAACAAGACGCTGAAACCGGGCGGCTATCTTTCCTTGTCACCGATGAATATCTGGGCGGTGGTCAGTTGGTGGGTATCGCGGGCGAAGCCAGCATATTGGATCTGTCGGGCTACACGGGCAATATTGTTATTGCCGAGGCTGATGATGGCACGATCTTCATGGTTCCGCGCGGCACCGACGCAGAACCCACAGTGCTAACCCGTATTAACAGCATCATCCTTGGGCCGGGGGACAATGTGGTGAATCTGGGCAGCGTTCCGGGCGGGCTGACAGTGACAGCGACCGAGGGTACCAATGTAATTGGCGCGTGGCGTGGTATGTTGGATGTTGTTCTGGAAGGTGGAACAAATACTGTCACCATGAGCGATGAGGGAAGAATTCGGGCAGAGATTTCGGGCGGCGAAAACCAGATCATCGGGGATGATGACGTCTTTACACAGATCGTCATGCGCGCGGATGCAACGGGAAATACCACTGTTCTGGGGCAGCGGGCAGGAAATGCCGTTACCTTTGGTGGCGATGATCCCAGCCTGAACGTGGTGCTTGCCGCAGATGGCGGGCTTGCCGCCACTTGGGGGGGCGGCACATTGCAGATGGAACAGGCGGGTTTTGTCACCGTGGGGGATAATGCGCGCGTCGATGCCTCTGCCCGTGATGTTGAAGCAACCGCGATCATTCAGGCAGGCGGGCCAGAGACTACAGTTTCAGGCAGTGCCAAGCCTGATCTGATGTCCGGGCAGGGCCAATTCTTTGGCGCTGGCGGAAATGATACAATCCGCCTAAGCCAAATTGTGGATGGCGGTGGCAGAGCGGGCGGTGGCGGCGGTAAAGATTTCCTGTTTGCAGATATATCCGGCAATGGTTCCGGCGATCTTGTCCTGAAGGGCGGCACGAACATAGATAGTTTCGTGGTTCAGGTTGATAAAATGGTCTGGACAGGCGAGGGAGGTATCGCGCGCATCATTGATCTGGCAGATGATGAGAGCGTGCGGCTGGAGGTGATCTATCCGCAACTCTCTCCCGCCCCTGTGCCAGAGCCTGTTGTGACAGTGCAAGAGGATGCAACAGCCAATGAAGTGCGCGTTTTCGTGGATGGTGATCTGGCGCTTGTGATCGAGAACCGGGCATCCCTTCGCGAAGGGATGCTGGATATTGATCTGAAGCTGTTTCAGGACTTCGACACTATGGTCGCCTGACCAAAGCGCCAGCACGGATTGCGGCGCTTTGGCTTGCGTCAGAGCGCGGCTTTGCGGCTTTCCTCGATATAGATTTCGCGCAACCGCAGCGCCAATGGCCCCGGCACGCCTGCGCCCAGTGTCGCCCCGTCAATTTCGACCACTGGCATCACAAAGGTGCTTGCAGAGGTGACAAATGCCTCATCTGCCGCTTTCGCCTCTTCCAGGGTGAAATTGCGCTCTTCCACCTGCATTTGCGCCTCGCGCGCAAAGCGCAGCACGGCTGCGCGGGTAATGCCGTGCAAGATGTCATTGGACAGCGCGCGCGTAATGATCCGCCCATCCTTGATGATATAGGCGTTGTTTGATGTGCCCTCGGTCACAGCGCCATCCTGCACCATCCAGGCATCATCACAGCCCGCCTTGATGGCCATCATCTTGCCCATGCTGGGGTATAGCAATTGCACGGTTTTGATATCGCGCCGCCCCCAGCGGATATCCTCTATCGCGATTACCTTGATCCCCTTCTTGGCCTTCGGGCTATCCACCAGCGCGGGGTTGGACTGGGTGAACAGAACCACGGTTGGGGCGGTGGTTTCCGGGTCTGGAAAGATGAAATCCCTGTCACCGGGCGCGCCGCGCGTGACTTGCAGATAGATCATGCCCTGATCCAGCCCATTTTGGGCCACAAGCTGGCGATGCACCTCCAGCCAGGCATCCCGATCCATCGGGTTGGTGATGTCCAGCTCTGTCAGCGACCGTTGCAGCCGTGTGAAATGGCCATCAAAATCAATCAGCTTGCCATCTATGACGGTTGTTACCTCATAGACGCCATCCGCCATCAGAAAGCCCCGGTCAAAGACAGAGACAGTCGCTTCCTCTTCGGGCAGATAGCTGCCATTCACATAGACAGTGCGGCTCATATATTACCATCCTTCGGGCAATTTGCGGACAGCCCCCATGGCCGCCGATGTTGTCAGCGCCGCATAGGCGCGCAGCGCAGCAGAGACTTTGCGCGGGCGCGGTTTGGCCGGTTTCCAGCCCTTTTCATCCTGCGCCTTGCGCCGTGCGGCAATTGTGGCCTCGTCCACCGCCAGATGAATCCGGCGATTGGGAATGTCGATTTCGATCAGATCGCCCTGTTCCACCAGCCCGATCAACCCGCCCTCGTCTGCCTCTGGGCTGACATGGCCGATAGAGAGGCCCGATGTGCCCCCCGAAAACCGCCCATCTGTTACCAGGGCACAGGCCGCGCCCAGGCCCTTGGATTTCAGATAGCTGGTGGGATACAGCATCTCTTGCATGCCAGGGCCACCGCGCGGCCCCTCATAGCGGATCACCACCACTTCGCCCGCCTGCACCTTGCCTGTCAAAATGCCGCTAACGGCGTCATCCTGGCTTTCAAACACATGCGCAGGGCCAGAGAATTTCAGGATCGATTCATCCACGCCCGCCGTTTTCACAATGCAGCCCTGTTCGGCCAGATTGCCAAACAGCACGGCCAAACCGCCATCCTGGCTAAAGGCATGTTCCTTGCTGCGGATCACGCCCTTTTCGCGGTCTGTATCCAACGAGTTATAGCGCTTGGATTGGCTGAAGGCTTCGGTCGTGCGCACACCGCCGGGGGCTGCGGCAAAGAAATCCAGCACCTCCGGGTCTGTGCTGCGCGCGATATCCCACATATCCAGCGCCATGCCCATCGTGGGGCTATGGACAGTGGGCAAATCGCGGTGCAGCAGGCCCGCGCGATCCAACTCTCCCAGAATGGACATAATCCCGCCAGCGCGGTGCACATCTTCCATATGCACATCAGATTTCGCAGGTGCCACTTTGCACAGGCAGGGCACGCGGCGCGACAACCGGTCAATATCGGCCATGGTAAATTCTATCCCGCCCTCATAGGCGGCGGCCAGCAGGTGCAAAACCGTGTTGGTGGAACCACCCATGGCAATATCCAGCGACATCGCATTTTCAAAGGCTTCAAAGCTGGCGATATTGCGCGGCAAAACGCTGTCATCATCCTGCTCGTAATAGCGCTTGGCCAGATCGACAATCACATGGCCCGCGCGCAAGAACAGTTTCTTGCGATAGGCATGGGTTGCAAGGGTAGAGCCATTGCCCGGCAGCGACAGGCCCAGCGCCTCTGTCAGGCAGTTCATGGAATTGGCCGTGAACATCCCGGAACAAGAGCCGCAGGTCGGGCAGGCCTCTTGCTCATATTGCTTCACCTGCTCATCCGTGTAGCGCTCATCGGCGGCCACAACCATCGCATCCACCAGATCCAGCGCCTTGATCACGCCGTCAATCTCTACCTTGCCAGCCTCCATCGGGCCACCAGAGACAAAGACGCAGGGAATATTCAGCCGCATCGCGGCCATCAGCATGCCGGGCGTGATCTTGTCGCAATTGGAAATGCACACCATGGCATCGGCGCAATGGGCATTGACCATATACTCCACCGAATCCGCAATCACCTCGCGCGAGGGCAGGGAATACAGCATCCCGTCATGGCCCATTGCAATGCCATCATCCACCGCAATGGTGTTGAATTCCTTGGCCACGCCGCCCGCTTTTTCCACTTCGCGCGCCACCATCTGGCCCAGGTCTTTCAAATGCACATGGCCGGGCACAAACTGGGTAAAACTGTTGACAATGGCGATAATCGGCTTGCCGAAATCGCTGTCCTTCATCCCTGTTGCGCGCCACAGGCCACGGGCCCCGGCCATGTTGCGTCCATGCGTTGTCGTGCGCGAGCGGTATCTTGGCATTTGGCTATCCTCCGGTTTGGCGCAGTGCATAGCGCATGCGCGGCCCTTGGGGAAGAGTGCTTACCCCCAAAGCGCAGCTTCGGGCGGGTGCACGCCCCCGGCATCATAACGCAAGGGCTGCGCGCGATCCTCGGCCAGCAAAAGCGGGCCATCCAGATCCACCACCTCTGCGCCTTGCGCCACAAGCACGGCAGGGGCCATGGCCAGAGAACTGCCCACCATGCAGCCCACCATCACGCGAAAACCCGCCGCGCGCGCGGCATCGCGCAGCGCCAGGGCCTCTGTCAGGCCGCCGGTCTTGTCCAGCTTGATATTGATCATGTCATATTTGCCCCGCAGCGCGGGCAGGCTGGCGCGGTCATGGCAGCTTTCATCGGCACAGACTGGCAAAGGGCGCGCAATCTCTGCCAGCATGTCATCCTGGCCCGCAGGCAAAGGCTGCTCCACCATCGCCACCCCCAGACGCAGCAAATGCGGCGCCAGATCGCGATATACTTCAGCGCTCCAGCCTTCATTGGCATCCACGATGATCGTGGCGCGCTGCGCGCCGCGCCGCACGGCCTCCAGCCGCGCCATATCATCCGGCGTGCCCAGCTTGATCTTCAACACAGGCCGTGCGGCATGTTTGCGCGCCGCCGCCTCCATCTTCTCCGGGCTGTCCAGCGACAGGGTAAAGGCCGTGATCACAGGCTCTGGCCGCGCCAGCCCCGCCAATTCCCAAACCCGCCGCCCGGCGCGTTTGGCCTCCCAATCCCAGAGCGCACAATCCACCGCATTGCGCGCGGCCCCGGCGGGCAGGGCCTCTTGCAGGGCGGCGCGGTCAATCCCATCACGCAGGCCCGCAATCTGCGCGCGCACCGAGGCCAATGTCTCGCCATAGCGCGCATAGGGCACACATTCCCCGCGCCCCTGCACGCCGTCACGCGCCACAGTCACGCTCAGCACATCGGCATGCGTGCGCGAGCCGCGCGCGATGGTGAATACCTCTGCCAGGGCAAAACGATCCTCGGTGACTGTCAGCATGCTTTGGCCCTTTCATCTTGGCAAAAATATCCTGGGGTGAATTGGCCGCAGGCCAAGAGGGGCAAAGCCCCTCTGTGCCCCGATTACAGCGCTTGCAACGCATCCACCAGACGCCCGGCCCCGTGGCGGAAGGGGTCAACCGTTGGCAAGCCCATGCGCGCTTCCACTTCGGCACAATAGGCCAGCGCCTCTGCATCCGAGAGCGCGGCGGTGTTGATCGAAATCCCCACCACCGCGCAGTCGGGGTTGGCCACCCGCGCCAAAGCCAGCGCCATATCGCGCAAATCTTCCAGCGAAGGCAGGGCATAACCCGGCAGGCCGCGCATATGCGCGCGGCTTGGCTCATGGCTCAGGATCAGCGCATCGGGCTGGCCGCCATGGATCAGCGCCAGCGTGACCCCGGAATAAGACACATGAAACAGGCTTCCTTGCCCCTCTATCAGATCCCAATGGTCGGGGTCATTGTCCGGGGTCAGCCATTCCACCGAACCCGCCATGAAATCGGCGATCACCGCATCCAGCGGCACGCCATCGCCGGTAATCAGGATACCTGTCTGGCCGGTGGCGCGGAAGCTGGCCTTCATGCCGCGCGCGACCATCTCGCGTTCCATGCACAGCGCCGTGTACATCTTCCCTACGGAACAATCCGTGCCCACGGCCAGGCAGCGCTTGCCGCTGCGCTTTATGCCATTGGCAATCGGATAGGCCACCGCAGGAACGCGCACATCGTGCAGCTGGCGCCCGCAGGCTTGGGCCACGGCTTTCAGGTCAGGCTCGTCGCGCAACAGGTTATGCAGGCCAGAGGCCAGATCAAACCCTTCCTCCAGCGCGGCAACCAGCACTTTTTTCCAGGCCGCAGAGATGACGCCGCCGCGATTGGCCACACCAATCACCAGGGTTTTCGCGCCTGCTGCCTTGGCCTGAGCCAGCGTCATATCGGGCAATTTCATATCGGCTTTGCAGCCCTCCATACGGAACTGTCCAAGCGCAAACTCTGGGCGCCAGTCCTTTATGCCCTGCGCCACTTTCGCGGCCAGCGCATCGGGCGCATCGCCCAGAAACAACAGATAGGGGGTTTCGATCATGGCGGCCTCCGGTTGGCATGGGGGGAGCAGTCTTTGGCGAAGTTTCGCCCAAATCACAGGCAATGTATTCGTGATTTTGCGACATTCTTGCAGATTTATTCGAAGGATCATGCATTAATTGCAGTATTCGCACAGTTTTCGTGCGCAATACGTCAAATCTGCGCGCCCAGCCCCGTGTTTTCGCAGGTGCAGAAATTTGCTTGCAGGGGTCTGCGCAAGAATATAACCACAGCCCCACATATTCCGAAATTTCCTGACTCGAAAGGTTTCGCCATGAGCTTTCGCATCCAGCCTGCACCCGTTGCCCGCCCCAATCGCTGCCAGTTATTCGGCCCCGGCTCGCGCGTGGCCTTGTTTGAGAAGATGGCGGCCTCAAGCGCGGATGTGATCAATCTGGATCTGGAAGATTCGGTTGCGCCGTCTGACAAGGACAGTGCGCGCGCCAATATCATCAAGGCCACGCATGAGGTGGAATGGGGCAATAAAACCCTGTCTGTGCGCATCAATGGCCTTGATACACCCTTTTGGTATCGTGATGTGGTGGAACTACTGGAACAGGCGGGCGAAAGGCTGGATCAGATCATGATCCCCAAAGTGGGCTGCGCGGCAGATGTCTATGCCGTGGATGCGCTGGTTTCCAGCATCGAAGCCGCCAAGGGGCGCGCAAAGCGTATCAGCTTTGAGGTGATCATCGAATCCGCGGCCGGGATTGCGCATGTGGAAGAAATCGCAGCCTCCAGCCCCCGCTTGCAGGCCATGAGCCTTGGCGCGGCCGATTTCGCGGCCTCCATGGGCATGGCGACCACCGGAATTGGCGGCACGCAAGAGAATTACTACATGCAGCGCGGCGCAGAGAGATATTGGTCAGACCCGTGGCATTGGGCGCAATCGGCCATTGTGGCCGCCTGCCGCACACATGGGGTTTTGCCAGTGGATGGGCCATTTGGGGATTTCTCGGATGATGAGGGCTTTCGCGCCCAGGCGCGGCGCTCTGCCACGCTGGGGATGGTGGGCAAATGGGCGATCCATCCCAAACAGGTGGCGCTGGCCAATGAGGTGTTTACCCCGTCTGACGAAGCGGTAGCCGAGGCGCGCGAGATTCTGGACGCGATGACAGCCGCCAAAGCGCGCGGCGAGGGGGCGACTGTCTATAAGGGCCGTCTGGTGGATATCGCTTCGATCAAACAGGCGGAAGTGATCGTGCGTCAGGCGGAAATGATTGCCGGTTGATAGCAGATGCACAGGATCGTAACTTGAAATTTACGATTTGTCTGATATGCATCTCATAAAGGTTCCCCCCCGATGACAAAAACCCAAGGGGTTTTCCGAAAGGTAGTCGGGGGGGTCATTGTTCAATAATATCTGCGCGCCCCATGGCGGAAAATTTCAAATTCGCTGCGCATTTGTGGGGCAATGCTCTGGAATGCGTCAGGGTCTTCGTGCTCCCATTTCCGAAAGATCGCCCAGTTGAAGTAATCGGCAATCTGCAAGCCATAATGTGCGCTCGATGAATGGTGCATGACGCGGTAAGGGGTGCGATCTGGCAGCATCTCTGCAAGGGTCGTTTTGATGGCTTTCTCAATGGCCTTGCGCTTGCCGGCAACAGGCAAGCTGTCGGTTATGACCACCACTTCGCCCAGTCCATGCGCCGCTTTCTCAATTGCGAAGCGAAGCAGATAGCCAAGCATCTTTGGATAGAATTTTTCTGGCGCCTGTAGCGCCGGGCCGGTTTTGCACTTTTCCACAATCACGGCATCAACCGACTCTCGCGGCACCTCTTGGCCGAGCATTTCAAACACCTTGCTACGCACATGCCGATTGTCATTTGCGCAGTGGAAATATTCCATCTCAATACGCGGTTTTATGCGATGCTCGATCAGATTGTATTTGTAGGTATCCAGCGCGGTATGCAGCCGGAACGGCCTGTAGAGGCTAACACAGGTAAGGGTAAAGAACCTTGTCCCGCTGCGGGAAAAGTCAAAATTTCCACCTTCATCCAAGAAAATGTATAGCGTTGGCAGGGCTTCTGCGTGCAAGTGCAAACTCTTTCTTTAAATATAAATATATGAAATATATAAGATAAATTGTATTGCGTTTGTTGGAGAAGATTTGAATTGTATTTGCAACCCTCCCTTGGAATTGCCCTCACATCTCTTCCACCATCACCACCCCGCCCAAGGATTTCACCGCGCCTTTGATCTGTGGTGTTATGGCAAATACCTGCCCGGAATCGATATCATATTCCCGCCCTTGTGCGCGATCCGCCACGCAAAACCACACAGGCCCGCGCGCGCGGGTTGGCCCGTCTTTGTGCCGCGCCAGAAGGGCTGCGACCGCGGAAATCGCCTCTGGCGCATCGACATGCACCCGCAGCCCTGCCGCGCCTGCATCTGCGACAACGGCATCCACAGGTTGCACGCCGCGCGCTAGCAGTTTCAGGGTTTCGGCCTCCATCGTGGCCTCGACGGTGAGAACCACATTTTGCCCCGTTTCCAGATACTGCCGCCCGGCTTCCAATGTGTCAGAGAAGACAGTCACCTCATACAGCCCTGTCGGGTCTGACAGTTGCACAAAAGCGAAGCGGTTGCCGCGCGCGGATTTGCGTTCCTGCCGCCCCGATACCGCGCCTGCAATCTTGGCCACAAACGGCCCGCCTGCCGCCTTTTTCTCTATCTCGGCCAATGTCAGCACCTGTTTGCGGCGCAATGGCCCTGCGTAATCATCCAGCGGATGGCCGGAAAGGTAAAAGCCGATTGCCTGATGTTCCTGCCCCAGCCGTTCGGTGGGCAACCAATCATCACAGGCGCTTAGCCTTGGTTCGGGAATATCCGCGCCTGCCTCGCCAAAGAGTGACACTTGGTTGGATGCGCGGGCCTCGTGAATGGCGGCGGAATAGCCCACCAGCGCATCCAGACTGTCGAACACGCGCTTGCGGTTGCGTTCCAGCTGGTCAAAAGCGCCAGCGCGGGCCAGCATTTCCAGCGGGCGTTTGCCTACGCGTTTCAGATCCACCCGGCGGGCAAGATCAAAGAGGGTGGCAAAGGGTTTGTCCCCGCGCCCGTCCACTATCAGGCGCATGGCATCCACGCCCACATTTTTCAGCGCGCCCAAGGCATAGACACGCGCGCCATCCTTCACGTCAAAGCGCGCGCGCGACCGGTTTACACAGGGCGGGATGACGGCAATCTCCATCCTGTCAACTTCGCGCTTATAGACGGCCAGTTTCTCTGTCAGGTGCAGATCGCAATTCATCACCCCCGCCATGAATTCGACAGGGTAATTGGCTTTCAGATAGGCGGTTTGATAGCTGACAACGGCATAAGCCGCCGCATGGGATTTGTTGAAGCCGTAATTGGCGAATTTTTCCAGCAGGTCGAATACCTCGCCGGCCTTTTTCTGATCCACCCCATTGGCAACGGCGCCTTGCACGAATTTTGGCCGTTCCTTGGCCATTTCTTCGGCAATCTTTTTGCCCATCGCGCGGCGCAGCAGGTCTGCGCCGCCAAGGGACTAGCCCGCCATGACCTGTGCAATCTGCATCACCTGTTCTTGGTAAACGATAATGCCCTGCGTTTCCTCCAGAATGAAATCAATCGAGGGGTGGATGGATTCCAAGGGCCGCAGGCCGTTTTTCACTTCGCAATAGGTGGGGATATTTTCCATCGGGCCGGGGCGATAGAGCGCCACAAGCGCCACGATATCTTCAATGCAGGTGGGTTTCATGCGCCGCAGCGCATCCATCATGCCCGAACTTTCCACCTGAAACACGGCCACAGTACGCGCCGAGGCATAGAGATCATATGTCGGTTTGTCATCCAGCGGGATGGCGGCGATATCCAGCGCCACGCCGCGGCGCTTAAGCAGATCAACCGCGTTCTGGATAACTGTCAGGGTTTTCAGGCCCAGAAAGTCAAACTTCACCAGCCCCGCCGCTTCGACCCATTTCATATTGAACTGGGTGGCGGGCATGTTTGATTTCGGATCGCGGTAAAGCGGCACAAGCTCGTCCAGCGGCCTGTCACCAATTACCACCCCCGCGGCATGGGTAGAGGCGTTGCGCAACAGCCCTTCCACCTTTTGCGCATGGGTCAGAAGGCGGTCAACCACTTCTTCGGCCTTGGCGGCCTCTCGCAGGCGGGGTTCATCGGCCAGCGCCTTTTCAATGCTGACAGGTTTCACCCCTTCCACCGGGATCAGCTTTGACAGCTTGTCCACCTGCCCATAAGGCAGTTGCAGCACTCGCCCCACATCGCGCACGGCGGCCTTGGACAAGAGCGCGCCAAAGGTGATGATCTGGCCCACCTTGTCATGGCCATATTTGTCTTGGGTGTAGCGGATCACCTCTTCGCGCCTGTCCATGCAGAAATCGATATCGAAATCGGGCATGGACACGCGTTCTGGGTTCAAAAACCGCTCGAACAGCAGCGCATAGCGCAAGGGGTCAAGATCGGTGATTGTCAGCGCATAGGCCACTAGGCTGCCCGCCCCAGACCCCCGCCCCGGCCCCACGGGAATATCATTATCCTTGGCCCATTTGATGAAATCGGCAACGATCAGAAAATAGCCGGGAAAGCCCATGCCCTCGATGATGCCCAATTCAAATTCCAGCCGCTTTTCATACTCTTCCACCGGGGCGGCATGGGGGATCACGGCCAGCCGCGCGGCCAGCCCCTCTCTCGCCTGTCGGCGCAATTCTTCCACCTCATCCTCGGCAAAGCGGGGCAGGATGGGCGCGCGTTTTTCGGCCTTATAGGCGCAGCGCTGGGCAATCTCGACTGTTGTTTCCAGCGCTTCGGGCAGATCGGCGAAGAGGGCTGCCATCTCTTCGGGGGATTTGAGGTAATGTTGCGGGGTCAGACGGCGGCGCGGCGCGGATTGATCCACATAGGTGCCTTCCTTGATGCATAACAGCGCATCATGGGCCTCGTACATGTCGGGTTTGGGGAAATAGGCGTCATTTGTGGCCACCAGCGGCAAGGCCAGCGCATGCGCCATTTCGACAAAGGCGCGCTCTGTCAGGCGCTCGGCCTCCATCATCTGCCCGCCGGGCGTGGCGTGGCGCTGCAATTCCACATACAGCCTGCCGGGGTAAATTGCGGCCAGCCGTTCCATCAGCGCGCGGGCCTTGGGCATCTGGTTGGTTTGGATCAGCTTGCCCACGGCCCCTTCGGCCCCGCCAGACAGGCAAATCAGCCCCGCGCTATACTGTTCCAATTCCTCAATCGTAACCTGCGGAACCGGCCTGTCCTTGGGCAGATACAGGCAGGAATTCAGCTTCATCAGGTTCATATAGCCGCGCTCGGATTGCGCCAGCAGCACCACAGGCGCAGGCAGGCGCAGCTTTTCCCCCGGCGCGGGCGGGTCATAGGCCAGCGATATCTGACAGCCCAGAATGGGCTGGATGCCAGAGCCAGAAGCCAGAACCGAAAATTCCAGCGCGGCGAACATGTTGTCGGTATCGGTGACAGCAACCGCCGGATAGCCCTTTGCGGCGCAATCCTTGAGAAGCTTTTTCAACGGAATAGCGCCTTCAAGAAGCGAATATTCCGTATGGGTGCGCAAGTGAATGAAGCGGGGCAAATTACTCATGCCGCCAGCATAGCCAAGCGGGCGGGGCGGGGGAAGGGCGCAGCCCCGCCCCGCCGCAGATTTTGCGCCTTATTCGGCGGCCACACGCCCCGGCCGCAGCAAGGGGGCCAGATAGTGCCCGGTATGGCTGGCCTCTGTCGCGGCCACCTGTTCTGGCGTGCCAAGGGCCACCACCTGCCCGCCACCATCGCCGCCCTCTGGCCCGATATCAATAATCCAATCGGCGGTTTTCACCACATCCAGATTATGTTCAATCACCACCACAGTATTGCCCTGATCCACCAGTTCATGCAGCACTTCCAACAGCTTGCGCACATCTTCAAAATGCAGGCCGGTTGTGGGTTCGTCCAGAATATACAGCGTCCTGCCTGTGGATCGGCGCGCGAGTTCTTTGGACAGTTTCACGCGCTGCGCCTCGCCCCCCGAAAGGGTGGTGGCTTGTTGGCCAACCTTGATATAGCCCAAGCCCACACGCATCAGCGCATCCATCTTTTCGCGGATGGCGGGAACGGCGGTAAAGAAGTCTTGCGCCTCTTCCACTGTCATATCCAGCACATCGGCAATGGATTTGCCTTTGAACAGCACTTCCAGCGTTTCGCGGTTGTAGCGCTTGCCCTTGCAGGTTTCGCAGGTGACATAGACATCGGGCAGAAAATTCATCTCAATCTTCAGCACCCCGTCGCCTTGGCAGGCCTCGCACCGCCCACCTTTGACGTTGAAGGAAAACCGCCCCGGTTTATACCCGCGCGCCCGTGATTCGGGCAGGCCCGCGAACCAGTCGCGGATGGGGCCGAAAGCGCCGGTATAGGTGGCAGGGTTGGAACGCGGCGTGCGGCCAATCGGGCGTTGGTCAATATCAATCACCTTGTCCAACTGCTCCAGCCCCTTGATGGTTTCGCAAGGGGCAGGGGTCTGGCGCGCGCCGTTCAGACGCATGGAGGCCGTTTTGAACAAGGTTTCAATCGTGAGGGTGGATTTGCCACCCCCCGAAACCCCTGTGACGCAAACAAATTTCCCAAGCGGGAAATCCACCGTCACCTCGCGCAGGTTGTTGCCGCTGGCTTTGACCACTGTCAGTTTCTTGCCATTGCCCTTGCGCCGCTCTTTGGGAACCGCGATTTCGCGCGCGCCGCTCAGATACTGGCCTGTCAGGCTGGCCGGGTCTGCCATAATCTCTGCCGGGGTGCCCTGTGCCACCACGCGGCCGCCATGCACGCCCGCACCGGGGCCGATATCCAGCACAAAATCGGCAGTGCGAATGGCCTCTTCATCATGTTCAACCACCAGCACCGTATTGCCCTGATCGCGCAGGTTTCTCAGCGTTGTCAGCAGGCGGTCATTGTCGCGCTGGTGCAGGCCGATGCTGGGTTCATCCAGCACATACAAAACCCCTGTCAGGCCAGAGCCGATCTGGCTGGCCAGCCGGATGCGCTGGCTTTCGCCCCCAGAAAGCGTGCCTGCATGGCGCCCCAATGTCAGGTAATCCAGGCCCACATTCACCAGAAAGCCAATCCTCTCGCGGATTTCTTTCAGGATTGCGCGGGCGATTTCGTTTTTCTGCTTGCTCAGGCTGTCTGGCACGCCTTCCACCCAGGCATAAGCCTCGCGGATGGACATCTCTGTCACCTGCCCGATATGCAACCCGCCAATCTTTACCGCCAGCGCTTCGGGTTTCAGCCTGTGGCCACCGCATGTGCCGCAGGCGCGCTGGTTCTGATAGCGCTCAAACTCTTCGCGTATCCAGGCACTGTCGGTTTCGCGGTAGCGCCGTTCCATATTCGGGATCACCCCTTCAAAGGCGCGGGTCACGTTGTAAACCCGCCCCCCTTCGTCATAGCGGAAGGGCAATTCCTCGTCATTGGAGCCATGCAGGAACACCTGCTTCACATGGGCGGGCAGGTCTTTCCATGGGGTGCGGGAATCGAATTCGTAATGCTTGGCCAGCGATTCGATGGTTTGCAGGAAATAGGGCGATTTGCCCTTGCGCCATGGCGCAATCGCCCCATCGGCCAGCCGTAGTGCGGCATCCGGCACAACAAGGCGCTCGTCAAAGAACAGCTCTACCCCCAGCCCGTCACAATCGGGGCAAGCCCCCGATGGCGCGTTGAAGGAAAACAGCCGTGGTTCAATCTCGGATATGGTAAAGCCACTGACAGGGCAGGCAAATTTCTCGCTGAAGGTGATGCGCGTGCCCTCTTCGGTCGCCTCTT
The DNA here is from genome assembly GCA_030603695.1 of Natronohydrobacter sp. Classification (GTDB taxonomy): domain Bacteria; phylum Pseudomonadota; class Alphaproteobacteria; order Rhodobacterales; family Rhodobacteraceae; genus Roseinatronobacter. Next base: position 64,765 of record JAUVXF010000012.1, on the reverse strand, counting down.
CCAGAACGGCAATGCCATCGGCCAGATCAAGCGCTGTGCGCAAACTGTCGGCCAGCCGCGTTTCCAGACCGGGGCGCACCACCAGACGATCCACAACCACATCAATGTCATGGCGGAATTTCTTGTCCAGCGTGGGCGGTTCGTCCAGTTCGTAAAACTGCCCGTCCACCTTTACCCGCTGGAACCCCTGCTTGCGCAAATCCAGAAATTCCTTGCGGTATTCGCCCTTGCGGTCGCGCACGATGGGGGCCAGCAGATAGGCGCGCGTGCCCTCTGGCATCTCCATGATGCGATCAACCATATCCTGCACTTGCTGCGCTTCGATGGGCTGGCCCGTGGCGGGGCTGTAGGGCGTGCCTGCGCGGGCAAAGAGCAAGCGCATGTAATCGTAAATTTCCGTCACCGTGCCGACAGTGGAACGGGGGTTCTTGCTGGTGGTTTTCTGCTCTATCGAAATCGCGGGCGAGAGGCCGGAGATATGATCCATATCCGGCTTTTGCATCATATCCAGAAACTGCCGCGCATAGGCGCTTAGCGATTCGACATAGCGCCTTTGCCCTTCGGCATAGATGGTATCAAAGGCGAGGCTGGATTTCCCCGAGCCCGACAGCCCGGTGATGACCACCAGCTTGTCACGGGGCAAGGTGACATCGATATTCTTCAGATTATGTTCGCGCGCGCCGCGCACTTCGATGAATTTCTGCTCAGACATTCACGCCCCCAACTGCGCCTTACGCGCCCAAAGCCGCAAGATAGAGAGGTTGGGCCGAGTCTCCAACCAAAATATGCGAACAAAGAGTAAACATGTGCAGAAATTCGGCGCGAGGGCGCGGAAATGACAACATATGCAGAGGTTTGAATTTATAGATTGCAATTTTTGAATTATTGGCGCATAGAGAGCCAAACCCCAAAAGGATGCCACCATGTTTTCATTTCTCAAACCCAAGGCCAACGCGCAGCGCATCAACCCGTCAGAGGCCGTGGCCCGCGCTGCCGCCGGCACGCTGACATTGATTGATGTGCGCGAAGCAGGGGAATTGCGCCAAAGCGGCAAAGCCAAAGGCGCGCTGCATATCCCGCTATCCGACATCGGCGCGCAAACCGACCCGGCCAGCGGGCATTTCAACCGCAAACTCTCTCGCGACAAGGCGGTGGCGCTATATTGCGCCTCTGGCGCGCGGTCAGGGCGCGCGGCGCAACAGATGGCCGCGAATGGCTTTGCCGAAGTGTATAATCTGGGCAGCTTGCAGGATTGGAAGCTTTCCGGCGGCCAGATCGTACGCTGACAGGTGGCCCCCTGCTGGCCTTTGTGCCAGCCTGCTCCTTTCCTGAAAGACCCAAGGGCAGCGATGTAGGAAAGAGGGGGCGCCCCCCCCCACAGAGGGGGGGGAGGCCCTTAGAAATGCAGCGCGCGCCCGTAAGCATCCAGCACGGATTCGTGCATCATCTCGCTGAGGGTTGGGTGGGGGAAGACAGTGTTCATCAGGTCTTCTTCCGTGGTTTCCAGCGCGCGGCCCACGACATAGCCCTGAATCAACTCTGTCACTTCTGCACCGATCATATGCGCGCCCAGCAATTCGCCGGTTTTGGCGTCAAAGATCGTTTTGATCATGCCCTCCGGCTCTCCCAGTGCGATGGCCTTGCCATTGCCGATAAAGGGGAAGCGCCCGACCTTGATCTCATAGCCCGCTTCTTTGGCCTTGGCCTCTGTCAGGCCCACAGAGGCCACTTGCGGGTGGCAATAGGTGCAACCGGCAATGCTGGCGGGATCTACCGCATGGGGGTGGCCGCCTGCGATCAGTTCTGCCACCATCACCCCTTCATGGCTGGCCTTATGCGCCAGCCACGGCCCTTGCGTGGCATCGCCAATCACGAACAGCCCCTCTACGCCGGTGCGGCAATATTTGTCCGTCACGACGAAAGAGCGGTCAATCTTGGCGCCCAGCGCTTCCAGCCCCAGCCCTTCGGTATTGGCTACAATCCCCACGGCGGAAATAACCGTGTCAAATTCCATTGTCTCGGTCTTGCCACCGCGTTCGATATGGGCGGTTACTTTGGGGGCGGCGCGATCAAGCTTCTTGACCATCGCCTTTTCCAATATCTTCATGCCCTGCTTTTCAAACTGCTTTTTGGCAAAAGCGCTGATTTCGGCATCTTCCACGGGCAGAATGCGGTCTTGCACTTCCACCACTGTCACATCTGCACCCAGTGTGTTGAAGAAGCTGGCAAATTCTATCCCAATCGCGCCAGAGCCGATGACAAGCAGCTTTTTCGGCATCCGCTTGGGTTGCAGCGCGTGTTTATATGTCCAGACCAGATCGCCATCAGCCTCTAGCCCCGGCAATTCGCGGGCGCGCGCGCCTGTGGCAAGGATGATATTGGGGGCGGTCAGTTCTTCGGTGCCCTTGTCGGTTTTCACCGCCACTTTGCCCTTGGCGGGCAATGTGGCCGCACCCATCACAACAGTGATCTTGTTTTTCTTCATCAGATGGCCAATGCCGCCCGAAAGCTGCCCCGCCACCTTGCGAGAGCGTTTGACCACGGCATCCAGATCATAGCTGATATTGTCGGCGCTCAGGCCAAATTCCTTGGCGCGGTGCATCAGGTGAAACACCTCGGCAGAGCGCAGCAGTGCCTTGGTGGGAATGCAGCCCCAGTTCAGGCAAATCCCGCCCAGATGCTCGCGCTCTACAATGGCCACAGATTTCCCAAGCTGGGCCGCGCGGATTGCGGCCACATAGCCCCCCGGCCCGGCCCCGATAACAACAACATCAAATGATCTGGCAGCCATGCGATTTCCTCCCGTCGCGCCCCGTTCAAAACTAGTTTGGCATTAAACTATTTTTTGCAATGCCGCAACGCAAAGCGGGAAATGCCGCCATGCACAGGGCGCATGGCGGCGCGGGCCAAACTTATGCTGCTTCTTGCAGCGCCTTTACCGCAGAGCCATAGCCGCCGCGCGCCAGAAAACTTTCCTCTCCCGGTGTGCTGGGCCGCCCAAGGGCGGCGTTGCGATAGGGAAAGCGGCCAAATTCACGGATAACGGCGCGGTGTGCGCGCGCATGAAGCAGATTTTCTGCACCGGTTTCGGGCATGCGCAGCAAGAACATGCGCACGGCGCGATCCTGATCCATCTGGCTTTCGGAATGCATCAGGGGCAGGTAGAAAAACTGGCGCTCTGGCTCTGGGGTCTGGCAGTCAAAGCCCAGATGGCAGGCGCGCGCGGCCACGCGGCGGGCCAGATCATCGGTTGCGAAGGCGCGTCTGTCGTCGCGGAACATGTTGCGCGGAAACTGGTCTGTCACGATGATGAAGGCCAGCGCACCGCGCGCGCAGGATGTCCAGCGTTCCAGCCGCCCTTCAAGCGCTTTCTCCCACAGCGGCTTGAAAGTTTCGCGAATGCGCGCATCCAGCGCGGGATCGGTGGCATACCAGCCCGCTGGCCCCACATCCTTCACCCAGAACCGGATCACCTCATCAACCGTTGTCATATCCCTCACCTGCGGTTGCTGCATACACATTAAGCGTGACAGCGTTTCGCGCGTTTCACAAGGATTTCGCCCTGACAAACGCGCGAGCGCGGGAAAACGTGCCGAATTACCACTATGTCGGGCCAGATTCGGCCTGTTGTTCTGTTAGTTCGGTATAGACCGCTTCTACCGTTGCCGCCGATACGACAGGCGACATGGGCGCGAATGGCCCTGTCTCTGATACGGGAACAGAGGGGCGTTGCGTCATCCGCCAGATGGCATAGACCACCAGCATCATCATCAATACGATGATGAACAGGAAAAACCCCGACGGCCCGATGATCCCCATCAGCCAGCCAATCGCCAGCGGCCCGATGATTGCCCCCACGCCATTGACAAACAGCAACCCGCCAGAGGCCGCGGCCATCTGATCGCCATCCAGATAATCATTCGTATAGGCCACCAGCAGCGAATAGAGCGGGTTGGAAATACCCCCGATTATCAGCGCCACCCCCACCAGCCCGATAAAGGGCAGATCAAACAGCACCGCCAGCGCCCCCCCGGCCACCCCGATCAGCGAGACGATGACAAGCAATTTGCGCCTGTCCATCCTGTCAGACAGCCAGCCGATAGGATACTGAAACACCAGCCCGCCAAAATAGATCGCGCCTGTGAAGACAGAGATTTCCAGCACGCTTAGCCCGGCCTCTGTGCCCCAAACGGCGGTCATGCCAAACATTGCGGCAAAGACACCGCCCATCAGGAAAATCCCCACCACACCAAGGGGCGAGACATCGTAAAGCTCTTTGATAGACATGGCACGGGTTGTGCCGAAGGTGGGCGCGGGGCTGACCGACAGCAAGATAGGCGCAAAGGCCAGCGACACTAGAACCGAGGGGATGATAAACAGCAAATACCCCGCAGGATCGGCAAAGTTTATCAGCGCCTGCGCCGAAATGATGCCCACCATCTGCACGATCATATATAGCGACAGCGCTTGCCCGCGATTTTCATTGCTGGCGGTATTGTTCAGCCAGCTTTCCGCCGTGACATACACCCCGGAAAAGCAAAACCCGATCAGCACGCGCAACAGCGCCCAGATGATCCAGTCAGGCAGCGCCGCATACAGCACCAGCACTGCCGAGATCATGGAGCCAAGCGCCGCGAATACCCGCACATGCCCCACCCTGCGGATCATTTCCGGCGCCATGCGCGACCCGAAGAGAAACCCCGCAAAATAGGCCGACATGACGACAGACATTTGCAGCGTGCTAAAGCCCTCTATCGCGCCCCGGATGCCCAGCAATGTGCCCTGCACGCCGTTGCCGACCATCAGAAACATCAGCCCCAGCAAGAGCGCCCAAGAGGCCGTGAAAACCTTTAGCATTGCATGTCCTTCGGTCAGTGCTGCGAAGAGCTTAGGCCCTGCACCCTAACGCCACTATGACAGAAACGACACCCGATGTCGCGCTCAGGGCAAAAGCAACGACGAATCGCCATAAGAAAAGAAGCGGTAACGCTGGGCGATGGCATGGGCATAGATGCCCATGATCCGCTCACGCCCCATCAGGGCGGAGACCAGCATCATCAGGGTGGATTTCGGCAAGTGGAAATTTGTCATCAACCCATGTGCCAGCTGAAAGCGGAAACCGGGGGTAATGAAAATATCCGTCTTGCCCGACCATGCGCCAATCTGGCCGGGGCCGGTGGCGGCAGTTTCGATCAGGCGCAGCGCGGTTGTGCCCACGGCAATCACGCGCCCGCCGCTGGCATGGGTGGCCATGATCTGGGCCGCGGCCTCTGGTGTTACTTGGCCCCATTCAGCGTGCATTTTATGCGCGCGCACATCATCCACCTTCACCGGCAGAAACGTGCCTGCGCCCACATGCAATGTCACCTCTGCAAAGCCCACGCCCATCGCGCGCAACTGTTCCAGCAAATCCGCGTCAAAATGCAGCGATGCGGTGGGGGCGGCCACTGCGCCGGGGGTGCGGGCGAAAACGGTCTGATAATCTTCGCGATCCTGCGCATCGGCGGCGCGACGGCCTGCGATATAGGGCGGCAAGGGCATCTGGCCTGCCCTGTCCAATTCGGCGTCAAAATCATCGCCCGCAAGGTTGAAGCGCAAAACCACATCTTCCGCCCCGCGCTGCACCACCTGCGCGCGCAGGCTGTCGGTAAAGATGATCTCTTCGCCCTCTGCCAGTTTGCGCAGGGGTTTGGCCAAGGCGCGCCAGCTGCCGTCGGGTTGCGGCTCTGTCAGGGTTACTTCAATCTTGGCGGAAACAGGGCCTTGCGCGCTGTCGCGCGGGCGCTGCCCGAAAAGGCGGGCGGGAATAACCTTGGTGGTATTGATCACCAGCAAATCACCGGGGCGCAGAATATCGGGCAGATCGGCCACATGGCGATCTGTGATTGTATCGCCTTGCGCCAAAAGCAGCCGCGCGGCAGGGCGCGGGCGCACGGGGCGCGTTGCAATCAGATCTTCCGGCAAAGTAAAATCAAACTCTGACAGTTTCATGGCGCGCGCTTTTTTCCAAGTTTTGCATCCGGCCTTTAACTTGCCCGCCAAGCCGCTACAACAGGGGCAACGATTTCGTGACACGGGAGATGACAATGGCACAGACAGGCGACATGGCCCCGGATTTCACCTTGCCCCGCGATGGCGGCGCAGAGGTCACACTTTCGGCGCTGAAACCTTCCAAAGTGGTTCTCTATTTCTACCCGCGCGATGATACGCCCGGTTGCACCACAGAGGCGCTGGAATTCACCGCCCTGATTGCAGAGTTCGAGAGCGCAGGCGCAAAGGTGATCGGCATTTCCAAAGATACCGTGGCCAAGCACGATAAATTTCTGGCCAAGCATGATCTGGGTGTGATCCTGGCCTCTGACGCTGACAGCGATGTATGCGAGCGTTATGGCGTCTGGGTGGAAAAAAGCATGTATGGCAAGACATCCTTCGGGATAGAGCGCGCGACGTTCCTTGTGGATGGCGAAGGCCGCATTGCGCAGGTCTGGCGCAAGGTGAAAGCCGCAGGCCATGCAAGTGCCGTGCTGGACGCCGTGCGCGCCCTATGACCCAAAGCTTGCGCGAGATGGCCGTTGCGGTGCTGACCACGGCAGACGGGCGGGCCAAAACCGCCCTGTCGCGCCAGCATGCCGCCACATGGTTTGCCGCGCGCAAGGCGGGTGCGCCCTTGCCGCTGGGCCATGCCATCCCGCCCGACAGGCCCGCGCGCCCCGATGCGCCGGAATTGCTTGACCCGCGCGATGTGCCCCGCCGCCGCCCCGGCAGCCCGCAAGGGCGTATCGCGATCTTGCACGCCATCGCGCATATCGAATTGAACGCAGTTGATCTGCATTGGGATATGATCGCGCGGTTTCCTGATATCGACATGCCCTTGGGCTTTTATGATGACTGGGTGAAAGCGGCGGATGAGGAATCCAAGCATTTCAACCTGATGTGTGACTGTCTGGAGGGGCTTGGCAGCCATTACGGCGCAATGCCCGCCCATGCGGGCATGTGGCGCGCCGCCGAAGATACCGCAGGCGATATTCTGGGCCGTCTGGCCGTGGTGCCCATGGTGCTGGAAGCGCGCGGGCTGGATGTGACGCCGGGCATGATAGAAATATTCCAGCGTGCGGGCGATGCGCGGGCGGTCGAGGCCCTGCAAGTGATCTATGCCGAGGAAGTGGGGCATGTGGCCTATGGTTCCAAATGGTTCAACTTCCTGTGTGGCCGCGAAGGGCATGACCCGCAGCCGGTATTTCTGGAGCTGGTGCGGCGCTATTTCCACAGCCCCTTGCGGCCCCCGTTCAATGAGGAAAAGCGCGCACAGGCCGGGTTGCCGCCAGATTTTTACTGGCCCTTGTCGGAACCCGCCTGAGCCAGAGGCGCAAAATCCCCGCCAAGCCGAAGTTTCGCGGCCTGCCCTCTCTTGGGCCTTTGGCCCAATTCACCCCCTGAGGATATTTTGGCCAAGATGAAAGCCGCAGGAGGGCAGGGACAGCAGGCTGGCGCGGTGCAGAGGGGCGATTGCGGGCGGGGATCGGCAAGATACTGCCGATTAATCGCTGAAGGCCCACTGTTGCCGAAAAACCACGACTTAAGAACTTGCCCCATGCTGCCGCTGCCCGTAACACATGCAGGGGGGGCATGAGTGCTTGTGTTCGTAACCCCGTGTACCGTGTAACGATCGCAAGAAGTTCCATCAGCACCCCGTGCAAGACGCCAAAGTTAAGCAGGAAAATTGCCTTGAAACGACTTCTCGTTCGCGTGAACCAACGCCTTGAGCGCAGATTACCTGAACAGCGCCTGTTTCTGAGATCAGACAATACCACGCGTTTCGTGCGGTTGCGCCCTTTGTCGCAAGCGATCGGCATTGCCGGGGTGTCTGTCTTTTTTGCCTGGGCCGTGATTGCCACATCCATCTTGCTGATGGATGTGATCGGGTCTGGCAACCTGCGCGACCAAGCCTTGCGGGAACAGGCCAATTATGAACAGCGCCTGAACCAACTGGCCACAGAGCGCGATTCGCGCGCGGCAGAGGCCGAGGCCGCGCAAACCCGCTTTGCCGAAGCGATGGCGCGGATTTCCGAAATGCAGATGCAGCTTCTTGCTTCGGAAGAGCGCCGGCTGGAACTGGAAACGGGGATTGACGCCATCCACAGCACCGTGCGCCGCATCACCCGCGAGCGTGACGAGGCGCGCGAGCGTTTGGCAGAGGCAACCCGCACGCTGGCCGCTGAAACGGGATCAACCCGCACGGCGGCAGATCGCAACCGCGATACCGAACAGATGCTGGATTACTTGCTGGTCGCCATGGAACGCGCATCTCAATATACGCATGATTTGGGGGTGGGGGCAGAGCAGGCGGCCAACCAAGCCCGCCATCTGGCCTTGGAGAATGAACTTCTGAAAGACCGCAACCATGTGATCTTTTCCCAGCTGGAAGAGGCGCTGGAGGCCGTGATCGCGCCCATGGAGCGTGTTTTCAATTCTGCCGGTGTGTCGCCAGACCAGATTCGCAGGTTGGTGCGCCAAGGGGCTTCGTCACAATCCGCATCCTTGCGGCCCATTGCGGTGTCCACCTCCGGGGTGATGGGGGCAAGCCCGGATATTGCGCGCGCCAATGCCATTCTGGATCGCATGGCCGAAGTCACGGCATACCGTCAAGGCGTGGATCGTTTGCCAGTTGCGCGGCCCGTCAGTTCCGGTGCTGTGCGTCAGACATCGGGTTTCGGGATGCGCCGCCATCCGCTGACAGGGCGCAACACCATGCATAGCGGGCTTGATTGGGCCGGGCCGCGGGGCACAGCCATTACGGCGTCAGCAGATGGCGTGGTCAAGCAGGCCGGGCGTCAGGGCGGCTATGGCAATCTGGTCGTCATCCAGCACGACTTCGGGATCGAGACCTATTACGCGCATTTGAATTCCATAGATGTGCGGGTAGGACAAAGGGTCTCGCGCGGTCAGAGAATTGGTGGTATGGGCACTACAGGAGTCTCTACCGGCGTTCACTTGCACTATGAGGTGCGTGTCAATGGCAGAGCAGTCAATCCGCTAACGTATATAAGGGCTGGACAGCATGTTTTCTAAAAGTCGTATCAATGAACCGGGGCCAAAAACCGAGGCCGAACAGGCTCCGGCCAAGACTGTAGAGGCAACGCCTTCTTTCCTGCGTCAAAGCGGGACTGAGTCGTCCTCCAGCCATGTCACCAAGGCCAAGCCTGCTGCATCTGTGCTGGCAGCTGATCTGACAGTAACGGGCAATCTGAAAACCACCGGGGATATCGTGATTGAAGGTGTGGTAGATGGCGACATCCGCGCGCATCTGCTGACAGTGGGCGAAAGCGCCACCATCCGCGGCGAGATCGTGGCAGATGACATCGTTATCAATGGCCGCGTCATTGGCCGTGTTCGGGGCCTGAAAGTGCGTCTGACATCTTCGGCGCAGGTGGAAGGCGATATCATTCACAAGACCATCGCCATCGAATCGGGCGCGCATTTTGAGGGTTCGGTGCAGCGTCAGGATGATCCGCTTCAGACCAACCGTGGCGTCAGTGCCGCGCCAGAAGCACCTGCACCCAGCTTTCAGCCGCGCCCCGAAGCATCGGATGCGATCAAGAAAGCGGCAGAAGCAAAGAAATCCATTCAGGGCTAAGGCTGTCCAGCCATTCGCCCAAAAAGAAAGAGCCGCGCGGTTGCGCGGCTCTTTCTTTTTGGGCGAGCGGATTGCAGCACATGGAAGCTGCGCGCTTGCGCACGCAGCTTTTGGCTGTGTCGCCTTAGCCGATAATCGCATTCAGCGTGGCAGATGGGCGCATAATAGCAGCGGTTTTAACCGGATCCCCGTGGTAATAGCCGCCCAGATCAACGGCTTTGCCACGATCTGCGCGCAGTTCTGCGATGATCTGCGCTTCTCTCTCTGCCAGCGCCGTGGCCACTGGGGTGAAATGGGCGCTGAGTTCGGCATCTTCGGTTTGTGCGGCCAAAGCTTCGGCCCAATAGCGCGCAAACCAGTAATGGCTGTCGCGGTTATCGGGCTGGCCGGGTTTGCGCTGGGGCGAATTGTCATTGTCCAGATAGCCTTGGGTTGCGGCCTCTACAGCCTCTCCCAGCAGGCGCGCTTTGGTATTGCCGCGCGCATCGGCCAGAAACTTGAAGCTTTCGCCAAGTGCGCAAAATTCGCCCAAGCTATCCCAGCGCAGATGATTTTGTTCCATCAATTGCTGAACATGCTTTGGCGCCGATCCGCCCGCGCCGGTTTCAAACATGCCGCCGCCATTCATCAATTTCACGATGGACAGCATCTTGGCGCTGGTCGCAAGTTCCAGAATCGGGAACAGGTCTGTCAGGTAATCGCGCAGCACATTGCCGGTAATGGCGATGGTGTTTTCGCCTTTGGTGATGGTTTCCAGACTGGCGCGGGTTGCCTCGCGCGGGGCCATGATCTCAAACTTGTCGGCCACGCCCTTGGCTTCCAGAATGGGGGTGACAAGCTTTATCAATTCGGCATCATGGGCGCGATTGGCATCCAGCCAGAAGATAGAGCGGTAGCCCGTCGCCTTTTGGCGATCAATCGCCAGTGTCACCCAATCTTCAATCGGCGCGCGCCGCACAGAGGCAGAGCGCCAGATATCGCCGGCTTCCACCTTATGCTCGTGCAGGACGGTTCCATCTTCCAGCACCATCCGTACAGTGCCATCATGAGGGATTTCAAACGTGGTGGGGTGGCTGCCATATTCTTCGGCTTTCTGCGCCATCAGGCCCAGATTCTGCACTGTGCCTGCGGTGGCCGGGTTCAGCGCGCCATTGGCTTTGAAGAATTTGATGGTTTCATCATAGACAGGCGCATAGCAATTATCGGGGATCACACAATTTGTGTCATGCTCTTTGCCATCTGGCCCCCAACCCCTGCCGCCTGCGCGGATCAGCGCAGGCATGGAGGCGTCGATAATCACGTCAGAGGGGACATGCAGGTTGGTGATACCCTTGTCGCTATCGACCATATACATGGGCGGGCGCGCGGCGGTCACTTCGGCAATCGCAGCCATGATCGCGGCATTGTCCTTCACCCGTGCCAGCAGATCGCCCATGCCGGAATTGGGGTTCACCCCCAGTGCGGCCAGTTCCGGCCCGAATTTTTCAAATACCGGTTTCAACCAAGCGCGCACGGCATGGCCAAAGATGATCGGGTCTGACACCTTCATCATCGTGGCTTTCATATGCAGGGAAAACAGTGTGCCCTTGTCCTTGGTGCGCGCGATTTCGCTGTCCAGAAACGCGCCAAGCGCCTTGGCCGACAGGAAAGTGGCATCTACTACAGTGCCCGCGGGGTAAGAAACACCCGCTTTCAGCACGGTTTCTGTGCCATCTGCGCCCACCAGAACAATCTTTGCGGTGGTGGCCGCGCCCAAAGTGGCCGATTTCTCATTGGCAAAGAAATCCGCGCCAGGCATGGAAGAGACTTCGGTTTTGCTATCGGCCGTCCAAGCGCCCATGCTATGCGGGTTGGCTTGGGCGAAGCGCTTTACCGCGCCAGCTGCGCGGCGGTCGGAATTGCCTTCGCGCAAGACGGGGTTCACCGCAGACCCTTTGATCGCATCATAGCGCGCCCGGATGTCTTTTTCCGCGTCTGTGGCGGGGCTGTCGGGGTAATTGGGCAGGCCATAACCTTGGCCCTGCAATTCGCGGATTGCAGCCAATAGCTGCGGGCCAGAGGCAGAGATATTGGGCAGTTTGATCACATTCGCCTCTGGCGTTTTGACCAATTCGCCCAGTTCCGCCAGATCATCATTGATGCGCTGATCTTCGCGCAGGAAATCCGGGAAAGCAGCTATAATCCGGCCCGCCAGCGAAATATCGCGCGTGCCAACAGACACGCCGGCGGCGGCGGCAAAGCTTTGGATGATGGGCAAGAACGAGGCCGAGGCCAGTTCGGGTGCTTCGTCAACCTTGGTATAGATGATGTCGGGAATTGTCTTGTCGGTCATGCGTAAGGCCCCTGCTGAAACTTGCGCGCAGCATAGGCGAAATCAGGGCGAAGGTAAACAGTGCACAATGGTATACAATAAAATAATCTGTAAAATAACGCGAGGTCGGGCGGCGGCGTTGCGGGGCAAAGAGAGGGAGGGCCGGGGAGTATGACCAAGCGGTGCATAAAAGCCGCATGCTGGCGCAGGTAACACCCCTGAACCCATGCAAAAACAAAATGGCGCGGCACAAGGCGTTGTATCCTTGAACCGCGCCGCGCGTATTACAGGCTGGCATCCAGCGCCGCCAGAATGGCATCGCCCATTTCTGTGGTCGAAACAGGCACGCCACCATCCGGCCCCATCAGATCGGCAGTGCGCACGCCATCTGCCAGCACCTTTTCAACGGCGGATTCCAGCCGTGCGGCCTCTGGCCCCTGATCGAAGCTATAGCGCAGCGCCATGGCAAAACTCAGGATACAGGCGATCGGATTGGCCTTGCCTTGCCCTGCGATATCGGGGGCAGAGCCGTGCACCGGCTCATACAGCGCCTTTGGCCGGCCATTTTCCATAGGTGCACCAAGGCTGGCAGAGGGCAGCATACCAAGGCTGCCTGTCAGCATGGCGGCCAGATCGGACAACAGATCGCCAAACAGGTTATCCGTTACGATCACATCAAACTGTTTCGGCCAGCGGGTTAGCTGCATCGCGCCTGCATCGGCATACATGTGGCTCAGTTCCACTTCGGGGTATTCGCGGCTAACTTCGGTCACGACATCGCGCCACAGAATGCCCGATTCCATCACATTGGCCTTTTCCATGGAACACAGCTTCTTGCCGCGCTTCATGGCCAGATCAAAGGCCGAACGCGCCACGCGCGCAATCTCGGATTCGGTGTAGCGCTGGGTATTGATGCCCACGCGCTCATTGCCCTCTTTGAAAATGCCGCGCGGCTCTCCGAAGTAAACCCCGGACGTCAGTTCGCGCACGATCATGATATCCAGCCCCGCCACAACATCCTTTTTCAAAGACGAGAAATCGGCCAGCGCATCAAAGCACTGTGCCGGGCGCAGGTTGGAAAACAGATCCATTTCCTTGCGCAGGCGCAGCAGGCCGCGCTCTGGCTTGACGCTGAAATCCAGCACATCGTATTTCGGCCCGCCAACAGCACCCAAAAGCACCGCATCTACGGCTTGCGCCTTGGCCATCGTGTCATCATGCAAAGGCGTGCCATGCGCGTCATAAGCCGCGCCGCCCACCAAATCTTCGCTGACATCAAACACAAGGCCGCGTTTCGCGCCATACCAATCAATAATCTTGCGCACTTCGGCCATAACCTCTGGGCCGATCCCGTCACCGGGCAGAATTAGCAGGGAAGGATTGCTCATGAAGTTTCCTCTCAATGGTCGCAGCACTGGCTAGAGCCTGTTCACAGGGGCGTCAAGACCGCGCCTTGTGCTTTGGCGCTTTGGCGCGGATGTGCTATCATGAATACCTGACGAGAGGAGGGAATAACATGACCCGACATCTGATAGACAACCCCCGCAAATCCGAGGGCACACGCCTTGGCCAGTTTGTGAAGATCGCGCGCGACGCAAGCCCGCATCATGCCACGCGCCAACTGGTCGCGCGGCTGCGCCCGCAAAGCGCGCAACGGCTGGCGGCATATCTGCGGATTGCGCGCGGCCAGCAAAGCTAAGGCGATACACGCTAGGGCAGGCTGGCGGATTTCGCCAGCCTGTCAAACGCCTGCAACTGCGCCAACAGGGCGGGCATCTGTGCCAGCGCCACCATATTCGGCCCGTCCGAGGGGGCAGTCTCCGGCGCTTCATGCGTTTCAACAAACAGGCCCGCGCAGCCCACGGCCAAAGCCGCGCGCGCCAGTAGGGCCACAAATTCGCGCTGCCCGCCAGAGCTTTGGCCCTGCCCGCCGGGCTGTTGCACCGAATGGGTGGCGTCAAAGATCACCGGATAGCCAAACCCCGCCATAATTGGCAGGGCGCGGAAATCGGAAACCAGCGTGTTATAGCCAAAGGATGTGCCGCGCTCGCACAGCAAGATGCGCTCATTCCCGGTGCTGGCCAGCTTTGCCGCCACATTGCCCATGTCCCATGGTGCCAGAAACTGCCCTTTCTTGATATGGATCGCCCGCCCCGTGGCCCCTGCGGCCAGCAACAAATCTGTCTGGCGGCACAGAAAGGCCGGAATTTGCAGCAGATCGCAAATTTCGGCAACTGGCGCGCAGTCTTCCGGGCTGTGAACATCTGTCAGCACAGGGCAGCCAAATTCGGCGCGGATGCGCGCCAGAATGTCCAGCCCTGCGGCCAAACCGGGGCCGCGCGGGCCGCTTAGGCTGGTGCGGTTGGCCTTGTCATAGCTGGCTTTGAAAATGAAAGGTATTCCCAGCCGCGCGCAGGTTTCGGCCAGAGCGCCTGCAATCTGGCGCGCATGATCCAGAGTTTCCAACTGGCAGGGGCCAGAGATAAGCACGAAAGGCAGAGTATTGCCTATCTCGATCTGGCCAATCTGCACTGTTGTCATTCAATCCCCTCACGCGCCAAAATGGCTTCTATGCGCGCCACATCTTCGGGGGTGTTCAACTCCCAGAATTCGCGGCCGCGCGCGTCCACCTCTATACAGGTGACAGGCAGGCCATGATAGAGAAAGCGCAACTGCTCCAACCCTTCCAGCATTTCCAGCGCGCAAGGCCCCAGCGCCATATAGCTGGCCAAGGCCGTGGGCGTGTAGGCATAAACCCCCACATGGTGAAAGGCGGGCACAACATCATGCGCACCGTAGCTGCGCCCCGTATGCGGCAGCACTTCCTTGGAGAAATAGAGCGCCGTGCCATCTGCGGCCATGACAGCGGTTGTGCCGCCCACACGCCCTGCAAGGCGGTCTTGCAGGAACAGCGCGTGAGACGCAGGCGTCAGGCGCAGCACCGGGGTTGCCATCTGCGCGCCGCGTTCAATGGCGGCAATCAGCGCGGTGATAAACCATGGCGGGGTAAGGGGGGCATCGCCTTGCAGATTGACCACCACACGCGGCGCAATGCGAAGGCGCGCCAGCGCATCGGCACAGCGCTCTGTGCCATTGGCGCAGGCGCTGTCTGTCATCACCACATTGGCGCCAAAGCCTGTGGCGGTCTCGGCAATGCGGGCGTCATCCGTGGCCACATATACCGCATCCACCCCCCCGACAGCGCAAGCCGCGCGCCAGCTTCGCTCTATCAGCGTCTTGCGATCCCCGCTTGCCCCGTGCAACCCCACCAGTGGTTTGCCCGGATAGCGGCTGGACGCATAGCGCGCAGGGATAAGAATGATCTTGTCAGCGGCCATAAGCGGCCCCTGTTTGCGGGCCGGTTCGGGCGGCGCGGGGATGGTGCATTTCGGATAACTTTCGAGATTCAAATCCTCGAAAGAGCGCTACAGGAGCGGTATCAGCCCTGTCAAGGCAGGTGCATGCCGGGCAATGCGCCCCATCTTGACGGCAAAAAGAAACCCCGGCACTGCCGCAAGGGCCGCACCGGGGCAATGATATGCAAAAGCAACAGCGCGCGGGGCTTAGCTGCCGCTTGCCTCGCCTTCCTCCTCGCCTTCAACTGCTCCGAATTGCGACAGGAAAGCGATGATATCCAGCGCTGTCGCTTCATCGCGCACGCGGAAGGACATCTGGCTGCGCGCACGGTTGCTATCCAGCTTTTCGCGCAGATAGCTTGTTGGGTCTAGCAGATATGCCACCATCTCTGCCTCATCCCAAACCAGCCCGGCTTCGCCTGCTTCCACCAGCGATGCGCCATAGCGGAAATCTTCTGTTCCAGCCTGACGGCCAATCACGCCGTAAAGGTTGGGGCCAGTGCGCACATTCGGGCGTCCAGCCAGAACCTCGCCCGCCTCGTTTGTCACATTATGGCAGTTCTGGCACTGGCTTTGAAATGCTGCCGCGCCTGCTTCTGCATCGCCAGCATAGGCGGGCAGTGATGCGAAGGTTAGTGTCAGGGCAGCCGCAGCCGCGCCGAATTTGAAAGACATGTCCTGTTTCCTCCCGGTGATTACCAGATTTGCGTTGATGTGTGATTATCCCGCGTCATGTCAAGCACTCTCATGCAACGGCATGCGCAATTGCACATTGTTTCCATAGGGCCGAGAGCGCATTGACCAGATGATCTATATCCGCATCCGAATGCAGCGGCCCCGGTGTAATGCGCAACCGCTCTGTGCCCTTTGGCACAGTGGGGTAATTAATGGGCTGCACATAAACGCCCCAATCCCGCATCAGGATATCAGAGATCATGCGGCATTTCACCGGATCACCGATCATGACGGGAATGATATGGCTGTCGCTTTGCATATGGGGAATGCCTGCCGCATCCAGCCGCGCGCGCAGCCGTGCCACGCGGTCGCGCTGGGCCATGCGCTCACTGTCTGATTGCTTCAGATGTCGGATAGAGGCCGTGGCCGCTGCCGCAACTGCTGGCGGCAGCGCCGTGGTAAAGATGAAACCCGACGCAAAAGAGCGGATGAAATCACACAGCGCCTCTGACCCGGTGATATAGCCGCCCATCACCCCAAAAGCCTTGCCCAACGTGCCCTCGATCAGCGAAATGCGGTGGGCCAGCCCACGTTCTTCCGAAATGCCACCACCGCGGGGGCCATACATGCCCACGGCATGCACTTCGTCCAGATATGTCAGCGCGCCATGCGCTTCGGCCACTTCCACAATCTCGCGCATGGGGCAGATATCGCCATCCATGGAATAGACAGATTCAAACGCCACAATCTTGGGCCTGTCGCCCACCGCTTTCAGCTTGCGATCAAGGTCGCGCCAGTCGTTATGCTTCCACAGTACCTTGTCGGCGCGGGAATGGCGGATGCCTTCAATCATGCTGGCATGGTTTTTCTCGTCCGACAGAATAACGGCATTGGGAATGCGCGCGCCCAAAGTGGACAGCGCCGCCCAGTTGGACACATAGCCAGAGGTAAACAGCAGCGCCGATTCCTTGCCATGCAGATCGGCAAGTTCCTCTTCCAGAATGCGGTGCAGGTGGTTGTTGCCCGATATGTTGCGCGTGCCGCCCGCCCCTGTGCCGCAGGCCTGAACCGCGCGCACCATGCTGTCGACCACATCGGGATGATGGCCCATGCCCAGATAATCGTTCGAGCACCAGACAGTCACTTCCTGCACCTCTGGCCCGGCAAAATGCTTGACCTTCGGGAAGCTGCCACATTGACGCTCTACCTCGGCAAAGATGCGATAATTGCCCTCGGATTTCAGCGTATCGAGTGCGGTTTTGAAATGAATGTCAAAGTCCATTAGGATCCCCTCGGTCATGTTTTTCGTTTTGTGGTGTTGGGCGCAGGGATCATCCAGCGCCAGAGTTTGTCATCGCGCACCCGCCAGACCATGAACCAATGTTCCAGCAGTGCAAGCGCGGTAAGCATGGAAAGAAGCGTAAAGCCGATGATCGCGCCCTGATCGGCGGCCTGATGCGCCCGCCACAGCCGTTCCAGAAAACACCCCACCGCCAGCGCCAAGAGCGTGACAGAAAGCGGGAAAAACCCGCTGACAGGGCCTTGGCGGAAATAGCTGGACAGATGCGCCAGCGGTTTGGGCAGAAAATCGGTATTGATACGCGGCACACCCAGAAACAGGTTCAGCTTGGCCGAGATGCGCGCCGCGAAAAGCACAAGGAATGTCCAGAGCGCGAAACTGTTTTGCGCGCCAATGCAGGCCAGCATCAGCACCACCAGCACGCCCGCAAGCAGGAATTCATGCCAGGCCACAGTGCGAAACGCCGCCCAGAACCGCGCGCCTGGTGCCAGCCCATCCGGGCAGGGGCGGGTATTGGGGCCGGTTACAACGCCCGACAAAAAGGCCAGTTCCACCCAGGCCCAAAGCGCGAGCGCCGAAAGAAACGCAAACCACACGCCCTGCGCGCTGTTATCGGCCAGGGTGGCATTCACGCCCAAAGCCCCGGCGGCAAATAGCGGCAAAGACAGGATCACAGACCACGCGTGTTGGTCTGGCCCGCCCCGATCGGCCGCATGTACGCGCCACAGCAAGATGCCCGTGGCGAACCACCACAGGAAAAGCGCAGCAAGTGCGGCGATCCAGGGGGTTTCAAACATGGGCGCTCTCTCCTGTGGCAAGAGTGGGGGGCGTGCCTGCGCACGCGCCCCACAGTATCAGTAAGCCGGTTCCAGACGCACCGAAGCGGGAGGCGTGCTTTTCTTGACCGGGATGGTATAGAGCGACACAAAGGCCCATGCCGCCTGTGCCCCGGCGCCAAATTTCGCAATCCGCCCTGCAATACCGCCCTGCTTTTCGCCGGCTTCTATCTTGCGAAATGCCCGTTCCATGCGCTTGAGGTTGGGCATCCAGCGCGGGTGGTCGATATCCAGTTCCATCGGGAATACCTGCTTGGCGATTTCAGAGGTTTTGCGAAACACCTCTTGATCATACCAATCAATATCCACCCCCAGCGCCTCGTGAAAGGCTGGGCGCGCATGGTCGCGCACATACATGGTGGAATATACCGCAGTCAGGAAAAACCGGATCCAAAGCTTGTTGGCAAAGCTTTCCGTCAGCTTGGGGTCGGTGCGCATCAGCAGGGCGAATGCTTCGCCATGGCTGAATTCATCATTGCACCATTCCTTGAACCATTTGAAAATCGGGTGAAAGCGCTGCTCTGGGTGCTGCTCCAGATGGCGGTAGATGGTGATATAGCGCGCATAGCCGATCTTTTCTGACAGGTATGTCGCGTAGTAGATGAATTTGGGCCGGAAATAGGTGTATTTCTTGGCCTTGGTCAGAAAGCCCAGATTCACCGCCACACCCGCCTCGCGCAGCGCATCATTGATAAAGCCCGCATGCCGCGCCTCGTCGCGCGCCATGTAATTGAACAACTCGCAAATATCGGGGTTTTTGCCACGGCGCTTCATTTCCTTATACAGCACGCAGCCCGAAAATTCGGCTGTGCAGCTGGACACCAGAAAATCAATGAACTCGCGCTTGAGTTTCGGCTCCATGCCGTCCCAATCCACCTTGTCCCAATCGGCATTCTTTTTGAAATGCCCCTTGTTGGGGTCGGCTTTCATCTGGCCGATCAGCTTGTCCCATTCTTCGCGCACCGGCGTTACGTCAATGCGGTCAAGTTCGTCGAAATCGGTGGTGTAGAAGCGCGGGTTCAGCAGGGTGGATTCCTGCGCCATTGCATCTGTATCAAACTTGTCGGCCATTTCGGCATGAAGTTCGTCATGGGTGGTTGCGTGCATGTTCATACGCTCATCTCCTCTGAGAAAGAGAATTCACAGAGTTCCATGAATTCGAAATCGCCTGTCAGCCGTGTCCAAAGACGTTCCAGCGCGTTTGCGCGGGTGATGGTGGCAATGCGATCCTCTATGATCAATTCGCCCCATGCGGCCAGCACGGGCGGGCCTTGCACCTGCACCTCATCGCCGGGATGCACGACAGAGCCGTCATTGAACCGGACATGGGCATGAAGTGCTTCAAAGCGGTGCGACACTTCGACAGTGCAGGGCACCTGTTCGACCTTTCGAGAGAAGAGTGACATTTTATTTTCCCTTTTTTGGTTTCTTTGGTCTTTAGCCTGTCCCGCTTATTGCGGCACTTCAGCAAGCAGCCGCTCGAATGCGGCTTGGTTGTCGCGCCCGAACTGTGTCAGCTCGACGCGGTAATCTGTCAGCGGGTCAATCGCGGCAAGTCGCCCGTTTTCAAACTGGATGATATCCAGCGGCAATGTCGGATCGATCCCGTGGCGGCGGCGCATTGTCATAAGCCCATTCTGAATGACCGTAACAAAGCCACCATGATCCATGTCAGCAATCAGGTTGCCGCCGGCATCCAGCACTGTGACGGATTGCGCATCATTGCCCACCAGCCGGATTGACCAGCTTTGCACCACGGGGGCAGGCGCGGGGATGGCGGCGCGTTCGCGCCCGGTGACGCTGGCAAATGCCACCAGCGCAAGCGAGATAGCGGCCAGCCCGAACATGGCCCGCACCAGAACAGGGGGGATCATGTCATTGTTATCGGCCCGCTTGAAACCGGGTTGGAAGGGCTTTTGCATATTTGGGTTCGTGGTCATGGCGCCCCTCATTCGGCTGCAACCAGATCACCGGCAGGGGCGGTGGCGCTGGTCTTGCGTTCAATAACGGGCTGGGAAATGCGCGCCTCTGCGGCCTCTGCCAGCAGGGTGGCAATCTTCGCGGCCTGTGGAATGCAGCGCAAAGCGGGCTTTGTCACCCGCACATGGCCGGGGCGGGCATGGGGCCAGAGGATCAGATAAGAGAATTTCGTCTCGCCCAATGTCTCTAGCGCGATTGTGCCTGTGCCATCCTTGCGCAATTTCAGATCGGCATTGGCGATCTGGCGGAAAGGCAGGTTCAGCGTGACGGTAAGTGCCGCGCCAATACGCATGGCCACCCGCGCCGTGGTGATGGTATAGACAGTGCTGCGCGCAGCGACCAAGGCCAGCAGCCCCACCACCACCATCGCCGCCGCCCATAGCAGCGCATAGGGCAGGCCAAAGGCAAAAGCCCCGGCCGCGCCCCCGTCCAGCGCGCCCATAGAGGCCCGCCAGCCGATGATGACCGCGAAATAGCCGGTAATCCAGTTTATCTTATAGGCTTCGCGCGCCAAGGCCCAGGTATCGGGCCGGCCCTGCCACAGGATGCGTTCGTGTTCCGGGGGCCGCTCTGGCAATCCCTTCACAGGTTCAAAGGCGAAATCATCGTGTGACATGGGCCGGTTCCTTATTTTTTTAGGTCGTCAAAGGGTGGGTCAGGCGGGCTTGGAGAGCATGCCCATCAGTATCCCCAGCTTGGTGGCAGAGGTGATGCGCTTGTCGCTGCGATAGAGATAGCCACCCGCATAGAAGCCAGAGACTTTCTCTTCTTCCAGCTTGGTGATTTGCGCATCGCTGGCGATCACGGGCGCATCGGTGAACGAGGCTGCATCAATGGAATTGACATAGACCATGTTGGATTTGATCCGCACCATCTGCATGGGGATCAGGCGCTTTGTGCCATCCTCCAGCGTGGCTTCCAGATAGCGCACAAGTTGTTCTGGCACATCCACCCACATATCGGTGATCTTGCCTGCCGATTTCTGGTCATTGCCCACAACAGGCAGCCCGCGCGGATCGCGCCCGGCGGAAACGGCAAAATCGCCCACTTTCGCCATGGGCTGGATTTTCGGATGGGCATGGCCATCCAATTCCGGCTCGTCACGGCGCATGGCCCAGGATGCCGGGCCAACGCCGTCTTTCATGGGATCGCCCGTCGGGGCAAAGGGAAAGCCGCCACTGCCAGCGGTGGGCGCAAGCGCCAATTCGCGCTGTTCACGCACGAAATCGGGTGCGTTATATTCGCCGCGCCCATGGGGCAGGACAAATGTTTTCGCCTCTGGAACCGGCAAAAGCGAATTTGCGTGGCTGCCATCATCGTTTTCCAGCGGGTAGCCTTCGCGCATGTTCTCACGCTGAAT
The DNA here is from genome assembly GCA_030603695.1 of Natronohydrobacter sp. GTDB lineage: Bacteria > Pseudomonadota > Alphaproteobacteria > Rhodobacterales > Rhodobacteraceae > Roseinatronobacter. Next base: position 43,313 of record JAUVXF010000012.1, on the reverse strand, counting down.
ATACACGATCAGCCCGGCAAAAAACAGCCAGAACAGATAAAGCGAGATCAGCGCCAGATCGAAATTGCCGAAAAACAGCCAGCCATAGGGGGTATCCATGGTCTTTCCTCCGTTGGGTCAGGTCGGGAAATCGGCAAGGCCGATCCGTTGGTTGCGGTGTGTGGTAGAGTTGTGAATCCGTGTCTTGACCAAGGGGCCAAGGATGATAAGCGTCAGGAACAAAAGCCCGATTTCGATATGGTAAACAACAGAATAGCCGATATCGGGGGTCATCAGGCCCGCGCCCAGATGGCCCGCATTGGCCAGCCCTTGCACAGTGTCGCGAATGCCGCCGCCCAGCGCAACGGCCAGCCCGGCTGCGGTGGCCTGCGCGGCCCCCCATGCGCCCAGTGCCAGCCCGCCGCCCACAATGCCACGCCGGGGCATTTCCATGGCGGCTGTCAGCGTGGAGACAGCGAACAGCCCCAGCCCAAAGCCAATGCAAAGCGCCCCGAAATAGAACAGGCCCCCGGATTGCAGTGGCCCGGCAAAGATAACGGCCGAAAACGCGAAAATCCCGATCAGAATGCCCAGCCCCGCCATGCGAAACTGATCCACCCCGCGCGCCAGCCAGCGCGCGGCCAGCCAAAACCCGCTGAGTGCGCCCAAGGCCCAGACAGCGGTCAAGGTGGTTGTGGCCGCAACAGACAGGCCCAGAATTTCGCCGCCATAGGGTTCCAGCAGCACATCTTGCATATTGAAGGCCAGACCGCCCAGAAACACCACTGCCAGCAAGCGCCCCGCCTGCCCGCCCTTGATGTAATCATTCCACGCATCGCGAAAGGCGGGCTTGGGGGCCTCGCGCTCTGCGCGCGTCATGGGTTTGATCTTTTCCTGCTTCCACAGCGCGATGATATTCAGCGCCAGCGTAAACACCGCGCAGCCCTGCACCACCTGGATCAGGCGCAAATCGCTGAAATCGCGCAGCAGCCAGCCCACAATCAGCGCAGAAATGGCCATCCCCCCAAGGAAGGTGACATAAAGCAGCGCCACCACGCGCGGGCGGGTTTCATCATCGGCGCGATCAGCGGCCAGTGCCACACCGGCTGTCTGTGTCATATGCAGGCCAAAGCCCGTCATCAGAAAGGCCAATGCGGCAATCACCTCACCTGCGAAGGGGACATCATGCACCACATCGCCTGTCAGCACCAACAGCGCGAAGGGCATGATGGCCAGCCCCCCGAATTGCCAGAGCGAGCCGAACCACAGATAGGGAATGCGCTTCCAGCCAATGGCCGAGCGATGGTTGTCAGAGCGAAAGCCAAGCAGCGCCCGGAAGGGCGCAATCAGCACCGGCAGCGCGATCATGACGGCCACAATGCTGGCGGCGAGTGACAGTTCCACAATCATCACGCGGTTCAGCGTGCCCAGCAGAAGCACTGTGGCCATGCCCACCGATACCTGAAACAGGCTCAGCCGCAAAATCTGGCGCAGCGGCAACCCTTCAGAGGCCGCATCTGCAAAGGGCAGCCAATTCATGCCGATCTTGCTGAACATGGCCTTGGGGATAATCATTGCTGCACCCTCAGACATTCGGAAATGTAAAACCCGCGCGAGACCCGGCCCACGCGCGACAGGCCCGCCACACCAAGGCGCTTATGGTCTTGGGGGATCATCGCGGGCGAACGGTCTGCCCGCGGGAACAGGCGGCCCGTGTGCCACATCGCCATCAACAACGGTGTGCGCGGGGCCACGGTGAACACAATCTGCCCGGCGCGTGTGGCCAGCCCATCAAGGGCGGCTTCCAGATCGGGGCGGGTGTAATAGATCAGGCTGTCCATGGCGATAACATGGTCAAACCGGCCCAATTCTGCCGCCAGCATATCGCCTGCGCGAAACTGCACGCGGCCCGCCAGCCCTTCGGGCATGCGGGTGGCGGCAATCTCTACCAGCTTGGGCGAAATATCTATTGCCAGCACATCGGCCCCGCGCGCGGCCAGTTCGGCACTGGCAGCCCCTGTGCCGCAGCCTGCATCCAGCACCCGCGCGCCGCGCAGATCCGTGGGCAGCTGCGCCAGCATCAGCGCGCGCATGCTGTCGCGCCCGGCGCGCACCGTCTGACGAATGCGCGATACCGGCGCGTCAGATGTCAGACGCTCCCACACCCGCGTGGCCGTGCCATCGAAATAGCTGGCAACGCGGGTGCGGGTGCTGTCATAGCTGGAGGACGGGGCCAGATCGCGCATCAGTCAAACCCTAGCAACTCAAAGATGTCACGGTCAGGCAAGGGCGCGGGGTTCATCGGTTCCGTGCCCGAATACAGCAGTTCGGCCAGACGCATATACTCCGCGCGGCACGCCAGAACCTCGTCATCGGCATCCATTTCAAACAGGGTCTTTTTCTTCAGGCGCGAGCGGCGGATTGCATCGTAATCGGGCATATGCCCGATCCGGTTAAAGCCCACCCGGTCACAAAACCGATCCACTTCATTCGTCTCGCGCGAGCGGTTGGCAATGCAGCCCGCCAGCCGCACCTTGTAATTGGCCGATTTTGCCTGCACCGCCGCGATAATGCGGTTCATGGCATAGATGCTGTCAAAATCATTGGCCGTCACGATCACGGCGCGGTCGGCATGCTGCAAGGGGGCGGCAAAGCCACCGCAGACCACATCGCCCAACACATCAAAGATCACCACATCCGCATCATCCAGCAAATGATGCTGTTTCAGCAGTTTCACTGTCTGGCCCACCACATAGCCGCCGCAGCCTGTGCCCGCGGGCGGCCCGCCGGCCTCTACGCACATCACGCCGCCCCAGCCTTCGGTTACGAAATCTTCGGGCCGCAACTCTTCCGCGTGGAAATCCACATCCTTGAGGATATCAATCACCGTGGGTTGCAATTTGCCTGTCAGGGTGAATGTGCTGTCATGCTTGGGGTCGCATCCAATCTGCAATACCCGCTTGCCCATTGCGGCAAAGGCGGCTGACAGGTTGGAACTGGTGGTGGATTTCCCGATCCCGCCTTTGCCATAGACAGAAAACACCTTGGCACCCTCGATCTTGGTATCAGGATCAAGATGCACCTGCACCGAGCCTTCACCATCGCGCCCTTTCAGGTCGGGGATATCATCTCTTGGGCTCATGGTCTGGTTTCCTTCATCTTGGCTTAAATATCCCGGGGGTCGTCGATTGGTGCGCCATTGGTTCAAGTACCAATCGGCGACGGGGCTGGCCCCCGCCTGTCCAGGTTTGCAGTGATTTGGCGGGTCTGCTCATTCGGCGGCAATCCCTTCAACGCGGTCTTCTATTTCATCGGCGGCATCTTGCAGCGCGGCCAGTGTGGCGGCGTCGGGCTGCCAGTAATTGCGCTCATGCGCCTCGATCAGGCGGCCTGCCAGACGGGCGCTGGCTTGGGGGTTCAATTCGGCCAGACGGCGGCGCATGGCCTCGTCCAGCACAAAGGTTTCTGACAGGCGCTGATAGACCCACGGCTCTACTGTGCCCGTGGTGGCAGACCAGCCCAGCGTGTTTGTCACATGTGCCTCTATCTGGCGCACGCCTTCGGCCTTGTGCACCAAGAGCGCCTCGTAGAATTTCGGGTTCAGCGCGCGCGACCGGGTTTCCAGTGCGATCTGGTCGCGCAGGCTGCGTACCTTGCCGCTGCCGCGCGTCTGATCACCGATATAAACCGGCGTATCCTGCCCGCCGCGCGCGCGTTTCACAGCGCGGGCAATCCCGCCCAGCGTATCAAAATAATGGTCAACCGTGGTCACACCCAGTTCCACGGATTCCAGATTCTGATAGGCCATATCCACGGTTTTCAGCGTGGCTTTCAGCAATTCCGCTTGCGCCACGGGCTTGCCATTCACCCCATAGGCAAAGCCCTTGCGGGCCTGATAGGCATCGGCCAATTCGTCCTCATCGCCAAAGGCAGAGCTATCGACAAGCTGGTTCACATTGGAACCATACGCCCCTTCGGCATTGGAGAACACGCGCAAGGCGGCGGTTTCCAGATCAACGCCCAGATCACGCGCGGCGGCCAGCGCATGGGCGCGGATGAAATTCTGTGCCTCTGGTTCATCTGCAAGGGCCGCTTTCAGCGCGGCTTCGGCCAAAAGGCGGGTTTGCAAGGGCAGCAGATCGCGGAAAATGCCGGAAAGTGTCATCACCACATCAATGCGCGGGCGGCCCAGTTCCGCCAGCGGGATCAGATCGGCGCCAGACAGGCGGCCATAGGCATCAAAGCGCGGGGTTGCGCCCATCAGCGCCAAAGCCTGCGCAATCGGGCCGCCATCGGATTTGATATTGTCAGACCCCCATAGCACCATGGCCACTGTGCGCGGCAGGCTGGGATGGGCATTGAGGATTTTTTGCGCCTGCACGGCCCCTTCACGCATGGCAAAGGCGGTGGGCATGCGGAAGGGATCGAAGGCATGAATATTGCGGCCCGTGGGCACAATTTCGGGGCTGCGCAGCAGATCGCCACCCGGAACGGGGGCAATATATTCCGCACCCAGCGCACGCATCAGGCCACGCAGTTCATGGTCTTCCTGAAGGGCGGCATCCATCGCGGCGCGGGTGGCATCATCGGTGTCAACATTGGCCAGCAGCTTTGCGCGTGCGCCTGCATCGGGCGTGCGGCCCAAAATATGCAGCCCTTCGGGAATAAGCGCATCTTCGCATTCCAGAAGTTTGATCCACAGCGTTTCCGGCCCGCCTGCCAGATCCACCGCGCCCGCCTGTTCGGCAATCAGCGTTTCCAGATCGGCGCGCGCGGGGTCATCCGCGGGCATCCGGCGCCAGCGCGTCAGGCTGTCTTTCAGCTCTTGCAGGCCCTTATAGAGGCCCGCTTGCGCCACAGGGGGGGTAAGATGGGTGATTGTCACCGCGCCAGAGCGGCGCTTGGCAAGGCTGGCCTCTGACGGGTTGTTGGCGGCATAGAGGTAGATATTGGGCATTTCGCCAATCAGGCGGTCGGGCCAATCGCGCGCGCCAAGCCCGGCCTGTTTGCCGGGCATGAATTCCAGCGCGCCATGCATGCCAAAATGCAAGATCACATCGGCGCGGTAGGTATTGCGCAGCCAGAGGTAGAATTGCGCAAAAGCATGGGTCGGGGCAAAGCCACGCTCGAAGAGCAGGCGCATCGGGTCGCCCTCATAGCCGAATGTGGGCTGAACCCCGACAAAGACATTGCCAAATTGCGCGCCCAAGATGAACACCCCGCGCCCGTCAGATTGCACGCGCCCCGGCGCAGGCCCCCAGACAGATTCAATCGCGGCCAGCGGCGGGCAGTTGCGCACCATCTCCTCGGCCGGGATATGGGCGGCGACATTGGCCTCTTGCCCATAGGTGGCCGCATTGCCTTTCAGCACAGCCGCGCGCAGATCATCCGAGGTGGCGGGGGGTGTCAGGCTATAGCCTTCGCGGGCCATCTGGTGCAGGGTGTTGAACAGGCTTTCAAACACATCCAGATAAGCGGCTGTGCCCACCGCACCCGCATTGGGCGGAAAGCCAAACAGGACAATCCCCACCTTCTTATCGGCGTTCTGGGTGCGGCGCAGGCGCACCATGCGCGCCACTTTCTCGGCCAGCGAGGTGATACGCTCATGGCAGGGCGCCATCTCGCGCGAGCTTTCCTCGACCTGACAGGCATGGGCGCAGCCTGTGCATTTTTCCATTCCGTGACGGCCCGCAAAGACTGTGGGGCAAGTTGCGCCATCAATTTCAGGCAGCGCGATCAGCATGGTGGTTTCGACAGGGCCAAGGCCAGTGCCAGAGGCCGCCCATTGCCCAAGTGTCTGAAATTCCAAAGGATGGGCCACCATATAAGGCACATTCAGCGCCTTGAGCACGGTCACGGCGGCGGGGCTGTCATTATAGGCAGGCCCGCCCACAAGGCTGAACCCTGTCAGTGACAGCAAAGCATCGATCTTGCCTGCATGATAGGCTTCAATCGCGGGGCGGCCATCCAGCCCCCCGGCAAAGGCGGGCAGAACCGCAAGGCCCTTGGCCTCCAGCGCGCGGATAACGGCGTCATAATGCGCCGTGTCCGAGGCGAGAAGGTAGGAGCGCATCATCAAAAGCCCGACAGTGCCCACGGCATTTTCGGGGCGCGGCAGATCGGCGGCGTTGGTGGTCATGCGGCTAGGCAGATCGGGGTGATACAGCCCCACTTCGGGGTAATCTATGGGCGCTGCGGCCTTGATGCCGCGCCATTCTGTCCGGCTGGCATAGCGCGCAATCAAAAAGCGCATCATCGCTTCGATGTTTTCATCGGAACCGCCCAGCCAGTATTGCATGGACAAAAACCATGCGCGCAGGTCTTGGGCCTTGCCGGGGATGAAGCGCAGAATTTTGGGCAGGCGGCGCAGCAGGCTCATCTGCTTTTCGCCAGAGGCGGGCTTGGTTTTGTCACCGCCACCGCGCAGCTTTTTCATGATCTTGGCAATGCCCGTGGCGGGCTTCATCATGTCCAGATCGCCCATTTTCGTGAGTTTCACGACCTGGGGATCGGCAATCACGCCGATAAAGGCATCACAGCGCGCCCGCGCTGCCTGCAATTCGGGCAGACAGGCGGTAACGTGCTCTTCGATGAACAGAAGATTGGCCACCACAATATCGGCGGCATTTATGGCGGCCTTGGCCTCTGCCAGGGCGGCGGGGTTTTCGGCCCATTCGGCAGCCGCGTGGATAGAGACATCCAGCCCCGGAAAATCCGCGCGCAACCGCGGCAGAACGCGCAAGGCCGGGCCAGCCGCATGTGCGTCAAGCGTGACGACAACGAAGCGGTATGGTTTGGGCTGGAGCGCGCTGTTATCGAGCATAATGGGCCTTTGCCTCGTAAAGCGTATCGACCGATATTTCGTTCAGACCTTTTTCAACGGCGAATTTTTCGGTATTGCGGCGGGCTTTGCCGCGCACGAAGAAGGGGATTTTTTTGAGTTCACGTTCGGCGCAGCCAAGCCAGACGATATTGTCCAGGGACGGGACGGCAGCTTGGGGCAGAGCGTCTGGCGCGGGCATCGAGCCCGCTTCAGCCGCGGCCGCATGCGCGGCGGTCTGATCGAGTGGCAGCGGATGCGCCTTGCCCCCATGGTGGGACGGCCCAGCCGCATCGTGGAATTCAAAATCCTCGCGGAACATGGTGAGAAGATGTTCCTCCAGCCCCATGACCAGCGGGTGAACCCAGGTATCAAACAGCACATTTGCCCCTTCAAACCCCATCTGGGGCGAATAGCGGGCGGGGAAATCCTGCACATGCACAGGCGCGGATATAACGGCGCAGGGAATGCCAAGGCGTTTGCCGATATGGCGTTCCATCTGCGTGCCAAGGATCATTTCCGGCGCGGCTTCTTCAATCGCGCGTTCGACATCGAGGTAGTCATCGGTGATCAGCGCCTCTAGCCCGAAGTCGCGTGCGAGCGCGCGCAGCGGGCGGGCCTGTTCGCGGTTGTAGCAGCCCATGCCGCAGACCTCGAAGCCCATTTCATCGCGGGCCACTTTGGCAGCGGCCATCACATGTGTGCCATCGCCAAACAGGAACACGCGCTTGCCTGTAAGATACGTGCTATCGACAGAGGCCGCCCACCAGGGCTGGCGCAAGCGCTGGTCGTCCACTGGCAGAGTGCTGCCAGACAGTGCGCGCACCTCGTCGATAAAGGCGCGGGTGGCATTCACGCCAATGGGGATGGTTTTGGTAAAGGGCTGGCCCAGTTCCTTTTCGCACCAGCGCGCGGCGGATTCCGCCGTTTCCGGATAGAGCAGCACATTGAAATGCGCCGCGCCCAAACGCGTGATATCGGCTGGGCTGGCCCCCATGGGCGCGGCCACGTTCACCTCTATGCCCATCTCTGACAGCAGGCCCGTAATTTCGGCCAGATCATCGCGGTGGCGAAAGCCAAGCGCTGTGGGGCCGAAGATGTTGCAGGTTACGCGTTCTGTGCGGGCCATGGGCCGGGCCAGAGTGCGGCAGATTTGCAAAAATGCCTCGTCACAGCCAAAATTTTCTTTGCGCTGATAGCTGGGCAAATCCAGCGCAATCACAGGCACGGGCAGGCCCATGGTTTCGGCCAGCCCACCGGGATCATCCTGAATCAGCTCTGCGGTGCAAGAGGCCGCGACAAGCAGCGCTTGCGGTTGAAAGCGGGCATGGGCATCGCGGGCCGATTGCATGAACATGCCAGCCGTATCCGCGCCCAGATCGCGGGCCTGAAAGGTGGTATAGCTGACAGGCGGGCGATGATTGCGCCGCTCTATCATCGTGAACAGAAGATCGGCATAGGTATCGCCCTGCGGCGCATGCAGCACCATATGCAGATCGCGCATGCCTGTGACAACACGCATCGCGCCAACATGGGGCGGGCCTTCATATGTCCAGACCGCAAGCTTCATGGCTGGTATCCTGTGCTGCAACGGATGAAGGCTGTCATTCGGCGGCCTCCAGCATATTGGGGTGCTGGCCACGCAGCAGGGCGCGGCGGCGCAGCGGGCGGGCAAAGAGGGCCGCCAGATCGCCAGCCTGCTCGTAGAAATGGATGGGAGTGAAAACCAGTTCTATGGCCCATTTCGTGCTCAGGCCCTCGGCTTCCAGCGGGTTGGCAAGGCCAAGGCCGCAGACTGTCAGATCGGGACGGGCGGCGCGCACGCGATCAAGCTGCAAATCCACATCCTGCCCTTCGGAAATCACAGGGCCAGCGGCCAGCAAATCCAACTCTGGCCCATGCAGATCGGCATGCAGATAGGGCGTGCCAACCTCTAGCGCGCGCATCCCGCATTCGCGTGTCAGAAACCGCGCCAGCGGGATTTCCAACTGGCTGTCTGGCATGAAGAAAATACTCTTGCCGCGCAATGTCTGGGCGGCGGCCGCAATGGCCTTTTCGGCGCGCGCGCGTGGGGCGGCCACAACCTGATCCACCTTTTCCGGGCCAATCCCGAATGCGGCGGCGACATCTTTCAGCCAAAGCGTTGTGCCTTCGGCGCCGAAGGGGAAGGGGGCGGAAATATGCTGCGCCCCGCGCCGGATAAGGGCGGCATGGGTTTCGCCAAGGAAAGGCTGGGTCAGGGCAAAGCGGGTATTCGGGCCGATAGCCGCATCCAGCGCGGCGCGTTTGGCAGGCAGGCAGCGCACCGGCGCAATCCCGATCTGGGCCAGCAAATCCAGCGCCTGATCTTCCACCACATCGGGCAGCGCGCCCACCAGCAACAATTCCTGCGCCTGCGTCTCTTGCAGGGCGGGAACCATGGCGGCAAGGCAGGCATCCTCGCCCTCGGTAAAGGTGGTCTCAATGCCAGAGCCAGAGTAATTGAGCACCCGCACGGCAGGGCCATGCGCCGCACTCAGGCGCTGGGCGGCGCGGGCCAGATCCAGCTTTATCACTTCGGACGGGCAAGAGCCGACAAGGAACAACTGGCGGATATCGGGGCGGCGTTCCAGCAGGCGGGCCACTTCGCGGTCAAGCTCTGCATTGGCATCGGCCATGCCGGCCAGATCTTTTTCTTCCAGAATGGCAGTCCCAAAGCGGGGTTCTGCAAAGATCATCACACCCGCCGCCGATTGCAGCAAATGCGCGCAGGTGCGCGAGCCGACCACCAGAAAAAAGGCATCCTGCATTTTGCGGTGCAACCAGATGATCCCGGTCAGGCCACAGAATACCTCGCGCTGGCCGCGCTGTTTCAGGACGGGGGTATCTGTGCAACCGCCGCTCATGCTGACACCTGCTGCCCGGCGGCCGCTTGTGCCCCAAGCCGCGCCATGCGCAGTTTCCAGATGAATTGGATAGCGTTGACCACATAGGCCACATAGGCCACCAGTGCGAGCAGCATCAGGCTGTCTGGCGTCATGGCGCCCATGAATAGCGCCACCAGATACCATGTGTGCAGCGCGATCACACCAAAGCTGACCACGTCTTCCCAGAAAAAGGCAGGGGCCAGCAGATATTGGCCGAACACTTCCTTTTCCCAGATCGCGCCTGTGACCATGATGGTGTATAGCGCCAGTGTTTTTGCCAGCACCGAAATCGTGGCGGCCATATAGCCTTCGCCTGTCATCAAAAACCGGATCACAAGCGCGGCAGACACAATGCAGATCACAAATTGAACAGGGGCGAGAACACCTTGCACCAGCGTCCAGCGAGAGGCATCGCGCTTGCGGCGCTGCTCTGGCGTGTAAAGCGCGGGATATGGATTCTGCGCCATAAGGCCCCCCAAGTTCGATTCCTACCATCAATTCTAGTCCCGCTTTATGGCGAGTGTCAACTAAAACTTACACACCCTGCCGGGCGGGGTGGTAAAGGAAATTTACGCTGTTCTTGCGGGTTTTCGCAGTGAAACTCTTGAATTACAGATTATATTTCTGCCGCGCTTGCCTGGAATATATGCGCCACTTAAAGTGTGTAAGTTTTATTTGACATTCGGCAGCGTTCCTGAGACGCTTGGCGCGAACGACTCTTTGCCGCGCAATTGGGCCATGACGCAAGGCAAGGGAGGGGCTGCGGGGGGTAACTCATGGATGGACAGGCGCATTCGGAACGGCAGCTAGGGCGCGAGGTCACGTTATCCTTGCGCAGTTTCGCGATGCGGGTTGTTTCTGAATTGCGTCGGTCTGCTGCTTCGGCGCAGCGCAGTTTCAGTTCTGATCTGGCCGAGCAGATTGTGGCCTATGCGCGCAGCGGTGATCAAAGCCGCCTGAGCGCGATCTATAGTGAATTGCAGCGCCGGCGGATCACGGCGGATGAGGTGATGGATATCTATCTGCCCCATGCTGTCAGCGTGATAGGCCATCAATGGCATGAAGAAGAGATTGACATCCTGCATGCCTCTATGGCCTGCGCGCGGATGCAGAATGTGTTGCGAGAGATTGGGCATGCCTGGGTGTCGGACAGAAGCGGGCGGCAGGGGAATGGGCGCGTCTTGCTGACACTGCCTGTGGGCGAACAGCACACATTGGGTGCGATGCTTGCGGCCAACCAGTTGCGCTGGCGGGGTGTGTCTGTAAAGGTCATGCTTCTGCCCCAGATATCCGAATTGCGCGAGATCATGGAGCGCAACAGGTTTCACGCCGTATTCATTTCGGTATCCAATCTTTCGTCTTTGCCGCCCTGTGCCGCGATGGTGCGGGAGTTGCGCGCCCTCTCGGTGCCTGATATGCCGATCATCATTGGCGGGGGCTTGGTTTCAAACGAAATTGTCGGTAATGATCCTGGCCGAATCGCAGAGATGACAGGCGCGAACCTTGTTACAAATGACATTGATTATGCGCTTCATTTTTGTGGCGTTCAGCAGATCAGTGCGGCCGCTGAGTAGCGTTGGCGTCGCTCGATATCCGCGAAAAACGCTGCCAGTATGGCAGCAGGAGGGAAGCGAGTGACCATGTCAGATCATGGGGGCCTATCTCTGTCGCAAGAGGTTGCAAGGTTCGTAGATGACCCGTTCATCGCGTCCGTTGTCGCCGGGCTTGCTGATATCTGTCTGATTGTCTCTCTTACTGGCAAGATTATGGCGGCTTCTGGCAAGGCCAGTTCTGCGCAAGCTTCGGTTGTGCCCGGCTGGAAGGGTGCACAGATCGACACTTTGCTTGATACGGCTTCAGCCGAGAAGCTGCGCCGCAGAACAGAGCAAATGCGCCAGGAAGACCAGGGTTTCGCGCCGCGCTGGACAGAATTGACCCATATTTTGCCGGGCAATGATATGCTGCCTGTGCGCTATGCGTTATACATGCTGCCGGGCCGCGACCATCTGCTGATGCTGGGCCATGACCAGCGCCCCACAATAGAGATGCAGCAATTATTGCTGAACGCTCAGATCGCGCTGGAACGCGACCACGAAGCACAACGCGAAATAGATACGCGCTACCGTTTGCTGATGGATTTTACGACAGATGCCATCGTGCTTATTTCGGTGGCAACGGGGCAGATGGTGGATGTCAACCATGATGCCGCCGCCACGCTGGGCCGCGCGCGCGCTGATTTGATTGGCAAGCCGCTGGCAGAGTTTCTGGCCGGCCAAACCCGCGAAGCGCTCATGGCGGGGCTGGAGGTTTCCAGCGCTGCCGGGGCTGCCGCAATTCTGGAAGCAGAGGTGAAATCCTCGCAACGCAAAGTGCAGATCAGTGGCAAAATGTTCCGGGCCTCTGGCGAGCAATTGGCCATACTGCGCCTGACAGACCCGGAGGGCGGGTCGGTGGGGGATCAGCGCCTTGCATCCAATTTGCGGCAACTGTTCAATCACGGGTCTGATGCGATTGTGTTCGCTGATCGTGATGGCAATATTCTGGCCGCCAGCGAAACATTCCTGAATCTGACGGATTCACCCTCTGCCGCTGCGGTGCGCGGGCGGTCTTTGTCCGAATTTCTGGCGCGCGGCGTGGTGGATTTGCGGGTCTTGCTGGAAAATGCGCGCCGTGCCGGGCAATTGCGCATGTATGCCACCAAGCTGAATACGGATTTCGGCGCACAGATCGGGGTAGAGGTATCTGCCACATGGCTGGATGATCAGTTTGATCCGGTTCTGGCGCTGGTCTTGCGCAATGCTTCCAGCGCCGGGGCCTTGCGCCCCGAAGCAGGCGGGCCAGACAGCAATATGCAGGGCGTGATCGAATTGGTGGGGTCATCCACCCTGAAAGACATCGTGTCAGAGACGACTGATGTGATCGAAAAGATCTGTATCGAAACCGCGTTGGAACTGACGCGCAACAACCGCGTTGCCGCTGCCGAAATGCTGGGCCTGTCGCGGCAATCCTTGTATGTGAAGCTGCGCAAATACGGGTTGCTTAGCAAAGAAGAAGGCTAAATCCCCCCAAGGCTGTTCTGGGTTCAAGGCGGGCATCAAAGCACGCCGCGTGCCTAGTGCAGGTTTATTGCCGAACATCCTCTGGCTTTGATCTGTGTCAATTGAAGTTGTCACCAGATGTGTAAACCTCTGTTTACACACTGGAGGGAACCCATGCGAATCGTCTTTGTCCATCCGAATTATCACTCTGGCGGCGCGGAAATTGCCGGAAACTGGCCCCCTGCATGGGTGGCATATCTGACAGGCTCGCTCAAAGCTGCTGGATTTGATGACATTCATTTCATAGATGCGATGACCAATCACATCGATGATGACACATTGCGCGCCAAGCTGGCAGAGCTGAGGCCCGATGTGGTGGGCACAACATCTATCACGCCCTCAATCTATGTGGCCGAAGAGGTGATGAAAATCGCGCGCGAGGTTGCGCCAGAGTGCATTACCGTGCTGGGCGGTGTGCATGCCACCTTCATGTTCCGCCAGGTGCTGAGCGAGGCACCCTGGATTGATGTGATCGTGCGCGGCGAGGGCGAAGAGATTGTTGTCAATCTGATGCAGGCCATCCGCGATGGGCGCTGGCCTGCCGACCGGCGCAAAATCCATGGTCTTGCCTTTATAGAGGACGGCGAGATCGTGGCCACGCAAGCGGCCTCGACCGTCAAAAACCTTGATGGGATCACGCCGGATTGGTCGATACTGGAATGGGACAAATACATCTATGTGCCGCTGAACCGCCGTGTCGCCATCCCCAATATGGCGCGGGGCTGCCCCTTTACCTGTTCCTTCTGTAGCCAATGGAAATTCTGGCGCGATTACCGCGTGCGTGACCCGAAAAAAGTGGTCGATGAAATAGAGGATCTGGTGGAAAACCACGGTGTCGGCTTTTTCATTCTGGCCGATGAGGAACCCACCATCAACCGCAAGAAATTCATCGAATTTTGCGAGGAATTGATCGCGCGCGATCTGCCGCGCCGTATTCAATGGGGCATCAATACCCGCGTCACCGATATCATGCGCGACAAGGAATTGTTGCCCTTCTATCGCAAGGCCGGGCTTGTCCATGTCTCGCTTGGCACCGAAGCGGCCGCGCAGATGAAGCTTGACCAGTTCAACAAGGAAACCACAGTCGCCCAGAACAAAGAGGCCATCCGCCTGCTGCGCGAGGCCGATATCTTTACAGAGGCGCAATTCATCGTCGGGCTGGACAATGAAACCCCCGAAACGCTGGAAGAAACCTATCGCATGGCGTGGGATTGGCAGCCAGACCTTGCAAATTGGGCCATGTACACGCCTTGGCCTTTTACGCCGCTGTTTCAGGAATTGCGCGATCAGGTAGAGGTGTTCGATTATTCCAAATACAATTTCGTAACCCCGATCATGAAGCCAAAGGAAATGACGCGCGGCGCGCTGCTGGAAGGGGTGCTGAAAAACTACCGCCGCTTCTATATGCAAAAGGCGCTGTTCCATTACCCATGGCGCGGCACGGGATACCGGCGCAAATATCTGCTTGGCTGTCTGAAAGCCTTTCTCAAGGCCGGGGTGCAGCGCCAGTTCTATGATCTGGGCAAGCATGGCTATTTCAGCCTGAAACCGCGCGATGATCTGGATTTCGGCTTTGATATGACCCGCACCATTGCCGATGCACAAATGGCCGATTGGGAAGATCACGCCGATAAAAAGCGCAAAGCGCAGGAACGGCGCGATGCGTTGCGCGCCCAAGGCAAGGCCCGCGCAGAAGAACGCAACGCCATCAAAGCCTGTGGCGGCGGTGGCCAGATGGACGAAGACGCACCGCCCGCGCGCGCCTTTCGCATGCCAAATGGCGCTGAAGCAACACGCCGCGAACCAGCGGAATGAGCGCCTTGGCCGCCCCGGCACGCATAGGGCCAAATGCGGTCTTGCAGCATATCCCGGTTCTGGATGCCATGATCGGAGAGCGGTTGCGCAATGCCCTGCTTTTCCGCGCAGGGGTGGCAGAACCGCCCCCAGATGCCGGCATGCTGCCGCAAGATGAGGTAGCGCGCTTGCACCATGCCGTGCGCCTGTTCCTGCCCGACCGCGCGGCGGAAATTCAGCGCGCGGCGGGGTTGGGCACGGGCGATTACATTCTGGCCCACCGTATCCCGCCTGCCGCGCAATGGCTTATCCGGCATGTTCCGGCATGGGCAGGGGCGCGGCTGTTATCTGCCGCAATTGCCAAGCATAGCTGGACATTCGCAGGCTCTGGGGTGTTTCGCATTACCAGCCACAGGCCCCTGACATTTGAAATTGCGGGCAATCCCTTGGCCGTGGGCGGCGCGGATGGCCCGATCTGTCATTGGCATGTGGCCGTATTTGAACGGCTTTTTGGTGCGCTGGTCTGGCCGGATGTGCGCGTGGTGGAACTGGCCTGCACAGCCAGCGGCGCGCGGGCCTGTCGCTTTGAGATCCAGCCAGCGGGCAAGGCGGCATAACGTCAGGCAACATCCAGTGCCTGCGGTGCGGCTATGCCCCCTTTTGCCCCAAACCACCACCTGTGCCGGGCAATCTATCGGCGCGGCTTTCCTGTTATGGGATCAAGCTTTACTTCCACCTTGGCCCCGTCCTTGGTGTAAAGCTCTACCTCCCAATAGCCGTCTTCATCCCAGTCAATCTCGTCAATGAAGCGGATGTCATAGCGCGCTTCCAGCGCTGTGATGATGGCGGACAGGGGCAGGGCCTCGGCCGGTGGGGTGCGATCTGCCAGCGCGGGCGCAGCGCTTAGCGCAAGGGTAACGGGGAAAATATAGCGCAGTTTCACGACAGTCTCCTTCATGTGTTTGGGTGCAGATATGCGCGGCAAGTTCTGGTTCAACCTGCCGTATCTGGCCTTGCGCGGAAACTCGCGCACTGTCAGGGCGAATTAACACTTGCTGGAATGAAAAATGTAATGCAAAGTTTACAGCATGAGCGATCTGAGTCTTGCAACCCGCCCCAACCCCTCCAGCCTGCCGCAACCGCGCGCGATGCTGGAACTGATAAAGCCGATCACATGGTTCCCGCCGATGTGGGCCTATCTGTGCGGTATCATCTCTGTCGGGGTCTGGCCCGAAAGCTGGGCTTTGGTGGTGCTGGGGGTGCTTTTGGCCGGGCCGATTGTCTGCGGCATGTCGCAGGCTGCGAATGACTGGTGCGACCGGCATGTGGACGCCATCAATGAACCCAACCGCCCCATTCCATCGGGCCGCATTCCGGGCCGCTGGGGGCTGTATATCGCATTGGTGATGAGCGCCTTTGCACTGGCTGTAGGCTGGCAGCTTGGCCCCTGGGGCTTTGGCGCGACAGTGGTGGGCGTGCTGGCTGCATGGGCCTATTCCGCCGAACCCGTGCGCGCCAAGCGCTCTGGCTGGTGGGGGCCGGGGCTGGTGGGGCTAAGCTATGAATCGCTGCCATGGTTTACCGGCGCTGCCGTTATCGCCGCCGGTGCGCCACGGTTTGAAATTGTGGCCATTGCGGTTCTGTATGGGCTGGGCGCGCATGGCATCATGACAATCAATGATTTCAAAGCGATAGAGGGCGACCGCCAGATGGGCCTGAAATCCCTGCCGGTCACGCTTGGCCCGGTAGATGCGGCTACAGTGGCGGGCACGGTTATGGTGCTGGCGCAACTGGTTGTGGTGTTTTTGCTGATAATCTGGGGCGCGCCTGTGCATGCGGGCCTGATCGCGCTGGGCATTGGCGTGCAAATCTGGGCCTTGGGCCGCTGGCGCCAAGACCCTGCGCGCCTTGCACCATGGTTTAATGGCACAGGCGTTGGCCCCTATGTGCTGGGCATGATGGTTGCCGCCTTCGCATTGCGGGGGTTGGGCGCATGACGCTGGGCTGGGGCCAGATTTTCCGCCTTGGGCTGGTGCAAGCCAGCCTTGGCGCGATTGTGGTGATGATGACATCCACCCTCAACCGTCTGATGGTGGTGGAACTGTCCTTGCCGGTGGTTTTGCCGGGGTTTCTGGTGGCGCTGCATTACGGCGTGCAGATCACGCGGCCGCAATGGGGCCATCTGGCAGATCAGGGCGGCAACCGCACACGCTGGATCATTGCGGGCATGGCCATTCTGGCGGCGGGGGGCTTGGGCGCGGCGCTGGCCATTCCGCTGCTGGAGAGCAATTTTGCCCTTGGCCTTGCGCTATCGCTGCTGGCCTATGCGGTGATCGGGCTGGGGGTTGGTGCCTCTGGCACATCGCTTCTGGCGCTTTTGGCCACGGCCACTGCCGAACACCGCCGCCCGGCTGCGGCCACAATCACATGGCTGATGATGATTGCAGGCATCGCGCTTACGGCCATCACGGCGGGCAAATTCCTTGATCCCTACAGCCATGCGCGCTTGCTGATGGTTGTGGCCATCATTTGCGCGGGCGCAGTGGCGCTGACCACGGCTGCCGTCTGGGGGATAGAGCTGCGGGTGGTTATCCGCCCGGCCCCTCCGCCTGCACGGTTTCGCGACGGTATGCGCGACATATGGGCAGATACCCGCGCGCGCCATTTCACCTTTTTCGTGTTTCTGTCCATGACCGCCTATTTCATGCAAGAGTTGATCTTAGAGCCCTATGCCGGATTGGTGTTCGGCTTTACGCCGGGGCAATCCACGCAGATGTCGGGCGCGCAAAATGGCGGGGTTTTTCTGGGCATGGTGCTGGTGGGGGTTGCGGCCTCTGGCTTGCGCATCGGCTCGCTGCGGACATGGGTTGTGGCGGGGTGCGCTGGCTCTGCGCTGATGCTGGTGGCGATTGCGGGGGCAAGCCTCTGGGCGCTGCCCTTGGTTCCGCTGGTGGTGGCGCTGGGGTTTTTCAATGGCATGTTCGCCGTGGCCGCGATTGGCGCCATGATGCAGCTTGCAGGCGAGGGGCGCGACAAACGCGAAGGCGCGCGGGTTGGGCTGTGGGGCGCATCACAGGCGATTGCGGCAGGGTTTGGCGGGCTGACAGGGGCCGCGCTGGTGGATCTGGCGCGTAGCCTCTTGCCGGTGGCAGATGCCTTTGGCGCGGTTTTCCTGTTTCAGGCAACAATTTTCATAGCGTCTGCGGCCTTGGCTGCGCGCATCATGTCACCGCGCCCAAATGCGCTGATGGTTCCGGGGGAATAGGCCATGCAATATGATGTTTTCGTTGTGGGTGGCGGGCCTTCGGGCGCTGTGGCCGCAGAGGATCTGGCGCGCGCCGGCCGCAAGGTGGCGCTGCTGGACAGGGCTGGCCGGATAAAGCCTTGCGGCGGGGCCATCCCACCGCGCGCCATTGCGGATTTTGACATTCCCATGTCGCAGGTGGTGGCCCAGATCACCACGGCGCGCATGATCTCTCCCACCGGGCGGGCGGTGGATATTCCCATCGAAAATGGCTTTGTGGGCATGGTGGACAGAGAGCATTTTGACGAATTCCTGCGCGCCCGCGCCGCCCAGCATGGGGCCGAACGGCTGACAGGCACATTCCTGCGCATAGAGCGTGATGCGCAGGGAACCCATGTCATCTGGCGCGACAAGGCCAGCGGCGAAGAACGGCGCAGCGCCACAAAACTGGTGATCGGTGCAGATGGCGCGCGTTCCAATGTCGCGCGGGCCGAAGTGCCGGGGGGCGATAAAATCCCCTATGTGATTGCCTATCACGAGATCATCAAAGCCCCGCCCGCGAATGATGTCTATAACCCCGATCGCTGCGATGTGATCTATGATGGCCGTATCTCGCCCGATTTTTATGGCTGGGTGTTTCCGCATGGTGCACATGCCAGCGTGGGCATGGGCACGGAAATTAACGGCGCTGATCTGAAAAAGGCCACAGCAGATTTGCGCGCCATGTCGGGCCTCACAGGCTGCGAGACGATCCGGCGCGAAGGCGCGCCCATACCACTGCGCCCGCTGGACAGGTGGGACAATGGCCGCGATGTGGTGCTTGCAGGCGATGCGGCGGGGGTGGTTGCACCCTCTTCCGGCGAGGGGATTTATTATGCCATGGTGGGCGGGCGTGTGGCGGCCACGGCCGCGCAAGCGGCGCTGGCCTCTGGCCGGGCCAAGGATTTGGCCCTGGCGCGCAAGCTGTTCATGCGCGAACACAAAACCGTGTTCCGGGTGTTGCGCCAGATGCAGGATGCCTATTACAAATCCGACGAGCGGCGCGAGCGTTTTGTCTCGCTCTGCCATGATATTGATGTGCAGCGCCTGACATTCGAGGCTTATATGAACAAGAAACTGGTGGCCGCGCGGCCTTTGGCCCATATCAAGATCGGCATCAAGAACATGCTGCATCTGACAGGGCTGGTGCGGCCCAGCTACACATGAGCTGGCTTATCCCCGCCTGGGAGGATGGCACGCTAAAACCCATGGACAAGCTGGACGTGCACAGGCGCGGGCTAAAACACAAGGCGATTTCCGTTTTCGTGACAGAGGGCGACCGCGTGCTGATCCAGCGCCGTGCGCTGCACAAATACCATACGCCGGGCCTTTGGGCGAATACCTGTTGCACCCACCCGCATTGGGGCGAAAGCGATCTGGACTGCGCCACCCGCCGCCTGAACGAAGAATTGGGCATTTCGGGGCTGGATTTGCGCCATGCGGGCGAGATTGAGTATCGCGCCGATGTGGGGGGCGGGCTGGTGGAGCATGAGGTGGTGCAGGTTTACACAGCCCGCGCCATGCCCGATCTGCCGGTCACCCCCAACCCTGAGGAAGTGGCAGATGTGGATTGGATCAACCTGCCCGCCCTGCGCTCTATCGTCGAGCGGCGGCCAGAGCGGTTTACGCCCTGGCTGCGCATTTATCTGGCAAAACATCTGGAAACGATTTTCGGGCAATATGCCAGAACTGCCCCGATTGCGGCAGGGCGCGGCACAGGCAAAGCGAAAATCGGGGCATAAGCGCGGGGTGGTGGGGGCTATGCGCCCCCGCCGCGCGATATGTCAGGCAAATTGCGGATTGCGCTTCCAGACCGAGAAATTCAGCGCGCCCGCGATTGTCACCCAGAGCAGATAGGGCGCAAACACCATTCCCGCCACGCTATCCAGCGCCCAGAAACTGACCATGGTGGCCGCAACGGACAGCCACAGGCAGCAGAGCACGATAAAGGCGGGGCGCATCCGTTTCAGGCCGAAAAACACAGGCGACCAGAGCGTATTAAACGCAATCTGCACGGCCCAGAAGGCCAGCGCCTGCGGCGCTCCCTCCAAGGGCGCGACGCGCATGGCAGCATAGGCGATGGCGATATAGAGTGTGACCCAGACCAGCGGAAAGACAAAGCCCGGCGGTGTCCAGACAGGTTTGTCAAGGTCGCGATACCAATTTCCCGGCTCGAACATGGAACCTGTGGCACCCGCCGCGCCACAGGCGGCCAGAAATGTGAAAAACAGCATCCAATCCATGAAAAACCCTCTTGCCACCCGCACTGACAGCCAGCCGGGCTTGATCCAATTGTGCGCCCCAAGGGGCGCAAGACAAACATTTGCGCGCCCCAAGGGGCGCGGGCGCGTTTTGCCGCTGGGGGAATATGTAAGTCAGGCGCTGCGCCGATCCAAGCCTGTATGGGCCTCTCGCCGCTTCATATCTTGCGCGCGCAGCCGCGACAGCGCGGTAATCAGGGTTTCCGAGCGGCTGAAGCGCGTATTCTCGCGCGTGGCCGCCTGCACCAGAAAGGTGGTCTCTGGCTGTGGCCTTGCATAAAGCGTGGCCATTTGCGGCAGCACCACGCTGCCCCCTGCGCGCAGCGCAGACAGGCCCAGCCAGCCCAGTTTGCGCCCGCGCGTTGTGACCGCGCGTTGGGTGATACTATCGCAGCCCTGCGCGCGGATCACCTGCCCGATGCCGCGATAAATGCGGCTTGCGGCAAAGATACCGGGGCGGCAGGCGAGGGGCAGGGCGGAAATGCCGGGTTCTGCGCGGGTATATAGCCTGTCGGCCTCGCGCAGCAGGCGTTCTGTCATGGCGCAGATTTCAGGCAGGGCCTGCGGCGCGCGCAAAAACGCCTGCGGGCTGATCCCGCTTTCGGCAAACCACTCCAGCGGCAGGTATATCCGCCCGCGCCGTGCATCTTCGCCCACATCGCGCGCGATATTTGTCAGCTGCATGGCCAAGCCCAGATCGCAGGCCCGCGCCAGCCTGTGCCGATCATGCACGCCCATCAGAACGCACATCATGGCCCCCACCACAGCCGCCACGCGCGCGGAATAGTCCAGCACGCCGGAAAGGGTGTCAAACCGCCGCCCTTCGGCATCCCATGCCAGCCCTTCCAGCAGCGCATCGGGCAGGGCGCGCGGCATTTGGTGGCGCTCTATCATGCGGGCAAAGGCGCGGTCTATGGCGGCGTTATGGGGCTGGCCTGCATAGGCGCTGTCCAGACGGTCTTGCAGGTGCAACACGGCCTGTGTGGGATCGTGCCCTTCATCCACGGCATCATCGGCCAGCCGGCAAAAGGCATAAAGCACAAGTGCCGGGTCGCGCACAGTGGCGGGCAGCAGCTTTGATGCCGCGTGAAAAGACAGCGAGCCTGTGCGGATGGCCGCGCGGCAGGCTTCCATATCGGTATCGGCGCTCATTCTGCGGCCATGGGCAAAGGGGTGGCGGGGCGGGCAGTGGCGGGCGCATCGGGCACAAGCTGGGCCAGCACCTCTGCCGTGCCGATCACGCCGGGCACGCCTGCGCCCGGATGTGTTCCAGCCCCTGCCAGATACAGGCCCGGCACTTCCTCTGAGACATTATGCGGGCGGAAATAGGCGCTTTGCAAAATTCGTGGTTCGATGGAAAACCCTGCACCAAGTGGCGAGAGATAGCGGTCGCGGAAGGTTTCTGGCGTAAAGACAAGGCTTTCGCTCAGATGCGCAGACAGGCCCGGCAACAGCCGCTCTTCCAGCATGGCCAGCATTTTCTGGCGGTAGGGTTCTTCCTCTTGCGCCCAATCCACACCGTTTTTATGCCCCAGATGCGGCACAGGCGAGAGGACATAAAAGCAGTCATCCCCATCGGGCGCAACAGAACTGTCAGTGACAGAGGGGCGGTGGACATAGAGGCTCATATCATCGGCCAGATGTCCATTGATGAAAATATCCTTGATATGGGCGCGGTAGCGTGGCCCCACCACAATCGTATGATGGCCCACATCGCGCCACATGTTGCGCGTGCCTTTCGTGCCGAAATACCACACGAACAGCCCCATAGACCAGCGCGTGCGCTGCAATTTGGCATCTGTCCAGCGTTTGCGGGGCCGGTTGCGCAACAGCCGCGTATAGGTATGTCCCGCATCGGCGTTGGATACCACCACCGCCGCATCCAGCCGCGCGCCATTGGCCAGCCGCACACCTGCCGCGCGCCCGTGTTCCACCAATATCTCGTCCACCTCGGTTTCCATCCGCAACTGGCCGCCCTGATCGCGGATCACTTGCGCCATGGCCTTGGCAATCGCCTGCACCCCGCCCATCGCGTAATGCACGCCAAAGGCTTTCTCCAGATGGCTGACAAGAATATACATGGATGTCACGCGAAACGGATCGCCGCCAATGAACAGCGGGTGAAACGACAGGGCAAAGCGCAAGCGCGGGTCGCGCACGCGCCGTGCGGCATGGGCATAGACAGACCGATCGGCGCGCAACCATGCAAAGCGCGGCAAGACCTTGATCAATTCCCAAAGCTCATTCATCGGGCGGCGGCCAAGGTTTTCATAGCCAAACCAATAGCGATCCTCAGAGTCGCTTAGAAACTTGCGATAGCCCGCCACATCCCCCGGCGACAGGCGCGCAACCTCTGCTTCCATCGCGGCGTCATCCTGACGCGCAGTAAAGCTGGAACCATCGGGCCAGCGGATTTCATAAAACGGATCCATCGGCTTCAGCGTTACATCGCGGTCAAAATCGCGCCCGCAGGCGGCCCAGAGATCGCGCAAGCCTTGCGGCACTGTCACAATGGTTGGCCCAAGATCGAACCGATAACCGCCCTGCGTGATGGATGATCCGCGCCCACCGGGCAAATCCAGCTTGTCGATTACGGTTACGGCATAGCCCTTGGCCCCCAGCCGCATGGCAGATGCCAACCCTCCAAGCCCCGCGCCAATGACGATTGCGCGCTGTGGCACTGTAGAATCAGACATGTTCGGTTCCCATCTTCCGGTGTTCGTTTCAGCTTACACTGTGCCGATCTGTCAATCAAGGTTTACATTCTTTGCTTTACTCGCGCCAGACGGTATGACAATCTGGGTTTACACTTCACAGGCGGGAATCGCCATGCAAACCGTCACGCTCAGTCTGTTCCGCTTTGATCGCGCCTTGGCGCGGCTTTGGGTTATGGGCCAGATGGGGGCGGCGCGATTTGTGCTGCCGCATGTGCCGGGGTTGCGGTTTTGGAAGCTGTGCGGCTCTGGGACGGGCGAGGGGTTCACCCCCAAGCCGAATTGGGGCACATGGGCCATTCTGGCCGCATGGGACAGCCGCGCAGCCGCCGAGGCTGGCTTGCAGCGCGCGCCCTTCGCGCGCTGGCAGGCCAAGGCCAGCGAAAGCTGTGTGATCTATCTGGAACCCTATTCCGTGCGGGGCCATTGGGCGGGCAAAACCCCCTTTGCCGCCGAAGGGGCCGCGCCAGATGGCCCGATTGCCGCCATGACGCGCGCCACGGTGAAACCCGCGCGCGCCTTGCGCTTCTGGGGCCGTGTGCCCGATATTTCGGCCAAGGTGGGCAGTGATCCAAATGTGATGTTCAAAATCGGCATTGGCGAAGTGCCGCTGCTGCATCAGGTGACATTCTCTGTCTGGCCCGACGCGGCCAGCATGGCCGCCTTTGCCCACCGTGGCCCCCATGCCGAAGCCATCCGCGCGGTGCGCGAAGAGGGCTGGTTCAACGAAGAACTGTATGCCCGCTTCCGCGTAGCCGGAACGCGCGGCACATGGCAGGGGCGCGCCCCCCTTGCCACCACACCCAGACAGGAGGCCGCATGACGCCTTTCCCCTTCACTGCCATTGTCGGGCAGGATGAAATGAAAACCGCAATGATCCTGACAGCGATAGACCCCAAAATCGGCGGTGTGCTGGTGTTCGGGGATCGCGGCACAGGCAAATCTACGGCTGTGCGCGCGCTGGCCGCCCTCTTGCCGCCCATCGATGCCGTCAAGGGCTGCCCTGTCAATTCCGCCCATCCAGATGATTGCCCCGTTTGGGCAGAGGTGACAGAGACCGAGATCATCACCCGCCCAACCCCGGTGGTTGATCTGCCGCTTGGCGTGACCGAAGATCGCGTAACAGGCGCGCTGGATATTGAACGCGCGCTCACCCGTGGCGAGAAAGCCTTTCAGGCCGGGCTATTGGCGCGGGCCAATCGCGGGTATCTGTATATTGACGAAGTGAACTTGCTGGAAGATCACATTGTTGATCTGCTGCTGGATGTGGCGCAATCGGGCGAGAATGTGGTGGAACGCGAGGGCATGTCCATTCGCCACCCCGCGCGCTTTGTGCTGGTAGGCTCTGGCAACCCCGAAGAGGGCGAGTTGCGGCCCCAGCTTTTGGACAGGTTTGGCCTGTCGGTGGAAGTGACCAGCCCGAAAGAGATTGACACCCGCATAGAAGTTATCCGCCGCCGCGATGCCTATGAAAACGCCCATGCCGCCTTCATGGCCGAATGGGCGCCCCATGATGCCGCCTTGCGCGCGCGCATTCTGGCCGCGCGGGCGGCGCTGCCGGGGCTGAACACCTCTAATGTGGTGCTGCATGATTGCGCGGCGGTGTGCCTTGCGCTTGGGTCTGACGGGTTGCGCGGCGAGTTGACGCTGTTGCGCGCCGCGCGTGCTTTGGCGGCCTATGAGGGTGCTGCCGATGTCACACGCGCCCATATCCGCGCGGCAGCCCCCATGGCCCTGCGCCACCGTTTGCGCCGCGATCCGCTGGATGAGGCGGGTTCCACCGCGCGTGTGGCCCGCCAACTAGCAGAGGTGCTGCCCTGACCCCTTATGATGACACCAGCGGCCAACCCGGCCGCCCTGCGCCCGATTCAAACCCTTGGGCGATGGTGGAACGTGCGCTCAGCCTGCTGGCGATTGATCCGCGCGGATTACGCGGGCTGTGGCTGCGGGGCCGTGCAGGGCCAGTGCGCGACAGGGTGCTTGCGGCTTTGGCCGCACTTGGCCCGCGCAAGCTGCATCCCTTCATCACGGATGAGGCGCTGATGGGCGGTTTGGATTTATCCGCCACTCTGGCCAGTGGTGCGATGCACCGCCATGCGGGCCTGTTGGAAACCCCCGGCTTTCTGGCGCTGACAATGGCCGAACGCTGCCCCCCCGGTCTGGCCGTGCGGTTGGGTCAGGCGCTGGATCAGGATGCGGGCCTTGCCCTTATCGCGCAGGATGAGGCCGCAGAAGACGGCGAGGGCCTGCCCGCTGCGCTGGCCGACCGTCTGGGCCTGTTTGTGGATTTGGACAGTTTCGCATGGGGCGAGACAGATGATTTTGCCCTGAGCCTGCCCTTGATCGCCACGGCTCAGGCGCGGCTGGCCCATATGGCCACAGATGCGGCGCAAGCGCGGCTTGTGCGTGTGGCCGCCGATCTGGGCATTGCCAGCCTGCGCGCGCCGCTTCTGGCCCTGGCCTGTGCGCGCGCCCATGCGGCATGGCGCGGCGCGGGGGTGATTGCAGAGGAAGATTTGGAAATCGCGGTGGCGCTGTGTTACGCGCATAAAGCGCGCCATTTTCCCGAAACGGCGCCAGAGCCGGAGGATGCGCCGCCAGAGCCACCCCAGCCCCCCCCCGAAGAGGAGGGCGCGCAGAATGAAAGCCTTCAGGATATCCCCGAAGAGATGCTGATTGACGCGGCGCGCAGCGCGCTGCCACCGGGGCTGTTGGCGCAGCTACAGGCCGCGCGCGTGGCGCGTGCGATGGGCGGCAATTCCGGCGCGGGGGCTGCGCGCAAATCCCTGCGGCGGGGCAGGCCCTTGCCGTCGCGCGCGGGCAAGCCCGGTGCAGGCGCGCGGGTGGATGTGATTGCAACGTTGCGTCAGGCGGCCCCGTGGCAAAAGATGCGCCGCGCCATGATGCCGGGGCGGGGCCTGGACAGATTGCTTCTGATGCCCGCCGATATTCGTATAAAGCGCTATCAGGATCAGACAGATCGTGTGCTGATTTTCGTGGTGGATGCCTCTGGCTCTGCCGCGCTGGCACGGCTGGCAGAGGCCAAGGGCGCAGTGGAACTGATGCTGGCAGAGGCCTATTCGGCGCGCGATCATGTGGCACTTGTGGCCTTTCGCGGCCATAGCGCGGAACTGTGTTTGCCGCCGTCGCGTTCGCTGGTGCAGACCAAGCGCAGGCTTGCTGGCCTGCCCGGTGGTGGGGCAACGCCCCTTGCCCATGCGCTGCAAATCGCACTTGCCACGGCAGAGCAGGCGCGCGGGCATGGCATGGCGCCCACGCTGGCCTTTCTGACAGATGGGCGCGGCAATATCGCGCTGGATGGCAGCGCCAACCGCGCGCAGGCCGGGGCAGAGGCCGCCCAGATTGCCCGCGCCATTGCCGCGCGCAAAATCCCGGCGCTGGTGATAGATACCAGCCTGCGGCCCAAGCCACAACTGGCCGAACTTGCCGCCCAGATGCGCGCCAATATGATTACTCTGCCCCGCGCGGATGCACGAACGCTGTCCACCACCCTCTCTGCCGCGCTGGGGGGATAGAGATGTCCACCATCCCCAAAGATTGGCCCTTAAGCGCGCAGTCAAGGGTCATACGCTGCCGCCCGCATGAATGGCATGTGCAGGTTATGGGCAAGGGGCCGGATGTGTTGCTGTTGCATGGGGCCGGGGCCTCTGCCCATAGTTTTCACAGGCTGGCGAAGTATTTGCCCGGTTATCGTCTGATCATGCCAGATCTGCCGGGGCAGGGCTTTACCCGCGCGGGCGGGATGATGCGGCTGGGGCTGGATGCGATGGCAGATGATCTGGCCACGCTTTGCGCCGATCAGGGCTGGCGGCCCCTGGCCATTATCGGCCATTCGGCAGGGGCGGCCATTGCCCTGCGCCTGATAGAGGTGTTGCCCAATCCGCCCCGCGCTGTGGTGGGCATAAATGCCGCCCTTGGCCCGTTTGACGGGTTTGCAGGCTGGCTGTTTCCCAAACTTGCGCGCGCCATGTCTGCCAGCCCCTTTGTTGCTGCGATTGTCACGCGCCTGACATCCAAGCGCAAGCAGGTGGAAGGGTTGTTGCGCGGCACAGGCTCGCAACTGGATGCAGAGGCGGTGACGATGTATCAGCGCCTTGTCAGCGATCCGCGCCATGTGGAAGGGACGCTGGGCATGATGGCGCAATGGCAGCTAGAGCCGCTGATAGAGCGGTTTCCGCAAATCATGCTGCCCTGTTTGCTGATTGCTTCGGACAAGGACAAGGCCGTTCCCGCCCGCGTCTCGCGCGAGGCGGCGGCGCGGATGCAGCGCGCAACCTATGCCGAAATCGCAGGTTATGGGCATTTGCTGCATGAAGAGGCCCCAGAGGCCGTGGCCGAACTGGTGCTGCCGTTTCTGCGGCGCACAAGTGGGCATATGTCGGTTGTTGGCGATCCCTGATCGGGGCGGGCGGCCTGCGGTCTTGATGCCGCGCAACGGTATAGCTTCAACCGCTCTCTCGGTCTGTTCCAGACCTTCGCCATTTCCCCCGCTTGCGCAGAGATTACGTTTTGCGGCTGGCGCATGAAGCATCCCGCGTCACGGGAGGGGCTTTGCCCGTTTTAATCTGGAAACTGCCATCCCCTGCGGCGCGGGACACGCACGGCCAGCATGGGCTTTAGTAGTGGCTGCGCGAAGCGGCGCAAATCCAGCGCTTCATGCACGCCCACAGTTTCCACCCCGTCAATGCGGGTGCGCACGGCGGCGCGGGTATAGAAAGGCGCATCCAGCATGGCCAGTTCTTGCCGGGGCTGAAACCCTGCATCGGCGCGGGTTTCGCGCCGCACCGCCCAAAGGCTGCGCGCAAAGCGCGCTTTTGGGGGCGGGGCGATATGTTCCAGCCGCCCATCGGGGTGGAATTGCAGCGCCGTCGCCGCCGTGCTGCCATCGCGCAGGGTGGCATCATAAAAACACGCCGCGCCGCCGCGATTGGGAAAGCGCCCCCATGTCCAATAGCGGAAATCATCTTCCAGCGCGGCCTCTCCGAAATTGCTGTCGAAATAGCCATGCCCTTGCCATTTATGGCCCGGCTGCAAATCTACCTCTATGCGGGCGATGGGGGCAAAGGGCTGCCAACGGTGGCTGCCATCCGGCGCCAGATCGAAGCTTTGGCCAAACAGCGCTTCCGGGTGCAGGGTGATCGTGCCGCGCACGCGCGAAATCAGCGGCGGAGAGGAAACCTCATTCACCTCTATCACCAGCCTGTCCCCTTCCCAGCGGATGGAAGAGGGGCCAACCTCGAACGCATCTTGCGATTGGCGCAGGGCGGGGCGGCCCCTGTCTGTCATGGTGAAGCGGGCTTGCGGGCCATAGGTGGCAACATTGATGCAGCAATGGTTTTGCGGGTCGCGCCGCCCCGACCAGCGATACCACGGCGAAAACACCGAGCCGATAAACCCGATCACCGAGAGGGCGCGCGCGCCGTCATCGCTGATCCCGTCGATATACCACCACGCATAGCCATTGGGCGGAACATGGGCGCGGAAATCCGGTCGCTGAGCGCTGCCGCTGCCGCGTGTTTGCCCGATATCAGCGCCATCGGCACGCCCGCCCCCGGATGCACCCCGCCCCCCGCCAGATATAGCCCCGCCAGCCGCAGGCGCGCTGTCGGGCGCTGGAATGTGGCCATCACCCCGTTGGGCGACAGCCCATAAAGCGCCCCCTGACTGTGCGGAAACAGGCGCGCGAAATCCTGCGGCTGTGTCAGCGCCTGTGGCAGTGGTTCGGGATTCATGTGCAGGCCGAACCGGGCCAGACGGGAAAGCGGAGATGTCGGGCATGGGCTGTCCTTGCTATGGCGCGCGCCCGGTGCAAGCGCGGGTGCGTTGAGAATGAATTGAAACCGCTCTGGGCCAATGGGCTGTGCGCCAAGCCTGTCTTGTGCGCAAACATAGATTGTGGGCGCGGCAGGGGTGCGGCCTTTGGCCAATGGCCCGAATTCCTGTGCGGGATCATCTGCAAAGAACACACTGTGATAGGCCAGCGCCTGCTGGCCCAGCCCTTCGGGTTGCACGGTGGCGGCAAATGTCCAGACATTTGCCGACAGGCTGCGCGGTTGGGTCTGGTGGCGCTTTGGCGCGCGGCGGGGAGTGTCCAGCAAGAAGGGCAGGGCGGCGGGATCGCCGTTGAAGACGATCTGCGCCGCCGGAAGAATTGTGCCGCAGCCAAGCTGCACCCCGGCAATACTGCGCCCGTTGGTCAGAATGCGCGCCACGGGCGTATTCAGGCGCAAATCGCCGCCCAGGGCTGTGAAAAGCCGCGCCAAGGCGTGTGCAAGCGCGGCCATGCCGCCTTGCACGGCCCAGACGCCCGCAGCCTCTGCCTGCCAGATCAGGCCAAGGATGGCAGGGGCAAGCGTAGGGTTGCCGCCCACATAGGTGGCATAGCGCCCGAAAAGCTGGCGCAAGCGCGGCTCGGTAAAGCTCGCTTCCAGCATGGCACTCAGGCTGCGCCCCGGCGCAAGCCATGGCAACAGGGCAGGGCGCGCCAGCATGGCGCGCGCCGCAGCGCCCATGCGCGGGCGCGCGCTGCGCATGATGGGCGCTTCAAAGGCCGCGAAAAGCGCGCGTGTCTCGCGCTCGAACCGGGTAAATTCATGCCGGGCCTGTGTGCCAAAGGCCGCGCCTATGGCATGGGCATTGGCCCCCGCATCGGGATACAGATCCAACTGTGTGCCATCGGCCCAGAAATGGCGCGCAAGCAGCGGCAGGGCTGTCAGGGTAAGGTGGCTGTCCAACTCTGCCCCGGCGGTCTGGAACAGATCTTCCAGCACATCGCGCAGCGTCAGCACGGTTGGCCCGGCATCTACTGGCCCGGCGGGGCTGGGCAGGGTGCGCATCTTGCCGCCCGGCCAGCCCTGCGCCTCTAGCAGCGTAACATCGCGCCCCGCAGCGGCCAGCCTGATGGCAGCCGCCAGCCCGCCCATTCCGGCACCAATGACAAGGACTGTGTCTTTCTGCATCTTCATGTCAGGAATTGTTGACTCTTTGTCCAAAACTGTCCAGTATAATTTACACTACCTGTCTAAATTGTATGACACAACCGGATGAGGGCGCTATGGAGCTGAGCAAACGTATCGATAGAGCGATGACACAGGCCATAGCGCGTGCACAGGGGGCAGATACGCCAGAGGGCAGCGTGCCTGCGCGTCTGGCCTCGGCGCTGAACTATGCTGTCACCCCCGGCGGCGCGCGGATTCGCCCTACCATTTGCCTGTCCGTGGCCAAAGCCTGTGGCGATGACAGGCCCGATCTGTCAGATCGCGCGGCCACGGCGTTGGAGTTGATCCATTGCGCAAGCCTTGTGCATGACGATTTGCCCGCCTTTGACAATGCAGATTTCCGGCGCGGCAAGCCAACCGTGCATCTGGCCTATTCCGAACCTTTGGCCGTGCTGACAGGCGATAGCCTGATCATTGCCGCCTTTGATCTGCTGGCCGATGTGCCCGATACCGATGCCGCCCGCGCGCTGCGCCTGACGCGGCTTTTGGCCCGTCATACCGGCATGCCGCATGGCATTTGCGCGGGCCAGGGCTGGGAGAGCGAGAGCAAGGTGGATTTGGGCGCTTACCACCGTTCCAAAACGGCGGCGCTGTTTGTGGCCGCTACCCAGATGGGCGCGCAGGCCGCCGGGCACGAGCCAGAGCCATGGGTGGAACTGGGCGCGCGCATTGGCGAGGCGTTTCAGGTGGCCGATGATTTGCGCGATGCACTGTATGACGAAGCAGCGCTTGGCAAGCCTGCTGGGCAAGATGCGCTGAACAACCGCCCTTCTGCGGTGGAAGAATATGGCGTGCAAGGCGCGATCAAGCATTTGCAAGATATCCTTAGCGGGGCGATTTCCTCTATCCCCTCTTGCCCCGGCGAAGGGCAGCTTGCCCAGCTGGTGCGGCTATATGCCGAACGCATGACCCCGGTTGCCCCTGTCCGGGTGTAGCGCTGTGACAGACAGCCCCGCGCCCGCCTTTCGCCCTGTGGGGTTTTTCAATCGGCTGGTGGCCGCGCCGTGGTTTCAGGCGCTGTCGCTGCGCGTGCCGGGATTGCGCGGCATTGCCCGCGCCGAGGGGCGCGCGATTTTTGACCTGATGCAAGGATTCGTGCAAAGCCAGATGCTGACGGCGCTGGTGGAATTGCGCGTGTTGCACAAGCTGGCCGATGGCCCTGCAACGGCGGCTGCCTTGGCCGCGCGCTGCGATGTCCCGCCAGAGCGTATGACGATTCTGTTGCAGGCCGGTGCGGCGATGCGGCTGTTGACGCGCAAAGGCGCAAGCTATGGGCTGGCGCGGCGTGGCGCGGCCTTTCTGGCGGTGCCGGGGCTGGCCGATATGGTGCGCCATCACCACGTTCTATACGATGATCTGGCCGATCCTGTGGCCTTTATCCGGGGGGAAACCCGGCCCAAGCTGGCGCAGTTCTGGCCCTATGTTTTCGGCGGCCAGGGCGCAAACCCAGAGCAAACCGCCCGCTATTCGCGCCTGATGGCCGAAAGCCTGCATCTGGTAGCGCAAGAGGCGCTGGCGCATCTCTCTCTCAAAGGGGCGCGCAAGTTGCTGGATGTGGGCGGCGGAACAGGCATGTTCCTGCGCGCCGTGCATGCGCGCTATCCGGGGCTGGAACTGGCGCTGTTCGATCTGCCCGATGTGGTGGCGCAAGCTGCGCTGCCAGAGGTGATTGCACGGCATGGCGGCTCTTTCCGCAGCGATCCGCTGCCAGAGGGGGCAGATGTGATTTCGCTGGTGCGGGTGTTGTATGATCACACCGATGACACTGTGCGCGCGCTTTTGGCCAAGGTGCATGACGCCTTGCCCCCCGGCGGGCGCGTGCTGGTGATAGAGCCGATGTCAGGCGGCGCGCGGCCCGATCCGCAAACAGATGTGTATTTTTCAGTTTACACATTGGCCATGGAGACAGGCCAAACCCGCAGTGCTGCCCGCATTGCAGAGCTGCTTTCAGAGGCTGGTTTTGCAAATATTTCAAAAGAAAAGGGCAAAAGGCGCTTTGTGACCTGTGTTTTGCAAGCAGAGAAGCGAGATGCCCCCGCGTGAGTGGTCTTGTGGGTGGTTTTGAGTGTCAATAAGAGTTGACAGTTATGGTTGTATCGTTATGATTACATTATAGGCATACGACTCGCCATGCACTGCTGTTGCAGATGTGATGCGCCCGCTAGGAGATACCCTTTGCAGACTGACGCCATCATCCTTTCCGCCCCTCGCCAGCTTGCGCTGGGCCGGGTGGGGCTGAAGGCGGCAGGGCCGGGGGATTTGGTGGTGCGTATCGGGCATTCGGGCGTTTCCACGGGCACGGAAAAACTGTTCTGGTCGGGGGATATGCCGCCATTTCCGGGCATGGGGTATCCGCTTGTGCCGGGATACGAGGCCGCGGGCGAAGTGGTCGAGGCCGGGGCCGAGACAGGCTTCAAGCCCGGCGAGCGCGTTTTCGTGCCGGGTGCGAATTGTTTTACGCCGGGCGATGCCGGGCCGGTATATGGGTTGTTTGGCGGGGCCTCTCGCTATCTGGTGACACAGGCCAGCCGCGTTACCCGCATTGACCCTGCTATGGGGCCGGAAGGCGCGCTGCTGGCGCTGGCCGCAACTGCGCGCCATGCTGTCGCGGGGCCACATGCCAGCATGCCCGATCTGATTGTGGGCCATGGTGTTCTGGGGCGTTTGATTGCGCGGATTGTCATTGCCTCTGGCGCGCCTGCGCCGCAGGTGTGGGAGGTGAACCCCACCCGCCAAGCTGGTGCCCAAGGGTATGGCGTTTGCCACCCCGATACCGATACCCGCCGCGATTACCAGTGCATCATGGATGCCTCTGGCGCCGAAGGGCTGCTGGATCAGCTTGTGGGCCGGATTGCGCGCAATGGCGAAGTGGTGCTGGCGGGGTTTTACACCAAGCCTTTGCAATTCACCTTCGTGCCCGCCTTCATGCGCGAGGCGCGTTTGCGCATCGCTGCCGAATGGCAACCCCAAGACCTGATTGCCACCCGCGCGTTGATTGAGAGCGGCAAGCTCTCTCTGTCCGGGCTGATTACACATCGCGCGCGGCCCAAGGATGCGGCGGCGGCCTATGAAACGGCCTTTACCGATCCTGACTGCCTGAAAATGATCTTTGACTGGGAGGAAGCTGCATGACCCTCGATATCCCTAATCTGAAGGATTTCGACCAGCGCCTTCGAGAGGAAGCGCATGAAGACCCCACGCTGGAAATCCCGCAAGATCCGCCCAGCAAGCACACCCAGATCATTGCGATCTATGGCAAGGGCGGCATTGGCAAAAGCTTCACCCTGGCCAATCTGTCTTGCATGATGGCCGAACAGGGCAAGCGCGTGCTGCTGATTGGCTGTGATCCGAAATCCGATACCACCAGCCTGCTGTTTGCGGGCAAAGCCTGCCCCACGATCATCGAAACCTCTACCCGCAAAAAGCTTGCAGGCGAGGAGGTGAAGATTGGTGATGTCTGCTACAAGCGCAACGGCGTTTTTGCGATGGAACTGGGCGGGCCGGAAGTGGGCCGGGGCTGCGGTGGGCGCGGCATTATCCACGGGTTTGAACTGCTGGAAAAGCTGGGCTTCCATGACTGGGATTTTGATTATGTCCTGCTGGATTTCCTTGGCGATGTGGTGTGCGGCGGCTTTGGCCTGCCCATTGCGCGCGACATGGCGCAGAAGGTCATTCTGGTAGGCAGTAACGATCTGCAATCGCTGTATGTGGCCAATAACGTCTGTTCAGCGGTGGAATATTTCCGCAAACTGGGCGGGAATGTGGGTGTTGCCGGGCTGGTTATCAACAAAGATGACGGCACGGGCGAGGCGCAGGCCTTTGCGGATGCCGTGAAAATCCCGGTGCTGGCCACAATCCCCGCCGATGAGGATTTGCGCAAGAAATCCGCCAATTACCAGATTGTGGGCACTGCCAAAAGCCAATGGGGCCAGCTTTTTGCCGGGCTGGCAGAGGCCGTGGGCATTGCCCCGCCCATTCGCCCCGAACCCCTGGATCAGGATGGGTTGCTGGCGCTGTTTGACAGCAAGGATACCGGCGGCGATGTGGTTCTGGTTCCCGCAACCGATGCCGATATGCGTGGCAAACATGCAGCCGTGAAAGCCTCTCTTGAAGTGGTGTATGACGATGCCTGAAGATTTCGCAGAGATCAGCACAGGCGGAGAGGTGGGCTATGACAGCGCCGCCGATACGCCTGTTGAAAAGGTGATCGAACGCGCGCCATCGCAAGCCCCCGAGGGCGTGCAGGCCGATGGCATGGGCTGCCATGCCCCCGCCGAGAAAATGGAAGCCGCCGCCCGCGCCGCCGGAAATGGCGAAATTCTGGATCAATTCGCCAAAGATTACCCGCGCGGCCCGCATGACAAGCCTGAATCCATGTGCCCTGCCTTCGGCTCTTTGCGGGTGGGTTTGCGGATGCGGCGTGTGGCAACTGTTCTCAGCGGCTCTGCCTGCTGCGTGTATGGGCTGACATTTGTATCGCATTTCTACGGTGCGCGGCGTTCCGTTGGGTATGTGCCGTTCAATTCGGAATCGCTGGTCACGGGCAAGCTGTTTGAAGATATCCGCGACGGTGTGCATGAACTGGCTGATCCTGCGCGCTATGATGCGATTGTGGTGACAAATCTTTGCGTGCCCACGGCCTCTGGTGTGCCGCTGCGGCTTTTGCCCAAGGCGATAAACGGGGTGCGGATTATCGGCATTGATGTGCCCGGTTTCGGCATTCCCACCCATGCCGAGGCCAAGGATGTGCTGGCAGGCGCGATGCTGAATTATGCCCGTCAGGAAATCATGGCCGGGCCTGTGCCTGCGCCTGTTGCGGGCCGCTCTGACCGCCCCACCGTTGCGCTGTTGGGAGAGATGTTTCCAGCCGATCCCATGATGATTGGCGCCATGCTGGCCCCCATGGGGCTGGCGGCTGGCCCGGTTGTGCCCTGCCGCGAATGGCGCGAGCTGTATGCCGCGCTGGATTGTGGCGCAGTGGCGGCCATTCATCCCTTCTATGCCGCTGCCGTGCGCGAGTTCGAGGCCGCGGGCCGCCCCATTGTCGGCTCTGCCCCTGTGGGGGTAGAGGGCACGCATGATTGGCTGGCCGCGATTGGCGCGGCCTTCAATGTGGCCCCGGCCCAGATTGCCGCGGCGCAAAATGCCTTTGTGCCTGCCGTGCGCGGGGCCTTGGCGAAAGCACCTATTACCGGGCGGATTACGCTGTCGGGCTATGAGGGTTCGGAATTGCTGGTGGCGCGGCTTTTGATCGAAAGTGGCGCGGATGTGGCCTATGTGGGCACGGCCTGCGCGGCCTCTCGGTGGTCTGCGGCAGATCGTGACTGGCTGGAAGCGCGCGGCGTGGTGGTGAAATTCCGCGCTTCGCTGGCCGATGATCTGGCGGCCGCCGATGGGCTTGACCCTGATCTGGTGATTGGAACAACGCCTGTTGTGCAACATGCCAAGCAAAGGGGTACACCGGCGCTTTATTTCACCAATCTGATTTCCGCGCGCCCCCTGATGGGGCCTGCCGGTGCAGGCAGCTTGGGCGAGGTGGTGAATGCTGCCATCGCAGGCAAGGCCCGCATGGACAAGATGCGCGATTTCTTCGAGGGCGTGGGCGAAGGCGATACCGCAGGCATCTGGGAAGGCAGCCCCAATCTGCGCCCCGATTTCCGCGAACAGCACCAGAAGAAGCTGGATAAAGCGGCCAAAGCCGCCAAAGCGCAGGAGATGATCTGATGCTTGTGCAAGATCATGATCGCGCGGGCGGCTATTGGGGGGCGGTTTACGCCTTTTGCGCCGTCAAAGGGTTGCAAGTGGTGATTGATGGCCCTGTGGGCTGTGAAAACCTGCCTGTCACATCTGTCTTGCATTACACAGACGCGCTGCCGCCGCATGAATTGCCCATTGTGGTTACGGGCTTGGGCGAAGAAGAACTGGGCCGCGATGGCACCGAAGGCGCGATGAAACGCGCGTGGAACGTGCTTGACCCCGCGCTTCCTGCCGTGGTGGTGACAGGCTCTATTGCCGAGATGATCGGCGGTGGCGTGACCCCCATGGGCACGAATATTCAGCGCTTTTTGCCGCGCACCATTGACGAGGATCAATGGGAAGCCGCCGACCGCGCGATGACATGGATTTTCACGGAATTTGGCCAGACCAAGGGCCGTATGCCGCCAGAGAAGAAGCGCGAAGAGGGCGCGCGCCCGCGTGTCAATATCCTTGGGCCAATGTATGGCGTGTTCAACATGCCCTCTGATCTGGCCGAAATCCGCCGTCTGGTGGAAGGGATCGGCGCAGAGGTGAATATGGTCATGCCGCTGGGCGCGCATCTGGCCGAAATGCGCAATCTGGTGAATGCCGATGTGAATATCGTGATGTATCGCGAATTCGGGCGCGGCTTGGCCGAAGTTTTGGGCAAGCCCTATCTGCAAGCCCCCATCGGCATGGAAAGCACAACGCTGTTTCTGCGCCGCCTTGGCGAATTGCTGGGGCTTGATCCTGAACCCTTCATCGCGCGCGAGAAGCATTCGACCCTGAAACCCATGTGGGATTTGTGGCGCTCTGTCACGCAGGATTTCTACGCCACGGCCAGTTTTGCCGTGGTGGCGAATGAAACCTATGCGCGTGGTTTGCGCAACTATCTGGAAAATGATCTGGGCATGCCCTGTGCCTTTGCCGTGGCGCGTGTGCGCGGGGCGAAAACCGACAATGACCGCGTGCGCGCCCTGATGGGCGAAAAGCGGCCCCTGATCGTGTTCGGCTCTATCAATGAGAAAATGTATCTGGCCGAGTTGAAGGCCGGGCACGGCCCCGCGCCTGCCTTCATTCCCGCCAGCTTTCCCGGTGCGGCCATCAGGCGGCACACAGGCACGCCGATGATGGGCTATGCCGGCGCAACCTATGTGCTGCAAGAAGTGTGCAATGGCTTGTTTGATGCGCTGTTCCATATCCTGCCGCTTGGCAGCCAGATGGATGCCGCAGAGGCCACGCCCGCGCATCTGAAACGCGATTTGCCGTGGTCGGAAGCGGCCAAGGCAGAGCTTGACCGGATTGTGGCCGAGCATCCGATTCTAACCCGAATTTCTGCCGCGCGCAGCTTGCGCGATGCAGTGGAGAAGGCCGCGCTGGAACGCGGGGCTGATGAAGTTGACAGCGATCTGGTCGAGGCATTGCGCCCCGGTCTGGCCCGCGCCTGAACGAGAGATAGGAGGACTGCAAAATGGCTGACTATACCGTCAATGCCCCCCGCCCCCGCGCCGAGCGGGCACGCGCCTGGGAATACAAGCTTTACTTCAGCGTGATCTTTCTTCTGGCGCTGGCCACCGGGGTTCTGACCTGGTCCTGGCGTGTTGTGACAACGGGCCGCTTGCCGCGCCTTGGCCCTGTGGGCCGCGCGCTGAAAGATGCCAGCGTTATCGCGCCCATCATTTTCCGCAGCTGAACACTGCGCAACAGAATTCCCGTAGGCCAGGGTCTGCGGGAGCGGTGCCGCCCGTGACAAGGTGACATCTTCCCGGCCGCAGGGTGTGCGGCGTCAGTCTTATGATCCGGAGGATACTATGGCTGAAAATACTGATCTGTCTTTCACAGGTCTTACTGATGAGCAGGCCCAGGAACTGCACTCGGTCTACATGAGCGGTCTGACGCTTTTTGTAGGCGTTGCAGTGGTTGCGCATATCGCAACCTATATCTGGCGTCCTTGGTTCTGAGGAAGGAAAAGAAATGTCCAAATTCTACAAGATATGGCTCATCTTCGACCCCCGCCGCGTGTTCGTGGCTCAGGGTGTCTTCCTCTTCCTGCTTGCAGCGATGATTCACCTGGTGGTGCTGTCCAACGGCATCAACTGGTTCGCTGCTGCGGCTGCACGCGCTGCGGGCAACTGAGCAGGGCCGAGGCCCAAAATGTCGCGGGCGGTGGCGTTTGCATGTCGCCCGCGACGATTTCAGAGACGGGATTTTCCCATCGCGGCAGGCCTGAATTCTGGGCCTGAACGCCATAATGTGGAGAGGGAAGCATGGCACTGCTCAGCTTCGAACGAAAATACCGCGTGCCGGGCGGCACGCTGGTCGGCGGGAATCTGTTCGACTTTTGGGTTGGGCCGTTCTACGTCGGTTTCTTCGGGGTAACGACGATTTTCTTCGCCGTCCTCGGAACGCTTTTGATCTTCTGGGGGGCAGTGCTGCAAGGCACCTGGAACCCTTGGCTGATTTCCATCAATCCACCACCCCTGTCCTATGGGTTGGGGCCTGCACCGCTGCTTGAGGGCGGATTGTGGCAGATTGTGACCATCTGCGCCATTGGCGCTTTTGTGTCCTGGGCGCTGCGCGAAGTTGAAATCGCGCGCAAGCTGGGCATGGGTCTGCATGTGCCATTCGCCTTTGGCGTGGCAATTTTTGCCTATGTCACACTGGTTGTTATCCGGCCCGTGCTGATGGGCGCATGGGGGCATGCCTTCC
Source organism: Natronohydrobacter sp. (assembly GCA_030603695.1). Classification (GTDB taxonomy): domain Bacteria; phylum Pseudomonadota; class Alphaproteobacteria; order Rhodobacterales; family Rhodobacteraceae; genus Roseinatronobacter. Next base: position 4,994 of record JAUVXF010000012.1, on the reverse strand, counting down.
CCTATGGCATCTGGACACATCTCGATTGGGTGTCCAATGTTGGCTATACTTATGGCAATTTCCACTACAATCCGGCGCATATGATCGCGGTGACGTTCTTCTTCACCACAACACTTGCCCTGGCATTGCATGGCGCGCTGGTTCTGTCGGCGGCCAACCCCGCGAAAAAGGGCGATACGATGAAAACGCCCGACCATGAAGATACCTTCTTCCGCGATTTGATCGGCTATTCGGTGGGCACACTTGGCATTCACCGCCTTGGCCTTCTTCTGGCGCTGAATGCGGGTTTCTGGTCGGCAGTCTGTATCGTGATTTCGGGCACGATCTGGTTCGACCAGTGGGTTTTCTGGTGGGATTGGTGGCTTGATCTGCCCTGGTGGCGCGATATCGCAGGAGGCGTCAATGGCTGAGTATCAGAATATCTTTACACAGGTGCAGGTGCGCGCCGCCCCGGAAATGGGCCTTGTTGAAGGCGTAGAACTGGGCAACCGTACCAAATCTGCAAGCTTCTCCAACCTGCTGGGCTGGTTTGGCAATGCGCAACTTGGGCCAATCTATCTGGGCACAATGGGCGTCATCTCGCTTGCGACAGGTGCGATCTGGTTTGTGATGGTGGGTTTGTGGTTCTGGGATCAGGCAGGGTATAACCCGGCCGTGTTCCTGCGTGATCTGTTCTGGCTGTCGCTGGATCCGCCAAGCCCTGAATACGGTCTGGGCATCCCCCCCATGAGAGAGGGCGGTTATTTCCTTATAGCCTCTTTCTTCCTGCTGATTTCGGTCATGACATGGTGGGTGCGCACATGGCTGCGCGCAGAAGCGCTGGGTATGGGCAAGCATGTGGCCTGGGCCTTTGCCTCTGCCATCTGGTTGTTTCTGGTGCTGGGGCTGTTTCGCCCTGTTCTGATGGGGTCGTGGTCAGAGGCTGTGCCTTATGGCATCTTCACCCATCTGGATTGGACGAACCTGTTCTCACTGCGTTATGGTAACCTGTTCTACAATCCGTTCCATGCGCTTTCTATCGCGTTCCTCTATGGCTCTGCCTTGCTGTTTGCCATGCACGGGGCCACGATTCTGGCGGTATCGCGCTTCGGTGGCGACCGTGAATTGGAACAGATCGTGGATCGGGGCACGGCATCTGAACGCGCCGCCTTGTTCTGGCGCTGGACGATGGGCTTCAATGCCACGATGGAAGGGATTCACCGTTGGGCCTGGTGGTTTGCTGTGCTGACCACGCTGACAGGCGGTATCGGTATTCTGCTGACAGGCACTGTGGTCGATAACTGGGCCGTCTGGGCCGAGGAACGCGGCTTCCGTCCCACCTATGATTAAGGAGCGACTTACCATGGCTGAACATGACTATATCCAGGAAACGCCCGTTCAACGGCTGCGCAACTGGGTTCTGTCGGAAATGCTGCGTGGTGCGGGATATGCGCTGCTGCTTCTGGTGTCGATCGGCGTGATCTTCGGCATCATCTGGGGCATTGGCCAGCTACTGCCAAGCGACAGCAAGAATGCACCGCCGCCCATGCCCTATAGCGCGCTTGAAGCGCCTTTGGACTGGGCGACAGTGTAACACGGATCGGGGCAGGGCGGCTTTGCCGCCGGCCTGCCCCCAAAAGGGTTCGAGCCATATAGCCGGTTCGGACGCGGGCTTGTGACGCCCGGTTCCCTTTCCTGTTGGCGACAGGAAACTGGTGCCGTGCGGGCCTGCCCCACGGCACCCTTTTTGCGTTTGGGCGCCATTCAACCAAGAAAAGGGAACGCCCATGCAACCGACATACCCCACCCCGACAAACACCCCCCATCTGGATCGTGTGGCAGGCCCTGCCGATCTGCGGGATCTGAGTGATCTGGAACTGGACGCGCTGGCACAAGAGCTGCGTGCCGAAACCATAGAAACCGTCAGCCGCACAGGCGGGCATCTGGGATCATCGCTTGGCGTGGTGGAATTGACAGTGGCGCTGCATGCCGTGTTCCGCACCCCGTTTGACAAGCTGATCTGGGATGTATCGCACCAGTGCTACCCCCATAAAATCCTGACAGGGCGGCGCGAGCGTATGCCAAGCCTGCGGCAGGCAGGCGGGCTGTCGGGCTTTACCAAGCGCAGTGAATCGGTGTTCGATCCCTTTGGCGCGGCGCATAGTTCGACCAGTATATCGGCGGCGCTGGGCTTTACCATTGGCCGCGACATGGGCCAGCCCACAGGCGATGCAATTGCCGTGATTGGCGATGGCTCTATCACCGCGGGCATGGCCTATGAGGCGCTGAACAATGCAGGCGCCGAAGGGCGGCGGCTGTTTGTGATCCTCAATGACAATGACATGTCCATTGCGCCCCCTGTGGGGGCAATGAATACCTATCTGAACCGGCTGAACATGCCCCATGCCAGCCTGTCAGAGATTGCCCAAGGGTTTATGGCGGCCTTGCCCCATTCCCTGCGCGAACAGGCCCTTGCGGCGCGCGCCCGCGCCTGTGGCGGCCCGCCAGATGCCACCATGTTCGAGCATCTGGGCTTTACCTATATCGGCCCGATTGATGGCCATTCCATGCCCGATCTGCTGGCCACGCTGCGCATGGCCCATGCCCGCGCCGAAGGGCCGGTGCTGATCCATGTGCGCACTGTGAAGGGCAAGGGCTATGCGCCCGCAGAGGCCGCCGATTGCAAATATCATGGCGTTTCGAAATTTGATGTGGCTTCTGGCGCGCAAAGCAAGGGGCGGGCGAATGCGCCCAGCTATACCTCTGTCTTTGGCCGCGCCCTGACGGATGAGGCCGCGCGTGACCCGATGATCGTGGCGGTAAGTGCGGCCATGCCCAATGGCACAGGCATAGATATCATGGGCCAGCGCTTTCCCCGCCGGGTGTTTGATGTGGGCATTGCCGAACAACATGCCGTCACCTTTGCCGCAGGCATGGCCGCCAGCGGGCTGAAACCCTTTTGCGCGATTTATTCCACCTTCCTGCAACGCGGCTATGACCAGATTGTGCATGATGTGGCCCTTCAGGGCCTGCCTGTGCGCTTTGCCATAGATCGCGCGGGGCTGGTGGGGGCAGACGGGGCCACCCATGCAGGCAGTTTTGATGTGGCCTTTCTGGCCAATCTGCCCGGTATGGTGGTGATGGCCGCAGGCGATGAGGCAGAGCTTGTGCATATGGTTGCCACAGCGGCGGCGCATGATGCAGGGCCGATTGCCTTTCGCTATCCGCGCGGCGAAGGCTCTGGCGTCGATCTGCCCGCGCGCGGCCAGGTGCTGGAAATCGGCAAGGGCCGTGTGCTGAAAGAGGGCGAGAGCGTGGCGCTGTTGTCTTTCGGGGCGCATTTGCCCGAAGTCATGCGCGCCGCCGAGGCGCTGGAGGCGCGCGGCATTACCTGCACCATCGCCGATGCCCGCTTTGCCAAGCCGCTGGATACAGATCTGATTGCCCAGCTTGCCCGTCACCATGCCGCGCTGATCACGATTGAACAGGGCGCGCAGGGCGGCTTTGGCGCGCATGTGCTGCATTACATGGCCAATACGGGGCTGTTGCAGCATGGGCTTGCCATCCGCACCCTGACATTGCCGGACAGGTTCATAGACCAAGGCAGCCCCGAACAGATGTATCTGGATGCCGAGCTGACGGCAGATCACATTGCCACGGCTGCGCTACAAGCGCTCGGTGTGGAAGCACTTTCCAAACGTGCAAATCGTATTACTGTTATTTGACGCGCCCTTGCGCCAGAACGGGTTAGAAAAGAGGGAGTTTTCGGAATGCCACATGCGGAAATGAAGAATGCGCCGCCGCTTTATGGGTGGGCGATTGCAGCTGCGGCGGGGGCCGTTGCTGCGGCCGTGTCTTATCTGATTGTCGGGATCGGGGCGAATGGCTCTGTTGCTGTTGGGGCGGTTGTGGCACTGGTGGTGGGGGTGATCTTTACCATTGCCGAAACGCCGCCCCAAACCAAAGCCCCCGCCGCTGGCCACACGGCCGCCGCTGCTGCGCCCGCGCCTGTTGCTGCATCGCCCGTAGCCGCTGCGCCCGCGCCAGAGATGGGCACACAGCCCACAGCCCTTGCCGCGCCCCAAGGGGCGGCGGATGATCTGAAACAGATTTCCGGTGTTGGCCCCGTGCTGGAACGCAAGCTGAATGATCTGGGGATTTATCATTTCTGGCAGATCGCCAAATGGGGCGAGGCTGAGATTGCATGGGTAGATGAGAGCCTGAATTTCAAAGGCCGGATCACCCGCGATGGCTGGATCGCACAGGCCAGCAAACTGGCACAGACCAGCCCCGCCACCCCGCAAGCCTGAGAAGCATGGTTCTGGAAGATGGCGGCGGCCCCGGTTTGCGGGCCGCCAATGGCCAGCATTGGCGATATGTGGCCGATACCGTGATGGGCGGTGTCAGCACGGGCGCGCTGTCACGCGGCCTGCATCACGGCAAGCCAGCGCTGCATCTGACAGGCGCTGTCAGTCTGGAAAACAATGGCGGTTTCGTGCAAATGGCGCTTGATCTGGCGCCACCGGGGCAGGTGCTGGATGCATCGCGCTTTGCGGGCCTGTCATTGCTGCTGCATGGCAATGATGCACCCTACAATATCCATCTGCGCAGCCCCGATATGGTGCGGGTCTGGCAAAGCTGGCGCGCGCAACTGCATGTGCCTGCGCGTTGGGTGCACATCTTTGTGCCATTTTCGGATTTCACCCCGCACCGCACGGATTTGCCAGTTCAACCCGCGCGGCTGTCACGGATCGGGCTTGTGGCCATCGGGCGTGAAATGCGGGTTGATCTGGCCCTTGCGCGGCTGGAATTCGTATAGCTCGCCGCCGCAGAGGCGCAGTTCCGGCCCAGTGTGCTGAAGCCCGTGATCCCTCTGCCTTCCCGGTTTGCTCTAGTGTTCCGAGTCTGACACTTCTTACCTGTTCCCTCTGATTGCATCCAGCGTGTCTAGTGCGCGGCGTTCTCGGGTGAGGATGTCCTCTGCTGTCTTTGCCCACTTGAAGGGCTTTGGCTTC
>JAUVXF010000008.1 GCA_030603695.1 Natronohydrobacter sp. | reverse complement strand
CGAATAACCCGGACTGGAAAACCATCTGCATAGATGAGAATTCGGGGCAGCTGGTGGCGCCCAATGGCTCTATCGGGTTTCGCTGGGGCGAACAGGGCATGTGGAACCTGGAGGAGAAGGCGAAAGGGGCGGCAATCTCGCCCAAGCTCTCGCTCATTCTAGACGAGGATCGCGACGATGTTGTGCGCGTTGATTTCCCCTATTTCGGCGGCATGGCCTCTGGCCAGTGGGAAAATGACGCGCGCGGCGATGTGCTGACGCGGAATGTGCCGGTAAAGCAGATCATGCTTGCCGATGGGTCAGAGGCGCTGGTGACAACGGTGTTTGATCTGTTCTGCGCCAATTACAGCTTGGATCGTGGCCTTGGCGGCGATCATGTCACAGATGATTACAACGCCGATGTGCCTTTCACGCCTGCCTGGGCGGAAAAAATCACAGGCGTCAGCCGTGACAAGATCATCCATGTGGCGCGCGAATTCGCAAGCAATGCCGAAAAGACGGGTGGCAAATCCATGGTCATCATCGGGGCCGCGATGAACCACTGGTACCATATGGATATGAATTACCGCGCTGTCATCAACATGCTGGTGATGTGTGGCTGTGTGGGCCAGTCGGGTGGCGGCTGGGCGCATTATGTGGGGCAGGAGAAACTGCGCCCGCAAACGGGCTGGACAGCGCTGGCCTTTGCGCTGGATTGGGCGCGCCCGCCGCGGCACATGAATTCCACCTCTGCGTGGTATGCCCATACCAACCAATGGCGGTATGAGACGGTAACAGCCAAAGACATCCTTTCGCCCACAGCGCCAGAGGGCGATTGGGAAAGCTTGAGCCTGATTGATTACAATATCCGCGCAGAGCGCATGGGCTGGCTGCCCTCTGCCCCGCAGTTGAAAACCAACCCCCTGAAAGTGGGCGCGGCGGCCAAGGCGGCAGGCAAGGATATTCCCGCCTATGTGGCAGAGCAGTTGAAAGCAGGCACGCTGGAGATGTCTTGCCAAGACCCGGACGCGCCCGAAAACTGGCCGCGCAACCTGTTTGTCTGGCGCTCTAACCTGCTTGGGTCTTCCGGCAAGGGGCACGAATATTTCCTCAAGCACCTGTTGGGCACAAGCCACGGGGTGCAAGGCAAGGATCTGGGGCAGGAAGGCCGCCAGAAACCTCTGGAGGCCAAATGGCATGACACAGCCCCGGAAGGCAAACTTGACCTGCTGGTGACGATAGATTTCCGCATGTCCACGACGGCCGTTTATGCCGATATCGTTATGCCAACTGCCAGTTGGTACGAAAAAGACGATCTCAACACCTCGGATATGCACCCCTTCATCCACCCGCTGCAAGCGGCGGTTGATCCGGCCTATGAAAGCAAGACCGATTGGGAAATCTTCAAGGCGATTGCCAAGAAATTTTCCGAAGTCGCGCCCGAAATTCTGGGTGTGGAAACGGATATCGTGCAACTGCCCTTGCAGCATGACAGCCCCGGCGAACTGGCACAGCCGCTTGTTCAGGACTGGAAGCGCGGCGAATGCGATCTGATCCCCGGCAAAACCGCGCCTGCCTATATTGCGGTCGAGCGCGATTATCCGAACCTTTATGCCCGCTTCACGGCGCTTGGCCCGCTGATGGAAAAAATCGGCAATGGCGGCAAGGGCATTGCATGGGATACCAAGACCGAAGTTCACCACCTGAAGGCGCTGAATGGCACGCATAAAGATGGCCCCACCAAAGGCATGGCCCGGATAGAAACGGCGATTGACGCGTGCGAAGTGGTGCTGATGCTGGCCCCCGAAACCAATGGCGAGGTGGCGGTAAAAGCATGGCATGCACTGGAAAAAGCCACCGGGCAAAGCCACGCCCATCTGGCAGAGGTGAAGCAGGACGAGAAAATCCGCTTCCGCGATATCGCAGCCCAGCCGCGCAAGATCATCTCTTCGCCAACATGGTCGGGCATTGAATCTGAGGAAGTTTGCTACAACGCAGGCTGGACAAATGTGCACGAGCTGATCCCGTGGCGCACTGTCTCTGGCCGCCAGCAACTGTATCAGGATCACGAATGGATGCGGGCCTTTGGCGAGTTTTTCGTCACATGGCGCCCCCCGGTCGATCTGAAAACGATCACTGCCGATGCCACCAAATCGCTGAAATCTGCGGAAAAGCATGTGGTGCTGAACTTCATCACCCCCCACCAGAAATGGGGCATTCACTCCACCTATTCCGACAATCTGCTGATGCTGACGCTCAACAGGGGCGGGCCATGTGTCTGGCTGTCCGAAGTGGATGCCGTGAAGGCGGGATTGGTCGATAACGACTGGGTGGAAGTGTTCAATTCCAACGGTGTGATTGCGGCGCGCTGCGTGGTGAGCCAGCGGATGAAGGAAGGCACTTTGTTCATGTATCACGCGCAGGAAAAGATCGTGAATACACCGGGCAGCCAGATCACGGGCCAGCGCGGGGGCATACATAATTCTGTCACCCGCACTGTGCCCAAGCCCACCCATATGATCGGCGGCTATGCGCAACTGTCCTACGGGTTCAACTATTACGGAACCGTGGGCGCAAACCGCGATGAAATGGTCATCGTTCGGAAAATGGAAAACGTGGATTGGCTGGACAAGCCCGCTAAACTGGAGGCCGCAGAATGAAAGTTCGTGCCCAGATCGGTATGGTGCTCAACCTCGATAAATGTATCGGGTGTCACACATGCTCTGTAACCTGCAAGAACGTCTGGACATCGCGCGAGGGCGTTGAATATGCGTGGTTCAACAATGTCGAAACCAAGCCCGGCATCGGCTACCCGAAGGATTGGGAAAACCAGAAGCGCTGGAATGGTGGCTGGAAGCGCGACAATAACGGCCAGCTTGTCCCCAAACAGGGGGGTAAATGGCGTATTCTGGCCAATATTTTCGCCAATCCCGACTTGCCCGAAATCGATGATTTCTATGAACCCTTCGATTTCGACTATGACCATCTGAAATCGGCGCCAGAAATGCAGGCATTCCCCACCGCGCGCCCGCGTTCCAAAATCACGGGCGAGCGGATGGAAAAGATCGAATGGGGGCCAAACTGGGAAGAAATCCTTGGCGGGGAATTCGCCAAGCGGTCGCAGGATTACAATTTCGAGGGCATCCAGAAGGATATTTACGGGGAATATGAAAATACCTTCATGATGTATCTGCCGCGCCTGTGCGAGCATTGCCTCAACCCCGCTTGTGTGGCGTCCTGCCCTTCTGGCGCGATCTACAAGCGCGAAGATGATGGCGTGGTGCTGATTGATCAGGAAAAATGCCGCGGCTGGCGGATGTGCGTTTCGGGCTGCCCATACAAGAAGATCTATTACAACTGGTCATCGGGCAAATCCGAGAAATGCACGCTGTGTTATCCGCGTCTGGAAAGCGGCCAGCCGACCGTGTGTTCGGAAACCTGCGTGGGACGTATCCGTTACTTGGGTGTCATGCTGTATGATGCTGACAAGATCGCACAGGCGGCCTCGGTAGAGAATGAACATGATCTCTATGATGCACAGCTTGGCGTTTTCCTTGATCCCAACGATCCCGCAGTGATCGAGGCCGCACGGGCCGAGGGTATCCCAGAGGACTGGATCAAGGGCGCGCAGAATTCGCCCATCTGGAAAATGGCGATGGAATGGAAAATCGCCTTCCCGCTGCACCCCGAATACCGCACGCTGCCGATGGTCTGGTATATCCCGCCGCTCTCTCCCATCCAGAACGCGGCAGAGGCGGGCAAGATCAGCGCGCAAAATGACATGCCAGATGTGCAATCCCTGCGTATTCCAGTGCGCTATCTGGCCAATATGCTGACCGCGGGCGATGAAGCCCCCGTTGTCAGCGCGCTGGAACGGATGCTGGCCATGCGCTCTTACATGCGGTCAAAAACCGTGGATGGGGTGATCAATATCGGTGTGGCCAAGCGCGTTGGCATGACGCCCCAGCAGATTGACGAGATGTATCAACTGATGGCGATTGCCAATTACGAGGATCGTTTTGTCATCCCGACCACGCACCGCGAATTGGTGGAAGATGCCTATGATCTGAAGGGCGGCTGCGGCTTTACCGATGGCAATGGCTGTTCATCAGGCAGCAGCGGCACATCGCTGTTCTCTGGCGGCAAGAAATTCCGCAGCCCGCAGGAGTTTATCCAACCATGAAAACATATCGCGCCCTTTCGGCCTTGCTAACCTATCCAACCCCGGACTTGCAGGCGGCTATCCCTGAAATATGGCAGGTGCTTTCAGGGGATGGCCTGCTCGCCGCCAACCAGCTTGCCACGCTGCAACCGCTTCTGAACGAATTGGCGGCGGGTGACATCTATGACTTGCAGGAACGCTATGTCCTGCAATTTGACCGCGCGCGCACGCTTTCGCTGAACCTGTTCGAGCATATTCACGGGGAAAGCCGCGATCGTGGCGGTGCCATGGTGGATTTGCTGGAAACCTACCGCGCAGGCGGGTTTGATCTGGTCGGGCCGGAATTGCCCGATCATCTGCCTGTGTTGCTGGAATTCCTGTCCACCCAAACGCCAGAACAGGCGCGGGCCATTCTGGCCGATGCGGGCCATATCCTTGTGGCACTGGCAGAACGGCTGGCGCGGCGCGACAGCGCCTATGCGCCTGTGCTGGCCGCGCTGGTGACATTGGCGCAGGTGCACACCACGCCAGAGGCCGAAGCGCTGTTATCCGAAAAGGATGACGACCCCGAAGACTTGGAGGCGCTGGATGCCGTCTGGGAAGAGGCCATGGTCACTTTCGGCCCAGACCCCAATGCAGGATGCCCGATAAGCCGGGACATTCTGGCGAAAATGGACATGCCTGCCGCCCCGCGCACCGCTGCGCCGGGCCAGATGTAGGAGCAATCGGCAATGTTTGGCAATTTCGATCTTGACTACCTTCTCTTCGGCATTCTGCCCTATGCAGTGCTGGCCGTCGCCCTGATCGGGACAATCGCACGGTATGAGCGCGATCCGTTCACATGGAAATCTTCCTCCAGCCAGCTTTTGCGCCGCAAACAGTTGATCTGGGGGTCTGTGCTGTTCCATGTGGGGATAATTGTGCTGTTCTTCGGCCATCTTGTGGGCCTGTTCACGCCAATCTGGCTGTTGGATGCCCTTGGCATAAGCTATGGGCTGAAACAGTGGATGGCGGTTATCATCGGCGGCACGGCAGGCACAGCCGCCTTTATCGGCTGTTCCATGCTCTTGCATCGCAGGCTGACCGATCCGCGCATTCGCAAGAATTCCACCTTTGCCGATATCGCCATTCTGGGGATTCTCTGGGTGCAAATCGTTGTGGGCATGGGCACGATCATCCTGACACTGGATCACATGGATGGCTCCAAGATGGTGCAATTCATGACATGGTCGCAATCCGTGATGGGCTTGCAGATCAACGCATGGGAACAGGTGGTCAATGTGCATTGGCTGTATAAGTTCCACATCTTCCTTGGGATGGTGATTGTGGCCCTGTTTCCCTTCACGCGTCTGGTTCACATGCTGTCGGTTCCAATCCGCTTTCTATGGCGGCCGGGCTATCAGATCGTGCGCTCTCGCGATGGGGCAAAGCCCGCGCGCACAGGGCTGCGGCCCTTTGCGCGTGACAAACGCGCTTTGCGCGCTGCGGGCATGGCCGCCAAGCCCAAAGCCCCAACGCCTGCTGAATAAGGACACCAGCCCATGAAACCGCTTCTGCCGCCTGTTTTTGTAAACGGCATTGAAATATCAGCCGCGCGCATCGCGGCTGAAGCCCAAAACCACCCAGCCCCGAAGGAAAAACCGGGGCTGGCGTGGAAAGCTGCCGCGCGCGCCCTCGCCATCCGCGAGATCATGCTACAAGAGGCCCGCGCGCGTGGCCTGACACCTGATCCGGCGGAGGTAGCGCCGGGTCAGTTCGAGACCGAAGACGAGGCGCTGATCCGCCAGCTTGGCGAGGCGGCGATCACCCCCGCCCCTGCCAATGATGCGCAATTGCGCCGCGTGTATGATACCCATCCCGATCGTTTCCGCGCGCCCGCCTTGTATGAAACGGCGCATATCCTCTTTCCGCGCCAGCCCGATATGGCGGCACTTCGCACCCAAGCCGAAACTGTGGTGGCGGAATTGCGCGCCAACCCGCGCCGCTTTGGCGAACTGGCGCGCCATCATTCGGCCTGCTCCTCCAAAAATAATGGCGGCCTATTGGGCCAGTTGGGTGCGGGCGATACCGTGGCAGAGTTTGAAGCGGCGCTGGAGAGGCTGCGCGAGGGCGAGATCAGCGATCCGGTGGAAACCCGCTTCGGCTTGCACCTTATCCGCTTGGACGCCCGCGCGCGCGGCGCGGTGCTGCCATTCGAGGCCATCTTGCCACGGCTGCGCGATGCCCATGCCAAAGCCGCTTGGGCGCGGGCGGCCGCGGATTTCACCACGGCGCTGGTTGCACAGGCCCGGATAGAAGGCGTTCAGCTTCACGCTGCCTGAACAAGAGAGAGGCAGGCCATGATAAGGCCCGGATGCAAGGCCACTGGCCTGCCTGCCACCTTCGCCCGCTTTCGCAATCGGGCTTTGCGGCTGCCTGCCATGGCAGAAAATCTGGCAGGCAGATGCAACCGCAGCGATGGGGGCGCCGATTATTAAAATTGACTATAATCATCTTTTTAGTCCTCTTGCCAAGACCAAGAGGGCCTTCGCTGATCTTAAATTCCTTTTTTCAAAACTATAAATGTTCTCTCAAACTCAATTATCCGATCTGCCTGTTAGTTGATTTATATCAATGATAATCACCTTCAGCACTTTATGATACACCGGAAATCTTGGGAAAAGGGCGACACGCGATGAAACTGGGATATGTCAGCTTGCCCGGACGGGGCGCGAATGATCTGTTTTTATCCGAAGTGGTTGCCGCTTTGGACAATCGCTTGCGCTTGTGCGGAACAGTGCAAACCAACACAGCGCGCGCAGATCGGCGCAAGTGCGATATGGATTTGCAGCTTTTGTCAACCGGCGCGATTTTGCGCATCAGCGAAGATCGCGGCGCGCTGGCCCGCGGCTGCACGCTGGATACCAGCGTTCTGGCACAGGCCGTGGCGGCAACAGAGGCCGCTTTGCCCGGTTCAGACCTGCTGATTGTCAATAAATTTGGCAAGACCGAAGCCGAAGGGCGCGGCTTCGCGCCCGCGATTGCCGAAGCGCTGTGTCTGGGTATCCCGGTTCTGGTGGGGGTGAATGGCCTGAATCTGCCCGCATTCGCCACCTTTGCAGAGGGGCTGGCCGAAGCGCTGCCCGCAGAGCATCCGGCCATTATCGGCTGGTGCCTGAGCGCCGGGCTGTGCCATGCCGCATAAACGCGCACAGATCGCAATCGTGACAGTGTCTGACCGCGCCGCACGGGGCGACTATGCCGATCTGGGCGGCCCTGCGGCAGAAGCGTGGCTGCGCGCCGTCATCACCTCTGATTTTGAGGTGAGGCGGCAGATCGTTCCAGACGGGCGCGCGGGGCTTGCAGAAACACTGCGCAGCCTTGCCCATAGCGGGGCCGATCTGGTGCTGGTAACAGGCGGCACCGGCCCTGCCCCGCGCGACCGCACACCCGAAGCGCTGGCGGATATCGTCGATTTCGATTTGCCCGGCTTTGGCGAGGAAATGCGCCGCGCATCGCTGCGCGATGTGCCAACAGCTATTCTGTCACGCCAAAGCGCCGGGATTCGCGGGCAAACCCTGTTCATCACCTTGCCCGGCAAACCCGCAGCAATAGCAACCTGCCTGGCAGCAGTCTTTGCCGCAATCCCCTATTGTCTGGATCTTGTCGGCGCCGCGCGCATAGAGACAGACCCGGCCCTGTGCCCGGCATTCAGGCCCCAATCGGGTTAGCGCAGTCCGTCAGAACGCGGCATGAGGGCCACACGACAAGCGGCAAACCCTGTCCGTAGCTGGCATTTACGCTTTGCCCCGATATCCCAGCGCCTGTAGGCGGCCATCAGTGCCAAAGGCTATGACCGGGCGCAAAGAAAACCCGCATGGGCAAAAACCCATAATGTTGCTGACAGATGCAAACGCCAAACAAGATTTGGCCAAGCCCTCATCGCAAATAACCATAGCGCCTAAGCACTATCGGCCATCTCATGTCTTGCAAGTGGTGAGCCCGACAGGATTCGAACCTGTGACCCACTGATTAAAAGTCAGTTGCTCTACCAACTGAGCTACGGGCCCACTGAGGCCGCTACTTAGAAAAGCCCTGTCCTGTGGTCAAGGCCTAATCGGGCACATTTGAAAGAATTCGACAATCGCGCCGGATTGAGTGCTGGTCAGACGCGCGCGCGGGCCTTATATCGCGGCCATGGCACAGACAGACACCCCCCTCGCCTTCGTCAAAATGCACGGCGCTGGCAATGATTTCGTCCTGATCGACTCGCGCTTGCGCGCGGGTGGGGTCATGACTGCGGCACTGGCGCGCGCGATCGGGGATCGTCATCGCGGTGTGGGCTATGACCAGCTGGGCGAGTTGCGCGCCGCAACAGGGGCCGATCTGGAACTGGATTTCTGGAATGCCGATGGCTCGCGCGCAGGCGCATGCGGGAATGCGACGCGCTGCGTGGCCGCGCTGGTGATGGCAGAGACAGGGCGCGACAGCGTTACCATCCGCACCACGCGGGGCCTGTTGCAGGCCGTGCGGCGCGATGGCCAGATCTGGGTGAATATGGGCGCGCCGCTTCTGGGCTGGCAAGATGTGCCGCTGGCCCGCGCGGTCGATACCATGAATCTGCCCTTGGCGGGTGATCCGGTGGCCGTTGGCATGGGCAATCCCCATTGCGTGCATTTCGTCCCCGATGCGGGCGCTGTGGCGCTGGCCACGCTTGGCCCGCAAATAGAACATGACCCGCTATTTCCCGAAGCGACAAATGTGGAATTTGCCGCCCTCACCGGCCCCGACAGCCTGCGCCTGCGCGTGTGGGAACGCGGAACGGGGATCACGCTGGCCTGTGGCTCTGGCGCTTGTGCCACGGCAGTCGCCGCCCATCTGCGCGGGCTGACAGGGCGGCGGGTGCAGGTGCAGGCCGATGGCGGCGCGCTGGAGGTGGCTTGGCGCGATGATGGCGTCTGGCTCAGCGGGCCTGTCGCGCATGTGTTTTCCGGCACATTCGCCCCCGAATTTCTGGCAGGCGCGCAATGAGCACCCCGCGTTTTACCACGCTGGGATGCCGCCTGAACGCCTATGAGACAGAGGCCATGAAAGACATGGCCCAAGCGGCGGGCCTGACGGATGCGCTGGTGGTCAATACCTGCGCCGTCACCGCAGAGGCCGTGCGCAAAGCGCGGCAGGAAATCCGCCGCCTGCGCCGCGAAAACCCGGATGCGCCCATTATCGTCACCGGCTGCGCGGCCCAGACAGAGCCGGAAACCTTCGCCGCCATGCCCGAAGTCACCCGCATTATCGGCAATGCCGAGAAGATGCAGCCCGCGACATGGGCCGCTCTTGTGCCCGATCTGATTGGCACAACAGAGCGCGTGCAGGTGGATGATATCATGTCCGTGCGCGAAACGGCGGGCCATCTGATAGACGGTTTCGGAACCCGCGCGCGCGCCTATGTGCAGGTGCAAAATGGCTGTGATCATCGCTGCACCTTTTGCATCATCCCTTTTGGCCGTGGCAATTCGCGCTCTGTGCCTGCGGGCGTGGTGGTGGATCAGATCAACCGGCTTGTTGCGCAGGGCTATCACGAAGTGGTGCTGACAGGGGTGGATCTGACAAGCTGGGGGGCCGATCTGCCCGCCACCCCGCGCTTGGGCGATCTGGTGCGCCGTATCCTGCGCCTGACAGATGTGGCGCGGCTGCGCATTTCCTCTATCGATTCCATAGAGGCCGATGACGCCCTTATGGAGGCCATCGCCACAGAGCCGCGCCTTATGCCGCATCTTCACCTCTCCTTGCAGGCCGGTGATGACATGATCCTAAAGCGCATGAAGCGCCGCCATCTGCGCGCCGATGCCATAGCGTTTTGCCAAGAGGCCCGGCGCTTGCGGCCCGATATGGTTTTCGGGGCCGATATCATCGCGGGTTTTCCCACAGAGAGTGACGCGATGTTTGAAAACTCTCTGCGGCTGGTGGAAGAATGCGGGCTTACATTTCTGCATGTCTTTCCCTTCAGCCCGCGCAAGGGCACACCCGCCGCGCGCATGCCGCAACTGCCCGGCCCTGTCATCCGCGAACGCGCGGCGCGGCTGCGCGCGGTGGGCGATCTGGCCTTGGCCGCGCATCTGGCCGCACAGCAGGGCATGGAGCATCAGGTCTTGATAGAGGCCCCGGATATGGGCCGCACAGCGCAATTTACCGAAACCCGTTTCACCGCGCCCCAAACCGTTGGCGCAATTATCAGCGCGCGGATTATTGGGCATGAAGGCGGGCAATTGCTGGCAGTTGCGTAACCTTCAAAGCGCCTGTCAGGCGACAGGCTCTGCCAGTTGCAAACCACCCTCGCGCACCAGAAATTCCACAATCTCTGCCACGCCAGCCCCCTCGCGCAGCCGGGCCAGAACATAGGGGCGCGCGCCACGCGCGGCCTTTGTATCCGCTTCCAGCAGCGCCAGATCAACACCCACATAGGGGGCAAGATCGGTTTTGTTCACCACCAGCAGATCGGATTTCGCCAGCCCCGGCCCACGTTTGCGCGGAATATCCTGCCCGGCGGCGGTATCTATCACATAGATCGTGATATCAGCCAGTTCGGGCGAGAAGGTTGCCGCCAGATTATCGCCGCCAGATTCGATCAGGATCAAATCCAGCCCCGGCAATTTCGCTGTCAGATCGGCCACAGCGGCAAGGTTTATGCTGGCATCTTCGCGGATCGCGGTATGCGGGCAACCGCCCGTTTCCACCCCGCGAATACGCTCCACAGGCAAGACCTGCGCGCGCATCAGGGCTTCTGCATCCTCGCGGGTGTAAATGTCATTGGTGATCACCGCCATAGACAGGCGCTGTGCCAGCGCGCGTGCCAGTTTTTCTGTCAGCGTTGTTTTGCCCGCGCCCACAGGCCCGCCAATTCCAACGCGCAATGGCCCGTTCTTGCTCATGTCCGAAACAGCCTCACATCTTTGGTTTCATGTTCCATCGCGGCCAGATCGGCCCCCATACAGGAATTGCCGAAATCCTCCATCCGCGCGCTGGCCGCCAGTGTTGCAAGCTCTGCCACCAAGGGCAAGAGCCGCGCCAGAACCCCATGCCCCGCACCTTGGCCCAAGGGCATGTGGCGGATGGCGATTGTGACCAGATTTGTCAGCATGGCTTGCAGATAGGCGGCAATCACATCTTCACGTGGCAAGCCCAAGGGGGCTGCGGCCTCTGCCACGGCAACGGGCAGCGCGCGCGCGGGCATGGTGCGCCCGGTCGTCTGGCCCACGATCCGCGCGAAAGCCGCGCCCTGTTCCTGTGTTTCCTGCAACCTCTCCAGGCTGGGTTGCAAGGCCTGCGCCAAGGCATCCAAACCCGCCATATCGGCCCCGTCGCGCAAGCCAAGCGAGAGAAGCACGGCATCTTGCCACCCGCTGCCATGGCGCAGCACATCCGCCAACCACAGCTCCAACCCCGCAGGATCGGCCACATCCCCGCGCGCGATCACCTGCTCCAGCCCGTGGCTATAGGCGAAAGCCCCGGTGGGAAAGGCCGGGGACAGCCAGTGTTGCACTGTCAGCGCTGCGGGGGATAGCAGGCTCATACGGCAGGCCCGTGGCTGTGGTGGTGATGGTCGTGATGGTCGTGATGGTCGTGATCATGGCTGTGGTCATGGCTGTGGTCGTGATCATGGCTATGGTCATGGCTGTGATCATGGCTGTGGCTGTAGCCGTGGCTATGATCATGGTCGTGGCCATGCTTATGACTGGCCCCGTGGTCATGCCCCATCGTGCGCCCCAGCCCATATGCGCCCCCTTCGGGCGTGAATGGCCCTGTCAGCGGGCGCAGCCTTGCGCCAAGCTGGGCAAGCATCGCCTCTATCACATGGTCATGGCGGATCAGCAGACGGTGGCTTTCAATCTGGCAGGGCGTGTGGCGATTGCCGATATGCCATGCAAGGCGCGGCAAATCGCCTGTCACCTCTACCAATACCTCATCTGCGGGCACGATTTCCAGCACTGTGCCATCTTCCAACTCGAACCCCCACCAGGCATCCAGATTGGTCACTTCGGCCAGATCCACCAGAAAACCCCGCCCTTCGGCTGTCAGCAGGCGTTTGCGCCGGATCAACCGCGCGTCATAATCCAGAATCACCGCGCCATCGCAGCGATCGGGGCGGGATTTTAGCAGGCGGCGCAGGGCCGGAAGATCTGTCATGATACACCTTTGGGGAAAAGATCGCGGTAAACATGCGCGGCAAGCCCGCCGCGCGTCAGCCCCATGGCGCGCAAGGCGCCATCCGGCAGCGCAGACAGGCGCGCGAATTCGGCCTCTCTCGCGGGGCGGTCTGAGGCCGGATTGCAGCCAAGCCCGGTGCTGGCCAGATACCAGTCAAGCTGGTGCGACTGGCTTGGGCTGAGGCGAGAATTTGCAGGGCGAAGCGGCATCGACATCTCCATCAACCAGACAGACACCTCCCCTTTGCGACAATACCACAGCTTGCCCCGGTCTGGCCCTTGCGCTGTCGCAAGGCTGCGCTGCGGTGCAGAAAAGTCACATCTCAGACTGAGATTTCCCGGCATGCCGCCCCTCAATACAGGAAATAGCGCTGCGCCAGCGGCAAGTCGCGCGCGGGTTCGCAGGTGAGCACTTCGCCATCGGCGCGCACCTCATAGGTTTCGGGATCAACCTCTATCCGGGGGGTAGCGTTGTTCAGGCGCATATCCGCCTTTTGCACGCCCCTGCACCCTTCCACCGCCAGCGTATCCTTGGCCAGCCCCAGCTTGGCGCGGATATCATCTTCCTGCGCGGCCTGAGAGACGAAGGTAACGGCGGCCCGTTCCACCGCGCGGCCATAGGCGCCGAACATCGGGCGCGAATGCATCGGCTGCGGCGTGGGGATAGAGGCGTTGGGATCGCCCATCTGCGCCACCACGATAGAGCCGCCCATAATCACCATTTCAGGCTTTGCCCCAAAGAAGGCAGGCGACCACAGCACCAGATCAGCGCGCTTGCCTTCCTCTATGCTGCCGATATGGCGGCTTAGCCCATGCACAAGGGCGGGGTTGATCGTGTATTTGGCCACATAGCGGCGCACGCGGAAATTGTCATTCGCCCCAGTTTCCTCGGCCAGCCTGCCGCGCTGCACTTTCATCTTATGGGCGGTTTGCCATGTGCGGGTAATCACCTCGCCCACCCGGCCCATGGCCTGACTGTCAGAGGCCATGACGGAAAACGCGCCCATATCGTGCAAGATATCCTCTGCCGCGATGGTTTCGCGGCGGATGCGGGATTCGGCAAAGGCCACATCTTCGGGCACTTTGCGATCCAGATGGTGACAGACCATCAGCATATCCAAATGCTCTTCGATGGTGTTCACAGTATAGGGCATTGTGGGGTTGGTAGAACTTGGCAGGATGTTTTGCGAACTGACCACCTTGATGATATCGGGCGCATGGCCGCCCCCTGCCCCTTCGGTATGAAAGGCATGAATGGTGCGGCCCGCAATCGCGGCCAGCGTGTTTTCCACAAAGCCCGATTCATTGAGCGTATCGGTATGGATCATGACCTGAATATCGGTCTGCTCTGCCACTGTCAGACAGCAATCTATCGCTGCGGGCGTTGTGCCCCAATCCTCGTGCAGCTTCAGCGCCGAAGCCCCCGCCCGCACCTGTTCATGCAGCGCGCCGGGCAGGCTGGCATTGCCCTTGCCTGCGAAAGCCAGGTTCATCGCAAAGGCATCTGCCGATTGCAACATGCGCCCGATATGCCACGGCCCCGGTGTGCAGGTGGTGGCCAGCGTGCCATGTGCCGGGCCAGTGCCGCCGCCAAGCATGGTAGTCAGGCCCGAATGCAGCGCATCATCTATCTGTTGCGGGCAGATGTAATGGATATGGGCATCAAACCCGCCCGCCGTCAGGATTTTGCCCTCGCCTGCGATAATCTCTGTTCCGGGGCCGATGATGACATCGACACCGTTTTGCGTATCTGGATTGCCCGCCTTGCCGATTTTCGCAATCCGGCCATCGCGCAAGCCCACATCCGCTTTGTAAATGCCCGTATGATCCACAATCAGCGCATTGGTAATGACCGTATCCATCGCGCCTTGCGCGCGGGTCAGCTGGCTTTGGCCCATCCCGTCACGAATGACCTTGCCGCCGCCGAACTTCACCTCTTCGCCATAGCCGCCGCGCTCTGCGATCAGGTCACGCTCGACCTCTATGATCAGATCGGTATCGCCAAGGCGCAGTTTGTCGCCCACAGTTGGGCCAAACATATCGGCATAGGCCGCACGAGAAATCCGGTATGACATCAGAGCGCCCCCATCACCTTGGCGTTAAATCCATAGACCACGCGCGCGCCCCCGAAAGGCACAAGCCGCACCTCGCGCGTCTGGCCGGGTTCAAAGCGAACCGCTGTGCCAGAGGGGATATCAAGGCGCTGGCCGCGCGCGGCGTCGCGATCAAAGGACAGGCCGAAATTGGCTTCGGCAAAATGATAATGGCTGCCCACCTGCACCGGCCTGTCGCCTGTGTTAGAGACCATCAGCGTGGTGACAGGCAGCCCGGCATTGACCTCTATCTCGGCCTCTGGGCAAATGATTTCTCCGGGGATCATGGCGTTTACCCCACCATCAGGCCGAAACCGGCCAATGCAGCCATACCGCCCAAGCCCCGCAGGGCATAGACCGGCGCAAGCCGCCCCGCTATCGCGGCCAAGGCAATGCCCGCGCCGTGCAAAACGGCTGTCATCAGCGCAAAGCCAAAGGCATAGGCAGCCATGCCCGTGGCTGGCCCTTCTGCGCCATGCGCCCACCCATGCGCCGCACCAAAAACCGCCACCATGGCCAGCAAGGCTGCCAGCGGCACAGGCCGCGCAAGCGCAACCAGAACCCCAAGCACGATGATGGATGCAAGGATCATCGGCTCTACCGCCGGAAAGGCAATGCCCCCAAACCCGGCAGCGCCCCCCGCCAGCATGGCCGCGACAAAGGCCAAGGGCAGCGCCCAGATGGCGCGATTGCCTGCTTGGCCGGCCAATAGCCCCAAAGCCACCATAGCCAGAAGATGATCCATGCCCCCCACAGGGTGCATCATGCCAGACAGCACAGACCCGGCCTCATGCCCCGGATGGGCAAGTGCCATGCCGGGCAGGACAGCAAGGGAGAGTGTAATGAGAGATACGGAAACGCGCATGAATATTCCTTTCAACGGATCGGATGGTGAACAGTGACAAGCTTGGTGCCATCGGGAAAGGTGGCTTCCACCTGCACCGAATGGATCATCTCCGGGATGCCCGGCATGCAGTGATCGGCTGTGATGACATGCGCGCCCGCCTGCATCAGATCGGCCACAGAGCGGCCATCGCGCGCGCCTTCCACGACGAAATCGGTAATCAGGGCAATCGCTTCGGGGTGGTTCAGCTTCACGCCGCGCGCAAGCCTGCCGCGCGCGACCATTGCGGCCAGTGAAACCAGAAGCTTGTCTTTCTCTCTTGGGGTCAGGTTCATGGGCGTTCCTCAAATTTGCCAGACACGCGGCAGCGGCGCGCGGCGCAGAAGGGTAAGGATTTCAGCAAGTTTGCGCCGCAAGGGCCAGCCATCGCGCGCCATCAGGCGGATCACAAGCCGCCCCTCCATCGCAGAGGCAGCGGCGCGGGTATCGGGGCAGGCAAGGCAGGCGCGCAGCGCGGCCAGCGCATCTGCGGCATCGGGGGCTATAAGCACCACGCTTGCAATGGCGCGCGCCCCGTCCAGCCCGGCAGGGCTGGGGCCAAGGCGCGCATCTTCCAGCCGCAGCGCTTCCAGATGCAGGGGGTGCGCGCCGCGCTGGATCAGGCGCCAATCGTGAAACTGCACATGCGCCACCGCCTCGCCCATCGCGGCGCGGCCCAGAACCACGGTTTCCGCCATCAGGCAGGTGGCACCGGGGGCAAGCGTGACTTCGGTTTTGCGCCGGGCATTGGCGTTGTCAAAGAGGATGGTTTCCTGTGGCAGCCAATCCAGATGCGCGCCTTCGCCCACATCCATCGCCACTGCAATATTGGCCGCGCCCGATGTGCTGCGATACACGCGCTCTGCGGTTTGCGTGGTGGCCGTGATCCGTGTGCCGGGGCCAATGGAAAGGCGATATTCCAGCACATCCCCCCCCGTCAGCCCGCCAGAGGTATTGAGATACACCACTTCGCGCTGATCCAGCACGATCGCCTTGGCAGAGCCTTGCTGGCGCAGATCCACCAGCCGCGCCCGGCCGTCACGCTGGGCGAAACTGGCGCTGGCATGGCCTGCGCTGCGTTGCTGTCGCTGGATTGGCAAATGTGCTGTCATGGGCCCCTTCCTGCCCCCTGATTGCGCCGCCTCTGGCCAAGCGCAATCTGGCGCAGCGGCAGCGCGCGACAGGCACGGCACCGGATGCCCTTAATGCCCAGTTTATGCGCGCTTCGATTAAATATTATGCACGCCACAAACGCCCCTGCGACCCTCGGCCACGCCAATCCAGCCCTTGCCCACAGGGCGCAGGAATGGCAGGGTCTGGCGGCCAAGACAGGGGCAAATCAGGGCCAAAACGCAGGGCAAGACCATGAAAATCGCAAGCTTCAATATCAATGGGATCAAGGCGCGCGGCCCGGCGCTGGAAGCATGGCTGAAGGCCGCAAGCCCTGATCTGGCGGTATTGCAGGAAATCAAATCCACCGACGAAACCTTCCCCCGCGCGCTGATAGAGGACATGGGCTATAATCTGGAAACCCATGGGCAAAAGGGGTTCAACGGGGTTGCCATCGTCTCCAAGCTGCCGCTGGAAGATGTAACACGCGGCCTGCCCGGCGATGATGACGACACACAGGCGCGCTGGATAGAGGCGACAGTCAGCACCCCCAAAGGGGCGTTGCGGGTGGTGGGGCTATACCTACCCAATGGCAACCCGGTGGAGTTGGACGCCACGGGCCACCCCGTGACGGGCGGGAAATATGCCTATAAACTGGCATGGATGGCCCGGATGGAAGCGCGGCTGCGCGCGCTTCTGGCGCTGGAAATGCCACTGGCAGTGATGGGAGATTACAATATCATCCCCCAAGCCGAAGATGCGGCCCGCCCCGACGCATGGCGCGAGGATGCACTTTTCCGCCTGCAATCGCGCAAGGCGTTTCGGCGCATGCTGAACCTTGGCTTTACAGAGGCGTTCCGCACCCGCCACCCTGCGCCGGGGCACTATACATTCTGGGATTATCAGGCCGGGGCCTATCAGAAGAATGACGGCATTCGGATTGATCACATCCTGCTGAATGCCTATGCCGCCGATCTGCTGCGCGATTGCCAGATTGATGCCGAGGTGCGCGCAGGTGAAAAACCCTCGGATCATGTGCCGATCTGGGCAGAATTGGCGCTGTAACGCGCGCCCCCACGCTAAAAGCTGCGCGAGGCCGCAACCGACAGGCGCAGATTGTCATACGCATTTACAGGCACATTGCTGGTTTGCGCCTCGTATCCCAGCACAAGAACGGGCGCAAAGCCGCGCAGCGTGTAATCGCGGTGCATCAGACGTGCGGTAAGGCCAAAGCGGCTGCTGCGCTCTGGCCCATATTGCAGCTGCAAGGGGTTGGCTTGTGCTACACGGCTTTGGCCAAGCTGGGTTTCCAACCCGCCAATCAGCCCCCCGCGAAAGGCATATTGCCCGCTCAGCGACAGCGTGCCCGTGCTGCGGTGATGATGGGCGGCGCGGGCAATATGCCGCGCCCAGTGCAGCCCCCCCCTGCACCCGCAACTGTGGCGAGAGAATATGCGCAATCTCTGCAAAACCTGTCATGCGTAGCCCGTCCATCTGCGGCACGCCGCGATAACGCAGCCTGTCCACGCCTGCGCGCAGCGAAACATGCGTTTTGCGACCATAGCTTTGCTGAAAACTGGCATAGAGGCCCGCGCCGTGCATCAGCCGCCCATCCCTGTCAAACGCGCCTTGCAGGGCAATACCGCCCCCGATCTGGCGGCCATGATCGCCCAAAGCCAGTAGGCCAAATTCCAGCCGCAGATGCCCGCGATCAAGGGCTTTGTCCCCAAACAACTGGCCCGTTGCCATCACATGCGCCCGCGCACGCAGATCACGCGCAAGGGGGGGCAGATATGTTCCACCAAGCGCTACTTCTATGCCAGTTGCCGCTTCGACCGGGGGCAAGGGCAAAGCCAGATTTCCAACGATATTCAGCGCATCATCGCCAGAGCGTTGCGCGGGGTTGCTTTGTCGCATCAGCGCCACACGCGCCTGGCCTTGCCAGAGTTTGCGCTGCTCTATCGCCTGCAAATACTCTTGCACCGCCGCGATATCCGAAAAGCTGAGCACCCCGCCCAGCGCGGATTGGAAATGATACCCGGCGCGCGTATCATCCTCTATCAGATAGAGGGCGCGGCCCAGTTCCAGACGGAAACGCGCGGTTTCCGGGGCAAGCGTGACCAATCGCTCCAGATAGGGCAAGGCGGCACGCGGGGCATTTTCGCGCATATGCGACAGGGCCATAATCCAAAGCCGTTGGATTTCTTCCTCTTGCGTTGCGGGCGCAATCTCCTGCGCCGCGCGCCGTGCTGCGGCAGGATTTTCGGCAAGCAATAATCTCTCTGCCTGTTCCAGCCCTTGCCCCTGCACCTGCGCGCCGGAAAAAATGACAAGACAGACGCAAGCAAATGCCAGTCTGCAAAATAACATAATACGCGATCCTGCGGCCTGAAATACCGCTTGTAATGGGCGGCAGGATGCACGGTTTCGCGATTCGATGTCAAGCAACACACAACCGCGAATGCCTTAAGCTTTCAGCAATATCGCAGCGTTATGCTGGGCCGTGTAACCGAGGAACAAAAATGCGTAAATCGCAACGATTGGCCATTCACACTACAGCAAAGATCATACGCGATGGCCGCTGCGAAACCGCCCTGATCGAAAATGCCTCTGTCGGGGGGTTGAAGCTGACAGGTATCCGCACGATGGCGGTGGGCGAAAAGGCGCGGGTGCAGGCCAAAGGTTCAGTATTCGAGGTGGAAATCGTCTGGGTGCATGGCACCAGTTGCGGCGCACGCTTTTTGCCCGAAACCGCGCAAGACGATGTGCGCCGATTTATCACCGCCTACGCTCGCAAACGCCCCCGGCGGCAAAGCCAAAGCCAGAATTTTCGGGAAATGGGAAGCATGGCCGAAACCCTGCCCGAAATCTGACCCATGGGGCACAGGCGGCAGCCGCAGGGCTGCATGACCAAAGACAGCCTGCCGGGCCTGTAGAGAGGTCGGCACAGTCAAAGCGCGGATGGAAAGGGCGGGCGGTCGAACAGATGGACAACAGGAACGGCGCGCGCGCAGGCCATGATGCAGGCCATCACGCCACTGCACCCCTCTCCACGGTGCGAAGCAGTGTTGCAAATCACACCCATGCAGCACAAAACAGCGCGCGGCGCACCAATCCCGAACCCTGCGCCCTAATCCGCGGCCTCTGCCGCGACCAGCCCTTCCAGATGGGCCAACTCTCGGCGCAAGCCCCGATGCAGCGCTTCGGCAAAGCGGTTCAGGCGGGCCACGCGCTGATCGTCCAGATGCCGGATAAGATAGAAGCTGCGCTTCAGGCTGAAATCCTGCGGCAATATCCGCACCAGCCCCGATGCAGAGGGCAGCGCGAAATCATGCACCACCCCCAGCCCTGCCCCGTGCCGCAGCAAATTGAATTGCACCGCCACAGAGTTTGACGCCAGCGCCACGCGATCCAGCCCCAATTCTGCCAGATAATCCAACTCACTGTCAAAAATCATGTCCGGGATATAGCCAATGATCCGATGCGCGCGCAGATCAGACAGGCTGTGAATGGGCGGGTGCTGCGCCAGATACGCTGCTGATGCCGCCAGATGCAGGTGATAATCGCTAATTTTTTGCACGCTCAGGCGCCCTGCCTGGGGGGCAGAAACGCCGATGGCCATATCTGCCTCGCGCCGCGACAGGTTGAACACGCGCGGCAAGGCGATGATCTGCACATCCAGCCCCGGATTATCCGCGCAGATCTGCGCCACCACTTGCGGCAACAGGTAATTGGCGCAGCCATCTGGCGCGCCCACACGGATTTGGCCGCTCAGGCCCTGCCCCTCTTCCCCCGCAGCCGCAGCCGCAGCCAGCATGGCATGTTCCGCCGCCTGCGCATGGGGCAAAAGCCGCGCGCCCTCATCCGTCAGCGCATAACCCTGATGCGACCGCGTGAACAGACGCCGCCCAAACTCTTCTTCCAGCCGCGCAACCCTGCGCCCCACTGTGGCCGGATCCAGCCGCAGGCTTGCGCCTGCGCGCCCAAGGCTTTCAGCCCGCGCAAGGGCCAGAAATACGCGCATATCATCCCAATCCATGTGCCAGCCTAGCCCCCTCTCTTGCAAATTTGCAAGGCTTGTTTGAGATATTGCCACTTCCCAAGGCGAAATTGCAAACCTATCCTAGCGCCAAACCTGCACATGGAGGATAGCATGACAGAGCTTTCGCATTGGATTGACGGCAAACACGTTTCGGGCACATCGGGGCGCTTTGCCGATGTGTTCAACCCCGCCACAGGCGAGGTGCAGGCGCGCGTGCCGCTTGCCTCGAAATCCGAGATGGATGATGCCGTGGCGCGCGCCGCTGCCGCCCAGGTGAAATGGGGCGCAACCAACCCGCAAAAACGCGCCCGCGTGATGATGGCCGCTGTCGCGCTGATAAACCGCGACATGGATAAACTGGCTGAAAAACTGTCATCCGAGCATGGCAAAACCTTTGTGGATGCAAAGGGCGATATCCAGCGCGGGCTGGAAGTGATTGAATTTTGCATCGGCGCGCCGCATTTGCTGAAAGGCGAATTCACCGATAGCGCAGGCCCCGGCATTGACATGTATTCCATGCGCCAGCCTTTGGGCGTGGTGGCGGGCATTACGCCCTTCAACTTCCCGGCCATGATCCCGCTGTGGAAAATGGGGCCTGCACTGGCCTGCGGCAATGCCATGATCCTGAAACCATCAGAGCGCGACCCGTCAGTTCCGCTGATGCTGGCCGAGATATTCAAGGAAGCGGGCCTGCCTGACGGGGTGTTGCAGGTGATCAATGGCGACAAGGAAGCCGTGGACGCCATTCTGGACAATGACACCATTCAGGCCGTGGGCTTTGTCGGCTCTACCCCCATCGCGCAATATATCTATGCGCGGGGCTGCGCCAATGGCAAACGCGTGCAATGCTTTGGCGGCGCAAAGAACCATATGATCATCATGCCCGATGCGGATATGGATCAGGCCGCCGATGCGCTGGTGGGCGCAGGCTACGGCGCGGCGGGCGAACGCTGCATGGCAATCTCTGTTGCCGTGCCCGTGGGCGAAGGCACAGCAGAGGCGCTGCGCGAACGCCTTGTGCCCAAAATCGAGGCGCTGAAAGTTGGCCCCTGGACGGCCGGGCCAGATGTGGATTACGGCCCCGTTGTCACGGCTGCTGCCAAGGAAAACATCCTGCGGCTGGTGGAATCGGGGATTGAGCAAGGCGCAGAGCTGGTGGTCGATGGCCGCGATTTCAGCCTTCAGGGCTATGAAGACGGCTTTTTCGTCGGCCCGCATCTGTTTGACCATGTGACCACCGACATGGATATCTACCGCAAGGAGATTTTCGGCCCTGTTCTGTCAATGGTGCGCGCGAAAACGTATGAAGAGGCCATTGGCATGGCGATTGACCATGAATACGGCAATGGCACGGCCATCTTCACCCGCGACGGCGATACCGCGCGCGATTTCGCAAACCGGATCAATATCGGGATGGTGGGGATCAATGTGCCCATCCCCGTGCCGCTGGCCTATCATACATTTGGCGGCTGGAAGAAATCGGGCTTTGGCGATCTGAACCAACACGGGCCGGACAGTTTCAAATTCTATACCCGCACCAAGACCGTCACCTCGCGCTGGCCCAGCGGGATCAAGGAAGGGGCGGCGTTCAACTTCAAAGCCATGGATTGATGGCTGGCAGAGGGGGCCTGTGCGGCCCCCTCTTGGCGCTGGAGCAATATCAGAAATAGCTGATAGACTTTTTCGGTTCGAAATTGCGACACAACACAACGCCAATGCGCCAATTCACCCCCGCAGGATATTTGGGCCAAGATGAAATATTGCTGCAAGATTTCAGGGTTAGCCGGGGGATAAGCTGAACGGATAAGGGGGGAACGGCGGCGATGGAGTTCAAACTTAGCGCAGAATCCGAGGCCATATTCGACATGGCGCTGGCCTTTGGCAAAGAACATGTCGCGCCCCATGCCCGCGATTGGGAAGCACAAGGCACGATCCCGAAAGAGCTATGGGCGAAATTTGCCGAATTGGGCTTTGGCGGGCTGTATGTGCGCGAAGAGGCCGGCGGGGCGGGACTGTCGCGCCTGGATGCCACGCTGATTTTCGAGGCACTGTCGCAGTCTTGCCCGTCTGTGGCCGCGTTTTTATCCATCCACAACATGTGCGCCGCGATGATCGACAAATTCGGATCAGAGCAGATGCGCGCAGAGTTGTTGCCCAAGGTGGTGGGGCTGGAATGCTTCATGTCCTATTGCCTGACAGAGCCGGGATCAGGCTCTGACGCGGCGGCGCTGGCAACACGGGCCGTGCGGGATGGCGACGGCTATGTGCTGACTGGAACCAAGGCCTTCATTTCGGGCGGCGGCTATTCGGACGGCTATATCGTGATGGCGCGCACCGGCGGCCCCGGCCCCAAGGGGATTTCGGCGCTGGTGGTGATGGATGGCACGCCGGGGCTAAGCTTTGGCGGGCTGGAGGACAAGATGGGCTGGCGCGCGCAACCCACACGGCAGGTGCAGTTTGATGATTGTCGCCTTCGCGCAGGGGCGCTGCTGGGCGAGGAAGGCGCGGGATTTCGCTACGCCATGGCTGGGCTGGATGGGGGAAGGCTGAATATTGCTGCATGTTCGCTGGGCGGCGCGCAAGCGGCGCTGGAGGCAACGCTTGCCTATATGTCAGAGCGCAAAGCCTTTGGGCAGCCACTTGACCAGTTTCAGGCATTGCAATTCCGGCTGGCCGATATGGAGATTGAGATGCAGGCCGCGCGCATCTTTCTGCGCCAAGCCGCGTGGAAGCTGGATCAGGGCGCGCCCGATGCCCCCAAATTTTGCGCCATGGCCAAGAAATTTGTCACCGAGGCTGGCAGCCGCGTGGCCGATCAATGTCTGCAATTACATGGCGGCTATGGCTATCTGGCCGATTACGGCATTGAAAAGCTTGTGCGCGATTTGCGGGTGCATCAGATTCTGGAAGGCACGAATGAGATCATGCGCCTGATTGTGGCGCGCAGCCTGTTGGGGGCGCGCTGATGGCGGATGTGCATATTCGCCGCGAAGGACATGCAGGCCGGGTGACACTGACGCGCGCATCGGCGCTGAATGCGCTGAATTACGAGATGTGTCTGGAACTGGATGCCGCGTTGCGCGCCTGGGCCGATGATCCGGGCGTTGCGCTGGTGATCCTGGATGCCGAAGGCGATCGGGCCTTTTGCGCGGGCGGCGATATCGCCGAAATCTATGCACGGGGCCGGGCGGGGGATTATGGCTATGCCCGCCAATTCTGGGCCGATGAATACCGCATGAATGCGCGGATGGCGCATTACCCCAAGCCCCTGGTCACCTTTATGCAGGGCTTTGTCATGGGCGGCGGCGTGGGCCTTGGGTGCCATGCCAGCCACCGCATTGTGGATGAAAGCGCCCAGATTGCGATGCCGGAATGCGGGATCGGGCTGGTGCCCGATGTGGGCGGCAGCCTGCTTTTGGCGCGCGCGCCGGGGGCTTTGGGGGCCTATCTGGGGCTGACGGGCGCGCGCATGGGGCCGGGCGATGCGCTGCGCGCGGGCTTTGCCGATCTGTTTGTGCCGCAAGCAGACTGGGCGGGCGCAAAGGCCGCGCTGGTTGCCTCGGGCGATACCGCTGTGCTGCGTGGGCAGGCTGCGCCAGAGGGCGCGCTTGCGCCGCATCAGGCGCTGATTGATCGCATCTTTTCCCTGCCCGATCTGGGTGCAATGATGGCCGCGCTGGCAGCAGAGCCGGGGGAATTTGCGGCCCAGACATTGAAAACCCTGCACCGCAATGCGCCGCTGGCCATGGCCTGCACCTTGCAAATGCAGCGCGATCTGGGGCGCGAGGGCAGTATTGAAGCCGCAGTGGCGCAAGAATACCGCTATACATGGCGCGCGATGGCGCAGGGCGATTTTCTGGAAGGGATACGCGCGGCCATCATAGACCGCGATAAAAGCCCGCGCTGGCAGCATGATGGCCCAATGGCTGTTACACCCGCCGAAGTGGCCGCGATGCTGGCACCCTTGGGCGCGGATGATCTGAGTTTTGACGAAAAAGAGGAGGGCATGGCATGAAAATCGGCTTTATCGGGCTGGGCAATATGGGCGGGCCGATGGCCGCTAATCTGGCGCGCGCCGGGCATGATGTGGCAGGGTTTGATCTGGTCACACCCTGCCCCGATGGCGTGCAGCCCGCCACCAGCGCGGCAGAGGCCGCGCGCGGCGCAGAGGTGGTGATCACCATGTTGCCCAATGGGGCAATCTTGCGCGCTGTCGCGGCAGAGGTGATCCCGGCCATTCAGGCGGGTGCGGTATTGTGCGATTGCTCTACCGTAGATGTGCAATCGGCGCGAGATGTGGCGGCACAGGCCGGGGCGGCGGGCTTGGATTCACTGGATGCGCCGGTATCGGGGGGCGTGGGCGGTGCGGCGGCCGGCACGCTGACATTCATGGCCGGTGGGTCGGATAGCGCATTTGCCACGGTCTTGCCCTTGTTCGAGGTTATGGGCGCAAAGGCCGTGCATTGCGGCGCAGCCGGGGCCGGACAAGCCGCAAAGATTTGCAACAACATGATCCTTGGCGTGACCATGGCCGCCACATGCGAAGCCTTTGCCCTGGCCGACAAGCTGGGGCTGGATCGGCAGAAGATGTATGATGTTGTATCCACCTCATCGGGCTATAGCTGGAGCATGAATGCCTATTGCCCCGCCCCCGGCATAGGCCCGCAAAGCCCTGCCGATAATGGTTACAAGCCCGGATTCGCGGCAGAATTGATGCTGAAGGATTTGCGCCTGTCACAGCAAGCCGCAGAGGCCGTGGATGCAGATACCCCGATGGGCCAGCATGCCACAGCGCTTTATGCGCAATTTGTGGAAAATGAAGACGGCAAGGGCCGCGATTTCTCTGCCCTCTTGCCCAGATTTGCCGCGCGGGGGCGCAGCGCGTAATCGGCCACAGCCCTGCGGCATTCTGGCCAGTTCCCGATAGGCTGCGATGCTGTCCTTGATTCCTGGGCCAGCACCTGTTATATATGAAAATACGAATATATAATCACAGGAGCAAGACCAATGCTGACAAAGAACGTGGGTGGGCTTGATCGGGTTGTGCGAATTGTTGTTGGCTTGGCACTGATTCTTGGGTTTTTCCTAAACCCGGAAGCAAGTTTGCGCTGGCTCTATCTGATTGGCATTGTGCCTCTGGCCACAGGTCTCTTGCAAACCTGCCCGGCCTATAGCCTCTTTGGGCTAAACACCTGCCCCTTGCGCAAAAACTGACAAGATACAAAAAGCGGCCCCCAAGCGGGCCGCTTTTTCTTCCGAAATTTTGCCCAGATAGGGCTTGCAGCCCCGCGCGGCCTTGGATAAATACCGCCACAGAGTTGGGGTGTGGCCAAGTGGTAAGGCATCGGTTTTTGGTACCGTGTACCGTAGGTTCGAATCCTACCACCCCAGCCAGTTGATTTCGGATTACCCCTGAAACGACAGACACCGTGTTTCGGCCCTTCGCCATTCCCCGGAAACTGCCCCATCATCGGCATAGGGTTGTATCAACAGCAATCTGTGCGCGGGGTTTTCGGACTGATCCGTGCGCCCTACACCGCAAAGCGCGGCTTTCGCGCCGATACAATGCCTGTTCGGTCACAGCCCTGAGTATCCGCGCAGGGCGGCATGCGTCGGGTGGGATGAGAGGTCAGATATCACGCCGCACACGCCGGCACAGTATGGGTCATACTACACAACGGCCAATGTGACACCTGCAAGCGCAAGGTATCTGCCTATTTTGGCAAGGCTCACAAGCAGCAAGAACACCGCGAAACGCTCTCGCAACACGCCTGCAACCACTGTCAGCGGATCACCGATAATCGGAACCCATGCCAAAAGCAGCGACCATCTGCCATATTTCCGATACCAGATTTCGGCCCGTTCCAGCGCGGCGGGGCTGGCGGGAAACCATGCACGATGCCGGAAATGCTCTATCCCGCGCCCCAGACACCAGTTTACCACCGATCCCAGAATATTGCCCAGGCTCGCCACTGTCAGCACCAGCCATGGCAGATAGCCACCAAGCAAAAGCCCGACAACCACCGCTTCTGATTGCGCGGGCAGCAAGGTTGCAGCCAGAAAGGCGGCCATGAACAGGCCGCCAAAGATGGCGATATCGGCCATGTGTGTGGGGCTTCCTTCTTTACGCGCCGCTCTTGCCAGCGGCATGTAACCGGCTACCGCCCGGACACAAGGCTTTCCTGCATCTAAAGCTTGGGGAACATACGCGCCAATGCGTCAGATCACGCCCTGATCTGGCGTAACAGCAGGCGCAAGCGCCCGGATCATACGCCTCTTTCAAGGCGGATGATCCAAAGCGCCTGCACCTTGCTCAGCCCTCCCAACCCTCGCCGATATAGGTCGAGAGGTAATCCAGCATCACGTTGCGGATGTCTGGCTCCGGCTCCATCATGCCCTGATTTTCCACCATCCAGTCCAGCAATTCATCCCAAACGGCGCGTGAATATCCGCCATTTGTGACTGTGCGCAGAGAATGGCAGGCAATGCAGCCATAATAGACCTCTTCCACCCCCTCGCCGGGTGGCAGAGGGTAGAATTCAAAATCCTGCGGCACATCCGCGTAGCGGGTAATGCGCTCTTCTGCGCTGGCCTGAAGGGGCAGCACCATCAGCAGGGCGGCAATGGCCGCCCCGCACCCTGTAACATGTTTTGTCATATGATGCGCCGCCCTTTACACCGCAGTGAAGTGAATGCGGTGGCAGGCATTGTTCAGATAGCCGCGCGGGTTCCAGCCCGGCACGACCATTGGCTGACTATTGCCCTGATTGTCGGTGGCGCGTGACCACACCTCGTAATAGCCAGCCTGTGGCGGCAGAATTGTCTGGCGCCAGCGCTGCCACGAATAGCGGTTGGGCGGCGCGTGCAATTCGGCTGTCTGCCAGGTTGCCCCGAAATCAATCGAGGTCTCCATCCGCACCACATGGTTATCCCCGGCCCAAGCCTGACCGCGAATTTCAAAGGGCGCACCGGCGCGCACTTCGGCCCCCGCCACCGGGTTGGTGATCGCAGATTTCACGATCATAGACCCCATGACCATCATATCCTCATGCGCAACCTCCGTGCCCGGCGCGACAGGGAAACGCGGCACGCGGTAGCTTAGCCCCGTCATGCCCGACCCATCATGCTCGCGGTCGCGCACCCAGATGCGTGTTACCCATTTCTGGCTGACAGACCCGGCCCAACCGGGTGCCACAATCCGCGCGGGGTATCCGTGCTCGATGGGGATATCCTGGCCGTTCATCTTGATGGCCACAATCGTATGCGGGTCCATCATCTTGTCAATCGGCCCCCCGCGCGAGATTGACGCGCGGTCAGGATCGCCCGACAGATGCTCGTCATAGCTGAAATGGCCGGTATAGACGGCCGAAGGCTTAAGCCCGGCGCGGCGCAGGATGTCAGAGACACGAACACCCGTCCATTCGGCATTGCCAATCGCGCCAATCGTCCAGGGGTTGCCGCGTGGCAGCGGGTTGAAGCCCGCACGCCCGTTACCGCCGCATTCCAACTGCGCGCGGAAGGTGACATGCTCGAACTCGTTCATCAGCTGGTCATAAGACAGCTCCAGTTCCTCATTCACCTCGCCATCTATTTTCAAACGCCAGTCGGCCTTGCTGATGGGCATGGGCATTGTGCCATTGTTGCGGATGAAATGCTTATCAAAGGGGGTGATATCATCATCCAGCAGATGCGCCGCCGCTTCCACATTCACCGGGCGGTCATTATGCACGATCATATCGGCATGTTTGGCATCGAAGGTGAATTCGCTGATGGTTTCCGCCAGCGCCGCAGGCATCAGCCCGGCAGGCATATGGGCGCTGAACGGAATTGTCGTTCCCAGCACCGCCCCCATAGAGGCAAGGCCCGCCCCTTTCAGAAACCCGCGCCGGTCTGGCCCGGCCTTGCGCCCGAAAACCATGTATTCCGCGCGTTCGGGATCATCGTGATACAGCTCTATAAGCCCGCGTTCTTTCTTTGGCATCGTGACTGTCCTCCCACATCAGTGCCGTCATTGCGAGGGGGATGACAGTTTGTCGCACCCGCCCTCATATGCAAAGACGACTCCGGGATAGGGATTATTCCCGCACCTGAGACTAAAATCAGATCACGCCCCGACACGGCAGGGAAGGCGGGCAGATTGCAGCAGCGCGATATGCAGCGCGCCATCCGCGCCATGATCCTTGCTGCCCTGATACAATCCTGCCGCAACTGTCGCGAACCGCGCAGTCGCCATATCGCGGGCCACCATTTCAAAGGTCACGCCCTGCCGCTGCCATGTGGCATATTGAACAGAGTCGGACAATGTCAGGCGCAAGGGTTGCTCGCGCCCGCCGGTGTCCGACACCAACAGGCTAAGCCGGCAGGCATTTGGCCCCTTGAACCCCAAATGCGTCTGCCCCAAATCGGCGCGCTGATGCACAAGTTGCAAGCCGCTGGCACGGGCTGCGGCCTGCATCCAGCCAAATTCTGCCGGGAAATCCGGTGTCACGGCTTGTGGCGGTGCGGCCAGCCAATCATCATGCAGCGCAAGGGCTGGCAGGGCTGGCGCGGCAGGTTCCAGCACGGCAACGGGCGCGGAAACCGGGGCAGAAACGGGCATAACACCCAAAATCAGCACAGCACACAAAGCCGCAACCGAACCCAGAGCCACCAGCTTGCCCAGCCGCAACGCAGAGATGGCGCGCCCGGAACGGGGCGGAAGATGCGGCATATCCGGCAAGGGCAGATCAGCCCCATAGCCCGCCAGCGCGGCCTTCATCTGGTGCAGACGCGCCGCGCGCTGCGCCAGCGCAGGGCTGGCCGCGATCGCTTCGGCCACGCGCGCAGCCTCATGCGGGGGCAATTCTCCATCCACAAATGCGCTGAGCAACGCCTCCGGGGCGGGTGCTGTCATGCCCCATCTCCGATTTTACGCGCCACGCGCCGTAACGGCAAAGAAATCACATTTCTCTCCTCTTGCATCCGCGCCGCAAGCGCCGCGCGGGCACGGCTTACCCGGCTCATGATTGTCCCGGCAGGCACATCCAGCATCTCTGCTGCTTCGGCATAGCTGAAACCACAGATATCGACCAGAGCAAGAATATCCCGATGCGGCTTTGACAAGGCCCCAAAAGCCTGCCGCACAGCCAAGGCATTGACCACCTGATCATCCGCATGCGCGCTGGGCATATCGTCAATCTCTGCCACGGTATCAAACTCTGGCAAGCGCCCTTGCGCGCGCAACCGGTCTATCCACAGATTGCGCATGATCCGAAACAACCACACCCGATAGGCCGTGAAATCGGTGGGCACAGAGGGCGCAGTCATCGCCCGCAGAATTGTATCCTGATACAGGTCTTCCGCGCCCGAAATATCCGGGCATAGCGCACAGGCATAACCAAAAACCTTGCGCCGGATTTGCACAAGCCAGGCTTGCTGCGTGTCATCAAGCATATGGTTGCCCCTCCCTGTGGCCGCCAGATGCGGTTCCCCGCACCGCTAGGCTGCCTGTGATCGGGGGGAAAAGCAAGGATTTGTAAAAACCCTGAATCGACCAACTGGAAAGTTAAGCACAGATTTCCCACCTAACACTCTGATATCGGGTTTTTTCGGCGGGCAGGCCCTTAGCGCGTGCCTAAGTCACCGCTGCGCCGAAATTGGGTTGCTCAGGCGCAGAATGCTTTTGCCATCCATCAAAACTTCGGTCGCGCCGCTGCGGGTGGGTGCGGTGATGGCCTC
The DNA here is from genome assembly GCA_030603695.1 of Natronohydrobacter sp. Classification (GTDB taxonomy): domain Bacteria; phylum Pseudomonadota; class Alphaproteobacteria; order Rhodobacterales; family Rhodobacteraceae; genus Roseinatronobacter. The sequence goes on along the minus strand of JAUVXF010000008.1, from coordinate 70,738 downwards.
GTGGCTCAATTCCACCATTTTCAGGGTCACTTCATGCAGCCTGCCTTCGGAGCGTTCGGCGCGTTCGGTCGCGCTTTGCAACTGGGCCTGCAACCACGTCACCTGCGCGCGCAGAAAATCGCGTTCGGCCCGCAGCCCTTCCAGCGCTACGCGCGCTTCAAGCAGCCGTTTTTCTGCCTTGCGTCCCTCGCCCATCTGTTTCGCCCCCATTCCTTGCATGCCAGCAGTCGCCCCATAGTGCAGCCCCTTGCCGGATTTCGCAAATCGAATAGCGGGGGGGGCCTATCAGGCCACGCGCGCGCCGCGCACCCAGACGGCTTGCAACATGGGAACAGCACCCGGCAGCGCCACGCGGATCAGATCGGCGCGCAGATGCAGGTAATGGCTGATTTTCAGCGCGCCAAGGTCGCGCATGTCCAGAATTTCACTGGCCAGGGCGCGGGCATAGCGGCCGCGCCCGCGCGCATCATCGCACAACAGTGCACCCATGCGCAGCGCATCAAACACGGTTGCAATGCCAGTGCCCACCTATTCGCGGTCATGGGCACAATCACGGCGCTGGCATGGGGCCAATCCACGCCGGGGCGCGGGGCCAGATGGCGTTCCAGATTGTCCGTATGCAATTCGATCAGGCCGGGCGCAATCAGATCACCGCCGCAATCTACCGCGCCTTTGGGCAGTGCCGGGCTGTCATCAATTGCCGCAATCACCCATCGCGGATGATCAGCGCACCGCGCCGCACCTCATCTGGCAGCACGAGTTGCGCATTTGCGAGGATTGTTTCTGTCATGGTTGGGCGTCCTTGCCTTTGGTGTCATGGCGGTGTCACAGTGCCGTGGCAGGCGGGGGCCGTGACACAGCAGGGGATTACAGATGTTGGAGAGGTTCCAAAGATTTGCCGTCTATTACGCCCCCAACCCGCGCAGTGATCTGGCGCAGGCCGGGGCTGCATGGCTGGGCTGGGATGCCGAAACAGGCGCGGCACGGGCGTATCCTGATCTGGGGCTTGATCTGGCAAGCATGACCGCAACCCCGCGCAAATATGGGCTGCATGGCACGATCAAGCCGCCCATGCGGCTGCGCGGCAGTGTTGCAAGCTTTCTGGATGGGGTAGAGGCGCTGGCAGATGATCTGGCCCCGGTAGATCTGGGCGCGCTGCACCTGAAATCGCTGGACGGGTTTTTGGCCATTGTGCCCACCCCCCAGCCCCAGGCCCTGAGCGATTGCGCCGCCGAAATCGTGCGCGCGCTTGATCCCTTTCGCGCCCCTGCCACGGAGAGCGAGCTTGCGCGCCGCCGCGCGGCGGGGCTGAGCGCGCGGCAGGAACACTTGCTGGCGCTTTGGGGCTATCCCTATGTGATGGATGAATTTCGCTTCCATATCACGCTTACCGGCCGATTGCCTGACGCCCAGATGCAAGACGCCTTGCGCGCGGCGCATGGCTGGTTCGGCCCGGCCTTGGCCAAGCCGCACGCCATTGATGCCCTGTGTGTCTTTGGCGAGGATGAAGCGGGGCGTTTCCATCTGCTCAGGCGCATTCCATTGCGCGGGTAATGGCCGCGATCATTTGCGCTACAGCGGCCTGTGGTGTGGTGTCATTCACGATCACATGCGCCCCTTCCGGGGCCGCCAGTTCGGCACGCTTCAGGCGTGCGGCAATCTCGCGCGCGGTTTCACGCCCGCGTGTGCGCAGGCGTGCGGCCAACACCGCTGCCGGGGCGGTTATCATCAGCACCAAAAGCCGGGGATAGGTTGCCCTGATCCCGGCCAGCGCCTTGCGCGAGCCGTTGAAAACCACCACCTTGCCAGCCGACAGATCGGCATCAATGCTGGCCGGGATGGCATAGTGCAGCCCATGTGCGCCCCAGTGAAAGGCATAGCGCCCCATAGCCAGTTGCGCATCAAACAGCGCGTCTGACACGGCAAAATGATCCTCTCCGCCTGCATCTGCCGGGCGGGTAATGATCCGCCGGGCCACCACGATATCGGGCCGCGCCTGGGCCAGCGCGGCCAGCAGCGTATCCTTGCCCACCCCAGAGGGGCCAACAACCGCCACCAGCAGCCCTGCGCCGCTCATGCCTCACCGCGCGCGGGGGTAAAGCGGGTGACATCCACCTCGCGCTCGCAGACAGCCGCGCGGGCCTCGGCATCGTGGAAAATGCCCAGAATGCCCGCGCCGCGCGCCTTGGCCTGTGTGATCAGTTCCAGCACGACGGCACGATTGGCCGCATCAAGGCTGGCCGTGGGTTCGTCCAGCAGCATGACGGGCCAATCATGGATAAAGCCGCGCGCGATATTGACGCGCTGTTGTTCGCCCCCGGAAAACGTGGTGGGCGACAGGCCCCACAGGCGCTGCGGGATATTGAGCCGCGCCAGCATGGCGTGCGCGCGGGCCAGGGCCATATCTTCCCCCACCCCCTGCGCCAAAAGCGGCTCTGCCACAATCTGCACTGTGGGCACACGCGGGATCACGCGCAAAAACTGGCTGACATAGCCAAGGCTTTGGCGGCGCAGCGCGATAACCGCGCGCGGTTCTGCCTTGCAAAGCTCTACCCCCGCCACGCGGATCGACCCCTCGTCACAGCGGTAATTGCCCCAGATCATGCGCATCAGGGTAGATTTCCCTGCCCCCGATGCCCCCACCAGCGCCATGCATTCACCCGGCGCGACAGTCAGGCTGGCCCCTTCCATCACTGGCAGCACGGCCCCGCCCTGATTATGCAGCACAAAGCGCTTGCCCACTTCAGAAATCTCGATCATCCCTGCCCCTCTTCCCTGCAAAACTTGTCAGACACGCGCCTATCACACCTACAAAACCGAGCTTACCAAAAGCTGCGTATAGGCATGTTGCGGATCATCCAGCACCTGATCTGTCAGCCCCTGTTCCACCACGCGCCCGTCCTTCATCACCATCAGCCGGTCAGCCAGCAGGCGCACCACAGCCAGATCATGCGTGACAATCACGGCAGACAGGCCAAGGCGCTGCACCAACCCGCGCAGCAAATCCAAGAGCCGCGCTTGCACCGACACATCCAGCCCGCCTGTGGGTTCATCCATGAAAACCAGCCGCGGCCCTGTCACCAGATTGCGCGCAATTTGCAAGCGTTGCTGCATCCCGCCGGAAAAGGCGCGCGGGCGGTCATCCATGCGGCGCGCGTCAATCTCTACCCGGCCCAGCCAATCTTCGGCCTGCGCGCGAATATCACCATAATGGCGCGCGCCCACTGCCATCAGCCGCTCGCCCACATTGCCCCCGGCGCTGACATTCATCCGCAGCCCATCGCGCGGGTTCTGATGCACAAAGGCCCAATCCGTGCGCGCCAGCCAGCGCCGTTCTGGCGTGGGCATGGTCACAGTATCGCGCGGGCCATGATCGCGGGTATCAAAGATCACGCGGCCTGTATCGGGTTGCATATGGCCTGCAAGGCAGTTGAGAAGCGTGGATTTGCCCGATCCGCTTTCACCCACAATCCCCATCACCTCTCCCGGCCAGAGGGTGAAATTCACATCCGCGCAGCCCAGATGCGCGCCGTAGGATTTGCTGAGGGCTTCGACCTTCAAAAGCGGTGTCATGCCGCATCCTCCGCCTGTGCGGCCACGCGGGTGGCGCAATAATCCGTATCCGAACAGACAAACATTCGCCCGCCGGCATCATCGGTAATCACCTCATCCAGATAACTGTCGGCAGCAGCACAGATCGCGCAACACTGGCCGGCGGCTTTGGTGGCTGTGAACGGGTAGTCGTCAAAATCAAGGCTCTCCACCCGTGTATAGGGCGGCACCGCATAGATGCGGCATTCGCGGCCAGCGCCGAACAACTGCAACGCCGCAGAGTTATCCAGCTTTGGGTTGTCAAATTTCGGGATGGGCGACGGGTCCATGATATAGCGCCCCTCTACCCGCACCGGATAGGCATAGGCGCGGGCAATCTCGCCATGCCGGGCGATATCCTCATATAGCCGGACCTGCATCAACCCGTAATCCTCCAGCGCGTGCATGGTGCGGGTTTCGGTTTCGCGCGGCTCCAGAAAGCGCAGAGGTTCGGGGATGGGCACCTGAAAGACCAGGATTTGCCCCTCTTGCAGCAGGGTTTCCGGTATCCGGTGGCGGGTCTGGATCACGCTGGCGGCAGATGTAGCCTCTGTTGTGGCCACTTGGGCCACACGGGCAAAGAATTTGCGGATGGAGACAGCATTGGTGGTGTCATCTGCGCCCTGATCAATCACTTTCAGCGTGTCTTCGGGCACAAGGCAGGCGGCAGTTACCTGCACACCACCTGTGCCCCACCCATAAGGCATGGGCATTTCCCGGCTTGAAAATGGCACCTGATAGCCCGGAATGGCCACGGCTTTCAAAATGGCGCGGCGCAACATGCGCTTGGTGGCTTCATCCAGATAGGCGAAATTATACTGCGTCATGGCAACTCTCCTTGTGCGCGCCCTTGCGGAGCGGGTGGGCGGGTGGGCGACGCAAGGGCGCGCGGCGTGCAACATGGGGGGTCATTGCGCGGCCTCCAACCCTTGCGCGGCCTCGCATCGCAGCTTGCGGATCAATTCCAACTCGGCCTGAAAATCCACATAATGGGGCAGCTTGATATGCTCCAGAAACCCGCTGGATTGGATATTGTGGCAATGCGACAGCACGAATTCCTCATCCCGGCGCGTCAGCGCTTGCAGCCGCAAGCGGCGGTTGGCGTGGCGGGGGGCTGCGCCCCTGCACCAGCGCGCGCCCAATCGCCCCGCATCCCAGCCGGACAGCGGCGCGCGCGCCAGCAGGCCCAGCCACTCGCGGCATTTGCAGACCACCACAGGCGATGCCCTGATATTGGCCGAAGCGATCAATATAGATGCGGCGGGCGTGCCGGTTGAATATGGCCGCATCTATTTCGTGGGCAGCCGGGTTGAATTGGTGCTTGACGGGGCAGAAGCTGGCCCCACTGTCACAGCAGTGCAGCAAAGCTGCGATAGGCCACGCCCAAATGCGAAGGAACCCGGTTTATGACACCCCACCCTTTACGCCTGACAGGCGCGCTATGCCTTTTGGACAGCACGCTGGAAGAATGTGATCTCGCCATCACCGGGGGCCGGTTTTCCGTATCGCAACCGGGGGCGCGCGAGATTGATCTCTCTGGCTACTGGCTGTTGCCGGGAATCGTTGATCTGCATGGCGACGGGTTCGAGCGCCATATCCGCCCCCGCCCCAGCGCGCCGTTTGAAAAACGCGCGGCGCTGCAAGCGGCGGATGTGGAACTGGCCTCTCAGGGGGTGACAACGGCCTGGTTTGCGCAAAGCTGGTCATGGGAGGGCGGATCACGCGCGCCGGACGAAGCTGTTGCCCTGATGGAAGCGCGTCGCCAGATTGCCCATCGCCTGCTCTGTGATATCCGCATCCAATTGCGGTTTGAAACCCATATGCCGCGCGACCATGCGGCCCTGATGGCGGCGGTGCGCGATTATCATCTGGATTACATCGTGTTCAACAATCACGTGCCAGAGGCGCTGGAACTTTCAGTGGCAAAGCCCGCCCGCTTTGCCGCATGGGCCGCGCAGAATGGGCATCTGCCAGAAGATTTGCTTGCGATTGTGCGCGCAGCCAAACAGGCCGATCCCGAAATCCCCGCCTTTCTGACAGCACTGGCCGCCGATCTCTGCGCCGCCGGGGTGACGCTTGGATCGCATGATGACACAGACGCCCAGACCCGCGCCTTCTATCGCGGCATAGGCGCTGCAATATGTGAATTCCCCACCACGATGGACGCCGCACGCGCCGCGCGCGCGGCGCAAGAGCCTGTGTTGATGGGCGCGCCCAATATCGTGCGCGGCGGGTCGCAATCGGGCAATATTGCCGCGATGGCGCTGGTGGAAGAGGGGCTATGCGATGCGCTGATCTCGGATTACTACATCCCCGCGCTGGCGCAAGCCGCTTGGGCCATTGCCGATGCGCGGGTCTTGTCTTTTGCCCATGCGTGGGAAATGATCTCCACCCGGCCCGCGCAGATCATGGGCCTTGCGGATCGTGGCCAGCTTGTGCCGGGCCAGCGCGCCGATCTGGTGGTCTTGAACCCCAATACCCGCCGGATAGAAGCCACAATTGCAGGCGGCCAGATTGCCTTTGCCAGCGGGCAGGCCGCCGCGCGGCTGGTGCGCGCGGATTGCCCCATAGCCCTTGCCGCGCAATGAGTTATGCCGCCCTGATCACGGCAGAATTGCGCCTGATCCGCCCTTGCGATCTGCTGGAATTGGATCATCTGAGCCGCGCGCGCGATTGGGTGCAATCGGGCGCGCCATTGTGCCGGATCGCCCCGCCTGCAACCCCGGCCATGCATCTGGTCAGCTACTTTCCGGTAGTGGACAAGGGCCATATCTTGCTGGGGGATCACATCAGTTCGGGCCTGTGGTTGCCACCGGGCGGGCATATACAGCCAGGCGAGCACCCGCGCGACACAGTGCGGCGCGAATGTCTAGAAGAACTGCGCATGAGCGCGCATTTCATGCAAGATGCGCCTACTTTCCTGACGATTGCCGAAACCATCGGCGCAAACCCGCATGAGGATGTATCGCTGTGGTATCCGCTGCACGGCGCGGCGGGCCTTGTTCCCGATTATGACAGGCGCGAATATCGCACGATGCGCTGGTTTCGTTTTGATGATGCGCCATTTGATGACACTGACCCCAATCTGGAGCGGTTTTTGGGCAAACTGAGCGCGTGTTCTCTGGCCGCCGGAATGGCGATCAATGCAATGTCACATCCTCGTATTTCGCGAGGAAGGCGTCCACCTCCATCTGGCGGAAATCGGGAAGGGCCATGCGCAAACGGTCATGATCCCAATCCCACCAAGCCAGTTCGGTTAGCCGCCGCGCGATCTGTTTGGGAAAGCGGCGGCGCAGTTTTTCCGCCGGAACCCCCACCACAATCGTATAAGGTGCCACATCGCGCGTGACCACGGCGCCTGCCCCAATCACCGCGCCATGCCCGATAGTCACGTCTGGCCGGATAATCGCGCCATGCCCGATCCAGACATCATGCCCGATTGTTACCCGCCGCGCGGCACGGGCGGCAAAGAATGCCGCATCCGGGCCTTCATCGGGCCAATACATATCCGAGCGATATAGGAAATGGTGCAGGCTGGCGCGGTGCATCGGGTGATCTGTGGGGCCAATCCGCACATTGGCCGCGATATTGGCAAATTTGCCAATGCTGGCATTGGCAATATCACAGCCGCGCCCGCAATAGCTGTAATCCCCGAAACGGCTGTTCAGCAGCACCGATCCCGCCCCAATCTCGGTATAGGCCCCAAAGGCGCAATCGGTGATCTTGCACTCTGGATGAATAAGCGCCCCTTCGGGCGATAGCTGGCGCGTCATTGCGCGGCCCTTTCCTGTTGCAACCACACGCCCGCCAGAGGCCCCGGCAGGCGCGCTTCTGATACCACCTGTTCAGTGCCCGCGTTCACCAATGAACCGCTTGCGGATCAGGCCCGACCCCCAGTCGATCACCGCAATCACCACCAGCACATTGAGCACCACAAAGGCCACCTGGTCAAACAATCCCGCGCGGAACCGCTCGATAATGATCATCCCGATCCCGCCTGCCCCCACAAGCCCCAATATGGTGGCAGAGCGGGTAGAGGATTCGAGGGAATAGAGCGAGAGCGAGATGAACACGGGCAGGATTTGCGGCAGATAGCCAAAGCGGATGATCCGGCCCGTATCTGCCCCTGTGGCGCGCACGCCTTCCACTTGCTTGCGGTCGATATTCTCAATCGCCTCGGAATAGAGTTTGGCCAGATTGCCCATGTCGGAAATCCAGATGGCCAGCACCCCCGCCAAAGGCCCAAGCCCCACCGCGCGCACAAAGACCAGACCCCAGACCACGGAATCGATCCCGCGGAAAACATCCAGCAAGCGGCGCACCCCGTGGCGGATAATCCCCACAGGCATGGTGTTGCGCGCCGCAAAAAAGGCCAGCATCAGCGCAAATACCGTGCCCAGAAGCGTGCCCAGAAAGGCCATGGCAATGGTCTGGGCAATGCCGCGATAGATATTGGCATATTGCCAGGTTTCCATCTCGCGCCAGACAACCATCCGGGACAGAAGCTGCCATGCCCGATCAAAGGCATTCAGCAGTTTTCCCACTTCGAACAGGTGCACGACCATGCCAGATAGAGCAGAATAAACACCCACCTTCCGATTTTCAGCGCTGTCACCAACGGATTGCCAAACGCGCGCGGGTGGCGTTTGTGGATGGCGCGGATATCAGCCTCGGTAATGGCGGCAAAGGCAAGGGTTGTGATTTCAAAGCCTCCTTGCCGATCAGCGCATGGCGCAGGCTGGGTTTGGGCCAAAAACTGCCTGGACAGGCAAGGCCGCCGCCAACCACGCCAAACCCCGGCAGTTGGGGCAATGGCGCGCCATGCCTGCCCGCGTGGGTGGCTGTCATCGCGCTGCACAGCAGGCCCCGGCATAGGCGCATCTGGCCAGCAATCCGCCACAACCCAACGGCATAGCCGCCGCGCGACCGCGCTTAGCCAACCATATGGGCAAAGGCCGGATGGGTCTGGAACCGCCACGCCCGCTTTGGGCCGGCCATGACATTGAGGTAATACATCTCTACCCCATGGGGGGCGGCGCAGGGGTGATGCCCGCGCGGCACAAGCACCACATCATGATCAGCCGGGGCCATGGTTTCATCAAGGCTGAGATCATCGGTAAACACACGCTGAAAGCCGAAACAGCCGGGCGGATCAAGGCGGTGGTAATAGGTTTCTTCCAGATAGGTGAGGGCGGGGTAATCATCTGTATCATGCCGATGGGGCGGATAGGATGACCAATGCCCCGGCGGCGTGAACACCTCTGTCACCAGCAGGCTGTCGGCCACGTCACGCCCTTCCATCGCGATATTGTGGATATAGCGGGTATTCGTGCCCTGCCCGCGCGTTTCCAGCGCTATGCCCACTGGCCCCAAAACCTGCACCGCCCGCCCGCCGGGGCTGGGGGCCGTGCATACGGCCAAACTGCATGGCGTGGTTGCCAAGGCCTGCCAATGCGCGCCGGGGGGCACATAAACGCAGTGCGGGGGGGTTTTTTCAAACACATCCAGCCGCAGGCCCAGTTCGCCAAGTTGTTGGCCCCCGGCGGTGATTTCTGCGCGCCCCTCGACCAGCACAAGGATGGTTTCACGCCCCGCCAGCAGGCCAGAGGCCGTAGCGCCCGGTGCCAGCCGCCACAGATCGAACCCCACATAGCGCCAGCCCGCAACCTCTGGCGTAATCGCGTGTATCTGGCCCGTGGCCGCAAGGGGCTTTCGCAGCAAGCTGCCCATCATACCGTTCCACCCAAAGAGCCTTCGAGCGCCACCATTTCCTGACCGCCTGCCATAAGGTCTTGCAATTCTTCCGGCGTGATCTGCCCGCGCTGCGCCGTGCCAAGCGTTTTGCCCCGGTTAAGCACGGTAAAGCGATCCCCCACCGCCAAAGCATGCCGCACGTTATGGGTGATAAACACAATCCCGATCCCGGTTTTCCGCACCTTGTCGATAGTCGAGAGCACATTTGCCGTTTGGCGCACGCCCAGCGCGCTGGTGGGTTCGTCCAGAATCAGAACCTTTGCGCCAAAATACACCGCGCGGGCAATGGCCACTGTCTGCCGCTCGCCGCCCGACAATGTACCCACCGCCTGATCTGGAGAGCGCAGATTGATCCCCATTTTGCGCATCTCGTGCATGGTGACATCATTGGCGGTTTTGAAATCCATAAATTTGAACGGCCCCACCCGCTTTATCGGCTCGCGCCCCATCCAGAAATTGCGCGTCACACTCATAAGCGGGATCATGGCCAGATCCTGATACACAGTGGCAATGCCTGCTTCCATGGCATCGCGGGGGCTGCTGAAATCCATGTGCTTGCCTTCAAACAGGATCTCTCCGCGCGTGGGTTTATGCACCCCTGCCATGGTTTTGATAAAGGTGGATTTGCCCGCGCCATTGTCGCCAAGCAGGCAATGGCACTCTCCGGGGCGGATATCGAAGCTGACACCATTCAGCGCAATGACGGGGCCGAAATGTTTTTCAATATCGCGCATCTCGACAATGGGGGCGTGATCATAGCTGCTCATCTCAGCGCTCTCCGGTGATAATGCGGCGGATATAGGTGTTCAGGATCACGGCAAAGAGCAGGATCACCCCCAGAAACACCCGAAACAGGCTGGATTCGACCCCGGCAAAGAACAGCCCCTGTTGCACCACCCCGAAAATCAGCGCCCCCAGCGCCGCACCGATGACAGAGCCATACCCCCCTGTCAGAAGCGCGCCGCCGATGACCACGGCAATAATCGCCTCGAACTCTTTCAACAGCCCCCGGTCTGCCCCGGCAGAGCCGAATTCCATCACCTGACATGTGGCAAACACGGTGGCGCAAAAGGCGGTAAACATGAACATCAGGATTTTCACACGCGCCACCGGCACACCCACATAGCGCGCCGCCTGCGCATCGCCGCCCGCCGCGAAAACCCAGTTGCCAAAGCGCGTGCGCGTCAGAACGATATGGGCCACAATCATCAATCCCAGTGCCCAGACAATCAGCATCGGAATGCCGTTTACAATCGGCTCGCCCGCGCGGGTGCCGCGCTCGAACACGGCAATCAAACCCTGAGAAGCCAGCCAATCAAAAATAGGCCCGCCCACCTTGCCGCCAAAAACCGGGGCCAGCCAATCGCCCACCGCACGTTCGGATATACCGCCAATGATCGTGCGCCGCTCGATCAGTTGCGGGAAGAAAATGGTAAAGCCCCGCAGGATAAACAGAAAGGCCAGCGTCACGATAAAGCTGGGAAGCCCGGTGCGCACCACGATCACCCCATTGACCGCGCCAATGGCAATGCAAATTGCGAATGTCAGCAAGATTGCCATCCAGACAGGCCAACCCAATGTGACCGAGAAAATCGCAATCGACATACCCGCAAAGCCGATCATAGACCCGACAGAGAGATCAAATTCGCCCGCAATCATCAGCATGCACGCGCCCACGGCGATAATCACAAACTGCGCCGAGACCGTTGACCAGTTCAGCACGCCTTGCGCGTTGAACATGCCGCTATCGCCCGCAAAGATGATGAAGAAGGCGAAAACGGCGATTGTGCCGACAATGGCCCCCAGCTCTGGCCGGATCAGCGCCTTGCGCAGGCCAGATGTTTGTTTAATGCGCTCGTCAATGGCCGCGCCCGAACTGGACATTGCAACACCCTCCCTGACTATCCAGAAAAAAGGCAGGGCCAAAAAATGGCCCCGCCCCATTGCACTATGGCTTAGCGATATTCGCCCGCCAGTTCGGCCACCAGATCCAGCGCATCGGCGGTTACAAAGCCGGGGCCGGAATTGATGTTATTGCCCGGCAGCACGCCAAAACGATGATAGTTGGTCATCACGATGACGGGCAGATAGGCTTGTAGGAAGGGCTGCTGGTCAATCCCCCAGGCAATCACACCATCGCGGATGGCTTGAACGATATCGCCCCCCAGATCGAATGTGCCAAAATAAATATCACCGGCAAGGCCCATCTGGTTCAGTGCCAGAATGGTCGGGTCTGCCGATGTCGGCCCAAGGGTAAGCACTGCATCCGTATCGGGATTTGCATTCAGATAGGCCATGACGCGGTTCTGAATCTCTGACGGGTCTTGGCCGCTATCGATCATCTGGTTGCCCAGTTCCACGCCCAGCCCATCGGCAAAGCCCTGGCACCGCTCTGTCGAGGACGGGGACGAGATGTAATGGTTCACACATAGAAAGCTGCTGACACCATCGCCCGCGGCGCGCTGGCCTGCGGCAAAGCCTGCATCATATTCGGGCTGGCCCACATACATCAGCGCCCCAAGCGCGCGCGCCTGTTCTGGTGTGCCAGAGTTGATGATGATCACATCAATCCCCGCATCCACTGCCGCCCGGATCGGGCCTGACAGGACATCTGGATCGGCCAGTGTGGTGATAATCCCGTTGGGCGCGCTTGCGGCGGCCTGTTCAATGATGCGCGCCATATCGGCCAGATCGCCTGTTGGCGGGTTGCGATATTCGACTGTGACATTCATCTGCTCGCCCGCCAAGGCAAGGCCATTCTTGATGGTGTTCCACCAGCTGTCACTGTCTGGCGCGTGGCTGACCAGAACATAACGCTCGCCTTCGGCAAACGCGCCGCCCGCACCCATCAAAGCTGTCGCTGCAACAGCAGAGACCGCAAGTTTCTTCATAGCTGCTTTCATAATGTCCTCCCAAACATGTTCTGGGCAAACCGGCTCTCTGCCCCTTCGCCCTGCTGCAACTCTAGTCCTGAACCAATCATTTTGCAACCGGTTGCAAAAAAATTTTATTCCATGCTATGTTTCTGAAAATATTGCTGTGTATTAGAAGAGTCGCAAAATATCTGGATGAGCCGATGGCAGTAACCCTGAAAGAGGTGGCGGAACGCGCGGGGGTCTCGCGCTCTGCCGTATCGCGCACATTTACCGAAGGGGCCTCTGTTTCGGCCAAAACCCGCGCCAAAGTCGAGAAGGCCGCAAAAGCACTGGGATACAGCCCCAATGCCATCGCCTCTTCGCTCACAACGGGGCGCACCAAGCTGATTGGGCTTGTGTCCAACAACTTTCACAATCCGCTGTTTCTGGAAGTGTTCGATCTGTTCACACGCGGGCTGCAAGCGCGCGGGTTGCGGCCCTTGCTGGTCAATCTCAGCAATGAAACCGATCCCGCAAACTCTGTGCGCATGCTGCGGCAATACTCTGTCGATGGGGTTATCGTGGCCTCTTCCACCCTGCCGCCCAGCTTTGCCGAAGCGTTTCGCGATGCGGGGGTTCCGGTGGTGCATTCCTTTGGGCGCTATACCACCAGCCCGCATGTGCATGTGGTGGGCATTGACAATAACGCCTGCGGGCGCATGGCCGCACAGGCGCTGATTGCGCGGGGGCATAAAACCGTGGCCTTTCTGGGCGGGCCGGAAAATGCCACCTCCACCCAGGATCGCGAGCGCGGCTTTCTGGATGCCTTGGCATCGCATCCTGATATATCGGTCAGTGTCAGCTATGCGCGGGCCTATTCCTTTGATGCCGGGCGCGAGGAAATGACACGCCTTTTGCAATCGGGCCATGCCGAAGCCTATTTCTGCGGCGATGATGTGCTGTCCATCGGGGTGCTTTCAGCCATTGCCGATGCCGGGTTGCGCGTGCCCGAAGATATCGGGGTGATCGGGCTGAATGATATGGCCATGGCGCGCTGGCAGAATATCAATCTCACCACCATCCGGCAGCCCATTGCAGAGATCATAGAGGCGTCTATAGAACTGGTGGTGGGCACGATAGGGCGCCCCGACCGCCACCCCGAAACGCGGCTCTTTCCCTGCCGGGTGATAGAGCGGGGGACATTGCGAAAATTGGCAGGCCAATCTGCCTGAATGCCCCGCAGGGGCAGCGCCCGCGAAGCGCCATGGGTGGGCGGGCGGGGCGCTGAGCGGGCGCTTTGCCCGGCCAGCACCCAACATTGGCCGCATGTCATTTTTGCGCAAAACCGGTTCCCAGTTTTGCGCGACATACTCTAGCGAAACATCGGCGGGCGCGCATCCACCCAGTGCCCACCCGCCTGCGCCGAGGCCACTGCCGCCGCGACTGCCGCCATGGAACGCAGCCCATCTTCCGCCAGGGGCAGGCCATCGCGCGCCTCTCCCCGGATTGCGGCGGCCAGATCGACATAGATATTCGCCACCGCCAGCGGAAACCCCTCTGGATGGGCTATCGCCACCCGGCTCAGGCGCGCGGCCTCACTCGATAGCCCGGCCTCACCCTTTTCCATAATCTGCGTGCGCCCGCCAACAGGGGTGTAATACACTTGGTTGGGCTGCTCTGACGCCCAGCGCATCCCGCCCGTTTCGCCAAATACCTGGATATCAAACCCATGCTGGCGCCCGATGGCAACCGAACTTGTCCACAGCCGCCCGACAGTGCCGCCAGACATGCGGAAATTCACCATCGCGTCATCCTCCAGCACCCTGCTGGAAATGGTCGAGGCAAAATCCGCCGATAGTTTTTCCACCTCATCGCCCGTGATGAAACTGGCCATATGCAGCGCATGAATGCCGCAATCGGCAAATTGCCCCGAAACCCCGGCCATGGCCGGATCATAGCGCCAGCGCACGCGCGGGTTATCGGCATCTGTTGCATCGCCATGATGGCCATGGCTGAAATTTGCCACCACCAGCCTGATCTTGCCCAAGGCCCCGGCGCGCACCATTTCGCGCATTTCGCGCACCATCGGATACGCGGAATAGCAGTAATTCACGGCACAAATCCGGCCAGAGGCGCGGGCGATTTTCACAATCTCCTCGCCCTCCTCCACGGTCATCGTCATGGGCTTTTCGCACAGCACATGAAACCCCGCCTCCAGAAAAGCCTTGGTGATTTCAAAATGCGTGGCGTTGGGCGTGGCCACTGTGACCAGATCAATCCGGTCATCGCGCCCGCGCTCTCCGGCCAGCATGTCGCGCCAATCCCCATAGGCACGGCTTTCGGCCACGCCCAGCCGTTGCGCATAGGCGCGGCCTTTTTCGCCATCCGCATCCAGCGCCCCGGCGGCCAAAGTGAACAGCCCATCTGCCTGCGCGCCCAAGCGGTGTGCAGGCCCGATCTGGCTGCCTTCGCCCCCGCCGATCATGCCCCAATTCAGTTTCATCCCTGCCCCCTTTCAGAAACCAATGCTTTGCAGATAGGCGCGATTGGCCCGCGCATCCGATATGGGCGAAACATCCAGCGTGGGGTCGCAATCCTGCTCTACGGTGCACCAGCCCTCGAACCCATGCTCCAGCAATATCTGGCGCACTGCGGGAAAATCCACATCGCCCTTGCCCAAATTGCAGAAAATCCCTTGCCCGCAAGCCTCGTAAAACCCTGTGCCATTCGCAATGGCGCGGGCCTTTATTGCCGGGTCTATATCTTTGAAATGCATGTAGGAAATGCGCCCGACATGGCGGCGCACGAAGGCCACCGGATCAAAGCCCGCATAGGAATGATGGCCTGTATCGAAGCAGATTTTCAAAATCTCTTCGGGCACGTCATTCAGCAGCCGCTCCAGCTCCGGCTCGAAATCCATAAAGCCCGCCGCATGGGCGTGAATGCCCACGCTTAGCCCATACTCTTCCGCCCCCATGCGCGCCACATGGGCGATACGATCGCGAAAGGCCGCCCATTCAGCGCTGTCCATCTGTTCGGCATCGGCTGCGCGCCCGGCTGTGGGCGCACGGCGCGCCGATATGGAATCGATCAAGACCAGATGCTCTGCGCCATGCGCCACCAGCGCCTTGCAGGTGCGCACCGCCCCATCCAGCACGTTTTCCCATTGGGCCGGGTCGTGAAAGGCGCGAAACACCACGCCGCCAATCAATTCCAGATCATGTTCGGCCAGCGCATCGGCCAGAATTGCCGGGTCTTCGGGCATATAGCCCACGGGGCCAAGCTCTATCCCCTTATAGCCAGCCTCTGCGCACTCGCGCAGCACCTGCCGCCAGGGCGGATTGCGCGGATCATCAGGGAATTCCACACCCCAGGAACACGGGGCATTGCCAATGCGGATTGTCATGATGTCAGGCCCTTTCAGCCATTTGGAACAGACAGCCAGCGGCCCTCAGCGGCCGAGGCGAAAGCGGTATCGATAACCTGCGCCACGGCAAGCCCATCGCGGAAGGTGGGCCAGACGGGCTGGCGCGTCTGGATCGCGCGCAGGAAATCCCGCGCCTCTATGATGATCTGATCCTGATAGCCCGTGCCATGCCCCGGCCCCTGACAGAAGGGCAGATAATCGGGATGGGCTGGCCCTGTCAGGATTTTGGTGAAACCGCGCGTGGCCTCGCGCCCGTCCATCTGGTAGAGATGCACGGCGTTCTGATCTTCCTGATCAAAGCGGATCGCACCTTTTGTGCCATGAATTTCATAAGCATAGCCCATCTTGCGCCCTGTGGCTGTGCGGCTGAAATAGAACTGCCCCATCGCGCCAGAGGCAAAGCGCGCCATCATCTGCCCGTGATCATCATTGGTGACAGGCACAGGGCCGTGCGGGCCGGGCCGGGTGGGGTGGATGGTCTCTATCCGGGCGGAAAGCTCTGCCACATCGCCCATCAGCGCCAGCGCGCAGTTTATCATATGCGGGGCCAGATCGCCCATGCAGCCATTTGCGCGGCCCTCGCAACGCCAGTTGAACGGGGCGTCAGGATTGGCCAGAAAATCCTCTGTATGCTCTCCGCGAAACCAGGTGGGCTGCCCGATCGCGCCTTCGGCCAAAAGCTGGCGCACGAATTGCGTGGCGGGCGTGCGCACATAGTTGAAGCCGATCATATTGGGCATTTGCGCGGCCTCAGCCGCCGCAACCATCGCCCGCGCATCCTCCAGCGAAGCGCCCAAAGGTTTTTCACAAAACACAGGCTTTCCCAGCGCAAAGGCTGCCTCTGCAATGGCGCGGTGCGTTTCTTGCGGCGAGGCGATGATAACCGCCTCTACCCTCGGATCAGCCACCAATGCACGCCAATCCGCAGCGGCGCGGGCAAAGCCAAAGGCCGCGCGGTAGCGCTCTGCACTGGCGGGGCTGGAGGCGGCCACCATCTCCAGCCTTGGGCGCAGCGTTGTATCAAACACCGCCCCCACTGCGGCATAGGCAACGGCATGGGCCTTGCCCATATACCCGCCCCCGATCAGCCCGATTCCGATCTCTGTCACGATTCGCCCCTTTGCATGCACAAGCCCTGTTGCAACCGGTTGCAAAATTGTTATCCTGTGGCGCAGGCTTGTGCAACAGGCAATCAAGCTTGTGCCGCAGGCATAAGAGCAGGGAGGATCACATGACAGCCGCAAGCGCAACCATCCGGCTAACCACCGCACAGGCGATCACGCGCTATCTGATGAACCAGTTCATCCAGATTGACGGGGTCGAGACACGGATTTGCGGCGGCGGCTTTGGCATTTTCGGCCATGGCAATGTGCCCTGTCTGGGCGAAGCCCTTTATCCCCATCGCGCCGAAATGCCGCTTTACCGGGGCCAGAATGAACAAAGCATGGGCTTTGCCGCCGCGGCCTATGCCAAATATCATCTGCGCCAGCGGTTTATGTTCTGCACGGCCAGCGCCGGCCCCGGCACGGCAAATCTGCTGACAGCCGCAGCGCTGGCCCATGCCAACCGCCTGCCTGTGCTGATGCTGTGTGGTGATACTTTCCTCACACGCCTGCCAGACCCGGTGTTGCAGCAGTTGGAACATTTCGGCAATCCCACGCTGGGGGTGAATGACGCGTTCAAATCCGTCTCGCGCTATTGGGATCGCATCACCCATCCTGCGCAAGTTATCCAATCCCTGCCCGCCGCACTTGCCACACTGCTCGATCCCGCAGATTGCGGCCCGGCCTTTATTGCACTGCCGCAGGATGTGCAGGGCTGGGCCTATGATTACCCCGCAAGCTTTTTCGCCCGCCGCGTGCACCGCATTCGCAGGCAAGCCCCGGATGTGGCAGAGGTGGCAGAGGCCGCGCGCGCCTTGCGCGCCGCCAAGCGCCCCATGATCATCGCAGGCGGCGGCGTGCAATATTCGGGCGCGGTGGCAGAATTGACCGAATTTGCCGAAGCCCACGGCATTCCGGTGGTGGAAACCATCGCGGGCCGGGCCAATATGCTGGCCACACACCCGCTCAATATCGGGCCAATCGGGGTGACAGGCTCTGACAGTGCCAATGACATCGCGCGGCAGGCCGATCTTGTATTGGCCGTTGGAACGCGTTTGCAGGATTTCACCACAGGATCATGGACAGCCTTTGCCAAAGATGCGCAACTGATCGGGCTGAATGTGGGCCGCCATGACGCGATGAAACATCTCTCGCTACCTGTTGTGGGCGATGCTAAGCTGGCGCTGCCCCTGCTGGGCGCGGCAATGGGCGGCTACCGCGCGCCCGCAGACTGGACAGAACGCGCGCAGCAAGAGCGGCGCAAATGGGATAGCACTGTGGCGCAGAATGTCGCCCATGGAAACCGCCCCAACAGCTATGCGCAGGCGATTGGCGTGGTCAACGCGCTATGCGACCCGCGCGACCGTATTGTGACAGCCGCAGGCGGGCTGCCTGCCGAAATTACCGCCAATTGGCGCACGCTGGATATTGGCACGGTGGATGTGGAATTTGGCTTTTCCTGCATGGGCTATGAAATCGCGGGCGGATGGGGTGCACGCATTGCGCAGGCAGAGGCGGAACCAGAGCGCGATACAATCGTCTTTGTGGGCGATGGCAGTTATCTGCTGATGAATTCCGATATCTATTCTTCGGTGCTGACGCAAAAGAAGCTGATCATCCTTGTGCTGGATAATGGGGGTTTTGCTGTCATCAACAAATTGCAAAACAACACCGGGCAAGACAGCTTCAACAATCTGATTGCGGATTGCCCCACAGTGCCCGAACCCTTTGTGGTGGATTTTGAAAGCCATGCCCGCGCAATGGGGGCCGATGCCGTGACCGTGGCCAACCCTGCCGAACTGGGCGCGGCCTTCAGCGCGGCAAAAGCCTCTGCCAAGACCACCGTCATCGTCATGCAGGTTGATCCCTATGAGGGCTGGACGACGCAGGGCCATGCGTGGTGGGAAGTGGGCACGCCGCAAGTCTCTGACAGTGCCAGCGTGCGCGCCAAACATGCAGAGATAGAGGCCACTCGCAGCACGCAGCGGCAGGGGGTGTAGGATGATCCTGAAGGGCAATCGCTTTGTCATCATCGGGCGCGCGGGGATGGATTTCTACCCCGACCCCCCCGGAACAAGAACCGAAGAGGCCACCCATTTCTTTGCTTGCCTTGGCGGATCATCCGCCAATATCGGTGTGGCTATCTGCAAGCTGGGCGGCAGTGCCGATCTTGTCACCTGCGTGTCAGATGATGCAATCGGGCGCTTTGCGCTGAATGAGTTGGACAAATACGGCATTGGCCGGGCGCATGTGCGCTCTGTCGGCGGAGAGGCCCGCAATTCTCTGGCCGTGGTAGAGTCGCGGATAGAGGATCACCAATCCGTCATCTACCGCAATGGCGCTGCCGATTTTGAAATGACGCAAGCGGATGTCGAGGCCGTGGATTACAGCGCCTATGATGCGCTGATCACCACGGGGACAGTATTTGCGGCAGAACCCTCGCGCACGGCAGCTTTTCGGGCCTTTGATCTGGCGCGCGCGGCGGGCCTGCCTTTGATTTTCGATATCGACTACCGGCCCTATTCCTGGCCTTCGGCGCAAGTGGCCGCAGATGTCTATTCCCGCGCGGGCGGGATGTGTGATGTGATTGTGGGCAATGATGTGGAATTCGGGTTCATGGCGGGCGATTATGCGCGCGGGCTGGACAAGGCGCGCGAACTGGTCGCGGCAGGCGCAAAACTGGCCGTCTACAAGATGGGCGAAAAGGGCGCGATCACTGTTACCCCCGATGGCGAAATCACAACCGGAATTTACCGCACACAGGCGCTTAAACCTACAGGCGCGGGTGACAGTTTCATGGGCGGCCTTGTAGCGGGGCTGGCCGATGGGCTGAGCCTGCGTGACGCCGTTTTGCAAGGCTCTGCCAATGCGGCGATGGTGGTGGCGCGGGTGGGCTGCGCGCCTGCCATGCCCAGCCGCGCGGAACTGGATGATTTCCTCAAACACCATGCCGCACCAACCGCCGCCTGAAGGATAAAGCCATGCATATCGCCCCCCATGACAACCAGAACCGCCCGATCGTGGATTGCAATGATCCGCTTGTGCCCTTGGTCTATTTCAACATCCTGCACCTGAAAGCAGGAGAGAGTTTTGACTACCGCGTGTCGGGCTATGAAACCTGCATTGTGCCTGCAACGGGCACAGTAACAGTGGAAACAGGCGGGCAAAGATTTGCCGAAATCGGCAATCGCGGCGCGGATGTCTGGGATGGCGAACCCGAAGGCGTGTATGTGCCCACCGATACGGGCGCGCGCATCACCGCGCTGACAGATACCGAGGTCTTTGTCGCTGGCGCGCAATTTGCCGAAACGCTGGCCCCTTTTGCCGTGCGCGCGGGTGATCTGGATGTGGTGCAATATGGCAGCGATGACACCAAGACACACCGCAAGATCAAGCATATTCTGGGCGCCGCCCATCATGACCGCGTGGGCCGCCTGCTGGTGAGCGAGTTGTTCACCGTGGGCGCGGGTGGCTGGTCGGGCTTTCCCAGCCACAAGCATGATACAGACAGGCTGCCGGATGAAACGCGCCATGATGAATGCTACAATTTCCGCTTCAAACCCGATTACGGGTCGGGGCTGCAAATGCTGCAACGGGTGGATAATGAACCGGGCGATGCCTATCACATCATGAACCGTTCCACCGTGCTGATTGACAAGGGCTATCACCCCTGCTGCGTGCTGCCGGGCTATGAGATGTATTATTTCACCATCCTTGGCGGGCAATCGCAACGCAGCCTGAAACAGTATTTCCAACCCACCCATGCCGCGCAATTGCACACAATCCCCGGCATTATGGATATGGTGGCAAAGTTCAAATGACACTTGCAACCCTTTCCGATGTGCTGCACCCCGCGCTAAAGGAGGGCTATGCCGTTCCCGGCCTTGTCTGCCTTGGCTGGGAGGATATGCGCGCCTATGCCATGGCCGCGCAGGCCGAACGCGCGCCTGTGATCTTGCAGGCCGGGCCATCGTGCCGGGCGCATACCCCCCTGCCCGTTCTGGGCGCGATGATGCGCTATCTGGCGGCCAGTGTGGATGTGCCCGTGGTGGTGCATCTGGATCATGGCTATACGCTGGCGGAATGCCGCGCGGCGCTGGAGGCGGGGTTTACCTCGCTGATGTATGACGGCTCTCGCAAGCCGCTGGCCCAGAATATAGACGAAACCGCCCAAGTGGCCGCAATGGCCCATGCGGCGGGTATTTCCTGCGAGGGCGAGATTGGCTTTGTAGGCTATTCGGGCGGCGAAACCTCTGCCGGGACAGACCCGCGAGAGGCCGCGATCTTCGCGCGCGAAACGGGGGTGGATGCCATGGCGATATCGGTGGGCAATGTGCATTTGCAAACCGACCATGAAGGCGGGCTGGATGAGGCGCGCATTCGCGCCATAGAGGCCGTGACCGATGTGGCGCTTGTCATTCATGGCGGCTCTGGCGTGCCTCATGCCCAGCGCGCAGCACTTGCGGCGGGATCGCGCATTGCGAAATTCAATATCGGAACCGAATTGCGCATGGCCTTTGGCGCGGCCTTGCGCGCGGCCATACATGCCGATCCGGCCCGGTTTGACAGGGTGGCGATACTGAAGGAAACACATGATCCGGTCATGGAGGCCGCGCGCGCGGTCATCAGGGGCCTTGGCGCATCAGGAAGGGCATAGAATGCTAAGACTTGGGTTATTGGGCTGTGGGCGTATCGGGCAGGTGCATGCGCGCTCTATCAAGGCGCTGGAGGGCGCACAGGTGGTGGCGGTGGCCGATGCCCTGCCCGCTGCCGCGCAGGCCTTGGCAGCCAGCACAGGCGCACATGTGCGCGATGTGGGCGCGATCCTCTCGGCCCCGGATGTGGATGGCGTGATCATCGGCACGCCAACTGACAGCCATTTTGATCAGATCATCGCGGCCGCCAGAGCGGGCAAGGCGATCTTTTGCGAAAAGCCCGTGGATATGTCCGTGGCCAATATCCGCACCTGCATAGAGGCCGTCACCGCCGCAGGCGTGCCCTTCATGACAGGGTTCAACCGCCGGTTTGACCCCAATTTCGCCGCTCTGCGCGCGCGCATCCGGGCGGGCGATATCGGCGCGGTGGAATTGGTCATCATCACCTCGCGCGATCCTGCCCCGCCGCCCGTCTCTTATATCGAACGCTCTGGCGGGTTGTTTCGGGATATGATGATCCATGATTTCGACATGGCGCGCTTTTTGATGGGCGAGGAATTCATCCGCCTGCATGCGGTAGGGTCTGCGCTGGTTGATCCCGCCATAGGTGCGGCGGGCGATGTGGATACTGCCGCCGTTATCCTGACAACGGCCAGCGGGCGGATTTGTCAGATTTCCAACTCGCGCCGCGCTTCTTACGGGTATGACCAGCGCATAGAGGTGCATGGTCAAAGCGGCATGCTGCGCGCCGAAAACCAGTTGGAAACGACTGTGGAAATCGCCACCGCAGCAGGGTTTCGCCGCGCCCCGGCGCAGCATTTCTTTCTGGAACGCTATGAGGCCGCCTATCTGGCCGAAATGCGCGCCTTTATCGCGGCGGCAACAGGCGGGGCCGCACCAGAGCCGGATATTCACGACGGGTTGCAGGCGCAAATTCTGGCAGATGCCGCCACAGTGTCACGCGCAACCGGGCTGCCTGTGGATTTGGCTTAATCCGCGCTGTCAGAGCGCCAGTTCAACACCAGATGCCATGCCAGATAGCCGCCAATCGCGGCAGAAAGATAGGCCCAAACCGGATTGCCCGCACTCCATTCCACCCCGGCCCAGACAAAAGGCAACGCTACCAGCAGATAGCGGCGCCATTTGGCGCGGTAGAAGGGATGTGCGGGATCGATCAGGCGCATCGCGGGGCCTATCTTTTTGTGTGGTCAATCTGTTGCCAGATCACGGCGCGGCACACAAGCACCGCGCAGCCTGCGCCCGCTCAGAACCTGCGGCGCACCTGTGCCGGGCGCGCGGGCAAATCCAGCCGCGCGTCATTGCGGGCGCGCTGCGCCACCAGCTTGCCTTTGGAAATCACCGCCAGCCGGTCGGGGCGCAGGCGCAGCGCCTCTGTCGGGCTGGCCGCATCCAGCACCACCAGAGAGGCGGTGCAGCCCGGTGCAAGCCCATAGCCTTCCAACCCCATGATGGCGGCGTTCTCCTGTGTGACCATCTGGAAGCAGCGCGCGATTTCGTCAGGATGGGTCATTTGCGCGACATGCAGCCCCATAAAGGCCACATCCAGCATATCCGCCGTGCCAAGGCTATACCACGGGTCTAGCACGCAATCCTGGCCCCAGCCCACGCGGATGCCCAGCGCCTGCATTTCCTTCACGCGGGTCAGGCCCCGACGCTTGGGGTAGCTGTCATGGCGGCCCTGAAGGGTGATATTGATCAGCGGGTTGGGAATGGCCGCAAGGCCGGATTCGGCAATCAGCGGCAGCAGTTTTGACACATAGTAATTATCCATCGAATGCATGGATGTCAGATGGCTGCCTGCCGCGCGCCCCGCCAGCCCGTGGCGCGTCACTTCGCGCGCAAGGGTTTCCACATGGCGGCTATGGGGGTCGTCGGTTTCGTCGCAATGCAGGTCTATGGGCAAGCCACGCTCTGCCGCGATACGGCACAGATCGCGCACGCTCTCTGCGCCCTCGTCCATGGTGCGTTCAAAATGGGGGATACCGCCCACCACATCCACGCCCATATCCAGCGCGCGCAGCAGATTGGCCCGGCCTGTCGCGCTGCGATAGAGGCCATCTTGCGGGAAGGCCACAAGCTGCAAATCCAAGTAAGGGGCCACGCGGCGCTTCAGTTCCAGCATGGCCTCTACGCCCCGCAGATGGTCTGGGGTTGTATCCACATGGGTGCGGATGGCCAAAAGCCCCATGCTGACGGCCCAATCGCAATAGCGCAAGCCGCGTGCGACCATATCTTCCACAGTGGCGATATCGCGCAATTCCCCCCACAGGCTGATCCCTTCCAGCAATGTGCCAAAGGCATTGACGCGCGGCATGCCGTAAGACAGCGTTGCATCCATATGAAAATGCGGATCGACAAAGGGCGGCGCGACCAGATCGCCTGTGGCATCGATCACCTGCCCTGCCTGCGCCTCCAAGTGGCCCACCGCCACAATCTGCGCGCCTGTGATCCCGATATCTGCCACGCGCCCATCGGGCAGCGTGCCCCCCTTGACCAGCAGATCAAACATCACCGTTCCCCTTTGTTATATGGAACCATCAGCGCGGCGGGCACTTCGGCGCGGCGCGACATGATGACAAGCGCCACGATTGACAGGATGAAGGGCAGCGCCAGAAACAGCTGATAGGGCAGCACCGCGCCCAGTTCTGTCTGTTGCAAGCGCACCTGCCCTGCATCGAATGCCGCAAACAGCACCGCGCCCAGCACCGCCTTGCCGGGCCGCCATGCGCCAAAGACCACAAGCGCAATGCAAATCCAGCCGCGCCCGTTGACCATATCGAAAAAGAAAGACGAAAAGGCCGAAAGGGTGAGAAAAGCCCCCCCCACAGCCATGAAGCCAGACCCTATGATAACCGCCCCCATGCGCAGCCCCGTGACAGACAGGCCCTGTGCGGCAGCGGCGGCCGGGTTTTCCCCCACAGCGCGCACCGCCAGCCCCAGGGGCGTGCGATAAAGCACCAGCCCCACCACCAGCGCCAGCCCGAAGGCGGCATAGGTCAGCGCTGTCTGGGTAAACAATGCAGGGCCAAAAAACGGGATATCCGACAGGATGGGCACAGGCAAAGGCTGAAACGGATCAATCCGTGGCGGGCTTGTTACCTGCGGCAGTGCCAGCCTGTAGGCGAAATAGGCTGTGGCCGTGGCCAAAAGCGTAATCCCAAGGCCAACAACATGTTGCGACAGGCCAAAGGGCACTGTCAGCGTGGCATGCAGCAGGCCAAATAGCATGCCAGAGGCAAAGGCCACCGCCACGCCGCCCCAAAGCGGCAGGCCCAGATACACGGCAAACCAGCCCGTAAAGGCCCCCATCACCATGATCCCCTCTATGCCCAGATTAAGCACGCCTGCGCGTTCGCAGATCAGCTCTCCCAATGTGGCAAAGATAAGCGGAGAGGCGATGCGGATTGCCGCCGCCCAGAAACTGGCCGAAATCAGGATTTCCCAAAGCGCCATCATTTCCACACCACCCGGTAGCGCGACAGGCCCAGCGCCAACACCATGAACAACAGCGCCACCGCCAGCAAGATATCGGCCAGATAGGTGGGCACACCTGCCGCGCGGCTCATGCTGTCAGCGCCCACGAATATGCCCGCCACAAACAGCGCGGCCACCACCACCCCCAAAGGGTGCAGCAGGGCCAGCATGGCCACAATAATCCCGGTATAGCCAAAGCCCGGCGACAAATCGCGCGTCAGATGCCCTTTCAGGCCAGCGACCTCGGAAAACCCGGCCAGCGCGGCCAACCCGCCCGACAACAGCGCCGTTTTTACCAGCACTGAATTGACAGGAATACCCGCAAACCGCGCCGCGCGGGCATTTTGCCCCACCGCCCGGATTTCATAGCCCAGCACTGTGCGCGCCTGCATCAGCCAGACCAGCACCGCCGCAATCAGTGCAAGGCCAAAGCCCCAATGCAGCCGCAACCCTTCCACCATGCGCGGCAAGCGCAAATCGCGGTCTATAGGGGTGGATTTTGGCCAGCCCATGCCCATCGGGTCTTTCAACGGCCCTTCCACCAGCCAACTGACGAATAACAGCATCACGAAATTGAACAAAAGGGTTGTGACCACTTCATCCACGCCAAAGCGGGTTTTCAGCAGCACCGGCCCCAGCAGCACCAGCGCCCCTGCCGCCACCGCGCCCAGCGCCATCAGCGGCAGTTGCAACCAGACCACGCCCCAGGCGCTTGTGCCAATCACAACCGTCATCACCGCGCCTGCATAAAGCTGCGCTTCGGCCCCGATATTCCACAGCTTTGCGCGAAAGGCCACGGCCACAGCCAACCCGGTAAAGATAAGGGGTGTGGCGCGGTTCAGCGTTTCCAGAATGGCAAGGCGAGAGCCTGTCGCGCCCTTCACGATCAGGCCCAAGGTTGCAAAAGGCTCTGCCCCCGCCACCCAGGACAGCACAGAGGCCACCAGCACCGTGGCCGCGATTGCCAGCGCCGGAAACCCGTAGCGGCGCAGGTGTGAGGGGTTTGGGATCGCCTCAAGCCGCATCGAACACGCCCTCTCCGGCCATCATCAGGCCCAGTTCCGCCACGCTTGCCCCCCCGCGGGGGATGGGCGGCGACAGCCGGCCTTCCGAGATGACATGAAGCACATCAGAAAGCTGCAATACCTCGTCCAGATCCTCGGAAATCAGCAAAACCGCCGCGCCACGATCACGCGCGGCAATAAGCTGGGAATGCACATAGGTTATGGCCCCGATATCAAGGCCCCGCACCGGCTGATTGGCCAGCACCACGCGCGGCGCGCCTTCCAGCACGCGCCCCAAGATCAGCTTTTGCATATTGCCGCCCGACAAGAGGCGGATGGGGGTTTCCGGGCCGGGGCAACGGACATCATATTTTGCGATGATCGCCTGCGCATGGGCACGCGCCGCGCCCCAGTTCATCCAGAACCCACGAGTGGAAAACGGGGCCATGCGCCGCGTTTCCAGCACCGTGTTTTCGGCAAGGGTGAAATCGGCAATCGTTCCCGCCTTGTGCCTGTCTTCGGGGATGCGCCCAATGCCGCAAGCCAGCGCGGCGGCAGGTGTCCAGGGCTGGGGCGCGGGGGTGCCTGCAATCTCTAACTGGCCCGCGCGCGGGGCCAATAGGCCCGATACGACATCTGACAAGGCCGCCTGCCCATTGCCCGACACGCCTGCAATCCCGGTAATCTGGCCTGCATGCAGCGCCAGACTGGCCGCTTTCAACCCTGCCGCCCCTTCGGCATCGGGGGTGCGCACGGCGCGCAGGCGCAGCAGCGCGGGGCCGGGCTGGCCGGGGGCAATGGCAGGGCGCTGTACTTCGGCCCCCACCATCATCGCGGCCAGATCGGCGGGGTTTGTGCCAGCGGTTTCCACTGTGCCCACCAGCTTGCCATGGCGCAGAACCACGCAGCGATTGGCAATGGCCATCACCTCATGCAGCTTGTGGCTGATAAAGATGACAGACAGCCCGCGCGCCACCATCCGGCGCAATGTGGCAAACAGGGCGTCTGCCTCTTGCGGGGTTAGAACGGCGGTGGGTTCGTCCAGAATAAGCACCCGCGCATCACGGTAGAGCGCTTTCAATATCTCTACCCGCTGGCGCTGGCCCACGCCCAACTGGCCCACCCGAGCATCGGGATCAACCGCCAGCCCGAAATCCTGCGACAGCGCGCGGATCTTATCGCGCGCCGCCCCCAACCCCAACGAGAGCGACAACAGTGGCCGCGTGCCAAGAACGATGTTTTCCAGCACGCTGAGATGATCTGCCAATGTGAAATGCTGGTGCACCATGCCAATCCCCGCCGCAAGCGCTGCGCGCGGATTGCCCGGCGGAAGAGGCTGGCCAAAGGCAGTGATCATCCCCTCATCGGCCACATATTGGCCAAAGAGGATGTTCATCAGCGTTGTTTTGCCAGCCCCATTCTCGCCCAACAGCGCCACCACCTCGCCCGCCGCAAGGCTGAGCGAGATGGCATCATTGGCAACCAGCGCCCCGAAGCGTTTGGTAATCCGATCGAGGCGCAGCACCTCCGGGCTTGGCATCACGTCGATTTCGGCTCGTCGTCATTGATCTCTACGGTAAAGACACCTGCGCGGATATCAGCCTCGCGCGCGGCGGCCAGGGCCACGGCCTCTGCGGGAACCTTGCCCTCGAATGTGCCAAGCGGGGCCATGGAACAGCCGCCCGGCGCCATGAATGACCACACGCCGTAATCATCGGCCACGAAATTCCCGGCCTCGATTGCTGTCAGTGCCGCATCAAGCGTTGGTTCAAAATGCCACAGCGCCGAGGTGACAACAGTATCGGGGTAATCGGGCTGGGTATCTATCACATTGCCGATGGCCAGAATGCCGCGTTCCTGCGCTGCATCCGAGACGCCAAAGCGTTCCGCATACATGACATCCGCGCCCGCATCTATCATGGCGAAAGCGGTTTCCTTGGCCTTGGGCGGATCAAACCACGACCCGATAAAACTGACCTGAAATTGCGCATCAGGCCGGGTTTCGCGCACGCCCGCCATGAAGGCATGCATCAGGCGGTTCACCTCTGGAATGGGGAAGCCGCCCACCATGCCGATATTGCCGCTCTCGGTCATTGCGCCCGCAATAATCCCGGTCAGATAGCTTGCATCCTGAATGTAGTTGTCAAACACCGCCAGATTGGGAATTGCCGGGTCTTGCTTGAAAGACGATCCCAGCAAAAACGCCACATCAGGATATTCGGCACAGACTTCGCGCGCTTCGGCCTCAACCCCGAAAATCTCTCCGACAATCAGTTTCACACCAGATTCGCAATATTCGCGCATCACGCGCGGGTAATCGGTGTTGGACACATTTTCAGAGAAACTATAGTCCACCCGCCCCGCCGCTTTGGCCGCTTCAGCGGCAATATGGATACGGCTTACCCATTGCTGTTCCACAGGGACAGTATAAATTCCCGCCATTTTGATGGGATCAGCGGCAAATACGCGGGCAGGCAACAAACCAGACAGGGACAGCGCCGCACCGGATAAAAGAACCCCGCGGCGGGTGGAAAGAATGCTCTGCGTCATGGTTTCGCTTTCTTGGGTTGAAGGGGTTGGGAAGAACTTGACCAAGTGGTAAACTTACGGTGAGGCATCGCGCAAGTTTATTCGGCGCAATGGGCGCATCGGCGCTGCTTTTTTAGGCATTAAATGGGCTGGAAACTATTACGCTGTTGGCTTCAGCATTTTCCCCACGCGCGCCATTTCCCAAGGCAAGCCAAGGCTTTTGAACCCGCGCCAAGCCGCCCTCACCAATCGTGCACAAGGCAGGGGCGATTACTGCCATTCATCCGGCTGGATTTCCAATTTGCGAATGCGCGAATACAGCGTGGTCGGTTGCAGCCCCAACAGGCGCGCGGCCCCATCCTCTCCCGCCACCCGGCCTTGTGTCATGCGCAGCGCATTTACCAGATTGGCGCGCTGCACGGCCATGATCTCCGCCTCTGTCATAACGGTTGGGCTGGCCTGCCCGCCGGGGGTGGGGCGCTGCGCAAGTTCCACCTGCAATTTATCGCCATTTGAAATAATCGCACCGCGATCAACCACATTTTGCAATTCGCGCACATTGCCCGGCCAGTCATAGCCAATCAGCGTTTCCATGGAATGACGGGTGATTGTCAGGGGTTTCATATTCAGCCGCTTGCACGACAGCGCCAGAAAATGCGCGGCCAGCGCGGGGATATCTTCGGGGCGCTGGCGCAGGGGCAGGCATTCGATGGGAAAGACATTCAGATACATATACAGTTCTTGCCGGAACTCGCCCTTCCGGGCCAGACGTTCCAGCGATCTGCGGCTTGCGGCAATCACGCGCAAATTGATTTCGCGTGCCCGCGTGTCGCCCAGCCGCGTGACAGTGCCTTCTTGCAGCGCGTGCAGCAAACGGCCCTGCAAGGCAATGGGCAATTCATCCACATCATCCAGAAACAACGTGCCGTTATGGGCCAGTTCCAACATGCCCGGCTTGTCGCGCAAGGCCCCCGGAAAGGCGCCGCGCATCTGGCCAAAAAGTTCGGCCTCTATTGCATCTGATGTAACAGCGCTGCATTTGAAATGGATCAGAGATCGGCGCTTGCGCGCGCTGCCCTTGTGGATGGCAGAGGCCACCAGCGCCTTGCCCGTGCCTGCCTCTCCTGAAATCAGGACTGTGGCTTCGGTTCCGGCCACCAGATCAATCTTGCTCAGCAACTGCAAAATCGCCGGAGAGCTGCCAATAATCTCATGGTGCGCGCGCTCTGATGCGATGGTTTCCTGCAAATAGGCGTTTTCCTGCTCCAACTGCTCGCGCAACTCTTGCACCTGCTGCATGGCATCGCGCAATTTGCGCTCGTTTTCCTTGCGCTCGGTAATGTCGCGGAAAATCACCACGGCCCCGGCCAGAATGTTCTGGTCATAAATCGGGGTCGAGACATATTCGACGCGAATGGGCTTGCCATCCTTGCGCCAGAACACCTCGTCTTCAATGCGGTTCACCTGCTCGAAGCGGAAAGATTGGTAAATCGGGCAATCATGGGCGGGATATACTTCGCCACTCAGATGGTGGTGGTGGATCATGGAATGGATATCGCGGCCAAGCAGGTCTTCGGCGCTCCAGCCCAACATCTCGCGCGCGGCACGATTGACGAAAGTGGTCTTGCCATCGGCATTCACGCCGTAAATCCCCTCGCCCGCCGCATTCAGGATCAACTGGTTCTGGCGTTCCAACTCGTTGAAGAAATCTTGCGCGCGTTGCCATTCCAACAGGCCAAGGCGCTGAAGTTCCCCGGCCTCTGTAATCTGGTCATGGCGTGACAGTTCATTGAGGTCGATCAGGGTCAGCAAGATATGGTCTGGCGTTTGCGCAATAAGCGTGCCGCGCAATTCGCAGCTTAGCGGGTGCTGCGCAGTGTCTTGTAGCGGAATATTGCGGCGCCATGCCTGCCCGCGATGGGCCAGCTCGTCCAGAAATACCAGAAAACCCCCGAAATTACCCGCAATATGGGGGCGAAAGCGGTTCTCTGCGGGGCCGTCTGTGCCGGACAGCGCCAGAAACTGCCGCGCGCGCGCATTGGCTGCCACAATCCTGTCTTTGGCAGTATCCAGAATAAGGGTTGAATGCGGAAACGCATCCAGCAGGGAATCGGGCGTAATCTGGCGCAAGAACATGGGCGAATGCTGCGCCGAAAGCCCCTCAAGCACAATACGAAATATCGTAATTTACGATTTTTCGTATTTTTTGCGCCTGCCGCGGCAATCTATTTTATTGTTTTTAAAACATTTTACCAGAAATCGTCCAAAAGCGGCATTTTCACTTTCTGCGCCGCGGAATTGTTAAGCTTTCAGCAAGATCGAAACCCTTGCAGAGGTAAACGCATGTCAACCAACAGCCTTGGAAATCCGTTTTCGCATAAAACCGATCTGCGCCATGGGGCCGCGTGCGGGTGTGAAACCTGCACCAATGACGCCCGCGCCCGTATCAGCGCACCCACCACATCCGACGCCATGCTGGAACGCGCGGTGGAAAGCGCGGTCGTGCGCTCTGTCTTTGGGCATAACGATATCAGCCGCCGGTCGATGATGGGTATGCTGGGCGGTGGGGCCTTTGCCGCCGCGCTGGCCTCTGTCTTTCCTATGGACAAGGCCAAGGCGCTGATCATGGATGAACTGGGCGCACCGGAAAAGCCTGATCTGAAAGTGGGTTTCGTGGCGATCACCTGCGCAACCCCCATTATCATGGCCGAACCCATGGGCTTTTACAGCCGCTATGGCCTGAATGTAGAAGTGGTGAAAACCGCTGGCTGGGCCGTGGCGCGCGACATGTCGCTGTCTGGCCAGTATGACGCCAGCCATATGCTAACCCCCATGCCGCTGGCGATGACAATGGGCGCAGGATCAACCGCCGCGCCCTATATCATGCCAGCCGTGGAAAACATCAATGGACAGGCGATTGTTCTTTCAAACGAGCACCTGGACAAGCGCGACCCGACCCAATGGAAGGGCATGACATTCGGTGTGCCGTTTGAATATTCGATGCACAACTTTCTGTTGCGCTACTATGTTGCCGAACATGGGCTAGACCCTGATCGTGATATCCAGATCCGTGTGGTTCCACCGCCCGAAATGGTGGCCAACCTGCGCGCGGGAAATCTGGATGGCTATCTCTCGCCCGATCCTTTCAACCAGCGCGCCGTGTGGGAAGGGATTGGCTATATCCATATGCTGACCAAGGATATCTGGGAAGGCCATCCCTGCTGCGCCTTTGCAGCGCCCCGGCGGTTTGCGGTGGAACTGCCCAATACGTATGGCGCGCTGCTGAAATCGATCATTGACGCCACGCAATATGCCTCTAACCCCGATAACCGCAAGGAAATCTCTGAGGCGATTGCCCCTGCAAATTACCTCAACCAGCCCGTACCCGTGATTGAACAGGTGCTGACAGGCACATTTGCGGATGGCTTGGGCAATGTGCAGCGCGTGCCCGACCGGATAGATTTCGATCCCTTCCCATGGCAGTCCATGGGCGTGTGGATCCTGACGCAGATGAAGCGCTGGGGCTATATTGATGGCGATGTGGATTACAAAGGCATTGCCGAACGGGTCTATCTGGCGTCTGATGCGCGCAAGGTCATGACGGATCTGGGCTATGACGCGCCAGAGGTGAATTACAAATCCCATACCATCATGGGCAAGACCTTCGATCCCGACCAACCCGAAGCCTATGTCGACAGCTTCGCAATCAAGCGGGGCTGAACCATGCAAATGCTTTCCGTGAACAAACGCGCAGCACTTTTATCGGTTGTCCTGCTGATCGTGGCACTTGGGGCGTGGGAAATCTCTGTCACGCGGCAGGTGATGGGCGAGGCGCTGACAGAATATGAAATCCTGATGGGTCTGGGGCAGCCGCGCGCGGCTGTGCCACCCCCCAGCGATGTGCTTGTCAAGGCGTGGGAGCAGTTGAGCAACCCGTTCTATGACAACGGCCCCAATGACAAGGGCATAGGCATTCAGCTGGCCTATTCGCTGTATCGCGTCTTGTCGGGCTTTGCCATGGCTGCGGCGCTGGCCATTCCCTTGGGCTTTCTGATTGGCATGTCGCCCGTCGCCTACAAGGCGCTGAACCCGTTTATTCAGGTGCTGCGCCCCATTTCGCCCCTCGCATGGATGCCGCTTGCGCTGTTCATCATCCAAGACAGCGAGGCCAGCGCGATTTTCGTGATCTTCATATGCTCTGTCTGGCCCATGTTGCTGAATACGGCCTTTGGGGTGGCAGGTGTGCGCAGCGACTGGGTGAATGTGGCGCGCACGCATGAATTGGGCAGCCTGCGCACCGCGCTGACCGTCATCTTGCCCGCCGCCGCCCCCACCATTCTAACCGGAATGCGGATATCTATCGGCATTGCATGGCTGGTGATCGTGGCGGCAGAGATGCTCGTGGGGGGAACGGGGATTGGCTATTATGTCTGGAACGAGTGGAACAATCTTGATCTGACATCGGTCATTTTCTCGATCCTGATGATCGGCCTTGTGGGCATGGTGCTGGATACAATCTTCGCCACGCTGCAACGCGCCGTCACCTATGCAGAGTGAAAGGAGCTTTCCGATGAGCAAACCGTTTCTGAGTGTCGAGCGCCTGAGCCAAACCTTCCCCGATGGGGCGGGCGGCACGCTGACAGTGTTTGAAAATGCCAGCTTTGGCATAGAAAAGGGCGAATTTGTCTGCATCTTGGGCCATTCGGGCTGCGGCAAATCCACCATCATGAATGTTCTGGCCGGGCTGGCCGAACCCTCTGCCGGGGTGGTGAAAATGGATGGGGTGGCCGTGTCCGGCCCCAGCCTTGACCGGGGGGTGGTGTTTCAGAATTATTCGCTTCTGCCCTGGCTGAGCGCGCTGAAGAATGTGACCTTCGGCGTCAAGGCGCGCTACCGCGACTGGTCGCGCGAGAAGGTGGTGGAACATGCCACGCAATATCTGGCCATGGTGGGCCTGGAGGGCGATGTAATCCACCGCAAGCCCAGCCAGCTATCGGGGGGCATGCGCCAGCGGGTTTCCATTGCGCGGGCCTTTGCCAACCAGCCCAAGCTTTTGCTGCTGGATGAACCCTTTGGCGCGCTGGACGCCCTGACGCGCGGCACAATTCAGGAAGAGTTGCTGAAAATCTGGAGCCAGACCGAACAGACCGTCTTCATGATCACCCATGACATTGATGAAGCGATCCTGCTGGCAGACCGTATTCTTCTGATGACAAACGGCCCCTTTGCCCGGATTGCGGAATCGGTGGAAATCACCATCCCGCGCCCAAGACGGCGCACAGAGATTGTGGAACACCCCAATTACTACGCCATCCGCAATCATCTGGTGCAGTTTCTTGGCAAACGCTCCAAAGAACTGGCTGGCCGCGCCTCTGGCGGGGAAAGCCAAAGCCCGGAATCCGTGCGCATTGATCTGACAGCCCCGACCGATGACCCGGAACCAGCCCCCCAAAAACCAGTCCTTCACGCCGTGAATGGCTGACCCATTGATAACACCAGAGAGGAGACCCCTATGAAAGACCTGATGATGGATGCAGAATTGCTGACAAAAGAAGATGTCACCGCGCTGATCCTTGCTGCCAAAAAGCGCAAGAAGCTGAAATGGGAAGAGATTGCCACGGCCATCGGCCTCTCGCCCGTTTTCACCCATTCCGCCGCGATGGGCATGAATTCCATGCCCGCAGACAAGGCGGCGGCGCTGGTGGCTTTCCTTGATCTGCCGATAGAGGCCAAGGAAGTTTTGGAAGAATACCCCACCAAAATCTGGGATCAGGCCGTGCCAACCGATCCTTGCGTTTACCGCCTTTATGAAATTGTCGGGGTTTACGGCCCCACCATGAAGGCGATCATTCAGGAAGAATTCGGTGATGGCATCATGTCGGCCATTGATTTTGACATGATCATCACCCGCGTGCCCAACCCCAAGGGCGACCGCGTGAAAGTAGAGATGACCGGAAAATTCCTGAAATACAACGATTGGTAAGGGCACGCGCCCATTACATCAGACAGGGCGGCTTGGGCCGCCCTGTTTGGCATTCCCGCCCTTAGATCATCATGCGCCGAGGCTCTGCAAGCAGCGCGCAGAGATGGGCCATAAAGCGCGCCGCATCGGCGCCGTTTATCACGCGGTGGTCATAGCTTAGATCAAGCGGCACCATGGGCACAGGGCGGGGGGTATCGCCGTTCCAGACAGTTACCGTTTCAGTGCGCGTGATCCCAAGGATGGCCAGTTCCGGCGGGTTGACGATGGGGGTAAAGCCCAGCCCGCCAATGCCGCCCAGATTGCTGAGTGTCATGGACGCGCCGCCCATATCATCGGGGGCCAGTTTGCGCGCCTGTGCGCGGGCGGCAAGATCGGTGATGGCCTCTGATATCTGCCACAGGCCCAGCCTGTCTGCATTGCGGATGACAGGAACCATCAGCCCATGCGGTGTATCCACCGCGACCCCGATATGAACATAATCCTTCAGGATCAGGGTTTTGCCATCGGCCGAGAGCGAGGCATTGAAACGCGGGAAATCGCGCAGGCAACGCGCCAGCGCCATAACGTGAAAGGCCAGCGCTGTCAGCTTCACCCCGCGCGCCTGTGCCTCTGCGCGCCATGCGTTGCGCAGGCCGTCTATTGCCGAAATATCGGCGCGGTCATGATGGGTGACTTGCGGAATTATCGCATTGGCCGCCCCCAGATTGCGGGCAGCGACTTGGGCAAAGCGGCTTGTCGGTTCTGTTGTGACCGGGCCATGCCGCGCGTGATCCACATCCCAATAGCTTGTATCGCCCGCAGGCGCGGCAGGGCTGGGGCTGCGCAAATCTTCCGGGCCAAGGGTGCTGCGGCCCAGTTTTTGGGCCAGCGCGTCTATATCCACCCCTTGTTCCAGCGCCTTGCGGCGGGTGCTGGGGCTTGCGATTACCTCTGTCATGATTGCCCCTTTCACCAGCTGGCCGAGATGTATTGCGTTTCCATGAATTCCAGCATCCCTTCATGCCCGCCCTCGCGCCCAAGCCCGGATTGCTTGGTGCCGCCAAAGGGCGCGGCAGGATCGCTGACAAGCCCCCGGTTCAGCCCCACCATGCCATATTCCAGCCGCTCGCAGACCTGCAGCGCGCGCTTGAAATCCCCGCTGAACACATAGGCCACCAACCCATATTCCGTGGCATTGGCGCGGGCGATGACATCTTCCTGATCGGTGAATGTCTGGATAGCGGCCACAGGGCCAAAAATTTCATCCTGCACGCAATCGGCAGTTTCCGGCACGTTTGAAAGCACTGTGGGCGGGTAGAAAAACCCCTTCCCCTCTGGCACAACCCCACCGCATTCCAGCACCGCGCCTTTGGCCACGGCATCGGCCACAAAGGCGGCCACC
The DNA here is from genome assembly GCA_030603695.1 of Natronohydrobacter sp. Lineage (GTDB taxonomy): Bacteria > Pseudomonadota > Alphaproteobacteria > Rhodobacterales > Rhodobacteraceae > Roseinatronobacter. The sequence goes on along the minus strand of JAUVXF010000008.1, from coordinate 34,961 downwards.
TTGTCGCGCGTGGCCGCATTGACCAGCGGGCCGACATCCACGCTTGGATCAGTGCCATCCCCAAGCCTCAGCGCCGACATGGCCGCCGACAGGCGGCGGGTGAATTCCGGCGCGATGTCCTCATGCACATAAATGCGGTTGGCGGCTGTACAGGCCTCTCCCAGATTGCGCATTTTGGCCAGCATCGTGCCTTCAATCGCTGTATCCATATCGGCATCATCAAAGACAATCACAGGCGCATTGCCGCCCAGTTCCATCGCGGGTTTCAGCACCTGATCGGCGGCGGATTTCAGCAATCCGCGCCCCACCCCGGTAGAGCCTGTAAAACTGACCACCCGCACACGGGGATCATGCAACATATGATCCACCAGCGCACCTGTGCGCTTTGAGGGCAGCACATTCACCAGCCCCGGCGGCACGCCCGCTTCTTCCAGAAGCGGCATCAGCGCCAGCATTGTCAGCGGTGTTTCCGATGCAGGCTTGATGATCACCGCGCAGCCTGCCGCAAGCGCGGGTGCGATCTTGCGCGTGCCCATTGCGGCAGGGTAATTCCACGGCGTAATCAGCACGGCCAGCCCTGCGGGCTTGTGCTGCACAATGATCCGCGCCCCAGAGGCGGGGGCATGGGTGATCAGGCCATCCGCGCGCACGGCCTCTTCGGCAAACCAGCGGAAGAATTCGGCGGCATATGTGGCCTCGCCCAGTGCATCGCTGCGGGCCTTGCCGTTTTCCAGCGTGATCAGGCGGGCGAAATCTTCCAGCCGGGCGGTCATCAACTCCCACGCGCGGCGCAGCACTTCGGAACGCTGGCGCGGGGTGCGCGCGGCCCAATCGGCCATTGCGGCCTGTGCCGCATCCAGCGCGGCATCGGCATCGGCACTATCGGCAGAGGCGACAGAGGCCAGCACCTCTTCGGTTGCAGGGTTGATGACGTCAAACCGCGTGGCCGTTTTGTGCCATGCGCCGTTGATGTAAAGATCAGTCGGATAATCCATAAGAACCTCTGCGATTAAAGAAGGTGGCGGCGCGGATCGCTTAGTCGCCCTGCAAATTCACTGACCAGCGCAAGCGCATCCTCTGCGCCCATCTGCGCCGCGCTGCATTCCAGCGTGACCGCCAGCCCCGCCCCGTGCGCGGTCACTGTCAGGACAGGCACATCTTCCGCCCCGATTGCGACATGGCGCAGCGGCGTTGCGCGCAGATCGCGCAACAACAGATCAGGCGCGGCATCGGTTTTGGCCACCTCGGACAGGCGGCGGGTTTGGGGCACCGCATACAGGCGGCGCTGGCCAAAGCGCGCCACGGCAATGGTTGCCCCGCGCCCAAGGCTGGCCCCCGCCAATCCCGCTAACAAGGCATCGGAATCTGTCAGGCCCATCGTATCAGTGGCCCAGTCGGCAAATTCGGCAAAGCCATCTTGCGCGCATTCGGCCTGCATGCGCAGCGCGGTTGCGGCTGGTGCGGGCGCGGTGGCGGCGGATGAGAGTTGCTGCAACTGCGTCAGATCGCGCATGTGATAGGGTTGCGGCTGCCCCGCCGCAACAAGGCGCGCCAGATCCAGCCCGTCCAACTGCGCCGCGCGGCGCAGCTTGGGCGAAGCAAGGATGCGCCCGCTGGCCGCTACTGCGGGCGCGGCGGCCACGGCCGGGGCGGGGCTGGGCTTTGCCTTTGGCTCAGGTTTGAGTTCTGGCTCTGGCTTGCGCTCTGGCTTAGATGGGGCCAGTGCAGCAGCGCGCGCAACCGGGTTTTCAGGCTTTTCGGCAGAGATTACGGCCACCGCCTGCCCCACAGGCACATCCTCGCCCGCCTGTGCCAGCGTGGCGGCCAACCAGCCGCTGACCCCGGCGGGCACATCCATCGTGGCCTTGTCGGTTTCCACCTCGAACAACAGATCATCGGGGCCAATCTGCGCGCCCAGTTCCACCAGCCACGTCACCAGCACACCGCTATCTTGCGCCATGCCCAGTTGCGGCATGGTGATCTGTTTGCCCTCTGGCAGGGCCTTGGCCGGGGCAGAGGGCGGCGCCGGGGATGGCGTATCCTCATCCGCGCTCTCGGAGATGCGCGCAATCACCTGCCCAACAGGCACATCCTCGCCCTGCGCAGCCGACACATGGGTCAGATAGCCGCTGGCCTGCGCCTCTACCTCCATCGTGGCCTTGTCGGTTTCCACCTCGAACAAAGGATCACCCTTGGCGACCTTCTCGCCGGGGCGCTTGAGCCATGAGACGATCTTTCCCGCATCCTGCGCCATGCCAAGCTGGGGCATTGTCACCTCATGCGCCCCGAAACCAGAGGTTTCATTCCGCAGCATGGATCATCTCCCCCGCGCAGAGCATGCGCGCTTTTTCGGCCACCGCTTCGGGGGTGGGCACTGTCAGATCTTCCAGCGCTGGGCTGAACGGCACAGGCACATCCATCGCCCCCATGCGCAGAACCGGCGCATCCAGATGGTAGAAGGCTTTTTCATTCAGGCGGCTGGCGATTTCGGCTGTCACCCCATAGCTTTGATGGCCTTCATCAATCACAATCGCGCGGCTGGTCTTTTTCACACTCTCGATCAGGGTTTTCTCATCCAGCGGAACAATGGTGCGCGGGTCGATCACTTCGGCGCTGATCCCCTCGCGCGCCAGAATCTCCGCCGCCTTTTCAGCCACCTGCACCATGGAAGACGTGCCAATAAGCGTGATGTCGCGCCCCTCGCGCTTCACATTGGCCACGCCAAAAGGAATAAGATATTCCTCTTCGGGCACAGGGGCCTTGTCCTGATACATCAACTTGTCTTCAAAGATCACCACCGGGTTATTGTCGCGGATGGCGGTTTTCATCAGGCCCTTGGCCTCATAGGCCGAAGAGGGCATGGCCACTTTCAACCCCGGAATATGGGCCACCAAGGCTTGCAAGCTTTGGCTGTGCTGCGCAGCAGAGCGGCGCGTGGCCCCCAGATTGGTGCGCAGCACCAAGGGCACAGTCAGCTTGCCGCCCGACATGTAATGCGTTTTAGCCGCCTGATTGCACAGCTGATCCATGATCAGAAAGATGAAATCACCAAACATCAGATCCACAATCGGGCGCGCGCCTGTCATGGCCGCGCCCACGGCCATGCCCATAAAGCCCGGCTCTGATATGGGGGTATCGATCACGCGGTCTGTGCCAAATTCCTCCACCAGACCAGCAAGCACCTTGAAGGGCGTGCCCGCCTCGGCCACATCCTCGCCCATCAGAAATACCGTCGGATCACGGCGCATTTCTTCGGCAATCGCCTCGTTCACGGCTTGGGATAGGGTAATCTCGCGCATTGTCTCGCTCTCCTCAGGCCGCAAATACATGCATGTCAACTTCTTCGGCGGGCGGGTAGGCCGCCGCCTCGGCATAGGCGACAGCCTCTGCCGCATCCGCCGCGATCTGGGCATTCAGCGCGTCCAGATCCTCTTCAGAGGCAATGCCCTCGGCCACCAGATGCGCCCGGAACCGGATGATCGGATCACGATTTTCGCGCCAATCCTTCTCTTCGGCCTTGGAGCGGTAATATTCGCGGTTGATATCGCCCACATGATGGCCGTGATAGCGATAGGTCATCAACTCTATGAAGAACGGCCCCTCCCCCTTGCGCGCCCGCGCCACAAGTTTCGCGGCCAGCGCATTGACGGCCAGCACATCCTGACCATCCACCTGATGTGCCTCTATCCCGAAGGCTTCGGCCCGCGCAGTGATGGAACCGGCGGCGATTTCCTCGGTCTTGGTATATTCCGAATAGCCGTTGTTTTCGCAGGCATAAATGACAGGCAGCTTCCACAGCGCTGCCATGTTCATTACCTCATACATCAACCCTTGCGCCGTTGCGCCATCGCCAAAGAAACAAACCGTCACATCGTCACGGCCTTGCAGCTTCGCGCGCAACGCCGATCCGGTGGCAATGCCCATAGAGCCGCCCACAATCGCATTCGCGCCCAGATTGCCGTGGCTTTGATCGGCGATATGCATAGAGCCGCCCTTGCCCCGGCAATAGCCCTCGGCCTTGCCCAAGAGTTCGCAAAACATCTGCTTGAACTCTGCCCCCTTGGCCACGCAATGCCCATGCCCACGATGCGTAGAGGTGATATGATCGCTGTCGCGCAGCGCCTCGCAAATGCCCACCGCAACAGCCTCTTCGCCCGAATACATATGCGTCAGGCCCGGCATCTTGGCCGAAAGGTAAAGCTGGTTGGCCGTATCCTCAAAAGTGCGTATCCGCACCATCTGGCGATACATTTGCAGATAATCTTCGGTATTCGTCTTGGCCTTGGCCATGATCCTATCCTTTGCGGCGGTGCTGCGTGCACGCACGCACCCTGCAACTGGGCGCAGGGTGCGCGCCACGCGCGGTCAGTAACGGTTGGCGATGGGCAGTTCTTCTGCCGGGAACAGGCTGATCACCTCGCAGCCCGTTTCGGTGACAACCACCTCTTCCTCTATCCGCGCGGCGGAATAGCCGTCTGCGGCAGGGCAATAGGTTTCCAGCGCAAAGACCATGCCTGTCTTGATCTCCATCGGGTGTTCCAGACTGATGGCGCGGCTGATGATGGGCCGCTCGTGCAGCGCCAGCCCCAGCCCATGCCCAAATTGCAACCCGAAGGCGGTTTGTTCATCGGGGAAGCCGATTTCCTGTGCCGTGGGCCAGACTTCGGCAACCTTGTCCGTGCTCACGCCGGGTTTGATCATGGCGATAGAGGCATCTATCCATTCGCGCGCTTTCACATAGGCATCGTTCTGGGCAGGGGTGGCACGCCCAATGTTGAAGGTGCGGTAATAGCAGGTGCGATAGCCCTGATAGCTTTGCAGGATATCGAAAAATGCCTGATCACCGGGGCGAAAATAGCGGTCGGTGAAGTTGTGGGGGTGAGGATTGCACCGCTCCCCCGAAATGGCGTTGATGGCTTCCACATCATCGCTGCCCATTTCATACAGCATCTTGTTGGCCAGGGCGACAATGTCATTTTCACGAATGCCCGGTTTCAACTGTTCGTAGATCATATGATAGACACCATCGACCATGCTGGCCGCCTGTGTCAGCAGCTGGATTTCATCCCAGTTCTTGATCTCGCGCGCGGCCAGCATGATTTGCTGGCCATCAACCACATTCAGCCCCTCTTCTTGCAGCGCATGGAACATGGCGGTTTCGGCGTAATCCACGCCCACAGGCATATCACCCATGCCCGCATCGCGGATAAGGCCCGCGATTTCCTTGGCATATTGGCGCATCAGGCCAAATTCGGGCGGGATCGTACCGCGCATCCCCACCACACCGGCGCGGCAATGGTCGGGCACCAGCCAGTCGCTGAATTTCTTGTGATGCATCGCCGCCGATCCGAAATCCCAGACATAGGGGGCATCATCGCCTGTCAGCAGGCAGAAGCGACACATCTTGTCGCGCTCCCACTCGCCGATCTTGGTGGCAGAAACATAGCGGATATTGTTCACATCGAACAAAAGCAGCGTGCCCGCCTGAGAGGCTTGCAGCGCCTGCCGGGTGCGCGCCAGACGGTAGCGGCGCAATCTGTCATGGTCTATCCGGCGTTCAAAATCCACCGATGTATGGCCCCATGCAGGCAAGCGCCCTTCCCAGCGCCAGTTAGGCTGCAAATCCTGCGGGGTTAGAAGGTTGGGCATCAAGGCTCGTGACATTTGAAAAATCCTCTCGCGCGGCGGGGAAACCGCCGGGGGGTTATTGGGGGGATGAATGGGCAAAAACGGGGCGCGCGCGGCGCCTATTGCATGATCATGCCGCCATCGATCATGATAAGCTGGCCTGTCATGTAATCGCTGTCATCCGAGCACAGAAAAGCGGCTGTGCCCTGCACATCTTCGGGGTAGCTGTAGCGCTTCATGGTAATCATGGTGCTGGCCAGATGATCCATGGACTGGCCTTCTTTCTCGAACATCCCGATTTTCACCAAATCCCTGTCCAGCTGTTCCCACAATTCGGTGCGCACAACGCCGGGGCCATAGCCATTGACGGTGATCTTATGTTCCCACAGCGCCTTTGCGCCGCCAATGATCATGGCAAGCACGGCATATTTGGAACAGGAATACGGGATCACATCCAAAAACGCAGTGCGCGATACGATAGAACCCACAGGGATAATTTTATAGGGATGGCCTTCCATCGGGCCTTGGGCGATCATCTGGCGCGCAGCTTCCTGCATGCCCAGCAACACCCCCTTGGCGTTGATGTTCATGATCATGTCCCAGTTATCTTCGTCAATATCCATGAACATGCGCGGCTTGTTCACACCCGCATTCAGCAGCGCCACATTGAGGGAACCGAACGCCTCTACACACGCAGCAACAGCCGCGGCATTCTCTGCGCGTGAGGTGACATTCAGCTTGACGGCAATTGCCCGCCCATTGCCTGCCGCGTTGATCTCTGCGGCCACTTCGTTCACGCCATCCACATTCACATCACCCAAGCAGACATTGGCGCCCTGGGCTGCAAAATGACGGGCATTTTGCGCCCCCATTCCCTGTGCCGCCCCTGTTATCAGAATGTTTTTGCCTTTCAGGCGGGTGGTATCCATGGCGTCCTCCTCTCGCGCATTGGTTAATTTAGCGCGCGCTCGGCCCTTGCCTGAGCGCTTCGCAATGCTGCGCGCGGGCTTTGAACACCGCGCAACATGTCGTGAATTTCCTGCCCGCAAATCTCGAATATCTCTGCGATCCGGGGCAATGGCGGGCGTGGCCAATATTGCAACTCGTCGCGCAGGGACATGCCGTCCACGGCCTCGAATATGGGGGATGTCTGGCGCACCTCCGGGTCGGCCCCGACAGAGTAGCGGGGCGCTGTCCGGCTGCCATTGAGCACATACAGCTTCTGCGCTTCGGGCGAAGTGAAGGCGATCAGCGCTTCTGCCGCCGCCGCCCGCCGTTCCGGGGCCAGATTGGCGGGAATGCCCAGAACATAGCCCCCCACAGGCGCCACAGGGCGGCCCTTTGGCCCGGCCGGATGGGGCAGATAGCCCGTGTTGCCATTGGCGGGCGAATGGGGGTCACGCTCGAAATACGGGGCCAGCAGGGTGTAGCCATAGGCCATGGGTATCTTGCCCGCCGCATAGGGGCGCACACGTTCATACCAGGACATAGACAAGATATCGGGCGGGGAATAGGACATCAGGGTGAGCAGATAGTCGCATGCTTCCAGCGCCTGCGGTGTATCAATGGTGGGCACGATATCGCGCCGATTGGCGGTATCGGCATCAAACCCCCCGGCAATGGCGTGCAGGTTCACAATCGGCTGGCCGAAATCGGCGCATGTCATCAAGAACTGATGGCCAAGGGCCGTGCCGCGCGCGGCATTCCAGGCAATCCCGTAGCGCCCGCGCTGGGGGGCGTGGAAATGGCGCGCGGCCTCTATGACTTTTGCCGTGGTGTCTGGCGGCTCCAGCCCTGCTTCGGCAAAGAGGTCTTTGCGGTAAAACAGCAATTCCGGGGTTGTCTGGCTGGGCACACCATAAGGCCGCCCGCCCCAATGCGCGGCCATCCAGCCTGCCGTGTGAAAATCCGGGGTGTCAAGGCGCGCGGTATCCAGACATTCATCCAGCGCCATAAGCACGCCTTTTTCGGCAAATTCGCCGATCCAGGGCAGATCTACCGCGATGATGTCATATTTGCTGAAACGGCGTTCAGCATTGCGCAGCGCCTCAGAACGCAGCCTGTCTATGGAAAAGGCGCGCTGGCTGATATTCGTGCCGATGATCTGTTCAAACTGACGCTTGAGGTTTTCCATAACCATGAACGTGGGATCGCCATGCACCAGCACCCGCAAACCGCCCCCAAGCTGCAAAGGCGTTGGCAGCACCTGCGGCGGCGCAAGCGAATGGCTGGCCGGCACATAAGACGCGCCATAATAATATTCCTGCCCGCTGATTGCCGTATTGCCCGTAGCCTCTGCCCCAAGGCGCAAGATGCGTTCGGCAAATTGGCGCCAGTTTTCCATCAGGCGCTCTGTCGGGTGCAGCGAGAAAGAGCGGCCAGAGCGTGTTTTTACCCGCTGCTCGATCAACCCACGATCCAGCAAATCTTGCAGCTTGCGCCGCGCGGTTGCATAGGGCACGCCAGAGGCCGAAATCAGCATCGTGGCCGTTACAACCTTGCCGCCCATATGTGCGCGCAGCAGGGCTGACACCATGTTCAGATGCGGATTAGGCTCGCCAATCTCCAACACTGTGTCCAATTCGGCGGAAACGGCATCCAGAAAGGTAAGCGCGGCAGAAAGACTGGTCGCGGCCTCTGGGTTGCGGCCTGCGCCGCGCCCCAGAACGCGAGAGAAATCTTCGTTTTGGATATTCTCCATCCGCACGTCTTTGCTTTCTTTCTGTATGCTGGCCTCTGGCCCTGCGTTGCGCCCTGCGCTCATGATTTGCCCTTTCAGAATGTCCAAAGCCGCGGGGGGATTATATCCTCAAAATGTTCAAAATGATTATCCCAATATTCATTTTGAACAAAATACTGGTATTGTCTGCGTGCCGTGGCGGCAAACATGGCGATGTTGCCGCACACGCTATGTTAGGGCATGACCCGATTCCGACATTCGTGCAGCACGACATGATCAATGGGAGGAAGACCATGACAAAAACGATGAAATTTCTGCTGGCCAGCTGCGGCACAGTTGCGCTTGCAAGCGCGGGTTCTGCCGAAACTGTGCGTATTGGGATTACGCAAAACAATGTCGGCATTGACAGCTATCAGACAACCTATGAACAAGCTTTTATCGCCGCAGCCGATGCCAACCCGAATGTAGAGGTGATTGTGCTGGATGCGGGCGGCGATGTTGCGCGCCAGATCAGCCAGATGCAGGATTTGATCCAGCAACAGGTGGATGCGATCATCATTTGGCCCACCGATGGGCAAGCGCTGGTTCCCGCAGTGCGTAACGCGTTCAATGCAGGCATTCCGGTTGTTGTGACGAATTCTAACATTGCCGAAGCAGGGATGGATTTTATCGCCGCATTCTCTGGGCCGAACAACATCCAGCAAGGTATCTATTCGGCCGAAATGATGTGCGATGCCCTGGGCGGCGAAGGGCAGATTGTCCAGATTACCGGCATGCCCGGCTACACAACTGCAATCGAGCGCCAGCAAGGCTTTGACGAGCGTCTGGCCGAACTCTGCCCCGGCGTCACCCAACTGGATATCCAGCCCGGCGATTGGAACCGCGAACGCGCCCAGCGCACGATGGAAACATTCCTCACCCGCTTTGACCAGATTGACGGCGTCTATTCCGGCGATGACAATATGGGCGTGGGCGCATTGAACGCAGCCATAGATGCGGGCCGCGCCGAAGGCATGGTGTTCATTGGCGCCACAAATTTCGCGGTCGGCTATGATGCAATGGCGCGCGGCGAATATTGGGGGTCAGTCTATCAATCCCCGGTGGATGACGCCGAAGCCGCGCTGCAAACTGCGCTGGATGTGCTGGCGGGCGAAGATGTGCCAAAACTGAACTACTTTGACACTCCCAAAATTACCCAAGACAATATGGACGAATTTGACCGCCCTGTATTCTAAGGCGGCCGAATTGCACGGCTGGGGCGCGCGATAGTTGCGCCCCAGCCCTTTGTTTACCCGCGCGAGGGAGAGCGCACGGGGATATTCCGGGGGGGAAAAGAATGCTTATCGCGCGCCTGAAGGCTGGCGGCCCGACACTTGCGAAACAGGGCATACTGGTTGCGTTCATTCTGTTCATGATTGTTTTTTCCTTCATGTCAGACAGGTTCATGACCACAGGGAACGTGATGTCGGTATTCCGGCAAGCCACGATTGTGGGTGTCATGGCGCTTGGGGTCACAATAGTCGTGATCGGTGGCAATCTGGATTTATCCGTGGGTTCCATGCTGTCTTTTGCAACCGTGCTTGTGGTTGATCTGCATGATAAAATTGGCCCCGAACTGGCAGTCCCGGTGATGGTGTTGGCAACGCTTTGCCTTGGGGCGGTCAATGGCTTTCTGATCGGGATATTGCGATTGAATTCGCTTATCGTCACGCTGGGCATGCTGTCTGTCATTCAAGGGCTGGTGCTGATCTATAGCGGCGGGCAGAATGTGGATATCGCCAATCAAAGCGAGACATGGTTTCGCGTATTCGGGCGCGGGGCGGTTATGGGCATAGCCACGCCGATTATCCTGTTTGTGGGCCTTGCGCTGTTTTTCCATATCCTGATGACAACCACAGCCTTTGGCAGGCGCGTACATGCCGTGGGCGGCAATCCTGTTGCCTCGGTTTTCTCTGGCATTCCACGCTCGCGCATCGTGTTTCTGACATATCTCATCTCGGCGCTCTGTGTGGCGGTTGCGGCCATGATCCTTGGCAGCCGCGTCATGGGGTCGCAAAACAATGTGGGCCAAGGCTATGAATTGCAGGTTCTGGCGGCGGTCATTCTGGGGGGCACATCGCTTTTGGGTGGGTCTGGCAGTATCTTGCGCACGGTCTTGGGTGTGCTGATGCTGGCATTCATCCAGAACGGCCTGATCCTGATGGGCCAGCCCTATTACACCCAATGGCTGGTGACATGGGCGGTGATCATCATCGCTGTGTGGCTGGATGTGGCCGCCAAACGTGGCCGCCTGTTGTCACCAATAGCATGAGGGCGGCATGAGCATGTTTTCCAACAATCCCGCCCTGCGCTGGCTGATGCACAACCCGATCTGGGGCTTTGTGCTGCTGATCTTCGTTTTCTTCAGCCTCTCTGCCGATCATTTCTTCGATGCCCGCAATTTGCAGAACATCGTTGTCCAGACCTCTACCATCGGGCTGATCGCGCTGGGGATGACGCTGGTGATGATCAATGGCAATATCGATCTGTCAGTGGGCGCAACCCTGGCCCTTGCGGCAGCGTTCGCCGTGGATGTGCAAAGCTGGGCGGCCTTTGCCACATGGGGCAACTGGCAAATTCTGCCAGCCGTGTGCCTGGCCTTGCTGGCAGGCATTGCAATGGGCGCGATCAATGGCTTTATCGTGTGGAAAACCGGGGTGGATGCCTTTATCGTCACACTGGGCGCCATGCTGGGCATTCGCGGGCTGGTTTTTGTCTATACGGGCGAGCAATCTTTCTACGCTGCCAATTTCGCCTATTCCGATTTCAGCATGATGTCTTTGGGGCCATTTCCGGTTCTGGCCGTCATCTTTGTGCTGGCGGTGATCGCGGTGCATTGGCTGCTGTCGCGCACGGTGCATGGGCGCAATACCTATGCCGTGGGCGGCAACCGCGAGGCGGCGGTAAATGCGGGTATCCGGGTTGGGCCGCATATGATGATCAATTTCATGCTGATAGGCTTTTTGGCCGCACTATCGGGCGTGTTGCTGTCCACCCAGATGGGGGCCGCAACGCCCAATCTGGGCCGCGATTATGAGTTATGGGTGATTACAGCCGTGGTGCTGGGCGGAACCAAACTGACAGGCGGCAAGGGCGATATCATCGGCACGCTGGGCGGTGTTCTGGCCATCGGGATTTTGCGCAACGGGATGAACCTGATGCAGGTTCCGGCGTTCTATGTCTATGTCATCCTTGGCAGTATTCTGATTGCGGTTCTGTTCCTTGATAAACGCTTCAACCGCACCCAAAATGGGGGGCTGCGCCTATGACCATGCCACACACACCCGCTTTGCAACTGCAAGGAATTGTCAAAACCTTTCCCGGTGTGCGCGCGCTGGATGGGGTGGATTTTGATGTCCGGCCCGGCGAAGTGCATGCCCTTCTGGGCGAGAACGGGGCCGGAAAATCCACCCTGATGAAAGTGCTGGCGGGCATGTATCAGCCCAATGAGGGGCGCATTCTGATCGGCGGCAAGACTGTTGCCATCCGCAACCCCATAGAGGCCAAGGCGCAAGGGGTCGTGCTGATCCATCAGGAGCTAAGCCTTGTGCCGGAAATGTCGGCGGCAGAGAATATCTACCTGGGTGAATTGCCGCGCAAAAGCTTGGGCCGGGTGGATTGGAAAACGCTTTTCGCCAAATCCAACGCGATTCTGGAACGGCTGAAATGCCGTTTCCGGGCCGAAGTGACCGTTGCAAACCTGTCCATCGCCAATCAGCAGATGGTGGAAATCGCGCGCGCGCTGACAGTGGATGCCCGCGTGGTGGTGTTTGATGAACCCACCGCCTCTCTGACAGATGCGGAAAAAGTGGTATTGTTTGACATTATCACCGATCTGAAAGCGCAAGGCGTGGGGATTGTCTATATCTCGCACCGGATGGATGAGATTTTCACCCTGTCAGACCGGATCACGGTTTTGCGCGACGGGCAGTATCGCGGCACGCTGGACACGGCTGCCACCAACGAGGATGAGGTGACGCGCCTGATGATTGGCCGCTCTCTGGATCTGACACGCCACGAGGCCCCGCCCGAATTTGGCAAGACCATGCTGGAAGTGCGCAACCTGTCCTGCGCGCCCTTGTTCAGGGATATCAGCTTTTCGGTGCGCGCGGGCGAAGTGGTGGGGTTTTACGGGCTGGTGGGCGCGGGGCGCACGGAAATTGCCGAAACCCTGTTCGGCTTGCGCAGCCCCAGCGCGGGCGAGATTTTGGTGGATGGGCAGCCAGTGCAGATCACCAACCCGCGCGCGGCCATAGCGCTTGGCATTTCGCTTGTTCCCGAAAACCGCAAGGAACAAGGGCTTGTGCTGCATATGAACTGCCGTGACAACATGACCCTGCCGCAAGTGCAGGATCTGACCAGCGGGCCGTTCATTTCCAATGGTGCGGAAATTGCGATTTTTGATCAGTATCGCGACAGGCTGGCCATCAAGACCCCAAGCTGGAAGCAATCGGCAAGCGTGCTGTCGGGCGGCAACCAGCAAAAGATTGTCATAGGCAAATGGCTGTCCATGCAACCGCGTGTGTTGATTGTGGATGAACCCACGCGGGGAATTGATGTGGGGTCAAAATCTGAAATCCACACGCTTTTGCGCGAATTGGCGGCGCAGGGCTATGCGGTGATTGTGATCAGTTCGGAAATGCCCGAAGTGCTGCGCGTCTCTGACAGGATTGTAGCCATGTATAATGGCCGCATCATGCGCGAATTCGACATTTCCGAAGTGACAGAGGATAATCTGGTTCAGGCAATCTCTGGCATCAAGGCCGAAGAGGTTGCATAGCCCCGCGGACACCAAAACCAGCCGCGACGAGAGTTGTCACCCATGGTTTCGCGGCAATAGAATGTGTCGCGTTCAGGCGCAGTCACGCGACGCACTCTCACCGTAAGGGGCCGGATGTCTTTTTGTGCAAAACCCGTTGCCAGTTTTGCACGACATGCTTTAGAACCCCCCTTTTGGCTGTCCAGATCAGCAGACGGCCAAGCGGCGGCGCGTTGGATTGGTGAGGGGGGTGCTCCATCCTGCTTTTGTTTCCTCCCGATGCAAACAAATGCAACTGGCCCGCGCAAGGTTCGCGAAACAACATATTGACGAATGCCCCACCACAAACCGCTTGCGCTATGGCCCCAAACGCCCCTACCCGGCCTTCGTGTTCTTCAGTTGCGAAATTTTCCACGGTGCCTGTGTGGACGGGGCACCGAAGTAATAGCCTTGCAGGCAATCTACCCCCAGATCAACCAGCAGGCGTGCATCTTCCGCCGTTTCCACAGCTTCCGCCACTGTGAACATATCGAAATGTCGCGCGATGGAGACAAGCGCCTGCACAAGCACCTGATTGTCAGGCTCTTGCCCGATATCACGGATGAAAGAGCCATCAATCTTTACAATATCGAAATAGAATTCCTTGAGATACCGAAAGGCCGTGTAGCCCGCGCCAAAATCATCCAACGCAAAGCATATGCCGCGTTCTTGCATGTCCTGCATGAAAATAGTCACCAGATCGGGCATCAGCATGGCAGAGGATTCCGTGATTTCCAGAATCAGCCGCTCGGCAATGTCGGGCGAATTGCGCAAACCGCGTTCCAGCGTTGTCAGCCAATCGGGATAGCCGATAGAGCGCGCGGACATGTTGATGGACAACCGGATAGAGGGTTCATGCGCCAGCGTGGCAAGCCCCATCTCCAGGGACATACAGTCAATCCGCCGCCCTGTTTCCGTGGTTTCGACAGCATCCATGAAATCGGCGGCCGGAATCACGCGGCCTGTATGATCCATGATGCGGATCAACCCTTCATAAAAGGCCGCGCGTTTGGGCATGCGCGCTTGCACAACGGGCTGATAGGCCAGCAGACAGCGCCGTTCATCCAGTGCCGCGCGCACCATTTTCAAGGTATCCCGGCGCTGCTCCTCTGCCGCCGATGCAAGCGGCGAGCCGTGAATCACATCAGCAGATGCTTGGGCAGATAATGGATGAATGGGCACGCTAATCCCTCCGATTTTTTTACATATTCCCCCCCTCACCTTAATTGCGGGTTAAAGCCCGTGCATTTTGTTAAATTTGTCGCCGCACTGGCTGCCCTGTAATCGGGCCAATGCCGGGCGCGCTGATTGCCTTCATCGCGGGGCAGGCGTATAGCCAAGCGCAAAGATAATTGCGAAGGGTTGCGGCAATGGACAAGCGTTCGGCAAATACCATGTGGGGCGGCAGGTTCAGTTCTGGGCCAGATGCGATCATGGAGGCGATCAATGCCTCTATCGGGTTTGACAAGCGCCTTGCGCCGCAAGATATCGCAGGCTCGCGCGCTCATGCGGCCATGCTGGCGGCGACGGGTATCATCACGCAAGAGGATGCGCAGGCCATTGATACCGGGCTGGCGAAGGTGCTGACAGAGATAGAGGCCGGGGAATTCACCTTTTCCACCGCGCTGGAAGATATCCATATGAATGTCGAAGCGCGGTTGCGCGACATTATTGGCGCGCCTGCCGGACGGCTGCACACGGCACGTTCACGCAATGATCAGGTGGCGCTGGATTTCCGCCTCTGGGTGCGCGCGCAATGCGATGCGGCCATAGAGGGGTTGGATGCGCTGATCCGTGCCTTTCTGGCGCAGGCAGAGGCCGGGGCGGATTGGGTCATGCCCGGTTTCACCCATCTGCAAACCGCGCAGCCTGTCACATGGGGCCATCATATGCTGGCCTATGTGGAAATGCTCGCGCGCGATAAATCCCGCTTTCAGGATGCCCGCGCGCGCATGAATGAATGCCCGCTTGGCGCGGCGGCGCTGGCGGGCACATCCTTTCCGATAGACAGGCATATGACAGCGCAGGCGCTGGGCTTTGACAGGCCCACCGCCAATTCGCTGGATACTGTTGCAGACCGCGATTTCGCGTTGGAATTTCTGGGCGCGGCCAGCATTTGCGCCATGCACCTGTCCCGCTTTGCCGAAGAACTGGTGATCTGGTCATCTGCGCAATTCCGCTTTGTGCGCATGTCGGATCGGTTTTCAACAGGCTCCAGCATCATGCCGCAAAAGCGCAATCCCGATGCGGCAGAACTGTTGCGCGCCAAACTGGGCCGGATTTTAGGGGCAACCGTGGCGCTGTTTACCGTAATGAAGGGCCTGCCGCTTACATATTCAAAAGATATGCAGGAAGACAAGGAACAGGTCTTCGATGCCGCCGATAACCTGATCCTTGGCCTTGCCGCGATGGAAGGCATGGTCAGCGATCTGACAGCCAATCGCGCTGTGCTGGAAGCGGCAGCCGCTTCGGGCTTTTCCACCGCCACCGATCTGGCCGATTGGCTGGTGCGCGCGCTGAACCTGCCCTTCCGCGAGGCGCATCATGTCACGGGCGCGCTGGTAAAGCTGGCAGAGGATAAAGGCTGCGATCTGCCAGACCTGTCGCTGGAGGATATGCAAAATGTGCATGGAGAAATTCACGCAGAGGTCTATTCTGTTCTGGGGGTGCAAAATTCTGTCGCCAGCCGCACCAGCTATGGCGGCACTGCGCCTGCAAATGTCCGCGCACAGATCGCGCGCTGGAAAGAGGTTTTGGGATGAAATACGCAGCACCGCTTATCTTGCTTCTGCTGGCCGCTTGCGGGGCGGAAGCCCCGCCAAGCTATCCATCTGAAACGGGCGTTTCCGTTTCCGGGGAAATTCGGATGGGCGTCAGGACAAACCTATGAGGGTGCTGCGTGCTGTCTTTCTGGCGCTGGCCATCTGGGGCGCGATCCATCCAATGTATTGGTTCATCACATGGTTTGTGCAGAATGAATGGTCAATCATGGCGATGGTGGATGCGTGGCATGCAAATGCCTCTACCACGGGGCTGGTCTGGGATCTGACAATTGCCGCCATCACGCTGACAGTGTTTATTCTGGTCGAGACATGGCAAAAGCGCCGCTTCATCGGGCTTTGGGCCATTCCGGCCACGTTTTGTATCGGTGTCTCTTGCGGGTTGCCGCTGTATCTGTATCTGCGCCTGCGCGGGCGCTAACCGCCCCCTTGCCTGTTTGAAAGCCCTCTGATGGATCATTTTCTTTACCGCAACGGCGTGCTGCATGCCGAAGATGTGCCGCTGACAGATATCGCAGCCACAGTTGGCACGCCGTTTTATTGCTATTCCACCGCCACGCTGACACGCCATTTCCGCCTGTTCCAAGAGGCCTTGGCGGGCATGGATCACCTGATATGCTTTGCCATCAAATCGCTGTCCAATCAGGCGATCTTGCGCACCTTGGGCAATCTGGGCGCGGGCATGGATGTGGTATCAGAGGGCGAATACCGCCGCGCGCAGGCCGCAGGCGTGCCGGGCGCGCGGATTGTGTTTTCCGGCGTGGGCAAAACACGGGCCGAGATGGCCTATGCGCTGACCCATGGCATTCGCCAGTTCAACGTGGAATCCGCAGAGGAATTGCGCGTTCTGTCCGAAGTGGCCAGCAGTCTGGGCGCGGTTGCCCCCATTACCTTGCGCGTCAATCCCGACGTGGATGCCAAAACGCATGAGAAAATCGCCACGGGCCGCAAGGAAGATAAATTCGGCGTGCCCATCACCCATGCAAGAGAGATTTACGCCGAAGCCGCGCGCCTGCCGGGAATAGAGGTGGTGGGCGTGGATGTGCATATCGGCAGCCAATTGACCGATCTTGCCCCGTTCGAGGCCGCCTTTACCAAAATCGCCGATCTTACGCGCGCGCTGCGCGCTGATGGGCACACCATCCGCAGGCTGGATCTGGGGGGCGGGCTGGGCATTCCCTATACGCGCTCGAACGAAACCCCGCCTTTGCCTACGGATTACGGCGCGATGATCAAGCGCGTTCTGGGTGATCTGGATGTAGAGATAGAGATAGAACCGGGCCGCCTGATTTCGGGCAATGCCGGGGTTCTGGTAGCCTCTGTGCTGTATCTGAAACAGGGCGAAGGGCGCGATTTCCTGATCCTTGATGCCGCGATGAATGATCTGATCCGCCCTGCCATGTATGGCGCGCATCACGATATCATCCCGCTGCAAGAGGCGCAGGCCGCAGCAGCGCCTCAGCCTGTGGATATTGTGGGGCCGGTTTGCGAATCGGGCGATACTTTCGCCAAGGCGCGGCCCATGCCCGCCCTTGCCCCCGGTGATCTGGTGGCCTTCCGCTCTGCCGGGGCATATGGGGCCGTCATGTCCTCGGAATACAACACCCGCCCGCTTATCCCCGAAGTGCTGGTGAAAGATGATCAATATGCTGTCATTCGCCCGCGCCCAAGCTTTGACGAAATCATAAACCGCGATAAGTTGCCTGAGTGGTTGTGATCTGAACACGGGCCAGCGGCCCGGCAAGAGGGTAGATTTGTCGCGCAAGACCAAAGACCCGAACCCCGCCCTGACGCGCGCTTTGCGCGGCACGCTTGCGGGGCTGTGGGCAGAACGGCTGGCGCGCGCATTTTGGCCCTTTGCGACAGGTGTCTTGGCCCTTGTCGCGGCTTTGGGCTTTGGCCTGCAAGATCTGCTGCCCCCGCTATGGGCGATGTGGGCCATCTTTGCGGCAATCGCCGCGCTGGTGGCAAGCTTCGCCTTGGGCGCGTGGCGGCTGCGCCTGCCCAACCGGGCTGAAGCGGCCGCGCGGCTGGATGCGTCCATGCCCGGCCGCCCCCTTAGCGCGCTGGCAGATGAACAGGCGATTGGCGCAAGCGATCCTGCCTCGCGGCGCGTATGGCTGGCGCATCTGCACCGGATGCAGGCCCGGCTTGCCACGGCGCGCCCGGTTCCCGGCGATACACGCCTTGCACGGTTTGATCGCTATGGCCTGCGCTATATGGCGCTGACAGGCTTTGTTGTGGCGCTGGCCTTTGGTGCGCCCTCGCGCGTGGCAGAGATTGCCGAAATCGCCCAATCCCAAGGCCGTGCCGAGGCCGTGGCTCTTGGCCCCTCTTGGGAAGCATGGGTGCAGCCCCCTGCCTATACAGGCCGCCCCAGCCTTTATCTGAACGAGGTGGATCGCGCGCGGCTGGAATTGCCGCAAGGCAGCCGCGTGACAGTGCGCTTCTATGGCCAGCAAGGCATCATGTCCGTGCAAGAAAGCCTGTCAGATCGCGAGAGCTATGACCCCGCCGATATGGCGCAGGATTTCGAGATTGAACGCTCTGGCCGCCTTAGCGTGCGCGGCCCTGCCGGGCGCGACTGGGAAATCGTGGCGCTGGTGGATCAGCCGCCCAGCGTTTCGCTGCAAGGAGAGGCCACGCGCGAACGCGGCGGATTGATGCGGCAAAGCTTCTCCGCCAGTGACGATTATGGCGTGACCGGGGGCGAAATGCGGGTGGCGCTTGATCTGGAAGCGGTTGACCGCCGCTATGGCCTGCGCCCCGAGCCGGAACCGCGTGCAGCGCTTACCCTGCCCTTGCCCATGCCCGCCTCTGGCGCACGCGATGAGATAGACGATGCGCTGGTTGAAGATTTCTCTCAGCACCCATGGGCCAATCTGCCGGTAACAGTGGCGCTGCAAGTGGAAGATGCCCGCAGCCAGACCGGGGCCAGCGCGCCAGTGCAAATGGTGCTGCCGGGGCGCCGGTTCTTTGATCCCATGGCCGCCGCAGTGATAGAATTGCGCCGCGATCTGCTATGGAACCGCGAAAACGCCGCGCGCGTGGGCCAGATCATGCGGGCGATCGGCTATAGGCCAGAAGAGGCATTCCGCTCTGCCGAGGCGCGGATAAGGTATATGGAAACACGCAACATCCTGCTGGCCAGCCTTGATACGGCGGCGCTGGATGATACCACGCGCGATGATCTGGCGCAGCGGATGTGGGATCTGGCTGTGCTGCTGGAAGAAGGCGAATTGGCCGATGCCCGCGAAAGATTGCAGCGCGCGCAAGAAATGCTGGACGAGGCCGTGCGCAATGGCGCAGACCCGGCCGAAGTAGCCGAATTGATGGAAGAATTGCGCGAGGCCATGCGCGATTACATGAACCAGCTGGCCGAACAGCCGCGCGAACGCGGCGAAGCCCCGCCCGATGGCGAACAGATGGAAATTACCCAAGACCAGATCCAGGAGCTTCTGAACCGGATTCAGGAATTGATGGAAGAAGGCCGCATGGAAGAAGCGGCAGAGTTGCTGGCGCAGTTGAATGCGCTGCTGGAAAATCTGCAAGTGGCGGAAGGAGAGGGCGGCCAAGGCGCGCCCGGTGATCAGGCCATGGAAGGGTTGGGCGAAACACTGCGCAACCAGCAGGGCCTGTCAGATGACACATTCAACCAGCTACAGGACGAATTCCGCGACCGCGCCGAAGGCGAGAGCGGCGAGAACGGAGACACACAACCGGGCGCGGGCAATGATCTGGCAGAACGTCAGCGCGAGTTGGCAGAGCAACTGCGCGACCAGCAATTGCAACCCTTGCCCGGCGAAGGCACGCGCGAAAGCGAAAATGCGCTGGAGGCGCTGGAACGCGCCCAGCGCGCCATGGAAGACGCCGCCGAAGCGCTGGAGAACGGCGAGACAGGCGAGGCGCTAAGCCGGCAGGCTGATGCGATGGAGGCCATGCGCGACGGATTGCGCGCGATGAACGAGGCCCGCGCCCAAGACCAGCGCGAGCGGATGGGCGATCAGGCGGGTGATCAGACCGGAGAAGGCGAAAACCGCGACCCGCTGGGACGCGCGCTTAATCCGGGTGGCGAAGTGGGGACGCAAGACAACCTGTTGCAGGGCGAAGATGTCTATCGCCGGGCGCGTGATCTGTTGGAAGAATTGCGCCGCCGCTCCGCAGAGCTGGAGCGCCCCGAAGCAGAACTGGACTATCTGCGCCGCTTGCTGGATCGGTTTTAACCCCGAAAGCACAAAATCCCGGCAACGGGGCTGCGTGGGCTGACAGGCCAAAATCTTCTCTGCCAGATCACGCTCATCCCAAACCCGCAGCAGGGTAGCCAAGATCGCTCTGGCAGGCTCGGCATGCTCAGCAGGAACGGCAATACGCATATTCTTGTGCGCCAATGCTGCCACGCGGTGCAACAGAGGGGCAAGGGGATGTCGCGGCCCCCGGCCCAGCCCGTCCAACCGCAAGAAATGGTCAGAGGGTTGGCTGCCTGCCGGCCAGTGCAGGGGGTGCGCATGGGCGGGGCAGGATGACGCAATATTTCGGGAAACACGCATGCGCGTGCTTCCAATCTTTCGCGCAATAGGGAATGAACTGTCAGGGCTTATTGCTTGCAGAAAGAGTGATCATGGCATTCTACGCCTTCTATTTTGCGCTTTATGCCCAAATCGCTATCGGGATTACCTTCATGCCGCTTTGGCTAAAGGCCCAGGGGCTAAGCGAGGCCGCGATTGGAACCTGTTTTGCGGCGGCCGCACTTATTGCTGTTGTGGTCAATCCCCTGATCGGGGCATTTGCAGACCGCACGCGCCAGAACAAAGCAATCCTGATCGGCCTGATCATCTGCGCAACTTTCACAACGCTTGCCCTTACCGCAATTAACGGCGCTTTTTGGGTTGCGATGGTGTTTTTGCTGTATCGGGCGCTCATCGCGCCGCATATCCCGCTGGCCGAATCTATTCTGATTGCAAATCTGACAGCCAGCAGGCTGGATTTTGGACAGGTTCGCGCCTGGGGTTCGGCTTCTGTTATCGCAACAACCCTGCTTTGCGGCTTTCTGATCGGCGCATTCGATACTCAAGCAATCCTATATCTGCTTGTTGCAACGCTGCTTGCGCAGATCGTCACCTCTACGGGCCTGCCCGCCAGAGCACGCGAGAGCCACCCCCCGATCACAACCACTGCCATCTTGCTGGCACTGCGCAACCGTGGCTTTCTTCTGTTGCTTGGAAGTGCCGCGATTTCCCAAGCCTGCCATGGGGTGTTTTATGCCTATAGCACCTTTCGATGGCTGGAGGCAGGACATTCTACATCCCTGATCGGCATATTCTGGAGCATCGGCGTTGGTGTGGAAATCATCGCTTTCGTGTTCGGGAAACGCATTGCCACGTTCCTTTCACCCGGAAAGATTATCTTGGTTGCCTGCATCGCGGGCACTCTGCGTTGGGGGGTTTTCGGCCTTTCGGCAGAGTTTGCACCAACGCTTGCTGTCCAAATCCTGCAAGGCGCAACACTTGGGCTGGCCCAGGTTGGTGTTGCCCATTACATGCGCCAAAATATCGCGCCAGAATTTCTGTCCAGCGCGACAGGGGTTTATTGGGCTGCGGCAGGGCTGATCACCGCTTTGGCAATTCTTGCAAGCGCGTGGCTTTATCCGATCAACAGCAGTTATGTATTTTACTTCACCGCCTTGCTGTGCGCCTTCGCGACAGCTATGGCCGCCCTGATGGGGGATAGTGAGCATCCCGGCCCAAAAGCCGCGACTGTCCCTCTGTCGCAACCACCGCACCGATAACGGCAGGTCAATCAACAGGGCGGCGGCTTTCGGGGGCTATGCATCCCCCCTCAGCAACCCATTTGCCTTGACCGGGGCCAAAGAAACGGCATGCTGCACGGTAACGGGACTGTCAGTTTGGCAGTGTCACATCAAACAGGGGGCATCCTGTGGGAATGTCTTGCAAGGGGGTCTTGGGCATGTCGTCTTCTGGATATTCTGGTTTTCTGGGGGTTTTGGCGGGGTTGACGCTGGCCGGGGCGTCTTTCGCCCAGCCGGTGACAGACCCCACCTATGGAACCATCACGATCGGGCCGGATTTGGGCAATGCGATAGAGAGCGTCGCGCTCTTTGCCGGTGGCGCGGATGACGCCTTTGACTTTGATACAAGTTGCGTGGGCCAGATCAACGCCACAGCGCCCGATTTGGTCGTTCAGATCGCAGAACCCGTGCTGCGCCTAAGCGTATTCGCAACCAGCGAAAGTGATCTTACCCTTGTTGTGCAGCGCCCGAATGGGGGCTTTCTATGCGATGATGATACTGATGGCCTGAACCCGGCTGTTTCGGTTCTCAAGCCCAGTCCGGGGGAATATGCCGTTTGGGTGGGCACATACGGGGCCGATATTGTGGCCGCAAACCTGCATCTTTCGCTGCAAGAGCCTGATTGGGAGGCTGTGGGCACTGACACATTCGCCGCGCAAGGCCGGGAATTGGCGCTATCGCCTGCGCGGTTTCATGCCCTTGTAGCCGCAGATATCCCCTCTGGCGGCAGAGAGGAAATCCCCCTGATGGCCGGCGGCGCTGATATGGCTGCGGATTTTGATATGTTTTGCACGGGCTATATCGATGCCCAAAGCCCAGATGTGACCTTGGAGATTGCAACAGGTTTGGGTGGCGTGGATCTGCGCGTGCGCAGCGATGGCGATACAACTTTGGTTGTGCGCCAGCCAGATGGCGCCCTGCTTTGCGATGATGACAGCTTTGGCGTAGACCCCGCTTTGCGGCTGGAGAGTGATCAACCCGGCATCTATGCAATCTGGGTCGGGACTTACGGGGCCGATGTGATTGACGCACAGCTTGATATCAGCCGTGATGGCCCCAGCCGCCCGGGAATGGGGCGTGCCCCCCTTACCCTTGCCCCCGTTGAAGATGAAGAGGCGGCCCGCATTGGCGCAGCCCTGCTGCTGGCGCTGGACAGGCTGGTGCAGAAAAATGATCCTGCCGGTGATTTGGGGCTACATCTGAGCACGGCAAGCCCCGTTGTCGCAAGACAGGAAAACGGCCAGATTATTGTGGAATTCACCGATCTTGCCTTATGGGTCGAAGATATGCGCTTTGGCTTTGGCAACCCGCGCATAGACTTGCGCGCCTTGCCAGATGATCAGCTGGACTGGACAGCCACCTTCCCCCCCGCGCTGGATATTTCAGAGGGCGGGCGGGCAATGGGACGCCTTGTCTGGATAGACAGCGCACTGGCGGGAACATTGAACGAAGAAACAGGGTTTTTCCCCAAGGCAGAGATCACATTCTCGAATCTGGAATGGCAGCCTGTCGCGGGCGCTGACACTGGGGAATTCGGGGCTGACGGGCTTCGGCTTTGGGCAGATTTCGCCCCTGTCGGAGAAGCGCTTTACACGGGTGATGCTGGCTTTGAACTGCGTGGCGTGTCAGCATTTGACGATGACGCCTTGCTGAGCATCGGGCGGATTGGCCTGCGCAATGCCCTGACAGAAGGCGATCCCGGCCTTGCCATGGCTGTGAGCGAGCTGTTTGCAGCATTCACCCAAGAGCGCGAAATCACATCTGCGCTGGAGCCGATCCTTCAAGGGCAATGGGGGCGTTCGGATGCGACATTCGAACTAGAGGATATCAGCTTTTCCATGCCCTCTGGCGAGGTATATGGGCTGGAGCGTTTCTTGATCGGGTCGGGTCTGGATGGGCGCGCAGAGATGAGCAGTTTTTCAATGTCATGGGCGCTTGATGGCCTGACAGTTGAACAAGAAGACTGGCCAGAAGAGATGCGGCGCGCGGATATGGGCGTTTCCATGCAGCTTAGCAACCTGCCGCTGCGCCAGATTCTTGGCCTTGCAGCCACGCTTGATACCAATGATCCCGATGCTTACGGCATGCTTGGCTTTCAGGCCCTTGGTATGCTGTTCGCGGCCAAACCGGTGTTGGAAATCGACGATCTTAAACTTGCGGGGGGGCCTGCCAATATTACGGGCCGGGGGGATTTCCGCCTGTCAGGCCAGTTATCGGCCGAAGGCGCGATGGATCTGGTTGTTCTGGGCTTTCCAGAGGTGATCGATATGGTGACGCGCGGGGAATTCGCCGGGCAAGATGCGCAGGACGTGCTGCCCGCATTGCTGCTGCTGCGCGGGTTGGGAACCCCGACAGCCGAAGGCGGATTGGCATACCGGATAGAACTGGCCCCGGATTACTCTGTCACGGTAAACGGATTGGATATTGCCCGCATCCTGCAATAGGCACAGCCAGTAGCCCCACATGATCGCACAGCGCCTTATCGGTCAAGCGCCCTGCTTTGCCTCGGCAATGCTGACGCTTGTTCCCCATGTCTTGCAGGCAGCCGCAAGCCCTGCCGCAAGCCGGGCATCGGTATAAAACGCGTCCACCTGCGCAAGCGAGCCAATGCGGGCGGGCGCACGGCGGCGGAATTTGGATTGATCCGCAACAAGAAAACTGCGCCGCGCGTGTTTCAGAATGGTTTGGCTGACGCCGACTTCCTGAATATCAAAATCCAGCATGTCCCCATCATCATCCAGCGCCGAACAACTGATCACGGCCAGATCGAATTTGAACTGTTGGATGGCTTGCGTGGTGACAGTGCCCACCAAGCCCCCATCCGTGCGCCGCAACAGGCCGCCCACCACGATGATCTCGCAATTTGGGTTATCGACCAGAATATTCGCCACATTCAGATTATTGGTCAGCACCATGATATCTCGGTGCCCCAGCAAGGCGCGCGCCACAGCCTCTGTCGTTGTGCCGATATTGAGAAAGATCGAACAGCCATTCGGGATATCGCGGGCGGCAATTTCCGCAATCGCGGCCTTTGCGGCCTCATTCAGATCGCGCCGATCCTGATAGCCGATATTTGCCACTGTTGATGGCAAGATCGCGCCCCCATGGACGCGCTGCAATTTGCCTTGCTCTGCCAATTCGGCCAGATCGCGGCGGATGGTCTGAACTGTTACATCGAAATGCGCCGCAAGCCCATCCACCGAGACCCGCCCATCGCGGCGGGCGATGATCTGGATTTCCTGCAAACGCTCTGACTGGGACATGCCCCCTCCTTCATGGACAAGGTGATTCGGCCCGAAAAGATGCGAACACATGGGCACATGGTGCAATCATCGCCTCGGCTCGTGTTCGTTTCAAGCAAAAAATCTGAGGTGCGAAAAAATGATATAGAACAAATGCAGCTCAAACCGCTTTGATTTTTTCGCTTACTTATTATCGAACATTTTAGATGATATAACGAAAAAAGACTTGCGACAAAACTACGCGCTCCCCTAGTGTTTGCGCACAAGAAGGAAAGCGCTTGGGGAGGGCGGCTTTTGGAATTCGGTGCATCCAGTTTCGACACAGCGCGCGTTCATGATCTTTTCATCATCGGCGGCGGCATAAATGGCTGCGGGATCGCACGCGATGCGGCGGGGCGCGGGCTGTCAGTTGTGCTGTGCGAAAAAGGCGATCTGGCAGGGGCGACAAGCTCTGCCTCTACCAAGCTGTTTCACGGCGGGTTGCGCTATCTGGAGTATTTTGAATTCCGGCTGGTGAGAGAGGCGCTGATAGAGCGTGAAACCCTGCTGCGCGCAATGCCCCATATCAGTTGGCCAATGCGTTTTGTCCTTCCATATCATAAAGATATGCGCTTTGAAAGTGACACGCCCACATCGCGCCTGCTCTCTGTTCTGATGCCTTGGATGAAAGGCAGGCGCCCGGCATGGCTGATCCGGCTGGGCCTGTTTTTATACGATACACTGGGCGGGCGCAAAATATTGCCGGGCACATCCAGCCTGTCACTGAAAGGCGCGCCAGAGGGTGAACCGCTGCAACCGCGCTTTGCCACGGCCTATGAATATTCCGATTGCTGGGTAGAAGATTCGCGCCTTGTGATCCTGAACGCCCGCGATGCCGAAGCGCGCGGCGCGCGTATCCATACGCGCACAGAGGTTGTTTCTGCCAGTGCGGAAAACGGCATTTGGCGGGTTACGATCAAAACCGAAGGCGAAACGAAAACACTTCGCGCCAAGATGCTGGTCAATGCTGCCGGCCCTTGGGTGGGCGATATTATCCATTCAAAACTACGCCTGAACAGCCGCGAAAATGTGCGGCTTGTGCGCGGCAGTCATATCGTGACGCGCAAGCTTTATGACCATGACAAGTGTTATTTCTTTCAGGGCACGGATGGGCGGATCATTTTTGCCATTCCTTATGAGCAGGATTTCACCCTGATCGGCACCACAGATGCAGATCATGATGATCCCGCGCGCGCGCCTGTCTGCACGGATGCAGAGCGCGATTATCTGTGCAATTTCGCCAGCCAGTATTTCCGCCAGCCGGTTACTGCGGCAGATGTTGTCTGGGCCTATTCCGGGGTGCGCCCGCTGTATGATGATGGCGCAAGTTCGGCCACAGCCGCGACGCGGGATTACACGCTCAAGATAGATCGCAGCACGGGTGCGCCGGTGCTGAATATCTTTGGCGGCAAGATCACGACGTATCGGCGGCTTGCGGAATCGGCCTTGGAACAGATCGGCACGGTGCTGCCACTGGCAAAAGGCAAATGGACAGCTGGCGTGCCGCTGCCGGGGGGGGATTTCGCCCATGACGGGGTGGCGGCGCTGGTGGCGGATTTGCAGCGCGATTACCCCTTCTTGACAGAGTATTGGGCGCGACGTCTGGTGCGCGCCTATGGCACCGAAGCCCGCGCCATACTGGGGACGGCAAAAGCCGTCAGCGATCTGGGCCAGGATTTCGGCGCAACCCTGACAGAGGCCGAAGCCCGCTGGCTGATTGCCCGCGAATATGCGCATGGTGCCGAAGATGTGATCTGGCGGCGCAGCAAACTGGGCTTGCGGCTGACCAAGGCGCAAGTCGCCGCACTGGAAGACTGGATGCAACAACAACCAAGGCGGGAAATACGCGCAGCCGAATAAGCGTGTAAGGGAGGAACAACCATGTCGCTGAGATTGGAGGGCGTCTCTAAGATCGTGGAAGGGCAGAGCCATATCTACCCCACCGATCTGACGCTGGAGCGCGGCACAATGAATGTGCTGCTTGGCCCCACATTATCGGGCAAGACAACGCTGATGCGGCTCATGGCGGGGCTGGATGCCCCGGCCACAGGGCGCATCTGGTGGGAAGGCCGCGATGTTACCGGAATGCGGGTGCAGGATCGCAAGGTGGCGATGGTCTACCAGCAATTCATCAATTACCCATCCATGACGGTGTATGACAATATCGCTTCTCCGCTAAAGTTGATGGGTGTGTCGCGGGCGGATATGGATCGCAAAGTGCGCGAAGCGGCAGATCTGATGCAGCTCACCCCGATGCTGGATCGCAAGCCGCTGGAATTGTCGGGCGGGCAGCAACAGCGCTGCGCGCTGGCGCGTGCGCTTGTCAAAGGCGCAGGGCTTGTGCTGCTGGACGAGCCGCTGGCCAATCTGGACTACAAACTGCGCGAGGAATTGCGCGCCGAAATCCCGCGCATTTTCGAGGAATCCGGCGCGATTTTTGTCTATGCCACTACAGAGCCAGAAGAAGCGCTGCTTCTGGGTGGCAATGTGGCAACCATGTGGGAAGGCCGCATCACGCAGTTTGGGCCAACGCCAAAAGTGTATCGGACGCCCAAAGACGCAACCACAGCGCGGGTTTTCTCTGACCCGCCGATGAATTTTACGCGCATCGAAAAAGCGGGGAACAAGATCAGCTTTGGCGAAGGCCAGACAGCCCCCGCCAGCGGCGCGCTGGCGGCCTTGCCCGATGGCGTTTATACAGCCGGGTTCCGGCCTGATCACCTTCATCTGGCGTCGAAAGGCAATGATGGTTTGCGGTTCCGCTGCATGCTGCATGTGACCGAGATCACCGGGTCTGAAACCTTTGTGCACCTGAACCATGCAGGCGATAAATGGGTGGGGTTGCTGCATGGTGTGCATCATCTGGCTTACGGCGCCCCGATAGATGTCTGGCTGGATGCCGCGCATGTTTACGTCTTTGGGCAAAACGGCGATCTGGTTGCACCCGCATCTTTCGCACAAGCCGCTTGAGTAGGGAGAAAGATGGCACAAATCACTCTTGATAATCTGGCGCATTCCTATTTGCCCAACCCGAAGGGCGAAGAAGATTACGCGCTCAAGCAACTCGATCACGTCTGGGGCGATGGCGAGGCATATGCCCTGCTTGGCGCTTCTGGCTGCGGGAAATCCACGCTTCTGAACATCATCTCCGGGCTTTTGGTTCCGTCACGCGGGCGCATTCTGTTTGGGGATCGTGACGTGACGCATCAGGATACTGTAGAGCGCAATATCGCGCAGGTGTTTCAGTTTCCTGTGGTCTATGACACGATGACAGTGGGCGATAATCTGGCCTTCCCGCTGCGCAATCGGGGCATGGATGCCGCCTATGTGGCCGCGCGCGTGCAAAAGATTGCCGCGATGATCGGGATGGAAGAAGTCCTTAACCGCAAGGCGCGCGGCCTGACCGCTGATGCGAAGCAAAAAATCAGCCTCGGCCGGGGCATGGTGCGCGAAGATGTCAACGCCATCCTGTTTGACGAACCGCTGACCGTGATTGACCCGCATATGAAGTGGGAATTGCGCACCCAGCTTAAAGCGCTGCACAATGAATTCGGTCATACGATGATTTATGTGACGCATGATCAGACAGAGGCCCTGACATTCGCCGATAAGGTTGTGGTCATGCATGATGGGCGCGTGGTGCAGCTTGGCACCCCGGAAGAGCTGTTTGATACGCCTGAGCATACGTTTGTGGGCTATTTCATCGGCTCTCCGGGGATGAACCTGATAGAGGCCGAAGTGGCAGGCAATCTTGCCCGGTGCGCGGGCCATGCCGTGCGCCTGGGCGGAACCTACAAAGCTTTGCAAGGCCGGGTGCAAATCGGGGTGCGCCCCGAATTCGTCCAGTTGGTAAGCGGCGAAGAGGGGCTGCCCGTCACGATCAAGCGCGTCGAGGATGTGGGCCGCCACCAGATTGTGCGCGCAGAGTTTCAGGGACGCGCCATCAATGCCGTCCAGCTTGAAGGCACGCCCATCCCGGCAGATGCAAACCGCATGATTTTTGCCCCAGAGCGGATCAATGTCTATGCCGATGATTGGCGCGTGGCGCCCTTGCAGTCTGTCGCCACCCCGCAAAGAGAGGCCGTCTGATGGATAAGGTGCAAAATAACAAGGCGTGGTTTCTGGTGCTGCCGGTTCTGGTGCTGGTTGCCTTTTCCGCCGTTATCCCGCTGATGACCGTGGTTAATTATTCGGTGCAGGATACCTTTGGCAATAACGTGTTCTTCTGGGAAGGGTTGGGCTGGTTTCAAGAGGTTCTCACCTCTGAGCGCGTGCATGCCGCCCTGGGCCGTCAGCTTGCATTTTCCGGCATTATTCTGGCCATTCAAATCCCCCTTGGCATTGCGATTGCCATTTGCATGCCCAAGCGCGGGTTTTGGGCCTCTGTCTGTCTGGTGCTGATGGCGCTGCCGCTGCTTATCCCATGGAATGTGGTGGGCACGATCTGGCAGATTCTGGGCCGCACCGACATTGGGCTGGTGGGCTATGCGCTGGATAAGGTCGGGATCAGCTGGAACTATGCGCGCAACCCCGTGCATGCCTGGGTGACTGTTGTGATCATGGATGTGTGGCACTGGACATCGCTTGTGGCGCTTCTGGCCTATGCCGGGCTGCAATCCATCCCGCAGGCCTATTATCAGGCCGCAAAGATTGATCAGGCCAGCCGTTGGAAAGTGTTTCGGTATATCGAACTGCCCAAAATGCAAGGCGTGTTGCTGATTGCCATCCTGTTGCGCTTCATGGACAGTTTCATGATCTATACAGAGCCTTTCGTCGTCACCGGCGGCGGCCCCGGCAGCGCCACCAGCTTCTTGTCGATCGATCTGGTGAAAATGGCGCTTGGACAGTTTGATCTAGGCCCGGCGGCTGCCTTCTCGATCATGTATTTCCTTGTGATCTTGCTGGTCAGTTGGGTGTTCTACACCGTGATGACCAATCTTGACAAAGCGGAGGGCCGCTAGATGGCTGTAACATCAGACACTTACACCCCTGCCACGCGCAGCATCTCTTTTCCCAAAGTGCAGACCCGTCATGTTGTCATGGTGCTGTATCTGCTGTTCATGCTGGTGCCAATCTATTGGCTCGTGAAGATGAGCTTTCAGACAAACCGTGAAATCCTTGGCGGATTCACACTCTGGCCCCAAAACCCAACGCTGGATAATTACCGCGTCATCCTGACGGACAGTTCCTGGTATATGGGCTATGTGAATTCCATTACCTATGTGGTGATGAACACGGTTCTGTCTCTGGCTGTGGCCCTGCCTGCCGCCTATGCCTTTTCGCGCTACCGGTTTTTGGGCGACAAGCATCTGTTCTTCTGGCTGCTGACAAACCGCATGGCGCCGCCGGCTGTCTTTGCCCTGCCCTTCTTCCAGCTTTATTCATCTGTTGGGCTGTTTGATACCCATATCGCGGTGGCCTTGGCGCATACCTTGTTCAATGTGCCGCTGGCGGTCTGGATATTGGAAGGGTTCATGCGCGGCGTGCCCAAAGAGATTGACGAGACAGCCTATATCGATGGCTACAGCTTTCCGCGCTTTTTCGTGAAAATCTTCATGCCGCTGATCGCATCGGGCATTGGGGTGGCGGCGTTCTTCTGCTTCATGTTCTCTTGGGTGGAATTGCTGCTCTCGCGGACGCTGACTGCGGTAAATGCACAGCCCATCGCCTCTATCATGACACGGACAGTTTCGGCCTCTGGTCTTGATTGGGGGGTCTTGTGCGCCGCAGGTGTGCTGACCATCATTCCTGGCGCCTTGGTCATCTATTTCGTGCGCAACTACATTGCCAAGGGCTTTGCCCTGGGCCGCGTCTAAGGAGGGATAGCCATGAACCTGAACTGGATGGCATGGACGCAGCCTACCGCGATCTTCTTCATCGTGATTGCCTGCCTGTTACTGATTTTCACAGTGCTGGCACTCAAATTCCCCGAAACCCCGCGCCGGGGCATCCTGACAATCGAGACAACGCGCGGGGACAGGTTGTTTATCACACTACTTGGGTCGGCCTTTATCAATGCAGGCTGGCTGGCCCTGAGCGGCTTGCCACAATGGTGGGCGCTTGGAATTTGCGCGCTTTATGCCGCAGCGGTGTTCCGCTGGGTCTGACGGCACGCAAAACGCGCGTGCCCGTGCCATGGGGATGAGGCCCACACATGGCCCGGACACGCAGGACTGAAACGAGGGTTCAATCCATGGGAGGATATTCTATGAACCGACTATTGAAAACATCAACAGCGCTGGCAATGGCGCTAACTGTGATGGGAAGCCCGGTCTTTGCCGATATGGACGCTGCCCGCGCCTTTCTTGATCAGCATATCGGCGAACTGTCGGCCCTAAGCCGCGCAGAGCAGGAAGCAGAGCTGCAATGGTTCATAGAAGCGGCAGAACCGTTCCGCGGCATGACCATCAACGTGGTATCCGAAACCATCACCACCCATGAATGGGAAGCCAATGTTCTGGCTCCTGCCTTCAGCGCGATGACAGGGATCAACCTGACCCACACGCTGATTGGCGAAGGTGATGTGGTGGAACGCCTGCAAACCCAGATGCAAACCGGCGAGAATGTCTTTGATATGTATATCAATGACGCCGATCTGATCGGGACGCATTGGCGCTATCAGCAGGCCCGCAACCTGACCGACTGGATGGCCGGCGATGGCGCTTCTGTCACCAACCCGAACCTTGATCTGGACGATTTCATCGGTCTGGCCTCTGCTACCGGGCCGGATGGAAAGCTGTATCAACTGCCCGTGCAGCAATTCGCCAATCTTTACTGGTTCCGCTACGACTGGTTCAACGATCCCGAAATCAAGGCCGCTTTTGAAGCCGAATACGGCTACGAGCTGGGCGTTCCTGTAAACTGGTCGGCCTATGAGGATATCGCCGCCTTTTTCACAGGCCGCGAGATTGATGGCCAGACCGTTTACGGCCATATGGATTATGGCCGCCGTGACCCCTCGCTTGGCTGGCGCTTTACCGATGCCTGGCTGTCGATGGCCGGGGCCTCTGATCTGGGCTTGCCCAATGGTGTGCCCGTGGATGAATGGGGTATTCGTGTAAACGAGAACTTCCAGCCCGTCGGCTCTTGTATGGCGCGTGGTGGGGCAACCAACAGCCCGGCCGCTGTCTATTCGATCGAGAAATATGTGGATTGGCTGCAAAACTATGCCCCCCCCGCCGCCAATGGCATGAACTTCTCGGAATCCGGGCCTGTGCCTGCGCAAGGCAATATCGCGCAGCAGATTTTCTGGTACACGGCCTTTACCGCAGATATGGTTGCGCCTGATCTGCCTGTCATGAACGAGGATGGCACGCCAAAATGGCGCATGGCCCCCTCACCCCATGGCGCTTACTGGCAAGACGGCATGAAAGTGGGCTATCAGGATGTGGGGTCTGCCACGCTTCTGGAATCCACCCCTGTTGATCGCGCTCAGGCAGCATGGCTTTATGCGCAGTTCATCGCATCCAAAACCGTGGATGTGGCCAAATCGCATTACGGCCTGACATTCATCCGCGAATCCACCATCAACCATGACAGCTTCACCGAGCGCGCGCCGCGTCTGGGTGGTCTGGTCGAATTCTACCGTTCGCCAGAGCGCGATTTGTGGACAGATACAGGCTTCAACGTGCCGGATTATCCACGTCTGGCACAGCTGTGGTGGCAGAATATCGGGGATGCGTCATCGGGTGCGCGCACTGCGCAAGAAGCTATGAATGCGCTTTGCGATCAGCAAGAAGCCGTTATGGCCCGTCTGGAACGTGCTGGCGTGCAGGGCGAATTCGGCCCGGCACTGAACGAGCCACGCGACGAGGCCTATTGGCTGGAACAGCCCGGCGCACCCTGGCCGAAGCTGGATGACGAAAAGGGCCAGCCGCTCACCATCGCTTATGACGAGTTGATCCGCCGCTGGACAGAGTAACCTCCCTGTCGGGGCTGCGCTTGCGCGGCCCCGGCCGACTAGGGCGAAGCAGGCAAATGGCTGCTTCGCCCACCTTTCCTGAGTTGTGAAATTCTATTATCCGCATGGTGCGAAAAGGGGGCAGCAATGGGCTATATTCTGGCACTGGATCAAGGCACGACATCCAGCAGAGGCATTGTATTTGATGCGGCCATGAACATCGCCGCCACCGCACAAGAGGAATTCCCGCAGCATTATCCGGCCTCTGGCTGGGTGGAACATGACCCGCTGGATTTATGGGCCACCACCGCCGCCACAGCCCGCGCCGCGATTGAAAAGGCCGGGCTTTCCGCGCGCGACATAACCGCGATCGGGATTACCAACCAACGCGAAACCACGCTTGTCTGGGATCGCAACACAGGCAAGCCCATTCACCCCGCGATTGTCTGGCAAGACCGCCGCACCGCCGATTTCTGCGCATATCTGCGCGCCGAAGGGCATGAGCCGATGATTACGGCGCGCACGGGGCTGCTGGCCGATCCGTATTTCTCGGCCACCAAGTTGAAATATATTCTGGATACTGTTGAAGGCGCGCGGGCGCGTGCGCGCCGGGGTGAACTGGCCTTCGGCACAGTTGATAGCTGGCTGATCTGGAACCTGACGGGCGGGCGTGTGCATGCCACAGATGCCACCAATGCCGCGCGCACCATGCTCTATGATATCCATAAGGGCCGCTGGAGCCAGACCATCTGCGATCTGTTTGACATCCCCGCAGCAATGCTGCCCGAAGTGCGCGATTGCGCCGCCGATTACGGGCATACCCGCGCCGATCTGTTCGGGCGTGAAATACCCATTCTGGGTGTGGCCGGGGATCAGCAGGCGGCCACAATCGGGCAGGCTTGCTTTACCCCCGGCATGCTGAAATCCACCTATGGCACGGGCTGTTTTGCGGTGCTCAACACAGGCGAAACCCCGGTTGCCTCGTGCAACAAGCTGCTGACAACGATTGCCTACCAGTTGGATGGCCAGCCCACATATGCGCTGGAAGGGTCTATCTTCATTGCAGGTGCGGTGGTGCAATGGCTGCGCGATGGGATCAAGATCATCCGTGCCGCGCCGGAAACGCAGGCGCTTGCCGAACAGGCCGACCCCTCACAGGATCTGATCCTTGTGCCTGCCTTTGTGGGCCTTGGGGCGCCCTATTGGAAGCCAGAGGCGCGCGGGGCCGTATTTGGGCTGACACGCAATTCCGGCCCGGCAGAATTTGCCCGCGCAGCGTTGGAATCGGTTGGCTATCAGACCCGCGATTTGCTGCAAGCCATGCAGGCCGATTGGCGGCGCGAAGGCACACAGCCTGTGTTGCGCGTAGATGGCGGTATGGCGGCGAATGACTATGCCATGCAATTTCTGGCCGATATCATTGGCGCGCCTGTCGATCGTCCCCGCGTGCTGGAAACCACAGCACTAGGCGCGGCATGGCTGGCCGGTATGCGCGCCGACGCATGGCCGGGAATGGCAGAATTCGCGCGCGGTTGGGCGATTGAACGGCAATTCACCCCCCGAATGGATGCCAAAACCCGCGAGGCCCGCACAACACGCTGGGAACATGCCATTCAGGCCGTGTTGCAGATATGACAAAAGGCTTACACGCGGGCCAGCGGCACGCAGGCCGCCCAGACCAATGAAACCGTAATGCGGCGCGACAAAACGATCAAAGCACAATTGGCGCGGGCGTGAATGTCCACAGCGCGCGCCATGATCGGCAATCTTCGCCCCCCGCCCATAGCATATAGGGACAACGCATGAGCACGATTATCGACATTATTGGCCGCGAGATATTGGATAGCCGGGGCAACCCCACGGTAGAGGTGGATGTTTTCCTTGAAGATGGCACAATGGGCCGTGCGGCGGTGCCCTCTGGTGCCTCTACCGGCGCGCATGAGGCTGTGGAGCGGCGTGACGGCGACAAGGCCCGCTATATGGGCAAGGGCGTTCTGGGGGCCGTGGCCGCTGTGAATGGCGAGCTGGCCGAAGCGCTGGTGGGCTTTG
>JAUVXF010000038.1 GCA_030603695.1 Natronohydrobacter sp. | reverse complement strand
GGTTCTCTCGGAAAAGCCGAACACCACGTTCACGCAGTTCGGCCGGATAGGCGGGGGTATGTCGATTCTTTGTCATAGGGCTCATCCTTTGAGTGTTTTACTCTCCGGTAAACCCGGGGCGGTTCAAACCGCGGAGGTTTTGGATCATCCTGTGGGTAAATGCGCAGGTGGTTGAATCAGGGGTTTGGCTGAAGGTGCGCATGACAACTGAGATGATCCATGAGCGGTCGAATATGCTTCCAGGGCGCTGCCTATTCCCGTGTTTGCCGTTACTGTTGATTGTCCCTGAAACCTGACTCACCCGGTGTCATGTTTGGCTGTTCATGCCGTGGTCACTGCGACAGTTTCCTTCCTTTTTTTCGCATCTCGGAACTGGCCTTGAAGCGGTAGCTGACGGTGCCGGTTTGTCGGATATGGCAGCGATGGAGTTGGCGCACCAAGGCTTAACGGATTTCGCTGGTGGCAAAGTCGACGTCAGAGAGGGCCTTATAGGCCGGAAAGCGGGCAGGTTTCATGTGGTAGGCAATTGATCGCACCTCGCGTTCGGCGATTTCGGTCTTGGGAAACTGCGCAAGGATCGGCATGGCTGTTTCGAATGCGGGTGAACCTTGTTCATGCAAATCCTGCATCGCCTGCGCGATTCCTCGCATCTTTTGGCTGCGTAACACGATGACAAGTGCCGCACCACGGACAGGATATCGAGCATGCCGCTATCGCCCTCAGGTTTACGCAAACTTTGCGCCTGAAGCTTGCGATGGTGCCACTGCATCGATATGCGACACACTTGGCGGGGGAATATGCTGGCCGTCGGTATCCGCGATACGAAACGTCAATATTCCCTAAGGCTAGATCGTGTGCAGATACAGATCGTAATCGACATTGCTGATCATGCGCGCCACGCGGGCATATTCGGCCTCGCGCACTGCTATAAACGTGCGGTGCATATCATCGCCCAAGGCGGATTTCAGGAAATCAGACGCTTTGCCCATCTCAATCGCCGCGTGCCAGTCGCGGGGCAGGGCGGGGCCGTCTTGATCGTTGTCATAGCCATTGCCTGTTGTCTCTGGCCCCGGATCGATCTGGTTGTCCAAACCATGCAGAATACCTGCCAGCACGGTCGCACCCACCAGATAGGGGTTTGCGTCCACGCCGGCGGGCCGGTGTTCGATCCTGCGTGCGGCACGGGCGCCTTCGGGAATGCGCAGGGCCACGGAACGATTATTCACCCCCCACGCCGTTGAAACAGGCGCATAGCTTTGATTGGCAAAGCGCCGCCAAGAATTCAGATGCGGGGCAAAGACGATCATTGCATCCCCCATTGTGGCGCGCAGACCGCCCAAAGCATGCAAAAGGGGCTGTGTCCAGCTTGCGCCTTGGGGTTCGGCAAACAGGTTGCGGCCATCCCGATCCGGCATGGAGACATGGAAATGCATGCCCGATCCCGCGTAATCCTCGACCGGTTTGGCCATGAAACACGCTGTCACCCCATGGGCGCGGGCCTGGGCGCGCACAATCCGCTTCAGGCGCACAATGTCATCGGCCGCTTGCATCACATCATCGCGGTAATGCAGTGTCAGTTCATATTGTCCCGGCGCGTATTCGGAAATCAGCGTTTCAGCTTTGATCCCGGCTTTTGCAGCAC
This sequence comes from Natronohydrobacter sp., assembly GCA_030603695.1. Classification (GTDB taxonomy): domain Bacteria; phylum Pseudomonadota; class Alphaproteobacteria; order Rhodobacterales; family Rhodobacteraceae; genus Roseinatronobacter. Next base: position 3,136 of record JAUVXF010000038.1, on the reverse strand, counting down.
CTGCATAGATATCACTGAACAGTGGCAACATGCCGTGCAACTGATCCAGCGAATAGACTTCGGTCTTGGCGCTATGCCGCCCATCCAGCACATCGCGCGCCGGGCGCACGCGGCCATCGGGGGTGCGGTCGCGATCGAGAAGGAAGAATTCCAGTTCAAACGCGCCTGCCGGTTTCAAGCCCTTGGCCGCGAAATTCTGCACCTGCCGCGCCAAAGCATGGCGCGGGTCGGATGTCATGGGCCGCCCGTCCAATTCATAAAGCGACAGAAACACTTCTGCGCGGGGCGGGGTTGTGTTGTGCAGAGGTTTCAATGTGCCGGGCACAGGCCATGCGCGCAAATCCCCGTCGCCTTGATCCCAGATCAGGCCGGTTTCATGCACATCTTCGCCGCAAATATCCAGCCCCAGAATAGAAATCGGCATATGCCGCCCAGAGCGATAGAGCGACAAGAGTTCATGCCGCCGGATGATTTTACCCCGCCCAATGCCGTTGGAATCGTGCAAGACGATATCCACGGCCTCAATCTCCGGGTGGGTGGCAAGGAAGTCTTCGGCTTCTGACACATCGGCGCCAGAGGGACAGGGATGGGACAAAACAGCCTCCTCAGGCGAAAAGATCGGACAGAACCGCATCGAACGCCGCGATCAGGCGATCCACTTGTGATTTTCTGGTCGCGGGGCTGACCAGCATCATGTTGTGAAAAGGGGCAATCAGGCAGCCGCGATTGACCAGCGCCAGATGCGCCGTCTGTTCGACCTGCGGCTGATGGGCAAGGGCCGCATCCGACCCGTTGCGCAAGGGGCCGGGTGCGCAGATAAATTCCACCCGCGCGCCCACCCGCACAACATGCCAAGGCGCGCCATGGGCTGCAATCACCCGTGCCAGCCCCGCTTCCAGACGGGCGGCGCGCTTTTCCATGTGTGCATAAGCGCTTGGCGTCATCACGTGATCCAGCGTGGCCACCAGACAGGCGAATTGCATCGGGTTGGCAGACAGGGTGGTGCCCATGCCCGAATGCCCGGCCGGTTTGGCGCGCGCATAATCCAGATACGCTGCCGCCACAGTGGGGCGCAGGCCCCAGATGGCAGTCGGCATCCCGCCTGCCACGCATTTGCCTGCCACAAAGATATCCGGGTCAAGCCCATGCACCCGCGTATAACCACCCAAGCCAGAAGAGATCGTGTGCGTTTCATCCATGATCAGCAGTGCGCCATAGCGCGTGGCCAATTCACGCAGGCCCGCATGGAACCCCGCTTCAGGCAAAACCATGCAGGAATTGGTCATCACAGGTTCGGTCAGGATGGCGGCAATCTGGCCTGTGGCCAGATGCGCTTCCACACTGGCCAGATCGTTGAACTCAGCGCAGGCGGCGACTTGGGTCAGATCCTCTACCTGTCCCACCAGACCTGCGCGGGCGGTGGTCTGGCCATCCACCAGTTCGACCATCGCATGATCGATCGTGCCGTGATAGCAGCCATTGAACACCAGCACCTTGGGCCTGCCTGTAACCGCACGGGCAACCCGCAGGGCGAAGCGGTTGGCATCGGTGGCGGTGGTGGCGATCTGCCACGCGAAATTGCCAAAGCGGGCCGTCAGTAATTCGCCCGCGCGCAGGGCCGCGCGCGTGGGCAACATATAGGTCAGCCCATCTCGTGCCTGTGCGCGGATGGCTTTGGCCACGGGCGCGGGCGAATGGCCGAACATCGATCCTGTATCGCCCAGACAGAAATCATCCAGCACATGCCCGTCCAGATCGGTCAGCTCCGCGCCGCGCGCCCGCGTGACGAGCATGGGAAAGGGCATGGGCCAATCTTTCATCCAGTGCATTGGCACAGAATCCAGAAAATGATTGCGGCCTGTGCTGAGGGCTTTTTGCGTCTTTGGGCGGGACGCGGCATAGGCATCGCGCGCTTGTTGGGCGACTTCAGCCAGCCGCACGGGCGGAATACCGGCGATCAGATCGGGGTTCGGGGGCAGATCCTGCATGGCTGGCCATTCCGCTTGCATATTTTGATCAAATTATCTCTGTGCAGATATCGTGATCTGCAAGCCCCGTCAAATCTGTTCTGCCGCGACATGTTGCGGCTTGCCCGGTGTGATCGGCTGGCAAGCACGCGATGCGCCTAAACCCGGAACGCCCCACCAACGCAAGGCAAAGAATTCCGGGTGTGGCATAGTTGTATGGATCGAAAACAGCCCCATCCGCTGCGGCAGCTATCATCTGAAAACGCCGTTCCCTAGTTTGCCAAACGGGCAGTGCAAAAGGTTTGAACGCGGCCAAGCCCAAGCCCGACCCCAGTTGATCAGGGTGCTACCCTCTCTTTCGGGACTATTTGAAACGCCCCATGGCATCTTTGAAAGATGCTGCAATTGCATCCCAGGCGGCCATGTAACCTTTTTGCATGTCCTGCCATGCCTTGTCAGAGGCATCCTGCGCTTCCTTCAATCTTTCCTGCGCCTCATCACGCTGATTTTTGAGTTCTTCAATCTGCTGGTTATACTTGGCAACCCCTTCAGATTGCGCCTTCTTGGCGTGAGCTTGCAGCTGCGCAATCTGTGCATTCCAATCATCAATGCTGGATTTCAGCTTTTTGACAAAATCGTTCCGATCCATATCTCTCCTCCCTTTTAACCCTGTAAATTTTACCAAAATATCTGCCATCCGTCCACCGCGCTGGCTCTGAGCTTGTGGATTAAGCGCGGTATCCCCCCAATCTTGTGGCCCTGATCGTCGCCCTGTGCCTGCCTGTGATCACCTCTGCCGGACTGCCGTTGCTGGCCCTGATTTGCGGCTCTGGCGGCGAAAGCCATATGCAAGGTTCAGGCGCATTCCGATCACTGGGCATGGTTGCTGGCGCTGCGTGGCAAGAGTTCCCTGAACAGCATAATGCCGCCCGCTGCGACATGGCCGAGCGCCAATATGCGAGCAAGTTTATGATGCCAAAACAGCATCATGTGATAGCGAATTGATATTATTTTATTATAAAGGTTGGTGCTAGGCTGGAATTCTAGGGCCCGTGGACATTCATCGTGAAGCGATGATGGCAGCTGCGAGATGCCAGTTGGCAGCATAGCTAGACGCTGTTTTTTCGTATCGGGTTGCTATGGCTCTGAATTCCTTGATCTTTGCGAAG
>JAUVXF010000039.1 GCA_030603695.1 Natronohydrobacter sp. | reverse complement strand
GGTTCTCTCGGAAAAGCCGAACACCACGTTCACGCAGTTCGGCCGGATAGGCGGGGGTATGTCGATTCTTTGTCATAGGGCTCATCCTTTGAGTGTTTTACTCTCCGGTAAACCCGGGGCGGTTCATCTGCATTTCAGCCCGCCCGCCATAGGTGGTGTAATAGAGCGTGCCTTGGGATTGATCGCCTGCATCCAATGTCAGAACCGGGCGGCCTTCGCCCTCATGTGCGGCACGGTGCTGGCGGATGGCCGTTGCCAGCCGGGCAGAGCCGCCAAAGCACTTGGCCTCTTCCGCATCGGCGGGCGAACAATTGGAATTGAAGCGGCTGATTTCATCGATCCGGCTGTGCATGTCATTGAGGTGCAACACCCCAAGCGCAAAGCCTGTGCCTGCCCGCGCTGTGCTCAGCGAAAACCGCCCCGCACCTGCCAGCGCAAGGCTGGCGCCAGCGACTGTCAGAAATCCGCGCCGGCTGATGGATGATGCTGTGTGAACTGCCATGATGGTGAATCCCCTTTGATATGATCGGCAAGGCCATTGTGTTATCGCCGGATAATACGACGGGGCGGTAACGCGGCTGCGGCCCAGCTTATGCCGGGGCGCGGCATTGACAAGGATTTTCTCCGCTTTTGCGCCCAAGCTTTGTGCCCTTCCTTGCAGCGCCGCGCCGCTGCCCAAGGGATGCGCCTTTTGTCTGGGGCAGGACAGGGAAGGGGGCGCTCGCGCCCCCTCTTTCGGCTTCGCCTCAATTCACCCCCTGAGGATATTTGGGCCAAGATGAAAGGGGCAGCTTCAATTCGCGGCCAGAACGGCGGCGCATTGGGAGGGAAGATCGGCCAAAGTGTATTCGCGCGGATGGCGGCTGCGGGGGGCGGCGGGTTCGGTACGCTCGCGCTTGGGCGGGTTCAGGAAATCTGTGACCCACCAGTTCAATGTGTCATCGCAGCCATTCCCGCCATTTGACAATTCCGCAACTGTGGGCGTTTGTGTAACGCAGTTCCCGCTGCCGCGCGGGCATTTCAGCCGTACATGGAAATGGTAGTTATGCCCCACGGCAGGGCGGATTTTTTGCAGCCAGGGTGTATCTGCGGGCGTCGCGGTTTTGCACATTTCCAGTTTCACGGCGGCGGCCACAAAAATACGATCCACCTGAGGATCGCGCGCGGCTTCGCGCAAGAGCGCGTGGTGCTGGGCTGTCCAGTTGGAATTGGTGCTGCGCTGATCTTCGCTGCGCACGGAGATGGAGCTGATCGATTCGCGCTGTGCGGCAGATAGGGACAGGCTGCGGGGCGGCAGCATCCAGATATCTATATCCAGCCCGATCTGGTGGCTGGAATGGCCCGATGTCATTGGCCCGCCGCGGGGCTGGCTGATATCGCCGATATAAAGACCTTGCCAGCCGATTTGCACTGCTTTGCGCGACAGGTCTTGCACATAGGCAATTGCATCGGGGTGGCCCCAGTTGCGGTTGCGTGACAGCCGCATTGCCTGCCATGTTGGCCCCGTTTCCGGCAGCCGCACCAGCCCTGCCGCACAGCCCTTGGCGTAAGACCCGATGGCTTCGGGTGCTTGCAGCGATGGCATGGGTTTTGCGCCAAAAAGCTGATTGGCCAGTGATTGCGCTGTGGCGCCAAATGGCAGCAGGCATAAAATCAGGAGGAGGAAGATACGCATTGAAACTCTGGCTCGCCTTCAGATTTCACCCAGACTAGCAGCACCAGCCCCAAAACGAAAAGCCCTATCAAAGGCGTAACCCCAAGCCGCTGGCTGCCTGTGGCCGTTGTGGCCAGCGCAACCAGCGCCGGGGCAACAAAAGACAGCACCTTGCCCGACAGTGCATAAAGGCCAAACCCTTCGGTCATGCGCGCCGGGTCTGCCTGCCGCACCAGCATGGTGCGCGAAGCCGCCTGCAAGCTGCCGCCTGCCGCCCCGATGGCCGCCCCGCAAATGTAGAAGACAAGATCAGGCAGGCCTGATCCTGCCGCCACGGGCTGAAACAGCACCATGCTGCGATCTGTGCTGACAATCACCACGCAGACGCCAATCAGTATTATGATACAGGCCATGATCACGGGCTTTGGCCCCAGCCGCGAATCCAGTTTTCCCCCCAGCCAGCAGCCCACAGCCCCCACCGCTGCGGCCAGAATGCCAAAAATCCCGATCTGGATGATCGACCAGCCCAAAACGCCTGCCGCATAGATGCCGCCAAAGGCATAGATGCCATTGAGCGCGTCGCGGTAGATCATCGAGGCCCCAAGATAAGAGAACAGGCTTTTGCGCCGGGGCAGGGCGCGCAGGCTTGCCCCCAAGTCGCGCAGGCCGCGCAAGACAGCGCCTGTGGTCTGGCGCGCGATGGGGGGCTCTTTCACCCACAGGAAAAAGGGAATCACAAAAACCAGATACCACAGGGCCGTAAACGGCCCCACGGCGCGCGTGCCTTCGCGCAAAGCGGCATCCAGACCCAGAATAGGTGCAATCCCGATCAGCGTTGTGCCGGTTTCATTTTCCGCGAGCAGGGCCAGCATGATGAATAGCGCAATCAGCCCGCCCAGATAGCCGATGGCCCAGCCCGTGCCCGAAATCCGGCCCCATTGCGCGCGCGGCCCCAATGTGGGCAGCACCGAATTTGTAAACAACACCCCGTATTCCAGCCCCACCATGCCAATCGCAAAGGCCACAAGCACAAACAGAATCGTTGCGCTATCGGCGCCCGGCGTGGCCCACCACAAGGCCCAGGCCCCCGCCACATACAGCGCCGACCAAAACAGGATCCATCGGCGCTTGTGCCCGGATGCATCTGCAATCGCGCCCAGAACAGGCGCACAAATTGCGGTCAGTATGCCTGAAATCGCCAGCATCCAGCCCCACATGGCCTGGCCGCTGACAGGGTCTGGCGCCACAAATGATGTGAAATAGGGCGCGAAAATGAAGGTCAGAAGCAAGATGTTATAGGGCTGGTTCGCCCAGTCAAACATCCACCATCCCCAGATGCGTTTGCGGATTTCTGACATGATCTCCCGTGCCCTTTGTGAAAGGCCAGTAAGGCAGCAGGGCAGGGGGTTCGCAAGCGCGAATCGGGCTGGGCAAAGAAAAACCGGGCAAGGCGCGGTGGCCTTGCCCGGTCTTGTGTCAGAGCGGCGCGGATTACTCTGGCAGAATCACCGCATCGATCACATGGATCACGCCGTTGCTGGCAACGATATCTGCCTGCGTTACCGTTGCGCCATCGACAGTGACAGTTTCACCCACGCCAATGGTGACAGAGGCACCATTTACGGTTTCCGCCATCATGCCATCTTCCAGATCCGTGGACATCACGGTGCCAGGAACAACATGATATGTCAGAATCGCCGTCAGGGCGGGAATATCCTCCAGCAATGCCTCTACAGTGCCTTCTGGCAGGGCCGCAAAGGCCTCATCTGTCGGGGCGAAAACGGTGAAAGGGCCATCGCCCTTCAATGTGTCAACCAGCCCGGCTGCGGTAACAGCTGCCACCAGCGTCGAGAATGCCTCATTGCCCGCGGCAATATCCACAATATCCCCGCCATGGCTGTCCGCCGCGGCGATCGAGGGAATAGCGGTTGCACAAGCGAGAGCCATCGCGCTGAGTGTTGTTCTGATCATAGGATCCTCCATAATTTCATCAGGATTGATGATGCGATACTTACGCGCCAGAACGGCCATCAGATGACCACCCCAAAAACTTGTGAACGGCCTTGATCTGCGCGTGAGCGCGGCTAAGCCTTCAGGTTTCAGGCAATCCAGTCACAATGAAGTGTCTGATATTGGGTGATCTTTCTGGGGAAGCCGCAAAAAACACGGGGCTTTTCAGCACATCCCTGCCCCCGGGCACCGGGCCTGTATTGCCGTAGAGATTTTGGGTTTTCCATTTTTTTGGTGTTGGTGTGAATTTTGGGGTTGCGCCTTGTTGGTGTGTTATCTAGATAGCGCTTCACCGGCGGCGGGAACGTTGTTGGTTGCGGACTGGGTTGAGGCGCTACGGTGTTTTT
>JAUVXF010000040.1 GCA_030603695.1 Natronohydrobacter sp. | reverse complement strand
GACGCCGCCCCCGGCCCGGCGATCTGGCTGCAACCTGCGCTTGGCCTGAGTTTCGTTCGGATTTTGTCCCGATAAAGCGCGCAGCTATTCGGGCGCATCGCCGCCCTTCGGCCCTTTGAGGCGCGGCGGGCTGACGCCCTTGATTCCGCGCTTGGTGCTCTGTTCCAATGCTCGCAACCCGCGCGCGCCCCTCTTGCGCCTTATGCTGCGCCCTGACGCGGGAGAGCGGCTATTCCCCCTCAGGCAATCCGCACGCCCTGGCGCAGCAATTCGGCCTGCAGGGCGGCGATATCTATTTCCGACACATCGCAGCGCGCCCGCGCGGCCTGGGCGGCGGCAACCCCCGCGCCCTGGCCTGCCACAGCGCAACAGGCCATGTTGCGCGTTGCGGCATGGGCGATCTTGTCGCCGCCAATGGCGCGGCCCGTCACCAGCAACCCGCGCACCCCTTTGGGCAGCATCGCGCGGTAGGGGATATGCATATACCGCCCCGTGGTGGGAATGATCAGAACGCCGTAACCATCTATGAATTCGGGATAAATCCCGATACTATCATCAAACCGAGCCTGATGGCGCACATCCGATTCGCGCATGTTATAGACGGCATCTATTTTGCGGGTGTCGCGTATGCCGATGGACATGCCGAAATTGCGCAGCCGCACGCCCGCGCAACCGGGCATGAAGCGGCGCAGGGCCTCTATGGCCAGCATGGCCTGTTTGCGGCCCTCAATCTCTGCGCGGGTCATGCTGTCGGGGCAGGTGCCATCCACCCCCGCCAGATGCACAAGGTTCATATATGTCAATTCGCCCGTATCATGCAGCGCGCCCCATGTGCCTGCGATCGTGTTCAGATGGGCGGGAATCACCCCTTCGGCAATCGCGCGGGCAAAGGGCTTTTTCAGGAAGGGCGAGAACATGTCATCTTCCTTGCCATCTGTTTCCACCTGCCATTCGCCGGTTGACCAATCCTTGTAGGTTTGCGGATCGGCGCGCACTTCGGCCATGAAGGCGGCCTTGTTCACGCCCGCCAGATGAAACATGACGCTGGCCGCCTGCATCTCTTCCAGCGGGGTTTTCACCACGGCGGCCCCGGCGCGGGTGGCGATATCGGCATCGCCTGTGGCATCTATCACCACACGGGCCAGAATCGCCTCGCGCCCGGCCTTGGATTCGACAATCACGCCCGAAATCCTGTCGCCCTCCATCACCGGAGCCACGAATTGGCGGTGAAGCATGCCCTCCACCCCGGCCTCTGCCACCAGCGCATCGGCCACCAGTTTGAAGCCCTCGCTATCCAGCTCATATGACAGGCTTTGGCTTTCGGGCACAGCCGCGCCCATGGCTTTGGCGCGGTCTTCATATTCGCGGCCAATGCCCCCGGCCTCTATTGTCTGTTCATGGCGATACCAGGCCAGCCCTTCCACGCCCACAACAGTGATATTGCCGCCAAAACAGCCAAACCGTTCCACCAGCGCCACATCCGCGCCCGCGCGCGCCGCCGCAAGGGCCGCCGCCAGCCCGCCGGGGCCAGAGCCTACGACCAAAACATCAGTGCGCCGGATAACAGGCACATGGCGCGCGGGTTCGGTGATGAAATCTGTCATATCTGCCCCTGTAACTGCTGGCATGGTGATCTTTTCGCCAAGGCGGGGCAAGCGGAATATGGGGCCTCAAACGCCCATCACTCGCGCTTGCCCTTGCGCCGCAACAGCCGCCCGATCAGGAAAGAGGTGCGCGGCACATAGGTGTATTGGGTGCGCTGCGTGGGTGCCGGGCGCATCCGCATGCGGATCAGCCCGAACACGACCAGCACAATATGCGCGACAGAGATAAAGACAAACATCGCCGCAGGCCCCTGCATATCTATCAAGAGCGAGGCAATCAGCGGGCTGGCAATCGCGCCCACGGCATAGAGAAACATCAGCGCCGCAGAGAGTTCCACCGCCTCTGACGGATCGGTGAAATCATGGGCATGGGCAGCAGAGATGGAGTAAATCGGAAAGGTGGTCATGCCGAAAAACGCAGCCGCCGCGAATATCGCCACTGCGCCTTGGTCTGCACTGGCCACTGTCGCGGCACAGGCCAGAACAGAGGCCACAGATAGCCAGATCAGCACCGCGCGCCTGTCATATTTATCCGCCAGCCAGCCCACCGGGATTTGCACCAATGCACCGCCCAGCACATAGGCGGCCAGAAACAGGGCAATCACCTCTGCCTTCAGCCCCACAGACAGCGCATAAAGCGGCCCCACCATGCGAAAGGCCGCGCCCGTGATCCCCGATACAACCACCCCCGCCGCCGCCAGGGGCGAGCGATCCCAGGCAAAACCGGGGCGCAGGCGCGGCGCGCCGGCCACAGGCGGGGCCTCTGCCCGTGTCAGCACCAGCGGAAACAGGGCCGCACAGCACAACAGCGCCAAAAGATTGTAAGACACATAAGAGGCCGGGGTCAGCACCGCGATCAGCAATTGCGCCCCAAGGCTGCCCACAATATCCACCACCCGGTATACCCCCATGGCGCGGCCACGGGTGTCATTGGTCAGCTTGGCTTGCAGCCACGCTTCTATAATCGTGTAACACCCCGCCACCGCCAGCCCAGAGGCCATGCGCAACACTGCCCAGGCCAGCGGGTGTATGACCAGCATATGTGCCAGAATGCCAATGGTTCCCGCCGCCGTCAGCGCCGCGAAAGCGCGCGAATGGCCCACCTGCCCCATCAGGCGCGGTGCCCACCAGCAGCCAATGAAAAACCCGATAAAATGCGCCGACCCCAAAAGCCCGATCTCGGCAGGGCTGAAACCCAGTTCTACCCCGGATAAGGCATCCAGCGGCACAACCCCGCCAAGGCCCAGCTGCAAAAGAACGACCGACATGAAGAGGGCCGCAAAGGAAATCAGCAAACGCATGGTTTGGGGGTGCTCCGGCAGATCACCTGGCCAGAGTGCCGCGCGCCGCAGGCAAGGTCTAGCAGAGATTCGGTGCTCTCAGGGTGATTCCCGGCACAATCTGCATCTTGCAAGTCGCCAACCCTGCCACAGGGCGCCTTGGCAGCCAAATCCTTTGGCGGGGCGGGTCATTTTCATGCGCCCAGAAGCGTTTTGTCGCATGAAAGCTGCGCGCCCCTGACTAATTTTCGGGCAGAATGAAAAAAGCGACAGATTTATGAAAATCCCTCTTGCGCCTTGTTGGTGTGTTATCTAGATAGCGCTTCACCGGCGGCGGGAACGTTGTTGGTTGCGGACTGGGTTGAGGCGCTACGGTGTTTTTGCTTTGGTCTTGTGGGTTTGAATTCGAGGCAGGGG
>JAUVXF010000030.1 GCA_030603695.1 Natronohydrobacter sp. | reverse complement strand
CATAGCTGAACAGCGACCCGCTCGTCTCGTCCGTCCCGCGCATCATCACCCCCGATACTGCCGTGTAAAGGGTGAATCATGTTCTCAAACCGCTGTCGAGGCAGGACTATTTCAGCAGCCTGCTAAAGATGCAGATAATCATATATTTCCACATCTCGGTATTCGTGGCTTTATTATTAACACCGCGCGATTTGGATACCATTTAGAATTTCATGTGTAAACATAGAAAATTAATTTGCGAAACATTATTACTCAAACGCACAAATTCTGATTATATTTTAAGCATGCAAAGAAGGTAAGTAATCCTGTCTGTTATTTTGAACCCATCATTATATTTTATGCATTAGCGATAGATTCTATGCTATTATTATTATTTTAATTATCTTATTATTATAAATATCTCTATTTAGAGATGAATTTGAGCGCAGTGCAGCACCGTCTTTGGCCTGCGCAACGCATCACGATGTCCAACTGTCATGAAAGGCCAGCGCAGGGCCGCGGATCGTGCAGCATTGGATCGATTCTGTTGGCCCTTGCGCAAGCCTTTCAAATTGCGCGCCAAAGCACACCCTGCGCGCGGGTGGCGCCGGTGCGGAAAATGAGCAGCATGAGAGGATATGAAAAAAGCCTCGCCATAGCGGCGAGGCTTTTGCAATTTCGATGATGCGGCGAAGATCAGTTCTTCGCGTAGAATTCCACCACAAGGTTGGGTTCCATCTGCACCGGATAGGGTACATCACCCAGCGACGGTGTGCGCACAAAAGTTGCCGTCATCTTGGAGTGATCCACTTCCAGATAATCGGGCACATCGCGCTCAACCAGCGCCACAGCTTCCAGCACGATGGCAAGTTGCTTGGATTTGTCGCGGATCGCGATCACATCGCCTTCCTTGACACGGTAGCTGGGGATATTCACGCGCTGACCGTTCACGGTTACATGGCCGTGGTTCACGAACTGGCGTGCGGCAAAAACAGTTGGAACAAATTTCGCGCGGTAGATAACGGCATCAAGGCGGCGCTCCAGCAGGCCAACAAGGTTTTCACCTGTATCGCCTTTTACGCGCTCTGCCTCGGCATAGATGCGGCGGAACTGCTTTTCCGTCAGATCGCCGTAATAGCCCTTCAGCTTTTGCTTTGCGCGCAGCTGTGTGCCGAAATCCGACAGTTTGCCCTTGCGGCGCTGGCCGTGCTGGCCGGGGCCATATTCGCGCTTGTTCACGGGGCTTTTGGGGCGGCCCCAGATGTTTTCGCCCATACGGCGGTCGAGTTTATGCTTGGCAGACGTGCGTTTGGTCACGGCTGATCTCCTTCGTTTTGGCCCACGAGGGGCATAGGGAAGGGCGTTGTCCTTTCCCGGCGAACCGGGCGACAGGAAACCTCTTGCGAGGGCCTCCAACACCAATAAAGCCCACAGACGGAATGCCCGGAGCGGAGGCGCTTATACAAGGGTGGGGTGCAGTGTCAATCCGCCAAATGGGGCGCAATGGCTCAGGCGGCCAAAAGTGCTGCCTCTCCCTGGGCAAGGCAGCGCCGCGCTGTGGGGCCATAGCGTTCGGGCAAATCCAGCCACCCCCGGCCCAAGGCACCCAAACTGCCCCGATGTTGGCGCAGCGTTTCGGCAGGCGCCAGCGCCGGATGAAAGCTTTCGCAAGGCACGCCATTGGCAAAGATGATCTGATGGCGTTCAAACAGCAGATGTGCATATGTCACACCATGCAAGGCCAGATCGGGGGCAATCGTGCGGTAATCCACCAGATCTGCGGCGCGCACCAGCACCTCGTCGCAACCAAACAGCGCCGCAGCGCGGTGCCCCCGCACCAAAATCCGATGCGCGGGCGAAACGCACAGATCCTCTGACGGCATATCCGGCAACAAGACCCCACGGCGCAGCCGGATAGGGCGCAAATGAGCGTGTCGGCGCAAGGCAAGGCCCGATAGCGATGTTTGACCAAGCCACATTACAGGCTGAGGGCCATTGTCGCGCGTCAGCACCTTATCCCCAACGCGCAGCGTGGCCAGCGCACGCGGGCCATGAGGTGTGGCAATAAGGGTATCTGTGGTAAAGCAGATCACATCCTGACGCAGCGGCGTGCGCGCGGCCCCCGCCATATCCAGCGCGATGATCCAGCAAAGCCGGCCTTGGGGTGGCATCCCCTCATCAAAGACCACCAAATGCCGCGCATGATCTGCCACTACGCGCACAGGGTAGCGCGTGATCCCATCCGTCAGGACAAAGCCCTGCGCCGGGGCCGTGCCATCATCGGTGAAATCAGTGTCCGGGCGCTGTGGCAGGCCAACCAGACGCGCGGCAATCGCGCGGGCGCGGCGGCGCATTCCCGGCTGTGCAGTTTCGTCCGGGTGCAGCGCCCCCGCTGCGCCCCCATCCAGCCGCAGCGCTTTGCCATGCCACAGCCAGCTTGCGCCAATGCGCAAGCCAGACAGGCCAAGACCAATCACGCCGTCAATTTCTGTCTGCCCCCAATCGAGGGCGAAAACGCCCTGCATGCTTGTGGAAATGCTCATTTCTGCCTCTGTCTTGCTGCTTGTAAGGTGCAGCTTGCGGGCAGGATAGCCGATTTAGGCCTTGAAAACCAGCATCCAATTCCGGCGCGCTCAGCACAGGCCCCGCGTGCGTGCCACCATCGCGGCCTGTGTGCGATTGCTGACACCCAGCCTGCGGTACAGGGTTTTGACATGCAGTTTTACCGTTGGCTCTTTCAACTCCAGATCGCGGGCAATTTGCTTGTTGGTCATGCCATCGCATAAGGCGCGCAGCACTTCCATTTCACGCGGGGTCAGCTTCGCGCCCTCGCTATCGGCCTCGGCCCGGCCATGGCCAAACCCGCTGCCAGCTTCTGCAAGAAATTCCACAGGAATAAAGCGCTCGCCCAGTGCCATAAAGCGGATGGCGTGCAACAGCGATGTGGCAGGCATGGCTTTGTGCAGGAAACCCTGTATTCCCATCTGAAAGGCGCGCTCTACCATATCCGGGGGGGCGATGCCTGAAATCAGCGCGACAGGGGGGGCATTGGGGCCTGCAAGGATTGCTTGCAACCCTTCCAATGCGGCCATGCCGGGCATATCATAATCCAGAAGCACCAGATCAAAACGCGGCGCGGCGCTGATCGCGGCCTTGGCCTGTGCAACATCGGCAGCCGTCTCTATCTCTATATCGGGTTGTTGCGCAAGAAAACTGCTGAGAGTGTCGCGCAACAGCTGATGGTCATCCGCGATCAAAACTTTCATTGGTGTGCCTTGCCTTCACGCAAAGATATTGGGGCGCGATATAGCGTCACGCAGTGACGCGCAAAAGCCCACGTCGGAGACAGGCTTGCACAGCACTGTCAGGCGGTCAGACTGCACATATTCAAGCGCTGATTGCAACTGCTCCTTCGCGCAAGGCCACTCCATTCGTAAACCGGCGCAAGTGGCAGCAATCAAGCATCTGTGTATTCACGCCGCAGATATCTGCATTTCTGCCCCCGCCTACTGGCATTCCCCGTCTTGACACTCTATTTTGCGCAGCAATGTATGGAAAAAGGGAAAGAGCTTTGGACGACAAGCATGATGGCCCCCTCACCAAAGACGGAATTCGCCTGCATTCTGAGGCGGATTTCGCGGGGATGCACCGCGCAGGACAAGTGACCGCACGCATTTTGGATGATATCGCGGAACATGTCTTTCCGGGCCAAACCACGGAAGAACTGGATCGCCTGATTACCCAGATGGTAGAGGCGTCTGGCGCCACATCCGCAACAATCGGGTATCGGGGTTATCAACACGCCAGCTGCATTTCCGTTAATCATGTTGTGTGTCATGGCATACCCAGCAACAAGGTGCTGAAGGCCGGTGATATTCTGAATATAGATGTCACCGTCATTCTGGATGGCTGGTTTGGTGACAGTTCGCGCATGTATGTTGCCGGGGAAATACCCCGCAAGGCAGAGCGGTTGGTGCAAGTCACATATGACTCACTCATGCTGGGAATAGAGGCCGTGCGCCCCGGAAATACCTTCGGCGACATTGGCCATGCCATTCAAAGCTATGTCGAAAGCCAGCGCATGTCCGTTGTGCGCGATTTCTGCGGGCATGGTTTGGGGCGCGTGTTTCATGCGCCGCCCAATGTGCTGCACTATGGCAGGCCAGGGACAGGGCCAAGGCTGGAAGAAGGAATGTTTTTCACGATTGAACCGATGGTCAATCTTGGGCGCCCTGAAACCAAAGTCTTGGCCGATGATTGGACAGCAGTGACACGCGATAAATCACTATCGGCGCAGTTTGAGCATTCGATCGGGGTAACGGCTACCGGTTTTGAAATTTTCACCCTGTCGCCTAAGGGAAAGTTTCATCCAACTTGGCGGTAATGGTCTTCTCTGCGGCTGATTGTTCGTTTTCCAACGTGGCGTTTAATACGCCCCCCAGCAAAACAGCATAGGCAGAAATATAAAACCACATCAGCAGCGCAATCACCGCACCGATAGACCCATATATTTCGTTGTAGTTTCCGAAGTTCTTAATGTAAAATGAAAATCCGCCAGAGGCAGTTAACCACAAGGTTACAGCAGCAATCAATCCCGGCTTCCAGATTATTGGATGGTGACGAGGGCGGTTCGGCCCGATCCTGTAAAACACTCCGATCCAAAGCGCTACCAGACTTAATGTTAATATCCAGCGGCTTGCTTCTAATAAAAATGCCTGTGCCCCGCCAAGCGGGAAAATGGCCAGAATAACTGGCAAAACCAAAACCGACAGCAACGCAACGACACCAACAACCAACATTCCCAGCGTGATAACAGCCACGCTGGCAGCATGCACAATCCCTTTTCGCCGCGGCGCGCCATGGATTGCACTTAGCCCGATCAGCATGGCATCGACCCCGCGGCGCGCAAGAAACAATGCAATTATGGCGGAAATAAGGCTGGCCCAGCCCAATACACCCTCATTCGCCCAAACCAAACGGGTGATCTGCGTTTCCAGCAAGATATAGGCGGCGGGCGGTAGAAAATCCCTCAACAGCACCAGTTGATCATTCAACATAATCGGATCGGCAAAAAACCCAAAAACGGAAATAAACGCCGCGATCCCCGGAAATACAGCCAAGAAAGCAAAAAAGGCTACCCCCGCAGAGAGTAGCCCAGTGTTGCGTTCATTCGCTACGCTATAAAGCTTCGCAACAAGGCTTATCTTCGCCCTTAGGGCGGCGCCGGCGATCATCAGATCGCCAGATCATCCATCGACTTGCCAGATGCAAGCGCATCGACAACCCAGCGCGGCTTGCGCCCACGGCCAGACCACGTTTCCGAAGGGTCGGCAGGGTTGGCATATTTTGGCAAAACTGGCGCGCGTGTCGCCTTGGTGGGCTTGCCCAAAATCTGCTCTACGGTAAAACCATGCTGGCGCAACACTGCTTCGGCTTCGGCCAGTGCCTTCTTGCGCGCGCGATCTTCAAAGGTCTGAATTGCCTTATCAGCATCTCTGCGAATTCTTTTTAGTTCATCCAGGGAAAGTGAGTTGAAATCCAAGGTATAGCCTCCAAATTAATGTATTATCTGGTAAATGACATTTTTATATACGTTGCAAGTAAAAATTCTCGATTTCATATGTGATCAGGCAAAAATATAATGTGAACCGGCTGGATTGGCAATGCACAGGGCTTCAGCCCAGTATGAACCGTGCAAAGCCGCACCATAAGGCTTTAGCGAAGCAGCTTATGATCGAATCATCAGCAGCGCTCTGCCCCGCGCGCGGAATTTTAATTTTTTATTGCAATGTCAGTCTTGGTATGATCGGCCTTGCGCATGTCAAACCATGCTCCGTGCCGCAGCTTGACGCCGGGTGCAGGGCCGTTGCGCCATCACCTCGCGAAAATTGCCAAGGGATCACGCCTTCCTTTTGGCAGGGTGTTGGGCTATCTCTGGCCTTCTACTGCCCCAGAACGAGCGCAAAAATGACCCGCAGCGACAACCCTGCCGACCCGTTTAAAAAAGCGCTGTCAGAAGCCGCGCGCACAATGGCCGATGCGCGCGAGATGACAGTGACATATTCGGTAGATCCGCCGGGGCTAAGTGGCGATACCATGCGCCTGCCGCAAGTCACACGGCGCATGACCCGCGACGAAGTGCTTTTGGCACGCGGCACGGCAGATACTCTGGCCCTGCGACACCGTTTTCACAACACCGCGCTTCATGCACGCTACATGCCACAAGGGCAAATGGCGCGCGATCTGTATCAGGCCATGGAAGAGGCCCGCTGCGAAGCGGTTGGCGCGCGCCACATGCCCGGCACTGCCAAGAACATAGACGCCCGCATTGCGCATGAGGCCACGCGCAAAGGCTATAGCCAAATCCGCGACAGGCAGGATGCGCCGCTATCGGTTGCCGCCTCTTACATGATCCGCCAGCTTGCAACGGGGCGCGATCTGCCCGAAGGGGCCGCGCATGTGCTGGATCTGTGGCGCGGCTTTATCGAAGAACGCGCAGGCGGCACGCTGGAAGATTTGGAAAAGGTGCTGGCCGATCAGGGCCAATTTGCCCGCTTTGCCCGTAAGATGATTGAAGATCTGGGCTATGGCGACCAGCTTGGCGATGATCCTGATGATATGGGCGACGAAGACGAGGGCAGCGACGACGAAACCGATGCCGAACCCGAAGAGCCGGAAAACCCCGATAGCCAGGGCCAGGATGAGCAATCCGACGAGGACAGCGCCGAAGACAGCCCCGCGCAAGACAGCGCTCAGGCCGATATGGCGATTGATGACAATGCCGATGATGAAATGTCGGACGAAGCGCAGATGCCAGAGGCCGATGCCCCGCGCGAGCCGCCCGCACCCCCGCCCCATTCCGAAGCAAGCGCGGATTACAAGGTATTCACCACGGATTTTGACGAGGAAATCCGCGCCGAGGATTTGGCCGACCCGGCAGAGCTGGAACGCCTGCGCGCCTATCTGGATCAGCAATTGGAACCGCTGAAAGGCGCAGTTTCACGGCTGGCAAACAAATTGCAACGCCGCCTGCAAGCGCAGCAAAGCCGCTCTTGGCTGTTTGACCTGGAAGAAGGAATTCTCGATGCCGGACGCTTGGCGCGTGTGGTGGCCAACCCCACCACGCCGCTTTCCTTCAAGCAGGAAAAAGACACAGAATTCCGCGATACCGTGGTAACGCTGTTGCTGGATAACTCTGGCTCCATGCGCGGGCGGCCTATTTCCATTGCCGCCATCTGCGCCGATGTTCTGGCCCGCACGCTGGAACGGTGCAATGTGAAGGTGGAAATTCTGGGCTTTACCACCCGCGCCTGGAAAGGCGGGCAATCGCGCGAGCGCTGGTTGCAACAGGGCCGCAGCCTGCAACCGGGGCGACTGAATGATCTGCGCCATATCATCTATAAACACGCAGACGCCCCATGGCGCCGCGTGCGCCCCAATCTGGGCCTGATGATGAAAGAGGGCCTGCTGAAAGAAAACATCGACGGCGAGGCGCTGGAATGGGCGCATCGGCGCATGATGGCCCGGCCAGAGGCGCGGCGCATCCTGATGGTTATCTCAGATGGTGCGCCGGTAGATGATTCCACCCTGTCGGTAAATGCGGCCAATTATCTGGAAAAGCACCTGCGCGATGTGATCGCCATGGTAGAGCGGCGCAAGGCCGTGGAGCTGCTGGCCATTGGCATCGGGCATGATGTGACACGCTATTACCAGCGCGCCGTTACCATCACGGATGTGGAACAACTGGCGGGCGCCATGACAGAGCAACTGGCGGCCCTGTTTGACAAAGACCCGCGCGCGCGGGCGCGTTTCATCGGCATCAAGCGCGCGATGTGAGGGGGCGCAGGCCCCCTCACAAAGCCCTTCACTTCACCTGCGCCGCCTGCAACCAGCCCCAAATCCGCTGCGGGCTAAGCGGCATATCCACATGCCGCACCCCGCGCGCCCACAGCGCATCCAGCGCGGCATTGGACAGCGCGGCGAGCGCGCCCACCGTTCCCGCCTCGCCACAGCCTTTCATGCCCAAAGGGTTGTTGCGCGATGGCACGGATTCGGATGCAAAGCCGATGGGCGGGAAATCACCAGCGCGCGGCATGGCGTAATCCATGAAACTGCCGGATAAAAGCTGGCCATCGGCATCAAAAATCACCTCTTCCAGCACGGCTTGGCCATAGCCCTGCGCCACGCCCCCATGCACCTGCCCTTGCGCCAGTGCGGGGTTCATCAGCGTGCCGAAATCATCCACGGCATAGTACCGATCCAGATGCAAAGCGCCGGTTTCGGGGTCAATCTCTACCTCGCAAATATGCGCGCCATTGGGGTAGGATCGCCCGTCCAGCCGGATTTTGCGGCTATGGCGCAACAGGCCCTGCTGGCCGCGCTGGCGGGCAAGTTCTGCGGCCTCTATCAGCGAAAAGCGGCGGTTTGTGCCGGGGGCTGCGAAAATTCCATCCTCAAAGGCAAATGGCCCTGCGCCTGTCTCCGCCTCCAGAAACGCCACGAAATCGGCCAGCATCTGATCCACCATGGCAATCGTTGCCGTGCTTTGCACAGTGACAGAGCGTGACCCGCCCGTGCCGCCACCATGGGCGATCAGATCGCTATCGCCTTGGATAATGTCTATCTGCCCCTCCTCCAGCCCTGTCAGCGCGGCCAGATGGCGGGCATAAACGGTTTCATGGCCCTGCCCGTTGGATTGCGTGCCCACATACAGGCGCGCGCGCCCGGTATCGGTAAATTCCAGTGTTGCCGTCTCACTCGCATCGCCCAAAATGGCCTCGATATAATAGGCCACGCCCAACCCGCGCAGCATTCCGCGCGCCGCACTGGCAGCCTTGCGCGCGCCAAAACCGGCCACATCGGCCAAGTCCTCGGCGCGGGCCTGAACGCGGGCAAAATCGCCCACATCATAGCTTTCGCCTGCGGGGGTGGCATAGGGAAAGGCAGCGGCAGGAATGAAATTGCGCGCCCGCAGCGCAAAGGGCGACAGGCCCAATTCCCGCGCCGCCATATCCATCGCGCGCTCCAGCAGGGTAATCGCCTCTGGCCGCCCGGCCCCGCGATAGGCATCTACAGGCGTGGTGTTGGTATAGATCCCCTGTACCTGCAAATGCGCGGCGGGAATGTCATAGACCCCGGTAAATACCTTGGAAAACAGCGCCGTCTGGATATTCTGGCCAAATTGCGAATTATACGCCCCCAGATTGAAACGAGAATTCACCCGGTAGCCCAAGATCCGGTGATCGGCATCAAAGGCCAATTCTGCCATGCTGGTCAGATCACGCGCGCCATTGTCAGAGGCGATGGATTCCCCCCTCTCTGCCACCCAGGCCGCCGCACAGCCCAAGGCGCGCGCCGCCGCCGCAAGCGCCACATGTTCGGGATAGACCATCACCTTCATGCCAAAGCCGCCGCCCACATCGGGGGTGGTGACATGCACCTGATCTGGATCAAGCCCCAAAAGCTGCGCCAATTCGCGCTTCATTGTCCAGACACCCTGCCCGTTGAAGGCAAAATGCAGCCGCGCGCCATCCCATTGCGCAAAAGCCGCGCGCGGTTCCAACGCGGCCGCGGTCACGCGGTTTTGGCGCACTGTCACGCGGGTGACATGGGCCGCGCGCGCAAATGCGGCCTCTGTTGCCGCGCTATCCCCCAAAGCCCAATCCAGCGCGATGTTGTCAGGCGCTTGCGGGTGGATGGCAGGCCCGCCCGGCGCAAGGCCCAGCGCGACGGGCAAATCTTCATATTCCAGCACAATCGCATCCAGCGCATCCAGCGCCTGCGCGCGGGTTTCGGCCAGGATAAGCGCCACAGGTTCGCCCACATGGCGCATGATCTCGCGCGCAAGAGCGGGGCGGTGGGGGGCAGCGCCCTTGCCGCCGCGCTGGTCTGGAAGTGTTATGCCCAGAACAGAGCCTGTAACCCCCGCCGCGTCCAACTCTGCCACTGTCCAGATGGCGCGAATGCCGGGCATGGCGCGCGCCTCTGCCACCTCCAGCGCTGTGATGCGGGCATGGGCCACCGGGGCGCGCAGAAACACGGCATGCAGCGTATCTTCTGGCAGGATATCGGCCAGATAGCGGCCCTGCCCTGTCAGAAAGCGAAAATCCTCGCGGCGCGTGCCGCCTTGCGATGTTCCGAATGCGCGCATGTTCTTCCCCTTGCAACAGGGGCTGCAAGATAACGGGAAAAGCGGAAAGTTAAATGCCATCACGCCAGATTTTACGCGCGGCCCAGATTAGGCCGCCTGTAGCAAAACCCCTTGGGTGCGATAGGCCAGCCAGTCTTGCAGCGCATCCCGCGCCTCTGCCGCTGTCAGATCATGCGTATTGGCCAGATATTCCACCAAGGCCGTCAGATTGCCCCGAAACCGCCGGATTGCAGACGAATCCAGATGCGGAAAGTCGTAGCACAACAATGGCCCAAGGCGCGGCCAATGTGAAAAAGCAGTCGTCCAGGGCATGCGTTCCTCCCACATCAAGCCGATCGTCCCCAGACCAAAGCTAATATACATGTGTTATCAAACTTTGACCCAAATCAAGAATAGCAGTCGGTTTTGCGCTGAATCGCCAGCCTTTGGCCTGAAAAAGGCGAAAGCACCTGGTTCCGGTCGGGCATGGCGGCGGTGTTACATGCCAGCGCGAATCAGGCTTTCCACCGGGCGGCCCGCGCACCAGACCGCGCGCAGTTCCAAATCAGGGGCGAAGAGTACCAGATCCCCCCGCGCCCCCGGCACAATCCGCCCCCGCTCTGGCGCAGAGATCACATCTGCCGGAATGCGGCTGGCCATGGCCAAGGCGCGCGCAGGGGCAACGCCCAAGCCCGCCAGATGGCGCACAGATTGCGGCAGCGAAATATCAGCCCCAGCAAGCGTGCCATCGGCCAATGTCAGCCGCCCGGCTTGCGCGCCCTGCGCACGCCGGATAACGCGCCCGCCAAGCTGGAATTCCGCCATCGTGCTGCCTGCCACAGCCATCGCATCGCTGACAAGAAACAGCCCATCGGGGGCTTTCATCTGCAAGGCGATTTGCAAACATTCGGGCGCGACATGCACGCCATCGGCAATGATGCCCGCGCGTAAATCCGAGGTCAGGGCTGCGCCCACCAACCCCGGCGCACGGGTTTGCAGCCCGCTCATCGCGTTGAACAGATGTGTTACCGCGCGCGCGCCTGCCGCTTGGGCGGCCTGTGCCTGGGCGCTGGTGCAATCGGAATGACCAAGGCTGACAACCACCCCCGCTTGCGCCAAGGCGCGTATCTGCTCGAGCGTGACGGCCTCAGGTGCAAGCGTGACCATCAGCGCGGGCAAATCCTGCGCCGCGCGCAGCAACAGCGCCAGATCGGCATCGCGCATGGGCCGGATAAGGGCTGGATCATGCGCGCCCTTGCGGGATTGGGCCAGATGCGGCCCTTCCAGATGCAGCCCCGCAAAGCCCTGCACCCCGGCCCGCGCGGCGGCACTGCCCGCCGCGATGACACGCACTGTCACATCGGGGGCATCGGTAATCAGCGTGGGCAGAATGGCACAGGCCCCAAGGGCAGTATGAATGGCGCAGATATGGGCCAGTTGCGCCATATCCGTCTCAGGCCCAACCATCACGCCGCCGCCGCCATTCACCTGCAAATCCACCAGCCCCGGCGCAAGAATACCTGCGCCAAGATCCAGCGCCGGGGCAGGCAGCGGGCTGCCTTGGGGGTGCAGCGCTGCAATCCGGCCATCGGGGGCAAGGCTGATTGCCGCCTCTGCGTGCATCTGCCAGCCGTCAAAAACCTGTGCAGCTTTCAGAACCAGTGTCATCTTCTGCCCTCCGGCGCGAATGGGTGCAGGCTGCGTGCCAGCCACAAGGCCCCCTCCAGCCCAGAGCCTTTGGGCGCGGCCACGCGAAACCCCACACCGCCCTGGCCGATAATCCGTGCCAAAAGCACCGGGCCAAGGCCACCCAGCGCCGCCACGGGCATATCGCGCGCCCCTGCCTGCAAGCGCGCAATCGCATGGCGCAAATAGGCGCAGCCCGCATCCAGCACCTGCCCCGCAACCGGGCACTGCGCGCGGTCATGTTCCAGCACCAAGGGCGCAAGGGCCGCATAATCGGCAGGGCGCGCAGTGGCGGCGAATTCTATCATCGCGGCCAAGCTGCCAAAGCGCTGCCACAACGCTGCCGCCAGCGGCCCGTCAGGCGCCAGCCCGTCGCGCGCATAAAGGCTTTGGCGCAGCGCCGCGCGCCCGATCCATGCGCCACTTCCCTGATCGCCCAAGGCCAGCCCATACCCGCCCAAACGGCGCATCTGCCCGGCCTGCTGGCAGGCAAGAACCGATCCTGTGCCCACCACCATCACCAGCCCATCCGCATTCTCGAACGCGCCAGCAAGGGCAATTTCGATATCTCCCAGCACAGATGCCCGTGCATAGGGAAGCGCAGCTTTCACACGCGGGGCCAGCCCGCTTTCCACCACCCCGGCAATGCCAAGCACGATTTCAGGCTTCAGCGGTGGTGCGCCCACATGGGCCTGCGCCGCAGCAACGGCCCGCGCCAGCACATCTGTTATGGCGGCAATCGCGCTGTCGGGGTCTGTGCTGACATTGGCCGCCCCCCCTGTCTGTGGGGGCAGGCGCGTGCCATCTTCAAATTCCACCTGCGCGCGGCAGCCTGTGCCCCCGCCATCCAGCCCGACAAATACCCGCATACCGGCCCTCCTGATGGCAGGAATACTGCACAGGCCCCGAATGAAAAGCGCTTTCTTGTCAGTCTTGCGCTTTGGCCTGCATCCGGCTACCGCAATGGGCAGGTGCGGCAATCATCCCGCGCCGCCCTTGACCAAGGTTGCCACCATGACCGAAATCGCAGATCCCCGCTACATGGCGCTGGATAGTTGGGACAGCCTGACAGCGCTTGTTGCCATTTGGGAAAGCCAGATGGCAGCCGTGGCCTGCATTGCGCCCGCCCTTCCCACAATCGCCCATGCCATAGAAGCGGCCGTGCCACGCCTGCGCGACGGGGGGCGGCTGGTCTATGCAGGGGCAGGAACCTCTATCCGCATTGCCGTGCAGGACGGGACAGAACTTGGCCCCACCTTCAACTGGCCAGAGGCGCGGGTGGCCTATCTGATTGCGGGCGGCGATGCCGCCTTGCGGCGCGGTATTGAAGGGGCAGAAGACAATACAGAGGATGCCCGCGCGCAGGCAACGCAGGCCGCACTTGGGCCGCAAGATGTGGTGATCGGCATTGCTGCCAGTGGGCGCACCCCGTTCACCGTGGCCGCGCTTTTGGCCGCGCGGGCCGCTGGCGCGCTGACACTTGGGATTGCCTGCAACCCCGACACACCGCTTTTGCAGGCCGCTGACCATGCAATCCTGACCCAGACAGGCGCAGAGGTGGTGGCAGGTTCCACCCGCATGAAGGCCGGAACGGCGCAGAAAGTGGTGCTGAACATGATTTCCACGCAAATCATGGTGCGGCTGGGCCATGTGCATGAGGGGCTGATGGTGGATATGCGGGCGCAAAACGCCAAATTGCGCAGCCGCGCGACAGCGATGGTTGCGCGCATAGCCGATGTCACGCCAGAGCGGGCCGCAGCCGCGCTGGAGTTGTGCGACTGGCGGATCAAGCCGGCGGTTCTTGTGGCATCTGGCGCGACCCCGGCGCAGGCAGAGGCCGCGCTTGGCACTGCGGGCGGTATCTTGCGAGCCGCATTGGCCGCCACGCGGCGCTGAGAGGGTGTGCCGCGC
Organism: Natronohydrobacter sp.; assembly: GCA_030603695.1. GTDB lineage: Bacteria > Pseudomonadota > Alphaproteobacteria > Rhodobacterales > Rhodobacteraceae > Roseinatronobacter. The sequence continues at coordinate 12,712 of JAUVXF010000030.1, read as the reverse complement.
GCCCTAAGCGCCCGGCCATGTATCGCTAAGTCGGTAGCCACCGGGCCAGGGATCGCCGGGATCCAGCATATGCTGGTGAATCCCCGTTATCCAGGCGCGCCCCGATATTTCGGGCAGAATGGCCATATGCGGGCCAAGGGGCGTTTGTCCCAATATGCGCCCCTCGAATGTAGAGCCGATGATGGATTGCGTCACCAGCCTGTCATCCGGCCCCATCTGCCCACGCGCGGCCAAAAGGGCCATGCGCGCGCACAGCGCCGTGCCAGTGGGCGAGCGGTCAATCTTCCCGGGCCTGATCGCCACGGCAGAACGCGCTTGCAGCAACGCGCCATCGCGCACAACCGGGCCTGCAAACAGGCAAAACGAGATGTGGCGCCAATCGGGCAATTCGGGATGCTCAAAGCCAAGGGCGGCATTTGCGGCCTCGGTAATCCTGACCCCAAGTTCAGCCATGCTGCGCGCTTCCGAGGGGATGATCTCAAACCCCAGCGCTGCGGCATCCACGGTTACAAAACTGTCACCCCCAAAGGCGGTATCAACGCCAATCGTGCCAAGCCCCGGCACATCCAGCCGCGCATCCAGCCGCGCTGCAAAACTGGGCAGGTTGCGCACGAAAATGCGCTCTGCCTTGCCATTGCGGCACTGTGCACGCACCTGCACCAGCCCACCGGGGGCTTCCAGTGTCAGGGTTGTTTCAGGCTCTTGCATGGGGATGATCCCGCTATCCAGCAAGACAGTCGCCACACAGATGGAATTGGAACCGGACATGGGCGGGGTATCGGCGGGTTCCATAATGATAAAGGCCGCATCCGCGGCAGGGTTTTTGGGCGGAACCAACAGATTGACATGGCGAAACACCCCGCCGCGCGGTTCATTCAGCACGAAATTGCGCAAGGTTTCATCCTGCGCTATAAATCGGCTTTGTTCCCACAGGGTTGCGCCGGGGGGTGGCGCATAGCCGCCCACGATTACATCCCCAACCTCGCCTTCGGCATGGGCGGAAATGACATGCAGGGTTTTGCTGGATCGCATCTGTGCCCCCCCTATTCTGCCAGCCAGAGGGGTAGGCGGTCTGGGGCCAGCCCTGTCATGGCAGCTTCTGCGCAATCGGCCAGCGCGCCAAAGCGCATCTGCCGCCCTGTCAATCCGGGGCCATAATGGGCGTATTTGCCCGAATTTGTCATGATCACTTGGGCAGAGGGTGGAAATACAGGCTCGCTTATCGAACACCAGCACAGATCGCGCAGCACCTGCACGCCAGCCGCTTCCAGCCGCGCAAGCGTGCCATCCGTGCGCAATTGCGCCTGCACATCCACCCCGCATGTGATGATCGCATCTACCCCCTGCGCCACATGCCTGCCCGCCATCAGATCGGCAAATGCCCGACATTCCGGGGCCGAGGCATGGGGGCTGCCAATGGCCACAAGCTGCACCGCGCGCGGGGCTGCATTGAACTGCTGCCACAGCGCCACAAGATCGGCGCGCGCGATATGGGCCGTATCCGCCCCCGGCGTAGGTGGCATATTGGCCTCTGGCGTGACACCTGCGACATGCAGCATCGGCGCGGCAGAGGTTGTGCCAAAGGCCGCACATAGCGCCTTGAGGTCACAGGGGCTGGGATTGGCCTGCTCCAGCCCTGTCAGGCAGGGAATGCGGTCTGGCGCCAGCGCACCTGCCAGCCAGCCCAGCATGGGCCAGATGCTATCATCCGCGCCATCAGGGAAATCCACATGGATCATGCGCGCGGGGCGGCGGGCCTCTGGCAGATAGACGCCCGACAGTGGCGCGCGCCCTGTCATGGCGATGAACAGATCCAGAAAATCCGGGTGTTTGACAGTGCGCGCCCCCAAAACAGTGTTGGCATAGACAACCGCATTCGATTCCGCCCAAGCGATTGCTTCGTCCTGAACAGGCGCATTTTCCAGCAGATAGGGCGCACAGGTGAAGGTCGGGCGCGCGCCCATGGCCACATAAGCATCCGCCAGACGCGCGGCGGGGCCGCCAAATGACGGGGGCACGCCCTGCGCCTGCCAATGCCCATGTTCCACCGAAATCGCATTCATCGTTGCGGGCACGCGCACGCGCGCGCCCATGTCGCGCATGGCCTCGGCAAAGCGCAGATTGGCAGGGCTGGCATAGATGCAGCCATCAATATGCCCGCGCGTGATATCGGTAAGGCCACTGGCCCCTTGCTGTGCGGCCATGATGCAGATGATTTTCATGGCCAGCGCATTGGCCGCGCCTTCGGCCCCGCCCAGAATGGCGCGATCCTGCGCAGATAAAACCAGCCTGTCGGGGTTTGCGGGGGCAAGCGCAATATCCAGCGCCCCGGCCTCTAGCCGTGTGGGCGTGATGCGCGCCTGTCCGGCTTGGGCAAGCTGATCAAACGCAGGCGCAGGCAGGCGCAGCACAGGCAGAGCGTGATCAAACAGATGCGCCGCAATCAAGGCCCCAAGGGTAAGCACATCTTCCCCCTCTCGAAACACCAGCGCGGCGGGGGCATGGCCATTGAGCACCAGTTCCAGCAACACCCCGCTGCCTGTGCAAGACCCACGGCTTGTGGGCATCAGCACCACCCGCCCGGCCAGGGACTGCCCGCAAAGCGGGTGATGGGTATCTATCACCTGCCCTGTCGCGGCATCCACCCCGCCCCAGAAACTCAGGCCCGGATCACAGAGCAGCACCGGCGCCAAAACTTCGGCCTGTGCAGGAACAATACTCAGCGCTGTTTCTGTCATGTGACCACAAACCCATGTGCAAAAGGATCACGATCATCGATGAAGATCGTGTTATAGCCCGTCATCCGCGCCCAACCTGCAATAGAGGGCACAATACCGGCATAAGGCCCCACTTTGGCCGCAGCTTCTACGCGGCCATAAAACAGGCTGCCAATGATCGATTCATGCACGAAATCCTGCCCCACCTGCAAACGCCCCTGCGCGGCCAGTTGTGCCATGCGCGCAGATGTGCCTGTGCCGCAAGGAGAGCGATCTATCGCCTTGTCACCATAAAACACCGCATTGCGCGCATGGGCGCGGCTATCGCGGGCCGCCCCTGTCCACAGAATATGGCTCAGGCCGCGAATTTGCGGATGTTCCGGATGGGTGAAGTCATAAGCGGCATTCAGCGCCGCGCGCAGGCGCGGGCTGATCTGCACCAGCTCTGCCGCGCTGAAATCCGCCATATCGCGGAAATTTGGCTGCGGCTCTACTATGGCGTAGAAATTGCCGCCATAGGCCACATCCACCACCACCTCGCCAAACCCCTCCACATGGGCGCGCAGGCCCGTGGCATGCAGATAGGCGGGCACATTTGTAAGCCGCACCTCCTCTACATATGCGCCCGATTGGCTATAGGCGATCGCCACCCGCCCGGCAGGGGTATCCAGCGCCAACTGGCCAGCAACGCGCGGGGTGATCAAACCATGTTCCAGCGCCATGGTGACAGTGCCAATCGTGCCATGGCCGCACATGGGCAGACAGCCCGATGTTTCAATAAACAACACGCCGATATCGCAATCGGGCCGCGTTGCCGGATACAGGATCGCGCCCGACATCATGTCATGGCCGCGCGGCTCGAACATCAGGCCCGTGCGCACCCAGTCATGGCGGGCCAGAAAATCCGCGCGCCGCTCCAGCATGGTCGCGCCCTCCAGATGGGGCGCGCCGCCAATCACCAGCCGAACCGGATTGCCGCAGGTATGGCCATCGATGCAGGAAAAAACATGTCGCGTCATTGGAACCTTTCAGGCGCGAAGGGGCGCAGATCTAGCGGGGGGGCGCGGCCTGTCAGCAGATCGGCCACGATTTCCGCTGTGGCGGTGGATTGGGTCAGCCCCAGATGGCCATGGCCAAAGGCGCAGATCACGCCCGGATGGCCCGGCACAGGGCCAATCGCGGGCAGGCTGTCGGGCAAGGATGGGCGAAAGCCCATCCATTGCGTGCCCCCTTGCGTGCGCAGCCCCGGCAAAAAGGCCTGCGCCTTTTGCAACATGGCCTCGGCGCGGCGCATATTGGGGGGCAAGTCCAGCCCGCCCAATTCTACCGCGCCGCCCACACGCACCCCACATTCCAGCGCCGAAATCACAAACCCATGCCCGGAAAAGGTAAGCTGCGTGCGCAGATCAAAGGCACCTGCGGGCAGGGTGGTGTTATAGCCGCGCTCTGTCTCCAGCGGGATACGCAGCCCCAGCCCGCGCGCCAGATGGTGCGACCAAGCCCCCGCCGCCAGCACAACGCGGCCCTTCAGCAGGCCCGCGCTGGTTTGCACACCGTCAGGGCGCAGCGCAAGCGCTTCTTGTTGCACCAGCTCGCCGCCGCGCGCCTGAAATTGCGCCGCAAGGGCCAGTGTATAGGCTTTGGGGTCTGTCACGCTATGCCAATCGGGCGTCCAGACACCATGCGTGAAACGCGGCGCGATACCGGGCTGGATTTCGGCAATGGCCGCGCCCTCCACAGGCTCAAAGGCGATGCCATTCTCGGCGCGCAACTGCCAGCCCGGCAGGCTGGCGCGATATTCGCGCGTGCCTTCATAGAGCTGCAACTGGCCCTTGCGGCGCACCATATGCGACAGCCCCTCGCGCGCCAGAAAGGGCGACAGCGTGGCTTGGGAATGGCGCATCAGCGCAATCAGCGCTTGGGTAGAGGCCGCCACCTGCGCCGGAAAACTGGCTTTCCAGAAGCGCCACAGCCATGGCGCGATCTTCACAGCATAGGCAGGCGGAATGGAGAGCGGCCCCAAGGGGTCTGCCAACCAGAAAGGCGCTTGGCGCAGAATGCGCGGCGCGGCCAAGGGCAGGATATCGCTGAAGGCAAACGCACCCGCATTGCCCGCAGAGGCCCCGGCAGCCGGCCCCGCGCGTTCTATCACCCGCACCGACAGGCCACGCGCCTGCGCGGCCAAAGCAACGGACAGGCCAATAACCCCGGCGCCCACCACCAGAATCTGATCGCTGTCAGTTTGCATCAGCGCACGTTGGACAGGAATTTTTGTGTTTCCGGGTGCTGGGGCGCGCCAAAAATCTGATCTGGCGGGCCAATCTCTGCCAAAATGCCCTGATGAAAAAAGGCCACGCGCTGCGACACATCGCGCGCAAACGTCATTTCATGGGTGACACAGATCATCGTCATCCCCTCTTCGGCCAGCATTTTCAGCGTGTCCAGAACCTCGCCCACCAAAAGCGGGTCAAGCGCCGATGTCACCTCGTCAAACAGCATATATTGCGGCGACATGGCCAGCGCGCGTGCAATCGCCATGCGCTGCTGCTGGCCGCCCGACAGGCGCGAGGGATAGACTTTCAACTTATCGGCCAGGCCCACATGCCGCAACTGCTTGACGGCAATCTCCTCTGCCTCGGCACGCGACATGCCCAGCACTTTGCGCGGCGCAAGGGTAACATTGTCCAGAACCGTCAGATGCGGAAATGCGTTGAACTGCTGAAACACGATCCCCACTTTGCGGCGCAGCTTGTTCAGATCGGTGCTGCGCGCATGCACATCTGTTCCATCTATCAAAATCCGCCCGGATTGGATTGGCTCCAGCCCGTTGATGCAGGTCAACAGCGTGGATTTGCCAGAGCCAGACCCACCGATGATAGAGACAACCTCGCCACGCGCGACTGTCAGATCAACGCCCTTCAGCACGTCCAGCTTGCCGAAGGATTTATAGACCTTCTCAATCTCAATCATGCGCACGCCACCTTTTTTCCAGTCTCTCGCCAAAACGGGCAACAGGGAAGCTGATAAGGAAGTAAATCGCCCCGGCCACCAGCAGAATGAACATCGGCTCTTGCAGGCGCGTCACCAGAATTTGCGAGGCGCGCAGCAATTCGATAATGCCCAGCCACAGCACAAGGGCGCTATCCTTCATCACCCCCAATGTCAGGTTTATCCAGCTTGGCAGGCCCACGCGCAGCGCCATGGGAAAGACAATCTGCGTCTGATCCTGCGCCCATGTCATGCCAAGGGATCGCGCGGCCCTGCGGGTTGTTTCCGGCACAGACAGGATCGCGCCGCGCACCACCTCGGTGCATAACGCGGCCGTATAAAGCGCCAGCACCACGCAAGATGTCACAAAAGGCGACCAGCCCAGCCCGGCAATGGCCTGAAAGGAATTTGCCAGCACCAGTTGGATCAGCAGCGGAACAGAGCGCAGCACATCCAGCACAAAGGCCAAAGGCCATGTCACCCAAGGACTAAGCGCACTGCGCGCCACGCCAAAGACAATGCCAAGCGCGGTTCCCCCGGCCACGGCAATCGCCGTAATCCACAATGTCACACCCGCGCCGCGCAGCATGAACATCAGGTCATTCCAGGTCATTGCGGTTTCAAACATGCCCTGCCCCCTTAATACCGGAACAGGCGCCAGGCGATCAGCCGTGCTGCCAGCATGACCGCCTTGGCGATCAGGTAATACAGCACTGCCGCCATGGCGAACAGCTCGAAGGTGCGGAAGGTGCGCGCATTCAGGTTTTGCGTAATCCCGGTCAGATCAGTTGCCATGCCCACTGTCACGCCAAGCGATGTCATCAATATGGCCCAGACCATCTGGTTTGTCGTGGGCAGAAACGAGATGCGGAACATCTGTGGCATGACAATCAGGCGGAATGTCTGCGCCTGCCCCATGCCCAGTGATCGGCCCGCGCGCGTCTGGGTTTCTGGAATGGCCCGCAGCGCGCCGCGAAAGGTTTCGCACAGATAGCCTGCATTGTTGAAGGCAATCCCGGCCAGCAGCGCCACATAGGGGCTAAGATATATGCCAAAAGACCCAAGCCCGAAATGGGCCATGTAAATCTGAAACAGCGCGGGCGTATTGCGGGCCACTTCCACCCATGCTGTCGCAGGCGCGCGCAACCAGATGGATTTGGAATCGCGTGCAACCGCCAGCAAGACGGCGATCACAATGCCAATAATCAAAGACAGAACCGCAATTTCCAACGTCACAAGCGCGCCTTCCAGCATGCGCGGAAGATGGCGATAGGCCTGACGCCATTGGAATGTATAATCGAACATAAACCGCCCTGTCACACCCGGAAACAGGCCGGGGGGCTATGCCCCCGGCCCACTTGTTACCCGATCAGCGATAGACGCCGGGCACTGTCAGATCCGGCGCGACAGCGCCGCCCAGCCATTTTTCATACAGTTCCTGATAGCGGCCTGTGCGCACTTGCTGGTTCACAAACAGATCAAGATAGTTGATCAGCCCATATTCCTGCCGCAGCGTGATCAGGCCCACATAGTCGATCCCGAAAGGCGCATCGCCACCAATCACCAGATTGGGGAAATTGCCGCTTTCAACAATCGCAGAGGCCACGGTAGAGGTGACAACCGTTGCTTCTATCTGGCCCTGAGACAGGGCAAGGAATACATCTGCCTGGCTTTGATAGGGCCGGAACGATCCCCCACCCCAAGCTGTCATCTGCTCTTCCAGCGCCAGCGCCTCAAACACCCCGGCAACAGAACCGACATCACGCCCCTGAAGGTCTTCAAACGTCTCGATCCCTGTGCCCTCGCGGGTTAGGACAACATTGGTAAAGGCGAAATAGGGGATGGAGAAGCCCACGGTTTTTGCCCGCTCCAACGTATCAGAAGTTGACGCAACGCCAACATCTGCGCGCCCTGACACAAGCGCCGGAATACGATCCGGGAAGGGTGTATCCACGATCTCTGCATCCACACCAAGGGCGGCAGCCAGATCGCGACAGTAATCCACATCAAAGCCAATAGGTTCGTTATTGGCATCGCGCGACCCCATGGGCGGGAAATCTAGGGTCACGGCACAGCGCAGCGTGCCAGATGAGATGATGCTGTCCAGCTTATCGGCCTGCGCTGCCCCGACAGACAGCGAAAGGCCAAGTGCCGCACCAAGAAGATAGAGTGGTTTCATAGCAGTCTCCCTTGTTGACGTGTTGTTGTTTTCCAGAAGTATGCGGTTCGCCCCGCAGCAAGGCAACAAGAACTTTTGAGATGTTTTTGTTGCATGTAGTTTGTCGGCACAGCGCATTACCCCTTTCCCGGCAGGCCCGGAACAGCGCCTTGCAGCGCCGCTGGCAGGTTTTGGTAACATACTGGCCGCAAGAAGCGCCGGATCGCCAGAGTGCCGACCGACGTTGCGCCAAAATTCGTGCTGGCGGGATAGGGGCCGCCATGCACCATGGCATCTGCCACCTCTACCCCGGTGGGAAAGCCGTTGAACAGCACGCGCCCGGCCTTGCGCTCTAGCAGTGGCAGCAGGGCGCGTGCGGCCTCTGTATCGCCCTCTGCCATCTGTATCGTGGCTGTCAATTGCCCCGGCATGGCGCGCGCAAGCGTTTCCATCTGGCCAAGCGTATCGGCCCAAAGCACCAGCCCGACCGGGCCAAACACCTCTTGCGCCATGGCAGGTGTTGCCAGAAAATCCACAAGGCTTGCGGCATATAGCGCTGGCCCCATCTCTCGGCCTGTGCCGGAAGGTGCAAGCACTGTATCCACCCCTGCAAGCGCGGCCAGCGCGGTGCAACCTGCCCACGCGCCTTTGGCAATGTCCGGGGTCAGCATGGTTTGGGGCGCGACCTGCGCCAAGGCCATGCGTGCCTGTTCCAGAAACTGCGCGCCCTCTGGCCCGCGCGGCAGAACCAACAGCCCCGGATTGGTGCAAAATTGCCCAACACCAAGGGCCAAAGATGCAGCCCAGCCCTGCGCCAACGCGCCGCCATCTTGGTGCAGCTTTGCAGGCAGAATGAAAACGGGGTTGATAGAGCCAAGTTCGCCGAAAAAGGGGATGGGCACGGGGCGCGCGGCGCAAAGATCAAACAATATCCGCCCCACACGGTGCGAGCCGGTAAAGCCCACCGCCTGAATGGCCGGATGCTGCACCAGCGCGGCCCCGGCCTCCGGGCTGCCATCTTGCACCATGCCAAAAACGCCGGGCGCATGGCCACAGGCGGCCAAAGCCTCGCAGATCGCTTCGGCCACAAGGCGCGATGTGCCGGGATGGGCGGGATGGCCCTTTACCACCACGGGGCAACCTGCCGCCAGTGCCGCCGCAGTATCCCCCCCAGCGGTAGAGAAGGCGAGCGGGAAGTTGGAAGCCCCGAACACGGCCACAGGCCCGATGGGCCGTTGGATCATCTGCAAATCCGGGCGCGGCAGGGGCTGGCGGTCTGGAAGCGCGGGATCATGGCGATACTCCAGCGCAGCTCCTCCCAGCAGATGTGCCGCAAACAGCCGGAATTGCCCGGATGTGCGCCCGATCTCTCCGGCAATGCGCGCCTCTGGCAAGGCGGTTTCCTCTGTGCAAATCGCGATAATCTCGGCCTTGCGCGCGTCAATCGCATCGGCAATGGCATTCAGCAGCCGGGCGCGCGCGGCAGCACTTGTCCAGCCATAGCTGGCAAATGCCATTTCGGCCGCAGAGCAGGCGTTATCCACATCTTGCGCCACCGGCCCCGCAGCCCCCCATTGCCCCGCGATAAGATGGGGTGTTTTCGCGGTTTGCGGCATTGCTTTACCCTCGCGACATGACATGGTTGGGTCATTGGACTTTATTCCTGACGACATGTCAAATACATTATGTATGCAAGATGGATCAGGGCAACAGAGGAGCGCCGAAATGCAGGCAAGTGAAACACTCTCGCTGGAAGATTTGACCGCGCAAGTGATCGGGATATTCACCAAGGCGGGGTTTAGCGCGCTGCAAGCGCAGTCTCTGGCGCGCGTCATTGTCGCGGGCGAGCGGGATGGCTGTAAATCGCACGGGATTTACCGAATCGAAGGGTGTTTGCGCACCTTGCGCGCAGGCAAGGTAAACCCCGCTGCCGTGCCTAAGCTGCATATGGATGACAGCGCGATTGTGCGGGTGGATGCGCAAGGCGGCTTTGCAAATGCCGCTTTCGATATCGGGCTGGACGCGCTGGAAGCACAAACGGCACGCTTTGGCCTTGCGGCACTGGTGATCACGGATTGCACACATTTTTCCGCCCTCTGGCCAGAGGTAGAGGCTTTGGCCGCGCGCGGCATGGCCGGGCTTGCCATGTGCCCAAGCTACGCAACAGTTGCCCCCCATGGCGGCACGCAAGCACTGTTGGGCACAAACCCGATTGCCTTTGGCTGGCCGCGCCCCGGCCAGCACCCGTATGTCTTTGATTTCGCAACCTCGGTCGCGGCGCGTGGCGAGGTGGAATTGCACCGCATCGCAGGCAAGCCCCTGCCAGAGGGTTGGGCCATGGATGCGCAGGGCCAGCCCACCACCAGCCCACAGGCCGCACTTGAAGGAGCAATGCTGCCCTTTGGCGGGCATAAGGGGTCTGCCATCTCAACAATGGTGGAATTGCTGGCCGCGGCGATGATTGGCGATCTGACCAGCCCCGAAGCGCTGGAATTTCTGGGCACCACCACGCTTGCGCCCCGCCATGGCGAGTTGATCCTTGCCTTCAGCCCGCAGCGCTTTGCGGCGGGCCGCAAGGATGACCCATTCGCGCGCGCAGAAATGCTGTTGCAGGCCATCACCGGGCAAGGAGCGCGCCTGCCCTCGCAACGCCGCTATGCCGCGCGCGATATCTCTGTCAAGATGGGCGTTGCCCTGAGCGTGGAAGAGCGGGCACAATTGGCCCGACTGGCGGCCGAAGGCCTGGGCGGGGTTTCATAATCCCGCCCCCCCCCTATGTCACGCGGCCGCAAAGCCATGCAGGGCGCACCATTCCCCATACCAGCGATCAAATAGCGCCAATTGCTCGCGCGCATGCGCGGCCTGCGCAGGGGAAAGCCCATCGCTGTCATTGAAATGCAGCGTGTATTCCGGCGCGCCGCGCAATGTCATCAGGTATTTGTAGAACAAGACCAGATCCGGCCCTTCATCAAAGGATGACAGCACATGCAGCGCGGCATCCAGTTCCTGCGCGCGCGCGCGCGCCGCGCAATCGCCAGTTGCCGCCGCTTGTGACAGGGCAACCAGATGCAGCACCTCTTTGGGCAGCACATTGCCGATCCCGGTTATCGCCCCGGTGGCCCCACAGCTGACAAAGCCATGCACCACCATCGTATCCACGCCCACCATCAAAACCACATCCTCGCGCCCGCTGGTGATGTTTTCCGCCGCATAGCTTAGCGCTGCTGCGCCGCCAAATTCCTTGAACCCCACAAGATTGGGGTGTTTGTCCCGCAGCGCAAAGAACAGATCGGCGCGGGTTTCAAAGCCGTAATAGGGGCTGTTGTAAATGACGGCTGGCAGTTCGGGCGCGGCGGCCAGAATTGCTGCGAAATGCGCGGCCTGCGCCGCAGGTGATGTGCCACGCGACAAAACCCGTGGGATCACCATCAACCCTTGCGCACCCACTTGTGCGGCATGGGCCGCATGCGCCACGGCGCTGGCGGTATTCACAGCGCCTGTGCCCACAATTACAGGCACGCCCGCCGCCACCAGCCGCGCCACCCCTTCCATCCGCTGCGCATCAGACAACAAGGGCCAATCGCCCATAGAGCCACAATAGACCACCGCCGACATTCCCTGTGCGACCAACTCCTGCCCCTTGCGCACAAGCGCGTCAAAATCCGGGCTTCGGTCTGGAGTGCACGGGGTCATCAATGCTGGAATGCAGCCTGTGAAAATCTGAGTGTTCATATGTCCTCCGTCGGGGTCAGGGCCGCCATGTCAGGCGCGGGAAGATGGTTGGCCATTGCACGGCACATTCTTGTATTTTTATTGTCGACAAAAAATGCGCAAAGCGCAAGAGCAGAGTCTTTGCAGCGCAAAGCCCTGCATTCTGGAAAACCCATAAGGGGTGGCAGCGCGTTAAAGCCCGATGTCCATTCTGCGGTCGCGCGTCAGCATGGCTTGAATCTGCGCCACAATCTGATCGGCATGGGCTTTTGCCACTTGGTCACAGGCCGCGATATCGCGTGCTCTGATGGCGGCAATAATCGCCTCATGTTCCTGCACAATGGGATAGGGCAATTCATCATTGAATGACGAATAATAGACGCGCAAAATCCGTCGCCCTTCATCCAACAGGCGCAGAAACAAGCCCTGATAGTAGGGATTTCGCGCAGCCTCTCCGATTGCGGCGTGGAAATCGCGGTTCGTGGCCAGCATGGCACGGGCATCGCGGGCCTCTACTGCGCGCACAAAGGCGGCCTGATGGGCCATTATTGCGCGCAAATCATCCTCTGTGCGGTTTTCCCCCGCCAGTCGCGTCGTGACGCGATACATCAGGGTTATCGCATCAAAAAAGTGGTGCAGGTTCAAGAAATCTATCTGCGCCACAACTGTTGAACGGTTGGGCAGCGTTGTGACCAACCCATCCCCTGCAAGGCGCACCAAGGCCTCGCGGATGGGCGTGCGCGACATGTTCAGGCGCTCTGCAAGCTGGCTTTCATCTATCTGGCTACCCGGCGGCAAGACCAGATCAAGGATTTCATCGCGCAGGATATCATACACATATTTCACGCCCGAACCGCGCTTGCGATCGGACGAGCGATTCTTGGAAATGGACGAGGCGGCGATCTGTGGTTCCATGATGTCTTTCATGCGTGCAGGGCCTGTTTTGGTCAAGCACCTGTCGCGGTGAAATCTGCCCAAAAGTGATAGAAAGCGTCTAACACGACAAGATGTGAGAGTGTCATGAACTTTGTGTATCTGGGCTGGCCCATGCGGGTTTCAGATACGGTTACGCGTTGAAGCGCACGTCGAACATGATAGCGAACTGATTGCGGGCTGCAAACCATTCCCGGACATTCCT
>JAUVXF010000013.1 GCA_030603695.1 Natronohydrobacter sp. | reverse complement strand
CGGGTTATTTGTTTCAAGCACCTAACACCCACTTCCTCTGGCGACGGCGGCGGGGCCGGGCGCGGGCGCGCGCCCGCCCGCTCCGGGGTGGTTAGTCCCAGCCGTCTTTCAGGATCACATCAGACACGCCATCGCGCCCGCGTGCCGCAACGCCGCGGAACACCCCGTTTTGCCATTGGCCAACTGTCCAGTAGCGTTCGTTATCGTTCATGTCGTTAAACTGAACCGGGCCAAGCACCGTTTCATAGACATTGGCGTTGTCTTGCAGATAGTCCATAACCACCGCACGATCCTTGGAACCCGTGGCCTCTATCGCCTGACCAAGGATTTCCAAAGTGGCATAGGTGGCCGCAGAAGCCCAGAAATCCGGCCCCTGCCCTGCAAATTCGGTATGTGCCGCCGCAAAGGCCGCGAAAGCCGGATCATCGGGGTTCACACCGCCCATGCCCATCACGCCCTCGGCCTGCGCCCCGAAACGCGCGCCATACGAGGGGAAGGCCGTTGCGACAGCGGTAAAGAACACTTTTGGCGCAAAGTTCTGGATGATTGCCTGATCTGTCAGCGCGAAGGTATCGCCCGGATATGACCATGCGATAAAGGCGTCAGGCTCTGCCGCGCGCGCCCCGTCGATGATGGGCGCGATATCTTGCGTGCCCAAGGGGTAAGAGGTTTGATAGACAATCTCGAACCCGTTTTCTTCCAGTATCGCCCGGGAAATTCCGGCCATCTCGATCCCGAAAGCATCCGCCACATTTACCAGCGCCACGCGGTTGCCAATATCGCCAGCTTCGCGCAGATCGACCAGCACGCGCGCGGTATCTTCGGCCATAACACCAGTGCGGCCCAGCACAAAGAACATGCCGGGAAACTGTGCCGAAAGTTCAGGCTGCTGGTTGGTTACATTCGTCCCGGTGATCTGGGGATAGCCCAACTGGCTGAAAATGGGTGCCGCCGCCAGATTAAGGCCCGTGGAATAGGGCGCAACCATGAAATCCACACGGTCTTGCGTGGCCATGCGCTGCGCGGCCTGAATGGCCTGCTGCGGATTGGTCTGATCATCATATTCAATCAGCTCTATCAGCGCCGGGCCGCTTTCCAGCTGCAAGCCGCCCGCTTCGTTGGTTTGATGCACCCAAAGCCGCACTGCGGGCCAATGGGTTACATCCGCACCCCCGGCCAAGGGGCCGGTTTTGGGCGCTGCTGCGCCAAGGCGGATTACATCCTGTGCCGATGCCGTAGTTGCGCCTGCCACCAGCATGGCCACAGTCGCCGCCCCGAATATCAGATTTCTGCGTTTCATTTGTCTACTCCTCCCTAAAGCGTGTCGGTTCTCCGATCACACAGACAAATCAGACTGGTTTGGTGTTCCCTCTCAGGCCTGCGCCAAGTCTCTCCCTAAGGCGCAATATGACGCTATTCCCTGACCATACAATTATATTCTTTTGCTTCCAGATTAACCCTTGGGTTAATTCATGTCATGGCGTGTTACCCTCTGCCCATCATTGTATTGGGCAAATACAGCGCAATTTGCGGGAACATGATAAGCAAGATCACACAAACCCCCATCGCCAGCCAAAACGGGATGATGCCACGGTATATTTTTGACAATGGCACATGCTGCGCCACGCCTTTCACCACAAACACATTCATCCCGACAGGCGGCGAGATCAGACCCATTTCCACCACTACCACCATCACAATCCCGAACCAGATCGGATCATAGCCCAAGGCCAAGATGACGGGCAGCACGATGGGAATGGTCAGCACCAGCATGGCAAAGCCTTCCATGAAAGTGCCAAGGATGATGTAAAGCGCGATGATGATCAGCAAAATCCCCAGCGCGGGCACGGCCAATTCCCCCACTGCCGCCGCCAGATTGACGGGGATACGGGTGAGTGCCAGAAACGGCGCGAAAAAATGTGCCCCGATCAGGATGAAGAACACCATGGATGTGGTTTTGATCGTGCTCAACAACGCTTCAAAGAACCGTGACACCGTCAGGCGGCCCGACCACAGCGCGTGCAGAAATGTCAGGAATGCCCCGACAGAGGCCGCTTCTGTCACGGTGAAAACGCCTGTGTAAATCCCGCCAATCACAATTGTCACAATAAAGATCAGCGCCCCGGAATTGCCCAGAACACGAAACCGCTCTGCAAAGCCCACGCGCGGGCCGGCAGGGCCAGCGGCCGGGTTAAGCCGCGCCACGATCATGATGGTAATGACAAACAGCACTGTCAGCAGCAAGCCGGGCAAAAAACCGGCCAGAAACAAACGGCCTACGGATTGCTCTGTCAAAAGCGCATAGACAATCAGCACGGTAGAGGGCGGTATCAGAATGCCCAGCGTGCCGCCTGCCGCAATCGCGCCTGTGGCAAGGCCCGCATCGTATTTGTAACGCTCCATCTCTGGCAATGCGACCTTGCCCATTGTCGCCGCCGCCGCAATGGAAGACCCTGAAAGTGCCGCAAACCCCGCGCAAGATATGATCGTGGCAGAGGCCAGCCCGCCGCGTCTGTGGCCCACCCAGCTATAGGCCGTGCGATACAAATCGCTGCCCATCCCCGATACCGTGGCGAAAGCCCCCATCAAGATGAACAGGGGAATAACGCTCAGGCTGAAAACTGCCGAATAGGAATAGGGAAAAGACCCCAGAACATTCATCGCCGCTTGGGGCGAGTTGAGAATCGCAATCCCGCCTGCGCCCACGGCCATCATGGCCAAACCAATCGGCACACGCAGCCCCAAAAGCGCAAACAGCGCTGCAAAGCCCACAAGGCCCGCCATCAAAGGTGTCATTGTTTTTCCTGCCTGTCAGTCTTGCCTGCCGTCATTGTCTTGACGGATTCCAGCGCCAGAACCAGCGCAAACAGACCCAGCGATATCGCCACCGCAAATTGAAACGGATGCTTGGGAATGCGCATCATATTGGTCATGTCCGACCACCGCAAACTGCCAGAAGCATAGATCCACGCACGCCACGCGACATAGGCCAGAAACACAGCCCCTGCCAGATGCACCAAGGCCGTCAGCCAGCGCATGACGGGCAAATCCAGCCAGCGGCCCAGCAGATCAACCGTGACATGCTCGCGCTTTATGGCCGTGTAAGGCAGCCCCAATGCGACAATAAGTGACATGGCCAGTTCTGTCAGTTCATAGCCGCCCCGGAAGGGGCGGCCAAAGAAGTATCGCATGTTGATTTCATAAATAACCAACAGCATCAGCGCCGCCAGCACCAGACCGCCGCCATAGGCTATGACGCGCAAAACCCGCTCTAACCCGCGTTCAATCTGTGCCAGCATGATCTTAATCCAGCGTCACGCCGGCCACAGCCAGCAATGCGCGCCCGTCAATCCCCTGCGCTTCCATTTCCGCAGCCCATTGCGCATAGATGGGTGACAGGGTTTCCAGAATGCGCGCCTGTTCCTCGGCAGAGAATTCGATCACTTCCTTGCTGGGATCGGCCCGCACAAAGGCCACGCTTTCATCGGCGCGATCAAGATAGGCTTGGGTTGCCTTGCGGCTAAGTTCAATCCCTGTCGCATTGTCGATAATCGCCTGATGCTCTGGGCTGAGGCGGTTGTAGCTATCCTCGTTCATCACAACGGTAAACTGCGACCGCCCGAAGATTGGCCCCGTCAGCGTGTAGTAATTCGCCACTTCATGCATGCGGAAATCAAGGATTGTGGTGAAAGGCACCATCGCGCCATCAATCACGCCGCGTTCCAGCTGCGGGTAGAGTTCGGTGATCGGCATGGCAACCGGCGTGCCGCCCAAAGCCTCGATCTGGCCTGCCTGCGCGGCAGAGGGCGAGCGCAGGATCATCCCTGCAATATCTTCCATGGAACGGATCGGCTTTTCGCGGGTATAGATACCGGCATCATCCGCCGCCCAAAGCGCCAGCACTTTCAGCCCGTCAAATTCGGGATCAAGATAGCCATTTTCCAACAATTCCCACATCAAAGTGGTTGAGGCCACGCCATCTTCCGACAGGCCCGGCAGTTCGATCATCTGGGTGCGCGGAAATTGCGGCGAGGTGTAACCGGGCAAGCTGAACACCATATCAACCGTGCCCTCTTGCGCCTGCCGGATCAGTTGGGGCGCGCCGCCGCCAAGCTGCATGGACGGGTAAAGCGTAAGTGTCAGCTCACCGCCAGACGCTTCGGCAATCTCTGCGGCCAGCGGTTCCAGAATATTGGTGAAGATGATGTGGCTGGGGCCTACAAATGTGTGCAACCGAAGTTCGGTTTGCGCGGCGGCAAAAGATGCGCCAAACAGGCCAGATGCCAAAGCCACGGCTGCGGCGGATTGGCGGAAAAATGCTAGGCGTGTGTGTCCAAGTGTCATGGTCGTCCTCCCTGAGTGTTTCGCAGCATTTTTATGCTGTTGTCGTTGAACTGTCTTTGGCAAGCAGTCTCCCGGCTGCATGCGTCCTCTCCGTCGTTACAATATGTCGCGTTTTGCGTTGCCATCAATTATATTCCTTCATGCACCACTTAACTTGACGGCTATGTAAACCCGATGAACGCCCTGCGGTCATCGCCGCCCAGCACAAAAACCCCTGTTCATAGCCTATCCCGTGTTATCTTGGATATCCTTGGTGCAAGATGGTCTGCCTCCCATCTGCGGCGCAGATAAGGAAACCGCAACCTCCCCATGCGCCATTCTGGCAACAAGCTGCTGTGGATGCAAATAACACTTGGATGCAATCGCATTGAAATTATCCACAACCAATAAGTTTTCTGCGAAATGTTACCGCAAACCCGGATCGGGGGCAGAAGCATTGCTGGCTTCCTGAGCCAGAAACTTCAGGAAATCCAGATGCAGCCGTCCCGGCATGCCTTCGCGCAGAACGGTTACGCCAATATCGCGGGCACTGCCCGTAACAGGAATATCCAGCGCCACCATCAAACCCTGTTCCAATTCATAACTGATCTGATTGGGGGAAATCAGCGCCAATGCATCTGATTCCAGCAATACCCCCCGCAGCACAACCAAAGAGCCGGTCTCGACATGGCCACTAAGGTGCTGATCAAGGTTGTGGTGCCGGGCAAATGCTTCAAACACACGGCGGGCAGGTGCGTCACTGCGCGGAACGACCCAGGGAAACTGCCCCAATTCCGGCCCCGAAACGGCACGCCGCGCCAAAGGGTGCCCGGCGCGGGCCACAACACAAAGCGAATCATTCAGAAGCCGGGTCTCGGCCAGATCATCTGCGCCCGCATCATCACGCAATGCGCCGACAATCATATCGCAAGCCCCCAATCGCAGGCGTTGCAGCAAAAACCCATAAGCGCCATCCAAAATCTCTATCGTGGCGCTGGGGTATTTTGCCAATAGCCGCACAACAGCGCGCGGCACAATCCGGGTACGCGCAAGCGGCAATGCCCCGATCACAAGGCGGCTGTCAAACAGGCCACGCCACTCGCGCAATTCGGCATGGGCCATTTCAATCTCGCGCAAGGCAAGGCTTGCACTGCGGGCCACCGCCTGCCCCATGGCTGTCAGCGTGCGATTGCGCCGCCCCCCTTCAAACACAGGTTGGCCCAAAACACGCTCCAGATCTTTTGCGGCGCGCTGAACAGAGGCTTCGGTCTGCCCCAGGCCCTGCGCGGTGGCCGCAAAACTGCCCTCCAGCGCAAATAGCGCCATGACGCGCAACTGTGTTATGCTGGCATAGCGTTCCAACAGGGTATCCGTGGGCTGGCGCGCCCGGCCCTTGGACAGGGGCACCGGGTCTTGCAGATGCGCAAGCGCCCGGCGGGCGCGCGCCGTCACAATCTGCCCTTCCGGGGTAAGCATTACCGCATTGCCCACACGTTCAAACAACGGGGCATCAAAAACGCGGGCAAGTTTCGCAATCGCCTGCGATGCTGCGGGCTGCGAGATATGCACCGCCCGCGCCGCCTGTGTCAGCGATCCATCCTGCGCCGCGATATCCAGCAGGCGCAGGTGGCGCATATTCGGCCAGTCGGGGCAGAGCGGGCTTGGCAGGACGGGCATGGGCATTTTGCCTGTTTTGGGATGGGGCGGTACGGTGCCATATGCAATGGGTCATGATGTGTCGCAAGCTTGGGTCAGACAACAGCGGCACGAGGCAAAGATCATTCAAACCCTGCGCAAGTTATAAGTATATTGCATATGTTTTTTGTTGCAAGGAGGAATAATTTTTGCAACCATCTGATTATATTATATTTTGCGCCAAGCGTAGTCATTCGATGCACCGTATATCTTTTGAACATCAGGGTTGAATCTGGGCGCGGTCTGGTGACACTGCACGGCAGACATTAAGGCGGGGGTTCGCTGTGAGCGTCATTCTAGCCATTCTGGCCATTCTTCTGGGCGGTGTGATGAAAGGTGCGATTGGCGCGGGCGTGCCCGTTATTGCGGCCCCTGCCCTGACAATGCTGTTCAATGTGCAAACGGCGGTCGCAATTCTGGTTGTGCCAAACCTGCTCAGCAATATCTGGCAGGCTTGGCAATTTCGCCAACAGGCCATGCCGAAGCGGTTTCTGTTCCTGTTTGCCGGGGGTGGCATGTTGGGGGTTGCGGTGGGGACATGGGTTCTTGCGGTGCTGCCACAAGAAACACTGTCGCTGCTGGTGGCGCTGTCGGTGATTGCCTATATCGCCTTGCGGCTGGCAAAGCCCGGCTGGGCCTTGGCGCGTGATACGGCAAACCGCCTGTGCGGTGCCGCCGGGCTGGCGGGTGGGTTCTTGCAAGGGGCCACGGGCATTTCGGCGCCAGCATCCATCACCTTCCTGAATGCCATGAAACTGCCGCGAGAAACGTTCATCGGCACGATTTCCATCTTTTTCGTGGCCATGACAGCGATGCAAATCCCCGCTCTTTGGAGTGTGGGACTGCTGAGTGCAGAGAAGCTGGCGATGGGGTTTGGCGCGTTGGGCTTGGTGTTTCTCTCCATGCCGCTTGGCAACTGGCTGGGAAAACGCGCCTCTCCCAAAGTCTTTGACATCATCATGCTTGGCACATTGGGGGCGATTGCCCTCAAGATCATACTCGAGACGATCTTTTAGCATAAGGGCGCGGCGGCATGGTTTTTCTGCAAACATTGCTGCCCATTTTCGCTGTAATTGCAATCGGCTTTGGTGCGGTGCGCAGTGGCTATCTGGATCGCGCCCATGTGGCCCCGGCGGGCCAGATCGTTATCCGAATTGCCCTGCCTGCCCTGATCTTTCTGGCCCTTGCCACCACCCCCGCGACCGAAGCTTTCGATCTGCGGTTTTTGCTGGTCTATGGGGCGGGTTCCTTCGCGGTGATGGTGATATGCGCGGCTTGTGCCCGCTGGGCGCTGCGCATGACATTGGCAGAGGCCGCGGTGGTGGGTTTGGGGGTGTCCATGGCCAATAGCGGGTTTCTGGGCTTTCCCATCGGCCAGGCCCTGTTAGGGCCAGAGACCGCAATTCGCATTTTTGCCCATTGCCTGATTGTAGAGAACCTTGTGATCCTGCCCCTTGCCTTGTTGTTCTTGTCCTTGGCGCAGCAAGAGCCTTCAAGCAGCCCCTATGCCCGATTGGTGCGCGATGTGCTGCGCAATCCGCTGATGCTGGCGCTTGTGGCAGGGGGGGCAGTGTCTTTGCTTGGGCTGCCGCTGCCGATCCCGGCACAAGCGACGCTGAAATTGTTGGCGCAGCTTTCAGCACCACTGGCCCTGCTGGTGATTGGCGGCATGCTGGCCAGCCTGCCCGCCTCTGGCAGGATTGGCGCGGTGGGGCTGATTGTCGGGGGCAAACTGGTGCTGCACCCGCTGGCGGTGGGTCTGGGCGCGGCGCTGATGCCCGGCCTATCGCCCCAGATGGCGGCAGGGGGAATTTTATTTGCCGCCATGCCAATGATCACGATCTTCCCGCTTCTGGCCGCACGCGCGGGCCAAGGGCAATTGGCGGCTTTTGGCCTGTTGGTGGCAACGCTTGGCAGCTTTGCCAGCCTGCCGCTTGTTATCCATCTGTTGGGCCTTGCCCAACCCTGATCAACACACCCGGAGGTATTGCATGTCCGAACCAACCCTAAGCGCAGGCGCAGCCCTTCTGGCACGTTTGAAAACAGTGGGCGTTGATTACATCTTTGCCAATTCCGGCACAGATTTCCCCCCCATCATCGAAGGGCTGGCAGAGGCCGCAGCAAAAGGCATTCCGCTGCCCAAGGCGCTGACAATCCCGCATGAACATGCTGCGATGGGCATGGCGCATGGCTATTATCTGGCCTCTGGCCGCGCGCAAGCCGTGCTTGCCCATACCAATGTGGGCCTTGCCAATTGTGCGATAGGCGCACTGAATGCTCATGTGGAACATGTGCCTGTTTTGCTGTTTTCAGGGCGCACCCCCACAGTGGAACAGGGGCGCTTTGGCGCGCGCACTGTGCCGATTGGCTGGGGGCAGGAAATGCGCGATCAGGCCGCACTTGTGCGCGAGGCCAGCAAATGGGATTACGAGCTGCGCTTTCCCGAACAAGCGCCCGATCTGGTGGATCGCGCCCATGCGATTGCAAGTTCCAGCCCGCGCGGGCCGGTATATGTCTCATTGCCGCGCGAAGTTCTGTGCCAGCCCTGCCCCGCCACAGCGCTGGACACCCCGCCCGGCATGCGCGCGCATGGCCTCTATGCCGCGCCGGATGATATCGCCGCTTTGGCCGCGCGCATGGCCACGGCCAAAGCCCCGGTTATCTTTGCACAGCACGGCGCAGGCAGTGCTGCGGGCTTTGCAGCCCTTGCGCGCATTGCGCAGCATTGGGCTATTCCCGTGTGCCAATACTGGGCCGGGCAACTGGCTTTGGCCACAGATCACCCGATGTGCACAAACTGGGAACCTGGCCCCCTGCTGGCCGACGCCGATGTGATCTTGTGCCTTGATGTGCTGGCCCCATGGATGCCCGATGCGCATGAGCCGCGGGCCGATGCCTTTGTCGTGCAGCTTGGCCCCAACCCGCTGTCCAGCCGTACACCCATTCGCAATTTCCGCGCCGATCTCAGCATCGCCGCAGATATCGGCCCCGCGCTGGAAGCGCTGGAAACCGCCCTTGCCGCCTACGCGCCGGGGGAAGATGTGGCCGCGCGCTTTGCCCGTATCGCCGCGCGCACCAAAAGCGCGCGCGATGCAGCCCTGACCGCCGCCGCACCGGATTCAGCACCCGGCATGACCAAGGCGCAAATCGCGCGCACCCTGTCAGAAGCATTGGACGGCCAAGACGCAACAATCCTGTCGGAACTGGGCTGCCCGATGGCCCCCATGCGCCTGACCCATCCGCAAGCCTGGTATCAAGAACCCCATGCAGGTGGTTTGGGCTGGTCGCTGCCTGCCGCGATGGGCATGCAACTGGCCAATCCCGACCGCCTGATCGTGGCCACCATGGGCGATGGAACCTATATGTTCGCAAATCCCGTTGTCTGCCACCAGATTGCCGAGGCTTTGGGCCTCTCGATCCTGATCTTGGTGCTGAATAATGGCGAATGGGGGGCCGTGCGCCAATCGGTTCTGGGGCTTTATCCTGATGGCCACGCCGCCAAGGCCAATCACGTGCCCCTGACAGGCTTGCAGCCCAGCCCTGATTTCGCCCTTGTGGCGCGTGCCTCGCGGGCGCTGGCGTTCCGGGCGGAAACACATGCAGAATTTGCCCAGATGCTGCCAGAGGCGCTGGCCCATATCCGCGCGCGCAAAGGTGCGGCGCTGATAGATGTGCGAACCCGCCCCTAAAGACTGGTCAGCGGCTGGATACGTTCCGCACGGAACGTATCGGCCAGCCGCGTGATCTGGATATCGCGCACAACACCGCCCTTGGCGAAGGGATCACCTTCGGCAAAGGCGCGCGCCTGCGCCGCGCTTTCGGCCTGCAAGATACCGAAATTGCCAATGCCTGCCCCCTGATCATCCCACAGGGCGGCCCCTGTCAGCACCACAGCCAGCCCCGCGCCGCCAGAGGCAACCCAATCACGGTGGGCCGGGCGCAGAGTATCACGCAGCGCGGCAATCTCTGGCCCGTCATGGTGATGGCAGATCATCAGAAAAAACATCAGCCCATATTCTCCAACAACACCATTCCTGCCCCTGTCATAGATGCGGGGGCAAAATAATGGCTGCACAATTCGCGCACCTGTTCATCCATACAGCCGCGCATCACCAGCCACATGATCAATTCCGCCCCTTCAGAGCCGAATTCTTCCACATACTCCTCGCGGGTCATGCTGCGGTAGCGTTCCGGGCTTGCGCCGATTTTTGCAATCCATTCCCGATCCGCATCGGGGTTGATGAACCCCGCCCGCGCGCCCTGCAACTGGTGCGACAGCCCGCCCGTGCCCATGACGATGATCTTTTCATCGGTTGGATAGCTGTCTATCGCCTTGCGCAGCAACACGCCCAAATCCCACATGCGCTGCGGCGTGGGGATGGGATACTGGATTGTATTCACCAATATGGGCACAACCTTTACGGGCCAGGCCTCCGGGCGGCCAAAGATCAGTTCCATCGGAACCTGAAGGCCATGATCCACATCCAGCTCGCGGCAGATCATGGGGTCAAAATGCCCCTCCACCATGCAATCGGCCAAATGCCATGCAAAATCTGTCGCGCCTGTGAAATTTGGAACCGGGCGCGGGCCCCAGCCTTCATCGGCGGGGCGATAGTCATCGGCCACACCCAAAGCAAGCGTTGGCACGCGATCCAGAAAAAACGAATTGCCATGATCGTTGAAGATGACAATGGCGATATCGGGCTTGTGCTGCGCTACCCAATCTTGCGCGGGGGAATAGCCATCAAAAAACGGCTTCCATTCGTCACTGTTGCGCAAGCCCTTGTCCAGCGCCGCCGCGATAGAGGGGACATGGCTTGTCCCGACCCCTGCCAGAAGCTTAGCCATTTGTGACCTTTCCCAAACGTGTATCCAGAAATTCTTGCAGGCTCATCCCCGCTTGTGCCGCGCCAATTTCGCGGATGGGCGTGGGATCCACTGCCGAGATTTTCAGGATATAAAACAAGTTGCCCCCAAGGCGCACCATTTCCGCCCAATCGCGCGCCTTCACGGCAGCGCGCTGGGCCTCTGTCAGGGCAAAGCGGGCGAGATAGGCATCCTCATCGGCCAAAAAGGCCGCGCGCCCGTCCGGGCTGGATAAGCCCATGGCCATCTTGTTCAGCGCATAGCCCGAATTTGCGCGCGCGCGGTCAAACAAGGGGGTGTCGGGGATGCGATCTGCATCAGGGTCTGTCACGCTCATATGCTGGCCTCCGTTCGCAGATGGGGAAGCTGCGAAACCCATTCGGCCAGCAGACCCGCCACTTTCGCGGGCTGTTCCACCGGGGCAAAATGCCCTGCCCCATCAATGATTTCCAATTGTGCCTGCGGGCACAGGCGCGCAATTTCCTCATGCGCGCCGATGGGCGACCAGACATCCTCGCGCCCTGTCATCAGCATCAGCGGGCCGCGCCAGTCTGGCATGGAGTGGCGTGCATCGGGCCGTTCGATCAGCGCGCGGATTTGGCGCTCGTGTATCTCTGGCGTCATCCGGCACACCATCGCGCGCAGCCCGGCCATTACGGCGGGATCGGGGTCTATGCCCTGCGCCATCATGCCGGGCAGCCATGCATCAGCCAAAGCGGCCATGCCTTGCTGGTGGGCGAAGGCGATGATCTGTTCGCGCTTGGGCAATTCGCCCTCTCTCAACGGGGCCATGCCTGTATTCAACAGCGCCAAGCCATGCAGCCGCGCGGGGGCAATGCGGGCCATTTCCATAGCCACGCGCCCGCCCATGGAATGCCCCATCACCACCAGATCGCCCGAATGGCGTGCCAGCAAATCTTGCGCCATCGCAGAAATGCCGGGTTGATGGGTGACATCTGCGACACTCACCTCATGGCCCTGCAAGGCGTGCTGCACAGCGCGCCAGACATGCCCATCACAGACAAGGCCGGGGATCAGAAGAATCCGCGTCATATTCCTGCTTTCTGTGGGAAATGGGCCAGAGCGCAGCCGCTCTGGCCCTTTTGGGCTTAGCTGCCCTTTGTGCGCCAGCTATCGGCGTAGTTTTCACGCGCTTCGGCTGCATAGGGCGTTTCCGCCACACGCACGCGGATTTCGGCCTGTTTATGCACTTCGGTAGAGGTTTTGCCCGTGGTTTCAGGCTCGCCCCATTTCAGGGTCAGCACATCGCCCACCTGCACCGATTGTTCCACCACACCAAGGCTGAGCAAGCAACGCTCGTTATAGCTGTAGCCATTGAACATGGACATGCCGACCATCTTGTCGCCCTGCATCACCATATCCGCGCTGGAAGAAGCATAGTTGGGCTGGGGGAAGTCGATCCACTTATAGGGTGTGCCCTGCTCGAAGGCAGAGGCGATCACCTTCAGCACATCTTCGCGGTTCCACTCAAAGGTCACTTTCTTGCGGTTGGTGGGCGCATCTTTCAGCGCTGTCAGCGCGGCTTTGCCAATGAAATCCTGCTTTTTCCACCCGATATAGAAGCCATATCCCAGTTCAAACGCGTTGACATAGTAGTCTTCGATATTGTCAGACACATAGCTTCCGCCAATCGCGCCCGCAGCCTCGTAGCTGTCTGCGCCCAGCCAATCGCGGTAATCGGCCAGCATGCCATCACCTGTGTAAATGCCCGGCAGAGGGGACGGAATCCAGCCAGATTCCAGCGTGTTGGTGGAATAGGCGCGGCTGCCACATTGCACCAGATTGACACCCGCATCACGCGCGGCCTGCAAAATGGTGGAATGGATGTAATCCTTGTCCTTGTACGGCCCCCAGATTTCCAGCCCCGGCGCGCCCGACATGCCGTGACGCAGCGCCTGCACCCGCTTGGAGCCGATATTGATCCAATCCACATGGAAGAATTTGATATCAGGGATCGGGCCGCCATTCATTTTCTCAAAAATCTTCGGCGCATCGGGGCCTTGGATCTGGAAGCGGTAATGTTCACGCAACACGCGCTCGCCTTCCGGGCGCGAGGGGCTGCGGGGATCATAGCGCAGGCGCACATTCCACTTGCCATAGGCGGCGCAGAACATCAGCCAGTTGGAGGTAGGCGCGCGGCCTACCAGAATATATTTGTCTTCACGCTCGCGGAAGATGATGTGATCGCCGATCACATGGCCATTGGGGGTGACAGGCACAAAATGCTTGGCGCGGTTCAATTCAAAATTGGCAAAACTGTTGATGCCATGATGGCTGAGAAATTCGGTGGCTTGCGGCCCTTCCACAATCACTTCGTCCATATGGTGCGATTGATCAAACAGCACGGCCGATTTGCGCCATGCTTCTTGCTCAACGCGCCAATTGGAAAATTCTGGCGCGACAACCGGGTAAACATACATCCCGATTTTCGAATTGCGCAGCATCTGCACCGGATTACCGGCAGCAGCCATCGCGGTGGCCAAACTTTGTGTCATGTCGTCTCCTCCCGTAAGAAATGTATACATAGACCTAGCGAAGCTGGGTAAAAAAGCAAGTGGAAAACCAGCGAGGCGCAAGAAGTCCAGAGTTATGTATACATCCTTGGGGTTAGTCTGCCAGCAGCGCCAGGCTGGACACCCCTTCACGCATCGCGGCCTCTTGCGAGAGCAGGAATTCGACATTGCGTCGCGCCGCGCGCGCATGTTCGCGCGCCAATGATTCGGCCCGCCCGCTTTCACGGTTTGCAATCGCATCCAGAATCGCGCGGTGCTGGGCCTGCGCGACTGTCAAAATCCGCTGCAAGGTTTCCAGCCTGTCGTGATCTTCCAGAAAGGCAGAGGGCGAGGCGAAGGGCAAAGCCGTGATCCGCGCCAATTCGCGCTTTAATGTGGGGCTTTGCGCCATATCCGCCAGAAGCGCGTGAAATGCGGTGTTCAGCGCCGAATATGCTTCCATATCGATGATTTGCTGGCCGATCACACGGTCTATATCGCGCAGCACATGCTGCGCTTTGGCCAGATCCGCAGCCGGCGCGCCGCGTTCAGCCGCATAGCGCGCGGCCGTGCCTTCCAGCACGCCGCGCAGATCGATTGTATCCACCACATCGGCCAGGGCAAAGCTGCGCACCACGAACCCACCGCCTTTGCCCCGCTCCAACAGCCCTTCTTCTGCCAGCCGCGACAGGGCGGCACGAATGGGGGTGCGAGAGATCGCCAGCTCTTCCGCAAGCGCTACTTCGAACAGCCGCGTCCCCCCTGAAAGCGCGCCGCTCAATATGCTCTGGCGCAGGGCGATCAGCGCTTTTTGCGTTTGCGTCAGGGAACCGTCTGGCATGGCATTATCCATCTTGAAGTATACATCCATATGATAGGCGAAAATCTTGGCTATGTATACATTTCGCAGATTGCCCCTAATTTGGGGGCGTTTGACTGCGCAAGATGGTAGGCAGATTACCCTCTATGCACTGCGCCAGCGCATGCACCTTTTGCGCAACCTCGCGGCCCAAAGGCGTGAGTTCATATTCCACATGGGGCGGCACAACCGGATAAGCACGGCGCAGAATGAACCCATCTTCTTCCAGCAGGCGCAGGGTTTGGGCAAGCATCCGTTCCGACACCCCACCAATCCGGCGGCGCAGCGCGCTGAAACGCTGCGTGCCATCTTGCAGCACAATCAGCGCCAAAACACCCCAGCGGCTGGTGACATGGTTCAGCACCCGCCGCGAGGGGCATTTGTCATTCAGCACATCGGGGGCAAAATCTTTCTGCGCGGTATCAGACATTTCTTATACTTACAATTTTGTGCGTACTTCTCTTTCGTAAGTATTTTGCTATTTGCACTCTGTCAACGCAAACAATTGGAGCAAACCATGACAATCGCAATTACCGGGGCCAGTGGCCAGCTTGGCCGCCTTGCCATTACGCATCTTAAAACTCTGACAGACCCGGCCCAAATCATCGCGCTGGCCCGCGACCCGGCGCGCGTGGCCGATCTGGGTGTGACCGCCCGCGCCTTTGATTACACGCAGCCAGAGGACATGGCTGCTGCGCTGGACGGGGTGACAACGCTGGTTTTGATTTCCTCCAGCGATTTCAATGATCGTGTCGGCCAGCACCGCACTGTGATTGCCGCCGCGCAAGCCGCAGGCGTACAGCGCATTCTTTATACCTCGATCCTGAAGGCAGATCGCTCGCCCTTGCTTATCGCCGCAGACCATCGCGCAACAGAAGAAATCATTGCCCAATCCGGCCTGCCTGCCACAATTTTGCGCAACAGCTGGTACACCGAAAACTGGACAGCCAACATTGGCGCGGCCATTGGCGCGGGCGCAGTTATCGGCTCTGCCGGAGAGGCGCGCTTCACCCCCGCCACGCGCGAGGATTACGCACAAGCGCTGGCCATTGTCGCAGCAGATGCGGCGCATACAGGCAAAACCTATGAACTGGCAGGCGATGAAGGCTTTACCCTTGCCGAACTGGCCGCTGAGATATCGCGCCAGACAGGCAAGCCCCTGCCCTATAACGATCTGCCTGCCACGGTTTATCAAGGCATATTGGAAAGCGTGGGCCTGCCTGCAAGCTTTGCGCATGTGCTGGTCGATGTCGATCTGAAAGCCGCCCAAGGCTGGCTGGCAGACGATAGCGGCATGCTCTCACACCTGCTGGGCCGCAAGACAGAGCGGCTGGATGCGGCTGTGGCCAAAGCTTTGGCGGCACTGTGACGGATTGCCCCCCGCCGTGCGTGGCGGTTGGGGGGCGCTACCAGAAAGCCGCCACCCCATCCCACACCAATTTGATCCCCACAAGCACGATCATCGCATACATGAAAGGATAAAACACCCGCGCATTCACGCGCTTGATGATCATCGCCCCCATCAGCGTTGAAACAGCCGCCAAAGGCAACATCACTGCCGCCGATACCAAAACCCGCATATCGAAATTGCCCAGGGCCGCATAGGGGACAACCTTGATGATATTGACCAGCGCAAAGAACACAACGCTGGTTCCGGTATAAAGGCGGGGATCAAATTTCAGCGGCAGAACATACACCTGAAAAGGCGGCCCGCCCGCATGGGCCACAAAGCTGGTAAAGCCCGCAACCGCGCCCCAAAACCCGCCGCGCACCCGGCCTTGGCCGCGCGCCACCGCACGATCACGCGCAAAGACCATCTTCGCCGCAAAGCCCAAGGCCACCAGCCCGACAAGCAAGCGCACCATTGCCTCGGATGTCACCGCAGCCGCAAGCGCGCCTATGGTAATGCCCACAAAGGCCCCCGGCAGCAAATGCCACAGCGTTGCACGATCCAGCCAGCCCCGCCATGCCCAGACACTTATGGCATCCATCATCAGCAAAAGCGGCAATAGCAGCGCCGCTGCCTGCAAGGGGGGCATGACCAGCGACAGGATGGGCACCCCCATCAGCGCAAACGCCCCCCCAAGCCCGCCCTTTGACAGGCCCACCAGAAACACCGCAAAAATCGCGGCCCACAGCGTCTGCGTGTCAGTGAAAAACGTAAGCTCGGCAAGGGTCTGCATGGGCCATCTCTTGTTATTGCGCGAACCATGGGGAAAATCCTGCCCAAGGACAAGGGCAATACCGGGCGATCTGCCCGACCAAGGGGGCAGATCACCTTGGGCGCGCATGGGGGATGCCCAATATCTTGGCGTCTCAGCACGTGGCGGAAGGGCTTGAACATCTTGGCAGATCGCGCAATCGTGGCGTCGTGCCATAGGCCATGTGAAAAGAGTGCCCTATCCCCGCCCGCACAATCACTTTTGCCGGAGGTCTGGCATGCCAGAACACCTTGTTTTTGATAGCCGCTATTCGTGGCTCAGGCTGGTGGCCACTTTGGCAATCGCCACTATTGGCAATGTGGGAATGTGGTCTGTCATCGTGATCATGCCAGCCGTGCAGGCGGAATTCGGTGTATCGCGCGCGGATTCCTCTTTGCCGTACACGCTGACAATGCTTGGCTTTGCCCTTGGCAACCTTCTGATCGGCCGCGCGGTGGACAGGTTTGGCATAACACTCGCGCTGATCGGGGCCAGTCTGATATCGGCAGTGGGGTATCTGGCGGCGGCGTCCAGCCCATCGGTACTGATCCTTTCTGCGGTTCATGTGTTGATCGGCCTTGGATCGGCGGCCAGCTTTGGCCCACTGATTGCGGATATATCACAATGGTTCCATCGCAGGCGCGGGATTGCCGTGGCCATTGCGGCAAGTGGAAATTACCTGTCCGGCGCGATCTGGCCATTGGTGCTGGCGGGAGTGCTGGCGGATCATGGCTGGCGGGCTGTTTGTCTGGCGCTGGCGCTGATCGTGACGGCGCTGGTCATCCCGCTGTCATTGCTGCTGCGCCGCCGCGTGCCAGAGCAGACCATGACAGCCGCTGCCGGTTTTTCTGCGGCCAATCGCGCAAAAAGCGGTCTGTCCCCGCGCGCCCTTGCCTGGCTGCTTGCGCTGGCGGGCCTGGGGTGCTGCGTGGCCATGTCCATGCCGCAAGTGCATATCGTGGCCCTGTGCGTGGATCGGGGCTATGGCCCGGCGGTGGGGGCAGAGATGCTTTCGCTGATGCTCATGGGCGGGGTTGTGTCGCGGCTGGTTTCAGGGCTTCTGGCAGATCGGCTGGGGGGTGTGGTGACATTGCTGATCGGCTCTGTGTTGCAGATGATTGCCCTGTTTTTGTATCTGCCAGCGGGGGGCTTGGCCTCGCTTTATGTTGTCAGTCTTGTCTTCGGGCTGGCGCAAGGGGGTATCGTGCCTGCCTATGCCCTGATCGTGCGCGAATACATGCCCGCACGCGAAGCGGGGGCGCGGGTGGGTTTTGTGATCATGGCAACAATTCTTGGCATGGCGCTGGGCGGATGGATGTCGGGTTGGATACATGATCTTACAGGGTCTTACCAGCTTGCATTCCTGAACGGGATTGTGTGGAACGCCCTGAATATCGCAATCATGCTGCTTATTCTGATGCGCACCCTGCGCCCGCGCGCAGAGCGCCAGACACAAAGCCCCGTCAGGGTGCACTGATACTGCGGCCGCGGCCACAGCCCCTCAGACGCGCACCATTTCAAAACGCACGCGCGCCACGGGCAGCCCCCAGCGCGTGACGATTGCATCATTTATCACCCGCCCGTCAGGCCCGAAATAGATCACATCCTCAAAACCCAGCCGCGTCACATCTGCCCCAGAGCGGAAATCTGCCAGATAAGACAGGCGAATATCGCGCCCCGTCTCGACCACCTGCGCAACGCCAACAGTATCTTCGCGCCGGCCTGTCCAGCGTCCGGGGCCTGCGCGATCAAAAATCCATGTCAGGCGGTTTTCTTCGCCATCATCATAAAAGAAATCTTCCACCACGGTTAGCCTGTCCCCGTCCAGCCGCCCATCCAGCCGCGCCTGAAAGCGCCGGGTTCCCCCTGTCAGGCTGATACGGAACACCCCGGCCCCCACGGCCCGGCCAACAAAAGCGCTTTCCAATGTGATCGGCGCGACTGGCCCTGTGGGCGATGCGGGGATACGCGCGCAGCCTGCAAGCGCGACAGAGCCCAGAACAAAGGATCGGCGGGTTTGGAACATGGCGCACCTTTCGCTGAGAGATGGCACAAAGGTAGCGCGCGAAAGGCGGCAGAAAAGGCCGGATGTCCAGTGGCGCTGTTTTAGGCGATTGAGGTCTGGGTTGCAGGCAAACACGCCGCGCGCAAAGCGCCGATCGCCAGAAAATCCGGGTCAGACAGAAGGTTTGAAGCGCTGAAATTCAGGATGTCACGCTCGCCACACAGCGCAAGCGTAAGATCCATCTCGCGGCGGATCATCTCCAGCACGGTGGAAACACCTTGCTGCCCCATCGCCCCCAGCCCATAGGTGTAGGCACGCCCGATATAGGTTCCTCTTGCGCCCAAGCCCAAAGCCTTCAGCACATCCTGCCCAGACCTTATGCCGGAATCCAGATGCACCTCTATCCGGCCTCCCACCGCATCCAGAATATGCGGCAGCATGCGGATGGTAGAGACAGCACCATCCAATTGTCGCCCGCCATGGTTTGATACGATCATGGCATCAGCCCCGACCAGCAGCGCGCGGCGTGCATCTTCGGGATCATTAATGCCTTTCAGGATCAATGGCCCATCCCACAGCCTGCGAATTTCAGCCACGCGCGCCCAGTCCAGCCGGGTATCAAACTGGCGGCCTGTCCACTCCATCAGATCGCCAAGTGTCTCCACCCCTCGCGCATGGCCCACGATATTGCCAAAGCTGCGCCGTTTTGTGCCCAGCATTCCCAGTGCCCATGCAGGGCGGCTGGCAATGTTGATCAGGTTGCGCAAGGTCAGACGCGGCGGCGCTGTCATCTGGTTTTTCAAATCCAGATGGCGCTGGCCTTGGATCTGCAAATCCAGCGTCAATACCAGCGCCGAAACCCCTGCCGCCTTGGCGCGCGCCAGAATATTGCGCAAAAACTCTTCATCGCGCAGAGTGTAAAGCTGAAACCAGAAAGGCGCATCAGTGGCTTGTGCCACATCCTCCAACGAGCACATGGACATTGTCGACAGCGTGAACGGAACCCCGAAATCGCGCGCGGCACGGGCGGCATGAATCTCTCCATCCGGGTGCTGCATGCCCAACAGGCCAACAGGTGCAAGGGCAACAGGCATTGTCACAGGCTGGCCAATCATCGTGCTGGCAAGACTGCGTTCGGAAATATCCACGGCCACGCGCTGACGGAAATACAGGCGCCGAAAATCGGCGCTGTTTTCCTGAAATGTCTGCCATGTCCAGGCACCAACCTCGACATAATCATGAAACATGCGCGGCACGCGGGCACGGTAAAGTGGTTTAAGATCGGCTATTTCTGTAACAATAGCCATAGCTTAGAACGTGATCTGAACTTTGACAGCACGCGTGCGATCCCCGGCCATATCCAACGCATCGCGCGCGTTCTCCAGCGGCAGGCTGGCTGAAATCATGGGCGCCACATCAATCGCGCCTGCCACGATAAGGGCCACAGCCTGCGCATATTCCCCATGAAAGCGGTGGGTTCCGATCAATCGTATCTCTTTGCCC
Organism: Natronohydrobacter sp.; assembly: GCA_030603695.1. Lineage (GTDB taxonomy): Bacteria > Pseudomonadota > Alphaproteobacteria > Rhodobacterales > Rhodobacteraceae > Roseinatronobacter. The sequence goes on along the minus strand of JAUVXF010000013.1, from coordinate 67,278 downwards.
ACCAGCAGATTGATGGGAATTGCCAGATCACCAGCCACACCAAGCTGAATGATGCTGCCCCGCGGGCCTGTGCATGCAATGGCTGCGCGCAATGCGGGTGCTGCCGCAGAGCATTCAAACGTAACATCGAAATACCCTTTATCCGCTTCATATTTCGCAAGCGCCTGTGGGGTATCGGCCACGTTTATCACACCTGTCGCGCCCATCTGCTGCGCCACGCGCAAAGGCAGATCGTGCAAATCCGTGACCACAATCTCTGCCGCGCCCGCGCGCCGGGCCAATGCCACGCACAGCACGCCAATGGGGCCAGAGCCTGTGACCAGCACCTTGCGCCCCGCCAATTCCGGGGCTTGGGCAAGCGCATGCAGGCACACGGCCAAGGGTTCGGCACAGGCCGCATGCGCCAGCGGGGTGGCATCCGGCACGGGCACGCATTGCGCAACACCTACGATCATGCGCTCTCGGAAAAACCCCTGTTCATGCGGCAGGCGCAGCGCAGAGCCATTGAAACGCATCTTCAGACAATGCTGAAACAGGTCTTGCACGCAATAGGCGCACTCCAGACAGGGGCGCGACGGGTTCAGCGCCACTTTCTGACCAATGCGCAACCCGACGCCTTCGCCCACGGCCTCTATCGTGCCAGAGGCTTCATGGCCCAGAATAATCGGCTCTTGCACACGGATTGGGCCAAAGCCGCCATCTTGGTAGTAATGCAAATCAGAGCCACAAATCCCGCCCGCGCCCATACGCACCAGCACTTCGCCGGGGCCGGGATTGGCAAGTGGCACATCTTCCACGCGCAGATCATGTTTGCCGTGCAATCGGCAGGCTTTGGTCATGGCGATCCTCAATTCGCGATAAGGTTGGGCAACCATGTGGAAATGGCCGGAATATAAGAGACAAGCAGCAACACACAGATATTGCACAGCAAAAACGGCATGATTGCCCGCACCACAGGGGCCAGCGGCAGCCGGGCGATATTGGCGCAAACAAACAGGCACACGCCCACAGGCGGGGTTGTCAGCCCGATCATCAGGTTGAGCACGGCAAAGACCGCAAAATGCAGCGGATCAATCCCAACGCTGGTGGCCAATGTCAGCAAAGGCACAAAGAGGATGATCAGCGCGGCGATTGTTTCCATGAACATGCCCACAAACAGAAGCACCAGATTGATCAACAAGATCACCACAAGCCGGTTATCCGTATAGGACAGCACCCAGCCTGCAATCGCTTGCGGAATGCGCTCTGACACCAAAATCCAGCCAAAGACATTTGCCGTGCCAATCAGCACCAGAATGGCCGCCGAGGTGATGGCGGAATCAATGATGATCTTGGGAACTTTGCGCAACGGCAAGTCCCGATAAACGAAAGCCCCAACCAGAAAGGCATAGACAGAGGCGACAACCGCAGTCTCTGTGGGCGTGGCAAGCCCAGACAGCAGACCAACCACAATCAGCGCCGTCATCGCAAGCGCCCAGAATGCCCCGATGAAAGAGCGCCCCAATTCCCCCATGCCCTGCCATTCCTGCCGGGGATAGCCGCGGCGGATGGCCAGGATATAGGTCGTCACCATCATGGCCACCCCCATCAGAATGCCGGGGATTGCGCCTGCGATAAACATTTTCCCGACAGAGATACCCGACAAAGACCCCACGATGATCATGGGCACAGAAGGCGGAATGATTGGCCCGACAGTAGAGGAAGCAGCTGTAACAGCGGCAGAAAAATCAGCAGGATAGCCCGCTTTCTTCATGCCCGGTATCATCATGCCGCCAATAGAGGCCGCATCTGCAACCGCCGTTCCCGACACCCCGCCAAACAGCATGGAAGACGCCACATTCGTCATTCCCAGCCCGCCGCGCATCCAGCCGACAAGCGCCTGTGCAAAGCGGATGATGCGCGTTGTTATTCCGCCCGAATTCATCAGATTCCCGGCCAGAATAAAGCCCGGAATGCACAGCAAAACAAAGATATCAATGCCCGCATACATTTTCTGCGGGATGACGACAAAGGGAATACCCGCGACATAGAGATAAGCGAGAGAGGCCACGCCCAAAGTAATGGCAACGGGTACGCCTGCCGCAAGGCCCAGCAAAAACACACCCAACAGGATGGCAAGATTCATGTGTCAGACTCCGGTCTGGTTTCAGGCAAACCATCTGTTGTGCCCGCAAGCATGCCAATCACCCGCAGCGCCGCAAACAGCCCAAGGCTGAGCAGCAGGGCCATGACCGAGAAATGAATATAATCCATCCGCACGCCCAAGGCGGGCGAGGTTTGGCGCAGTCCAATAGAGACATACCGCCACGCTGGCCCGATCAGCAGTGCGGCAAAGGCAAAGGTCGTGGCCGCCGCAAAGAGCCGCAAAATGAAAGGCATGGGCTTGGGCAGCGATTCTGCAATCAGATCCACATTCACCAGATCGCCCGACAGAATGGCCAGACCCGCCCCAAACCCTGCCAGATACAGCAGCGCAAACCGTGCCAGTTCTTCTGTCCAGACCGGAGAGGCCCCGATCACACTGCGCCCGAACACCTGCACCAGAACCGCACCCATCAGCACCACGAAGGCAAGACCTGTCGCAATGCGAAGCAGGCCAACAATCCAGGCTGTCACAGTGGCTAGGACAAGGGCCATCCCTGCATTCTCCCATAAAAAGGCCGGGGCTTTTTGCAAGCCCCGGCTTGTGCAACATCACCTAGCGGGCGAACAGCTCTTCCACGATGGGGCGGATTTCCTCGCTTACATTTGCCAGCACTGCATCTTGCGCGGCAGCAGCGAAAGCGGCTGCATCCACCTCGACAAATGTCATGCCTTTCTCTGCAAGCTCTGTTGCCAGCGCAACTTCATCCGCGGTGAACAATTCACGTTCATAGGCCTGCGCCCGCGCGGCAGCTTCCATCACTGCGGCCTGATCCGCTTCTGACAGGCTGTCCCATGTCATTTCAGAAATGGTCAGGTAAATCCAGGAACGCACATGCTCTGTCAGATTAACATAAGCTTGCACTTCATTGAAACTGGCGGATTTAATCAGCGCAAGGGGGTTTTCTTGCGCATCAATCGTGCCGTTCTGAAGCGAGGTGAACACCTCTGAGAACGCCATTGGCGTAGGCGCTGCCCCCAAGGCCTGCCAGACATTCACAAACAACGGCACATTGGGCACGCGCAGTTTCAACCCGCCCAGTTCATCGGGCGACGTAATGGGGCGGTTCGATGTCAGATTGCGCGGGCCGCGGGCAAAATAGGCAATCGGGCGCACCTGCGCATTTTCGATGATCTGCGCTTCGATCATGTCGCCAATCTCGCCAGAGGCCACCTCGTCCATATGCTCCAGCGACGTATAGGCATAGGGAACTGCCAAAAGAGCCGCCAGAGGCGCCCAGTTTTGCAAGCTTTCGCCTGTGATCGTCATATCGGCGGTGCCAAGCTGCATGCCGTTGATCAAATCCATCTCGCGGCCCAGCGATTCATTGGGGAAGACTTCGACTGCAATTCGGCCATCTGTCAGGGCAGACAGCTCTTCGCCAAACTTGACGGCAGCTTTGTGCCAAGGGTTATCTTCATTGGCCAGATGGCCCAACTTGAGCGTGACATCCTGCGCCATGGCAGGAAAGGCCAACAAAGGCGCGGCGATCCCGGCCAGAAGCAGTTTCTTCAAAGTAAGTCCTGTCAGCATAGTTTCCTCCTGTATTTATGCGGACGGTTTTCGGGTCGTCTGGTCAAAACATTCCGGCATCGCAGCCACGATGGCCGGAAGGTCATTGAGAATCTCGCGCAAATGCGTGCGCATTACGGCGCTTGCCTGCACTGCATCTTGCGCGCGAATTGCCTCGATGATGGCGCCATGTTGTGCGATAACTTTCTGGCGCGAGAATTGGCGCGCCGTCAGATGGCGCACACGGTTCATCTGTATTTTCAGCCCTTCCAGAATATCGGCCGCCGCCCCTTGCTCCAACGCTTCGGCCAATTGACGGTGAAAAGCTTCATCCAGCGCGACGAAATCTGTGGGATCGGGGTTTTCAGCGGCGGCTTTTTGCTGTTCCAGCAGATTTCCCAACCGCACCAGCAGCCCGGCAGGCGGGGCAGCGGCCAGCGCTTGCACGATATCGGCCTCGACCGCTTCGCGCACAAACTGGGCCGATAAAACGGCCGGCATGGAAATACGGCGCACGAAAGTTCCGCGCTGCGGGCGGATTTCCAGCAGGTTTTCTTCGGCCAACTTGATGAATGCCTCGCGCACGGGCTGGCGACTGACCGAAAACTCTGCCGCCACTTCGGTTTCGGAAATGCGCGTTCCCGGCATCAGATCACCGCGCACAATGCGATCGCGCAACAGCCGGTGCACCTGCGGGCCAACGGCTGTTTCCTGCGATAGCTCTATCGTATGCGCGGCGCTTTGGATCATCGGCCTGCCTCCCTGAGAATCTTCCATACAATCATACTTCCATACTAGTCAACAAAATTGAAAGTGGTATAAGAAAACAAGTTAAAACACTGCGCGTTCGTCGAGAGGAGATTTTCATGCGTCAGACATGGCGATGGTTTGGGCCAAAAGATCTGGTTTCTATTGATGACATGCTGCAAGCGGGTGTTGAGGGCGTTGTCTCTGCGCTGCACCATGTCCCGACAGGCGAAATCTGGAGCAGTGCAGAAATCACGCGCCGCCAATCCGAGATTTCGCGCATGCGCGATGGCTCTGCCTCTGGCCTTGCGTGGGAAGTGGTCGAAAGCCTGCCGGTTTCAGAAGATATCAAGAAACAGAAAGGCGATTGGCGCAGCCATATCAGCAATTACAAACACTCCCTGCACAACCTTCATGCGGCCGGGATAGAGGTGATCTGCTACAACTTCATGCCGGTTCTGGACTGGACACGCACCGATCTTGCATGGCGTTTGCCCAATGGGGCTACCTGCATGCGCTACGACCATACCGATTTTGCAGCCTTTGACATTCACATTCTCGCCCGCCCCGGCGCGGCGGCGGACTATCCCGCAGCAATTGCAGATGCAGCCAGCCAACGCGCGGCCCGCATGACAGAAGACATGCGCGCGGCACTTGCGCGCAATATCGTCTTCGGCCTGCCCGGCGCGGCAGAGAATTTCACACTTGATGATGTGCGCGGGCATCTGGCCGAATATCGCCATATCACCGCCGAACGCCTGCGCCAAAATCTGATCGATTTTTTGTCGGAAGTGGCGCCAGTTGCGCAAAGCCTTGGAATGCGGCTGTGCTGCCACCCCGATGATCCGCCCTTTCCCCTGATGGGCCTGCCGCGCATCATGTCCACAGAGGCCGATTATCAGGCCATCATGCAAGCCGTTGATCTGCCCGCGAATGGGATCACCCTATGCTCTGGCTCTCTGGGGGCGCGGCCTGACAATGATATTCCCGGCATGATGGACAGGCTGGGCGCGCGGGTGCATTTCCTGCATATGCGCAATGTCGCACGCGAAACCGAGGCGATCTCTGGCAGTTTTTATGAGGCAGAGCATCTGGGCGGCGGCACTGATATGGTGGCGTTTATCGCGGCAGTGCTGCGCGAAGAGGCACGCAGGCGCACCGCAGGGCGCAGCGATTGCAACATTCCCATGCGCCCAGACCATGGTCAGGATATTCTGGACGATCTTGGACGCAAGGCACAGCCCGGCTATCCATCCATCGGGCGGCTCAAGGGGCTGGCGGAATTGCGCGGCATCATGACAGCGCTTGCGCATCCGGTGGAAGGATTGAGCCTGTGACACTGCCCAGACTTGGGGCCACCAGCCAGATCAGCGGCCCTGCCCTGCCCCCGGCCTATGTGCCAGAGAACCATGGCACAGGGATCGTCCATATTGGCGCAGGAGCGTTTTTTCGCGCCCATCTTGGCGCATATACGGATCAGGCGCTGGCCGCTTCGGGCGGCGATTGGCGCATCTGCGCGGTGGCGCTGCGCGATAGCGCCCTGGCGCAAACGCTTGGCGCCCAAGACGGGCGCTATACGCTTGTAACCCGCGCGGCGACTGGCAGCACAGCGCGCGTGATCGGTGCGGTTGGGCAGGTCATTGCCGCAGACCCTGCCGCCACATTGGCCGCGCTTTGCATTCCGGCAACGCGCATTGTCAGCCTGACAGTGACCGAGCGCGGCTATGGGATTGACCGGGCCACCGGCGGGGCAGATTTGGCGCACCCTGCTGTTGCCGCCGATCTGGCCAATCCTGAACACCCAAGCGGGGTTTTGGGATTGCTGGCGGCTGCAATGCGCCACCGCCGCCAGCACGGCCTTGCGCCCTTCACCGTTCTCAGCTGCGACAACCTGCCTGAAAATGGCCGCCTGCTGCGCAGCGCGTTGATCGATTTTGCCACGCGCCTTGATCCCGATCTGGCGGCATGGATCGCGGCAGAGATTGCCTTTCCCTGCACGATGGTTGACCGGATCACCCCTGCCCCCACATCCCAAACCCTTGCAGAGGCAGCGCAGCAAACAGGCCACACAGATCTTGCCGCGATAGAGACCGAAGAGTTCCATCAATGGATTATAGAGGATGATTTCCCGCTCGGCCGCCCCGATTGGGCCGCTGGCAATGCGATCTTTGTGCAAGATGTGGCCCCCTATGAACGCATGAAGCTGACCATGCTGAACGGGGCACATTCCATGCTGGCCTATTGCGGCTTTCTGGCGGGGTATCCCTTGGTGCGCGATGTTATGGCAAGCCCTGATCTTGCGCGCCTTGTGCAGCGCCATTTGCGCGCAGCAGCCAGTCTTTTGCCGCCCCTGCCCGGCATTGATCTGGGCCAGTATGCAGAAGCCTTGGCACTGCGCTTCGCCAACCCGGCTATCGCCCATGAAACGCGCCAGATTGCCAAAGACGGCACAGAGAAACTGCCCCAGCGCCTGCTTGCACCCGCGCTGGCCTGTTTGGAGCGCGGGCAGGATATCCAGCCTTTCGCCTTCGCCGTTGCAGGCTGGATGCGCTATGCCTTGGGCCGTGACGATGCGGGCCAGCCCTATCCGCTGCATGATCCGCGCGCGGCCCAGATTTCCGCCGCATTATGCGATCTGCCGTCAGATGCGCCACATATCGTGGCGCGATTGCAGGGCCTGCCGGGGCTATTCCCCCAACCGCTGGTTGCCTCCGCCATCTGGCAAGATGCTGTTACGCGGGCCTTGGAACGCATGCTTGCGCATGGAATGCGCGCGGCACTCTCTCTGGAGGCGCAAAGCTGATGGCCCTGTTTCTGTCAATCGGCGAGGCAATGGTGGAATTGTCACAAACCGAAAGCGGCTTGTGGGAGCAACGCTTTGCCGGGGATACGTTGAATACCGCATGGTATGCCCGGCGCTATCTGGGGCAGGATTGGACTGTCAGTTACCTTACCTGCATAGGGGAAGACAGTTTTTCAAAGCGTTTTCTGAAGTTTCTGGCGAAAGAACAGATAGATACCCGCTTCATTCGCCAAAGCCCCGCGCGCAATATTGGCCTTTATGCGATAGAACTGACCGAGGGAGAGCGCAGCTTTGCCTATTGGCGCGCAACCTCTGCGGCGCGTGGCCTTGCCGATGATGAGACCCTGTTGCAAGCCGCGATAGAGGCTGCCGATGTGGTCTATCTGTCAGGAATTACGCTGGCCATCCTGCCACCTGAAAAGCGAGGCGTCCTTCTGGCTTTGGTGCGCGCAGCGCGGGCCAAAGGCAAACTGACGGCCTTTGACCCAAATATCCGCCCTGCGCTTTGGGAAAGCCAGGATGCCTTGCGCAGCGTCCTGACACAGGCCGCCGCCTGCGCAACCATCGCCTTGCCCAGCTATGATGATGAAGCGCGCGTTTTTGGCGATCCCACGCCCGAAGCCTGCGCAAAGCGCTGGTGCGCGGCAGGTGCGGACGAAGTGGTGGTGAAAAATGGCGGTGCGCCGTTTCTGGTGAAATCCGCAGATGCAGAGGTTACGCTTTCCCCGCCCGCCCAACGCCCGGTTGACAGCACTGGCGCAGGCGATGCGTTCAATGGCGGCTATCTCGCCGCGCGCCTGTCCGGCTGCCCCCCGTCAGAAGCCGCAGCAAAAGCGCATGACATTGCAGTGCAGGTCATCGCGCAGCGCGGGGCGCTGGTGCGCACGCAGTAAGGCCGAAATGGCCCGCCTTGCCCGGTGTTACAGGGATTTGAGGTATTCCAGCAAGGCGGCGCGGTCATCATCTGTCAGATCATCGCCATAGGTATGCCCATCCCTGCCATAGCCCGGCAAGGTGGTGTCATAAATCGCCGCGCGCTCTGTCGCGCTGGCCGCAGCTGCCTTGCCCGTTTCCAGCACCTCGAACCGCCACCCCAGCACCGCAGGATCATAGGCGCGCGGTGTGACATGGCGCCAGAATTGCGGGCGCAAACGGCTGTCCAGCACGGCTGCCAGACTGGGCACGGCGCCATTGTGGAAATAGGGCGCAACCGCCCATATCCCATCCAGCGGCGGCGCGATATACCCCTCGGCCGGGGCCGCGCGCACTGTGCCCCCATGCGGCGAGCGTTCCACCCAGTCAAAAAAGCGATCAAGGCTGCCATCGGTCATGGATCGGGCATAAAGCGGGTCTGTCCCGATCTCATCCAACCCGATGACCCGGTTTGGATAGCGCGGCGCCTCGCCATAGGTTCCGTGACAGGCCGCACAATGGCGCGTGAACAGCGCCTGCCCCTGTTCGGCCAAGCCCGCATCAATCGGATAGGGAAAGGCAGGCGCTTCAAGGCTTGCAAGATAGGCGCGGATATCGGGTGCAAATTGGTCGATCTCTTCCAACTCTGCCACACTGTCAGCGCAGAGAAGCGACGCAAACAGCATATAGCGCGAATGATCACCCCGCCCGATAGTGGTATAAAACATCGCGTTTTTCTTGCCCATCCACCACCAGGGCGGCGTGCGCACGGGCACAGGATCGCGCGGGGGGGGATCCATCAGCGGGATTTGTGACCAGGCCATTGTGCGGGGGTCACGATGCGCCATGAGTGCCCAACTCAGGTTCGTGGCCGGGTTCATGCCCAAGGTGCGGGTCTGGATATAGGGCGCAATCCCCTCTATCCGGTCGGCCCAATGCGCCCAGGCCGCGCCATCACTCTGGCTTTGCACAAAGCGGCCCGTTTGCGTCACAAGCTGGCGGGGGTCATCGGTGAAATCGGCAAAGGCATCGCCCAGGCCTATGACAATCTCATCGCCCAAGCGCGCTGCATGGCACACAAGACAGTTGTTGGAGACGATTTCCACCCCATCCGCATTCACATGCGCTGTCAGGAAATACGGCAATTCGGCATTGCGCCCCGCGCGCCCTGGCAACAGCAGATCAGGGCTGGTTTCGGGGGCCACACGGCGATAGGCGGCATAGGGCATTCCGCAACTGACATAGGGCTGGTTCACAAGCGCTGCAAATCCCGCTTCAACAGAGCCGGGGCGCTGCGGCGTGGCCTCAACCTCTCCCACAGGCGAGCGGAACCTGTCAGGATCGGACGTGCCGCGCAAGAGCGGCCCAAGCGCAACCCAGAGCGACAGCGCCGCCCCCAACATGCCCGCCCCGATCCAGATACTGCGCTGCCCTATCCGCATGTTCACATCCCGCCTTGTGCCAATTGCAAAAGCCCTGTGCCGCGCACCGGCTGGCCGTTATACACCCCCGCGACTGTCACCAGACCCGACCAGACAGGGGTTGCAAAGGCGTATTCCTGTGCATCCCATACCGGCGACACTGTCAATTCCAGCGTTTCATCCAAAGTGATCTGCCATTCAACTGGCCAAATCCCGACCTCTCCTTGCCAAAGGCGCAGGAAGTCCAGCTCTGCACGCTGTGGGCTGATCTGGCTGGCTTGGCCATCTGTGCCGATCATCACGGCATCAACCGTGGGGCTGCCCTGCCCGTCGCGCCGGCGCGAGGTGATCACCACCAGATCATCGCCTGTATCAAGGTGCACCAGCAATCTGTCAGACACCACAGGTGCCGCCCCCGGCAAGGGCAATTCCCCCCAGACATGATCAAACCATGCAAGGCCAGTCACAGGCATAGCCCCATTTGGCGTTGTGATTGTGCCTGTAACACCCAGCCGCGGCACCGCATAGCCGCGAAAGGGCGCATCCGGGGCCACAAGCGGCAGCGGGGGTTTGAGGCCCTCAAACTCTAGCGTAACCTGCATGTCCCCCGTGGTTGCAGCAAATTGCCAAGGATTTGCGCCAGTATCATCGCCAAAGCGCAAGGCCCAGTCATCCAGCCGAAGTTCCTGCATATCGCTGTCATAACCGGCCAGCCCGGCAAAGCCGCGCGCAAGACGTTCTTCAGCCTGACCCTGCGCGCCCTGCTGAAGCGCGGTAATCACATGGGCGCGATACAGATCGCGCAGATCCCAGATATTGCCGCTTGCGGCCTCTGTGGGCGGGGTAACACCTTGGCGCAATACTGAGAATTGCACAGAAATCACTTCCAGATCCGGCCCCTGCACCTGCGCCGATATCTGCCAAAGTTCCGAACGCTGCGCCGGATGCGCGGCGTGATCATCTGGCAGGCGCAAGGCCCACTCTCCCGAAGGGCGCACGAACCCGGCGTCCTCTTGCCCGGCCAAGGCAGCCATCCAGTCACCTTGCGCTTTTGGGCCAAGGGATATCTCTGCCGGATCGAGGGGCCAGAACACCAAGGCCGCGCCAACCACCCCGGCCGCGCCAAGCAGGGCAAAAACACCGAAGGCGCGCTTGCGTGCCATATCCTGCAATCACTCCTGTTACGAGCCGCACAAAATAGGCAGCCCCAAGCGCTACCCCATGTCACACCTAGCGCAATTTTCGCGCCGGAAAACAGCTTTCTTGCCGCGATCTGGTGGCGCACCGTCAAAGGTGCGCGGCCCTTATATCCGACAGCAGCGGCGCAGCATTCCCATCTTTATCTGCATTTTTCAACTTTTGATATTGTTATCGCTCATTTTAGAGCATATCCATCAAAGGGCAGAAAGGGTCTGAGCATGTCTGATGGTCTCGATGGCACCAAGTGGTTTCTCGCGCAACTGAAGCCCAATAGCTACCGCATTGCCAAACGCAATCTGGCACAGCAGGGCTTTGCCACGTTCCTGCCCATGATAGAGGAGACACGGCGCTTGCGCGGGGTGTTTGTCACCCAGTTGCGCCCGCTTTTTCCCGGTTACATATTTGTCGCTCTGGATATGCGGCAAGGCGGGTGGCGGTCGGTGAATTCGACAATTGGGGTCACGCGGCTTGTCAGCCTTGGCCCCCGACCAACCGAAGTGCCTGCCGGGTTGATCCAGCAGTTGCAACTAAGTTGCGATCCCTCTGGCAAGTTGCAAACCTATGCCCGCCTTGCGCCGGGTGACATGGTTACCCTGCGGTCTGGCCCATTCGCGGAACTTGTTGCAACTATCGAATCCGTTGCGCCCGACCAGCGGGTCTGGGTGCTGATGGAAATCATGGGCGCCCCGATGCGCGTGACTGTGCGCGCAGAAAACCTGCAAAAAGCGCACAGCGCAGCAAGCATGTGATCACAGGGCCGAGTCCCGCTATATCAGATCCAGCCACAACAGCGCCGCTGTTGCCAAAGCAAGCAAAACAGCTGTCTCTATCACCACAATCGCCAAATGCCCCCCACCCACGGCCGTCAGCGCCTTGATAGAGGTTTTCACCCCCAGCGCAGCAATGGCCGTAATCAGGCAGGCGCGCGAAATTGTGTCCACCTGTGCCACCAAAGCGCCGGGAAGTTCCACCACGCTGCCCAAGGCGACAAGCCCCAGAAACAGCACCATGAACCACGGCAAAAGCGGGATCTTGCCTTTGCCAGCCTCTTGCCCCGGCCCGGCGGCGCGCAGCACCAGCACAATCGTTACCAGCACCACAGGCAGCATCGCCACGCGAAAGAGTTTCGTAATCGTCGCCATCTCTCCGGCAGTATCAGAAACGGAAAACCCCGCCCCCACCACCTGCGCCACATCATGAATGGTAGCGCCAATCAGAAAGCCCTGTTGCAATTCACTAAAGCCCAGCATCTGAAACAGCAGCGGATAGGCAACCATTGCAACAGTGGACAGGGCCGTTACCGCCATGACAGTAAAAAGCGTGTTGCGCTCTGTCTTGTCATTGGGCGGGATCACGGCGGCAATGGCCAGCGCGGCAGATGCCCCGCATATCGCAACGGCCCCACCTGTCAGCAGCGCGAAACGCCATTGGCGGCGAAACAGGGGGGCTGCCAGAAAGCCCGTGCCAATGGTCAGCGCGATAAGGCCCACCAGCACGCCCGCCCCCACAAGCCCGATCTGGGCGATATCATCCATTGCGATGCGAATGCCCAATAGCCCGACACCCAGCCGCAAAATGAATTTCGCGCCAAATTCCACGCCTGCGCGGCAGGGGCCATCTTCGTGCAGGAAATTGAACGCCATGCCCAGCAACAGCGCAAACAGCATCACCGGCGCCCCATAATGCGCCCCCAGAAAGGCAGATGCGGCGGCAATGGTCGCTGCCAGCATCAGCCCCGGCAGAAGTGGTGCGCCCCATGCGCGGAATTGGTCTAGGCGGGTCATGGCGTCCTCTGTCAGATGGGAAAGGGGCGGTCAGACAGCAAAGGGGCGGGCAAAGCGCCCGCCCCCGGCGTTGCGTAAGGCCAAATCAGGCCGAGCGATAGAGCTTTGTCATCGAGAATTCCCGATGCCCCAGCGCCTCTGCGGCTGTCAGGCGGCCATTTGCGGTGCGCTTGATCATTTCAATCAGCGCATCACCTGCCTGATCAATGGTCATGTCACGGCGCAGCACGCCTGTTACATCCACATCAATATGCTCTGACATGGTGCGCAGGGTGCGCGGGTTGCCAGAGATTTTGATGACCGGAACAATCGGGTTGCCCACAACATTGCCCTGTCCTGTCGGGAAGGTATGGATCACATAGCCCGCAGCCGCCATCAGCGTCACACATTCCGCCGCCGCCGAAGAGGTATCCATGAAATACAGGCCCCGGCCCTTTTCAGGGGCTTCGGCAGGTTCCAGAACATCGATATAGGTCGAGGTGCGGCCAATCTTTTCAAGATTGCCCAATGCCTTTTCCTCGATCGTGGACAGGCCGCCCAGAATGTTGCCCTTGGTGGGCTGGCTGTCGGACAGATCAGAGGTTTTGAACTGTTCGATCACATCATCCTGATAGGATTTCCATGTTTTCATGAACTTCTCGCCCACTTCGGGCGATGCCGCACGCTTGACGCAGATATGTTCCGCGCCGGTGATTTCAGAGGTTTCCCCGAACACGCCATACAGGCCATGCGGCAACAGCTTGTCATACATATTGCCCACAGTCGGGCAGGACGAGAGGCCCGTGGTGGTATCGGATTCGCCACATTTGGTCGACACCCACAAATCAGTCAGCGGGCAATCTTCCTTTTGCAGCTCGGATGCCCAATGGACATATTCCTTGGCCTTCCAGCTTGCGCGGCGGATGGTTTCAAAATCGCCATTCTGCTCAATCCAGAACCCTTCAACGGGTTTGCCGGTCTTGGCAATGCCATCGACGATGATCTTTGTCCATTCAGGTTCAATCCCGATCACCACAACAGCGGCAACGTTGGGGTTTGCGCCCGTGCCAATGATGGTGCGGAAATGCAGATCCAGATCTTCGCCAAACTGCAAACGCCCGTAAGCATGCGGAATAGCCATTGTGCCTTTTACGTTATTGGCCACGGCCTCGCAGGCGGCGTTGGAAATATCATCCACCGGCAGGATCAGCACATGGTTGCGCACGCCGACACGGCCGCTTTCACGGCGCCATGCCTTGACGGTTTCTTGTGTGAAATCAAAAGCCATTCTTTGTTCCCCCTTACCAGCGCTTGGTTTTCATATTGTGGGTATGGACATGGCCGCCAATTTCGGCGCTGCCCACCATCTTGCCGATATCTTCGCCATATTTGATGACGGTATCGCCCTCTTTCAGCGCCGCCAGCGCTACTTTATGGCCGATGGGAATATCGGCTTTCGCTGTCAGGCGAAAATCAGAATTATCCTCGGTGCACACGCAGAGCATATCGGTGCCAGCGGTCAGCCCTTCTACCACGACAACACCGACATTGTCGGCCTTGTCATGGACAAGCAATTGCGGGTGGGTGTTTGCAGTCATGGTCTTGTCTCTCCCTTTGGTTTCAACTTGGGTTCAGCTGCGGGCAAGGCCCGTCAGCGTATCATGCAGCGCTTGCGATATCTCGATCTGCTGCGCGCGCGCCGCGCGCTCTGACATGCGCCGCGCGCCCGGCAGGCGCGCGCCCTCTTGCGCCTCTATCGCGGCAAACATCGCTTCTGCGCGCTCGGCAAATCCCGGTGCAAAGCGCGCCGGATCAAGAACCAGAATGAAATGCGCCAGATCAGGTGCCGCGCCTTTATCATCAAAAAGCGAGCTTGCCTGATACGCGAAATTTGCCCCCGCCAGCCCGGCTGTCAGCAATTCCACCATCAGCGCCAGCGCCGCCCCCTTGGCCCCGCCAGAGGGCAACATTGTTCCTGCCATGGCGGCATTGGCATCCGTGGTGGGCTGGCCCGCCGCATCCAGCGCCCATCCTTCGGGAATGGGCTGGCCGGATTTTTGCGCCAGCATCACCTTGCCGCGTGCCACATGGCTTAGCGACAGATCAATCAATAGCGGATCGCCCTGCATACGCGGCGCGGCAAAGGCGATGGGGTTTGTGCCATAAAGCGCGCGATTGCCGCCCCAAGGGGCCATGGCTGCGGGCGCATTGGCCAGAGCCAGCGCAATCAGCCCGTGGCGCGCAAACGGCTCTACCGCCTGCCCGGCAACCCCGAAATGGTGCGAATGGGTAATGCTGACAACCGCCACGCCCAAATCGCGCACAACGTCGCGCGCAGCCTGTGCCCCCGCCTCTATGGCTGCAAAGGCCAGCCCATAGCCCGCATCCACCCGGATCACAGCGCCGTCACGCACAACGCTTGGCGCGGCATCTGCCACAACTTTGCCTGCCTGCATCTGGGCTGCGTAAAACGGAACCCGCGCCAGGCCATGCGAGGGCAGGCCCTCTTGCTCTGCCAGCACCAGCGCTGCGGCTGCGGGCGCGGCCAGCGCCTCTGGCATGCCGCATGCCCCAAACACATCCTGCACAAGTGCGCGGGCTGCATTGACGGAGAGCGGGACAGTGCTCATGGTAAGGCTCCTGTAAGTGCCGTGTTGAAAACTGTATAGTTTATATGTTATAGCTATGTCAATGCCCCTTCCGGCAAACCCAGACAGAAAGCCAGATGATGACCGAAATCTCGCAGCCTTTGCGCCCTGTTGCACAGCCCCTGCACCGCCAGTTGCGCGATCTGATGATGGCCCGGATCGAGGCGGGCGAGTGGTCGCCGGGCACATATCTGCCGCCAGAAACCCGGCTGGCCGAAGATTACGGCGTTGCCGTGGGCACACTGCGCAAGGCCCTGCTGGATATGGCCGCCGAAGGGGTGGTGGTGCGCCGCCAAGGCAAGGGTACTGTCGTTGCCAGCCATGACAGCGACGCGGTGCTGTTTCGCTTTTTCAATCTGCGCCGCGCTGATGGAACCACATTGCGCCCTGAAAGCCGCGTTCTGACGCGCGCGCGGCGCGCGTCCAGCGCGGCAGAGGCGGCAGCGCTGGGGCTAAAGGCGGGGGCAGAAGTGATCTGCATCACCCGCGTGCGCGAGGGGGATGGCACGCCGATCATCTATGAGCATATCCTACTAGATGCCGCACGTTTTGGCGCGCTGGAAACCCACCCCCAAGCGCTGCCAAACACGCTGTATCAACTGTATCAGACAGAATTTGCAGCCACGGTTCACCGCGCGCGCGAACAGGTTACGGCCACAAGCGCCGAAGGGGCCTGCGCGGATGAACTTGGCTTGGCCCTGGGCGCACCGGTTTTGCATATCCGCCGGGTCGCGCTGGATTATTCAGATGCGCCGCTGGAATTGCGCCATTCCTGGGTCAATTCCGCCCATCTGCATTATCAAGCCGAAGTGTGATCCACTTCCAGCACAATCTTTGCGGCATTCACCCGCCCTGCATCCAGATCGGCAAAGGCTTGGGGGCCAGTGAAAAGCGGGCGCATTTCAACCCATGCCAAAGCCCCCAACTGGCCCGCCCCCAAGGCCGCCAGAGAGGCGGCAAAATCTTCGGGCGTGTAGCAATAGCTGCCAGTGACCGTGATTTCCTGTAATGTGATACGGCGGATATCGTAGCCCTCTTGCCCCGGCAAAAGCCCCACATGCACAATCACGCCACCGGGCCGCACCAGCCGTGATGCGGCCTGCCGCGTGGCCACTGCGCCAACGGCATCTATGATCAGATCATAGGCGCTGTCGCCGGGATCTTCGGTTGTGGGGTCAAAGGCCGTGATCTCCGGTTCTTGCGCGACCATCGCGCGCCGCCCTGCATGGGGTTCGGCCAGATCAATCCGCGCCGCCCCCATCAGCCGTGCAACCAGCGCTGCCGCCACTCCAATCGCGCCGCCCCCTTGCACCAGCACACGCGGATTTTGCATGTTCAACCGCTCCAGCCCGATACGCATGGCGTGCCAGGATACGGCAACAGGCTCGCTGAGCGCGGCATGGCTAAGGCTTAGACCAGAGGGGACGGGCAGAATATTGCGCTCTGGTATCGTCACATATTCGGCAAATGCCCCCGGACGCGGCGGCATGGAGATAATGGCGCGCGTGGGCGACAGATGCGGCCGCCCGGCCCGCACCACCGGGCAATCGGGGTCAACCACCAGCGGGTTGATGGCAACTGCCTCGCCCGTGCGCGGGCCAGAGGCGATCAGCCCCGCCGCCTCATGCCCCAGAACCAAAGGCGGGGGGCGGCGATCATCATAGCCATGATAGGCGTGCATGTCAGAGCCGCAAATGCCCACCGCATGCACGGCCACCAGCACCTCGCCCGGCGCGGGCTGGGGCATGGGTTGATCCGTCACGATCATCTTGTTCCGGCCAGTATAGACAAGCGCGCGCATGGGTATTCCTTATTTTGCAGTAAACCCGCCATCGACATAAAGCGTCTGGCCGGTGACATAGGCGGCGGCATCCGAACACAGAAAGACAGTCGCGCCGTACAGATCCTCCAACGCCCCGTTGCGCCCAATCGCGGTGCGCGCGGCATTGGCGGCGGCAAGGGCCTCGTCATTGAAAACGGGCGCTGTGAGGGGGGTGGGGAAAAACCCCGGCGCGATGGCGTTGCAGGTTATGCCATGGCCAGAAAATTCCTGCGCCATGGCGCGGGTTAGCTGCACCACACCGCCTTTGGCCGCGCCGTAAGGTGCTGAATTGGCAAAGGCGCGCTGCGATTGCAACGAGGCCAGATTAAGCACCCGCCCCCAGCCCTGCGCGATCATCTGCGGGGCCAGATGCTGCACCAGCAAAAACGGCGCGCGCAGATGCAGCGCCATATGCAGGTCAAACGCCTCTGGCGTCACTTGGGCATAGGGTTGGCGCAGGTTTACCCCTGCTGCATTGATGATGATATCAACCCCACCCGTGGCCTGTGCCAATGCGGCCAGCCCGGCGGGATCGGCCAGATCGGTGGGATGGGCCTGTGCGGTAATGCCATCGCGCGCCAGATCATCGCAAGCGGCCTTCAATTTCGCACTGTCGCGCGCGGCCAGATGCAAGCTTGCCCCTTGCAGCCCCAAGGCACGCGCCATTGCAAGGCCAATGCCGGAATTGCCGCCTGTCACAAGCGCGCTGCGGCCTGTCAGATCAAAGAGCGTATCAAGCCGGGGCATGGTGGGCCTTTCTGGTAGCGCTGGCCGTGGCAATCAGCGTATCTGCAACCGCGTCACACTCTTGCGGGCTTAGCCCAAGCGGCAAGCGTATATCGCAAAGTGTGGCCTGTATCTGGCAGGCGCGCGGCACTTCTGCCGCTTGTGCGCCATGCCATTGCGCGGGGTTGGAACTGTAGCCTTCGGGCAGTTCCGATCCGAACCATTTCACCCAGACACCTGCCGCCCGCGCCGCCTGCACAAAGGCGCGCATCTGTTCCAAAGGCCAGCCCGGCAAGCGAAATTGCAACGAGCTTTGGGCATAGCTCTCGGCCTTGGGGCGATGTGGCAGAAGAAACCCCTCTGCCTGCGCCAGCCGTGCGGCGATATGATCGTGGCTTGCGTTCCAATCCGCCACCCGCGCGGAAAGCAGGGGCAGTTGCGGCAAGGCAAGGGCGGCCACCAACTCCGACATGCGCAGCGAGTAATTCCCGCAGCGCCCGCGCCAGCGTTCCATCACCTCTGCAGGGGGCACAGTGCCATTCTGGCCATAAAGCATATAGCTGCCCGAATGCAGGATTGCTTGCGCGGCGATATCGGGATCATCCGTTACCAGCATGCCCCCCTCGCCCGTGTTCACATGCTTGCCCGATTGAAAGCTGAAACAGCCCGCCAGCCCGAATGTGCCCGCCTGCTGCCCGTCCCAGGATGCGCCCAGAGTATGCGCGCAATCCTCGATCACGCTGACGCCCAATTCGCAACACAGCGCCGAGAGCGCGCGCAAATCGCACAAATGCCCGCGCATATGCGAGAGCATCAGCACGCGCGCGTCACTGGCCTTGGCCTTGGCGCGCAGATCATCCAGATCAATGGTCAGATCGGGTGTGATTTCCACCAGCACCGGGCGCGCGCCTGCATGATCCAGCGCGCCCGGCACAGGGCCAAGGGTGAAGGCGTTCATCAACACGGGATCACCGGGGCGCACCCCTGCCGCGCGCAGGGCCAGAAACAGGGCCGCGCCACAGGAATTGACAGCCACCGCATAGGAACGGCCCATCAGGCGGGCAAACGCGCGCTCCAACTGCGCCACCAGCCCACCTGTGCCAGCCACCTCGCCGTAACGGTGCAGGCGGCCTGTTTCCAGCAGCGCCATGGCTGTCGCCATCGCGCTGGCCGGAATTTCGGGCGGGCGCCCCAGATCAGGCAGCAGCGCCATGGCTCAGACCGATTCCACAGGTGCGCCCAGATCGGCGTTATGGCCGGGATAGTATTTCGCCATCCGCACATCCGCCGTGCGAGCATGGGCTTCCATCCCTTCCAGCCGCGAAATGCGGGCCGTGCGGATTGCCAGTTCCTTGCTGGCCTCGCGGTCGGCCTGCTGCCATGTCAGCGGCTTGAGGAATTTATGCACCGACAGCCCGGCAGAATAGCGCGCCGCGTATTTGGTGGGCAGGATGTGATTGGGGCCAGAGCATTTATCGCCATAAGCCACAGTCGTTTCCTCGCCCACAAACAGCGAGCCATAATTGGTCAGGTTTGCGCGCCACCATTCCAGATCGGCGCAATGCACTTCCAGATGCTCTGACGCGTAGTCATCCGACACTTTGACAAGTTCTTCGCGCGTATCGCACAGCACCACTTCGCCGTAATCCCGCCATGCGGCATCTGCGGCCTCTCGCGCGGGTTCGGGCAGGGTTGCAATCAGTTCGGGCACGCGCGCCATAACCTGTTCGGCCAAAGCCTTGTCATCAGTAAACAGCCATGCGGGGGATTCGTGCCCATGTTCGGCCTGCCCTACCAGATCAACTGCCACAATCTCTGGATCGGCGGTTTTATCGGCCAGTATGCCAATCTCTGACGGGCCAGCGAACACATCAATCCCCACTTTGCCAAACAGCATGCGCTTGGCTTCGGCCACGAATTTATTGCCGGGGCCAACGATCACATCCGCCTGTTTGCCGGTGAACAGCCCGTAAGCCATTGTGGCAATCGCCTGCACACCACCAAGGGTAAGGACAATATCTGCCCCGGCCTCGCGCATGGCATAAAGCACATAGGGGTGCATCGCGCCGCCCCGGAACGGGGTGGAACAGGCGATAACCGTGCCTACGCCCGCCGCTTTGGCCGTGGCCACCGACATCACGGCAGAAGCGATATGCGCATACCGCCCTGTTGGCACATAGCAGCCCGCTACATTGCAGGGCATCCATGTTTGGCCCGCTGTCAGGCCAGAGGGCATTGTCATCTGAAAATCTTGCACAGAGGCGCGCTGCGCCAGCGCGAAGGCGCGCACCTGTTCCACTGCAAAGGCGATATCTTCTTTCACCTGATCGGGCACTTCCGCCGCGCGCGAATCCATTTCCGCGCGTGTGACGACAATCTCCCCGCCCCATTTGTCCAGCTTGAGCGCGTAATCACGCACCGCCGCTTCGCCCTCGGCCTCGATCCGGGCCAGCATTTCAGACACAACCTGCTGCGCATGGGCAGACTCGGTTTCCGGCGTTTTCGCAGCTTTCTTCAGATAGGTGATCGCCATCTCTGTGTTCTCATTCCTTGGGGTTATGCCTGCCGCCATATAGGCGGGCGGCAGGCGTTTTCTGGATCATTCGTTATTGGCAAATGCCCGCAATTCTGGATCATCCATGACCATCTGCATGAATGTCGGATTGATGAAATCCGCAGCCACTGGCGTGGTTTCCGTTGTGCCAACCGAGGTCATGAAATCGCCAATCGCGGTCAACCACTGATCCACCTGGCTATCACCGGCAGAACGATCAAGCAGCGCAAGCTGCTCTTCCAGCGGGAAGGTGGGGCGCAATTCAAACTCGGCATTCACAGCCGCATCCGAAATCTCGACCCCGCCTTCGGAATAGAAATCGACCAGATGACGGCGGGCTTCTTCAGGGTTTTCCTTGGCCCAGACGACACCACGCAAGAAGGCTGCAAGCACGCGTGCGACACGGTCGGGGTGTTCTTCGGCAAAGCCCGGACGCACAACCAGCGCACCGGGAACAATCGCACCCGCATCTGCGCCAGAGCACAGGTAATCGCTATTCGCGCGCTCTTGCAGTGTGTAGGTATTGGGGGCCCAGACACCTGCCAGCTTGGCCTCGCCCGCGATGATCCCTGTGATCACCTGCGCTTGGGCCAGATTGACATATTCCACATCAGACTGGCTCAGGCCCCACTGCTCCAGACAAGACTGGGTGGCGAAATCCACAGTGGAGTTGGTTGTCAGCAAGATACGCTGGCCCCGGATGCTTTCGGGATTGGCGCGGAATTCTTCAATCGCATCATTGGTGGCCATCAGCGCATTGCCGGCGCTTTCGTCATTGGTCAGGCCGATGGTTTGCAGGCCAAAACGCGCGGCCCCCAGAACGGCAGGAACAGAGCCTGTGCCGCCCACATCCCAATCATTTGCCTGCGCAGCCGCAATCTGGGGCGCGCCAGCGGGGAAGGTGGTGAAGCTGGGATCAAGGCCCACTTCCGCCCACCAGCCAAATTCCGTGGCCAGATAGAAGGGCAGCGCCCAATATAGTGCAGGCTGATAGCTGAGGTTGATTGGCGTCAGGTCTTGCGATTGCGCCGGGGCGATTGTTGCAAAGCTTGCCGCTGTTGCAAGGGCAAGGGCCTTGAATGATAGCTTCATAGGGTCTTTCCTCCTCTGGTGGTTTTTGTCAGTCTCAAACGTGTTGAGCTGCCTTTTCCTCGCGCAGGCTGCGCCAGATATGTGTGCGCAGATGCACGAAACTCTCCAAATCCATGACATCTTCGATCTTCTCATGGCTGTCCCAATTCTCGGCATTGCGGATGGAGGCGACATCAAGCACCTCTTTAATCCGCCCCGGTGCGCGGGTCATGATCGCCACGCGATCGGCCAGATAGACGGCCTCTTCCACGGCATGGGTGATGAACAACACGGTGCGCGGGTTTTTCCGGGCAAGGCGCACAAGTTCTTCTTGCATGACAACGCGCGTCTGGGCATCGAGTGCACCAAAGGGTTCATCCATCAGCAACACATCGGGATCAAGAACATAGGCCCGCGCAATCGCAACACGCTGCTGCATGCCGCCTGACAGTTGGTGCGGGAAATGGCCTGCATATTGCGTGAGGTTCATGAGGTTGAGGATATCGGCGATCCGTTCCTCACGCTCGCGCCGCGCAATGTTTAGGTTGCGCAACCCCATATCAATATTGTCATAAACCGTTTTCCACGGGAACAGGGCGAATTGCTGAAACACCACCGCGCGGTTGGGGCCGGGGCGCTTGATGGGCGTGCCATCGACCAAGACCTCGCCAGATGTGGGATTTTCAAACCCCGCCACCATACGCAGGCAGGTTGTCTTGCCACAGCCCGATGGCCCCACGATGGCGACAAATTCCTTGTCGCGGATTTCCAGGTTGATGTCTTGCAGCGCCTTGAAGCCCGTGGTCTTCGGGCCAAAGATTTTGCCAACATCCTTGAACTGGATTACACCCATCTCATTCGCCCCTTTTCATTCTTGTCACTGTCCCAGCCCACGACGGCGCTGGATGATGCGCTCGATCAGGCGCAGCGCGCTGTCCAGCGCAAGGCCCACAAGCCCGATGGCAACCATCCCGGCCATCACGGTTGTTGTTGAAACATTCGCCTGCCCCTGCACCATCATGTAGCCCACCCCCGCAGAGGCCACGATCAATTCGGCCCCGACCAGAGATTGCCAGCCCAGCCCGGCAGACACCCGCAGGCCAGAGATGATGGATGGCACCGAAGAGGGCAAAAGCACCTCGCGGATCACCCGGTGAGAGGGCGTGCCCAGCATATTCGCGGCCTCTATCAGGCGCGGATCGACGAATTTCGCGCCGCGGTAGGCATTGATCACACAGGGCGGGAAAGCACCTGCAAAGATGATCATGATCGGCCCGCCAATGCCCGTGCCAAACCACAGGGCCGCGAAGGGAACCCATGCAATCGGCGCAACAAAGCGCAGCGCATCAAACAGGGGCGAGACGATTTCATCGAGCACCTGATACCAGCCCATCAGCAGGCCCAGCGGTATGCCAATCAGCGCCGCGAGGATAAAGCCATAGGCAAAGCGCTGAAAGCTGGCGGCGAGATGCCCCGGCAGCGTGGCGCCCGCAAAACGGCGCTCCAGAAGGGTGGTGAAGCGGTCATACACTTCCAGCGGCGAGGGCAGAAAGACGCTTGGCACAATATCGCTGCTGGCAAGCCCCTGCCATAGCCCGATAAAGCAGATCAAGCCCAGAATCCCCAGCCCGATGGAGTGTGCGAATGTAATCTGTTTATTCATCGCCCTACCCTCTCGCCGCCAAGGCAGCCGTATTCCAGCGCAAGGCCCGCTGTTCTGCCATACCAAGCGCCTTTGTCGTGCCCCATCCAAGGATGGCCACTGCGATCATCCCCACCAAGATCATGCCCGGATACAAATCCTGCTGCGCCACGTTCAAAACCCGGCCAATCCCGTAGAACGCGCCCACCAGCTCTGCCGCGACCAGCGTTGTCCAGCTGGCCTGCAAGGAAAGGCGCAGGCCTGTGAAGATCATGGGGCTTGCACCCGGAACCAAAACCTCGGTCACAAAGCGCCCCTTGGGCATGCCCAGCATATAGGCGGCTTCCAGCACCGGGCGGTCGATATTGCGCACCCCGGTATAGGTATTGATCACCGAAGGCACGAAGGCCGAAAACCAGATCACCATCATCTTCGCGGCATCGCCCAGCCCCAGCCACAAGATTGCCAGCGGAATCCAGGCGAGGGGGGGAATCGGGCGGATAATCAGGAAGATCGGGTTGATGAAGGCTTCTGCCTTGCGGCTCCAGCCCATCAGCAGGCCCAGCGGCACGCCCGTAACGATGGCGAACAAAAAGCCCAGCACGACCAAGCGCAGCGAGGTGTAGACATGGATCGCCAGATCGCCCCCACCATATCCGCGACCCGACAGATGGATCAGCGCCGACCATGTTTCGGCCGGGGATGGAAAGCGGCCAGACGGAATAATTCCCAAGCCAGTCGTCAGCGCATACCAGAGGATGCAAACGACAAGGATGGTGGCAAAACCTATCGAAACCCTGCGCGGCAATTTGTCTCTCCCTTGTTATGTAAACGCTTTCATATTTTCTCATAGCCTGTCAAGAATTTTCCGAAAATTTCTTGATAAACTTGTTTTTTAATATAAAATTCCAAATGTAAATTTTCACAAAGGGCATGAAATTTGTCATTTCGCCGCAAACCAACCCTGAATGACATCGCACGGGAATCAGGCCATTCCATTGCCACGGTCTCGCGCGCATTGTCACAGCCCGCCTTGGTGCAGCCAGATACGCTGCAACGAATCCGCGATGTTGCCTTGCGCTTGGGCTATGTCCCAAACCGCAAGGCCCGCGCGCTGGCCTCTGGCCATTCCGATACGATCGGGGTGGTTGTGCCCACGCTCAATTCCCCCATATTTTCATCCACTTTGCAGGAAATGCAGCGCGCCTGCGCCGCAAACGGCTATCAGCTTCTTATCGCTTCGCATGAATATGACCCCGCAAGCGAGGCAGCGGCGCTGGGGCAGCTTCTCTCTCATGGGGTGGATGGGTTGGCCGTGGTGGGGGCAGAGCGCCCGCAAGCCAGTTGGGCCATGATCGAAGCCGCCAATATTCCGATTGTGCAGATGTGGGAGGGCCGAGAGGGCCATGACCGCGTGATTGTTGACAGCTTTCAGGCAGGCTATCTGGTGGCGCGCTATCTGCTGGATATCGGCCATACCCGCATTGGCGTTATCTGTGGGCGGCTGCAAAGCAATGACCGCCAGCAAGCCCGCGTGAACGGCATTCGCGCGGCGCTGCAAGAAGAGGGGCTGCCACTGGCGCGCACGCAGATCAGCGAACAGCCGCTGACAATTGCTGCCGGGCGCTCTGGCTGCACCACGCTTCTGGAAATGGTGCCACGCCCCAGTGCAATTATTGGCACAGCCGATCTTTTGGCCATTGGCGGTATGATCGAAGCACAGGCACGCGGGATATCCGTTCCCAGTGGCATGTCATTTGCGGGGATCGACAATGTGGATGTGGCGGCGCATTTGTCGCCCTCTCTGACAACGGTGGATATTCCTGCCGCCAGCATTGGCACGGAAACTGCCGCCCTGTTGCTGCGCCGCCTGACAGAACGCGCCCCGGAAGCCGAGGCAGCAATCAGATTGCCCATTACACTTGTCGTGCGCCATTCCACCGCGCGGCCTGACAGGCCATAACGGCACAAGGGCCTGTCAGCGCGTGCCAGAGGCTACGCGCAGATGCACTGGCGCGCGCGCCTCGCGCGCCGCAGCCGTAAGCGCACAGTCAAACACTACATCACTGCCCAACGCATAGGGGCGCGTTTCGGGGCGCAACGCATCGGCCAGCACGGCGCAAGGGCTGGGCAATGTCAGGCCCTGCGGCCCGCCGCCAATCAGCACTGGCGCAATCGCCACATGCAGGCGCGACAACAGCCCCGCTTCCAGAAAGCGCGCAATCGTGATCCCTCCGCCCTCTATCAGGACAGTATTCAAACCTTCCGCACGCAGGGCCTGCGATATCTGGGCCGGGGCGATCTGGCCGTCTTTCGCATGCAGGCGAATTGCGGTCACGCCGTGCGGGCGAGGCTTGGCCACCGCCTGAATGACAAACCGGCGCGCGCCATCTGCGCGCAGCACCGGCGCATCATCCGGCAAGCGGCCATGCGGATCAATCACGATCCGCGCCGGGTTCGGCCCCGGACATAGCCGCACTGTCAGGCGCGGGACATCATGCAAGGCGGTGCGCACCCCGATGACCACCCCATCGACCAAGGCCCTGATACGGTGCAAATGCGCCAGCCCATCGGGGCCAGAGACATCGCGCGCATCGCCTGTTATGGTGGCGATGCGCCCA
This sequence comes from Natronohydrobacter sp., assembly GCA_030603695.1. Classification (GTDB taxonomy): domain Bacteria; phylum Pseudomonadota; class Alphaproteobacteria; order Rhodobacterales; family Rhodobacteraceae; genus Roseinatronobacter. Next base: position 41,693 of record JAUVXF010000013.1, on the reverse strand, counting down.
TCCAGCGATTGGCCTATCTGGGCCAGCGTCACCGGCCCCAGATCGCGCCGCGCAATCGGGCCATACAGGGCCAGAGCCGCGCGTTCTGCGCTGCTCCATGTCCCGCAGCAATGGCAGCCTTGCCCATGGCGGATATCCAGCAGGCGCTTCCAGACCCGTGATGTAACCTCAACCTGCATTGGCCTGCCCCTTGGAATGCTGCGTGGCGGGTATGGCCAGAATATCCACATGCCCGATCACACAGGAAGACGATGCCATCTGGCTTTGGCGGGCTTGCGCCCAGGCGGGTGCATCGGGCAGGCCCATATCCTGCGCAGCCTGGGCAATGCCTGCCACCAGTTCAGCATGCAATTGCGCCATATCCGGGCCAATCTGCCACGGAGACTGGGCATCTTGCACCGCAAAACCTGCGGCCCCGAAGGCTGCAATCGCGCGCGGCCCGGCATCCGGGCCAAGGGCCGGGCCAAAACCTTTATCCCCGCGCTGGTGCTGGTTGAAAGCAGCGGTAACTGCACGATCCTGCGGGTGTTCGGGTGTCCAGGCCATATACCCATCATAGCTGAGCGCCGCGTAAAAAGGCACCTTCACTTGGCCCACAAGCGCGTGAAGCCACGCGCCTGACACCAGATCCAGCAAGGCAGAGGCCGTAACAAGCGTTACCCCCTCTAGTGGCAGCGCGGTGTTACCGGACAGATCGGCCAGCACCATTTCAGCGCTCGGCCCGATTTGCGCTGCCGCAAGGCGCAGCAATTCCGGGTCATTATCCACAAGCCGCCAGCGCGTGCCTTCGGGCAGATAGGGTGACAGCGCGCGCCATGTCGCACCTGTTCCGCAGCCAAGATCAAGGATCAGCGGCTTTGGCCCGGCCGCCTGTGCGGCCGCGCGCAAGACTGTGACATCGCGCGCCGCCAGATCAGCCGGATCACGCAGCGCCAGCCACTGAGCCGAGAATGCCATGCTTAGATCGCCCCCTCATACCAAGCGCGCGCGATATGGCTTTCATGCAGCATGATCCGCAGCCGCCGCACGCGCCCGCCATCGCCCAGCGCCCCTGCGCGCAACCGCGTTGCCATCTGCTCGAAGATATGATGGCACAAAAATTCCGTTGTGGTGAATTTTCCTTTGAATTCCGGCACCTCATCAAGGTTCTTATAGCGCAATGGCTCCAGCACCTGCGCCAGCGCCTCTGTTGCAAGGCCGATATCGACAACCAGACCATGCGCATCAATATCATCGGTGAAAAATGCGGCATCGACTGTGAATGTCGCCCCATGCAGCCCCTGTGCAGGGCCGAATACGGGTGAGGGCAGCGAGTGGCCAATCATGATGTGATCTCGGACTTCGACAGCGAACATCGGCTAGGGTTCCTTCAGGATGTGGGGTAAAAAATGCGGTGACAGAGTGTGTCGGGGTTGGACAGGATCGCGCCATAGTGGGCAGGCATGGTGGAAAACGCACTTTCGCCTGAAATCAGCGCATCCAATGCAGGATCGGCCAAAAGTGCCAATGCCTTGGCCATGCGCCGCGCATATGTCCAGCGCGGCAGGCGTGCGGCGGGCAACTGGCCCACTTGCGAACTGACCAGCCGCAGCCGGCGGCTGTGAAACGCCCCGCCCAATGGCAGAGCTGTTTCCCCGGCCCCGTGCCAGCTGCCCTCTACGATCGTGGCCTCTTGCCCGGCCAAATCCAGCGCAAGGCGCAAGCCCGCCGCCGTGGCCGAGAGATGAAAAACCACATCGCAATCCCCCGGTGCGTGATCCGGGGTTGCATAGGCGCAGCCCAATTGCGCGGCCAATCCGGCGCGCGCGGGGTTTGGGTCAATCAGCGTCACCTCTGCCCCAGGCAGGCGCGCGGCAAGATACCCTGTCAGCGCGCCCAGAACACCCGCGCCGATCACAGCAATCCGATCCCCGGCAGAGGCGCCGCTATCCCAGATCAGATTAAGCGCGGTTTCCATATTGGCCGCCAGAACGGCGCGCGCCGGGGGCACAGAGTCGGGCACGGCGCTTAGGGCGCTGTCGGGCAGGCGAAAGGCGGTCTGATGGGGGTGCAGCGCAAAGACAATCTGCCCGCTGCGCGGCCCTTCGCAAACCCGCCCAACCGCGCAATAGCCATATTTTACGGGGAAAGGAAACGAGCCTTCCTGCGCAGGCCCCCGCATCCGGTCATTTTCAGACGGGGGCACACGCCCTTCATAGACAAGGCGCTCTGTCCCCCGGCTGATCCCGGTATATAGCGTTTGCACCAGCACGCCCGCGCCCAAAGCGGCGGGCCGCACGGCGCCCTGTTGCGGGCCGATACACCAGAATGCTTGCGCGGTCATGGCAGCAAATGTCCTGACTTGGCTGCTTTTGTGGCAAGATAGGCCGCGTTCAGCGGCCCCCGCCCCACATGCAGCGGCACGCGTGACACCACTTCTATATTCTGCGCCACCAAACCTGCCACCTTGGCGGGGTTATTGGTCATCAGACGCACGCGGGCAATTTGCATCCGGCGCAGCATCTCGGCGCCAATGCGGAAATCGCGCATATCGTCTTCAAAGCCAAGCCAGTGATTTGCCTCTACTGTATCGAGGCCCCCATCTTGCAGCGCATAGGCCCGCATCTTGTTGGCAAGGCCAATGCCACGGCCTTCCTGATTGAGATAGATCAAAACCCCGCCACCCGCATCGGACATGGCCGCCATGGCCCCTGCCAGTTGGGGGCCACAATCGCATTTCAGGCTGCCCAGGACATCGCCGGTAAAGCAGGCGGAATGCATTCGCACCAGCACCGGCGCAGAAAAATCGGGGCTGCCGATCTCGATGGCGTAATGTTCGGCGCGGCTGGCCTGGAGCCGAAAGACATGCACGCGCCCGGCATCCGACATCTGCATCGGCAAACTTGCCTTGCTGACACAATCTGCGCTCTGATACCGGCTGAGTTCTGCCAGAACATCGCGCGCGGCAATCGCGGATAATCCCATGCGGGCAATCTCAGCGGGAGCGAGTGCGACTGTCACAATTACAGGCAAGCTTTCGACAGTTTGCGCCAGCGCAAGCCCGGCATTTTGCACATGGCTTGCTGTGCGCAAGCTAAGCCCTTTGGGTGAAGGCGGCGCGTTCTGGTCTTTCCCGGCCATGGCCGCAATCCAACCCAAAGCGGCAGTAGACGGGATCAGCACTGACAGCGCGTCTGCGTCACGTCCCAACGGCAGGCCCAAGGCGGCAGCGCGGCGCCGCGTTATCACCAATTCCGGCGCGCCCAGAGCGTGAAACCCGCCATAGCGCCGCGCCTGCATTCCTTCGGCCAAGGCAACAAGACAGGCCTCATCGCCATCAACAAGCGCCACAGGCAAGCCCAGATGCAAATCGCTGCGCGCGCGCATCACGCGCTCGCTACTGTCAGGCAACAGGCCCGCCGCTGGCAGCGGGCTGGGTGTGGCGGGGGCCATCACATCGGATTGGGCGGGCAGGTGCAGCATTTTAACCCTGATTGTCGTGAACTTGGTAATTAATTAGGGCATTTGTCGCAGAAGCAAGAGCACACGCCCCCGACAAAGTGACATCAACGCTCGACAGCGCGCAATGCGCGCTATGTTCAGCCCAAAGAGCGCAAAAGGGAACGAAATGGATCAGTGGTTGGGGATGTTGCGGTCATTGGCGATTTATCACAATCCCGTGACACTCTGGGCGTGGCGCGGGTTTTACCGCGAAATTCTGGCACCGGGGGATCTGGTGTTTGATGTGGGCGCGCATGTGGGCACGCGGGCGCGCGCCATGCGCCGCGCCGGCGCGCGGGTCATCGCCCTGGAGCCGCAGGGCATGTTTGCCCGCTACCTGCGGCTGACCCTTCCCAAAGATATCCAGCTGATAGAAGCCGCCGCAGGCAAAGCCGATGACATGGCGCAAATGGCCATATCATCGCGGCATCCGACAGTTTCATCCCTCAAAACAGGCTTTGTCACAGATGCCGCCGATACGCCCGGATTTGCGCATGTCCGCTGGGACAAAACACAAACTGTGCGCGTTGTCACACTGGACAGCCTGATCGCGCAACATGGGCTGCCCGCCTATATCAAGATCGATGTCGAGGGGTTTGAACTGGAGGTGCTCTCTGGCCTGTCGCAGCCGGTGGCCCTTCTTTCGGTCGAATACCTGCCCGCGTTTGCCGAGCTTACGCTTGGCGTTCTGGAACGGCTGGAACAGCTGGGAACCTATCAGTTCAACCCCGTGCGGGGCGAGCGTGAGGGGTTCTTGTGGCAAGACTGGCGCGATGCAGATGCATTGCGCGCATGGCTGGCAACCCTGCCCGCCGATGCGCCTTCGGGTGATCTTTTTGCGCGCCGCGTGACATAACCTTTCCCGCGCCGCGCGCCATTGCCATGCAAGACGGGTCTGGCAACAAGACGGCTGGAACCGATATCAGCCGCCCGCCCTTCGCGGCCTCATGATTGCGGCGCCGACACGGCAATCTGGCCACGCTTGCGATACAGCCAAAGTGTATCGCGCCCGAAAGACCACAACAGCACCACCGCCGCCACCAAAAGCACAATATCCGCCAGCACCGATGGCAAGCCCGGCACAAGAAGCACAATCAGCGCGCCAATCTGGATGGCGCAGGCCAGTTTGCGCGCTTGGCTGGGGGGCAAGGGCCGCGCCATCCACGGCCAGATAAAGGCCGAGGCAACAAAGACATAGCGCGGCAACCCCAGTATCAGCACCGCCAGCCCAACGACCCCAGAGGCCCAGACATTGACTGCAAGGACAAGGCCAAGCGCTGCATCCACTTCCATGTCAAACCGCGCCCCAAAGGCGGATACCAACCCCTCGCGCCGGGCAAGCCAGCCATCCACCCCGTCCAGCACAAGGGCAAGAAGCGCAAGGCTCAGTATGGCCCAAGGCGCGGCGCTTCCCCATAACGGCGCCAGAAGCGCCGCCGTCAGAACCAACCGGGCATAGGTGACGCGGTTGCACAGCCCAAGGCGCGCATGCGGATAGGTGCGCAGCATGTAAAACCCGACAAGGGCTGCGCTGATGGCATAGGCCCCCAGCGCCACAAGCACCGCCAATGGGTTGGAACCAACCAAAAACACCCCAAGCCCGGCAACTGCGCCAAAACCCAGCACAGCCAGAAATAGCGCCTCTTTTGCGCAGGGGTGAAAGCGAAGCTGCATGGTTTCCTTGACGCCTGAATCTCTTGCAACAGATGTAGTGCGCAGAAGCTGCTTTCAAGCAGAGCCAAGCAAAGCCCCCCCGTGAAAGCCGCCTGTGAAAGCCCCCCCCGTGCTTGATGCCAGCCAATAGGCGCGGTATCAAAGATTACTCTCAGATATCGGATTTTGCCATGCCCCCTCTTAACACCAGTGCGGCCCTTCTGCGCCAGCCGCAAATCTTCCCGCTCATACTTGCGCTTGGCGCATTGTGTCTGGGGGCGGCCTATGTGGTGGCCCACGGATCGGGGCGGCTGGTGGCGCTGTGGGGCGTGGGCGCGGGGCTTGGCTTTGCGCTGTATCACGCGGCCTTCGGGTTTACGGGGGCCTATCGCAACTGCATCCTGACAGGGCGCAGCGGGGCGGTGCGGGCGCAAATGCTGATGCTGGGCGTGGCGGTGCTGCTGTTCTTTCCTGCCCTTGCGGCGGGGTCGCTCTTTGGCCAGCCTGTGCGCGGCTTTGTCTTTCCTGCCGGGTGGGAGGTTGTGATCGGCGCGTTTCTGTTCGGGATCGGGATGCAACTGGGGGGCGGCTGCGCCTCTGGCACGCTGTACACCACAGGGGGCGGCGATACGCGAACGGGGGTGACGCTGGTGTGCTTTGTCGCAGGCATGACGCTGGGCGCATGGGATATAGAGCGCTGGGAAAACCTGCCTGCCCTGCCCCCCGTCTCCTTGCCCGAAACGCTGGGCCTGTGGCCTGCCTTGGCGCTGAACCTTGCGGTTTTTGCGGCGATTTTTTACGCGCTTGCGCGGCGCGAGCACCGCAAGACAGGCGCGGTTGAACCCTTATTTCGCAGGCCCGGCGCAAGCTTTCTGTCCGGCCCCTGGCCCTTGGCCTGGGCGGCACTGGCGTTGGCCGTGCTGAATTTTGCCACTTTGGCGATTGCCGGGCGGCCTTGGGGCATAACCCAGGCCTTTGCCACATGGGGCGCGCGCGTGGCCGAAGCGGCGGGCTGGGCCGATCCTGTATTCTGGCCCTATTGGGAAGATCCCACACGCATTGATCTGCTGCACCGCCCGCTGGTGCAGGATGCAACGCATCTGATGAATGTCGCGCTGGTTCTGGGGGCCTTTCTGGCGGCAGGGCTTGCAGGCCGGTTTGCCCCTGATTGGCGGATCGGGTTTCGGCCACTGCTGGCCGCCATTCTGGGCGGGTTGATGCTGGGCTACGGCGCGCGCATGGCCTTTGGCTGCAATATCAGCGCGTTTTTCTCTGGTGTGGCCTCGGGCAGCCTGCATGGGTGGTTCTGGATTATCGCCGCTTTGCCCGGTAACGTTCTGGGATTATGGCTAAGGCCACTATTTCATCTTGATAATCCGCGATGATCTGGGAATTTTTTCCAATTTGAACAGCGTATCCGCCGAAATTTTAGCAATATATTCCAAGATGGCCAGATTTGCGCTAAATGGGGACGTGAACAGGAAAGGATACCAGATGACACGCATCAGTCTGATTGCTGCGGCGCTTGGCGCAAGTTTGCTTGCCGCCCCCGCATTTGCCGAACAACCAACGCCGCTTATTGCGCAGGGGTGCGCAGGCTGCCATGGCCAATCCGGCGAGGGGCAAGGCGCGGTTGCCCGGATTGCGGGTTATGATCGCGATGCCTTTCTTGCCATCTGGCAAGAGTTTCGCGACAATTCGCGCCCTGCCACAATCATGAACCGCATCGCGCCGGGATATACGGATGAGGAAGTTCAAATCCTCGCTGATTATTTCGCATCGATCCAATAAGGAGCCAAGCCCATGACAATCCTGACACGTCGCAGCTTTGGCGCCCTGATTGGCGCAAGTGCCGCAACCCTTGCCGCGCCATCCCTGCTGCGCGCCAACACCACAGGCCGCCTTGTGATTATCGGGGGCGGGTTTGGCGGGGCCTCTGCCGCCCGCTTTGCACGCATCACTTACCCCGAAGTCGAGGTGACGCTGATAGAGCCATATCCCACCTTCATCACTTGCCCCTATGGCAACCTGATTTTGGGCGGCAAGCGGGAACTACCCCAGATCACCCATTCCTATGATGGGCTGCGCGCACGCGGCGTGACTGTGCTGCAAGACCGCGCGGCGGATATTGATCCGGTGGCAAAATCAGTGCGCTTGGCCAGCGGGGCAGATGTTGGGTATGACAAACTGATCGTCTCTCCGGGGATCGGGCTGCGCTGGGGCGCGATTGAAGGCTATGATGAAGCCGCCGCGCAGATTTTCCCGCATGCGTGGATGGGCGGGGACGGTTCGCAAATCACCCTGCTGCGCCAGCAACTGGAAGCGCTGCCCGAAGGTGGTGTTGTGGGCCTTGCCATTCCCGGCAACCCGTTCCGCTGCCCCCCCGGCCCCTATGAGCGTATCTCCATGATCGCGCATTACCTGAAGCAGGCCAACCCGACCGCGAAAATCCTGGCATTCGATGCCAAAGAGGGATTCTCGAAACAGGGCCTCTTTCAAGATACCTGGGCCGAGCTATATGGCGACATGATAGAATGGGTTCCCGGCAATCAGGACGGCAAGATCGTGCGCGTGGATGTGGAAAACAAGCTTTTCATCAGCGAATTCGGCGAAGAGCACCGAGTTGATGTGGGCAATGTGATCGCGCCGCAATTTGCGGCCGCGATTGCGCGGGATACCGGGCTGGCAGACGAGTCCGGCTGGGTTCCTGTCAACTCCCGCACATTCGAGGCCAATGCAGCCGCCGATATCCATGTGATCGGGGATGCCAATATCGCAGCGCCTTTGCCGAAATCGGGCTATATTGCCAATTCCACGTCCAAAACCGCGGTTGCGGCGGCGCTGGCTGAAATGACAGGCCAACCCGCACCCAGTGATCCGGTGTATTTCAACACCTGCTACAGCCATGGCGGGGCGGATTACGGGTTTTCGGTAGTGGGCGTGTTCCGTCCCACGGATGAGGGCTTTGCCGAAACCCCGGATTCGGGCGGCATTTCACCGCGCGGCCCATTGTCGGAACTGGCAGAAAACCGCAGGCTGGAAGCAAGCTATGCAGACGCATGGTATGACAGCATCACACGGGATATGTTCTCGTAAGGCAAATACGAAAGGACGCTTGATGACAGGCAATCGGCGCGAATTTCTACAGGGTGCGGCAGTCTCTGCCGCACTTGTTCTTGTTGGCGGCACAGCTCTTCGGGCAGAGGAAAATGCCGAATGGCAAGCATGGCGCGACCAGTTGCTTGATGGGCGCGCGGCCATTGAGGGCGGGATAGAGCTTGATCTGCCGCGCGTGGCCGAGAATGGGGCACAAGTGCCGCTGACAGTGCGCATTGACAGCCCGATGACAGAAGCAGACCATGTGCGCGCCATTCATATCATCGCCACGCGCAACCCCGCGCCCGATATCGGCAGCTTCCATCTTGGGCCACAACTGGCGCGGGCCGAAGTGTTCACCCGCATCAGGCTGGCCGAGGAACAGGAATTTCTGGTTCTGGCGGAATTGTCAGATGGCCGCGTGCTAAGTCAGGCCGCGATCGTGACCGTATCTGTTGGCGGCTGCGCAACCTGAGGAGAAAACCATGTCCACACCCAGAGTTCGCCTGCCCCGCTCTGCCAGTGCAGGCGAGGAAATCGAAATCCGCACCCTGATAGATCACCCGATGGTGACGGGCCTGTCCTCGGATAACCCGCGCGATATGCTGGCGCGGTTTGACGCGCGCATGAATGGGCAAACGGTGCTCAGCTATGATTTTGGCAATGGCAGCGCCGCCAATCCGACCTTCACCTTCTACCTGCGCGCCGCTGCGCCTGGTGATTTTGAATTCATCTGGACGCATGAGGATGGAACAGAGTTTCGCGCCGAAGGCAGTGTTTCTGTGTCCTGATGCGCCCGGTGGCATTGCCCCTGTTACTGCGATCACCCCAGAGCGCAACCAGCGCATGATCCCGGCTGCCCAGATTTCGCCCGATAGCTTTGTGACCAAGGCCACAGTGCGAGACGGGCTTGGCGCGGGGGTTGCACTGGTCGAGATGGCCTTCGATCCGCTGCGCTATGATCCGGCGCTGTTTGCCGCCTACGGCATAGAACCGCCACCAGCGCTGCCCGGCATGGCAGCCAAACGGCAGGCGGATTTTCTGGCTGGGCGGATCAGCGCGGCACTTGCGCTGCAAGCCCTTCATCTGCCGGCCCATGACATTCGCGCGGGCACGGATCGCGCGCCCATCTGGCCACAAGGGCTTGCAGGCGCAATTACCCATAGCCACGGGCGCGCGGCCAGTCTGGTAACCTGTGTTCCCAACCACTTATGCGGGATCGATCTGGAACGCATTGCCACCGGAACCGCCCTCGCGGCGATTGTCGCCAAATGCCTGTCTGCGCGCGAGGCCGCGCTTGCGCGGGCTGACATGGGATATCCGCCAGAAATAGCCGCAACCCTGCTGTTTTCCGCCAAAGAAAGCATTTTCAAGGCGCTTTACCCGCGTGTGGGCCGGTTTTTCGGTTTCAGCGCCGCCGAATTACTGGGCGCGGTATCGCAAGACAGCCTGCAATTTCAAATCACAGAAGCCTTGCACCCTGATGTGCCACAGGGATTTCGCGTGCAGGTTTGCTATGACATCCGCGCCGATCATGTGCTGACTTGGCTGGTTAATCGGCCTGAATAAGAAAACCGCCACGCGCGCAATCCACCGGCACCCCATCTTTTAGAGAGACATTTATCTCTTTAGTTGGTATATCTGGTGCAAGATCAGGAATATCTGGCAAGCAGACAGGCAATTATGCGCAAGTCTTTTCATCCCTCCGCAGCCCGTGCGGCGCGGTATCATGCGCCCAAATCAGGACAAAGCCTGCGCAAAGGCGCTGTGATTGCTGCGCTTTTGGGCAGCCTTGCAGGCTGCGCGCCCCCGATGGATGGGCAAAATCCAAGCTTTCCCTTTGCAAATTCATGGCAAGGCACCATCCGCCCATCACCGCGCCTGCTGGATGAAAGCCAATGGTGGCGCGGGTTTCAAGACCCCACGCTGGATGCGCTTGTCGCACGCGCTTTACAGGGCAGCCCCGATCTTGCGGCAGCGCAGCTGCGCGCGCGTGCGGCATATGTGGAAACCGGGGCCATCCGGGGGCTTACCAACCTCTCCACTGAAGGATCAGCCAGCGCACATGGCGGGCGCTTGCGCACAACGGAGTCAACCATCAGCGGCAGATTGGGACTGGAAACAATCTTTGATCTGGGGCGCGAGCGCGAGGCCGACAGGCTGGGCGCCGCCGCAGAGGCCGCTTTTGCCGATGCCGAAAGCGCAAGCGCACAGCTTTTGCTGATTGGCGAAATCGCCGATACCTATCTGGCATTGCGCCACAGCCAACAACGCCTTGCGCTTGCACAATCCGAAATCCGCCGTCAGCGCGAAACGCTGGATATCGCGCGCGCACTGGCTGCTGATGGCGTTGGCACGCGGATTGACAGCCTGCGCAGCGAAGCGCGGCTCGCGGCGCTGGACGCAGACAGGCGCAATCTGGAAACCACTGTGGCCAAAACCATTTTGCGCCTGACCATCCTGATGGGCGATGCGCCCGGCGCGGCCCCACCCGAATTTTTGCGCGCCTTGCATGCGCGCACCAACCAACCCCGCGCGCGTCTTGCCCCAGACCCTGCCCTTCCCGCCGATCTGATCCGCAACCGCCCCGATCTGCGCATGGCAGAGGCCCGCTATGATGCCGCACGCGCCGCGCTTGGGAAATCGCGTGCCGCGCTGTATCCAAGCCTGTCGCTGTCTGGCACGATTGAAGCGCGCGCCTTGCGCTTTGGGCCGGGGCGCAGCAGCGGGGTGGTCACAGGCTTTGGCCCCTCGCTGCGCCTGCCATCCCTGCCCCGGCGCGCCACATTGGCGGCGGTGGATGGTGCCTCGCTTCGGCTGGACGCGGCCTATCAGGCTTGGGCCTCTGCCGTGCTTACGGCGCTATATGAGGTAGAAGCGGCCCTTCTGGATTACGGCATAGCGGCCCAAAATGAAGCCGCGATAGAGCGCGCCGTCCACTTGCAATCCCAAGCGCAACGCCTGCTGAAAGACGCCTCTCGCGAAGGCACCGCCACATTGTCAGAACTATATGCGCTGGAAGCCGATCTGGCACAGTCCGAAAACGCGCTTGCCGATGCGCGCCTGTCGCGCGCGCTGACATTTGTGGATTTGAACCTGCGCCTTGGCATGGGAACGCAGCCCCAATCCCGACAGGCCGCCGCACAGAACTAACGACAATGCGGGCACAAAAACACATTTTCACCATGATCTTAGCGCAATCCTGAACCAATCGTTTTGCAAATGTAAACGCAGGCGCATTTAGGGCGTGTTTGTTTCCTGATGCCCGATATGACGGCGCAATTGGTTTGTTTGGATCATGTGAAAGCGAAGTGACGTGAATTGGCCCTTTCCCCCTCGGATAAGTCGCGCAACAGTGGCCCTTGGCGCCGCGGCACTCGCAAGCGTGGCGCTGTTGCTGGGCGGTGTCTGGGGCGGCAAGGCGGGGCAAGGCTTGGCCTCGGTCTCCGGCCAAGCGGTGCCTGTGGGGCTGATGTCGCTGAGGGTTGAAGATCAGATACTTGTCAACAGGCAGTTTCTGGGCCGGCTGGAGGCCAGCCAGACCGCCGAGCTGGGCTTTGAATTTGGCGGAATCATTGCGCAAATCACGGTGCGCGAAGGCGATAGTGTGCGCAAGGGCGATGTGCTGGCGCGGGTGTCGCGTGATGCGCTTGCACTGGAGCGGCAGGCCGTTGCCGCCAACCTGCAAACTGTGCAGAACCGTCTCGCCCTTGCACTGGCGGAAATCACCCGGCTGGAACGTCTGGTAGCGCGCGGGGCCGCGCCTGCGAACAGTCTGGATCGCGCGCGCGCCGAAAGCTACGCGCTTGGTGCTGCAATCGCAGAAGCGGAAGGGGCCTTGGCCCGCCTTGATCTGCGTTTGCGCGATACAGATCTTACCGCCCCGTTTGATGCCGTTGTCGGCGCAACCCGCGCCACATTGGGCGAGGCCGTGGCCGCAGGCCAGCCCGTGATTTCGATATTCGAGCGCGGGCGCGCAAATTTTCGGGCGGGCCTGCCCATGTCACTTGATCCCGCAGCCCTGCAAAACCCCCGCCTTGATGTGAATGGGCGGATATATGCCCTCACGCTTCATGCGCTGCGCCCTGATATTGATCTGCGCAGCAATACCCGCATTGCCCTGTTTACGGTCGAGGCAGAAGAGATCACAGGCTTTGGCCAGACCGCAAGCCTGCTGGCCGAACTTCCCCTGCGCCAGCGCGGGGCATGGGTGCCGGTCGATGCCATGCGCCCCGGTTCGCAAGGCTATTGGACACTGCTTGGCGTAACAGAAACACAGGTTGCAGAACCAATCGCCATAGAAGTCCGCCATTTGCGCGGCGATATGGCCTATGTCAGCGGCCTCTTTGAGGATGGAACGCAGATTATCAGCATCGGCGCGCATAAAATCGTGCCGGGCCAGACAGTGCGGGCGGAATAGCGCATGCTGTCGGGGTATTTTTTCCGCGAAACCCGTGTGCTGGCCATGTTTATTGCCATCCTTGTGGTGGGCGGCTTGTCGGCGCTCTGGACATTGGGCCGGCAGGAAGACCCCAGTTTCACCAATCGTTTTGCCAGCATCACAACGCTTATGCCGGGCGCAGAACCGGGCGTGATAGAAGCGCTTGTTTCCACACCGATTGAAGATCAGATCAAAGCCATTTCCAGCATCGATTTCTATTCCAGCGCCTCGCTTCGGGGGGTGTCTGTGGTCACGCTTTCGGTGCATGATACTGTGCCAGACGATCTGATAGAGCAGGTCTGGATCGAGTTGCGCGAAGCCGTGGCACGGGCGCGCGCAACATTTCCAGACGGCGCGCTGGCGCCGCAGATTGATACAGACGGCGTGGCGGCCTATAGCACTGTCATCGCCGTGGAAATCCTTGATCCTGCGCTCTCTCCCATCATTGCGACCCGCTTTGCCGAGGCGCTGGAAACCCGCATTCGCGCCATTGCGCAAACGCGGGTTGTGCGTTTGTTTGGCCTGCCGGAAGAAGAGATACTGGTCAGTGTCGATCCTTTTGCCACCAGTGGCGATGGGCTGTCAGTGGCAGAAATCGCAACTGCCATACGGCGGGTGAATGATACCGCCCTTGCCGGGCGCTATCAAAGCGAAGGGCTGGACAGCACTCTCGAACTTTCTGGCAGGCTGGGCCAAGCGGATGATCTGCGCGCCATCCCCCTGCGCGGCAGTGGCACAGATGCCGTGCTGCGCCTTGGGGATGTGGCAGAGATTGCACATCATGTGCGCAGCCCGGCTGCCGCACTGGCGCGCGCGAATGGCAATCCGGCCATCTTGATTGCCGCAGTGGTGGAAGACGGCGCGCAGGCAGACCGCTGGATGGCGCTGGTTCATAAAGAGATAACCGCCATGCGCCAAACCCTGCCGCGTGGCCTTGGGGTATCGGTGCTGTTTGACCAAAGCGGCTACACATTGGAACGCTTGGCAGAGGTCGGGCGCAACATGGTGTTTGGCATGGCGATCGTGGCAGCGGTGCTGGCGGTGACGCTGGGCTGGCAGGCGGCGGCGATTGTGGGGCTTATCCTGCCTGTTGTCAGCCTTGCCACGCTGGTCACGTTTCGCTTTCTGGATATGCCCTTGCAGCAGATGTCCATTGCGGGGCTAATCGTGGCACTTGGGCTGGTGGTGGATAGCGCCATTGTCACCACCGATACAGTGCGCCGCCGCCTGAACGGAGGCGAAGGGCGCGTGCAGGCCGCAACCGAAGCGGCGCGGCGTTTGTTTCTGCCCCTCGCGGCTTCTACGGTCACAACGATCCTGACATTCCTGCCCATGATCCTGCTGCCGGGCAATACAGGTGATTTTGTCAGCACCATCGCAATCGCCGTTTCTGTCATGCTGTTCTGGTCATTCCTGCTGGCGCTGATCCTGACTGCCCCGCTTGCAGCCCATCTTTTGCCTGCCTTTTCCCAACCCGCCCCTATCGCGCAGGCCCAACAAGCGCGCTTCGCGGCAGGGTTGCAGTATTTTATTGCCAATCCCCGCATCAGCATGTGCGCGGCGCTGGCATTGCCGCTGATGGGCTTTGCCTCTGTCATATTTCTGACCCCGCAATTCTTCCCACTGGTGGAACGCAACCAATTTCACATCACGCTGGAACTGCCCGCCCATGCCACTTTGCGCCGCACCGATGATCTGGTGCGCCGGATTGACACCTATTTGCATGAGCTGGAGGGGGTAGAGAGCAGCTATTGGGTATCGGGCGGGGCCGCGCCTGCCTTTTATTACAATATTGCCAGCCCGCGCCGCAATGAACCCGCCTTTGCCCAAGGCATGATCACAACACAAACCCCCGCCGCAACACGGGCCATTCTGGCCAGTCTGCAACAGGATTTGACCACCCGCTTCCCCGAAGCGCGGGTGATCGTGCAAGCCTTGGTGCAAGGCCCACCCGTGGGCGCGCCTGTAGAGCTGCGCATCTTTGGGCCAGAACTGGAAGACTTGCGCCGCATCGGTGCCGCAGTGGAAACCGCCATTGCCGCTTTGCCACAGACCGCGCAAGTGCGCGCGGGCCTGACAGGCGGCACACCCCAGTTGCGCTACCAGATGGACAGCGCCACATTAAACCTGCTTGGCCTGACAGAAGGCGCGATTGCGGGCCAGTTGCAGGCCGGGCTTTCGGGCATGGAGGCGGGCGCGCTGACAGATGGCACACGCCAAATCCCGATCCGGGTACAATTCGCGGCCTCTGTTCTGGGCAATTCAGACGCAATCAATGATCTCCCCATCCTCACGGCCCTGCCCCGCAGCGCCGCAACGGATCTTGCAACACTCCCGCTTTCGGCGCTGGCTGTGCCGCGACTGGACATCACACAAGCCCTGATCCTGCGCATGCGCGGCGAGCGGATGAACTTTGTCCAAGCCTATCCGCAACCCGATATCCTGCCCGAAGAGTTGCTGCGCACCGCTTTGGCCTCAATTGCAGATGCAAATATTACACTCCCTGAAGGGTATCGGCTGGAAATTGGCGGTGAGAGCGATGAGCGTGACGCCACGGTGAACGGGCTTCTTGCCTCGCTCGCGCTGATTGTGGCGCTTAGCCTTGGTGCGCTGGTGCTGACGTTCAGATCATTCCGGCTGACACTGGGCACAGTGATCGTGGCGGGCCTGTCTGCCGGGCTGTCGCTGCTTTCGGTGGCGCTGATGGGCTTTCCCCTTGGGATCAACGCCTTGATCGGGGTGATCGGGTCTATCGGGGTATCGGTGAACGCCACGATCATCATTTTCACTGCACTGCAAGGCAATCTGCGCGCCGCCGCTGGCGATCTGGATGCAATCCTTGCAGAAGTGATGGCGGGGGCGCGGCATATTTTCTCCACCACGCTGACAACCTTTGGGGGGTTTTTGCCGCTCTTGTTTTCGGGCGGGCTGTTTTGGCCCCCATTCGCGGCCGCGGTGGCGGGTGGGGTGCTGTTGTCAGGCACCCTCGCCTTTCTGTTTGCGCCAGCCTATTTCCGCCTGGCCTATTGCCGCTCCGGGCTGGTTCTGCGCCTGCCCAGTCCGGCCGAGACAGCGCCCAATCGCAATGCCCCGCCCTTGCTGGGCCTGACCCCAACCAGCGTTGCGCGCCAAAGACAGGCGCCACAGCGCCGCGCAGCTGTTCAGCCAGATCTGGAAGACAGGCTGAAGCAAGCCTTTCGTGCCCCAGACCCATGACAGCACCGCCCCTTCGCCGCAGACCCGAAAACCCAAAACAGATAATTTCGTTTCCCTTTTTCATCGCCCGTCAAAGATTTCAGCCCACGATTGCCGGATGCAGGAGATTTCAATGAAACATCATTCCCCACACCACCCCGCGCCACAGCCTGCCCAGCCGCTCTGCCCGATTGCAGTGGTGGGCTTTAGCGGCAGATTTCCGGGGGGCGCGAATTCGCCAGAAGAGCTATGGGACTTTCTGAAATCAGGCCGCGATGCTGTGGGCGAGGTGCAAGGGGATCGCTGGGATCTGGGCTGGCACAATCCCAACCCCGACCGCCCTGGCCGGGTTTATACCAAATCCTGCGGCCTGTTGGAGCGGATTGACGGGTTTGATGCCGATTTCTTCGGCATCTCTCCGCGTGAGGCAAAGCAGATCGACCCGCAGCAACGCCTGCTTCTGGAACTGGCATGGGAAGCATTCGAGGATGCGGGCCTGCCGCCGCGCAGTGTGGCGGGGCAGAATATCGGCGTCTATGTCGGTATTTCCAGCAATGATTACGCGCAGATGGCAGGCGCAGGCTGGCCCGATGCCTATTCAAACACAGGTGTTTCCTTCAGCATTGCGGCCAATCGGCTGTCTTATGTGTTCGATCTGCATGGGCCAAGCCTGGCGATTGATACGGCGTGTTCGTCCAGCCTTGTCTGTATTCATCAGGCCTGTCAGGCCATCGGGCGGGGCGAATGTGATGGCGCACTTGCCGGCGGCGTCAGTGTGCTGGCCGATATCCGGCCCTGGCTTGGGTTTTCGCGCGCCTCTATGCTGTCGCCCGATGGCCGGTGCAAAAGCTTTGATGCCAACGGCAATGGCTATGTGCGCTCTGAAGGGGGTGGTCTGGTCTATCTGAAACGGCTGGAAGATGCCGAGCGCGATGGCGACCCCATTTTATGCGTGATCCGGGCGACCGGGATCAACTCTGATGGCCGCACATTGGGGCTGGCCATGCCAAATGGCGATGCGCAGGCAGAACTTTTGGCACAGCTTTACGGTGCGGCAGGCATTGCGGCAGAGCAGGTTTTCTATGTAGAGGCCCATGGCACCGGCACAACCGTGGGCGACCCGATTGAATGCGGCGCTTTGGGCAAGGTTCTGGGCGCACCCCGCGCAGATGGCAGCATGTGTCATATTGGATCGGTGAAATCCAATATCGGCCATCTGGAACCGGCCTCTGGGATTGCAGGCATGACCAAGGTCATTCTGGCGCTCAAACACCGTGAAATCCCCGCGCAGCTGCATTTCAACACCCCCAATCCCAAGATAGATTTCGAGGGCTGGAAATTGCGCGTTGTGGATAAACCCCTGCCGCTGCCCGAACATGATGTGATAATCGGGGTAAATTCCTTCGGCTTTGGGGGCACAAATGCCCATGCCATTATCGAGGAATACCGCACGCCCGCGCGTGAAAATACCCTTGCCGCACCTGCGCATCTGATCTTGTCTGCCAATAGCGAAGGGGCCTTGCGGGACTTGGCGCGCAAATATGCGGCCCTTCTGCGCGAACCGGGCGCAGATTATGCCACCATCGCGCATGCCGCCGCGCGCTGCCGTTCGCTGTTGCGCCTGCGTCTGGCCATCGCCGCCACCACCGCCTCACAGGCCGCCGAGAAGCTGGAGCACTGGGCTGACGGCACGCCACAGCCCGGCACCGCAAGCGGGGCGCGCGAGGGCGCGCATGTGCCAACGGCCTTTGTCTATTCCGGCAATGGCCCGCAATGGTGGGGAATGGGGCGCGCGCTTTTGGCCTCTGATCCGATCTTTCGGGCCACGATTGCCGAAGTGGATGCCATTTTTGCGCCGCTTGCAGGTTGGTCATTGCTGGATGAAATGGCCAAGCCCGAAGACCAATCCCGCATTGCAGCCACCGAAGTGGCGCAACCCATGCTCTTTGCCCTGCAAATGGGCCTCACGGCTGTTTTCAGCAAGGCCGGGATCATGCCCGCCGCCGTATTTGGCCATTCTGTCGGCGAAGTTGCCGCCGCTTGCGCAAGTGGCGCGCTGACATTGGAACAGGCCACGCTTGTGATCTTCCACCGCTCGCAAGAACAGGCGCGCACAGCCGGAACTGGCAAAATGCTGGCTTTGGGGCTGGATAGGGACGAGGCGCAAAAGGCCATTGCCCAGATTGGCGGCTGGCTGGAAATCGCGGCCATCAACGGGCCTGCGGCAGTAACTGTGGCAGGCGATGCCGTTTTGCTGCAAAAACTGGCCGATCATGTCAGCGCTGCGGGCAAATTTGCGCGTATGTTGCAACTGGATTACCCGTTCCATACCAGCGCCATGGATCCAATCCGCTCCGCGCTTCTGGCCGCGCTGGCGGGGCTTGCCCCCAAGGCCAGCGCCCTGCCCTTCATCTCTACGGTAACTGGCAAGCTCTTGGAGGGGCAAAAGCTGGATGCCGGGTATTGGTTTGACAATGTGCGCCAGCCCGTCAATTTTCATGGCGCTGTGTCGCATCTGCTGGCAGAGCACGGGATCGGCCTGTTCATTGAAATCGGCCCGCACCCTGTCTTGAAAGACTATGTGGCGCAAACCGCCCGCGCCACAGGGGCCAGCGCCACAGTTCTGGAAACGCTGCGCCGCCCCGGCAAGGACAGGCCCGAATCCGATGCCGAGAACTGTGCAACCGCGATTGCGGCAGCGCTGGCAAATGGGGCGGCGGCGCTGGAAACCCTGTATCAGCGCCCCGCCACTCTGCCCGCCTTGCCGAAATACCCATGGCAGCGCGAACGCCATTGGCGGGGCGCAGCTGGCCTGCCTGACAGTTTCATGCCCACCAAGCGCGACCACCCGCTTTTGGGCGTCCGCCTGCCTGCGGTCAATCCCAGCTGGGAAATGCCAATTGACAAGAATACGCTTGGCTATCTGGCAGATCATGTGGTGCAAGGTTCGGTTTTGTTTCCGGCTGCGGGCTATCTGGAATTGCTGCTGGCAGGCGGGGTGCAGAACTGGGGCGCAGACACGATCCTAGAGGTCGAGAATTTGCAGATCCTGCGCCCGCTGGTGCTGGGCGAGCAGAATGACCCGATTGTGCAAACCGTGATTGATGCGCGCGATACAACCGTGACCATCAGTTCGCGCCGAGATCGTGATGCGCGGGAATATCAGGTGCATGTGCGCGCAAGGCTTAGCGCAATAGAAGATCAGGCCGCCCCGATGCTTGATCTAGCAGCACTGCGCGCGCAACTTCCCATTCATCTGGATGCAGGCGCGCATTACGCCGCCGCATCTGCGCGCGGGTTGCACTATGGGCCATTCTTTCAGGGCTTGCAGGATGTGCACCTCTCCAGCCCCGATGCCCCCAGGCGCGAGGCTTTTGCCAAAATCCGGCTGGAGTTTCCCGCTACCGCGAAACTGGGCGCATATCGTGCCCACCCCGCCTTGTTTGACAGTTGCCTTCAGGCCATCATTCCGCTGGTCTGGCAATTGGATGGCCGCAATATCAGCACCATCCCTGTCGCATTTGAGCGCGTGCGCAGCTATGCCCAGTTACCGGCAGAACTGTATTGCCATGTGCAGATCACCCGCGAATCCGCGCGCTCTGTGGTGGCGAATTTCACGCTTCTTGGCCCCGATGGCGCAGTGGTTCTTTATCTGGAAGGGGGGCGCTGCCAAAAGGCCAATCTGACAGGTGAGGCGCTCTCGCCCCTCACCTCTGAATGGTGGCGGCCAGATACGCAGGTGGTGCGCGCCCATGGCCTGCCCGCCCTGCCACAACCCGAAATTCAGCTTGCACCCGCCCCGGATGATGCCCTGCGCGCCACGCTGGATCAGATCGCCGGGCTTTATGCCGCCCGCGCCCTTGCCCCGCTTTGCCCGGCCGAGGGCAGTTTCACCCTGCCCGGCCTTGCCCGCGCGGCCCGTTTGGGGCGCAGCGAAGGGGCGCTGTTGCAGCATGTCATAGATATTGCCGCCGCTGCGGGCCAAATCCGCCAAGACGGCGCGGCATGGGTTTGGGCGCAAGACGCGCGGCCCGATCCCGCAGCCCTGTGGCAAGAAACCTTCCGCCGCAACCCCGGGTATCAGGCAGAATTGCTGCTTCTGGCAGAACAGGGCGAAAGCCTGCCCGCACGCCTGCGCGGCAAAGAGGTGGCAGAGCCAGCCGCCGCAGTGCTGGAGCAAGTGCAAGACACCGCGCCTTTTGCCGCCCCGCTTAATCAGCTTGCGATTGCAACTGTGGATGCTGTGCTCAAGGGCTGGCCCGAAAACAGGCCAATGCGGATTCTGGAAATTGCAGGTGGCACAGGCGGGCTTGCATCCTGGCTATTGCCGCTTATCCCTGCCGAGCGCGCGGATTACCTGTTTACCGATCCCGCCGAGGGCTTGGTCGCGCGCGCCGAACGCCGCCTGGCCGCGCATAAATTTCTTCGCACCGCCCGCGCAAACCCGGCCCAGCCGCTTGGAGAACAGGGCTTGCCCTTGGGCTATTTCGATCTTGTCATCGCAACCGGGCTTGGCACATGGCCTGAACATCTGGCAGGGGTGCTGGAGCATCTGCAAGAGGTGATGGCAGATGGCGCGAAACTGATTGCGCCCGCCCCCGACACCAGCGCAGCCGCGCGGCTTATGCTGGGCAAACCCTCCGAGATCGCAGCCCAAACCCTGCAAAGCGCCGGGTTTGAGGATGTAAGCCATCTCTCGCATGCTGGCGCAGGACTGTTTATCGCAACCCGCCGACAGATACGCCTTGGCGCGCTTGTCCAAACAGATACAGTCGCACAGCGTAACACATTCGTTATTCTTGCCGAAAACCCCATAGGATTTGCGGAAAATCTGGCGCGGGATCTGGGCGCGCTTGGCCATGATGCCACTGTCATCCCCTTCCCGGATCAAGATACCGAAACGGCGCGCGACACCCTGCGCGCTGTGCTGGACAGCACCGAAGCCACGCGCGTTATTTTGTTGGGCGATGCGCAGCCCAGTGCAGAGCTGCACAACAGGCAGGCCAGACGCACACTTGCCGCAGTGGCGCTGGTGGGAGCGCTGGAACTGGTGCGCCAAGACCGCGATTGCGCCCTTGGCATTGTCACGCGCGGGGCCTTTGCCCGCGCCAATGGCACTGGCCCGGCAGACCCGTCAGAGGCCGCGCTTTGGGGCCTTGGCCGGGTGATCGGGAACGAGCATGGCGGGCTTGATCTTCGCCTGATTGATCTGTGCGATCCCGATGACAGCGCCGTGCTGGCAGCGGAACTGGCGCGCAAGGACATGGAAACCGAAGTGCAGCTTGCAGATGGGCACCGCTATGTAAACCGCGAGCGGATTACAACCATTGCCGATGAAGCGCGCCATGCGCAGCAAAAAGCCCCCTCTTTCGCGCTGGATTTCGTGCCGCAATCGGGGCTGCAATCGCTGTATCTGCGCGCAACCACGCGCAAGGCCCCAGGCGAGAACGAGGTCGAAATCGCCGTCAAAGCTGCGGGCCTGAATTTCCGCGATGTGCTGTGGTGCATGGGAATGCTGCCCGAAGAGGCCGTGGAACACGGCTTTTCCGGCGCAACCATCGGGATGGAATGCGCGGGCGTTGTGCTGCGCGTTGGTTCAGGCGTGACAGGGTTGCAAGCAGGTGACAGGGTGCTGGCCTTCGCCTCATCCTGTTTTGGTTCGCATGTCACGACAGCGGCGAAATCTGTGGTCAAGATGCCAGATGGCATGACATTCCCACAGGCCGCCACTGTGCCAACCGTCTTTCTGACAGCATGGTATGGGCTGGATTATCTGGCGCGGCTGGAACCGGGCGAGACAATCCTTATTCACGGCGCGGCGGGCGGTGTTGGCCTTGCGGCAATCCAGATTGCCAAGCAAAAGGGCGCTGTCGTAATTGGCACTGCCGGATCAGCCACCAAGCGGCGCATGCTGGAAATGCTGGGGGTGGATCATGTGCTCAACTCGCGCTCGCTGGATTATGCCGACAGGGTGATGGAGATTACCAAGGGCGCGGGGGTGGATGTGATCCTCAACTCCCTCGCAGGCGAAGCAATTCTGAAAAACCTGAATATTCTCAAGCCATTCGGGCGCTTTCTTGAGATTGGAAAGCGGGATTTCTATGACAATAGCCGCATTGGGCTACGCCCGTTCCGCAACAACCTGTCCTATTTCGGGATAGATGCCGATACCTTGCTGATAGAGCGGCCCGCCCTTGCCCAGCGCCTGTTTGCACAGGTGATTGCGCAATTTGCAGATGGCACGCTTACGCCGTTGCCCCATCAGGTGATCCCAATTTCGCGCGCGCAAGAAGCGTTTCGCGCCATGCAGCAATCGCGCCATCTGGGCAAGCTGGTGATCTCTCTGGAACTGGACAGGCCGGAAAATTTATATGTCGTTCCTGCCCGCAATCCCATCCGCGCCGGGGGCACATATCTGGTGACAGGCGGCTTGGGCGGTTTTGGTCTGGCCAGTGCGAAATGGCTGGTTGAACAAGGCGCCACCGCGCTGGCGCTGGTCTCTCGCAGCGGGGCCACCCGTGACGAGGCCAAGGCCGCGCTGGCCGAATTCGCCGCCGCCGGGATAGAGGCACGCGCCTTCGCCGCCGATATTGCCGATCCGGCGCAACTGGACGCGGTGCTGGAAACCATCCGCACCCAGATGCCCCCGCTGATCGGGATTATTCACTCTGCCGCCGTGATTGAAGATGCCCCTATCCAGAAAATAGAGCCAGATCAGATTGCCCGCGTTTACCTGCCCAAGATGGTGGGCGCGTGGAACCTGCATCAGGCCACATTGCAAGACGCGCTGGAAGTGTTTGTTCTCTACTCCTCTTCTTCGGCGGTGGTGGGCAATCCCGGACAGGGGGCCTATGTGGCGGCCAATCTCTATCTGGATGCCTTGGCGCAGTATCGCCGCGCATTGGGCTTGCCTGCTTTGGCAATCGGCTGGGGGGCTATTCAGGATGTTGGCTTTCTGACGCGTCATGAGAATGTGCGCGACATGCTGAAAGCGCGCACGGGCCTGGATGCAACCCCCGCGCATGACGCCTTGGCCGATCTGGGGCGTGTGCTTGCCGCCGGGGCCTCGCGCGTCAGTGTGGCACGGTTTGATTTGCAGCGCCTGCACCAGATGTTGCCTGCCGCGCGCGTTCCACGGTTTCTGCCCATCGTGCCCAGCGATGCAACCGCGCTGTTGCAAGCCGATGAAACCCTGGCCGATCTGATGGCCAATATGCCCAAGGCCGAACAGCGCGGCTTTGTTCTGGACAGGATCATCGAAACCGCCGCGCGGGTGATGGGCACAACCGCCGCACAGATAAACCCGCAACAGGCGCTTGGCGATCTGGGGCTGGATTCGCTGATGGCGGTGGAACTGGCCAACGCTCTGGAACGTGATGTGGGGCAGTCTATCCCGGTGATGCAGCTTTTGGGCGCGGCCTCGCTTTTGGCGGTGGCGGATCAAGTTGCCAAGCTATTGGGGGTTGAAGGGTTGGATGACACACCAGAAGCCCCCGGAACCGACGCAAAACAAGCGCAGGATGCCGCATAAACGCAAGAGGCCCTGCGCCCTGCTTCGGTCGGGCGCAGCCTTTTGGTGAGGTTGGGATATGGACGGCAGCAATCAGATAATGACGCATTATTTCGCTTTGGGAAATGCTCAGGTACCGCTTTGGTTTGATAGCCAGATATCCGGCCCAGCCGGATATCGGCTGGGGTGCTGGATCAAGACCGGGCTTGATCTGGACAGCGCGTGCCTGCGCGCCTCGCTTCGGGTGCTTCTGGAAAACCATGAGGGGTTGCGCCTGCGCATTGACCCCAACACGCCCAGACAATGGGTATCGTCTGATTGCACTCCGCCGCTGTTCGAGGTCACGCTGTCAGCACAAGATCCAGATGCCGCGTTTCAGGCGCATCTTGCGCAACTCTTTTCCATGCCGCTTCCCTTTGGCGATGCCCCCCTGTTTCGGGTGCATCTGCTGACCATCGGGGGATTGCGCTACCTTGTGTTGTGCTTTCACCATATAATTGCCGACAGTCTGACAATGCAGCTTGTGTTGCAACAGTGGTTTCAAACCTATTTTGCCCAGTCACAGGGGCTGCCCCTGCCAAATATTGAACCAAGCTCTGTTATGCCGATCATTGCGGCGGATCAGGATTACAACACGTCCCCTCAATTCCAGCGTGATCTGGCCTATTGGAAAGCGCGCCTTGCCAATCTGCCGGAAAAACTGATCCCCGCCCTTCCCAAACCATCACAAAACCCCTTTGCGCATACAGCCTTTGGCCACATCCCGGCAGAGCGCGGATTTCTGACAGCCGCCAAGGCCGCCAATCTGTCTGCGCCGCGTGCGTTGTTTGGGCTGCTGGCGATAACGCTTGCGCGCCGCTTTGGGCAAAATGATCTGGTCTGCGGTCTGGCCTTGCATCGGCGCGATGCAAAGACACTGCACACGCTGGGCATGATGACAGGCGTCATTCCCTTGCGCATCTGCTTTGAGGAATGGTGGAGCCTGCAAGACTGTCTTGCCGCATTCAGCGAGGCTTGGGATGCAGACCTGCGCCATAACCGCATTTCCATAGATACACTTGCGCGCGCATTGGGCATGACAGGGCAAGGCGGGGTTGGGCTTTTTGATGTTGCGCTTTCTTATATGCCCGGTGCGACAGCGCTTGGCTTTCCGCCCGAAATCACCAGCGCTGTTATTGATACACGAGAGGCCAGCCCCATCAGCTTTCACGCCACCGATGATCCGGCAACAGGGGCGCTGAACTACCGGATTGCGGTAAATCCCGACTATGCAGGGGTTTTGGACGCGCATATGCTGGCCGAATTGCTGGAAGGCGCAATCTCGGCATTTGTGCAAGATTGCGCCCCAAATGGCGCGCGGCCCGATTTTGCCACCATTCCCGCGCTGGCCCCATCAGAGGCCGCACAAATATCACGCTTCGAGGTGACAGCGCTGGATTGGCGCTGCGCGCGCCTGGAGCATCTGTTCGATGCCCAAGCCACAGCCGCGCCAGATACCACTGCAATCGTGGATTGTGATGGCACGGCGCTCAGCTACGGCTTTGTCCACGACCAAAGCCTCAGGCTGGCGCGCAGCCTGATTGCCGCAGGGGTGCGGGCAGGCGATGTAGTCGGCGTGCGCATGGCGCGTTCTGCCGCCACCTGCATCGCGCTCTTGGCCATATCGCGCGCGGGGGCTGTCTATCTGCCGCTTGATCCCGATTACCCGTCAGAGCGTCTTGGCCATGCCGCACAGGATGCAGGCGCGGTTCTGATCCTTGACAGGCTGGACAGCCTGCCCGACAGCCCCGCCACCCCCCTGCCTGTGTTCCAAGACCCAGAGGCGCTGGCCTATATCATCTATACCTCTGGCACATCTGGCAGGCCAAAGGGCGTGGCCGTGGCCCACCGCGCGCTGGCCCATCTTTGCGCCGCGCGGGCGGGGGCGCATTGCAAGACGGGCTTTGGCGATCATGTTCTGGCGGGGGTTTCCATCGGGTTTGATGTATCGCTGCAAGAAATGCTGTTGCCACTGCTGACAGGGGCCACAGTGGTCATGGCCCCCGATCTCAAGCAGATGGGCGCGGCAGAGTTTTGGGACTTGCTGCACAAGCGCAAGGTCACGCATCTGAACATGGTGCCCTCGGTCTTTGCGGCCATGCTCAGCGCGCCGCCCCTCGATGGGCTGGCCCTGCGCCAGCTTATGCTGGGCGGAGAGGCGCTGTCGGGCGCTGTGGCGCAGCGCATCGCGCGGGCCTTGCCGGATGTTGCGCTGTTCAATGTCTATGGCCCGACAGAAACCTGTATCGAAGCCAGCTATCACCGCGTCACGCCTGCGGATTTCGACTTGGCGGTGTTGCCGATTGGCCAGCCCTTGCCCAATTATCTGGCCACCGTGCGCGATGCGCAATTGCAGCCTGTAGGCATCGGGATAGACGGAGAATTGGCTTTGGGCGGCCCCGGCCTTGCGCGCGGCTATGTGAATTTACCGCAGCTGACCGGCGCGCGCTTTGTTGCAGACCCGCTAGAGCCGGGCCGCACACTCTACCGCACAGGCGACAAGGTGCGCTGGCGGGCAGATGGGGTGCTGGAATTTCTGGGCCGGATGGATAATCAGGTAAAAATCCGTGGCTTTCGGATTGAACCGGAAGAAATTGCCGCTGTGATGATGGGCCAGCCGGGTGTGCAAGAGGCCATGGTCGTCGCGCGCGCGACAGGCAGCGCGGCCCCGCGTCTGGAGGGGTTTTTCACAGGCACGGCAGAGGCTGGCGCGCTGATGGCCGCACTGCGTGCGGCGCTGCCGGGCTATATGGTTCCCGCAGCCCTGCACCGGCTGGAGGGGCTGCCGCGCGGCCCCAATGGCAAGCTGGACCCAAAGCGCCTGCCCGCCCTTGGCCCCGATCTGGCGCAAGGCCAGCACTTCCCGCCCGAAGGCGCGTTGGAAACGATGATTGCCCATCATATAGCAACCCTGCTGGAAGAGGAAACCGCCCAGCCCGCGCCCCAAATCGGACGGCATGACAATTTCTTCACGCTTGGGGGCAATTCGCTTTTGGCCGTGCGTCTTGCGGCGGCTTTGGAGCAAGACACCGGCACTCCCATTCCGCTGCGCCTGATATTCGAGGCAGGTGATATCGCCGCACTCGCCAGCGCGATGGCCGAAAATCAAGATAGCGATCTGCCGCAAACCGAAACCGATGTTGCACAGGCGCGCAGCGATATTGCGCTGGCCGATACACTGCCCCCCGCCCCGAATGGCCAAGCAGCCCAGTTGCGCGCCGCGCAAACCATTTTGCTGACAGGCGCCACAGGGCTGATCGGGCGCTATCTGCTGCGCGATTTGCTACAGGACACGCGCGCAAAAATCATATGCCTTGCGCGTGGCAAAGATGCCGCCAGCGCCCATGCCCGGATTGTGCAGGAATTGCACAGCATAGATGGCGCAGGGCTGCCGCAGGGCTATGCAGCGCGCATTCATGTGGAAATGGGTGATCTGGCCTTGCCCGATCTGGGGCTAACTGCGCAGGCACGCGATAGCCTCGCACGCGAGGTGGATATGATCGTGCATAACGGTGCGGGGGTTCACGCCTTCAAGCCCTATGCCATGATGCGCGGTGTCAACACGCTCAGCACGTTGCAGCTTTTGCAGATCATGTCAGCGCATAAGCCGAAATCGCTGGTCTATATCTCTACGCTTGGCGTGCTCCAGACCCCGCTAGACAGGCTGCGCGACGGGTTTGATGCGCGTGTGACAGAACCCGCGATCAGCAGTGGCTACAACCTGTCCAAATGGGCCGCAGAACAGATGATCCTGACGGCGCGCGACAAAGGCTATCACGCCACCATCCTGCGCCCCGGCCTTGTGATTGGCGATTCCCAGACGGGGTATTACGCGGCTCAGGATATCGGCCAAGGCTTTCTAAGCCTGTTTCTGGATTTGCGGGCCATCCCCAGCGGCCTAAGCGCCATTCCCCTGCCCTGGGCCTCGGTCGATCATGCCACACAGATGATCCTTGGCCTTGCACAGGCCGATGTTCCGCAAGGTATTGCGCATATTTTCACCCATGGTGCCGCCCCCGCGGAAAGCATTGCGCGCGCGATGGAAGCAAACGGCCTGTCACCGCGCCTGATTGGCACGCATGACTGGCTTTCGCGCGCGATGGCCCTGTTGCAGGCGCAGCGCAATCACCCCTCTGGCTGGCTTTTGCCACGCTTGCGCGGCTATGCCCTGCTCTTGAAAGATGTTCCCGACAGCATGATCCCGCTTGAAGAGGCGGAAGCCCTGCTTGCGCGCTACGCCCCGCCGCCGCTGCCCGTGCCCGAAATAGCCGCAGACATGGCCACGGCAGAGCGTAGCCTTGCCGCCGTGATACGCTGGATGTTGGCCCAGAACCCGCAGAATGGGTAGATATGACAAAGACAGCGCAGGGCTATTCCCGCGCTGTCTGCTGTTTTCACTTGCCGGGGAAAGGTGCTTTACCAGTCAAACTGCCTGCCCACAGACAGGCGGATATCACGGCCCCGGCGTGGCTCGTTCGTGGCAAAGCTGCCACTGAGGATATTGCGATAGGTTTTGTCAAATATGTTATTGACCGCCAATTGCACATCCAACCCCGCCAAAGCGCCCTGATCTGGCTGCCAGGTGACAAAAAGATCATTCACCCCATAGCCGGGAAAAGCCTCGCCAGTTGCCAGACTTGCCGCGCGCACGAACGTGCCGCGCCAGCCATATTCCAGCGTCTGCTCGAAAGCACGCGCGCCCAGTTCCAGCACCAATTCATCCGCAGGGGTGGAATTCAGCCGCGCGCCAGTGGCGCTGTCTGTGCCCAGAATGCGGGAATAGGCGAATTTCCCGAACAGATCCTGCGCGTCATAACCGCCTTCCAACTCTATCCCGCGGATATGGGCGCGGGCTATGTTTTCATAGGTGGAACCGGGCACAAGCCGGTTGCGACGGTCGATCTTGTTTGAAATCCGGTTGGAAAAGGCGGTCACTTTCAGATCAAGGCTATCGCCCTCAGCGAAGATATCGGTACTGCCAAAGGAAAACCCGGCCTCTATCGTGCGCGCGCGCTCTGGTTGCAGATCAGGCGAGAAGCTGCGCAACACACCGGGTGCGGCTGTGCCCACATCAAACACCTCGTCAAGTGTGGGCGCGCGTTCGGTCTGGGCGAAAGAGCCAAAGACCGCCCAAGCCTCATTGATCTTGTAATGCAGCGCAAGAGAGGCGACCCCGGCGCTATTGCTGCGCGTAGATGCAAAGGCCAGATCGCGCGAGGGCGTGACGCGCACACGGTCGCGGCGCAGGCCCAGAACAGCCGTGAATTGCTCGTTCCAGATGAACTCGTTTTGCAGGAAAAGCCCATATTTGTGCTCGCGCCCTTCCGGGTGGAAGGTGAAAGTCCCGCCCGTATGCTGCGCGCGGCGCTTTTGGTCACTCGCGGCAAAGCCCAGTGTCAGGTAATTCTCCCAGCCCGCGCCCTGAAACTGGATGCGGTTTTCCGCGCGCAGGCCAAGGGTGGTATAATGATAGCGCGCATCATTGAAAATGGCACTGGGAATGCCGCCCGGATTGCGGGCGTTTTTCTGGTCAATCAGCGTGCGCGAATAGGTCAGCTGCACCCGGCTGTCCAGCCAAGGATTGCCCGTGGCGGGGTTTGTCCAGATCAGGGTGGCAGTGTCATCCTGCGCTTTGCGATCCACTGTGCCAAAACTGCCCAGCAGGTTGGAGACAGAGGAATAATTGGCGTTATCCTCGTCACTGAGCCAGCGTGTCAGCGACAGGCTGAGGGTTTGCTCGGCATCATTGCCAAAGCGGTAGGTTCCCTTCAGCAAGCCCGATGTGCCCGCCATGCCAGATCCGGTAACGCGGGTGCCGTCACCTGCGCGGTAATCACCTTCGCTGCGATGCGTAATCGCGGCCAGCATCTCCACAGCCGCGCCAAAGCGCTGCGCCAGAATGACAGAGCCAAAGCCCCCCGCCCCGTTTGTATTGGCCCCGCCCCGCAGCCGCAGCGCGGTATCTGTGCCCGGTTTCAGAAAATCGGCGGCATCTTTGGTTTCAAAGGCCACCACACCGCCCAAGGCACCCGACCCATAAAGCGCGGAAGAGGCCGGGCCGCGCAGCACCTCGACGCGGCGATAAAGCTCTGGCTCGCCAAAGAACTGGCCCACCTGATACAGTTCGCCGTATTTCTCGACCCCGTCCACCGTGATGATAATGCGGTTCTGATCCGAGGCATCGCCGCCGATCCCGCGGATGTTGAAGCGCTGGCCTGTCATGCGGTCGCCGCCCTGCACGGTTGCGCCGGGAATGGTGCGCAGCAGATCACCCGGTTTGGCAGGCTGCTCGCGGTCGATATCGTCTTGTTCCAGCGTGCTGACGGCTTGGGGCGTGTCAATCGCCACGCGCGCGCGGCCAAAGCCCAGCACGATACGCCCAAGGAAAGATGTGGCCTGCGCGCCCTCTGCCTGTTGTGCAAGGGCGGGAAGCGGCGCCAAAAGCAGCGCGGGCAGTGCCATGGTTGCAAGCAGGCGCGCGCGGCGCCTTTGGTGTGGTGTCATCGGTATCCCCTATTTTGTGGTTCAGGCTGGCGATACCGCTGGCAGTGTGGCGCATGGGCTATTTTGCCCAAGCAAAAGAGTCAAGTATATCTCAGGCCATTTCTGTCGCCTGTGGCAGAATATATGTTGCCCCCTGAACTGGCGGGCGGGACACGCGCAAGCGGCAGCCATAAGCGCGCGACAGGTGCTGATCTGTCAGCACCTCTGCCACTGGCCCATGCGCCAGAACGCGGCCTTCCAGCATCAGCACCACCTGATCGGCGAACATGGCTGTCAGGTTCAGATCATGCATGACCGCGACAACCCCGCCGCCCGCACGCGCAAAATCACGCGCCAGTTGCATGACCTGCAACTGATGACCGATATCCAGCGCCGCGACGGGTTCATCCAGAAACAGCCAGCGCGGCACACCGTCTTGCACAGGGTGCCAGACCTGCAAGAGCACGCGCGCCAGTTGGGCGCGGGCCTGCTCGCCGCCCGAAAGTTCCTGAAAGAAGCGCGCGCCATAGCCTGACAGCCCCACGCGTTCCAGCGCGCGGGCGGGCAGATGCGCAGCATCCGGGCGCAGCGCAATGCGCCCGCCCATGCCAAGGCGCACCACCTCATGCACGGTAAAGGGAAAGGCCAGCTGGCTGGCCTGCGGCAGCACGGCGCGCCGCTCTGCCAGCGCGGGGCCGGGCAAGTGGCGCATATCCTGCCCATCCAGCGTAACTGTGCCGCTATAGGGAAGATCGCCCGTGATGGCGCGCAAAAGCGTGGTCTTGCCCGATCCGTTGGGGCCAACAATCACAGTCATCCGGCCCGCAAGGGCGCGGAGACACGCGCCCTCCAGAACCTGTTTGCGCCCCAGCGTGACGCAAATATCGCGTGCCTCCAGCATGGCCCCTCACATATCCACAATGCCGCGACGGCGCAGCAATATCCATAAAAACACCGGGCCACCCAAAACCGCTGTCACAATGCCAATCGGCAATTCCGCCGGTGCGATAATCAGCCGCGCGATGATATCGGCCAAAAGCAGCAACCCCGCCCCCAGCAGTGCCGCCGCAGGCAGAAGAAAACGATGATCCGGCCCCATGACCAAGCGCAACAGATGCGGCACGACAATCCCGATAAAGCCAATCCCCCCCGATACAGCCACGGCCGCCCCGGTTGCGCCAGCCACTGTCAGGATTGCCAGGGATTTCATGCGCTGCACCGCAATCCCCAGATGCGCGGCCGCCCCCTCTCCCAAGGCCAGACCATTGAGCGCACGCGCCAGCAGGGGCGCGGCCACCAGCGCCAGCACCATGATGGGCGCAGCCGCCGCCAGCTTGGCCCAACTTGCCCCGGCCAGAGAGCCAAGGCCCCAAAAGGTTAGATCGCGCAATTGCTGGTCATCCGCGATATAAACCAGAATACCTGTCAGCGCCCCGGACAGCGCGCCCAGCGCGATCCCCGCCAGCAGCATGGTTGCCACAGAGGTGCGCCCCGCGCGGGTAGAAACGCGATAGAGGATCAGCGTGGTTACCCAGCCCCCGACAAACGCGGCCAGCGGCACAAGATGCATGCCCGCCACAGCCAGAATGGCAGGCGGCAGAAACGCGCCCAGCACAATCGCCAGCACCGCACCCAGCCCGGCCCCGGCACCCACCCCCACAATCCCGGGATCGGCCAAAGGGTTGCGGAAAAGCCCTTGCATAACCGCGCCGGAAACCGCCAGCGATGCACCCACCAACATCCCTGTCAGCAAGCGCGGCAAGCGGATATCAAACAAGACCACATGTTCGCGCAGGGTCAGGCCTTCGCCTGCCAGCCATTTGCCCAGCACTTGCGGCAAGGACACCCCTGCCGCCCCTGTGCCCAGAGAGGCCAGAGAGGCCAGCACGACAAACGCCACCAGTGCCAGCAAAGTGACGCGCGCGCGGGCCGAACGATCGCCGCTTGCGGTGCTGTCCGCGCCGCGTGTCCAAGTCAGGGCCACCATGCGCTTAGCCCCCTTTATGTGGCTGCGGGTATAGGGCACCATGCAACTCTTGCGCGGCTTGCGCCGTGCGCGGGCCAAAACCCAACAGATAGATGCCATTCATGCGGATCACCGCGCCCTGTTCGGCTGCGGGTGTCAGGCCCAGTGCGGGATGGGCCAGAATTTCGGCGTCCGAGAGGGCATGATCACCGCCCCGATCCATCATCAAGAGCACATCGGGCGCAGCGGCGGTGATGGCCTCGTCGCTGAGCAGGCGATAGCCTGAGAAATCGTCAAAGGCATTCACCCCGCCCGCAAGCCGGATCATGGCCTCTGCGCCGCTATCGCGCCCTGCTGCGTTAATGCGCCCACCGCTGGCCGAAAGAATGAACATCACCCGCTTTGGCGTGGTGACAGCCTGTGTCACTTCGGCCAGGGCTGCGAATTCGGCCTCCAGTTGCGCCACAAGGGCCGCGCCAGCCGCCTCTGTGCCCAGATGCCCGGCCACGGCTGTCACGCGTTCCAGCACAGCCGCCGCGCTGGGGTCTTCGGTGATCTGGACAAAGGGCACAGAGGCCGCCTGCATGATCTGCACCGTTTCCACCGGGCCAGACCCTTCAGAGGCAAGGATCAGATCAGGATCAAGCGCAAGCAACCCTTCGGGCGAAAGCGCGCGCACATAGCCCACATCGGGCAGCGCCATGATTTCGGGCGGGAAACTGGCGGTTGTATCGCGCCCCACCAGACGATGCTCTTGCCCCAAGGCATAAACGATTTCGGCAAGCCCGCCACCCAGCACAATAACCCGTTCCTGTGCTGCCAAAGGGGTGGCAAGCACGGCCAGAAAAATACCCAGTCGCAGCATGGCTTACATCTCCGCCTTGCGGGGCAATGCTTCCATCATCGCGCGGAATGCGCTTGTATCGGGGGCGCGTTTGCCAAAAATCTGCACGATCAATGCGCCTTCGCTATCAAAGGCCTCTATCGAATGGGCCATGCCATCGCGCGTGGGTTTAAGCACATGCCAGACCTCTGCAATATGATCTGCGCGCAGATGCAGGTTGAAGCGCGGATCAAGCACGTTGATCCACGGCCCCATCGGTTCGATCCGCGCAACTGTGCCACCATGAATCTGGATGCAACCCTGATTGCCCACAAAGATCATGACCGGGATCTGGTCTTGCGCCGCCTGATGCAAAACCTGTGTTACCGCATCGGTGCGCAGTGCAAAGGCCCATGGCGCACCCGCCACACGGTACGCGC
Source organism: Natronohydrobacter sp. (assembly GCA_030603695.1). Taxonomy (GTDB): domain Bacteria; phylum Pseudomonadota; class Alphaproteobacteria; order Rhodobacterales; family Rhodobacteraceae; genus Roseinatronobacter. The sequence continues at coordinate 8,567 of JAUVXF010000013.1, read as the reverse complement.
CCAGCCGGTTCATTTTCAATTTGGACACCATGCGCAGAAATTGATGGGTATCTGTCATTTCCCCCCATTCGCGGCGCAACTCTGCGGCCTTGTCGGCGCGCAGCTTGGCGGGTTCGACAGGTGCGCGGGGTTGCGGGGTGAAGCTGTCGCTCTGATCCGAAAGGCGCAGGTTGCGCACCAGCGCGGCAAAGGCCGCGCGGTCAGAGGCATCTGTCAAAAACACCTTATGCACGGCATCCCCCGCCGCATCGAATACCTGAACAGAGGGGCGCGGGCCATCCAGCAGCGCGAACCCATGCACCCAATGTTTCGGGAACATCCGCAAATCTATCTCTGGCCCCAGCACCATCGAGGCATGCACCCCAGAATGGAAATCCTCATAGGTTCCCGTGCGTTCATGCACGCAAGAGGCGTTGCGCGTCAGCGCCATGACATCGCCAAGCGTCTGGATGGCGGGAAAGAGGCGATCCACATCCGGGTCTATGCGCAACACATGCGCGTCATCGACATGGGCGGCAACAAGCGCAGCCTCGCTGACGCCAAGGCTTTGCGCAAGATCACGGGCGCGGGCCTTGGGGGTGTCGGCGCGCGCGCGGCGCAGATCGGCGGGGGAAATGGGGGCAATAGTATCCAGCGTCATGGCAGGCTCCTGAGGTGTTCGCGGGTCTGAAAGGTCAGGCGCGGCTCTGGCTCGGGGCTGGATGGCGCATGAAGCGGCGGGCGCTTCAATCTTGACAGTTTTACTAAGACAATGCTAACCCCACTGCAAGCAGAAATTCTGCGCTGCCAGCCTTTGCGCCAGCCCTGTGTAACATCCCCACTGAAAAGGGTTATTTTATGCGCGTTCTGGCGTTTTTACTTGGTCTTGGCCTTGCGCCCGCAGCGGCAGAGGGGCTTTCCATCCGGCTGGATCAGGCCAATCCGGCTGCGGATCACTGCCAGTTGGTGTTTGTGCTGGAAAACGAACTGGCCACGGATTTCGAACAAATTCAGGCCGAGATCGTGCTGCTGAACCGCGAATCGCGTGTGCTGCGCCTAAGCTTGCTGGATTTCCAAAGCCTGCCTGCCAATGGCTTGCGCGTGCGCAGCTTCAACTTGCCGGGACTGGATTGTGCCGATCTGGGGCGCGTGCTGTTCAATGCAATGGCACTCTGCACCCCCTTACCCGCCAAAGATTGCGGCGCGGCGCTGCGCGTTGGCAGCAATCTGGATATAGAGGTGCTGAAATGACCGCAATTTTCGGCGCGGTGCAGGAATTTCTGGCCCTTGGCGGGCCAGTTGTCGCGATCTTGCTGGCCATGTCGGTTCTGGCTGTGGCGCTGGTGCTGATAAAGCTGTGGCAGTTTGAGCGCGCAAGGCTGGGCGATCATGCGGCCCTTGTTGCGGCGCTGGATCAGGCCGACAAGGGCGCCACACAGGCAGCGTTGCGCCAAGCGGCGCAGGCGCGCAGCCATCTGGCCCCTTTGGCGGTGCTCGCCCTTGGGGCAAGCGGCGAACCAGAGGCTTTGCGCGCGCGACTGACAGGGCTGGCAGAAGAGGCTATCGCCCGGTTGCAATCGGGGTTTCGCCTGCTGGATTCCATTGCGCAGGTTGCCCCGCTGCTGGGGCTGTTCGGCACGGTTCTGGGCATGATCACGGCCTTTCAGGCCCTGCAAGAGGCGGGCGCATCTGTCGATCCTTCGGCCCTTGCGGGCGGTATATGGGTGGCACTTCTGACAACGGCGGTTGGCTTGGGCGTGGCGATGCCTGCCTCTTTGGTGCTGACATGGTTTGAAGCGCGTGTTGCGCGCGAAGCGCGGTTGGCCATGCAGATCATAGATGTGGCGCTGTGTCGGGGGCTGGCGCAAGATCATTGCCCCCTAACCGCCCCCCAACATGGCGGGTTGGCCCATGCCTGAGCGGCTGGCCATTCCCCCAAGGCGCAAGCGGCTTTCGATGACATCGCTGATTGATGTGATCTTTTTGCTGCTTTTGTTCTTCATGCTCAGTTCCACCTTTGTGCGGCAAGGCGAATTGCCGCTTGATCTGGCGATGGGCGGGGCAAGTGCCGCGCCCGAAACGCCGCCCGCCTTTGTGCAACTGCGCGCCGAGGGGCTGCGGCTGGATGGCCGGGCGGCCACGCCAGAAGGCTTGCAGGCGGAATTGGCCGCGCGTGGTGACGGGTTGGTTTTACTGGCACTTGGCGACGGGGTCAGCGCTCAGGCTTTTGCAGAGATTCTCCAGCGGATCCAGAGCCTGTCAGGCTGGCGGCTGGCCGTTTTGGGCGCGGCACAATGAGGGCCGCCGCCCCGCCGCGCGCGCGCGCAGAACCCACGATTGCGCTGATCAATATCGTATTTCTGATGCTGATCTTCTTTTTGATCGCAGGCAGCCTTGCACCGCGCCCTGACCCCGATGTGCACCTAGTGAACCTGCAAGACATTGCCACCGAACCGCCTTCCGATGCGCTGGTCATGCTGGCCGATGGCAGCTTGCGCCTTGCAGGACAAACCTTAAGCACAGAGGCCGCGATTGCCGCCGTCATCGGCACAGAGCGCGTGCGCCTGCTGCCAGACCGCGCGGCACCTGCCATTGATCTGGTGACGCTGGCGCAGGGTTTGCGTGCGGCAGGGATTGGCGAATTGGTGATCATTACCGAACGGGGGGTGCCATGACAGCGCTTGCCCTGCTCCGCGCCTGCCCCCAGCGCGATGGCTGCCCGCTGGTCAGCCCGCGCGATTTGCGGCGGCTGGATATCGCGCCGCGCGGGCACCTTGTCGCACTGGCCGCAAGCATATCTCTCTTGGCACATATGGGCGCAATGGCGGCTTTTGCCCCGCGCGATAGCACGCTGATTGCAGGCGGTGGCGAAGGCGCCCCAGCCGCCCTTGGCACATCCTTTGCCGATTTTGCACAGGGCATCATCACCCCGTCTGCAACGGAACCTGAAACACCTGCACAGGCAGAGCCGATCTTGCCTGATCCCGCCGCGCAGCCCCTTTCGCCATCAGCTGCGCGCCAGATCGCCCCCGCCATGGCCGTGCCCATGGCACCTGCGGCAGAAACCGCCGTTTTGCCCATGGCCCCAGCGCCAGAGGCAGCTGCGCTGCACGCGCCGGAACACCCCCCCACACCACCACAGCAGATGGCACAGGCCGAAGCCATGGCCCCAAACCCAGCGCCCCCCGATCTAGCACCCGCTCTGGCCCCCGAAACCAGCCGCAAACCGGCCCCGCGGCCAGAGCGTTCAGCGCCCGCCCCTGCCCCACAGGGCAACGCCCCCCAAACCGCTACGCGCGGTAGCCAGCAAAATTCGGACGGGCAATCGGCCAATGCAGCGCCCACACGCGCGCAAGCAGTGGCACCGGGCAACGCAGCCGCATCAAACTACCCCGGAGAGGTGCTGCGCCGCATCCAGCGCACCCGACAGGCCAGAAGCCCGGCGCGCGGGCAAGTTCTGGTGGCCTTCAGTCTGGATGATCGTGGCGCGCTGGCCTCTCTCACTCTGGCCCGGTCTTCCGGCCATCCGGGGCTAGACCAGACCGCGCTTGACCATATCCGCCGCGCGGCCCCCTTTCCACCGCCGCCCAATGGCGCGCAACGCCAGTTCAGCTTTGAATTTGTCGGACGTTAAATCGCATTATACCAAGATGGCCGCCATCTTTTTGGCGCCAGAAAGGGTGCCCCTCAGCCCTTGCTCTGATCCGCCGCCCCTGCGCCCGCTGCGCTGCCAAATTGCGCGGCGGCATCCTTGTGATTGCGCTCTATGATCCGTGCGCGCAACACCCGGAAAAAGGCTGCGTCAAGCGCTGCATTTATATCTGGATTGCGTGCGACCAGATCGCGCAGATTCTGCGCGTCAAGCTGCCAGACATTTGCAGGCTCTTGCAAGACAACCGTGGCAGACGCAGGCTCTGCCTTGGAAACGGTCATCTCGCCCACAAAACTGCCCGGCCCGCATTGCCCGATCACATTGCCGCCAACCCGCACGTCAGCTACCCCACGCGCCAGATAGACAAGCGAGGGAACAGGCTGGCCCTCTGTCGCAAGGCAGGTCTGTGCAGGCAGATTTGCCCACCCCCCGGCCGAGAGCAGGATTTTGAAATTTCGCGCGGAAAGTTCCGGGAAATGCGCTAGGCGAAACGCCGTTTCGCGCGCATCAAACTGGGTGTTGCGATTTGTCCACCAGATCAGGAACAACTGGCCCGTATTGACCAGAATCAAAAGCGATTCCCAAAACACGCTGACAGGATCAGTCAGAACAAGAAAAGCATAAGCGATACTGACAATCGCAGAGGCCACAAAAAACAGCCGCAACAATACCATCTGGCGCATGAGCATTGAGAGCACCAAGAGAAGATAGGCAAAATGCCCCAGCATCCCCTCTCTGGAAAATGCGGCTTCCAGTGTCAGTTCCAAGTCAGACCCCGCGCAAACCGAAAAGCATTCCGCAGATGCCGGGCCTTGGCCCGGTGCGGTTATTGCCTTCGGCAGTTGTCGTCATTTTCTGTTGGCAATTATGCCAAGCTTAAAGTTTTCCACCGTTTCTGGGGAAACACCAGTGGATAAGTGACCAGAAACGCGAAATCTCTGTGTGCTGGCAGTGTCTGATTAGACTGCACATTTTTACAGCAGATAGGCTGAAACAGACAGGTTCAGCCATGAAAGCCGATGGTGCAGACTGGCATTCAACGCAACTCAAGCCACTGTAAATCAAACTTTTTATGAAAACGGTCTGCCGTGTTCGCGCTGGCCGCAAGTTTATGCATGCTTTGGGGGGCCGCTACCTGGTGTTCAGCAAGTTCCCCAGATACCTGCCATACTCATTTTTCCTGAACTGCTCTGCCCGTTCGCCCAGTTGCGCAAGATTGATCCAGCCTGCCCGAAAAGCAATCTCGTCGGGAGAGCCAACTTGCAGCCCCTGACGTTCCGTCAGGGTGCGCACAAAATTGCCCGCGTCCAGAAGGCTGGCATGGGTGCCAGTGTCCAGCCATGCAAATCCGCGCCCCATTTTTTCCACATGCAGCGTGCCATCTGCCAGATACAGTTCTAACAGCGACGTAATCTCCAACTCTCCACGCGCAGAGGGGCGCAGCTGCGCTGCCAGTTCTGGCGCGCGCCCATCAAGGAAATACAGCCCCGTTACCGCATAATTGGACGGCGCGATAAGGGGTTTTTCCACAATCGCGCGCACTGCGCCTGTATCGTCAAAATCCACAACGCCGTAACGTTCGGGATCGGTGACATGATAGCCAAAGACAGTGCCGCCACTGGTGCGGGCATTGGCGGTGGCCAGCACTTCGGGCAGGCCATGCCCAAAAAAGATATTGTCACCCAGCACCATGGCAGACGGGCCACCCGCAAGGAAATCTTGCGCCAGCAAATAGGCCTGCGCCAGTCCATCAGGGGCTGGCTGCACAATCCACTCAAAGCGCAGGCCCCATTGGCCACCATCCCCCAAAAGCCGCCGAAACTGCGCCTGATCGTCGGGGGTGGTGATGATCGCAATTTCTCGGATTCCTGCCAGCATCAGAACCGAGAGGGGGTAATAGATCATCGGCTTGTCATAGACCGGCAAAAGCTGCTTGGACACACCCATCGTGATCGGCCAAAGCCGCGTGCCAGACCCACCGGCCAGAATGATGCCCTTGCGCGCGCTCATGGCTTGCCCCTCATCGCGTCAATAACTGCGCCCAACTCAAGCCGCCAATCCGGTTGGGACAGGCCAAATCTGTCCAGACCGGCACAATTCAGGCGCGAATTCAGCGGACGGCGCGCAGCCGTGGGGTAATCCGCTGTTGCAATATCCTCGATCCGGCAGGCAAGCCCGGCCTTGGCCATGATCGCGCGGGCAAAGCCCGCCCAACTGCTATGGGGCGCACCTGCAAAATGGTATGTCCCGGAATGTGACGGCGCATCTTGCAGCACCTCTGCCATGCGCAGACAGGCCGCAGCAATGGCACGCGCGGGCGTTGGCCCGCCAATCTGATCGGCCACAACCTGCAAGCTGTCGCGGCTTGCCCCCAGCCGCAGCATGGTTTTAACAAAATTGCTGCCATGTTCGGAAAACACCCAGCTTGTGCGCAAGATTGCATATGCCCCACCAGCCGCACGCACCCCCACTTCGCCGCAGAGTTTTGAGCGGCCATAAGCATTAAGCGGCCCTGTGGGATCATCGGGCAAAAAGGGGATTTGGCCGATGCCATCAAAAACATAATCCGTCGAAATCTGCACCAAAGGCACGCCCAAGGCCGCGCATGCTGTGGCCATTGCCGCAGGGGCCGCGCCATTGATCGTGGTGGCAAGACCCTCTTCGCCCTCTGCCCGATCCACGGCGGTATAAGCGGCCGCATTGATCACGGCACGCGGGGCATGCGCGCGGATCACGGCGGCGCAGGCGGCAGGATCGGCCAGATCGGCCGCATCGCGCCCCAGACACAGCGCATCTGGCGCAAGTGCTGCCAAATCACGCGCCACTTGTCCGCTTTGCCCAAAGACAAGGATCATGCCCCAACCCCCAGGCGCTGCCCCACGCCATCGCGCGCCAGAAGTGGACGCCACCACGCTTCATGCGCCAGATACCACGCCACAGTGCGGCGCAAGCCTTCCTCCAGAGTGACCGAGGGGCGCCAGCCCAGTTCTGCGCGGATGCGCGTGGCGTCTATCGCATAGCGGGCATCATGGCCCGGGCGATCTGGCACAAAGGTGATCTGATCGGCATAAGAGCCTTGGGCCTTTGGCCGCAACTCATCCAGAATGGCACACAGGCTTTGCACCAGTTCCAGATTGGAGCGTTCATTCTCGCCCCCGATATTATAGCTGCGCCCCACCGCACCGCGCCCCAGCACCAGAAGCAGCGCTTCGGCGTGATCCTCGACATACAGCCAGTCGCGCACATTCGATCCATCGCCATAGATCGGCAGTGCCTTGCCCGCGATTGCGTTGAGGATAATGACGGGAATCAGTTTTTCAGGGAAATGATAAGGGCCGTAATTGTTGGAACAATTGCTGAGCACCACTGGCAACCCGTAAGTATGATACCAGGCGCGCACCAGATGGTCGCTTGCTGCTTTGCTGGCCGCATAGGGCGAGCGCGGATCATAAGGCGTGGTCTCGGTGAATTGTCCAACCGGGCCAAGCGCGCCAAACACCTCATCCGTGCTGATATGATGAAAGCGGAAATCCTGCGGGCGGCCCCGCCCCTGCCAATACGCGCGCGAGGCCTCCAGCACCTGATAGGTGCCAGATATATTGGTGGAAACGAAATCGCCCGGCCCATCGATTGACCGATCCACATGGCTTTCGGCGGCCAGATGCATGACCGCATCGGGCTGGTGGGCGGCAAAGATACCATCCAGCGCGGCACGGTCGCGTATATCGGCATGCTCAAAGGCATAAAGCGGGCTTTGCGCCACAGATGCCACATTTCCCAAGCACGCCGCATAGGTTAGCGCATCCAGATTGACCACATCATGCCCGCGCGCCACGGCCAGACGCACCACCGCAGAGCCAATAAACCCCGCCCCACCTGTGACCAGAAGTTTCATTTCCCGCCCCATTCTGACAAGAACGGGCTGTCAAAACTTTCAAACGGAATGGCACCAGCATCTTTTTCCGATACGATTGGCGCGCAACACCCCCAATCTATGCCCAGACTGTCCCAATGCACGGCACCATCACAGGCAGGATCGAAAGGCGCAGTGCACTTATATTGCACCTCGCAACCTTCGCTTAGCGTCAGAAACCCGTGCAAAAACCCCTTGGGAATGAATAGCTGTGCGCCGTTTTCGGCAGAAAGCTCTAGCGCCACCCACTGCCCGTAATGCGGAGAGCCTATGCGCACATCCACCGCAACATCCAACACGGCCCCCCGGCTACAGCGCACAAGCTTGTCTTGGGCATAGGGGGGGGCGCTGATAGTGCAAGCCGCGCAATGTATGCACGGCATCGGAAAAACTGTGATTGTCTTGCACGAAGGGCGGTAGCTGCACACCAGAACGGGCCAGCTCGCTGGCATTCCATGTCTCGGAAAACCAACCGCGCGCATCTGTGAAGCGGCGCGGAACAATCAAAACAAGCCCAGGGATGGCAAGCAGATCAATATTCATGATTCAAAATTCGACAAACAATGCCACCACCATACGCCGGACGTATAGCGATTAACACCCCAAATGTGGTGCCGCATATCCCGCGAATGCAACATCGCTTCGGGGGTCATCGCGACGCCGGCTTGCCATCATCAGCGCGATGCAAGACATGCACGGAAACAGTCCAGCCTAGCCATGCAAGATACCGCAAACACCACATTGGACAGGGTGAAAGCCCGTACCCAACCAGCTGTCAAAACACTTTTCCAACTAAATATGTAAAACGCTCTTTTTCACCCATCACTCACTAAAGAAACAATTCGAAGTCTTAGGTTTGTTTGACAGAATCGGTGATAACAAAGAGTGTGAATATGTTTAGCAGGCTGCTGAAATAGTCCTGCCTCGACAGCGGTTTGAGAACATGATTCACCCTTTACACGGCAGTATCGGGGGTGATGATGCGCGGGACGGACGAGACGAGCGGGTCGCTGTTCAGCTATG
>JAUVXF010000015.1 GCA_030603695.1 Natronohydrobacter sp. | reverse complement strand
CGCCGCTTTCGCCCCCAAAGCGCCGACAGCATTTACAAGGACAGCCGCGAATGAGCATCCCCGGCCTGATGATTTCCGCGCCCGCCTCTGGCACGGGCAAAACCACGGTCATGCTGGGGCTGCTGCGTGCTTTTGCGGATATGGGGCTACAGGTGCAACCGTTCAAAAGCGGGCCGGATTACATTGACCCCGCCTTTCACCGGGCGGCGGCGGGGCGGCCCTCGTTCAATCTGGACAGCTGGGCCATGGGGGCGGGGCTGATGGGGGCGATTGCGGCACAGGCTGTGGGCGCTGATCTGGTGGTCGCAGAGGGCAGCATGGGCCTGTATGACGGGGTGGCGAAACCGGGCGCGCTGGGCCATGGCTCCAGCGCGGAACTGGCCGCGCGCATGGGCTGGCCGGTGGTGCTGGTGGTGGATGTGTCAGGGCAGGCGCAATCAGCAGCGGCTGTGGCGCTGGGCTTTGCGCGCTATCAGCCTGATTTGCCCTTTGCCGGTGTGATCCTGAACCGCGTGGCCAGCCCAAGGCATGAACGCCTTGCCCGGCTGGGCATGGATGCGGCGGGCCTGCGCGTGCTGGGTGCTTTGCCCCGGCGCGGTGATCTGAAATTGCCAGAGCGGCATCTGGGGCTGGTGCAGGCCGTGGAACATCCCGATCTGGAGGCCGCGATTGCCAATTACGCCGATTTTCTGCGCGAGCATGTCGATCTGGGCGCGCTGCGCGCGGCGGCGGCGGGCCATGCCCTGCCGCCGGCAGGGGCCTTGCCCCGCCCGCCTGCGCAGCGCATTGCCATAGCGCAGGATGCGGCCTTTTCCTTCACCTATCCGCATATTCTGGAAGGTTGGCGGCAGGCAGGGGCGGAGGTGTTGCCCTTCTCGCCTCTGGCCGATGAAGCGCCAGCGCGCGGGGCTGATCTGGTCTGGCTGCCCGGTGGCTATCCCGAACTTCATGCCGGAAAACTGGCCGCGGCAGAGAATTTCCGCGCCGGCCTGCAACGCCACGCGGCTACAGCGCCCGTGCATGGCGAATGCGGCGGCTATATGGCACTGGGCGCGGGGCTGATCGACAAGGACGGCCAGCGCCACAAGATGGCAGGCCTTCTGGGGCTGGTGACAAGCTACCAGACGCGCAAGATGCATCTGGGCTATCGGCGCGCGGAACTTTTGGCCCCCATGCCCGGCTTTGCGCCGGGCGCAAAGCTGCGTGGCCATGAGTTTCACTATTCCACCATTCTGGAACAGCCTGACCCGCCCTTGGCACGTGTGGAAGATGCCGAAGGGCAGCAGGTGGCAGAGACAGGCTCTTGCCGGGGCCATGTGAGCGGCAGTTTTTTTCACCTGATTGCGGAGGATGCGCGATGATGGCGCAACAGAAAGGGGGGCTGTCTGCCCCCCTCACCAGCCCCGCAAGGGGGCTGGTTTCACCCCCCGAGGATATTTTTACCAAGGTGAATGGGCAATGAGTGGCTTTGTTTCTTTTGTCGGCTCTGGCCCCGGCGACCCGGAATTGCTGACGCTGAAGGCGGTGGCGCGGCTGAAAGCGGCGGATGCGGTGCTGTTTGATGATCTGTCTGCCGCGGCCATGCTGGGGCATGTGGGGCCGGGGGCGGAATTGGTGGCGGTTGGCAAGCGCGCGGGCAGGCCCTCGCCCAAGCAAGACCATCTCAGCCGCTTGCTGGTGGACTATGCGGCCAGCGGGGCGCGGGTGGTGCGGCTGAAATCCGGCGATCCGAGCATTTTCGGGCGGCTGGAGGAGGAAATCATCGCCTGCCGCGCGGCGGGTATAGGCTTTGAGGTGATCCCCGGTGTGACCTCTGCCAGTGCGGCGGCGGCGGCGGCGGGCATTCCGCTGACGCGGCGCGAAAGCGCGCGGCGGGTGCAATTCGTGACCGGCCATGACATGCGCGGCGCTTTGCCTCAGGGGCTGCATATGGCAGCCTTGGCTGATCCCGATGCGACAACTGTGGTGTTCATGCCCAAGCGCACCTTTGCGGAACTCGCGGCGGGGGTGATTGCGGCAGGCCTGCCCCCCCAGACGCCCGCACTTTTGGCCGAGAATGTCAGCCATCCCGACCAGCGCCTGACGCGCAGCACTGTGGCCGGGCTGGCGGCGGCGCTGGAGCCGGAGCAAAGCCCTGCGCCGGCGGTTATTCTGTATGGCCCTCTTGCCGAAGGGGGCGGGGATGATTGATCTGCATCTGATCGGCATTGGCACAGGCAATCCCGACCATCTGACACGCGCGGCAATCCGGGCGCTGAACAGTGCCGATCTGCTGCTTGTGCCGCATAAGGGCGATGACAAGGCCGATCTGGCCGATTTGCGCCATATGATCTGTGCGCAGGTGCTGGAGCGCGATGTGCCCATTGTGGGGTTTGATCTGCCCCGCCGCGCTGCGGATCGCCCCTATCTGGACGCGGTGAATGACTGGCATGATGCGATTGCCGAATGCTGGCGCGCCACGATTGCCGCGCATTTGCCACAGGGCGGCCATGTGGGGCTGATGGTCTGGGGCGACCCGTCGCTGTATGACAGCAGCCTGCGCATTGCCGCGCGGTTGCAGGCGGCGGGGCTGCCGATGCGCACCCATGTTGTGCCGGGGATCACCAGCTTGCAGGTGCTGACTGCCGCGCATGGGATCGCGCTGAACCGGCTGGCCGGGCCTGTCACGATTACCACGGGGCGGCGCTTGCGCGATGCGGGCTGGCCCGCAGGGGCAGAGCGCGTGGCCGTGATGCTGGATAAAGGCGGCGCCTTTGAGGTGCTGGAGGGCGAGGAGTATTTCATCTGGTGGGGCGCCTATCTGGGCATGGCCGAGCAGATCCTGATCTCTGGCCCCTTGCATGAGATGGCGGGCGAGATCGTGGCGCGCCGCGCCAAAGCCCGCGCCGCGCATGGCTGGATCATGGATATCTACCTGATAGAGCGGCGCTGTGCCCCCTGAAACAGCCTGACCGGCCAAGGCGCGCGGCGCGCGCGCAACCGCCTGCCCAAAGCCGTGGGGCATGTGACATGGCGGCCATGTTTTCTGGCGCAGCCTGTGCGTTTTCGTGGCATTGCCTGCCAAGATGTCGCAGGCAATTTGCCCGCTATCGCATGATCATTTGATCTGAATCAAAATCTTAGCCGCAGTGCAGCGATATACTTGGCGCACCGGTCAAAGACCCGGACATGCGGCATATGGTGTCCCTCATATGCTGGTATGGGCGGGCAGGCCGGCAACACGTCTGGAGGGACATATGACACAAAAAACCACCTCGCGCGTCATCGCTTCGCTGTTTGGGGCCGCTCTGGCCACGGGTGCGGCCTTTGCCGATGATATGGCCAGCTATACCGATATGTTCGAGGCGCTGCCTGCGCTGCCCCCTATCCCGGCGGCCAATTCGCTGACCGCCGAGAAGATCGAACTGGGCAAGATGCTGTTCTTTGAACCGCGCATTTCCGGCTCTGGCGTCATCAGCTGCGCCACCTGCCACAACCCCGCCCTGGGCTGGTCAGACCGGATTCCCACGGCTGTGGGCCATGACGGGCAAGTTGGCAACCGCAACACGCCCACTGTGCTGAACTCTGGTTTCCTGACCTCGCAATTCTGGGATGGGCGCGAGCCGGATCTGGAAGGGCAGGCACTTGGCCCGATTCAGGCCGAGATCGAGATGAACATGGATCTGGAAGCCGCCATCCGGCGCCTGAAAGAGTTTGACATCTATCATCAGCATTTCGCCGCCGCTTTCCCCGGCGATGATGATCCGATCAATGCGCAAAATATCGCAGATGCGATTGCCAGCTTTGAACGCACGCTGAACACGCCCAATTCGCCCTTTGACCGCTATCTTCGCGGCGATGTGGGCGCCATGAGCGTGGCACAGGTAGAGGGGATGAAACTGTTTGTCGATGCCGGTTGTGTGGCCTGCCACAATGGCCCGGCGCTGACAGATGGCAATTTCCACCGGTTTGAATTGCCGGGTTCCAAAGATGAGGGCCGTTTCCTTGTCACGGGCGATGACTTTGACATGTATGCATTCCGCACGCCCACGCTGCGCAATGTGGCTGTCACCTATCCGTATTTCAACAACGGCTCGGTCGATAACCTGCGCGATGCGGTGCAGCTGATGGGCCAGCAAATGCTGGGGCAGGATTTTGCCGAGGATGAGTTGGAAAACCTTGTGGCCTTCATGCACGCCCTGACAGGCGACATGCCGAATGTCACCATTCCCGCGCTGCCATAAGGCAGGGCCGGCCAGCCCGCGCCCCCGCGCGGGCTGGCCCCATGCTGCAAGACGCGAACAAAGATACATGCCACGTTTGACATATCCCATCCCCAAGGCGTCAGAGATCACGCCGAAATCGGCCTTTCTCAGCCGCCGCAGCCTTATGGCAGGCATGGGCGCGGGGCTGGGGCTGAGTGCCTTTCCCGCCCTTGGCCGCAGCTTGCCCGATTTCACCCAAAGCCCCTTTTCTACGTCAGAGGCGCTGACCAGCCGCGAAGTGGCCACGGGCTATTGCAATTTTTTCGAATTTGGCCCGGCCAAGGATGACCCCGCCAAACATGCCCATGCGCTTGAGACCGATCCCTGGTCGGTCACGCTGGAGGGGCTGGTGGACAGGCCCGGAGCGATTGCGCTGGAAGATCTGCTGGCGCGTTTCCCGCTGGAAGAGCGCATCTACCGCCTGCGCTGTGTCGAGGCATGGTCGATGGTCATTCCATGGCTGGGCTTTCCGCTGGCCGATCTTCTTGCCTATGCCGGTGTGCAGTCGGGCGCGCGCTATGTGCAGTTTGAAAGCTTCGATGATCCGGGCATCATGCCCCCCGCCGCACAAGGGCTGCTTGATTGGCCCTATCGCGAGGCGCTCCGGCTGGATGAGGCCCTGCACCCGCTGACGATTCTGGCGGTGGGAATGTATGGCGCGGTGATGCCAAACCAGAATGGCGCGCCCATCCGGCTGGTTGTGCCTTGGAAATACGGGTTCAAATCCATCAAATCCATTCGCCGCATCTCGGTTCTGGCGGAACAGCCCTTGCCCACATGGCACGCCAAATCCCCCCGCGAATACGGGTTTTATGCCAATGTGAATCCCACAGTGCGCCATCCGCGCTGGCATCAGGCAACAGAGCGGCGCTTGCATGATGGCGGGCGCATCCGCACTGAAATGTTCAACGGCTACGGCGCACAGGTGGCGGCGCTTTATTCCGGTATGGATCTGGAAACCTTTTACTGATGGCGGCCGGGAAAACTGCCACTGCCTTGGCTTGGGCGTTTTGGCTGGGCGGTGCGCTGCCCGGTCTGTGGCTGGGCTGGCGCTATCAGGCCGGGCAGTTGGGCGTCATGCCCCATGAGGTGCTGTTGCACCTGACAGGGCGGTTTGCGCTTTTGGCGCTTCTGGCCACGCTGGCCCTTGGCTTTGTGCAATGGCTGGTCACATGGCGCCCCCTTTACGGCGCGCGCAGGCCGCTGGGGGTGTGGACGTTCCTGTATGCCGGCGCGCATGGCGCGATCTGGTTCTGGCTGGATCAGGGGGGCGTGCTGGAATTTGCCCTGAGCGAGATGCGCGAGATGGCGCATGTGAAACTGGGGCTGGCCGCGCTGGCGCTGATGCTGCCGCTGGCGCTGACCTCGGTCAATGCCGCGCCGCGCCTGATCGGGCGGGGGCAGTGGAAACGGCTGCATCTGCTGGTCTGGCCCGCCGCCGCGATCGTGATTGCCCATGTCTGGACTGTAACGCGCTTTGAAAGCCGCGCCCTGATCATGCTGACAGGGGTGGTGCTGGTTTTGATGGCAACGCGGGCTTATGCGGCATGGCGCGCGGCCCGCCGCCAAGGCTAGGTGTTCCCCCTGCGCGCGGGTTATGTCATGAAGGGCGGCTATGAGGGGTGGGAACATTCGCAAAGCCGCGCAGCGCTGGGCCGCGGTTCGGCGATCTGGCCTTGAGGCTATGTCACTTTATGGCGGCAATGTCCGAACGAAACTGAAGCTAAGCGCAGGTTGCAGCCAAATCGCCGTGCCGGGGGGCGGCCCGGCGATGCGCGGCGGCCTTCGGCCTTGATTCCGCGCTTGGTGCTCATCTCGAAAGTCCCCTCTCCCCTCAAACCTGCCCTTGGTTGTCACGTCTGAAGCGCACAACACCACGGGCCAAGGCGCTAAAACCGGTCTGCGCGCACCACATCGCAATCGGTGACGCTGACAACCCCGATATGGCGATCCACCACCGCAAAAGCAGCGTCCAGCAGCGGATCAAGCCGGTTGGGATGCACGATGCACACAACTGCAATCATGCCACTTGCACGGCTGATCTGCCCCTCACGGCTCCAGCGGCCAGAGCGGCCAGACCCGCCCAGAACAGGCAGGATGGTAAAGCCCTTCACGCCCGCACCCTCCAGCGCCTCTGACAGGCGGCGCTCCATCACGGCCTCTATCGTGATTTCAACGCGCTTTGCCTTATGTGTCTGCATTTCTCATCCTCCCGTTACGGCCTGCGCGACCGCCAGATAGATGGGAATACCAAGTGTCAGATTGAAGGGGAAGGTAATCCCCAAGGCCAAAGTCAGATATATTGCCGGATTTGCCTCTGGCAGCGCCACCCGCATCGCAGCAGGCACCGCAATATAAGAGGCAGAGGCAGAGAGCGTCATCATCAGCATCACCCCGCCTGTAGACAAGCCAAGGATCATGCCCGCCACCAGCCCCAAAGCCGCGCCCGTCAGGGGCATCAGAACGCCAAAGACAAACAGGCCGGGGCGCAAAAGGCCGCGCGTTTCGCGCAGGCCCCGGCCCGCCACCAGCCCCATATCCAGCAAGAACAGGCACAACACCCCCTGAAAGGGCGACACGATGAAGCTTTCAATCCGCGCAAGCCCCTCTTGCCCGGTAATCGCCCCAATCGCGAAAGACCCAACCAGCAGCACGATAGAGCCATTGAGCAGGATTTCCCGCAGCAATCCCGGCTCCATCCCGCCGCCATGGCCATTTGGCCCGCCTGCGCGCGCCACCAGCCATAACGCCGAAAGAATCGCCGGTGCCTCCATCGCGGCGGCAACGGCCACCATATAGCCTTCAAACACAAGCCCAGCAGAGGTCAGCACCGAACTGGCGGCCACAAATGTCACAATCGAGATAGAGCCGTAATGCGCGGCCACTGCCGCCGCATCCACCACCGACAGGCCCGTCAGCACCCGCAACAGCGCAAAGGCGATGAAGGGCAGCAGGAAAGACAGAATCACCCCGGCCAGCAGCGAGAACAGAAGCGTTGCATCCACCCCATGCGCAGCCACACTGGCCCCACCCTTGAACCCGATGGCAAACAGCAGATAGAGCGACATCCCCTTTGCCACAGCTTCCGGCACACTCAGATCAGAGCGCGCGAAAGCGGCAGCAAGACCAAGCGCAAAAAACAGGATGATCGGGGAAATCAGGTTTTCAAGGGCCAGAGCCAGAATACCGTCCATTGCACCCCTCGCGTTTCAGCGTTTCCCAGCACCCGCCCGGCCCTGCGGCCCTGGGGCGCATAGCCCGTAAGGCAGCGCGCAAAGCCTGTGGCCCGTCTGGCGTCGCGGGTGTAATGCGGCATCTTTGCTGCGGTTGCAACAAAAACGCTGCGGCCCTGTGTCATATTTGCAAACGGGTGCTCAATATCCGCGCGCGCGGTTGACGATATGCAACAGCGCCGCGCCCTGTTCGCTGCGCGCGATGTTCTCAGCGATCACACGCGCGGCACTGGGCGCGCGGGTGGTGGCAGCGATATGGGGGGTGACTGTCACACGCGGATCGGCCCAGAACGGGTGATCGGCGGGCAGGGGTTCGGCGCGAAACACATCCAGCGTGGCCGCGCCAATCTGCCCGCTTTGCAGGGCCGCCAGAAGGGCCGCATCATCCACCAGCCCCCCGCGCCCCGGATTGATAATGCGCGCCCCGCGCGGCAAAAGCGCAAGGGTGCGCGCATTCAAAATGCAATCGGTATCCCTCGTCTGCGGCAACAGTGTGACCAGAATTTCGGCATGGCGCAAAACCGCTTCCAGCCCATCCGCGCCATGATGGCAGGCAATCCCCGCCAGCGCCTTGGGCCGCCCCGACCAGCCCGCCACATCAAAGCCGAAATCCGCCAGCGCGCGGGCACAGGCGCTGCCCAAAGCGCCAAGGCCCAGAATGCCCACCCGGCGCTCTGGCGCAAGCGGCGGCTCTGCCGGCTCCCAGGTGCCGGGCAGGGCGCGGATATGGGCATCCATCCCCAGATGATAGCGCAGCACATGGCCGCACACATAGTCCACCATCCCGCGTGTCAGGGCGGGATCCACCATGCGCGCAAGCGGCTGTGTCAGGGTGGGATTGCCCACAATGCGCTCTACCCCGGCCCAAAGGCTGAGCACGGCCTTGCAGCGCGTGAAGGGGGTGAAATCCTGCAACGGGCTGGACGGCGCATAGATGATGTAATCCACGGTGGCGGCTGGCGCATCTGTCACCAGCCGCACTGCCAGCCCGGCTTGCGCAAAAGCGGCCAGAAGCGGGGCCTCATATTCGGCAAAGCTGTCCTCACCGGCGGCAAACAGCACACACAGGCTCATGATGGCAGCCTTGCCCGGTGCACATGGGCCGATTGCACCAGCCCGAAACCCACCATCAGAACAATCATCGCAGACCCCCCGAAAGACACCAGCGGCAAGGGCACACCCACCACCGGCGCAAGCCCCATCACCATCGCCATATTCACCGCGAAATACAGGAAGAACGTGCCAATCACCCCCATCACCAACAGCGCGCCAAAGCGGTTTGTCGTGTTCAGCGCCGTCAGCAGGCATACGGCCATGATCAGCATATACAGCAGCAGAAGCGAAGCCGCGCCGATAAAGCCAAATTCCTCGGCCAGAGTGGTGAAAATGAAATCAGTATGCTTTTCGGGCAGAAAATTAAGCCGCGCCTGCGTGCCTTCCATAAACCCGCGCCCCGACCAGCCCCCCGATCCCAGCGCGATCATGGATTGGTTGATATGATAGCCCGCGCCCAAAGGATCCAGCGTCGGGTCTAGAAAGGCATCAATCCGGCGATATTGGTAATCCTTCAAAAGCTGCCACTCTGTCCCGCGCGAGGTGAACACCGCCCCCACCAGCCCTACCCCCGCCGTAATCAGCGCGGCGAAATAGGCCCAATGCACCCCGGCGGCAAAGATCACAGCCCCCCCGCCCAGTGCCAAAAGCAGCGACGTTCCCAAATCCGGCTGGCGCAGCACCAAAACGGCAGGCACCAGCGCAATCGCCGCTGCGGCCAGCACCCAAACCGGGTGCGACACCTTTTTCAGATCCAGCCAGTCATAATAGGCCGCAAGCGCCATGATCGTGGTGATCTTGGCCAATTCCGAGGGTTGCAGCCGGAATGGCCCAACTTCCAGCCAGCGCTTTGCGCCCATGCCGATCGTGCCAAAAAACTCTACCCCCAGCAGCAGCAGGATTGACACCGCATAGGCCACCCCGGCGATAGAGCGCCAGAACCACAAGGGCACAAACCCCACCACGAACATCACCACCAGCCCAAGGCCGAAACGCTTGATCTGCAATTCCGCCCAAGGGGTAAGATTGCCGCCCGCGACGGAAAAGAGCATCACAAAGCCATAACAGGCCACCGCAATCAGCAGCGCGACCAAGGGCCAGTTCAGATACAGCACCTTTGCAAGGCCCGATGGCATGCGCTTTGTGTTATATTCCAGATAGCTCATGCCCGGCTTAACCGCATGTCTTCGGGGCGGCGCAGGCGCTCTTGCATTTCATCCTGCTCATACTGAATGCGGTTGCGCTGCGGCGCCGGATAGGCCGCAAGCGGGGGGCGCCCGCCATTGAGCGCGGCCAGCATAATATCGCGGCCAAGGGGTGCCGCGGCGGAGGAACCGCCGCCGCCATGTTCCACCACCACCGATACGGCAAGGCGGGGCGCATCATAGGGCGCGTAACTGACAAAAAGCCCGTGGTTGCGGCGGTTCCAGGGCAAATCTTCCTGCCGCCGAATGCCTGCATCCCGCTCTGCGCGGGTGATGGAGAATACCTGACTTGTGCCTGTCTTGCCCGCCATTGTCTGCCCATCCGCCACCACGCGCGAGGAATAGGCCGTGCCGCGCTGGTCATTGACGGTTTCATACATCCCCCGCCAGATCAGGCGCAGCCATTCGGGGCGCAGATCAAGGCTTGCGGCTTGCGGTTGGGCGCGTTCCAAGGGGTCGCGCACCAGCCGTGGCAGCACAGCGGAATTGGACGCCAGACGCGCCGTCATCACCGCCAGTTGCAACGGCGTTGTCAGCACAAACCCCTGCCCGATAGAGGCGTTCACCGTATCGCCCACCCGCCACTCTGAGCCGCGATTGTTGCGCTTCCACTCGCGCGTGGGGTTCAACCCGCCTGCAACAGAGGTGATCGGCAAATCATAGCGCAGCCCAAGCCCAAGCCGCGTGGACATTTCATTGATCTTGTCGATCCCGCAGCGCTGCGCCATTTCATAGAAATACACATCGCAGCTTTCCGACAGGGCCGAAACCATCCCCACACGCCCATGCCCACCGCGTTTCCAGCAATGAAAGCGGTTGCCGGACACATCCATATGTCCGGGGCAAAAGACCCGCTCTTGCCCATCGGTGACACCTGCCTCCAGCGCGGCCAGGGCCGTCACCATCTTGAAGGTCGATCCGGGCGGATACATGCCCTGCACCGTCTTATTCACCAGCGGGCGGTAATCGCTGTGCAACAACGCGTTGAAATCGGTGGTGGAAATGCCGCGCACAAAAAGATTGGGGTCAAAGCTGGGGCCAGAGGCCAGGGCCAGAATATCCCCGGTCTGGACATCCATCACCACGGCGGCAGCACTTTGCCCGTGCAACCGCTCCAGCGTGTAATTTTGCAATGTCGCATCAAGTGTCAGATGCACATTGCCACCCGGCACGCCCTCTACGCGGTCAAGCTCTCGCATGACGCGGCCCACGACATTCACTTCCACCCGCTGCGAACCGGCGCGCCCGCGCAGACGGTCTTCTTCCATCCGCTCTACGCCGCTTTTGCCAATCTGAAAACGCGGGATCAGCAAGACGGGATCGGGCGTTTCCAGCGCCTCCAGATCGCGCTCTGAGACCGGGCCGACATAGCCCACCACATGTGCGGTATCCGCGCGCAAAGGGTAATAGCGCGACAGGCCCATCTCCGGGGTCACGCCGGGCAGGGCGGGGGCATTTGCGGCCACGCGGCTGATTTCTTCCCAGCTCAGACGCTCTGCCACAGTGACAGGCACAAAGGGGCGGTTGCGCAGCATGTCGCGGCGCGCGCGCTCCACCTCTTCGGCGCTCAGATCAATCAGCCGGGCCAGCCGGGCCAGCACCAGATCAATATCGCCCGCATCATCGCGCTTTATGACAACCCGGTAATTCTGCTCATTCCCGGCCAAAAGCACGCCATTGCGATCCAGAATCAAGCCGCGCGTGGGGGGCAGCAGCCGCAGATTGATGCGGTTTTCCTCGGCCAGCAGGCGGAATTGTTCAGACTGGTTCAACTGCATGTCGCGCAGCCGCCACAGCAGCGCGCCTGCAACGCCCAGTTGCAGCCCGCCCAGCACCAGCCCGCGGCGGCTGATGGTGCGTTTGCTGAGTTCCTTGTCGCGGTCTGTGCGTTTCACAATCTCTGCCCCAAAGCATCCACCTCGCCCGTTGCGGGCTTGCGCAATCCGAACACGAAATGCGACAGCGCCACAACCGCCGGATAGATCATCACAGTGCCCAGAAACTGCGCCAAGCTCAAGCCAAGGGGCGCTTGCGGCCCCATCACGATTGCGAGCACCGCGCGATTTGCCACAAACATCGCCAGCATGACGCCAAAGACTGTCAGATATTCCAACAAGAACCCGTGCTGGCGCAGCGTCTCTGTGCGCTTGCGCAAAAACTCTGTGGCCAGCAACACAACCAGCGCCCAAAGGCCGGGCGGGCGCATGAGCAAAATATCTTCAATGAAGAAATACAGCACAACCAGCCAGGCGGGCAGCATGGCGGGGCGGCGCACCACCCAGGCCAGTGTCAGGCACAGCATGATATCGGGCATGGGCATATGGCGCAGGCTCCAGCCCTGCACCGCGTCCTCATCTGCCAGAATCGGGCCGAGCGGAACGCCATAGCTGCCAAGCGGCAGCAATCGGAAAAACGTCACCACCAATGCCAGGCCCAGAAAGAGCAGGATATACAGCAAGCGCTGGGTCTGGCGGCGTTCAACCATCGCCGGGCATGCCTTCGGCAAGCGGTGTGTCCTCTGCCGCCTCTGGTGTCTCTGGCAAGCGGGGCGGGGCGATCAGGGCGCCGGTATCCGTGATCCGCTCCATCGGGCGCGAGCGCAGCACGCGCAGAAATTCCAGCCGCCCGTAATCGGCGGAAATGCGCACCCGCAATCTGCGATCCGTGGTCGCCACCACTTCGCCCACCAAAATCCCGGCCGGAAACACGCCCCCATCATCGGAACTGACAACCCGATCACCGGGGCGCAGATCATCGGGGGTTTCAATGAATTCCAGCACCGGAAAGGCCGAATTGTCGCCAATCAGCATGGCGCGCTGGCCAGAGGGCTGGATCACCACAGGCACAGCGCTTGCGGTATCTGTCAGCAGCACCACCCGCGCCGTGCGCTGGCCCACACCGGAAATGCGGCCCGCAAGCCCCAGCCCATCCATCACCGCCCAGCCATCTTGCACACCATCGCGCGCACCCACATTCAACAGCACCGATTTGCGGAAGGGAGAGCCGCTATCGGCCATCACCACACCTGTCACATGGGTTAGCTGCGGATCAAGCCGCACCTGATTCAAATCCAGCAACTGCGCATTGCGTTGTTCCAGCTGAAGGGCGGCCTCGCGCCATGCGCGCATTTGCTGCAATTCGCGCCGCAATTCCTGATTCTGCTCTACAATCCGGGCATAGGCGTTGAAATTTTCTGCCATCGCCACCAGCCGCCCCATCGGGCGCATGGCCCAGTCAAAAGAGGGCACAACCTTGTCAATCACAGCCATGCGGAATTGTTCCACCCGTGGGCTGTCAATACGCCAGACCAGAAACACCAGCGCCAGCGTGACCGCCACAAGCACGATCATCACCCGCCGCAGCGGGCGGATGAAATCGTTATCCTGTTTGCGATCCTCGGCCACAGGTCACACCTTGCGACTGGTTGCGTCAGCTCTCATAATCTATGGCGTGGCGCAACTGTTTCTCATATTCCAGCGCCTTGCCTGTGCCGATGGCCACGCAATGCAGCGCCTCATTGGCAACCGAGATGGACAGCCCTGTCTGTTCGCGCAGCGCAAGATCCAACTCGCCCAAAAGCGCGCCACCGCCCGTCAGCATAACACCGCGATCCACGATATCGGCGGCCAGATCGGGCGGAGTGGTTTCCAGCGCGATCATCACGGCCTCGCAAATCGTGGTCACGGTTTCCGCCAAAGCCTCTGCCACCTGCGCCTGAGTGATTTCCACTTCCTTGGGCACACCGTTCAGCAGGTCGCGCCCGCGCACCATCATGGATTTGCCGCGCCCGTCATCGGGCATGCGCGCGGTGCCAATGGCGCATTTGATCTTTTCGGCAGTCGATTCGCCAATCAACAGGTTCTGATTGCGGCGCAGGAAGCTGACGATGGCCTCATCCATCCTGTCACCGCCCACCCGGACAGAGCGGGCATAAACGATATCACCAAGGCTCAGAACGGCCACTTCTGTCGTGCCGCCCCCGATATCCACCACCATGGAACCCGTGGGATCTGTGATCGGCATCCCCGCCCCAATCGCTGCCGCGATGGGTTCGGAAATCAGGCCCGCCCGCCGCGCACCCGCAGAAAGCACCGATTGCCGAATGGCGCGCTTTTCCACCGGGGTCGCGCCATAAGGCACGCAAACAATAACTTTCGGCTTGGAAAACATCGTGTTGCGATGCACTTTGCGGATGAAATGCTTGATCATTTCTTCGGCCACATCGAAATCGGCAATCACACCGTCGCGCATGGGGCGGATGGCTTCAATACTGCCGGGGGTGCGGCCCAGCATCAGTTTTGCATCCTCACCCACCGCCAGCACGGCCTTGCGCCCGTCTTTGGAATGGTAGGCCACCACAGAGGGTTCATTCAGGATGATCCCGCGCCCTTTGACGTAAACCAGCGTATTTGCGGTTCCAAGGTCTATGGCCATGTCTGACGAAAACAGACTGGGAAAAAAATTCATGCGCATATCCCGCTGGCTATTGGGTGATGCGCCCTGTTTTCAGGGCGCTAAACGTTCTGCGCCTTATAGGGCGGGCGGGGGCTTGCGGTAAAGGGGGAGAAGCGGCCCGATCGGCAGGAATTGGCCATATCCCCCGCACAGAGCCGTGATAGCCCCCGCCATGGGCTGGCGGGGGCCTGCCTGTCATCCGGCAGATGTCATCAACGCCGAAAGATTGCCCCTGTGCTTATGCACAACCAGCCGGTTCAGCGCATTCACATAGGCTTTGGCAGAGGCCACGACAGTATCGGTATCCGAGGATTGCCCGGAATAGACTACCCCCCCCAGCTTCAGCCGCACACTGACGGTGGCTTGCGCATCTGTGCCCTCTGTCACCGCGTGCACCTGATAAAGTTCTAACTGCGCCTCATGCGGGAACAGCATTTTCACCGCGTTGAATGTCGCATCCACAGGCCCGTCACCTGTGGCATCGACAAATTTTTCGGCCCCGCCAACCAGCATGGTCAATTCGGCCTCTTGCGGCCCCTCTGTGCCGCAGATCACCCGCAGCCGCTTGATTTGCAAAAAGGCTTCTTCATCTGCCGTGTTGGCCTCTGCCATCAGCGCAATCAGATCATCGTCATAGACCTCTTTCTTGCGGTCAGCCAAAGCCTTGAAGCGCACAAAGACATCTTTCAACTGGTTGTCGCCCAGCTCATAGCCCAGCTCTGACAGTTTCGCACGCAGCGCCGCGCGGCCCGAATGCTTGCCCATCACCAGATTGGTCGCGGCCAGCCCCACATCTTCGGGGCGCATGATCTCGAAGGTTTCCTTGTTCTTCAGCATGCCATCCTGATGAATGCCGGATTCATGCGCGAAGGCGTTCTTGCCCACCACAGCCTTGTTATACTGCACCGGAAAGCCCGATACAGCCGCCACCATGCGCGAAATGCCCATGATCTTGGTGGTATCAATCCCGGTGCGGTAGGGCAGGATGTCATTGCGCACGCGCAGCGCCATGACCACTTCTTCCAGCGCCGTATTGCCCGCACGTTCGCCCAGACCGTTGATTGTGCATTCAATCTGGCGCGCGCCCGCTTCCACGGCGGCCAGCGCATTGGCCGTGGCCATGCCCAGATCATTATGGCAATGGGTGGCAAAGATTATGGTATCAGCGCCCGGCACGCGCTCCAGCAGCATGGCAATCAGATCCGCACTTTCGCGCGGATAGGTATAGCCCACAGTATCGGGAATGTTGATCGTCGTGGCCCCCGCCTTGATCGCGGTTTCCACCACGCGGCACAGGTAATCGCGCTCTGTGCGGGTGGCATCCATGGGCGACCATTGCACATTGTCGCACAGATTGCGGGCATGGCTGACAGTTTCATGGATTTTTGTGATCATCCCGTCCTGATCCAGCGCGGTAATGTCGCGGTGCAGGGGCGATGTGCCGATGAAGGTGTGAATGCGCGGGCGCGCGGCATGGCGCACGGCCTCCCAGCAGCGGTCGATATCGGCGAAATTAGCCCGCGCCAGCCCGCAGATGACAGAGGTTTTGGCGTTTTTCGCAATCTCGCTGACGGCCTGAAAATCCCCGTCAGAGGCGATGGGAAACCCCGCCTCTATGATATCCACGCCCATCTCATCCAAGAGCGCTGCGATTTCCAGCTTTTCGGCATGGCTCATGGTGGCGCCGGGGCTTTGCTCGCCATCACGCAGGGTTGTGTCAAAAATCAATACGCGGTCTTGCGGCGCGGCCATATCGGGGGCGGAAGATGTCATGGGTCTTGTCCTGTGGTAGGGGAATGTCACTGTCTTGCGGTTGGGGCGCTTTTCACCTCTGAGCGGCGCGCCCGCAAGAGGACACGCTCAGAGGCTGCTAAGAAGAAGCAGACCGGACAAAGCCGAGAGGGGCGCCAAGCGCTGAAATGATGCGACACAGATCATGCGTGCGACTATAGGCGCGCGCTTTGGCATTGAAAACCCCAATTTTCACGGTCACAACTGCGCGCGCCTTGCGGTCTTGCTTGACTCCGTGCCCCGCCCCGCCCATGTAGCGCGCGACCCTTTTCAGTTTTGAACGGACAAAATACATGAGCGCGATAGACGGCAAGAAAGACGGGCTTTGGGACAATATCAAAACCATCATCTATGCCCTGCTGATTGCGGGCCTGTTCCGCACGCTGTTTTTCCAGCCGTTCTGGATTCCGTCAGGCTCTATGAAAGAGAACCTGCTGATCGGGGATTTCCTGTTTGTCAATAAAATGGCCTATGGCTATTCGCGCTATTCCTGCCCCTTTGCCATCTGCCCGATAGAGGGGCGCATTTTTGGCACAGAGCCAGAGCGCGGGGATATCGTGGTTTTCCGTCACCCCGGCACAGGGGCTGATTACATCAAGCGTCTGATCGGCCTGCCGGGCGACAGGGTGCAGATGCGCGCAGGCCAGCTCTGGCTGAATGACGAGGCCGTGCCCCAAGAACCGGCAGGCGATTTTATCGAAACATATGAACGCCAAGGCAGCGCAGGCCAGTTCCCGCGCTGTGAGAATGCGCCTGTGGGCCAGGGCGGGGAATGCCGCAAATCGCGCATGATCGAAACCTTGCCAAATGGCGTCAGCTATCCGGTGCTCAATATCGTGGATGGCGGCGCGGGCGACAATACGCCCGTTTTCACTGTGCCAGAGGGGCATTTCTTCTTCATCGGCGATAACCGCGACAATTCGCTGGATAGCCGCATGCCCCGTCAGGTGGGCGGCGTGGGCATGGTGCCTTTTGATCATCTGATCGGGCGCGCGCGCCATGTGGTATTCTCTGCCGAAGGGCGGTCGCTGTTTTTCTTCTGGACATGGCGGAGTGATCGCTTCTTCGCGAGGCTCTCGTGAAGGTATCGGCAGAAATTCTGGCCTTTGCGGCCCGGCTTGGGCATGATTTCGCGCGGCCAGAGCTTTTGCACCGGGCATTGACACATCCCTCCATGTCCTCGCCCTCGCGTCCCGACAATCAGCGGCTGGAATTTCTGGGTGACAGGGTCTTGGGGCTGGTCATGGCCGAGGCGTTGCTTCGGGCGGATAAGAGCGCCTCGGAAGGCCAGCTTGCGCCGCGTTTCAATGCGCTGGTGCGCAAGGAAAGCTGCGCCGAGGTGGCGCGCGCGCTGGATCTGGGCGCGGCGCTGAAATTGGGGCGCTCTGAAATGCTGTCGGGCGGGCGGCGCAAAGAGGCCATTCTTGCCGATGCCATGGAAGCGGTGATTGCCGCTGTCTATCTGGATGGCGGCTTTGAGGTGGCGCGCGCGGTTGTGCTGCACCATTGGCGCGCGCGGTTGGAAAGTGTCGATGCCGATGCACGCGACGCCAAAACCATGTTGCAGGAATGGGCGCAGGCCCGTGGCCAGACCCCCCCGCGCTATCTGGAGGCCGGGCGCTCTGGCCCCGATCATGCGCCCGAATTCATCATCGAAGCCCAGCTTGACAGCGGCGAAAGCGCGCGCGCGGCGGCTGGCTCCAAGCGGCAGGCCGAACAATTGGCCGCGCGCGCACTTCTGGAACGGCTGGAGGCCGAAAAATGACCGAAACACCCACCCGCGCGGGCTTTGTGGCCCTGATTGGCGAACCCAATGCCGGAAAATCCACCCTCACCAACCGCATGGTGGGGGCCAAGGTTTCCATCGTCACGCATAAGGTGCAGACCACCCGCGCGCGCATTCGCGGTGTGGCGCTGGAAGGGGCGGCACAGATTGTGTTTGTGGATACACCGGGCCTGTTCCGCCCCCGCCGCCGTCTGGATCGCGCCATGGTGGCTGCCGCATGGGGTGGCGCTGCCGATGCCGATGTCGTGGTGCTGCTGGTAGAGGCCCATCGCGGCCTGACCGAGGGCACACAGGCCATCATTGATGCGCTCAAAGAGCGGATCACCCCCAATCAGACGGTGGCCCTTGCCATCAACAAGATCGACCGGGTGAAAGCTGAAACCCTGCTGGCCCTGTCGGCCAAGCTGAACGAGGCCTATCCTTTCGCGCGCAGCTTCATGATTTCGGCGGAAAAAGGGCATGGGGTGGATGATCTGCGCCGCTGGCTGGCAGAACAAATGCCGCTCAGCCCATGGCTTTACCCAGAAGATCAGATTGCCGATCTGCCCTTGCGCATGATCGCCGCAGAGATGACGCGCGAGAAACTGACCCTGCGCCTGCACGAGGAATTGCCCTATCAGCTGACAGTCGAGACAGAGCATTGGCAAGAGCGCGATGACGGTTCGGTGCGCATAGATCAGGTGGTCTATGTCATGCGCGATGGCCATAAGGGCATTGTTCTGGGCAATAGGGGCGAGACGATCAAGGCCATCTCTACCGCCGCCCGAACCGAGATTGCCGAATTTCTGGGCCGCCCGGTGCATCTCTTCTTGCAAGTGAAAGTGCGCGAAAACTGGATGGAAGAGGCCGCGCGCTATTCCGAAATGGGGCTGGAGTTCCGCGACGGGAATACATGAGCGCACGGCTGGCCTCTGGCATCTGGGTTTCGGCCTATCTGCGGCGCTTGCAGATAGAGGGCATCCCCGCCTATGTCATCGCGCGCGGTGATGCGACAGCAGGCGCGGTGCTGGTGAAACTGGCGGCGCTGGACGGAACCGCGCGCGCCCATATGCGCCAATATGACCCCGCAACCGGGCAGCGCGCATGGCATACCCTCACCCAAGGGCCAGAGGCCGAGGTCGACGCCGCCATCACCCGTCAGCGCAGCTTTGACCCCGATCTGTGGGTGATAGAGGTGGAAGACGCCCGCGGCCGGGATTTTCTGGAAGAGATGGGGTAGGCGCCAAGTTACCATTTCTGAAAATTGAATTATCTATGTGCTTTTGGGAGAGGGTTGGAATAATTCAATCTGCAAGAAAATCATCCAGCAAAAGGATGGGGCGAAACCGCTCTCCGTCAAAAACTGCTTTGATATTATCGACTGAAAGAGGTTCGTCAATCTCCAACCTGTCTGCAAATCTATTGCTGGAATGTGATACGTTTATATAATCAAGAATTGTTTCCGTTCTGGACTTGAAGTATTTGAACTCGCGTTTTTCTTTTTTCGATGGCATGTCTAGATCAGACATGCGCTTTCGCAATATTTTTTTGAGCCGCGTAAAAAATTTAATCTTCTTTTCTTTTTTGTAGTCAGAAATATCTACATTAATGGCGGCCAGCTCCTGTTCAAAAACATCATGGAATATATAGTTAAGATCATTGATGTTTCCCTTGCGCAACTCTGACCAAGGTTTCGGGGAGGATGCAAAGTGCAAGATCACAGGCTTGATTTGCCTTGTAACTCCACATTCCGCAATATTTGGCTGATAATTCCACCGGGGGCTAAGTTCGCTCCAAAGCCCCTGTTGTGCATGGTTGAGAAAATCCTGATCAAACATTTTTATACTTTTGGAATATTTTATTACATAATCCGCCAGGATCGCTGACCAATCTCTCTCTATCCACAGCTTTGTATCGATCACCAGCACGCCGGAATTAAAATATCTATCGCCAATCACACCTATATCTGACAGCCATTGTTCTTTCGTATAGAGAGGCTTGTTTTTCCGAACCTTCAGCGCTGTCGGCGCGCGGTTGAGAACATCCAGATCATGCACGGCGCCCAAGCCATTCTCCAGCGGAATGTTCCAGATGCCATCATCACCGCGCAATATAAACACATCTGCATCAAGGTAAATCAAGCGTGTATAGGTTGAAAGAAGAAAGGGTGCGAATATTCTACCATATACGATTTTTGGCCAGTGCGTGCTGGCGGGCAGGCTGTCGGGCAGGTATTTTTCAATTTCGTTGAGATGCAAGAAAACACGCTCACCAACAGCCTTGGTTATGTCCAAGTTTGATGAATCTCCTTCAAAAAAGATGTGAACATCTGAATTGAAAAAGCCTGTCAATCGCTTGGCTTGAATAAGCGCAAAGGGAAGAAATTTGCGATCTATGACAAAATAAAATGCATTCATTAAATGGCCCCGCGCAGAGCCATGCTGTCGCTGCTCTGGCATAAATATAATTTATGTAAATCAGGTATTTGAAAAAATAATCTTAGGTATTCATCATCTTTAAGTAATCAAAACACTCCTGCAATACATCCAATAGTGGCGCGCCATTTATGATCGCATGGCCTTGCTTTTCGAACAAGCCATAACATTTTGAGAACCCATAAGCGCAAAGGGGCCGCATCCCCCCCCCTAAGGCCGCTTGGCCACGAAATCTATCTCCACCAGCGCGCCCACAGCCAGACCTGTCACCCCGATACAGGTGCGCGCAGGCAGTTTGCCGGGGGCGAAATAGCTTTGATAGACGGCATTCATCGGCGCATAATCGCGCTCGAACTGGGTGATATAGACCCGCGCCTGCACCACGTTTTCCAAGCCCAGCCCCAGCCCTTCCAGCACAAGGATCAGATTGTCCATCACCCGGCGCGTCTGGGCCTCTATCCCGTCGGGCAAGGGGCGATCCGGCTCTCCGGGCCAGGTGGGCATCTGCCCTGTCAGAAACACCCAGCCGTCAATCTCTGCGGCATGGGAGAAGGTTGCCACAGGTTGCGGTGCGCGATCGACCATGTGAAAGACGGGCAGGCTCATGGGGTGGGTGCTCCTTTTGGGTTGGCGCCAGAAAAGCCAGTCTTGCGCGGCGCGTCAATGCCCTTCGGGCGTTTTTCGGCGCAGCGCAGGCAAGCCTACGCCCACGGCATCAAACCCGCCATCTGCGGCCAGCACTTGCCCCGTCACATAGCTGGCCCGCTCCGAGCACAGAAAGGTTATCGCCTCTGCGATCTCTGCCTCGCGCCCATAGCGGTTAAGCGGGATTGTATCGTGATAGGCCGCGCGGATTTCGGGCGAATGCACGGCCAGCGCCAGTTTGGTATCCACAGGGCCGGGGGCCACGCAATTGGCCCGAATGCCCCATTCCCCCAATTCCGCCGCTTGCTGGCGTGTCAGGTGAATGACCGCCGCTTTCGATGTGCCATAAGCCACGCGCAATGTGCTTGCGCGCAGGCCAGAGATAGAGGCGATATTCACAATCGCGCCCCGCGTTGCCTTCAGATGCGGGATAATTGCTTGGCTGGTGATAAACACCCCGTCCAGATTGGTGGCCATCACCTCGCGCCAGATGGCAAGATCGGTCTCGGCCATGGGCCGGAAATCGGCCACGCCCGCATTATTCACCAAGGCATCCACGCGGCCAAACTGCGCCATCACCTCTGCCGCCATGGCCTGCACCTGTGCGGGGTCTGACACATCGCAGATCACCGCATGCGCATCCGCCAACCCAATCGCGGCCTCGGCCAGCGCGGGGGCGTCACGGTCTATCATGGCCACGCGCCAGCCCTCGGCCAGAAAGGCGCGGGTGGTGGCCAGCCCAATGCCGCGCGCGGCGCCTGTGACAATGGCGGTTTTCATCTCTCTCTCATCCCCTCTCAGCGCAGCCAGTTGACCAGAAATTGCGACATCTGCGGCACGGCTGCGACCACGACAATCCCCACCAGCGCGGCCAGCAAAAAGGGCATCGTGCCCCGCGCCACGCGTTCAATGCTCAGCCGGGTAACATTGGCCGCCACATACAGGTTTATCCCCACAGGCGGCGTAATCAGCCCGATCGCCAGATTGACCATCACCAGCACCCCGAACCAGACAGGATCCCACCCCATTTGCCGGGCAACCGGCAGGAAAATGGGCAAAGCAATGAACATCACTGTTACGGGGTCCATGAACATGCCCGCAATCAGCAAGATCACCATGATCACCAGCAAGATCACCCATGCCTGATCACTCAGCCCCAGCAGCGCGCCCGAATAGCTGCGCACCAGATCATCCACAGTCACAACCCAGCCAAACAGGCTGGCATAGGCCACAATCAGCATCACCACCGCAGAAGAGGCCGCAGCCGTGGCCAAGGCCTGATAGAGCCGCGCGAAGGTCAGGGTGCGGTAGGCCAGCCCGCCCACACCCAGCGCATAGACAGTGGCCACAATCGCGGCCTCTGTCGGTGTGAAAATGCCCGAATAGATACCGCCCAGAATGACAACAGGTGTCATCAACCCCCAGAAACTGTCCCGAAATGACAGCCACAGCGCGCGCCCGCGCGGCAGCCCTGCATAGGGATCGGGGCTAAGGGCCATCAGGCTGGCACTGCCCACAGAGGCGGTGTTGCGCCGCGCGAAAGGCAGCACCGCCACCATTGTCAGCGCCATGAACACACCCGGAATGATGGCCGCAATAAACAGCCGCGAGATGGAGGTTTCCGCAATCACCCCGTAAATCACCAGCCCGATAGAGGGCGGGATCACAATGGAAAACGCAGCCCCCGTCACCACCAGCCCGGCGGCAAAGGCGCGGTCATAGCCATCCTCTTCCATGCCTTTGATGATCATTGGCCCGATTGCCGCCACAGAGGCCGGGCCAGAGCCACTGACAGCCCCCCAGAACAGGCACACCACCGTGCCCACAATCCCCATTCCCCCCGGCAACCCGCCCACAGCCACCCGGAAAAACCGGATCATGCGCTCGGCAATCCCAAGGCTGCCCATCAGCACGCCTGCCAGAATGAAAAACGGGATCGCCAGAAGCGAGAATTTCGTAATGCCCGTGGCAATCAGATCGCCCGCCAGTTCCAGCCCGAAACCGATTTTCCACATCGCATAAAGCGCAGACAGCCCAAGCGCAAAGGCCACAGGCACACGCAGCGCCATCAGCAGAAAAAAGACCACAATCATCTGTGTGCCAGCAGAGGTGATGCCCAGCATCTCAAACATGGGCCGCGCCTCCGGCGCTGCGGCCTGCGCGCCCCACTTCCCAAGCATGTTGCAGATAGCGGATAATCACCAGCCCAAAGCCAAAGGGCAGGGCCGCTTGATAATACCATGCAGGCAATCCCAGCGCATAAGAGCGCATGCCAACGCGGCGAATATTCATCATGGCATCCCATGAAAACCACGCCGAAAAGCCCAAAAGCGCGACGCTTAGCGCAACCGAGAGCAGAAAAACCGGCATCCACAGCGCGCGCGGCAGCATTTCATGCACCATCGTGACAGCCAGATGCTCGCCCCGCCGCGCCGCAATGGCCGCGCCAAAGACAGTCAGCAACAAAAACCCGTTGATCAGCAACTCTTCCGAGGCCGCGAAAGACAGGTTCGTGCCATAGCGCACCACAACATTGGCAAAGCCCAATGCCGTCATGCTCAGGAACAACACAGCGCAGACGATCTTCTCGAAATCACGCAAGATAAACCGGATCATCAGCCCGCGCCCCCGAATGTGAATTGCCCGCGCACCCGGTTTGGGGCGCGCGGGCGGCTGTCAGATCACTTAGTTAGAGGCGGCAATGGCCGCCTGAAAGGCGCCCACAATCTCATCGCCCACACGCGCGGCCCATTGGTCAAAAGCGGGCTGTGTGGCTGTGCGGAAGGCGGCCAGTTCCTCTGCGGTGGGTTCATAAACTTCCATGCCCTTTTCACGCAGAAATTCTATGCCGCTGGCTGTCCCCTCGCGGGTAATCTGGCGCTGATAGGCCATGGCCTCTTGCGCGGTTTCGCGCAGGATGGTTTGCATTTCGGCATCATAGCTATCCCATTTCGCCTGAGAGATACCAAGGAAGATGGGGTCATAGGAATAATGCCATGCAGTCAGGTATTTTTGCACCTCATACACTTGCTGCGGAATGATCACCGCGCCAATGGGGTTTTCCTGCCCATCGACAACGCCCTGTTGCAGCGCCGACATGGTTTCGCCCCATTGCATTTGCTGCGGGTTTGCCCCCAAAGCGTTCATCACATCAATATACATGGGGCCAGCCACACGCATATTCAGCCCGCGCATATCATCGGGGCTGCGGATGGGGCGCACATTGTTGGTCACTTCGCGGAACCCGTTTTCGCCCCAGGCCAGAACCACGATGCCCTTTTCCAGCAGGATATCGGCCAGAATTTCGCCCGGCGCGCCTTGGGTTGTGGCATCTACCTGCTCATAGCTGGAATACAGATAGGGCAGCGAGAACACGGCCATTTCCGGCACCAGCGGCGTGACATTGATGGCCGAGGTCACAACCAGATCCAGCGCGCCGCGCCCGACCATTTCCGCCTGACGCATCTGGTCACCGCCCGAAAGCTGCGCATTGGGGAAAACCCGCACCTCCATTGCGCCGCCTGTGCGCTCTGCCAGCAATTCGCCGAATTTCTCGGCCCCCTTGTGCCAAGTGGTGCTGTCGCCGGTGTTATGCGACAGGCGCAGCGTTTCCGCACTTGCAGCCCCAAGGCCAAGGCCGATGGCCGCAGCAAGGGCAGTCTGGGTCAGTCTGGTAAATGTCATGGCGTTTCCTCCTCCATAGGCGCACTGGCTGGGGCCAGATGCTCAACATTGTCCAGATAGTGAACCTTATTTTTTCCTGAACGCAAGAAAAACTTGCAACATGCCAAAATGAAAATCAGAATGGCAGGAAATGGCCCTGTATCATCCCTAACATCGGAAAGCTGTTGGTTCATATTGTGAAACAAGAATCGCCAGATATGGCCCTTGGGGGCGCGCAAAGCGTGGATCGCGCCTTGGCGCTCTTGTCGCTGATCGCGCGCCATTCAGAAGCGGGGCTGTCATTGTCGGGGCTGGTCAGTGTGACCGGGTTGAACAAGGCC
This sequence comes from Natronohydrobacter sp., assembly GCA_030603695.1. Taxonomy (GTDB): domain Bacteria; phylum Pseudomonadota; class Alphaproteobacteria; order Rhodobacterales; family Rhodobacteraceae; genus Roseinatronobacter. Next base: position 51,480 of record JAUVXF010000015.1, on the reverse strand, counting down.
ACGGCCCGGCGTCTGGTTCTGGCGCTGATGCGCGCGGGGCTGGTGGAACAGGCGCAGGATACACGCGCCTACCATTTGGGCGAAGAAGCCTATCTTCTGGGCCTGTGCGCGCAGGGGCGGCATGGGCTATTGGCGCAGGCCATGCAGGATTTGCAGCGCCTTGCGCGTGAAACCGGTGATGCGGCGTTTTTATCGGTGCGGCGTGGCCTTCATTCGGTTTGCCTGCACCGCGAAGATGGCGCGCATCCCATCCGCACCTATGCGCTTTTGCCCGGCGGGCATCATCCGCTGGGGGTAGGGGCGGGATCGCTGGCCATGCTTTCGGCCTTGCCTGATACGGAAATAGAGGCAATTCTGGCCGCGAATGCCAGCGAATTGGCCAGCAACTACCCGAAACTTGGGCAAGATACCCTGCGCGCGCAAGTGGCCCAGACGCGCGCCCGCGGAATTGCCCTTAATCCCGGCCTGATATTCGAGGATTCCTGGGGCCTGGGCGTGGCACTGCACGGGCCGGGGGGGCAGTTGGTGGGCGCGCTCTCCCTTGCGGCCGTGGAAAGCCGCATGAAAGAGCCGCGCCGCACAGAACTGGCCGAAAATTTGCGGGCCGCCGCCCGCGCAATAGAGGCGCGATTGACGCGCAGCCAAGGGAGGAAAGCATCATGACACAGGCACAGATCATTGGCTGGGGGCATACTGTCTTTGGCAAATCCGATCACCCCGATACCGAATCGCTGATGGCTCAGGCCGTGGCACAGGCGCTGGCCCATGCCGAAATCGCGCCCGCCGATGTGGACGGGATTTTCGTGGGCGTGTTCAATAACGGCTTCTCGAAACAGGATTTTCAGGGCGCGCTTGTGGCCATGGGCGATCCGCGCCTTGCCCATGTGCCCGCCACACGGTTCGAGAATGCTTGCGCCACAGGCTCTGCCGCGCTGCATGGCGCGCTGGATTTCATCGGGGCAGGGCGCGGGCGCATTGCCCTTGTGGTGGGGGCGGAAAAGATGACAGCCACCCCCACGGCAGAGGTGGGCGATATCCTGCTCTCCGCCAGCTACCGCAGCGAGGAGGCCGAGGTCGATGGCGGCTTTGCGGGCCTCTTTGGCCAGATCGCCCAAAGCTATTTCCAGCGTTATGGCGACCGTTCGGAAGAACTGGCCATGATCGCGGCCAAGAACCATGCCAATGGCATGGCCAACCCCTTCGCCCATATGCGCAAGGATTTCGGGCTGGAATTTTGCAATACCGTATCCGAGAAAAACCCCTATGTCGCTGGCCCCTTGCGGCGTACCGATTGCTCGCTTGTGTCCGACGGGGCGGCGGTGCTGGTGCTGGCCGATCCTGAAACGGCCGCACAGGCCCCGCGCGCCGTAGGCTTTCGCGCCCGCGCGCAGGCCAATGATATCCTTGCGCTGTCGCGCCGCGATGTGCTGGAATTCCGTGGCGCACGCATGGCATGGGCAAAGGCGCTGGAACAATCGGGCCTGACGGTGGATGATCTCAGCTTTGTGGAAACGCATGATTGCTTCACCATTGCCGAGATGCTGGAATATGAGGCGATGGGTCTGGCCGCACCGGGGCAGGGCCACCGCGTGATCCGCGAAGGGATCACCCAAAAAGAGGGGCGCTTGCCTGTCAATCCATCGGGCGGGCTGAAATCCAAGGGCCACCCGATCGGCGCAACCGGCGTTTCCATGCATGTCATGGCCGCGATGCAGCTGATGGGCGAGGCAGGCGATATGCAGATACCCGGCGCCACGCTGGCGGGCGTGTTCAACATGGGCGGCGCGGCCGTGGCCAATTACGTCTCCATCATGGAGCGCGTGAAATGAGGCTGGATATCTCTGCGGGGATGGTGCCCTTTTCCACCCGCGTGATGAACCTTTCGCATCTGCTGACCGAAAACGCGCGGCGCTTTGGCACGGCGCCGGGGCTGATCTGGGGCGATGCGGAATGGAGTTGGGCCGAGATAGAGGCCCGCGCCTGCGCCTTTGCGGCAGCCTTGGTGCAGGATTACGGGATCACCAAAGGCGACAGGGTTCTGGTGCAATCCTCAAATTGCAACCAGATGTTTGAAGCCATGTTTGCCTGTTGGCGTGTGGGGGCGGTCTGGGTTCCGGCCAATTTCCGCCTGCCGCCAGATGATCTGGCAGGGCTGGCGCAATCGGCACAAGCCAAGCTGTTGCTCTGTGGCGCGCAATTTCCCGCCCATGCACAGGCTTGCGCGCCCCATGTGGATGCCACCATCCTGATCGGTGCGGAATATGAGGGGCTGATCACCCGCCATCTGGGCGCAACCCCCGCGCCTGTCACCGTGCAGCGCGATGATCCGGCATGGTTTTTCTTTACCTCCGGCACAACCGGCAAGCCCAAGGCCGCCGTTCTGACCCATGGGCAACTGGCCTTTGTCATCACCAACCATCTGTGCGATCTGATGCCGGGCACAGGGCCGGAAGATGCCTCTCTCGTGGTGGCGCCGCTCTCGCACGGGGCAGGGATTCACCAGCTGGCGCAAGTGGCACATGGGGTAAAAACCATCCTGCCTGTGGGCGAGAAATTCGATCCTGCCGAAATCTGGCAACTGGTGGCGCGCTGGCGCGTGAGCAATATGTTCACCGTGCCCACAATCGTGAAACTGCTGGTCGAACATCCGGCAGTGGATATGCATGATCACTCCAGCCTGCGCTATGTGATCTATGCGGGCGCGCCCATGTATCGGGCCGATCAAATCCGCGCGCTGGAAAAGCTGGGGCCAGTGCTGGTGCAATATTTCGGGCTGGGAGAGGTGACAGGCAATATCACCGTTCTACCCCCCGCCCATCATCATCTGGAAGATGGGGCCATGCGCATCGGCTCTTGCGGGTTCGCGCGCACGGGGATGCAGGTGCAGATACAGGCCCCCGATGGGCAAGAAGTGGCCATTGGCGAGACGGGCGAAATTGCCGTGATCGGCCCTGCCGTTTTCGCGGGCTATTTCAACAACCCCGATGCCAATGCCAAAAGCTTCCGCGATGGCTGGTTTCTGACAGGCGATCTGGGCCATATGGATGCGCAGGGCTTTGTCTATCTCACAGGGCGCGCGTCCGATATGTATATCTCTGGCGGATCAAACATCTACCCGCGCGAGATTGAAGAAAAGCTGTTGCAACACCCCGCTTTGTCGGAAGTGGCGGTTCTGGGCGTGCCCGATCCTGTCTGGGGCGAACTGGGCATGGCGGTTTGTGTCTGCGCGGCAGGCGTGGAAGTGGCCGAGGGCGACATCCTCGCATGGCTGGAGCCAAAGCTTGCCCGCTACAAAATGCCCCGCCATCTGGTATTCTGGGACGCTTTGCCAAAATCGGCCTATGGCAAGATCACCAAGAAAATGATCCGCGAGGAACTTCAGGCGCGCGGCCAGTTGCCGGGGCAGGGCGGCTAAGGGCCATGCGCGCCATCACCCATCCCGGCCAGCCTGCGCCAACCCGCGCCGATATCCTGCCCTGCGAGGCCGTTTCGCTGCGCCTGACCCTGCGCGCGGGCCTGCCCCTGACAGAGGCCATTGTCGCGGCTTTCGCCGCGCAAGGCTTCGCCTATGGCTATCTGCGGCTGGAGGGGGTGGCGTTTGCACCCTTGGCCTATGTCATGCCCGCCCCTGCGCCCGGCGATGGCCATGCCGCATGGTATAGCGCCACATATACCCGGCCCGTGGCCCGCATCGCCACGGGCGGCGCGCATCTGGGCCTGCGCGACGGGCGGGCCTTTCTCCATTGTCACGCGCTTATGACAACGGGGGAAATGGGCCATGTCTTGTGCGATGACAGCCGCTTGGCCGAAGATGTCAGCGTGCAGGCTTGGGGCCTGCGCGGGGCAGGGCTGGTGGCGCAAGAGGATAGCGAGACGCAATTCACCCTCTTCCGCCCCACCCCCCTTGGCCCGCCTACCCCCCTTGGCCCGCCCGCGCGGCCCAATGCCTATCTGGCCACCCTGCGCCCCAATCAGGATATCTGCACGGCGCTGCAAGCGCTGGCCCGCGCGCATCAGATCACCCATGCGCGGGTGGAAGGGATCGGCAGCCTTGTGGGCACCCAGTTTGCCGACAGCCCCGCCATTGCCAGCTACGCGACAGAGATTTTTCTGACAGATGCCACCCTTTCGCCCTCTGGCGCCCGGATAAAGCTGGCCTCTGTCGGGTTTGATGGTCTGGCCCGGCAGGGGGCCTTGCGCGCGGGCGAGAATGCGGTCTGTGTGACGGCAGAGCTGTTGATTTTGCCCGATTAGCGGCACAGCCCTTGCGCAAGGCCTTGCTTGGCCGATAGGCTTGCCCCCATTCCCCAGCAGTCCGAGGGCCGATGACAATTTATGTAGATGCCGATGCCTGCCCCGTGAAAGCCGAGGTAGAGCGCGTCAGCCAGCGCCATGCCTGCCCGGTCAAGATCGTCTCGAACGGGGGGATCCGCCCCTCTGCCAATCCGCTGATTGAAACCGTGATCGTGGCCTCTGGCCCGGATGAGGCCGATAAATGGATCGCCACGCGCGCAGGGCCGGGGGATGTTGTCATCACAGCCGATATCCCGCTGGCGGCAGTCTGCGTGAAAGGGGGCGCGATTGTGCTGACCCATGCCGGGGAAGAGCTGAGCGCGGCCAATATCGGCAATATTCTCGCCACGCGCGATCTGATGGCCGATATCCGCGCGGCCAATCCGCTGATGCAAGGGGCGGGCGGCGGCGGGCGGGCCTTCAGCAAGGCCGACAGATCGCGCTTTCTGGATGCTTTGGAACGCGCGCTGCGCCGTGTGGCCCGCTAGGCGGCAGCGCGGCGCTATGATATGTCTGGCCTATAAGCAAAGACAGCACCACAGCCTTGCCCCATCCTCTCCCCACGCGGAACCGTGGCCAAAGCCCACCGCGCATCGCCCTGCGAGGGGGCTTGCCTACACGCATGACGCCGCCCCCATGGCAGACTTTATGGGGGCGCATCGCTTGCCCCACTCTCACCAAGCGCGGAATCAAGGGCTTTAGCCCGCCGCGCCTCAAAGGGCCGCCCCCCGGCCCGGCGATTTGGCAGCCGTGGGCGCTTGGCTTCAATTTCGTTCGGACATTGCCGCCATAAAGCGCTTAGCTATTCGGTCGGATCGCCGCACCGCGGCCCAGCGCTGCGCGGCTTTTTACCCGCTCCGTCACTTGAGAAGCGATAGGTATCAGGCGCATGGAGATGGGCGGCTTTCCATGGCAGCGCATCGCCTAACCCTCTCTCGCGCACCTTGCGCGGAATCAAGGCCGCAGGCCGCCGCGCATCGCTGGGCCGCCCCCACGGCACAGCGATTTGGCTTTATGGGGGCGCATCGCTTGCCCCACTCTCACCAAGCGCGGAATCAAGGCCGAAGGCCGCCGCGCATCGCTGGGCCACCCCCCGGCACAGCGATTTGGCTGCAACCAGCGCTTAGCTTCAGCTTCGTTCGGACTTGGCCAGCATAAACCGCATAGCCTCAAGGCCAGATCGCCGCACCGCGGCCCAGCGCTGCGCGGCTTGTCTTTCTGCCCCGTCACTGGCGAGGGCATAGATATCAGGCGCTTGGTGATGGGTGGCGGTGCATGATGGCGCATCCTTTGGCCTCTCGCGCCAAGCGCGGAATCAAGGGCTTTAGCCCGCCGCGCATCGCTGGGCCGCCCCCACGGCCCGGCGATTTTGCTGCACCCTGCGCTTAGCCTGAGTTTCGTTCGGACATTGCCGCCATAAAGTGCATAGCCCCCCCGGTCAGATCGCCGCCCCGCGGCCCAGCAATGCGCGGCTTTTTACCCGCTCCGTCACTTGAGAAGGGATAGGTATCAGGAGCATGGAGATGGGCGGCTTTCCATGGCAGCGCATCGCTTGCCCCCCTCTTACCAAGCGCGGAATCAAGGCCGCAGGCCGCCGCGCCTCTCAGGGCCGCCCCCGCTCTGTGCATTTGCCGCTGTTTGACCCCGATCAAGGCAGAGCGCGCCCACCATGGCTAGGGTGATCCCCATGCCAGAGGTGACAAAGCCCCACCCCCCCGTCTTTGCCGCGCAAAATGTCACGCGCGTCTTTCGCATGGGCAAAGTCGCTGTCCAGGCGCTGCGCGGTGTGTCGCTGGCGCTGCAAGAGGCGGAAATGGTGGTGCTGCTGGGGGCCTCTGGCTCTGGCAAATCCACGCTTCTGAACATTCTGGGCGGGCTTGACCAGCCGACAGAGGGGCGCGTCTTTTTCCGCCAGACAGAGCTTACCCGCGCTTCCGACAGCGCCCTTACCCAATACCGGCGCGATCATGTGGGGTTTGTGTTTCAATTCTACAATCTGGTTCCCAGCCTGACCGCGCGCGAGAATGTGGCGCTTGTCACCGAAATTGCGCGCAATCCGATCCCCCCCGAAGCGGCGCTGGATCTGGTGGGACTGGGCGCGCGGATGGATCATTTCCCCGCCGAATTGTCGGGCGGCGAACAGCAGCGCGTGGCCATCGCCCGCGCCATTGCCAAACAGCCCGATGTGTTGCTCTGCGACGAACCCACAGGCGCGCTGGACAGCACAACCGGAATTCAGGTGCTGGAGGCGCTGTGCCGCGTGAATTCGGAACTGGGCACGGCCACGGTGCTGATAACCCATAACGCCGAAATCCAGCGTATTGCGCATCGGGTGATCGTGCTGGCAGATGGGCGCGTCATCCGCGATACGCGCAATGAAACCCGCCTTGCCCCGGCACAGGTGTCATGGTGAGGGCGCTGGAGCGGAAATTGCTGCGCGATCTGCGCCGCATCTGGGCGCAGACGGTGGCCATCGCGCTTGTGCTGGCATGCGGGGTGATGGTGATGGTCGCCGCCCAAGCCACGCAACGCGCGCTTCTGGCCACACAGGCCGCCTATTACGAGCGCTTTCGCTTTGCCGATATCTTTGCAGGCCTCACCCGCGCGCCGCGCGCGCTCTTGGCCGATATCGCCGCGCTGCCCGGCGTGGCGCAGGCCGAGGGGCGGATCAGCTTTCATGCGGTTCTGGATATCGCGGGGATAGAGGCGCCTGCAATGGGGCGCATCCTGTCACTGCCGCCCAATCCGGCGCTGAACCTGCCGCTGTTGCGCCGTGGCGCGCTGCCAGAGCCCGACCGTCTGGATCAGGTCGCGCTGAGCGAGCCATTTGCCGCCGCCAATGGGCTGGTTCCCGGCAGCCGGTTTCAGGCCGTGCTCAATGGCCAGTTGCGAACGCTGGAAGTCAGCGGCTGGGTGCTGTCGCCCGAATTCATCTATAGCGTGGCCCCCGGCATGATGATGCCCGATGACCGCCGTTTCGGGCTGATCTGGATGAATGAACAGGCCGCAGCCGCGCTGATGGATATGGCAGGCGCTTTCAACGATCTGTCTGTGCGGCTTGCGCGCGGGGGCGACGCGCGCGCGGTCATTGCGGCGCTTGACCAGATGCTTGCGCCCTATGGCGGGGCAGGCGCGCAGGGGCGCGCGCAGCAAACCAGCCACGCCTTTCTGGACAGCGAATTGCAACAGCTTGGCGCGCTGGCACTCTATCTGCCGCCGGTGTTTTTGCTGGTGTCGGGGTTTTTGGTGAATATGGTTCTGGCGCGGCTGATCGCGATAGAGCGCCCGCAAATCGGGCTTTTGCGCGCGCTGGGCTACAGGCGGCGCGAGATTGGCGCATATTACCTGAAACTTGCGGGGCTGATTGGCGCTGTCGGGGTGGTGCTGGGCTGGGCCTTTGGGCGCTGGCTGGGGGCAGGCATGCTGGCGATATATGCCGATTTCTTCCGCTTTCCGTTTCTGCTGCATGATCCTGCCTTTGGCGCAATGGCACTTTCCGGCGCGCTGGGGATGGCGGCGGCCCTGCTGGGGGCCTTGCGCGCCGTGGCCGGGGCCATGCGCCTTTCGCCCGCAGAGGCCATGCAGCCCCCCACCCCCCCCAATTTCGCGCGCGGCTATCTGGATCGCAAAATCGCCGCCCTGCGCCTGCACCAGACCAGCATGATGATCCTGCGCGCGCTGTTGCGCTGGCCGGGGCGGGCTATGATCACACTGTCGGGGGTGGCGCTGTCGGTGGCGGTGCTGGTGGCCTCTTACTTCATCTTTGATGCGGTGGATCTGATACATGAACGCGTCTTTGACCAAAGCAACCGCCAGCAGATCACGCTTGCCCTTGCACAGCCCGCACCCGCACGCGCGGTGGAAGATGCGCGCGTGCTGCCGGGTGTTCTGGCCTCGGAAGGGGCTTTTGGCGTGCCGGTGCGGCTGGTGCATGGCCATCGCAGCCATCTGACAGCCTTGCAGGCGCAATATGAGGGCACAAGCCTTGCGCGGGTGATCGATGATTATTCCGGCCCCATTCTCATGCCGCCCTCAGGGCTGGTGCTGCCCGATCTGGTGGCGCGCAAGCTGGGGGTGGGGCCGGGCGATCTGGTGCAGGCCGAATTGCTTGCCCCGCCGCGCAGCCGTCTGGAACTGCCTGTGGCGCGCGTGATCCACCAAAGCTTTGGCGCAGAGGCCCATATCGCGGCCAGCGTCCTGTTTGCCGAAATGGGGATAGCGCCGCAAGTCAGCCATATCCACTTGCGCATAGATCCCGACCAGATGCCCGCGCTGCAAGCGCGCATCAAGACATTGCCCGCAATCTCCGGCCTGTCGGACTGGCAGGAATTGCGCAGCCAGTTTGCGGCGACAATCGATGAAAGCCTGCTGACAATGGCCATGATCTATACGGTGATTGGCGTTCTGATTGCAATCGGCGTGATCTATAACGCCGCCCGCATTCAGGTGTCAGAGCGGCTGCACGAATTGGCCACCCTGCGTGTCTTGGGGTTTCGGCGCGCAGAGGTTGGCTTTGTGCTGGTGGGCGAGATGATGCTTCTGACCCTGCTTGCCCTGCCTTTGGGCTGGTTTCTGGGCTACCAGTTTGCGCAGGGCATGGTTGCGGCCATTTCCACGGATGTGGTGCAAATGCCCTTCACCATCTCGCGCCGCACCTTCGCGCTGGCCTCTGTGGTGGTGGTGGCGGCGGCGCTTGGTGCGGTTGCGCTGGTGCAACGCAGGGTTGGCAGGGTTGATCTGGTCTTGGCGCTCAAGGCGCGAGAATGAGCGGAAGAGGGAGAAAAACCATGGCTTTGGCACGCAAGATCACCGGGGCCGCAGGGGGCGCGCTTTTGGCTGGCGCGCTGGTCTGGGCGCTGTGGCCCAAACCGCAGCCTGTCGATATGGCCCCTGTCACGCGCGGCCCGCTGGAGGTGGTCTTGCTGGCAGAAGGGATAACGCGGGTGCGCGATCCCTATACGATCACCGCCCCAATCGCAGGCACGACCACGCGCTCGCCCGTGCAGATTGGCGATCAGGTTCAGGCGGGGGAAACCGTGGTCGCCGTGATCCAGCCCGCCGATCCCGCGCTGATGGATGCCCGCAGCCGCGCGCAGGCCGAAGCCGCCATCGCCGAGGCAGAGGCCGCCGTGGTGCTGGCGCAAACCAATATCGCGCGCGCCGAGTCCGCGCTGGCCCATGCCCGTCATCAATATGAGCGCGGGCAAGGGCTGGCACAGGCGGGCACAATCGCACAGCGCATGTTGGAAGATTTGGCCCAGGCGGTGACAGCCGCCACCCAGACAGTGGCCGTGGCGCAGGCCGAACATGATCTGGCGCGCGCGGCCCTTGCACGCGCACAGGCGCAGCTGACAGGCCCGGCCCCGCAGCGCCTGCCCACCGATCCCCCCGGCGAATGCTGCGTGCAATTGCTGGCCCCACTGACAGGCACTGTGCTGGATGTCACCGATCGCAACGCGCGCCAGGTTGCGGCGGGCACACCCTTGTTGACGCTGGGCAATATCACCGATCTGGAAATAGAGACCGATCTTCTGTCCGCCGATGCCCTGCGTGTGCCGCCCGGCGCGCGCGCCATTGTGGAGCGTTGGGGCGGGGAAGGGCTGCTGGAGGCACAGGTGCGCCGGATAGAGCCTGCCGCCTTCACCCGCATCTCTGCGCTGGGGATCGAGGAACAGCGCGTGCGCGTGGCACTCGATCTGCTCAGCCCCCCGGAGAGGCGCGCAGGGCTGGGCGATCAGTTTCGGGTGCATCTGCGGATTGTCTTGTGGCAAAGCCCCGATGCGCTGCAAATCCCCAATGGCGCCCTGTTTCGCCATGAGGGGGGCTGGGCCGTATTTCGCGAGACCGGGGGGCGGGCGGAAGTGGTCGCGGTGGAACTCGGCCAGCAGGCGCGCGAAAGCTCTCAGGTGCTGGCCGGGCTGGCCGAGGGGGATCGCGTGATCCTCTATCCGGCGGCGGGTATTGCGCAGGGCAGCGCCGTGGCGGCGCGCTAGGGAACTGCGTATGGCAAACGCAACGGCTGCGCAGGGGCGGTCGGGCTGTGGGTGCCCGGTCAATGTCACAAACTGCGCATGGCAGCGCGCGGATTGGCCCCCTCACCAAGCGCGGCATCAAGGGCGTTAGCCCGCCGCGCCTCAAAGGGCAGCCCCCCAGTCGGGCGATTTTGCCTTCAGGCAGCGCATCGCTTGCCTCCCTCTCGCCAAGCGCGGAATCAAGGCCGCAGGCCGCCGCGCCTCAAAGGGCCGCCCCCCGGCACGGCGATTTGGCAGCACCCTGCGCTTAGCTTGGATTTCGTTCGGACATTGCCGCCATAAAGTGACATAGCCTCAAGGCAAGATCGCCGAACCGCGGCCCAGCGCTGCGCGGCTTTTCAACTCGTCCCGTCACAGGGGAAGGCATGAATATCAGCCGCGTTGTGACAGGCCGCCTTGCATCGCAGGGCATCGCTGGGCCGCCCCCACGGCACCGCGATTTGGCTGCATCCTGCACATAGCCTCAGTTTCGTTCGGACATTGCAGCCATAAAGTGACATAGCCTCAAGGGCAGATCGCCGCCCCGCGGCTCAGCGCTGCGCGGCTTTTCAACTCACCCCGTCACAGGAGAAGGCATGGCTATCAAGCGCAAGGTCATAAGCGGCTTTGCATCGCAGCGCATCGCCCAGGCCCGGCTTATGCCTGCCCCATCGCGGCCAGAAACTGTGAGATATGTGCCTCTGTCGTGTTCCAGGAACAGACCAGCCGCGCGCTTACTTCCTCTGTTTCAGGCCCCTCCAGGTTTTGCCCGTCGGGCCACAGATAATACTGCGCCCCTGCCGCCTGTAAGCTGCGGTGCTGGCCGCGCGGCCAGCGCGCAAAGAGCATGTTGCCGCCACGCGGAAACAGCAGTTCCGCCCGCCCCGCAAGCGCGCTTTCCAGCCGCGCGGCCATCGCATTGGCCCTGCGCGCAAGATCCAGCCACAGATCATCTTCCAGCCACGCCCCCATCTGCGCCGAAAGATAGCGGTGCTTTGACCATAAATGCCCCGCCCGCTTGCGCCGCAACTGCAATTCCCAACCCTTCGCGCGCGCGGGGTCAAACAAGACCACCGCTTCCACCCCCATCAACCCATTTTTCGTTCCCCCAAGCGAGAGCGCATCCACCCCCGCCCGCCATGTCATCTGGGCCGGGGTGCAGCCTTCGGCCACCAGCGCATTGGCAAAGCGCGCCCCGTCCAGATGCACCGGCAGGCCATGGGCATGGGCGCGCGCGCTGAGCGCTGCAATCTCGTCGGGGCTGTAGCGGGTTCCGCATTCTGTCAGGTTGGTCAGGCTCAGCGCGCCGGGCTGGACATGATGCACCACCCCGCGCCCGGCCTGCGCCAAGACCTCGCCCAAAGCCTCTGGCGTGATCTTGCCATTCTCGCCCGCCACCGCCACCAGCTTTGCGCCTGCGGTGAAAAACTCTGGCGCGCCGCATTCATCCACGGCGATATGAGCTAAACTGTGGCCATAAATCGCCCCCCAGGGCGGGCACAGCGTGGCCAGAGCCAGCGCATTGGCGGCTGTGCCTGTGGTAACAAGAAAGACCTCGGCCTCTGGCGCTTCAAACACCGCGCGAATGCGCGCGCGCACGCCGTCCATCAGCGCATCGGCCCCATATCCCGGCGCGTAGCCGTCATTGGCCTGTCCCAGCGCATCCAGCACCTGCGCGGGCATGCCCGAGGTGTTGTCAGAGGCGAAATACATGGCGGTTCCTTTCCGGTTTGCCGCCAAGCTGGCGAGAGGGCGGGCAAGTGTCAAGAGCAGCGCCAAGCCCCCGCCCCGAAGCCCCCGTCCCGAAGCCCCCGCCCCGAAGCCCCCGTCCCGAAGCCCCCGTCCCGAAGCCCCCGCCCCGAAGCCCCCGCCTTGACACAGGGCAGGGCAGGGCGCATATCCCTGTGCAAGAGACAGGAGGCTTGTCACATGTTCATCCAGACGGAATCCACGCCCAATCCGGCAACGCTGAAATTCATCCCCGGTCAGGACGTGCTTGGCCTTGGCACGGCAGATTTCCCCAATGCAGATGCCGCCAGCACATCGCCGCTGGCGCGCCGCCTGTTTCAGGTGCCCGGCGTTGCAGGGGTGTTTCTTGGCAGTGATTTCATCACTGTCACCAAGGCCGATGATGTGGAATGGCAGCATGCAAAGCCCGAAATTCTGGGCGCGATCATGGAACATTTCCAATCCGGCGCCGCCGTGATGGAGGGCGAGGCCGCCGCCGCCCATGCCGCCCATGATGGCCCCGACAGCGAAATTGTGGGCCAGATCAAGGAATTGCTGGACAGCCGCGTGCGCCCTGCGGTGGCGCAAGATGGCGGCGACATCACCTTTCACGGGTTTGAACGCGGGGTTGTCTATCTGCATATGAAAGGCGCCTGCGCGGGTTGCCCATCCTCCACCCTGACCCTGAAAATGGGGATAGAGAACCTGTTGCGCCATTACATTCCCGAAGTAACAGAGGTGCGCCCGGTTGCCCTCTGAGAAGCTTGTTCTGGGGTTTGATACATCGGCCGCGCATTGCGCGGCCGCTCTTGTCTGCGGCGCGCAGCTTCTGGCCAGTGCCAGCGAAGACATGGCGCGCGGGCAGGCCGAACGCCTGATCCCCCTGTTGACAGAGGTTTTGCAGGCGGGTGGCCATGTCTGGGCCGATCTTGATGCCCTTGCCGTGGGGGTGGGGCCGGGCAATTTCACCGGTATCCGCATTGCCGTTTCTGCGGCGCGCGGGCTGGCCTTGGGGCTGGGTATTCCCGCTGTCGGTGTTTCCGTGTTCGAGGCCCGCGCCGAAGGGCTGCCCCGCCCGCTGACAGTGGCCGAAGATGCCCGCCGCAACGAGGTTTATGTGCAAGACTTCACGCCAGAGCCGGGGGAAGCGCTGCTGCTCGATGCCGCCGATGCGCAGGGTTTTGCCGATTTTCCAGTTGTGGGCAGTGCCGCCGCATTTTGGGCCGCGCGCACAGGCGGGCAAGTGCTGGAGCCGCGCTATCCGCTGACAGAGGCCATCGCGCGCATGGGCGCGCGCAAGGCCGCCAGCCCCCGGCCTGCGCGCCCCGCGCCGCTCTATATCCGCCCCGCAGATGCCGCCCCCCCGGCAGAGCGCCCGCCCCTTATCCTGCCATGACCACCCCAGAGGAACTGGCCGCGCTGCATGCGCAATGCTTCCTGTTGCCGCCGCCGTGGCGCGCGGCAGATTTCGCCCCATTCCTGGCCGATCCCGCGTGTGTTCTGTGCCAGAAGCGCGAGGGCGGGGCGCTGCGCGCCTTTGCCCTGCTGCGTGTGGCCGCAGATGAGGCAGAGCTTCTGACACTGGCCACAGCGCCTGATGCGCGGCGCAAAGGGCTGGCGCGGGCCGTGCTGCAAGAGGGGTTGGCGCAGGTCGCAACACGCGGCGCGCGCGCCTGTTTTCTGGAAGTGGCCGCGCCCAATCTGGCCGCGCGCGCGCTCTATGAAAGCCTTGGCTTTCAGGCGCAGGGGCTGCGGCGGGGCTATTACCGCGCAGGCGGGCAGGTGGCCGATGCGCTTGTCTTTCGGGCAGAACTGGCTTTGTGATCGGGCATTCCCGGCATGTCGGCCAAGGGGCCGTATTTTCGTATTGACCATATGATCAAATCCAGCGTTAATCAGCCCAATCGCGGCGCGATTTCGCCCACGAAACAGACTGCACCTGCGCCCAGAATCGCAGCGTGCGGCGCAACAGGAGAAACCGGAATGACCCATTTTAAAACTTTTCTCGGCGCAAGTTCCGCGCTGGCTCTGACTGCAAGCCTGGCCCATGCCGATCCGGCCCTGATGTTCGATCTGGGGGGCAAATTTGACAAATCTTTCAACGAGGCCGCCTATAACGGGGCAGAGCGCTGGAAGGCCGAAAGTGGCGGCACCTACCGCGAGATTGAAATGCAGGCCGCAGCCCAGCGCGTGCAATTTGCCCGCCGTCTGGCCGAGGCAGGCTCTAACCCGGTGGTTGTGATGGGCTTTCAGAATGCCCCCACGCTGGAAGAAGTGGCCCCCGATTACCCCGATACCTCTTTCGTGTTGATTGATGCAGTGGTGGATCTGCCCAATGTGCGCTCTGTCATCTTTGCCGAACATGAAGGCAGCTATCTGGTAGGCATGCTGGCCGCGATGGCCAATGAAACCGGCACTGTCAGCTTTGTGGGCGGCATGGAAATTCCGCTGATTACCGCCTTTGCCTGCGGCTTTGCCCAAGGCGCAAAAGCCGTGAACCCCGATATCAATGTGATCGTGAATTACACAGGCGATACCCCCGCCGCATGGAATGACCCCGTGCGCGGCGGCGAGATTGCGCGCGCGCAAATCTCGCAAGGCTCTGACGTGGTGTTTGCCGCGGCAGGGGGCACGGGGCTTGGCGTGCTGCAAGCGGCGGCAGATGCGGGGGTTTACTCCATCGGGGTGGATTCCAATCAAAACTACCTGCATCCCGGCTCTGTCCTGACATCCATGCTCAAACTGGTGGATCAGGCCGTGTATGACGCGTTCACCGATGGCCCCGGTCTGGAAACAGGCGTGGTGCTGATGGATCTGGCCGCAGGCGGTGTAGGCTACGCGCTGGATGAGCATAACGCCGATCTGATCTCTGCCGAGATGCAAGAGACCGTCGAGGCCGCGCGCGCCTCCATCATCGCGGGCGATCTCAGCGTGCATGATTTCCGCACGGATAGCACCTGCCCGGCCTTCTGATCCGCGCATGTCGCAGACACAAACCCCCCAGATGCGGCAGGACACTGCCGCATCCGACATCCCTGCAATCGAATTGCGGGGCATATGCAAGGCATTTGGCCCGGTGCAGGCCAATAAGAATATCTCCATCCGCGTCCGGCGCGGCACCATTCATGGCATTGTGGGCGAAAATGGCGCGGGTAAATCCACGCTCATGTCCATCCTCTACGGGTTTTACCGCGCCGATGCCGGAGAGATTTTGATCAATGGCCGCCCCACAGACATCCCCGACAGCCTGTCTGCCATCCGCGCGGGCATTGGCATGGTGTTTCAGCATTTCAAACTGGTCGAGAATTTTACGGTTCTGGAAAATGTGATCCTTGGCGCCGAAGGCTCTGCCCTGCTGCGCCCCTCGCTGGCCAAAGCGCGCGGGTTGCTGAAGGATCTGGCGCGCGAGTTCGAATTGAATGTTGATCCCGATGCGCTGATAGAAAACCTCTCTGTCGGCCATCAGCAGCGCGTCGAAATCCTCAAGGCGCTCTATCGCGAGGCCGATATCCTTATTCTGGACGAACCCACAGGCGTTCTGACCCCGTCAGAGGCCGACCACCTGTTCCGCATCCTGCGCGGCCTGAAAGAGCAGGGCAAAACCATCATCCTGATCACCCATAAACTGCGCGAGATCATGGATGTGACAGATGATGTCTCTGTCATGCGGCGCGGCGAAATGGTGGCCACGCGGGTTACGGCCCAGACCAGCCCGACAGAGCTTGCGGAATTGATGGTCGGGCGCAAAGTGCTGTTGCGGGTGGAAAAAACCCCCGCCACGCCGGGCGATGATGTGCTGCGCGTGCAATCGCTGCGGCTGGTGGACGGGCAAGGGGTGGAACGGCTGCGCGGCCTGGATTTCACCCTCCGCGCGGGCGAGATTCTGGGCATTGCCGGGGTTGCGGGCAATGGCCAGTCAGAGCTTCTGGAAGTGCTGGCGGGCCTGCGCCCGGCCACAGGGCAGGCTTGGTTGCGCGGCGCGGTGCTGCCCCTGTCTGGCCCCGGCGCCGATGCCCAGACCCGCCGCGCGCAAGCCGTGGCCCATGTCCCCGAAGATCGCCACCGCCGCGGGCTGGTGCTGAATTTCCATGCTTGGGAAAATACCGCCCTCGGCTACCATAATGATCCGGCCTATAATCCAACCCCGTGGAAAATGGATAATGACGCCATTATCCGCGATACCAGTGCAAAGATGGCGGCATTTGATGTGCGCCCCCCCGATCCGCAGCTCAAGGCCAGTGGCTTTTCGGGCGGCAACCAGCAAAAAATCGTGCTGGCGCGCGAGATCGAACATGCGCCGGATGTGCTCTTGGTAGGCCAGCCCACGCGCGGGGTGGATATTGGCGCGATTGAATTCATCCACCAACGCCTGATCCGGTTGCGCGATGCAGGGGCGGCGATATTGCTTGTCTCGGTCGAGCTGGATGAAATCATGGCGCTGTCTGACCGGATTGTGGTCATGTTTGACGGGCGCATCATGGGCGAGCGTCTGCCAGAGAAAACAAATGCGCAGGAATTGGGGCTATTGATGGCGGGCATGGCATGAGCGCGGGCGGGCGCATTCCGAATTGGGCGGATGTAACGCTTGTGCCGCTGGTGTCGGTGGTCTTGGCCTTTATCCTGTCGGGTATCCTGATCTGGGCGATTGGCGAAAGCCCTTGGGCGGCCGTGAAACTGATGGTGGAAGGGGCGTTCGGTTCCAGCTATGGCTGGGGCTATACACTGTATTACGCGACCAATTTCATCTTCACCGGGCTGGCTGTGGCTGTGGCCTTTCAGGCGCGGCTGTTCAATATCGGGGGCGAGGGGCAGGCGCTTTTGGGCGGCTTGGGCGTGGCCTTGGTCTGCCTCTATATCCCGTGGCCGCATTGGTCGCTGGCGCTGCTGGCCGCCTGTGCGGGGGCGGCGGCTTTTGGCGCGCTTTGGGCGCTGATACCGGGCTATCTGCAAGCCCGGCGCGGCAGCCATATCGTGATCACAACCATCATGTTCAATTTCATTGCCGCCTCGCTTCTGGGCTATGTGCTGGTCAATGTGCTGCGGCCCCAAGGCTCGCAAGATCCAAGCTCTCCGCGCTTTGCGGCAGAAGTGGCCCTGCCAAAACTGCATGAAATGCTGGCGCTGGTGGGCATTCCCTTCAGCCGTGTGCCGCCTGTGAACATCTCGCTTCTGATTGCTGTGGGCATGTGCTTTGCAGTGTGGTTTTTGCTGTGGCGCACGCGACTGGGCTATCAGATCCGCGCCTTTGGCGAATCAGAGCCTGCGGCGGAATATGCCGGCATCTCGCCTGCGCGGATTACCATTTATGTCATGCTCATCTCTGGCGCGCTGGCGGGGTTGATGGCGGTCAATTCCGTGATGGGCGAACAGCAGCGCCTTGTTCTGAACGCCGTGGAAGGGGCAGGGTTTATCGGCATTGCCGTGGCGCTGATGGGGCGCAACCACCCCTTTGGGGTGTTTCTGGCGGCCATCCTCTTTGGCTTTCTCTATCAGGGCGGCGCAGAGCTTGCGCTTTGGACATCAATCCCGCGCGAATTGATCGTGGTCATTCAGGCGCTGGTGATCCTGTTTACGGGCGCGCTGGACAATATGGTGCGCATCCCGATTGCACGGCTCTTTGCCTTGCGGGGGGCGCGGTGATGGATATTGCAACCTTTGTCCAAGTGCTCGATTCCACCCTGCGGCTGGCCACGCCGCTTCTCTTCGCCTGCCTTGCGGGCCTGATATCAGAACGCGCGGGCGTGTTTGATATTGGCCTTGAAGGCAAGATGCTGGTTGCAGCCTTCATGGCGGCGGCGATTGCCTTTGTCTCTGGCAATGTCTGGATCGGGGTTGCGGCGGCGGTGGGCGTGTCTGTGCTCATGTCGCTGGTGCATGGGGTGGCGGCCATCACCTTCCGGGGCAACCAACTGATATCAGGGGTGGCGATAAACTTTCTGGCCGCCGGGATCACGGTTGTGATTGCGCAAAACTGGTTCCGGCAGGGCGGGCGCACCCCTTCGCTGTCGGGCGAGGCACGCATGGCCCCCATTGATCTGCCCTTTGCGGCGGCCTTGCGCGATGTGCCGGTGATTGGCCCTGTTTATCACGGGATCCTGTCGGGCCATGCGCCCTTGGTCTATGTGGCGTTTCTCTGTGTTCCGGCCACATGGTATCTGCTGTTTCGCACCCGCTTTGGCCTGCGCCTGCGCGCGGTGGGGGAAAACCCGGCGGCGGTGGATACGGCGGGCGTATCGGTGATCGGGCTGCGCTTTGCGGCGGTGGCACTGTGCGGGGTGCTGTGCGGATTGGCGGGGGCCTATCTGTCCACCGGGCTATCGGCAGGATTCGTAAAAGACATGACAGCGGGGCGCGGATTCATCGCGCTGGCGGCCATGATCTTTGCAAAATGGCGGCCCTGGCAGGCCATGGGGGCGGTTTTGCTGTTCGGATTGCTGGAAGCTGTGGCCAACAGGTTTCAGAATATCGATATTTTTGGGGTTGCAGTGCCGGTTCAGGCAATGCAGGCCTTGCCCTATATCCTGACGGTTGTCATTCTGGCAGGGTTCGTAGGCAAAGCCATTCCACCGCGCGCCGGTGGGGCCGCCTATGTGAAGGAACACTAAAACAGCCCGCGCGGCCCTGAGAGCAGAATGCAGATTTACCTGCCTATCGCCGAGACATCGGTCAACGCCTTCACACTCTTGGGGGTTGGCGGCGGCGTGGGGGTGCTGTCTGGCATGTTCGGTGTGGGCGGCGGCTTCTTGATCACGCCGCTTCTGTTCTTCATCGGCGTGCCGCCTGCGGTGGCCGTGGCGACAGGGGTCAATCAGGTTGTGGCCTCCAGCATTTCGGGGGTTCTGGCCCATCTCAAGCGCAAGACAGTGGATTTGCGCATGGGCACAGTGCTTCTGATCGGCGGTTTGATCGGCTCTGTCATCGGCATCTGGTTTTTCAATCTGATGAGCAGGCTGGGCCAGATCGATCTGATCGTGCAGCTGTCTTATGTCATCTTCCTTGGCATCATCGGCGGGCTGATGCTGCAAGAAAGCCTGCGCGCGCTGCTGCGTTCGCGCAACCCTGCGGCAGGGCGGCGCAAGCTGCATGTGCATACATGGGTGCATAACCTGCCCTTCAAGATGAAGTTTCGCACATCGGGCCTGTATATCTCTGTCTTTCCGCCGCTGCTGGTGGGGATGGGCGTGGGCATTCTGGCCGCGATCATGGGGGTTGGGGGCGGGTTTATCCTTGTTCCGGCCATGATTTACCTTCTGGGCATGCCCACAAAGGTGGTGATCGGAACATCCCTGTTTCAGGTGACATTCGTGGCCGCCTTCACCACCATGATGCACGCGATCACCAACCAAAGCGTTGATGTGATGCTGGCCATCTTCCTGATCCTTGGTGGCGTGATCGGGGCGCAGGTGGGCACGCGGATCGGGCTGAAGCTGCGCGCCGAACAGTTGCGCATTTTGCTGGCGCTGCTGGTGCTGGCGGTCTGTGGCAAAATCGCCTTTGATCTGTTATGGACACCGTCCGAATTCTTTGTCCTCACTGTGCCGGGGCGGCCATGATGCGCGCGGTGGTGGTCTTGCTGCTGCTTCTGGCCGCATTTCCCCTGCGCGCAGAAGAGGTGATTGCGGGGCTTAGCCAGAACCGTGTTTCTCTGACAGTGAATTTCGAAGGCTCTGATATCCTGATTTACGGCGCAGTGCGCCGCGAAGGGGCGCTGCCCGAAGGCTCTGATCTGGATGTAATCGTCACCGTAGAGGGGCCACCCCAACCCGCCGTCATATGGCGCAAGGCCCGCCGCTTTGGCATCTGGGTGAATACCGATGCCCAAGAGGTGCGCGCCGCCCCCAGTTTCTATGCCGTGGCCACCACGCGGCCCTTGCGCGATATCCTCTCGGCAGAGGCGGATCTGACCCATCGCATTTCCACCCGTCTGGCCATATTCGAGGCGCGCGGCACAGCCGACAGGGCCGACCCTGCCGCCTTTACCGAGGCATTGATCCGCATACGCGAACGCGCGGGCCTGTATCAAAGCCGCGACAGCACCATCGATCTGGAACGCGACACCCTGTTCAGCACCCGGATTTTGCTGCCCAAGAATATCGTCGAAGGCACCTATTCCGCGCGCATATTCCTGCTGCGGGATGGCGATGTGATTGATGAATATGAAACCTTCATCGATGTGCGCAAAGCGGTGCTGGAACGCTGGCTGACAAATCTTGCCTATGAACAGCCGTTTTTATACGGGCTTCTGGCGCTGGCACTGGCGGTGTTTTTTGGCTGGGGCGCCTCTGCCTTGTTCCGCTTCATGCGCAGCTAGGGGAAGCACTGGCGCGCGCATCATCTCTCTGCGCGCCTAGAATGCCCGGAAGGTCATCGTGGTCAATGTGCGGTTTATGCCCGGAATATCAAACAGCCTGTCAGACAGGTAATGGCCCACATCCTCTTCTTCGGGGATATAGATTTTCGCAATCAGATCATATTCGCCAGAGGTGGAATACAGTTCCGATACCACCTCGCGGTCATAGATGGCGGTTGCCACGTCATAGGTTTTGCCGGGCTGGCAGCGAAACTGGACAAAGACACAGCGCATGTCATCTCCTGATGCAAAGGGTGTTGCGGCCAAGGATATGGGGGCAGGGGGCAAAGGGAAAGGGGTTTTCCGGCGCTGGGGTGTTGTCTGCACGTCACAAAAGCAACCTACGGGCCGGTTAGGGGACATCTGAGCAAAGCACCAAGCGCGGAATCAAGGCCGAAGGCCGCCGCGCATCGCCGGGCCGCCCCCCGGCACGGCGATTTGGCTGCACCCTGCGCTTAGCTTGGATTTCGTTCGGACATTGCCGCCATAAAGTGAAGTAGCCTAAAGGCCAGATCGCCGAACCGCGGCCCAGCGCTGCGCGGCTTTGCGAACGTCCCCATCCCCTGCATAGCTGCCCCTCATGGCGCAACCCTCTCGCAGGTGGCGATTCTAGGCTGCGGGCGGCTGCGCCATGATCGCGCGCGCCTCTGGCAGCAGATGTTCCAAGCCCAGTTCGCCAAATTGCGCCAGCATGTAATCGGGCGTATTCTGCGGGCGCAGCCAATGGGCCAGTTTGGGGTGATACATCCGCGCCAGCCAGCGCAGGATGTCGGTATCGCGCACGCGCTCGTAAAGCGGTTGCTCCCAGAGGCGGCGCAGGGGCAGGCCCATCTGTTCAAAGTGATCCAGAAGCGGGCCAACGCGGTAGAGTGTGGACATGGCAAAGCGGATGGGCTGGCCATCGCCGCCGATCACATGCAGCGCACCGGCAAAACAGGGCACATAGGACAGCTGCGCGCAGCGCGGCGCAATCTGGGCTTGGGCAATATGGCTGCGCTGGCGGCGGCGCAGCACCCAGATATGCTGATCGCGCCGCCCGAATAACTGCCGCCCATGCAGTGCAGAGCCTTCGGAAAACACCAGATGGCGGCTTTGGGCATATATCTTCATCTGAGTGGCCAAGGGCAGCTTTTCGGGATAGACGATGCGCACGCCCAATTCCTCCAGACAGGCGACAAGATAGCGCTCTCCCGCGTGATAGCCCTTTTCCACATCCAGTGCGGCGCGGCTGACAAAGGCAACCCCTTCTGGCGCGGCTTTGGGCAATTTGGCTTCTATGCGCGCGTCCAGCAAATCCAGATATTGCGCGGGGGTTGGGTCTGGCCCGTCCAGATGCTCTGCCTGCGCGGGAACATGCAATTCCCGAAAGAGCGTGGGCGTGTTGCAAAATTGCAGGCGCGAGAGGGGGATATCCAGCCATTCCATCACCGCGCGGAACATGGGCGAGGGGTGCGGCGGGCCAAACCGCGTGTCACAGGTGAAGATCAGCGGCCAATCTGCGGGCAATTCGGCCAAGGGTTGCGCCAGCCGTGGCACGGTTTCCGAAACCATATGCCCGAAATGATTGTCATACATGGAAATGAAAATCGCAGGCTGGGCCATGACCGCCAGCTTGCCATCGGGGATGGTGGGGCGGGTGCAGACGGGCTTGCCCCGCCGCAACAGACGCGCATGGTGCTGCGCGCCAAAATCAGGCCATTGCACCCCCGGTGTCATCCGGTCAGAGGATGGCCCGACCACAACATTCGTGAATTTCTGAATCGGGGGCAGGCTGTCGGGCGAAGGCGTGTCTGGATACATGGCCGTCCTGTAACATCTTGTCTTTATGGCCGGCACAGCGCGAGGGCGCGGGCCTGCCGGAAAAAGGGTGCCTGCCCAAGGCAAAGCAGAGCTGAAACCATATGAATTTTGCGGCCAAGCCGCGGCAATAGCCCGGATGCTGGCCCAAGCGGGGCGCTGATGCAAGCCCCATCACCGGCAATCTTTTCTACCCCCGCCCCCGCAGATGCCCCCGCACATCCCTTGTGCATGCCCCCTCAGAGCATTGGGCTTTTCTCTGGCTGCGGGGCATGCTAAGGCGCGGCGCAGACCGGGCAGCCCGCCCGGACAGTCATTTCCCGGAGAGAACTCATGGCCATTGAACGGACATTGTCCATCATCAAACCCGATGCAACCGACCGCAACCTGACAGGCAAGATCAACGCCAAGTTTGAAGAAGCGGGCCTGCGCATTGTGGCGCAAAAGCGCATTCACCTGACAAAGGCACAGGCAGGCAAATTCTACGAAGTGCATGCAGAGCGCCCCTTCTATGATGAATTGTGCGAATTCATGGCCTCCAGCCCGGTTGTGGTGCAGGTGCTGGAAGGGGAAGGCGCGATTGCCAAAAACCGCGAAGTCATGGGCGCAACCAACCCCGCAGATGCAGCCCCCGGCACGATCCGCGCGGAATTCGCGCAATCTGTGGGCGAGAATTCGGTTCACGGCTCTGACGCGCCGGAAACAGCCGCGCAGGAAATCGCGTATTTCTTCTCTGGTCTGGAACTGGTTGGCTAAGGGCCACCGCTTGCCGGGCAGATAAGCCCGGCTACTGGAACACAGGCCCCGGATCATCTCCGGGGCCTTTTTGCGTCTGCATGGCAGGGGGCGGCGCGGAAACAGCATTTACCCCGCCCGGCTTTCCTGCAAAAAAGACCGTATGTTCCAGACTGTTGAACTGCCCTTCTGGGCGCTGATCCTGATTCTTGGCTTCGCCGCGGTCACATTCGCGTCGCATTTCCTGTTTCCGTCGGTGCGCTGGTTCTTTCGCCGCCGGATGGAACGCGCCGTGGCCAAGCTCAATACCCGGCTGCAACGGCCCATAGAGCCGTTCAAGATCATGCGCCGGCAAGATCAGGTGACACGGCTGATATATGACCCGCTGGTGATGGTCGCCGTGCGCACCTATGCCCGCGAACAGGGCGTCCCGCCCAATGTGGCGTTCGAGCGCGCGCGATCCTATGCGCGCGAGATTGTGCCGGGCTTTTCCACGGCCACCTATTTCGGCTTTGCCATCAAACTGGCGCAGCGGCTTAGTCAGGGGCTGTACAAGGTGCGAATCGGCGGGGCAGATTCGCCCGAACTGGCCAAGATAGACCCCGGCGCGGCGGTGGTGTTCGTGATGAACCACCGCTCCAACATGGATTATGTGCTGATAACATGGCTGGCCTCCAAACATTCCGCGCTTAGCTATGCGGTGGGCGAATGGGCGCGGGTCTGGCCGTTGAAAGCGCTGATCCGGGCGATGGGCGCCTATTTCATCCGGCGGCGCTATTCCAACTCGCTCTACCGGGCGATCTTGGCGCGCTATGTGCAAATGTCGATCCAGCAGGGCACGACACAGGCCATTTTTCCCGAAGGGGGCCTTAGCCTGAATGGCACAGTCGGCACTGCCAAGAAGGGCTTGCTGCATTACATCTTGCGCGGTTTCAACCTGCATGAAGGGCCGGATGTTGTCTTTGTGCCTGTGGCGCTGAATTATGACAGGGTGCTGGAAGACCGCGTTCTGATCGAGGCCGGGTTGCAGGGTATCCGGCGCTTTCCGGTGCAGATGAAGGTGGTGCTGGGCTTTGGCCTGCGGATATTGTGGCAAAAACTGCGGGGGAATTTTACCCATTTCGGCTATGCGGCGGTCTGCTACGGCACGCCTTTGTCCCTGCGCGAATTCCTGACCCATAGCCCTGCCGCCAGCACAGAGCATCTGGCCGAAGACCTCATGGCGCGCATTCGCGCGGCTGTTCCGGTGCTGCCCGTGTCCTTCACTGCGGCCGCCTTGGTGCGCGCGGGCGGCACCGCCAGCAAAGCCACGCTGGAGCAAGAGGCGGCTGCGCTGCGCGCAGCCCTGCTGGCGCGGCGGGCATGGCTGCATCTGGGCGCGCAAGACCAAGACAGCCTGATTGCAGACGGGCTGGCCGCGCTTTTGCTGCGCGGGATTGTGCAGGAACAGGCCGGAGAGCTGCGCGTCACACCGGGGCAAGAGCCTGTCTTGCAGTTTTACGCCGCCGCAACGCTGCAACGCTGCGATGCACCCCTTGGCCTTGCCCCCGATCATTGCGCCCGCCTTGCCCCGCCCGACCCGCAACACTAGCCTTGCCCACCGCATAAAAGACAGGCTTGAGCATCTTGCGCGTGATGGTTGCGAGAGGGCAGCGCCTGTCACAGGGCAGGTGTGTTGGCTTTCAGCGGGTAGCGCCGTGCCCACCGGCCCAAAGCGGCCCCTTTGCCGCAGAAATTCCCGCCGTTTTGCGCAAAATGCCCATGCCCTTTGGCCGCGCCTTGCGTTAGGGTGCGCGCATGTCTGAACCTGCCTTGCAATTTTCCGAAGATCAGGCCGAGGCTTGGGATCGCATTGCCGATGTGCTGGCGCGTGCGGGCGTTGATCTGGTGCAATCGGAACTGCTGCCCCCCGCCAATGGCGATCAGGTAACACTGGCCGTGATGGGCAAGGCGGGATCGGGCAAAACCATGCTTCTGGCCGCCCTTACCCGCGCCCTGACAGAGGCCGGGTTGGAACTGGTTTCGGGCGAGTATGAAAGCCGGCGCAAGCGCGAAAAGCGCAGTCTGGCCGTGCTCGCGCCCACCAACAAGGCGGCCTCTGTGCTGCGCCAGCGCGGTGTGGCAGCAACCACGCTGCACCGGATTCTCTATACCCCTGTCTATGACCCGGAATATGAGAAAATTGCCGAATGGCTGGCAGGCAACCTGCCCCGCCCGAATGTGGAAGGGCTGACAGATCTGGCCCTTGACCGGGCGCATGCGTTTTATGAACAGGTCAAATCCATCCCCGGCGCGCTGGCTGCGGCGGGGTTGCGGGGGTCGGATTTCATTACCGGCTGGAAGCGGCGGGAAGAGCCGCTGGATATCGGCTTTGTCGATGAAAGCTCTATGCTGGATGAACGGCAATTGGCGGATTTGCAGGAATTGTTCTCCACACTTATCCTGTTTGGTGATCCGGCGCAGTTGGCCCCCGTGGGCCAATCGGGCACGATGGTGTTTGAACGCCTGCCTGCGCCCGCGCAGTTGAAACTCTCGCGCATTCACCGGCAGGCGCAGGATAACCCGATCCTTGATCTGGCACATGCGCTGGCCGACCCCGATCTGGGCTTTGAGGCATTTGAAGCCCGCATTGCCGAAGCCGCCGCCCGCGATGCGCGGGTGCAGATGGCAGAGCGGGTGGATAGCGATCTGATGGCGCGCTCTCCGGTGCTGGTCTGGCGCAATGCCACGCGGTTGCGGCTGATCACCGCCTTTCGCCGCGCCTATGAAGCGCCAGAGACAGCCCTTATCCCCGGAGAACCGCTGCTCTGCGATGGGCTGGAATTGCCGCTGAAACACCGCAAGAAGCGCATTGATCTGGAAGCGCGCGGGCTGATCAAGGGCGCGCAGGTGGTGTATCTGGGGCCGGGGCGCAAGCCCGGTTTTTCACGGCTGCATATTTTCGGCGCGGAAGAGCCGCAAATCTCTGTCGCCTCCATCATCAAGATAGAGACAGACCCGGAAGAAGAACCCTTCATTCCTTTCGCCGCAACGATGGGCGCGGCCTTTGTGCATGGCGCGGCAGTCACGATCCACAAGGCGCAAGGCTCTCAATGGCCCGATGTGCAGGTTTTCGCACCCGATCTTTATGCCGCAGCGCGCGCCGGGCGGTCTGAGGCCGGCATACCTCTTTGGAAGCGGCTGGCCTATGTGGCGATCACGCGCGCCGAACACCGGCTGCATTGGGTGATCCGCAACCGGCTGGCGCGGCCCCGCGCGCCTTTGTCCACGGATGATCTGATAACCGGGCCTGCGCCGCTGGCCTTGGCCGAAGAGAATTAGGTCACGCCCTGACACAGGGTTCCGCCATGCTGCGGGCATGCCTTTGGGATAACGATGCGCGGGGCAGATCACCAGCGCAACGGCTGGCCTTGGGGGCCGAAGGCCGCAGGGCCGTGACGTCATGTCATCTACGCCGCAATGCAGCGATTTTGGCTTGACATCATGTTGCGCATTCAGCAACCGTTTGGGCAAGAATATTACCAAGCATATGCCATTCCGCCAAAGGAGCCGCCCCATGTCCGACGCCACAGAACCGAAAGACAAGCCTTGGCTGTTTCGCACCTATGCCGGCCATTCCACGGCCGCGGCCTCGAATGCCCTGTACCGCACAAACCTGTCCAAAGGGCAAACCGGCCTTTCCGTGGCCTTCGATCTGCCCACCCAGACAGGCTATGACAGCGACCACCAGCTTGCGCGCGGCGAAGTGGGCAAAGTGGGCGTGCCCATCTGCCATTTGGGCGATATGCGCATGCTGTTTGACCAGATCCCGCTGGAACAGATGAACACCTCCATGACCATCAACGCCACCGCGCCTTGGTTGCTGGCGCTATATATCGCGGTGGCGGAAGAACAGGGGGCCGATATTTCGGCCCTCAATGGCACGGTGCAAAATGATCTGATCAAAGAATACCTCTCGCGCGGCACATATATTTGCCCGCCAGAACCCAGCTTGCGCATGATTACCGATGTCGCGGCCTATACGCGCGAATACCTGCCCAAATGGAACCCGATGAATGTCTGTTCCTACCACCTGCAAGAGGCAGGCGCGACGCCAGAGCAGGAATTGGCCTTTGCGCTGGCCACGGCCTGCGCGGTGCTGGATGATCTGAAAACCAAGGTTCCCGCCCGGCATTTCCCGCAAATGGTGGGGCGCATTTCCTTCTTTGTGAATGCTGGCATCCGCTTTGTGACAGAGCTGTGCAAAATGCGCGCCTTTGTCGATCTGTGGGATGAGATTTGCGAAACCCGCTACGGCATCACCGATCCGAAATACCGCCGTTTCCGCTACGGCGTGCAGGTCAATTCGCTGGGCCTGACCGAACAACAGCCCGAAAACAACGTCTATCGGATACTGATAGAGGCGCTGGCGGTCACGCTGTCCAAGAAGGCCCGCTGCCGCGCGCTGCAACTGCCCGCCTGGAACGAGGCGCTGGGCCTGCCGCGCCCCTGGGATCAGCAATGGTCGCTCAGGATGCAACAGATTCTGGCCTATGAAACCGATCTGCTGGAATTTGATGATCTCTTTGACAACAACCCCGCCATAGATCGCAAAGTGGCCGCACTGATGGACGGCGCGCGCGAGGAACTGGCGCGCATCGACGCCATGGGCGGCGCGGTCAAGGCGATTGACTATATGAAATCGCGGCTGGTCGAAGCAAACGCCGCGCGTATTGCGGGCATAGAGACAGGCGCGACAGTTGTGGTGGGCGTCAATAAATTCACCACCACCGAACCCTCGCCCCTGACAACAGGCGAAGGCGCAATCATGGTCTGCGACCCAGAGGCAGAGGCCGACCAGATCACCCGCCTGCTGGCATGGCGCCGCGCGCGCGATGAGGGGGCGGTGCGCGCCGCGCTGGCCGATCTGCGCGAGGCTGCGCGCGCGGGCGTCAATGTCATGCCCGCTTCTATCGCGGCGGCCAAGGCGGGCGCGACAACGGGCGAATGGGGCGAGACTGTGCGCGCCGCCTTCGGCCAATACCGCGCGCCCACAGGCGTCAGCCGCGCGCCCTCCAACCGCACCGAGGGGCTTGAGCCAGTGCGCGAGGCCGTGGATGCTGTCAGCGCCAAACTGGGGCGGCGGCTGAAATTCGTGGTGGGCAAACCGGGGCTGGATGGCCATTCCAACGGCGCCGAACAAATCGCCGCGCGCGCGCGCGATTGCGGGATGGATATCTCCTATGAAGGTATCCGCCTGACGCCGGCAGAGATTGTGGCCGCTGTGCGCGAGGAAGATGCCCATGTCGTGGGCCTCTCGATCCTGTCGGGCAGCCATATGCCGCTGATGGAAGAACTCATGCGCCTGATGCAGGCCGAAGGGCTGGCGCATATCCCTGTCATCGTGGGCGGGATCATCCCGGATGACGACGCTGTGAGGCTACGCGCAATGGGCATTGCCCAAGTCTATACCCCCAAGGATTTCCAGCTCAATCGCATCATGATGGATATCGTGGGCTTGGTTGACAGCGCACCTCTGGCCGCTGAATAAGCGGCCCGTCGCGCCATGCTGGCAGTCACGACCTGACAAGGGGGGGCGGGCGAGCGGCCACCCCAATGCGCGGCTTTTCTACTCGCCCTGTCATTGGCGAGGGCATAGATATCAGGCGCTTGGTGATGGGCGGCGGTGCATGATGGCGCATCCTTTGGCCCTCTCGCGCCAAGCGCGGAGTCAAGGTCGCAGGCCGCCGCGCCTCAAAGGGCCGCCCCCCGGCCCGGCGATTTGGCTGCATCCTGCGCTTAGCCTGAGTTTCGTTCGGACATTGCCGCCATAAAGCGCCTAGCCTCAAGGCCAGATCGCCGCACCGCGGCCCAGCGCTGCGCGGCTTTTCTACTCACCCTGTCATTGGATAAGGCATAGATATCAGGCGCGGAATGATGGTTGGTTTTCCATGGCAGCGCATCGCTTGGCCCTCTCTTGCGCCCCGCGCGGAATCAAGGGCTTTAGCCCGCCGCGCCTCAAAGGGCCGCCCCCACGGCCCGGCGATTTGGCTGCACCCTGCGTTTAGCCTGAGTTTCGTTCGGACATTGCCGCCATAAAGCGCCTAGCCTCAAGGCCAGATCGCCGCACCGCGGCCCAGCAATGCGCGGCTTGTCTTTATGACTGGCGAAGGCATAGATAATCAGCCTCAAGGTGACGGTTGGCTTTGCATGGAAGCGCATCGCTTGGCCCCCTCACCAAGCGCGGAATCAAGGCCGAAGGCCGCCGCGCATCGCTGGGCCGCCCCCCGGCACAGCGATTTGGCTGCAACCTGCGCATAGCTTATATTTCGCGCGGATTTGGCCGCCATAAAGTGACTTAGCCCTGCGGGCAGATCGCCGCACCGCGGCCCAGCGCTGCGCGGCTTTGTGCGCAACTCAAAAGCTCGGCAATCCGCTCGACCCTTCCTGTGCCATCTCTACGGATACGGTGCCAAACTTCTCAGGCGGGCCGCAGGTTCAGCGCGCGTTCGCGCACGGGCAGGTGCACAATGGCCGAAAACAGGCCAACCCCAACCCCCACCCACCACACCAGCGTATAATCGCCATGCAGATCATAGAGCGCCCCCCCCAGCCAGACGCCCAGAAAGCTGCCCAACTGGTGGCTGAAAAACACGATCCCATACAGCGTGCCCATATAGCGCAACCCGTAAATATGCGCGATCAATCCCGATGTCAGCGGCACAGTCGCCAGCCATAACGCCCCCATCAGCAGCGAGAATAACAGCACCGAACCCGGCGTGATGGGCGACAGGATAAAGGCTGCCGCGATCACTGTGCGCGCCATATATATCCCCGCCAGCAGGTATTTCTTGGAATAGCGCTTGCCCAGCCATGCCGCCGCAATCGTGCCGCCAATATTGGCCAGCCCGATCAGCGAGATTGCCACCGCCCCCAGCGCCGATGTGGTGGTAATGCCAAAGGCCGCCAGCATCCCGTCCGGCGCAATCGGGCCGCACATCTCTGTCACCATTGCGGGGAAATGCGCCGTCACAAAGGCCAGCTGATAGCCGCAGGAAAAAAAGCCCAGAAAGATCAGCGTGAAAGACGGGTCACGAAACGCCTGTGTCAGCGCCTGGCCCATGCTTTGCTCCAACTCTGCGCGGCTGGCAGGGGCGGGGCTGCGCATCATCGGCAGCGCGAACAGGGTCAGCAGAATCGCCACCGAGAAGATGACAAACACGCTTTGCCACGCATAAAAGCCCAGCAGAATTTCGGCCACAGGCGCGCCAAATACCTGCCCCGCGCTGCCCGCCGCCGTGGCAATGCCTAGCGCCAGAGAGCGGTTCTCATCCGAGGCCGCGCGCCCCACCACCGCCAGAATCACCCCAAAACCCGTGCCCGCAATGCCAAAGCCCACAAGGATTTCCAGCAACTGATGCGCGCCGGGCGTGACCGCGAAAGAGGACAGCACCAGCCCCGCCGCATAGACAAGCGCGCCAAGGATGATGGCGCGGCGGTCGCCAAAGCGTTCGGCAATCGCGCCGAATATCGGCTGGCCAATGCCCCATGCCAAATTCTGAATCGCAATCGCCAGCGAGAATTCGGCCCGCAACCAGCCGAATTCTTCGGCAATTGGGATCTGGAACACCCCGAAACTGGCGCGAATGGCAAAGCTGATCATGATGATGATACAGCCACCAATCAAAACCGGGGTCATCAGGGGCGCGCGGGCTTGTGTCATGGGCTGGCCTTGGGTGTAAATAATGCGCTGAACTTGTGCAATTTCCGCGCGCCCGTCAAGCGGGCGCTGCCCTTAGGCCACCAGCGTTTCGGCCTCTTTCAGATCAACACTCACCAACTGGCTGACGCCGCGCTCTGCCATTGTCACGCCAAACAGCCTGTCCATCCGCGCCATTGTCAGCGCGTTATGGGTGATAATCAGATAGCGCGTATCGGCGCGGCGGGTCATTTCATCCAGCAAATCGCAAAACCGCGCCACATTGGCATCATCAAGCGGCGCGTCCACCTCATCAAGCACACAGATCGGCGCGGGATTGGCCAGAAACACCCCGAAAATCAGCGCCAGCGCCGTCAATGTCTGCTCGCCCCCGGACAGAAGCGACAGCGTGGACAGTTTCTTGCCCGGCGGCTGGCACATGATTTCCAGCCCCGCATCCAGCGGATCATCGCTTTCCACCAGCACAAGCCGCGCCTCTCCGCCCGAAAAAAGATGGGTGAAGAGCGTGGTGAAATTGGCATTCACCTTGTCAAAGGCCACAAGCAACCGCTCGCGCCCTTCGCGGTTCAGCGCGGCAATCCCGCCGCGCAGTTTGGCAATGGCCGCTTCCAGATCGGCCTTTTCCTGCACCAGCGTATCATGCTCCACCTGCACCGCGCGCGCGTCCTCTTCGGCGCGCAGATTGACGGCGCCCAAAGCATCGCGCGCGCGGCGCAGGCGGATCAGTTCTTCGTCCAGCGCGCTGGCGGGGGGCATGGTGGCGGGGTCTGCCGCCAGTTGCGCCAGCAGGGTTTGCGGGGTGCAGCCCATATCGGCGTCAATGCGCTCGGACGCCACGGCCACGGTTTCGCGCGCGGCATCGCGCCGCGCCTCGGCCCGCGCGCGGCCCTCGCGCATGTCAGAGGCCGCGCGCTCTGCCATGCGCTCTGCCTCTGTGGCGGCGCGCAGCGCGCTTTCAGCGCCCAGCAGCGCATCGCGCGCGGCGGTGGCGCGGGCCTCGGCCTTGGCAATCTCCGCGCCCAGTGCCGCGCGGCGGGCGGCCACATCTTCGGGCGTGGCGCGGGCGGCTTTCAACTCTGCTTCGGCCTGATCGCGCCGCGCCTCCAGATCGGCAATGCGGCTTTCGGCACTGTCCAGCCGCAAGCGCCAACCGCTGAGCGATTTGGTGATTTCCTGCGTGCGGGCTTTGCGGGCAGTGGCCTTGCTGCGCAACTCATCGGCTTGGGCGCGGCGTGACATCATGGCAATGCGCGCGGCCTCTACCGACATGCGCAAACTGTCGGCCTCGCGGCGCGCGCTGTCGAGTTCGGGCAGATCACGGCGTTGGGCCTCTGCCTGTTCCAAAGCATCGGCCAATTCGGCCAGATCCTCTTGCAGCCGCGCGAGTTGGCTGGCGGCCGCATCCAGCCGGTTTTCCGCCCCCGCCCGCGCGGTCTCCACGCGCGAGAAGGCGCGATTGGCCTCTGTCAGGCGCTGATCGGCGCTGCGCCTTGCCTCGCGCGCGGCGCGCTCTGCCTGCGCCAAATCTTCCAGCCGCGCCTTTTGGGCGCTATGCGCGGCGCGCTGCCCGTCCAACACATCTTCCGCGCGCGCCAGATCGGCGCGCAACCCGTCCAGCCGGTTGATCTGTTGCAACCGCAGGGCGGTGGCGCTTGGCGCATCGCTTGCGCCAATATGCAGCCCGTCCCAGCGCCACAAATCCCCCTCCAGCGACACAAGGCGCTGGCCGGGGCGCAGGCTGTCTTGCAGCCCCGCGCCCTGATCGGCGCGCACAATGCCAATCTGCGACAGGCGGCGGTGCAGCGCATCGGGCGCGCTGACATGGGGGGCAAGGGGGGCAGCCCCAGCGGGCAGGGGGGGCGGGCTGTCATAGGGCGCAAGCGCGCGCCAGCCAGACCCGTCCCCTTCGGCCAAAGGCGCGCGCAGATCATCGGCCAAAGCCGCGCCAAGTGCCTGTTCATGGCCCGGCACAACGCGCAACTTGTCCAGCAGCCGCGCGCCATCGCCGGTGTCACGCTCCAACAGGCGCGCAAGTGCGGCGACTTCGGCGCGCAGGGTTCCAGCCTCGCCCTCGGCCTCTGCCAGTTTGCCCCGCGCCTCGGATTCAAGCCCCTGCGCCTCT
This sequence comes from Natronohydrobacter sp., assembly GCA_030603695.1. GTDB lineage: Bacteria > Pseudomonadota > Alphaproteobacteria > Rhodobacterales > Rhodobacteraceae > Roseinatronobacter. Next base: position 18,745 of record JAUVXF010000015.1, on the reverse strand, counting down.
GCCCGCGCGGCCTCTGTTTCCGACAGGGTGATTTCGGCCTCTTCGCTTTGGGCAAGAATGGCCTCAACCTCGTCTTGGGCATGGGCCAGATCGTCTTGCAACTGGGCAAGCGCGGCCTCGGCCTCTGCGCGGGCGGCTTCGGCGCTGCTGCGCGCGCCGTCCAGCTTGCCAAGCCGCGCGCGCAAATCGCCGATCTGGCGCTCGGCGGACTGGTGGCGCGCGGCAAGGCGGGCCACATCTTCGGTGGTGGTGGAGAGCGCCGCTTCCAGCTCTTGCAGCGCCGCCGCCGCGTCCGAGGCGATCTCCATCGCCTCTGCCAGCGCCTCATCCTGCCCTTCGGTGGCTTTGGCAATCTGGCCCTGTTCCCAGTCCAGTTGCGCAATCATCTCTGCGGCATCGCGGTTCAGGCTGGTTTCGCGCGCGATATCGCTGCCAAGCTGGGCAATCCGCCCCTCCAGCGCGCGAATGGCATCCAGCGCGCGCGCTTCTTCATTGGCCAGCGTGTCGCGCTGCACTTCCAGCCGTTGCAGAATCGCGCCTGCCACGGCCTCTTCCTCGCGCAGGGCGGGCAGCCCATCTTCCGCCGCCTCGCGCGTGCGGCTGGCACTGCGCGCCATGCTTTCGGCCTCGGCACTCTGGCGCAGCGCCTCTTGCAGGGCCGTTTCCGCCTCCAGCCGCGCCTGATCGGCCTCGCGCCAGCGCCGATACAGAAGCAACCCTTCCACCTGCCGCAACCGCGCGCCAATCTGGCGGTAGCGTTCGGCCTGCTTGGCTTGGCGCGACAGTTGCGCAAGCTGGCTGGCAAGCTGGTCAATCACATCGCTGATGCGTTCCAGATTGGTTTCCGTGGCGCGCAGGCGCAATTCGGCCTCGTGGCGGCGCTGATACAGGCCCGAAATCCCGGCCGCTTCTTCCAGAATGCGGCGGCGGGCCTTGGGCTTGGCATTGATCAATTCCGAAATCTGCCCCTGCCGCACCAGCGCAGGGCTATGCGCCCCGGTAGAGGCATCTGCAAACAGCATCTGCACATCGCGCGCGCGCACATCCTTGCCATTTATCTTATAGGCGCTGCCGGCATCGCGGGTAATGCGGCGGGTGATATCGATCTGGTCGGCCTCGTTGAAGGCGGCAGGCGCAAGGCGCTGGCTATTGTCCACCTGCAAACTGACTTCGGCAAAATGGCGCGCGCCGCGTGTATCCGTGCCTGCAAAAATAACATCTTCCATGCCTGCGCCGCGCATGGCGGTGGGGCGGTTTTCGCCCATCACCCAGCGCAACGCTTCCAGCAGGTTGGATTTGCCACAGCCATTTGGCCCCACCACACCCGTCAGCCCCCGATGGATCACAAGATCTGTCGGATCGGTAAAGCTTTTGAAGCCATTCAGGCGCAGGCGGGTGAAATGCACGGTGCTCAGACTCAGGGAAAACCTGCGCGCAGTGTCCCTTGCGCTGGTGTATCTGTCAAGCGTTTTGGCCTTATCTGGGTGTAGGTGGCCTGAATGCTACAAGATATAGATATGCGAGCGCAAAGCTGCGACATTCTGCCCTGCTGTAATTGGCATTACATGGATATATTCATATCTTATAATGTATAGGAATTCCCCCATGTCCCAATCCATACCCCGCCCCAGTGACAGCTATTCCCCCCTCTATTTCCTGGCCTCGCTGGGGGCAGGGGGGCTGGCCGTGACATTCTTCATGTGGCTCATGCACTGGATACCCCATCCCGGTAAAACGGTTCCGGTATTTGAAGATATCGCCGCCGCCTTCAGCGCAGGCCCGGTGCTGGTGCAAGGCATGATCCTTGTGGCCATGGCCGGAATTGCGGTGTTTTCATTTCTGAACCTGAAACTGCTGGTCTGGAACCTGCGCCGCTTTGCCCAGTGGCGCCAGACCGAAGCCTATAGCCGCTTTGCCCGCTCCAATGCCCAAAGTCAGGTGATGGCGCTGCCTTTGGCGCTGGCCATGTCTGTGAATGTGCTGTTCATCCTTGGCATGGTGTTTGTGCCGGGCCTGTGGTCGGTGGTGGAATATCTGTTCCCGCTGGCGCTGGCGGCCTTCCTTGCCATCGGGGCCTATGGGTTCAAACTTTATGGCGGCTTTCTGGGGCGCGTGCTGACAGAAGGCGGGTTCAGCTGCGCGGCCAATAATAATTTCGGTCAGGTGCTGCCTGCATTTGCCTTTGCAATGGTGGGGGTTGGTCTGGCCGCGCCCGCAGCCCTTAGCACGCTGCCTGCGGTGGCGGGGCTGGGGCTGGTGCTGTCCAGCTTTTTCCTGATGGCCTCGGTTCTGATTGCGGCTGTGGCGATGGTGTTGGGCCTGCGCGCCATGATGGAGAATGGCGCAAACCCCGAAACCGCGCCCACGCTGTCCATCATCGTGCCGCTGCTGGCGGTGCTGGGCATTCTCAGCCTGCGCCAATCTCATGGGATGGAGGTGCATTTCGGCGCCGATATCTCTGCGGGCCAAACGCTGGCGACCTTGTCCAAATTCCTGTCGGGGCAAGTGCTGTTTTTGCTGTTCGCGGGGCTGGTTCTGATCCGTCAGGGCTATCCGCGGCGCTTCCTCTTCGGGCGCGACACGTCGGCGGGCAGCTATGCGCTGGTCTGTCCGGGGGTTGGCTTTGCGGTAATGCTGCATTTCTTCATCAACAAGGGGTTGGTCGATGCCGGGGTGATTGCAAAATTCGGGCCGGTGTTCTGGGCGTTGACAGCCGTTGCGCTGGCCGCGCAACTGGCCATGATTGTCCTTCTCTGGCATCTGCACCGCCGCCATTTCGGCGCGCAAGCGCCCGTCGCTTCTGTGCCTGCGGAATAAATCACCGCGCTGTCTGACATGGCCAAGGCCGCGCAATCTGCGCGGCCTTGGCCATTTGCGGGCGCAATTCCCACAAACCCCTTGCTTTTCGCAGAATTGGTAATATTATTTTACCAATACCAAGGCGGGGGAGACAGATATGGAAATGCCACAGCCAAATCCGGCAGTGCTGCGCAAGCGTGACCGCGTGCTGGATCGTCTGGCCGCCGTGCTGGCGCCGGAAGCCCTGATCTCGGACGAGGCAGAGCGCCGCGCCTATGAATGCGATGCCCTGACCGCCTATCGCTGCCTGCCCATGGCCGTGACCCTGCCTGCCAGCACGGCAGAGGTTTCCGCCATCCTGCGCATCTGCCATGAAGAAGGCGTGCCCGTTGTGCCGCGCGGCTCTGGCACCTCTCTGGCCGGGGGGGCGCTGCCCACCGAAGACAGCGTCATCCTCGGCGTGGCCCGCCTGCGCGATGTGCTGGAGGTGAATTTCCCAGACCGCTACATCCGCGTGCAAACCGGCATGACCAATCTTTCTGTCACCGGCGCTGTGGAAAGTGACGGGTTTTTCTACGCGCCAGACCCGTCCAGCCAGTTGGCCTGCGCGATTGCGGGCAATATCGCCATGAATTCGGGCGGCGCGCATTGCCTGAAATACGGTGTGACCACCAATAACCTTCTGGGCGTGACCATGGTTATGATGGATGGCACGATCACCGAAATCGGCGGCGCGCATATGGATGCGGCGGGCTATGATCTGCTGGGCGTGATCTGTGGGTCTGAAGGGCAATTGGGCGTTGTGACAGAGGCCACATTGCGCATTCTACCCAAGCCAGAGGGCGCGCGCCCGGTTCTGATGGGCTTTGACAGCAACGAAGTTGCGGGCGAATGCGTGTCAGATATCATCAAGGCAGGCGTTCTGCCTGTGGCGATAGAATTCATGGATCGCCCCTGTATCCGCGCCTGCGAGGATTTCGCCAAAGCGGGCTACCCCGATTGCGAGGCGCTTTTGATTGTCGAGGTCGAAGGATCGCCCGCAGAGATAGATGAACAACTTGCCCTGATCACCGCAATTGCGCGCCGCCATAACCCGGTGGAACTGCGCGAAAGCCAGTCCGAGGACGAAAGCCGCAAAATCTGGCTGGGCCGCAAATCGGCCTTTGGCGCGATGGGCCAGATCAATGATTACATGTGTCTGGATGGCACAATCCCTGTCACCGCGCTGCCCTTCGTGCTGCGCCGCATTGGCGAGATGTCGCGCGAATTCGGGCTGGATGTGGCCAATGTGTTCCATGCAGGCGATGGCAATATGCACCCGCTTATCCTGTTCGACGCCAACAAACCCGGCGATCTGGAACTGTGCGAAGCCTTTGGCGCGGAAATCCTGAAACTCTGCGTCGAGGTGGGGGGCTGCCTGACGGGTGAACATGGCGTGGGCATTGAAAAGCGCGATCTGATGGCCGTGCAATACACGCCCGAAGATCTTGAAGCACAGATGCGCGTCAAGGATGTGTTTGATCCGCAATGGCTGCTCAACCCCGCGAAAGTCTTTCCGCTCATCTCCAGCGCCACGCGCCGCGCCGCGGCCTGACGCGGGCCAGCCAGATCATCACGCACCAAAGGGAGGTCGCAGCCATGCGCCCGATATCAGAGGCAGAGCTGTCCGAAATGATCCGCAGCGCTTTGGGGCCGTTGCGCATTGCAGGCGGTGGCACGCGCAATCTGGGCAAGCCCGTTCTGGGGGCCGCGCTCTCTACGGCGGGGCTGTCGGGGATCACGCTCTATGAACCGGGCGCGCTGACAGTGGTGGCCCGCGCAGGCACGCCGCTGTCAGAGGTGCAAACCACCTTGGCGGCTGAGGGGCAGCGCCTGCCCTTTGAGCCCATGGATATGCGCCCCCTGCTGGGCAGCGAGGGCACGCCAACTGTGGGCGGCATGGTGGCGGCCAATGCATCCGGCCCGCGCCGTGTGCAAGTGGGCGCCTGCCGTGACAGCCTGATCGGGCTGCGCTTTGTCGATGGCACAGGCGCCGTGGTGAAAAACGGGGGCCGGGTGATGAAAAACGTTACCGGCTATGATCTGGTCAAGCTGATGGCGGGCAGTTGGGGCACCTTGGGCGTGATGTCCGAATGCGCCTTCAAACTCTTGCCTGTGCCCGAAACCGAAGCCACCTTGCGCAGCGCGCCGCTCTCTCCTGCTGCGGCGGTGGATGTGATGTCACGCGCCCTTGGCACGCCCTATGAGGTGAATGGCGCGGCCCGCGACGAGTCCGGGTGCGTTTGCCTGCGCATAGAGGGCTTCGCCAAACAAGTGGCCTATCGCCGCGCCGCGCTGGAAACGGCCTTGGGCGGCGAATGGGACGTGCTGGAGGGGCCGCAAAGCGCCACCCTCTGGCAGGAAATCCGCGATGTGCAGGGTTTTGCGGGCCGCACGGGCGATGTCTGGCGGCTTTCAGTCAAACCCTCGGATGCGCCCGATATCATGGCGCGTGCCGATTGCCCCGCGCTGATGGATTGGGGCGGCGGGCTGATCTGGGCGCTGGTGGAGGAAGGCCATGATCTGCGCGCCCGGCTTGGCGCATTTGCAGGCCATGCCACGCTTATCCGCGCCTCTGGGGCCACGCGTGCCGCCTTGCCGGTGTTCCAGCCAGAGCCAGCGCCCCTGGCCGCAATCGCCGCCGGGCTGCGCGCAAAGTTTGATCCGCGCGGGGTGCTCAACCCCGGCCTGATGGGATAACGCCATGCAAACCACCTTCACGCCCCAGCAGTTGCAAGACCCCGCCATCCAGCGGTCCAACGAAGTGTTGCGTACCTGTGTGCATTGCGGCTTTTGCACCGCTACTTGCCCCACCTATCAGGTGCTGGGTGATGAGTTGGACAGCCCGCGTGGCCGGATTTACATGATCAAGGACATGCTGGAAAAAGGCCGCCCGGCAGATGAGAAAACCGTAAAACATGTGGATCGCTGCCTGTCTTGCCTTGCCTGCATGACAACTTGTCCTTCGGGTGTGCATTACATGCATCTGGTCGATCACGCGCGCGAATATATCGAACAAACCTACAGGCGCCCGCTGTCTGATCGGCTGCTCCGCTGGGTGCTGGCGCGGATTTTGCCCTATCCCACGCGCTTTCGTCTGGCGCTTCTGGGCGCAAAGATCGGGCGGCCCTTTCGCGGGCTGATGCCCGATGCACGGTTGCGCGCCATGCTGGATATGGCGCCCAAACATATCCCCCCCGTGTCGCGCAATGATGATCCGCAGGTATTCGCGCCCCAAGGCGCGCGCAAGATGCGGGTTGCGCTGATGACAGGCTGCGCGCAACGCGCGCTCAACACCGATATCAATGATGCCACCATCCGCCTCTTGCGCCGCCTTGGCGCAGAGGTGGTGATTGCCGAGGGGCAGGGCTGTTGCGGCGCGCTGACCCATCACATGGGCAAAACCGCCGAAAGCCACGCCACAGCCGCCAGGAATATCCGCGCATGGTGGGCAGAGATGCAAGGGCAGGGCCTGGATGCCATTGTCATCAACACCTCTGGCTGCGGGACAACTGTGAAAGATTACGGCCATATGTTCCGCAATGACCCCTTGGCCAAAGAGGCCGCCGCCGTCAGCGCCATTGCCCGCGATGTGAGCGAGGTTTTGCACACGCTGGGCCTGCCAGAGGGCCAACCGCAAGGGCTGAAAGTGGCCTATCACGCGGCCTGCTCTCTCCAGCATGGCCAGCAGATAAAAACCGCGCCCAAAGACCTGCTCAAGCGCGCAGGCTTTGCGGTGGTGGAACCCAAAGACAGCCATCTGTGCTGCGGCTCTGCGGGCACCTATAATCTGATGCAACCCGAAATCTCGCAGCAACTCAAGGCCCGCAAGGTCGAGACATTGGAAGCGAAAACCCCCGATGTGATCGCGGCGGGCAATATCGGCTGCATGATGCAAATCGGCTCTGGCACGCAAATTCCCGTGGTGCATACGGTCGAATTGCTGGATTGGGCCACAGGCGGGCCAAAACCGCGCGCCTTGGGCGAATTTGCAGGCGTGCCCGCACTGCGCTAGGGGTCTGGAACTGACACGGGGTAGCCATGGGCAGGGCCGCGCGGTTGGGCGAGTGGCCCCAAGCCGCACGGCGCTGGGCCACTACCGCAAGCCGCGCATTGCTGGGCCGCGGTGCGGCGATCCGACCGAATAGCTATGCGCTTTATAGCGGCAATGTCCGAACGAAACTGAAGCTAAGCACTTGCGGCAGCCAAATCGCTGTGCCGGGGGGCGGCCCAGCGATGCGCGGCGGGCTGCGCCCTCGATTCCGCGCGGGGCGTAAGCGCCAAGCGATGCGCAACCATGTAAGGCGATCCGTCACCTTGCGGGTGATTATCTATGCCTTCTTCAGTGAAGATGCGAGAAGAGAACCCCGCGCAGGGCGCGAGAGGGCCAAGCGACGCGCTGCCATGCAAAGCCGCCCACGTCACCATCCGCCTGATGCCTCTGCCTTCTTCGGCGACGGAGCGGGTAAATAGCCGCGCATTGCTGGGCCGCGGTGCGGCGATCCGACCGAACAGCTAAGCGCTTTATGGCGGCCAAATCCGAACGAAATCCAAGCTAAGCACTTGCGGCTGCCAAATCGCCGGGCCGTGGGGGCGGCCCAGCGATGCGCGGCGGGCTGACGCCCTTGATTCCGCGCAAGCAGCGCGCGAGGGGGCAAGGCCCCGCGCTACCGTGCGAAGCCGCTTATCACCATGCGCGGCGGGCTAAAGCCCTTGATTCCGCGCAGGGCGCGAGGGGGCCAAGCGCCCCCCCTTCCGCCCCCATGGCAAAACCTGCAAACCGGGCAGACAAACCCGGCACCCAGCCTGCGGGAACAGCGCCGAATCCGGCCCTCAAACCCCGCCCTGACAAGAATTCCCCGCCATCTCGCCCCCCTCTTGCCACAGTTGCGCAGTAGCGCCATACATTATCCGGCAAGGAGGCGCGCGCATGATCCGAACCCTGATATCGGCCCTGCTGGCCGTGATTGGTGCGGCCTCTGCCCCCATGGCACAGGACAAACCCTTGGAAATGCTTGAATCCGGCTTGCAGGTGCAGGGCTGGGAGGCCGTGGGGCGCATTGATATTGGGACAAGCGGCTTTTGCACCGGTGCGCTGATTTCGGAAAAACTGGTTCTGACAGCGGCGCATTGCCTGTTTGGCAGCGAAAGCGGCGCGCGCCTGCCAGATGACCAGCTGGTGTTTCGCGCAGGCTTTCGCAATGGCCACGCAGCTGCCGAGGCGCGGGTGCTGCGCTCTGTCGTGCATCCGCGCTATGTGCCGCGCGGGGGCGTGACAGTGGAGAATGTCTCGTATGATCTGGCCCTGCTGGAACTGACATATCCCATACGCAGCCGGGGCGTTACGCCTTTCGCCGTCTATTCCGAACCGCGCCGGGGGGATCAGGTGGGCGTGGTCTCTTACGGGCGGGGGCGCTTGCAGGCGCCCGCGTTGCAAGAACGCTGCCGCGTGCTGGAGCGTGACCCCATGGGCGTGCTGATGATGTCTTGCACCGTGGATTTCGGATCATCCGGCGCGCCTGTCTTTGCCATGTCACAGGGGCGGCCGCATATTGTGTCGGTCGTCTCTGCCAAAGCGCAAAGCGCGATGGGCGGGCAGTTGGAACCGGTGTCGCTTGGCGTGGCGCTGGGGCCAAAGCTGGATGCCCTGCGCGCGGCCCTTGCCGCTGGGGATCGCCGCTTCATCCAGCCCCCGGCGGCAGATGCGCCCCAAACCGCACCGCGCGAGATGAGCGCCGGCGGCGGCGCGCGCTTCTTGCGGCCATAGCCGGGCACGTGCCTGCGCGCGCGGGCAACCACAATGCAAGGCCGCACCACCGCAGCCGCGCGGCCCAACATTTTGGCCGCCAACTCTGCGCCGCTCAGGGCTTGAATCCCCGCCAGACCCTTCCCAGATAAGCCTTATGCGGGAATGCCGCTTACGGGTTCACCGCAACACAGCCCCGCGCCTGTCCATGCTGGAAGGCGCGTAACCTTGTATCGCTTCTTGACGGAGGATGCTTATGCGTCGTTTTGATCCTACCCCCCTTTACCGCGCCACAATCGGCTTTGACCGGATGGCAGACCTGCTTGACCGCGCCCTTGCAAGTGATCTGCAAGCGCCAACCTACCCGCCCTATAACATCGAACGCACTGCCGAGAATGCCTATCGCATCTCTCTGGCCGTGGCAGGTTTCGCCCCCGATGATCTGAGCGTGGAGGTGAAAGACACAGCCCTTGTCATCACAGGCCGCTCTGGCGAGGATGACAGCACCCGCGAATTCCTGCACCGGGGTATTGCCACCCGCGCTTTTGAACGCCGCTTCCATCTGGCCGATCATGTGCGCGTCACGCAGGCCCGCCACGCCGATGGCATGCTGCACATTGATCTTGCGCGGGAATTGCCAGAGGCGCTGAAACCCCGCCGGATAGAGATCAGCACCGACAGGGCGCGCCTGGCGAAATCTGACAGCGTGACAGAGCAGGCCGCCTAAGCGGCGCTCTCTTTACCGCAGTATATGAAAAACGGGCGCTCTGTCTCCAGAGCGCCCGACGCTTTATAAAATGTCTTGCTTGAATTACTGCGCTGCAATGACTTGATAAAATTTGGTATCCGCCGCGGCGCCCTGCATGCAGGGGCGGCTTGTGGCAAAGGCCGGATGCACAGCCGCCAGGCGGCGTGCCCGTTTGGCCGCGCGTTCCCAGGGAAGCACTGGCAAAGTCTGGGTGCTTTGGTCAATCAGCGCTGTCATCCAGCGGGGGGCGGGGCGTGGGGCCATGGTATTTTCCTTTATCCTGTGCAGTCCATCAGACTGGAACCCCTCCTGTATCGCGCCCGATTGGGGCGTGAATGGGACAGGGTGCAGGAATTTCAGGGGCAATACCGCGCCGCGATCATGTCACAACCGGATAACAGAAATCAGCCGCCCGTAATCGGCCTGCCCTTCATGCACAGACCGGCGATAGGAATAAAAGCGCCGCGCATCGCCATAGGTGCAATGGCGTATCCATTCGGCCTGCCCAACCCCTGCCGCGCGCAGCCGGAACAGGCCGAAGGCGGGCAGATCGAATTGGTATTTCCCCGCCCTGCCATTGGCAAAGAAGCGGGCAAAATCGGGGTCTTCGGCCAAAAACATCTCCAGAAATTCTTCCCCCACCTCATAGGCGGTCTGAGAGATGCATGGCCCGATCACTGCCGTGATATTCTCGCGTTCGGCCCCAAGCGCTTCCATCGCGCCCAAGGTGTTTTCCAACACCCCCGACAAGGCCCCGCGCCAGCCTGCATGGGCTGCGCCAATCACTCCGGCATCTGGGTCTGCAAACAGCACGGGCTGGCAATCAGCGGTCAGAATTGCCAGCGCCAGCCCCGGTGTGGCGGTCACAATCGCATCGGCCTTGGGCTTGGGCGCATCCCCCGCCATAGGGGCCGCCAGTGTCAGCACATCTGCCGAATGGGTCTGATGCACTGTGACCAGCGCCTCTGCGGGCACCTGCATCGCATCTGCCACGCGCATCCGGTTCAGGCGCACGCTGTCGCTTTGGTCAGAGGAGCCGGGGCCACAATTCAGCCCCGCGAATATCCCCGATGACGCCCCCCCACAGCGCGTGAAAAAGCCGTGGCGGCACTCAGAGAGCGAGTCAGAGGTCAGGATTTCCAGCGTCATGTCTTAAATCCGGGCAAGGCAGGGTCGGTGGCTCGTCTCAGCCCAAGCACTTTAAACAAGTGGCCCATTTCCCTGCCATGCGTCAAGCGCCGATACGCGGCAAGATGGGCATCACGCGCCGCACCCTCCAGCCGCTCGGCCAAAGCATGCGCCCGCGCCCCCATGCCAAGGGCTTCCAGAAACACTCCCTGCGGGGTCAGCGCCTCTGCGTGCAGGGGTTGTGCCGCAAGGGCCAAGGCCTCGAAATCCACATGCGCGGTCAGATCAGCTTCGCCCGGATGGGCCAGCGGGTGATCAAAGCGGTGTGCGCGCAGCGCTTGCAGCGTATCGCCCCGGCTGCGCCAATCGCCGTAATCGATCACCAGCGCCGCACCCCCCCGCGCGGCAATGCGCGCGGCGATAGCGGCCATGATCGGCTGCGCGGGCTGGCATGTCTCGACCATCTCCCCCTCGGCCGTATCGGCCAGCCGCCCTGCCAGCGCGGCCAAAGGCACAGGGGGCGCAAGGCCAAAACACAGCGCGCCATCCTGCGCGCCCACCATACGCTCTGCCCAGCCATCGCCCCGGCGCAGGAATTGGCGGATGGGCAGGGCATCAAAGAATTCATTGGCCAGCAGAAACAGCGGGCTGTCGGGCAGGGTATCGGCGCTGTCATGGAAGTGTGGCGCAAACGGTGCCAATGTCTCAGCCTGCCTTGCGCGCAGCACCGGGCTTGCCTCTATCAGATGCAGGCGCATCGCGGCATGAAATCCCGGCACGCGCGCCGTGGCGCGCAGCGCATCGGCCATCAGCGTGCCGCGACCGGGGCCTAATTCGGCCAGCGCAAACGGGGCAGGGCGGCCCTGATCCATCCAGATTTGCGCCAGAGAAAGGCCCAGCATCTCGCCAAACATCTGGCTTATTTCGGGGGCGGTGGTGAAATCCCCTGCCACGCCCAAAGGGTCGCGGGTGGTGTAATAGCCATGCGCCGGGTGCAGCAGGCACAACAGCATATAATCGGCAATGCCAAGCGGCCCTTGCAGGGCGATCTGACGCAGGATCAGGGGCCGCAGCGCGCTCATGCGCGCCGCCGCAACAGCAACAGCGCAACCCCCGCCACAATCATCGGCAGCGACAGCGCCTGCCCCATCGTCACCCCCAAAGGCCCAAGGCTCAGGACATGGCCCATCGGGTTGTCCAGCGTGATAAATTGCGCATCGGGCTGGCGGAAAAACTCCACTGTAAAGCGCCCCAGCCCATAGCCTGCCAGAAACACCGCTGTCACCGTGCCCGGCCGCTTCAGCGCGCCGCGCCGCCAGACCAGAAAGGCCAGCACCGCAAACAAGACAGCCCCCTCCAATGCCGCCTCATACAGCTGCGTTGGATGGCGCGCGCAATAAAGTTGCGGCCAGTCAAACGGGCAGCTTTGCGCCTGCGCGCCCGGAAAGATCACCCCCCAGGGCTGCAAGGTGGGCCGGCCCCATAATTCGGCATTGATGAAATTCGCCACCCGCCCAAGGCCAATGCCAATGGGCGCAACCAGCGCCATCGCATCGGCGATATGCAACGGCGCTACGCCATTGCGCCGGCAAAAGAGCAGCCCCGCCACCACAACCCCGGCCATACCCCCATGAAAGGACATCCCCCCTTCCCAGATGCGCAAAATCTCTGCCGGGTTGGCCAGATAATAGCCGGGCTGGTAAAACAGCACAAAGCCCAGCCGCCCCCCCAGAATAACCCCGATAATCACATGGGTCAGCAGGCTTTCAATCTGCGCGGGCGTGGTGGGGGCCGCATTGGCAGGCCAGAGCGCGGGGCGCAGCATCAGCCGCTGGATGATCCACCACCCCCCCAGAAACCCCGCAATATAGGCCAGCGCATACCAGCGCAGCGCAAAGCTGAAATTGCCGATATCAATAGAGAAAATCTCTGGCCGAAGATCGGGGAAAAGGATTGCTAGGGAAATCATCTGCGCCTGTGCTTGTTGGTCGGGGTTGCGACTGTCTGGCGCGGGTTGTCGGGGGAAGTCAACCTTGAGTTTCCGCCCGCGAGGTCACATATAGGGCAGGTAGCATGATTTGAGGTGCAAGATGCAAAGCCGCAACCGCTTTCTGGATGATATGTCGCAATTGATGACAAATGCGATGGGTGTGGCGCAAGGCGCCCGCACAGAGGCCGAAACCGCCATGAAAAGCCTGATGGATCGCTGGCTTGCCGACCGCGATTTCGTCACGCGCGAAGAATTTGACGCCGTGCGCGCCATGGCCCAGAAAGCCCGCGAAGAGAATGAGGCACTCAGCGCAAGGCTGGCGGCGCTGGAAGCCAAACAGGGCTAATTTCCTCCCCGGCGAAGGTTCAGCCCTGAGGGGCTGTCGAGCGGCTGGCCCCATGCCGCGCCGCGCTGGGCTGGGGTGCGGCGAAGCATCGGTCTGGCTAGGCGCTTTATGCTGGCCACATCCGAACGAAACCCAAGCTAAGCGCCCACGGCAGCCAAATCGCCGTGCCGGGAGGCGGCGTCATGCCAGAGACATGCCTTCGGCATGACTCTGCGCGGCGGGCTAAAGCCCTGGGTTCCGCGCTTGGCGCGAGGGGGGCAAGCGATGCGCCGCATGGAAAGCCGCCCATCTCCCCGCGCCTGATATACATGCCTTCTCCAGAGACCGGGCAGAAAGACAAGCCGCGCATTGCTGGGCCGCGGTGCGGCGATCCGACCGGGGGGCTATGTCACTTTATGGCGGCCAAATCCGCGCGAAATTCAGGCTATGCACAGGTTGCAGCCAAATCGCTGTGCCGGGGGGCGGCCCTTTGAGGCGCGGCGGGCTGCGCCCTTGATTCCGCGCTTGGCGAGAGGGCCAAGCGATGCGCTGCCATGCAAAGCGACCCGTCACCTTGCTGCTGTTTATCTATGCCTGCTTCAGTGAAGATGCGAGAAGAGAACCCCGCGCAGCACCGGGCCGTTGGCGGCGGTGTGTTGCTGGGGGGCAGGGGCTGCCCGCCCACGCCCGCCCCAAAGGCTCAGCCCCCTCCGACCAGCGCCTCTATCGCCTGCCCGATTTCTGCCAGCCGGGCCTGTGCCGCGGCGCGGGCCGCGCGCGCCTGTGCGATGTCATCATCAATCGCATCTATCCGCGCCCGCCGCGCCGGTGTTGCGGCGCTATCTGCCCCAAGCTGCGTGACCAGCCCCGCCAGCCGCGCCTGATCGGCCAGCAATTCGCCCTCTTGCGCGGCAATCCGGGCCATCTCGTTGCGCAGCCCCTGTTCTTCGCGGCGCAGCTCTTGCAGCGCTTCCAGCGTGTCGCGCAATCCCGCATCGGGTATGCGGCCCGACCAGAAGGCCAGCGCCTCATCCTCCAGCGCCAGCAACCCGATTTCGGTGCTCACAAGCTGGGTTTCCAGCACCTCATGCGTCATAGTCTCGCCCGCAGGCACGGTGATGGCAAAGCGCGTATCGGCAAAGCCCGCACTGCCGCCCTCTGTTTCCATCTGCCAGCCGGGGTTCAGCGGGTGCAACAGCGTCAGCACACGATCCTGAAGGGGCGCGCCCTCTATCCGGTAGGCGGTGCGCCGCTCCAGCTTTTCTTCCACCTCCAGCACCCCGTTCACAATCCGCCCCGCGCGCACCTGCACGCTGTCTTGCATGCGCTCTGATATGCGCATGGCGGTATCTTGGGCAAATTCGATCACCTCGCGCGCGCCCGGCGCCATTTCGGGGATCATGGCATCCCCCGCATGGCCGCGCCCCGGCTCATAGAGCGTCACAACCCCGGCAGGCAGGCGCAGGGGCAAAGGGTTTTCAAATTCGATGGCAATCATCGGATGGGCCATGCCACTGCCGCCGGAATAGAGCGTGAGCCGCGCCTCTTCCAGCGCCTCGCTCAAAAAGGGCAACGAGATCATCTCGCCCGCGCGCAGGGTTACGGGCTGTGACAGCGTGAAGCGCGAGAAACTCTCTGCATCCTCCATCACCACGGGGGCAATGGCCATATCTGCCTCGAACGCCATCTCGCGCCCCATGGGCTGGGATACGGCAAAAGCGGGTTCAAACTGCGGGGCGGCCAGTTTGCGCTCGGCCTCCAGACGCTCGTAAAGCTGCACCTCCAGCGCCTGCACTGCCCCGGTTGCAAGCGTCAGAGAGATATCTTCCCAATCCTGCCCGGTGGTGTTTTCAATCACCGCCCAGCCTGTCAGGGTCATGCCCTCCGGCCCATCTTCGGCCCGCCACGCGGTTTTCCACAAGGGCGCAGGTTGCAGCCAGCCAAGGGCCACAGGGCGCGGCCCGGCCTGTGTGCTGTGCAGCGTCACATCCACCACCTGCGCGCGCGCGCCCCGGCGCAGCGCCTCCAGCCCCTGCGCAATCGCGGCGCTGTCGCTGTCCTCCAGAAAGCCAATCTCTGTTGTTGCGTCCAGCGCGATCTGGCGCAATGTGCCATCTGCCAGACGCAGGGTCAGGGCGGCACAGGCGCCTTGCGCCTCTGGCGGGCAGGGCAGGGCCTGCGTGCCCATCACTGCCCCTTCCATAACAGTGCCATGCCGCACGGCACGCACAGGCGCGCCCACCATCGCGGCCAGAAGGGTGTGCAGATCACCCAGCGCTTCGGGGCCGAAGGGCAGGGCGGCGAATGTGTCCTGCACCATGCCGGGGCCAGAGAATGTCAGGCGCGGCACACCGCCTGCCGGGTCTGACAGGCGCAGCGATTTCAGGAAATCATTGATATCGGCGCGCCGCACAGGCAGGCGCAGCCCCTCGGCGCCCAAACTGGCCTCGGCCTCGATCAGCGCCAGCCCGGCGGTGGATAAGGTCACAGCGCGGATTTCAGGCCGCGTCTGTGCCATGGCTGGCATTGCCAGACCTGCAAAAACCAAAACAGATAATGCCCGCATAATATCCCTTTCGCGCAAATCGTTGCTTGCGCCCAAGATTAGGGCCGCCCCCGCCCCCCTCACAAGCGCCAAGTTTTGTGGCAGCGTAAATTTGCCGTGTTATCGGGACTGGACGAAACCCATCTTTTGGGGGTATTGCGAAACCATGGCACAAGATGATGACGCGCAATCCGATATGACCGCCCCAGTGGCAGAACCGCTGCGCCGCGCGCTCGGCTCGCGCTATCTGCAATATGCGCTCTCTACCATCATGCACCGCGCACTCCCCGATGCGCGTGACGGGCTGAAACCCGTGCACCGGCGCATTCTCTTTGCCATGCGGGAATTGAAGCTTTCGCCCAATGGCGGGTTTCGCAAATCCGCCAAGATCACGGGCGATGTGATGGGCAATTATCACCCCCATGGCGATGCCGCGATTTATGACGCCATGGCGCGGCTGGCGCAGGATTTCAACCTGCGTTATCCGCTGGTGGATGGGCAGGGCAATTTCGGAAATATCGATGGCGATAACCCCGCCGCTGCGCGCTATACCGAAGCGCGCATGGCCCATGCCGCAGAAGCGCTGCTGGAAGGGCTGGCCGAAAATGCCGTGGATTTCCGGCCCAATTATGATGGCACGCTGGAAGAACCCGTTGTCTTGCCCGCAGCCTTTCCCAACCTGCTGGCCAATGGCGCAAGCGGGATTGCGGTGGGCATGGCCACCAATATCCCGCCGCATAATCTGGATGAATTGATCGAAGGCTGCCTTGCCCTTATCGCCGCCCCCGATCTGCCCGATGAAGAGTTGATAAAACTTATCCCCGGCCCCGATTTCCCCACCGGCGGCCTGCTGGCAGAGCCGCGCGAGGCCATTCTTGCCGCCTATCAGACAGGGCGCGGGTCTTTCCGGCTGCGCGCGCGCTGGCAGGTGGAAGATCTGGGGCGCGGGCAATGGCAGATTGTGGTCACGGAAATCCCCTTTCAGGTGCCGAAATCCCGCCTGATCGAAAAACTGGCCGAAGTGATCCATACCCGCAAAGTGCCCCTTCTGGCAGATGTGCGCGACGAATCGGCCGATGATGTGCGGATCGTTCTGGAACCCAAAAGCCGCAGCGTTGATCCCGAATTGCTGATGGGGATGCTGTTTCGCAATTCCGATCTGGAAACGCGCTTCAGCCTGAACATGAATGTTCTGATAGATGGCGTCACGCCGCGTGTATGCAGCCTGCGCGAAGTTCTGCGCGCCTTTGTAGATCATCGCCGCGCCGTCTTGCAGCGCCGCAGCCAGCACCGGCTGGACAAGATCGACCACCGGCTGGAAGTGCTGGAAGGCTTTATCATCGCCTTCCTGAACCTTGACCGCGTGATAGATATCATCCGCTATGACGAGGCCCCCCGCGAGGCGCTGATGCGCGAGACATGGGGCCGCGCCTTCCCCCGCGCCATGTCAGAGGCCGATTATATCGCCCCCGCGCCCGGCGAGGGCGAGTTGACAGAGCTTCAGGCCGAATCCATCCTCAATATGCGCCTGCGCTCTCTGCGCCGCTTGGAAGAGATGGAATTGCGCCGCGAACGCGACGCGCTGTTGGAAGAACGCGCAGCGCTGGAAGATTTGCTTGGCTCTGAACGGTTGCAATGGGCGCGCATCAGCACCGAATTGCGCGACGTGCAGGCCAAATTTGGCAAGGCCACCGATCTGGGCCGCCGCCGCACCGATTTCACCGAGGCGGGCGACGTGGAAGAGGTGCCGCTGGAAGCCATGATAGAGCGCGAGCCGATCACGGTTGTGTGCTCCAAAATGGGCTGGATCAGGGCCATGAAAGGGCATGTGGCGCTGGATCAGGGGTTCAAGTTCAAGGATGGCGATGAAGCCCGCTTCGCCTTTCACGCCGAAACCACGGATAAGATCGTTCTTTTCGGCTCTAACGGGCGGTTTTACACGCTTCTGGGGGCCAATCTGCCCGGCGGGCGCGGCATGGGCGAACCTGTGCGCCTGATGATCGATCTGCCCAATGAGGCAGAGATCGTGGATTTGTTCACCCATAGCGCTGATGCGCGGCTTGTTGTGGCCTCCAGCGCAGGTGATGGCTTTGTCGTGCCGTCAGAAGAGGTGATCGCCCAGACACGCAGCGGCAAACAGGTGCTCAACCTCAAAGACGGGGTGCGCGCCCAGATTTGCCGCAAAGTGGCAGGCGATCATTTGGCCGTGGTGGGCGAGAATCGCAAATTGCTGGTGTTCGCACTGGAAGAACTGCCCGAAATGGCGCGCGGCAAGGGCGTGCGGCTGCAATCTTACAAAGATGGCGGCCTGTCCGATCTGGCCACGATCACCCTGGCCGAAGGGCTGAGCTGGAAAGACCCGGCAGGGCGCACGCGCCATGAAGGCGATCTGTCCGAATGGCTGGGCAAACGCGCCAGCGCCGGGCGCATGGCCCCGCGTGGCTTTCCGCGCGACAATCGCTTTGCCTGACAAAGCGCCTTTGCGCGCCGCATTTGCCCTTTTCGGCAAGATCGGTTAGCACAGGCGCAAGGAAACTGCGGAGAGTGCGGATGCTGTCAACCTATACCTTGCCCCGTGCCGGTTTTGCGCTCTTGGCAGCGCTGGTGCTGTCAGCTTGCTCCAATGGGCGCGAATTGCGCGACGAGCGCGCAGAGCTGGATAACTTCTATCTGGGGCATGCGATTGTGGTGGCCGAAAATGCCACTGTTGGCCCTGCCTCGCGCCGCGCAACGGCAGAAGAATGGCAAGAAAGCCTGACCGCCGAAATGCGCCGCCGTTTCGCGCGCTATGATGGCGACAGGCTCTATCATCTGGGGGTTTCCGTGGATGGCTATGTTCTCGCCATGCCCGGCATTCCCCTTGTCGCCGCGCCAAAATCGGTTTTGATTCTGGGTGTCACCGTCTGGGATGATGCCGCGGGCGGCAAGATCAATGACACCCCGCACCGCATCACAGTGCTTGAAAGCCTGTCGGGCGAAACCGTGGTCAGTTCCGGCCTGACACAATCGGCAGAACAGCAAATGCAGAACCTGTCGCAAAACGCGGTTCTGGCCATTGAAAACTGGCTGGCCTCCAACCCCGATTGGTTCCCCCCGCGCGTGCAAGGGCCTGATCCCGCGCCACAGCCGCAAACCGCTGCCGCTGATGCTGCCCAACCCCCGGCATGATGCAATAAATCAGGGAATGCGCGCGCCTGCGGTGCAAACTGCGCTTGATTTTCCGGGTCAGGCTGAGTAAGTGGCGCGCGTGTGATCAAGGGGCCGGGCAATCTGGCCGAACAACAAAGGGTTCCGAAACCATGGCAAAGCAAAAGTTTGAACGCAACAAACCGCATGTGAACATTGGCACGATTGGCCATGTGGACCACGGCAAGACAACGCTGACAGCCGCGATCACGAAGTATTTCGGCGAATTCCGCGCCTAT